>NZ_JTAK01000002.1:0-909522 GCF_000806415.1 Pseudomonas flexibilis
GATGACAGGATCATCACTGCATCCGGTCCAACCTTGCTTATGCGAGCTCACGCCACGGGCAGGCCCTGGATACCGTTCGGACTTGGCGGATGAGTGTGGAAGGGGGCAGAACTCTCTACGTCGCAGGCTCGAAGCCCTAGGGCGGTCGCGTCTTGCACTCCCTTCCCCCGATGATCAGTCGGGGACTATCGCCTCAAAAAGGTCGGTAGTCGAGATACAAGGGCGGTCGGCGCTTTCGGCCGCGTCGGCCACGGCGCGGTTGCCCTGGTGGACAAGAAAGACGTTGTCCACCCTACGAATGCTTGTCCAGGTCCTCGGAGAACAGTTCGTCGTTCAGCGGGTCGCCGGGGATGGCGTGTTCTTCCGCCGCCCAGGCGCCGAGGTCGATCAGTTTGCAGCGCTCCGAGCAGAACGGCCGAGTCGGCGTCGCCGGGGTCCATTCCACCGGGGCGCCGCAGGTCGGGCATTTGACGATTAAAGGTTTGTGCATTGGGGCTGGCCTCCACGCAGGGTCAGGTAAAAGCGGTGCAGGCGTTCGACTTCCTGTTGCAGCCAGGCCAGGTCGCGGTCATTGACGATCACGTCGTCGGCCTTGGCCAGGCGTTCCTCGCGGCTGGCCTGGGCAGCCATGATGGCGCGTACCTGCGCCTCGTCGTTGCCGTCGCGCGAGACGGTGCGGCTGATCTGCACGGCCTCGGGCACGTCGATCACCAGCACGCGCTGGCAGAGTTGGGATTGGCCGGACTCGATCAGCAGCGGTGATTCGAGGATCGCATAGGGCGAGGTGGCGCGGGCCAGCACCTCGATGATTTCCTGGCGAATCAGCGGATGCAGCAGGCGTTCCAGCCAGCGGCGCTCCCCGGCGTCCTGGAAGATGCGCGCGCGCAGCGCGGCGCGGTCCAGGCTGCCGTCGGCCTGCAGGATGTCCGCTCCGAAATGGTCGGCGATCTGCGCCAGCGCCGGGCGGCCGGGCTCCACCACCCAGCGCGCGGCCTGGTCGGCGTTCACCAGGTCGATGCCCAGCTGGATGAAATGGGCGGCGGCGGCGCTCTTGCCGCTGCCGATGCCGCCGGTCAGGCCGAGAATCCAGGGCTTCATGGAAGGCTCCGCATCAGTCTTCGGGATGGTCGCGCAGGAACACCAGCTTGTCGGCGCCGGATTGCTCCGCGCTGAAGCGATAACCCTGGTAATCGAAAGCCTTGAGGCGCTCGGGATCAACGATGCGCTCCCTGATCACATAGCGCGCCATCAGGCCGCGCGCCTTCTTGGCGTAGAAGCTGATGATCTTGTACTGGCCGTTCTTCAGGTCCTTGAACTCGGTGTCGATCACCCGTGCCTTGAGCGCCTTGCGCTGCACGGCGCCGAAGTATTCGTTGGAGGCCAGGTTGAGCAGCACCTCGTCGCCCTGGGCGGCCAGCGCTTCGTTCAGCCAGCCGCTGATGCGCTCGCCCCAGAAGGCATATAGGTCCTTGCCGCGGGCGTTGGCCAGCCGGGTACCCATCTCCAGCCGATAGGGCTGCATCAGGTCCAGCGGTCGCAGCACGCCGTACAGGCCGGAGAGCATGCGCAGGTGGTCCTGGGCGAAGGCGAAATCCTCTTCGCTGAAGTCCTCGGCATTCAGGCCGGTGTACACATCGCCCTTGAAGGCCAGCAGCGCCTGCTTGGCGTTCGCCGGGGTGAAGTCCGGCTGCCAGCTGCCGAAGCGCGCGACGTTGAGCGCGGCCAGCTTGTCGGACAGGTGCATCAGCTCGGCGATCTGCTGCGGAGAGTACTCGCGCAGCTGCTCGATCAGCACCTGACTGTGGTCCAGGTGCTCGGGCAGCGTGTAGCGCTCGGTTGCCGGCGGCGTGTCGTAATCGAGGGTCTTGGCGGGGGATATCACCAGCAGCATGGGCAGGTCTCCGGAAACGTTGCGGGCGATTGTAGGGAGCATCGGGTCACGACTCCACCTATCGGCACCATTGGCGGGCAGGCCGGACACGGAACTGTCATCCGCGCCGGTGACTATCGACAGCGGCCCGTCTCTTGCTTGACCAGCGGGCAGGTCCGGCGGGAACGAGCAGGACGCGGGACTATCCTTTCCCTGGGCAAGCAGGACGGCGACTGCCGCCTGTCCCCGTCAGCAAAGGTGATTGCCAATGGATGACCACGCGAAACCGATCCTCTATGTCCTCGACACCAACGTGCTGATCCACGACCCCAATGCGCTGCTGAATTTCCAGGAGCATCAGGTCGCCATCCCCATGACGGTGCTGGAGGAGCTGGATCGCCTGAAAACGGGCAAGCACAGCACGGCGGCCGAATGCCGACAGGCGATTCGCCTGATCGACCGGACGCTGGGCGAGGCCACGCCCGAGCAGGTAGAGAACGGAGTGCCGATCCAGCGTGGCAAGAGCGGGCCACGGGGCAGCCTGTCGATCCTGATGAATCGCCCGTCGGCGCAGCAGAGCCCACTGCCGGAAACCATCAACGACAACCGCATCATCAACCAGCTCCTCGACCTGAGTCAGCGCCAGCCGGAGCGGGATGTGGTGCTGGTCAGCAAGGACATCAACATGCGCCTCAAGGCGCGCGCCTGCGGCATCGCCGCCGAGGATTACCAGACCGACCAGCTGGTGGATGATATCAGCCTGCTGTCGCGCGGCTATCACACCCTTTCCGGCTCATTCTGGGAGCGGGTCGGCAAGGTGGAAACCCGCCAGGAGCTGGGCCGCACCTGGCACCGGGTGCGGCTGACCGGCAACCTGCCGGCGGTGAATCTCAACGAATTCATCCTCGACGAGCAGGGCTTCGTCGGCTGGATCAAGCACATCGACGGCGACGAGCTGCTGATCCTCGATCTGTACCAGGACAAGCTGCTCGGCCTGGAAGCCTGGGGCCTGCAGCCGCGCGACATCTACCAGGCGCTGGCGCTCTATGCGCTGCTCGATCCGGACATTCACCTGGTCAACCTGTCCGGGGCCGCCGGTTCCGGCAAGACCATCCTGGCGCTGGCCGCGGCCATCGAACAGACCATGGTCAGCAAGCGCTACCGGCGCATCATCGTCACGCGCAGCGTGCAGGGGCTGGACGAGGACATCGGCTTTCTGCCCGGCACCGAGGCGGAGAAGATGGAGCCCTGGCTGGGCGCCATCACCGACAACCTGGAGGCCCTGCACATGGAGGACGAAAGCACGCCGGGCAGTGTCGACTACCTCCTGCAGCGCGTGCCGCTGCAGTTCAAGTCGCTCAACTACATCCGTGGGCGCAGCTTCCAGCAGAGCCTGTTGCTGATCGACGAGTGCCAGAACCTCACGCCGCACCAGATGAAGACCATCATCACCCGCGCCGGCAGCGGCACCAAGGTGGTATGCCTGGGCAACCTGGCGCAGATCGACACGCCATACCTGTCGGCCACCAGCTCCGGGCTCACCTACCTGACCGAGCGCTTCAAGGACTTCGCCCATGGCGTGCACATCACCCTGCAGGGCGTGCCGCGCTCGGTGCTGGCCGAGTATGCGGAGGCGAACATGTAGGGTGGATCGCGCTTTACCGATCCACCGACGCTCCGCCGAGGCGCGCCGTGCCGGCGCGATGGTGGACAAGGAAAACGTTGTCCACCCTACGGACTGGCCGAACATGCATGTATTCGTAGGGTGGATCGCGCTTTACCGATCCACCAACGCACCGCAAGGCGCGCCTGGTGGCTTAGCGAAGCTTGACCAGGCGCAAGCCCACCACCGGGGTGGCGGGTAGAATGGCCCCTCGTTCCGAGGAGAATGCGATGAGCCTGACCCATCTCGATAATCAGGGCCACGCCCGCATGGTGGATGTCACCGACAAGGCGGTGACCTTCCGCGAGGCAGTGGCCGAGGCGCGGGTGCGCATGCGTCCCGCGACCCTGGCGCTGATCCAGCAGGGCGGCCACCCCAAGGGTGATGTGTTCGCCGTGGCGCGCATCGCCGGCATCCAGGCGGCCAAGAAGACCCACGAACTGATCCCGCTGTGCCACCCGCTGCTGCTCACCGGCGTGAAGGTGGAGCTGATGGCCGAGGGCGAGGACTGCGTGCGCATCGAGGCGCGCTGCAAGCTGGCCGGGCAGACCGGCGTGGAGATGGAGGCGCTGACCGCCGCCAGCATCGCCGCGCTGACGATCTACGACATGTGCAAGGCCGTCGACAAGGACATGACCATCGAGCAGGTGCGCCTGCTGGAGAAGGCCGGCGGCAAGAGCGGCCACTACCGGCGCGCAACGGAGGACACCCCATGATTCGCCTGCAGTATTTCGCCCGCTACCGTGAGGCGCTGGGCAGCGACGGCGAGCAACTGGACTGGCAGGACGGCTTCGCCACCCTCGGTGCGCTGCGCGATCACCTGCTCGCCCGCGGCGGCGCCTGGGCGGTGCTGGCCGAGCGCAACCTGATGTGCGCGCGCAACCAGGAGCTGTGCGGGCTCGACGAACCCCTGGAGGACGGCGACGAGGTGGCCTTCTTCCCCACGGTCACCGGAGGTTGAGATGAGCGTTCGCGTGCAGACTGCATCTTTCGATCCGGGTGCCGAGCTCAACGCGCTGCATGCCGCCCAGCTGGGCATCGGCGCGGTGGTCGGCTTCGTCGGCTATGTGCGGGACTACAACGACGGCCAGGACGTGGCCGGCATGTACCTGGAGCATTACCCGGGGATGACCGAGAAGGCGCTGGCGAAGATCGTCACCGAGGCCGAGGCGCGCTGGCCGCTGCTGCAGGTCGAGGTGCTGCACCGGGTCGGCGCGCTGACCCCGGGCGAGCCGATCGTCTTCGTCGGCACCGCCAGCGCGCATCGGCAGGCGGCGTTCGCCGCCTGCGACTTCATCATGGATTACCTGAAGACCCGCGCGCCGTTCTGGAAGCGCGAGGACACCGCCGAAGGCGTCCGCTGGGTCGAGGGCCGCGACAGCGACCAGCAGGCCGCAGCGCGCTGGGATCAGTAGAGGACGGTGTAGAGCTTGAGCAGCACGGTGGACAGGGTGACCACGATGCCCATGGCCATCAGGCAGACGCCGACCATATGGTCACGAAAATTGAAGCCGAAACCCAGCAGCAGGAAGCCGGTGACGATCAACAACAACATCCAATGAAGGCTTTCCACGAGAATTCTCCGGCAATCGATAGCAGCGCAATGATATCTCACCCGCCGACCGGCGGTCTGACCTGCATCAACGCGGCAGCAGGACAGGGCGGGCCGGAGGTCGGCAGCCCTGTCGGCGGAGCTCAGTGCTTGCGCGGCACCGGCTTGAGCAGCTCGTCCGGTGGCATTTCGCACTGGATCTTGCGGCCGATCAGCGCCTCGATGGGCGGCAGGGCGAAGGCGTCGTCCTCGCCGGCGAAGCTGATCGAGGTGCCGCTGGCACCGGCGCGGCCGGTGCGGCCGATACGGTGCACGTAGTCGTCCGGCACTTCCGGCAGGGTGAAGTTGATCACGTGGCTGATGCCGTCGATGTGGATGCCACGGCCGGCCACGTCGGTGGCCACCAGCACGCGGATCTTGCCCTCGCGGAAGCCCTCCAGGACCTTGATGCGCTTGTGCTGCGGCACGTCGCCGGACATTTGCGCGGCGCTCACGCCGTCGCGGGTCAGGCGTTCCTCGATGCGGCGCACCTCGTCCTTGCGGTTGGCGAACACCATCACCCGGCTCCAGTCGTTCTGGGTGACCAGGTTGTAGAGCAGCTTGTACTTGTCCTTGCTGGCCACGGCGTAGACGTGCTGTTCGACGGTCTCGCTGGCCACGTTTTCCGGCTCGATCTCGACGATGGCCGGATCGACAGTCCACTGGCTGGCCAGGTTCATCACGTCGTCGGTGAAGGTGGCGGAGAACAGCAGGGTCTGGCGCTCGCCCTTGAATGGCGTCTGGCGAATGATCTGCCGTACCTGGGGAATGAAGCCCATGTCCAGCATGCGGTCGGCTTCGTCGAGCACCATGACCTCGACCATGTCCAGGTGCACCTCGCCGCGCTGGTGGAAGTCCAGCAGGCGGCCGGGGGTGGCTACCAGGATGTCGCAGAAGCGCTTCTCCAGGCCCTTGAGCTGTTTGTCGAAGTCCATGCCGCCGACGAAGCTCATCACGTTCAGGCCGGTGTACTTGGTCAGGTCCTCGGCGTCCTTGGCGATCTGCACCACCAGCTCGCGGGTCGGCGCAATGATCAGCGCGCGCGGTTCGCCCATGTAGCGCTCTTTCGGCGGCGGGGTCTGCAGCAGCTGGGTGATGGTGGACACCAGGAACGCGGCAGTCTTGCCGGTGCCGGTTTGGGCGCGGCCGATGGCATCCTTGCCCTTGAGGGTGTGACCCAGCACCTGCGCCTGGATCGGCGTGCAGTAGGTGAAGCCCAGATCATGGATGGCATGCATCAGTTCCGGGGCCAGCGGGAAGTCATGGAAGCGGGTCTTGCCTTCGACCGGCTCGACCTTGAAGTCCTCCAGGTTCCAGGACGCGACGGGCGCCTTGGGCTTGCGCGGCGGACGCTCGCGGCGGGGCTTGTCGGCTTCCGGCGCTTGCGGCTTGGGCTGTTCGCTCCTGGCGGCGCGCGGCGGGCGGCTGGTGCGGGTGTCGTCGCGGGGCGGACGGGGAGTCTTGTCACGCGGCGCCTGGCCGTCGGTGGCGCGCTGGCGCTCGGGAACGGTGGGGGTCGCAGTGGGCGGAGTGGTGGGCTCTTCACCCTTCTTGAAAATGTTCTTGAGTGCCTTGAGCACGGTGATCTCGATCGGTGGTTAAGGAATGAACGCCGGCAGTGTAAAGCAAGACGCTCCTTGGGCGAAGGGCCATGCCGGGGCTGGCGGGACCGCGTTCTCGAACGCACCCCGCAGACCCGGTGTCATCCCGGCCGCCAGGGGCAAGGCCGGTGCGCGGGTGTTCGGTACTCGACGCCGCTGCCCGGCATGCGTCCCCCGGCCGCGTTTCAGGACAAGCGTTCCTGCAGCCATTGGCCGATGGCTTCGATTTCGGCCAGGCAGACCTCATGGCCCATCGGGTACTCGTGCCAGCGCACGGGAACGCCTCGCGCGGCGAGGAAGTCATGGGCGGCGCGCCCCAGAACGCGGGGCACCACCTCGTCACGGCTGCCATGCACGCAGAGCACCGGCAAGTTGTCGCGTCCGGCATCCAGCTGCAGCGAGGGTTCGAAGGTGGGCGCGTAGGTCGAGAGCGCCAGCACGCCGCCCAGCGGACCCTGCCAACGCAGGAACGCGGTGTGCAGCACCACGGCGCCCCCCTGGGAAAAGCCGGCCAGGAAGATGCGCGACGGATCGATGCCGCTGTCGCGCTGGGCCTCGATCAACCCGATCACCCGCTGTGCGGACGCCTCCAGCTGAGCCTTGTCGATGGTGCGGCCATCGGCGCCCATGCTCAGGATGTCGTACCAGCTGGGCATCGACCAGCCGCCGTTGATGGTCACCGGCTGGCTGGGCGCCTGGGGTAGCACGAAGCGCGTGCTCGGCAGGGATTCCTGCAGCTGTTCGGCCACCGGTTCGAAATCGAAACGGTCGGCGCCCAGGCCGTGCAGCCAGATCACGCAGGCATCGGCTGGCTGGCGAGGATTGAGGATCAGCGGCTCGGTCATGGTGGCTCCAGGTCGGTGCGGATGCCCCGTTCGGGGGCGTGCCAGCGGGGGTCTGGCGTGATGTCGGGACGGAAAGGATACGCCGGCCGTGCGTTCGGGGGTATCCGCTGTTCTGGTACGCCCCTTGCTCGGCAGGGTTGGCAGCAGTGCCGGAAGTGCGGACCCGATCGCATCGCGTAGGGGCGGAATGGTCGGGCTGAGTTTGCCAACTAGACTGCATGTTCAAGGTTTGCACGGATCACTGCCCACCGCCGCCATTCGGTCGTTCGAACAACACAGGGAATGGTGTGTGCCGAGAATCCAACACAACAAAAGCAACCGGAGGTTCGAATGAAAAGGCTCAAATCCATGATGGCCGTTCTGAGCGCCGTCTCGCTGCTGGGGGCGGCTGGCGCGGCCCAGGCCGGCGCTACCCTCGATGCGGTTAAGAAGAAGGGCTTCGTGCAGTGCGGGGTCAGCGACGGCTTGCCGGGGTTCTCCTATGTAGACGCCCAGGGCAAATACCTGGGCATTGACGTCGACGTATGCCGGGCCGTCGCGGCGGCGGTGTTCGGCGATGCCGACAAGGTCAAGTACAGTCCGCTGACCGCCAAGGAGCGCTTCACCGCCCTGCAGTCCGGCGAGGTCGACGTGCTGTCGCGCAACACCACCTGGACCAGCTCGCGCGACTCCGCCATGGGGCTGAACTTCACCGGCGTCACCTACTACGATGGCCAGGGCTTCCTGGTGAACAAGTCGCTCGGCGTATCCAGCGCGAAGGAGCTGGATGGCGCCACGGTGTGTATCCAGGCCGGCACCACCACCGAACTGAACCTCTCCGACTACTTCCGCGCCAACAACCACACCTACACGCCGATCACCTACGACACCTCGGACGAAAGTGCCAAGTCGCTGGAATCCGGCCGCTGCGACGTGCTCACCTCCGACCAGTCGCAGCTGTATGCGCAGCGCATCAAGCTGGCCAAGCCCGACGATTACGTGGTGCTGCCCGAGGTCATCTCCAAGGAGCCGCTCGGCCCGCTGGTGCGTCAGGGCGACGAGGAATGGTTCGACATCGTGCGCTGGACGCTGTTCGCCATGCTCAACGCCGAGGAACTGGGGGTCGACTCCAAGAATGTCGAGCAGATGGTCAAGGCCGCCAAGAACCCTGACGTCGCCCGCCTGCTGGGCGCCGAAGGGGAATATGGCAAGGACCTCAAGCTGCCCCGCGACTGGGTGGTGCAGATCGTCAAGCAAGTCGGTAACTACGGTGAGGTGTTCGAGCGCAACATCGGCAGCCGCAGCGAACTGAAGATCGAGCGCGGCCTCAACGCCTTGTGGAATCAGGGCGGCGTTCAGTACGCACCACCGGTGCGCTGATCGCTGGCATTCCGCCGCCCGCTGGCGGGCGGCGGTTCCCATCGTGCCCGAGCCGCGGCCCGAATCGGGTCGAGGTGGGTGGCTTCCGAGAGAATTCCCATGCCAGTAGCAACCTCTCCCGGGCGGCGCGGTTCGCTGTTGAGCGATCCGCAGGCCCGCGCCTGGATCTTCCAGGTCGTCGCCGTGGCCGCCGTCGTCGCCTTCGGCTGGTTCCTGTTCCACAACACGCAGGCCAACCTGCAGCACCGCGGCATCACTTCCGGCTTCGGCTTTCTCGATAACGCCGCCGGATTCGGCATCACCCAGCACCTGATCGACTACAGCGAAAGCGACAGCTACGGTCGCGTGTTCTGGGTCGGCCTGCTCAATACCCTGCTGGTCAGCGTGATCGGCATCATCCTGGCCACGGTGCTCGGCTTTGTTCTCGGCATCGCCCGGCTGTCGTCGAACTGGCTGATCCGCCAGCTGGCCACCGCCTACATCGAGGTCTTCCGCAACATTCCGCCCCTGTTGCAGATCTTCTTCTGGTACTTCGCGGTGATCGGCCCGCTGCCGGGGCCGCGCGACAGCCTGAGTCTGGGCAACCTCATTTTCCTGAACAATCGTGGGGTGCAGATGCCGGCGCCCAGCGCCAGCGAGGCGTACGGCCCCTTCATGCTGGGGCTGCTGGCGGCCCTGGTGCTGGTGGTGCTGCTCGGTCGCTGGGCCAGGGCCAGGCGCCTGGCCACCGGTGAGCGTTTTCCGGTGTTCTGGAGCAGCCTGGCGCTGGTGGTAGCCATTCCCGGCGCCTGCGTGCTGCTGTTCGGCTCGCCGGTCAACTGGTCGGTCCCGGAGCTGCAGCGCTTCAATATTCGCGGCGGCTGGGTGGTCATCCCCGAGCTGGTATCGATCGTCATGGCGCTGGCCATCTACACCGCCGCCTTCATCGGCGAAACGGTGCGCTCGGGCATCCAGGCCGTCAGCGGCGGGCAGACCGAGGCCGCTGCCTCGCTGGGCCTGCGTCACGGCAAGGTGCTGCGCCTGGTGGTCATTCCGCAGGCGTTGCGGGTGATCGTGCCGCCGCTGACCAGTCAGTACCTGAACCTGACCAAGAACTCCTCGCTGGCGGCAGCCATCGGCTATCCGGACATGGTGTCGCTGTTCGCCGGCACCGTGCTCAACCAGACCGGACAGGCCATCGAGACCATGGCCATCACCATGAGCGTGTACCTGGCGATCAGCCTGAGCATCTCGCTGCTGATGAACGCGTACAACGCGCGCATCGCACTGGTGGAGCGATAGCTATGGATACACATGTCTTCAAGCCCGATCAGCCCGCGCCGGCGCTGAGCGTAGGGCCGCTCGGCTGGCTGCGCGCCAACCTGTTCTCCGGCTGGTTCAACACGCTGCTGACCCTGCTGGGCCTGTACCTGGTCTGGCAGATCGTGCCGCCCTTGATCGACTGGGCCTTCATCGAGGCCGACTGGCGGGGCGAGACCCGTGCCGACTGCTCTCGCGAGGGCGCCTGCTGGGTGTTCGTCGGCGAGCGCTTCGGCCAGTTCATGTACGGTTTCTACCCACAGGACCAGCGCTGGCGGGTGGACCTCACCGTACTGCTGGCGGTGGTGGGCGCGGCACCGCTGTTCGTGGCGGCGTTTCGTCACAAGCTGCGTTACGGGCTGGCGTTCCTGCTGGTCTATCCGCTGCTGGCCTGGTGGTTGCTGCATGGCGGTTTCCTGGGCCTGATTGCTGTGCCGACCAGCCAGTGGGGCGGCCTGATGCTGACACTGGTGATCGCCGCGGTTGGCATCGCCGGCGCGCTGCCGCTGGGTATTCTGCTGGCGCTGGGGCGACGCTCCGATCTGCCGGCGATCAAGGTGCTGTGCGTGACCTTCATCGAGTTCTGGCGCGGAGTACCACTGATCACTGTGCTGTTCATGTCCTCGGTAATGCTGCCGCTGTTCCTGCCCGAGGGCATGAACCTGGACAAGCTGCTGCGCGCCATGCTCATGGTGATCCTCTTCGAGGCTGCCTATATCGCCGAGGTGGCACGCGGCGGACTGCAGGCCATCCCCAAGGGGCAGTACGAGGCCGCCCAGGCGATGGGGCTCGGGTACTGGCGCATGATGGGCCTGGTAGTGTTGCCGCAGGCGCTCAAGCTGGTCATCCCCGGCATCGTCAACACCTTCATCGCGCTGTTCAAGGACACCAGCCTGGTGATCATCATCGGCCTGTTCGACTTCCTCAACAGCATCAAGCGCGCCACTGCGGACCCGGCCTGGTTGGGCATGTCCACCGAGGGCTATGTATTCGCGGCGGTGGTGTACTGGATCTTCTGTTTCGGGATTTCCCGTTATTCGCAGCGCCTGGAGCGAAGACTGGAAACCGGCCATCGGCATTAAAGGAGTGGACCATGAACCCAGCGACCCCGCAGACCGCGTCCGGCGAGAAGCTGATGATCGAGATGATCGATGTGAACAAGTGGTACGGTCAGTTCCATGTGCTCAAGGACATCAATCTTCAGGTGCGACGTGGCGAGCGCATCGTTATTTGCGGACCTTCCGGCTCGGGAAAGTCCACCACCATTCGCTGCATAAACCGGCTGGAGGAACACCAGGCCGGGAAAATACTCGTCGAAGGGGTGGAACTCACCCGCGATCTGAAGCAGATAGAAGCGATCCGCAGCGAAGTAGGCATGGTGTTTCAGCACTTCAATCTGTTCCCGCATCTCACGGTATTGCAGAACTGCACCCTGGCGCCGATGTGGGTGCGCAAGCTGCCGCGCCGCGAGGCCGAGGAAGTCGCCATGTATTACCTGGAGAAGGTGCGTATTCCCGAACAGGCCAACAAGTATCCCGGCCAATTGTCCGGCGGCCAGCAGCAACGAGTGGCGATCGCCCGGGCGTTGTGCATGAAACCCAAGATCATGCTATTCGACGAGCCGACTTCCGCCCTTGATCCGGAAATGGTCAAGGAGGTGTTGGATACCATGATCGCGCTGGCGGAAAGCGGCATGACCATGCTGTGCGTGACTCACGAAATGGGCTTTGCCCGCACGGTAGCCAATCGGGTGATATTCATGGACCGCGGAGAGATCGTCGAGCAGGCCGATCCGGAGACCTTCTTCCATCATCCCCAGAACGAGCGGACTCGCCTGTTCCTCGGGCAGATCCTTTATTAGAGCGGAGCGATTGATTGCTCCGTCGCTAGAAATGAAAAACGCCAGCATATGCTGGCGTTTTCATGTGCCGCGGGGAATCAGCCGAGCAGGGTGGCCCAGCCTTCCACTTCGTCGGAACCCCACTTGGCTTTCCACTCTTTCAGGATCTTGTGGTTGCCGCCCTTGGTTTCGATGACTTCATTGGTGTGCGGGTTGCGATACTGCTTGACCTTGCGGGCGCGTTTGGCGGCCGGTGCGGCCTTGGCTGCCGCGCGAGTACGCGAGGCGGAGGCCGGGTCGAGGATGGCGATGATATCGGGCAGCGACTTGCCATACTGAGCCATCAGATCGCGCAGGTTCTTCTCGAATTCGATTTCCTTCTGCAGCTTTCCATCCTGCTGCATGGCCTTCAGGCGTTCCTGCAGTTCCTTGATGGCTTCTTCAGTGGCGCGGAATTCGGAAATAAGAGACATGTTTTTTCCTTTTGGAAATGAGGCAGGATTCGTCGGCAAATGATAGTCAGACAAATTCAGCAAGTAAACTGAAAGACCTATTACAAAGATTGTTTTCCGGGGGTGGCTTCACATTATGAGGGCGGTGTCTGCATGAATACACCGTGTTAGAAAAACTCGGGATATTTGCAGGAGCCAGCCGGTTGTATGCCGTGACGCGTATTGCATAATGGCGACCTGCTGGTAATTAGGTGGCAAACGCTGGCGCGAGGCGCCCCGGACCGTGCGTGCCAACGGGTAGTACACGCGGCTATGCAGCCCTTCGTGCGGATGGCTAGAATTGGCCCCTTTGCAATTCTGGAGTTCCCCACATGCGCACGTTCCGGCTGGTAATCGCCTGCCCTGATCGCGTCGGTATTGTTGCCAAGGTCAGTAATTTCCTGGCGACCTATAACGGCTGGATTACCGAGGCCAGCCACCACTCGGATCACCAGAGCGGCTGGTTCTTCATGCGTCACGAGATCCGGGCCGACTCGCTGCCCTTCGATCTGGACGGCTTCCGCCAGGCCTTCGCGCCCATTGCCCGCGAGTTTTCCATGGAGTGGCGCATTGCCGACTCCGCGCAGAAGCGTCGCGTGGTGCTGATGGCCAGCCGTGAATCCCATTGCCTGGCCGACCTGCTGCATCGCTGGCGCAGCGACGAGCTGGATTGCGAGATTCCCTGCGTCATCTCCAACCACGACGACCTGCGCAGCATGGTGGAGTGGCACGGTATTCCCTTCCATCATGTGCCGGTCGATCCGGCCAACAAACAGCCGGCCTTCGAGCAGGTGTCGCAGCTGATCGACGAGTACAGCTCCGATACCGTGGTGCTGGCCCGCTACATGCAGATCCTGCCGCCGGACCTGTGCCAGCGCTATCGCCACCAGGTGATCAACATCCATCACAGCTTCCTGCCCTCGTTTGTCGGCGCCAAGCCTTATCACCAGGCCTCGCTGCGCGGTGTGAAGCTGATCGGCGCCACCTGCCACTACGTCACCGAGGAGCTGGATGCCGGCCCCATCATCGAGCAGGGCGTGGAGCGCGTGACGCACCGCGACAGCATCGAGACGATGGTGCGCCTGGGCAAGGACGTGGAGAAACTGGTGCTGGCGCGCGGTCTGCGCTTCCACCTGGAGGACCGTGTGCTGGTCCACGACAACAAGACCGTGGTGTTCGATTGAGCGACCCGTTCGAGCGCGCCGCCGCCAGCGCCCCGCCGACCCTTGGCGAGGGCTGCCTGCAGCGTTTCGATCCGGAGCAAATGGGCGATGACCTGGGCACCGAGTTCAGCGATGCCGCCGCGCTCTGGGCCGAGTGGCAGCGCTCGGCCGAGGGCGAACAGGACCATCGGTCACAGGACAGCACCGCAGCGGCAGCGCTGGGCTAACGTTCTCAGGGCTGTACTGGCACCCAGAGGATGCTGCCATGAAGCCTGGCAACGCACGGGGCCTGTTTCTCGTGTGTGCATTGGGCGTGGCCTCGGCGGCGGCGGCCGCCTGGCACGAACCGGGACCGGGGGTTGTGCATGGAGTCAGCAAGGGAATGAAGCAATGCCCGATGCCGCCCAATGTGCGCGCGAAGATGGCCCAGGTTGAACCGGGAGATGAACTGCTGCTGTTGCTGTTCGCATTGTCGCAGGGACGCCGGTCGGAGGGATGAGACCGACGGCGACGGAAAGACGAGCCGGTAGCACTCGACAGCCCCGCGGCGTTCTGCCTGCGGGGCTTTTCATTTGTGGGGCGGCCAAAACGACGTTGCGCCCTACGCGGGTTCGCCTTGCGGCTCGGCGACCTGCGCATGCCGCCCGGCCAGCAGGGTATAGACGCTGGGCAGCACGAACAGGGTGAACAGGGTGCCGACGGTCATGCCGCTGGCAATCACCAGGCCGATGTTGAAGCGACTTACCGCACCGGCGCCGCTGGCCAGCAGCAGCGGGATCATGCCGCAGACCATCGCCGCGGTGGTCATCAGCACCGGACGCAGGCGGATGGCCGCCGCTTCCTCCACCGCCTTGCGGGCGCCCCAGCCATGCCGCTCGCGCAACTGGTTGGCGAACTCGACGATCAGGATGCCATGCTTGCTGATCAGACCGATCAGCGTCACCAGTCCCACCTGGGTGTAGATGTTCATGCTCGCCAGGCCGAGGAACAGCGGGATCAGCGCACCACAGATCGACAGCGGCACCGTCACCAGGATCACCAGCGGATCGCGGAAACTCTCGAACTGGGCGGCCAGCACCAGGAAGATGATGGCCACCGCCAGGGCGAAGGTCACGTACAGGGCGCTGCCTTCCTGCACGAACTGGCGCGCCGGCCCAGCGTAGTCGAAGGTGTAGCCACGCGGCGCTTCTTCCCGGGTGATCTGCCGCAGGGTCTCGATGGCCTCGCCCATGCTGACGATCGGCACGCCCTGGATGGTGGCCGCGTTGAGCTGCTGGAACTGGAACAGCTGCGTGGGGCGGGCACGGAGGTAGGTGTGGATCACGGTGGACAGCGGCAGCATCTGGCCTTCTTCGTTGCGCACGTAGTAGCTGTTCAGCCAGCCCGGATCGGCACGGAACTCCCGCTCGACCTGGGCGATCACCTTGTAGCTGCGGCCCTCCACGGTGAAGCGGTTGATCTCGCCCTCACCCAGCAGGATCGCCAGGGTCTGTCCCAAGCTCTGCATGGACACGCCCATCTGCGCCGCCTTCTGGCGGTCGATCTCCACCACCAGCTCCGGTTTGTCGAACGCCAGGTTGACGTCCAGGAAGGCGAACTTGCCCGATTCCTCGGCGTGCTTCTTCACCCGTTCGGCCACGTCCAGCAGCAGTTCGTAATCGTTGGCGGTGTTGATGACGAACTGGAACGGCAAGCCCTCGCCCGTGCCGGGCAGCGAGGGCAGGTTGAAGCCGAAGACCTGCAGGCCGGGTATCTCGTTGAGGCGCGCCTGCACTTGGGGGAGTAGCTCCATCTGGGTACGCTGCCGTTCGTCCCAAGGCTTGAGCAGGAAACCGCCGATGCCGCTCTGCACGCCGTCGAAGCCGTTGATCTGGAACGCGGAGTAATACTCCGGAAAGCTTTGGAAGATCGGCTGGAAGCCCTCCGTGTACTTGTTCAGGTAGTCCAGATTGGTGGCCTGCGGCGCGCTGGACATCATGAAGATCACGCCCTGGTCCTCGTCGGGAGCCAGTTCGCTCTGGGTGAACATCAGCAGTGCCGGGATCAGCGCGAGGATCAACGCGGCGAACACCAGGATCACCGGGCGCGTGTCCAGGGTGGAGGCCAGGGTGCGCCGGTAGCGGTTCTTCAGGCCCTCGAACAAGCGGTCGATGCGCTGGGCCAGCCCCGACGATGGGCTATGCGGGCGCAGCAGGTGGGCACACATCATCGGCGACAGGGTCAGCGCGACGATGCCGGAAATGATCACCGCGCCAGCCAGGGTGAAGGCGAATTCCTTGAACAGCACGCCGGTGATGCCGGTCAGCAGGCCGATCGGCGCATACACGGCCGCCAGGGTGATGGTCATCGACACCACCGGCAGGGCAATCTCTCGCGCGCCGAGCAGGGCCGCCTGGTAGGGCGTGTGGCCTTCCTCGATATGCCGGTGGATGTTCTCCACCACCACGATGGCGTCGTCCACCACCAGGCCGATGGCCAGCACCATGGCCAGCAGGGTGAGCAGGTTGATTGAGTAACCCATCAGCTGCATGAAGAACAGCACGCCGATCATCGACAGCGGGATGGTCACCACCGGGATCAGCACCGAACGCAGCGAGCCGAGGAACAGGAACACCACCAGGATGACGATCAGCACGGCCTCGGCCAGGGTCTTCACCACCTCGTCGATGGACGCCTGGATGAAGCGTGTGGCGTCGTAGGCAATTTCCATGCGCAGGCCGGGCGGCAGCTGGGCCTGCAGTTCCGGCAGCAGGGCGCGCACGCCGTCGATCACGTCCAGCGGGTTGGCGCTCGGGGTGCCGTTGATGCCGATGTACACCGAGGGAATGCCGTTGAAGGAGCTGACGCTGTCGTAGCTTTCCGCGCCCATCTCCACCCGTGCCACATCGCGCAGCAGCACGCGGCTGTCGCCCTCGGTGCGCAGGGGGATGGCGGCGAAGTCTTCCGGGGTCTTCAGGTCGGTGTCGGCATTGAGGCTGGTAACCACGTACTCGCCCTTCACCTCGCCGGCGGAGGACAGGAAGTTGTAGCGGCGCACCGCGTCGGCCACGTCACCGGCCGTCAGGCCGTGGGCCGCCAGGCGCACCGGGTCGATCCACAGGCGCATGGCGAACACCTGGTTGCCGAGGATTTCCGCCTCGGCAATGCCCGGCAGGGTGGACAGCTTGGGTTGCACCACGCGCGACAGGTAGTCGGTGATCTGCGGGTTGGACAGCGATTCGCTGAACACGCTGATGTACATCAGTGCCGTGGAGTCGGCAGCCTGGCGGGCCAGCACCGGGTCTTCGGCCTGCTGCGGAAGGCGGTTCTTCACCTCGTTGGCCTTGGCCAGCAGTTCGGTGAACAGCCGGTCGCCATCGCTGTCGATCCGTGCATAGATGGAAATCACCGACACGTTCTGGCGGCTCACCGAGGTCATGTAGTCGATGCCTTCGGCACTGGCCAGGCTCTGCTGCAGCGGCTGGGTGATGTAGCCCTGGATGGTCTCGGCGTTGGCCCCCGGATAGGCGGTGGTCACGGTGACCAGCACGCTTTCCATCTGCGGATACTGACGGATCGCCAGGCTCTGGAAGGCCTGCGCGCCGAGCAGCAGGAGCAGCAGGCTGACCACGCTGGCCAGCACCGGGCGGCGGATGAAGGGATCGGTCAGGGCCATGGTCGCCTCAGGGAGTGGCCGCGCGGGCGGCAGCCGGCGCCAGGGTGACCGGGCTGCCGTGGTCCAGCTTGAGCTGGCCGGAGGTGACCACCCACTCGCCGGCGTGCAGGCCCTGTTCGATCACCACCAGCCCATCACGGCGCTCGCCGGTGGTCACGAAGCGGCGCTCCGCCACCTGCTGCTTCTGCTCGTCCCCGGCGTCCTTTTCCTGCACCACATAGAGCGCATTGCCGTACAGGCTGTAGGTGACCGCGGTTTCCGGCACCACAATGCGTTGCGGCTCGCCCGGCAGCACCACTTCCAGCTGGGCGAACATGCCGGGCAGCAACCGCTCCTCGGGGTTGGCGAGGCGGGCGCGCAGCTGCAGGTTGCGGGTGCTGTCGTCCACCCGGGGGTTGATGGCGATGATCTCGCCTTCGAAGCGTTCGTCCGGGTAGGCGGCCACGCGGATCAGCACCCGCTGGCCAACCGCCAGCTGGGGCGCGCGGTTCTCCGGCAGGGAGAAATCCGCCTCCAGGCTGGAGAGGTCCTGCAGGGTGGCGATGGGCGCGCCGGCGGCGAGGAAGTCGCCGCGCTCCACCCGGCTCAGGCCGATACGGCCGGAGAAAGGCGCCAGCACGCGGCGCTTGTCCAGGGTGGCGCGCAACTGCTCGACGTTGGCCTTGGCCTGCAGGGCCTGGGCATCCAGGCGGTCGTACTCGCTGCGGGAGATGGCCTGCCGGCCGACCAGGTTGCGGGCGCGGTCGCGTTCGACGTTGGCCAGCGCCAGCGCGGCCTCGGCGGATTTCAGGCTGGCCTGCTCCACCTCGCTGCTCAGGCGCAGCAGCGGCTGGTCGCGCTCGACGCGCTGGCCGGACTGGAACAGAAGCTCGCTGACGGTGCCGGAGATTTCCGCGGTGAGATCCACCCCCTGCACGGCCTTCAGGCTGCCGATGGCCGGCAGGCGTTGCTGCCAGGCCAGGCTGCGCGCCGGTTCCGCCTCGACGCTGATGGGCGGAGGCGGGGCGGAGAACATCTGGACCTGCTGATAGATCGAGTAGCCCTTGTAGGCAGCCAGTGCCAGGACCACTACAGCCACTGCAGCAAGCATGAGCAGCATGCGGCGGAGCACCATGAGGGAGGTTCCTGCGAAGGTGCATCAACCTTAGACAGCGGAACTAGAGGGGTCAAAGCGCGCCGGCGACGCTTCGTCGGCGCGCTGGAGCAGCGATCAGTCCAGGTGGATCTGCCGGGTCACCGTGCCGAGCTCGGCGGAGATCTCCAGCAGTTGGCCGGCGGCCTGGTGGGTGCGCTCCACATGCTGCTGGTTGGCCCGGGCGATACCGGTGATGTCGGTGAGGTTGCGGGTCATTTCCTCGGCGACCGAGGTCTGTTCCTCGGCGGCGGTGGCGATCTGCCGGTTCATGTCACGAATCGCTTCCACCGCCTCGCTGATGCCCCGCAGGATTTCGACGGCGCGGTCCACCTGCCCGACGCCTTCGCCGCTGCTGCGCTGGCCGCTCTCGATGGCCTGCACCGCGTTGCGTGCGCCGCCCTGTACCGCCTCGATGATCTGCTGGATCTCGGCGGTCGATTCGGCGGTGCGGCGGGCCAGGTTGCGTACTTCGTCGGCCACCACGGCGAAGCCGCGACCCTGCTCGCCGGCGCGTGCCGCTTCGATGGCTGCGTTGAGCGCCAGCAGGTTGGTCTGCTCAGCGATGCCGTGGATCACTTCCAGCACCGCACCGATGCGCGCACTGTCGTTGGCCAGGCTGTGCACCACGTCCGCGGTGTGGCTGATTTCCTCGCGAATGCTGGCGATGCTGCTGACCATCAGGCGCATGGCCTGTTCGCCCTGCTCGCAGGCGGCGTCGGCACTGTCGGCGGCCTGCGCCGCCTCGGTGGTGTGGCGAGCGACTTCCTGGGCTGTGGCGGACATCTCCTGCATCGCGGTGGCCACCTGGTCGGTGCGCTCGAACTGGGTGCGGCTGTCGCTGGCCATCTTGCGCGAAACCGCTTCGAGCTGGCGATTGGCGCTGTCCAGTTCTTCGCTGCTGTGCTTGAGCTTGCGGAAGGTCTCGGTGAGGAAGTCGCGCAGGCGGTTGGAGGCCTGGGCCAGGCGGCCGAGTTCGTCCTGGCGGCGGGCGTCCACCGGCTGGCCGAGGCGACCCTGGCTGAGGGCGTCGATATGGCTGATCAGGCGGTTGATGGGTTCGATCAGTTGGCGGCGCAGCATCAGCTGCCCCAGTACGAAGACCACGGCCGCCGAAGCCAGCATGACGAGCAGGCCGAACACCACGGTATTGCGCGTGCTGCGCTCCAGCTCGGGCACCTGATCCTGGGTCCGTTCGCGCCAGGTGACGGTCAGCTGTTCCAACTGGTCGCTGAATTCGCGGTCGATGCCGCGCACCACGTCATCGCCGGCCGAGGCATCGAATCCGCTGTTCAAAAAGGCCTGGCGACCTTGCCGGTAGGCATCGCCAATGCGCCGGTGCTCCTGCTGCAGGTTCTGCAGTTGGCTGCGCAGCTCCCCACTCAGCTGCGGGAGGTTCAGCAGGTCGCCCAGCTCCCCTTGGACGCCCTGTTCCTCCTGCTCGAAGCGGCGCCAGAAGTTGGCGGCTTCATCGTTGCTGCTGCTGCGCAACAGCAGGTTCTTCCATTCCTGCACCTGGGTCTTGAAGCCGATGTTCGCCGAGGCCACGCGCAGGCTGATGGTGGCGGGCCCCTCCAGCAGGCGCTGATACGACCTGGCGCTGTCGTTGAGCATCTGGAAGCAGGCGAGGGCAATCAGCAGCATCAGCAGCAGGCTGCCACCCAGCAGGGTGAGTACCTGGCCGCGCAGGGAACGGGCAAATGGCATGGGAAAACGTCCTTCGAGAGCAGGCCGATCTGTGACCTCTGCAGGGTTTCGGCGTTGCTTACACAAACTTGAGGTGCCGCCGATCGTCTGTCAGGGCAATGTTTGCAACGTGACCGCGAGCGCCCGTAGGGTTTTCGTGGCCTGCGGCAGGCCTTTGGTAAGCGTGATAAGCGTCACAAAAAAAGAACGCAGACATCACTGCATGGCTTTAGAAATCAACGCCTGCTGTCGCTTGTCCCCACGAAGGGCAATCCTGCGTTCCGGCATGGATCGCCTACGTTTTGGCTCTATACGTTCTGCCCAATCAGCCCCTGTGAGGACTACCAACAATGAGACCACTTGTCATGCAGTGGCTGCTGCGCTCCTTTGACAAGACCGCGGTCGTGGCGGCGCTCGCGCTCTGCGGCCTGTGGCTGCTCGGCCAGCCCGGCCAGCGCGTGCTGATCATGCTGGGGGCGGTGTCCACGGCCGGCGTGCTCGGCGGGCTGTTGACCCGCCGGGCCATGGCGCGGAGCGCTCAAGAGGATTAGGTTCCGGCGCCGGCGCGCGTATCAGGCCAGGCGCAGGTGGTTGTCCCAGAAGCCGGCCGGCAGTTCCAGGTACTCGGTGACAATCCGGCTCCCGCGGCAGTCGTAGTGGCGGCAGCGGCCGACACCGGCGCTGACCACGAACCCGTCGCGCGAGGCGGCCACACCAGCGCAGTCCGGCAGCGGTGCGTCGAGCAGCAGCTCGGTGCTGTCCAGATCCCAGATATAGAAGCGGTTGCCACGCGGCGCGGTGATGGCCAGCCGGCGCAGCTCGCTGTGGATGGCCACGCTGGCGGTGTACTGGTGCATTGCCCGGCGCTGCACCTCGCCCAACGGGAAGGGCTGGAACGGCTGGCCGGGGCGCTTGATGGCCACCAGCGGTACTGCGTGTTCGGGATCGCCCTCGTACTGCTGGCCGGTGACCAGGGTGCCGTCGCTGGCCACCGCCATGTGGCGCACGCTGTTCATCTGCTCAGGCAACTGCTCCTTGCTGATCAGGGTGCCGTCGCGGCCCATGATCACCAGGCTCGGTTCCATGTTGTCCAGGTTGAGCATCTCGCGACTATCGGCTTCAGTGCGGATGCCGCCGTTGGCGACCGCCAGGGTTTCGCCGTCGGGCAGCCATAGCAACTGGTGCGGGCCGACGCCGTGGGTGGGGTGTTCCGTGACGCGCTCCAGGCGGCTGTTGCCCTGCAGGCGATAGACGCCCAGCACGCCGCGGCCCGGGTCCGTGGTGTCGTTCTCGGTGCTGTAGAACCAGTCACCGTCCTGGTGGAACACGCCGTGGCCGTAGAAGTGCCGGTGTGCCGGGCTGGCCAGGGTCTGCAGCAGCGTGCCGTCGCGGGTATCGATCAGGTAGCTTTCGCGGCTCGGCCGGCGACCTACGAACACGGCCAGTGGCAGGCTGGGGTGCGGTACCACGTCGTGGCAGCGCTCGGCGATGCGCGTGCTGAAGGCCTCGCGACCATCCAGGTAATAGCCCACGGCATAATGATTGCCGTCGGCATCGTCGCGGGCGGAGAGCAGCAGTGGGGTGGCCTGGCGCTGGACCAGCGTCCAGCCGCCGACGGTGCCGGCGGCGACCAGCAGGCCGCCCAGGGCGAGGAAAGTGCGGCGTTGCATAAGACTCCTCGAAGGCAAGTGGGGAGAGCGAAGGGGCTTTCAGGTGCAGGTCGCGAAAGAGCTCGCTCCCACAGGTCAGTGCCAGGCCTGTGGGAGCGGACTTGTCCGCGAGCCTTCATGTCGCGCTCGCGCGTGAAGCAGCCCGTTCAATCCCCGTCGTGGGCGTTGAAGCCGATCTGGATGCCCAGCGCACGGGCCAGTTCGCCTTCCTGCAGGCGATGCAAGCGGTTCAGGCTGTCGTACAGCGCGTTCAGCGCGGTGCGTCCGGCCTCGTCGGCCAGCAACTGACCGAGCGGCTGGTCCAGTGCGCCCAGGCGCTGCCGGGTGTCGGCATAGGCCGCACCGATCCGCGTGGCCAGTTCGCTGTGCTCGCTGTTCAGCAGGCTGCGCAGACCGTCCTGGTTGGCGCCTTGCCAGAGGCGCTCGGCGCTGTCCACGGCGGCTGCCAGGATGGCCAGGCTGGCACCGCTGCGCCAGGCCTCGGCCTGGTAGGGCTGCGGCACGCCCTTGCTCTGGCGGCCCAGCGGTGCGCCCAGCTTCTTCTTCAGGCCATCGATGGCCGACACCTGGGTGCGCAGCAGGTCGGAGACCGCTTCCTGGGCGTCGGCGTAGCGGTCGTTGGGGAAGCTGCGCAGGCGCGCCTGCATGCCGTCCTCATCCTTCCAGCGCGCCAGCACGTCGCTGCTGAGCGCCTGCTGGTGGTTGCCGATGGCGATCAGCAGAGGGCAGTAGCGCTGTTGGACGGCGCTGTCGCCGAGGTCGATGTTCGGGTCGAACAGCACGTACTCATAGGCAGTGAGGCCCTGGACCACCACGCTGCCCTTGTCCAGCTCGGCCTGGGTCAGCTGCGGCTGGCTGTTGAGCAGGGCCTCGACCTGGCGGGCCACCAGGTTCTTCTTGTCCGGCCAGAACTGCACCTGCCAGGCCAGGTTGTTTTCGCTCAACGGGCCGAGCTGCAGCGGCTGCAGTGCGGACCAGCTGCGATGGGCGCTCAGGTAGCTCGCGCGGGCCTGCTCCAGGCTTTGCTCGCCGGCGCAGAAGGTCTGAGCGCTGTCGACCAGCTGGCGGTCGGCCTCGGCCCAGGCGGTATAGGCCGGCAGCAGCACGCCGTCGGTCAGCGCGGCGCTGACCCGGGTGTACGGCTCCTCGGCGCCGCAGCCGGCCAGCAGCAGGCCCAGCACGGCGACGGCGAGTGGGGTGCGTTGCAACATGGAAACTCCTTCAGAGTGAATTCAGGAAGGCCAGCAGCGCCGCGCGCTGTTCGGCATTGAAGCTCAGCACCCGCTGCTTCGCAGGTTCGGCTTCCCCGCCGTGCCAGAGCACGGCCTCGAGCAGGTTGCGGGCGCGGCCGTCGTGCAGGAACTGGGTATGACCGTTGACCGCCTCGGTCAGGCCGATACCCCACAGCGGCGGGGTGCGCCATTCACGGCCGCTGGCCAGGAACTCGGGCCGGTGGTCGGCCAGGCCCTCGCCCATGTCATGCAGCAGCAGGTCGGTGTAGGGGCGGATGGTCTGGTTGGCCAGCTCCGGCTCGGCGGCGTCGGCGCGCGTCACGTGGCTCGGCGTGTGGCAGGCGGCGCAGCCGACCTCGTGGAACAGCCGCTTGCCGGCCAGCACCCGGGCGTCATCGACGCTACGGCGCGCCGGTACGGCCAGGTTGCGCGTGTAGAACAGCACCTGGTTGAAGATGTTCTCGCTGATCTCCGGATCGCCGCCGTTGGGCATTGTCCGGCAGGCGTCCTGGGCCGCGCTGCAGTTGTCGCCGCGCAGCAGCGGCGTGGACAGGCCCATGTCGTTGAGGAAGGCATCGGCGTTTTGCTGGGCCAGGCTCGGTTGCCCGGCTTTCCAGCCGAAGCGGCCGAGCACCTGCTCGCCGGTGGCCTGATCGCGCACGTAGTTGGGCCGGCCGGAAATGCCGTCGCCGTTGCGGTCGTCCGGGTCGGCGTTGGCCAGGATCGCGTCTTCGGCGATGGCTTCCAGCAGGCCGAGGCCGATCATCGGCGGTGCGATGCGCGCCGAGAACAGCGTGTCCTGATGCAGCGCCCCGTAGCCGAGCTGGTCGATCTGCAGGCGTGGCTGGCGCAGCTCCACCGCGAAGCCGTCGGCGAAATGTTCGGTGCGGGTGTCGTAGGCCACGCGCACACGGCCCTCCGGGGCCACACCGGGAATCGCCATGTCCTGCAGCTGCCCGCCGTACACCGGCTCGGGCACCACGCCGGCCTGGGCCAGCAGCGCGGCGTGCTCGGGGCGGGCCGGCAGCGACAGGCGCACCAGCATCGACACGCTGTGGCTGGCATCGCTGGCCGGCGGATGACCGCGGCCGTCCTTGATGTGGCAGTTCTGGCAGGCGTTGGTGTTGAACAGCGGACCCAGGCCGTCGCGCGCGGTGGTACTGGCCGGGGCGATGACCCAGGGATTGCGGAAGAAGCTGTTGCCGACGTTGAAATCCAGGCGGCGGCTGGGCGGCAGGTTGGCCGAGGGCAGGGAAAAGGCATTGACGTCGCTGCGGTTGACCGTGGCGGCGCCGCCGGACAGGGCTTCGCCGGGTTCGGCGCGGCTGAAATCGAGAGTGGGTGACTGTTCCTGGCAGGCGGCCAGCAGAACAGAGATCAACAGCAGGCTACAGCGGGGGAGGGCGGACATCGAAAACGCTCCGGTGCGGGAAGGCGCACGGGGTATCAAGGCAATGGGAATGATTTCTATCTTGGGATGAGGTCAAAAGTCGCAAGGGCTGAAGGAGCCTGCGGGAGCGGTTGGCCGCTCCCGGAGGGTGCCGGAGCGTCGATCAGAACGCGTGATCGGCGGTGTCCGGATTGAGGTCGCCGATGCCCAGCTTGGCGGCAGCCTGCTCGATGGAGGCGGTCTGCTTGACCAGCGCGGCGATGGCGTCCCGGATCAGCTGCTGGCCTTCGCTGTTGTCGGCGGCGATCAACTGGTCGTAGTGCACGCCCTGCGCGGCACTGTCCACCAGGGCCTGCAGCCGGGCCTGGCTGGCGTCCAGATCGGCCTTCAGGGTGCTGTCGGTGCCGGCGTCGACCTGGGCGACCAGCGAAGCCAGGCTCGGGCCGCTGAGCAGCTCGCCGTTCACCCGGCGGTACTCGCCCAGGTAAACATTGCGGATGCCCAGGCCGTTGTAGAAATGCGAGTTGTGGGTGTTGTCGCTGAAGCAGTCGTGTTCGTCCTCGGTGGAGTTGGCTTCCAGCGAGACCTTCATGCGCTCGCCGGCCAGCTCGCCCAGAGACAGGCTGCCCATGCCGAACAGCATCTTGCGCAGGCCGTTCTCGGCCGATTCGGCCTCCAGGCTGGCGCGGTAGTTGTCGGCACCCGGCTGCCATTGGGCGACCATGTCTTCGAGGTCGGCGACCAGCAGGTCGGTGGCGGCCTTCAGGAAGTCGCGGCGACGCTCGTTGTGGCCGCCGGTGGCGCCTTCGCCCACCAGGAAGTCGCTGTAGGGACGCTGGCCGGCGCCGGCGCCGGTGCCGTTCAGGTCCTGGCCCCAGAGCAGGAACTCGATGGCGTGGTAACCGGTGGCGACGTTGGCCTCGGAACCGCCCAGTTCGTTCAGGCTGGCCAGCAGCTCGCCGTTGATGGTGGTGACGTCGATCACTTCTTCGCCGACGCGGATCTCGGTGTTGGCGATGATGTTGGCGGTGGCGCCCGGGTTGCCCAGGGCATGCTGGTAGTCGCCGGCCACGTAGTCGATCAGCCCCTCATCGAGCGGCCAGGCGTTGAGTTGGCCTTCCCACTCATCGACGTTGGGGTTGCCGAAGCGGAACACCTCGGTCTGCATGTAAGGCACGCGGGCGGCCAGCCAGGCCTGCTTGGCGGCCTCCAGGGTGGCTTCGCCGGGGGCGGCGAGGAAGGCGTCAACGGCGGCCTGCAGGTCCTTGGCGGTGTTCAGTGCGTCGCCGAAGATGGCGGCGGCCAGGTCGGCATAGTGCTTGACCACGGCTTGCGCCTCGGCCTGATCGAAGGCGGCCGCCGCCGGGGCGTTCTGCTGGCTGGCAGGCGCGGCGGACTGGCTGGCAGGCGTGGCGTTCTTGTCGTCGCCACAGCCGGCCAGGGAAATGGCGAGGGCGAGCAGGCTGGCCGAGGCCAGGGGCAAACGGGGCATGGCTGAATCCTTTGCGGGTGTGGGGGAGGGTTTCCTCGTTAACCCGGCAATAATGCGAAAGATTTGCATCCTTGCACAAGGGCTAATTGAGACTCGCCCTCATTCGCGGGGGCTGCTGCGCCTTTCGCGGGGCAGGTTGCCATGCAGCAGCGGAGCCAGCTCACGCGCCGGCAACGGCTTGCTGTACAGGTAGCCCTGGCCTTCGTCGCAGCCTTGGCTGATCAGGTAGCGTTCCTGTTCGCTGGTCTCCACCCCTTCGGCGATGACCTGCAGGGCGAGATTACGGGCCAGCTGGATGATGGCGCGCACGATGGCGGCATCTCCCTCCAGGGTCGGCTCGGTCTTCAGGTCGCGCACGAAGCTCTTGTCGATCTTGATCTTGTCCAGCGGCAGGCTCTTGAGATAGCTCAGCGAGGAATAGCCGGTGCCGAAGTCGTCTATGGCGATCAGCGCGCCGGCCTGACGCAGCCTGAGCAGGTGCTCGGCGGCGGCGTGCACGTCTTCCATCAGGCAGGTCTCGGTGATTTCCAGCTCCAGGCTGCCGGACGGCAGCCGGTGGCGCTGCAGCAGCTCGGCGACCAGGCCGGGCAACTGGCCGTGATGCAGCTGTACGGCGGACAGGTTGACCGCCATGCGCAGGTGCGTGAGGCCCTGGTCGTGCCACAGGCGCAGTTGCCGGCACGCCTGGTCGAGCACCCAGGCGCCGATCGGCAGGATGCTGCCGTTCTGCTCGGCCAGCGGAATGAAATGGTCCGGGGCGATGGGACCGTGCAGCGGGTGTTGCCAACGCAGCAGCACCTCGACGCCGCAGATGTGCTGGGTGCGGTAGTCGATCTGCGGTTGGTAGACCAGGTGCAGCTGATCGCAGGCCAGGGCCTGCAGCAGGTCCTTGTCCAGCTCGCGGCGGCGGCGCATCTCGCGGTCGACGCTGGCGATATAGAACTGGTAGCGGTTGCGGGCGCGGCGCTTGGCCAGTGTCATGGTCAGCTCGGCCTTCTGCAGCAGGTCACCGGAGTCGGCGCCGTCCTCGGGATAGAGGGTGATGCCGAGGGTGGCGCGCAGGTGTACCGGCTGGCCATCCAGCTCGAACGGCTCGTCCAGGCTGTCGAGGATGCTCTGCGCCAGCTCAGCGGCCTGGTAGGGCTGCTGTGGGTCGTTCTGGATCAGGGCGAACTGGTCGCCACCCAGGCGGGCCAGGCACTGCACCTGTCCGGCGTAGCGGCGCAGGCGTTCGCCGACGGCGGCCAGCAGCTGGTCGCCGCAGGGGTAGCCGAACTGCTCGTTGATCTCGCGAAAATCGTCCAGGCCCAGGCACAGCACGGCCACCTGCTGCTGCCGCTGGCCGGCCTCGGCGAGGATGCGTTGCAGGCGTGTCTGCAACTGCAGGCGGTTGGGCAGGTCGGTGAGCGCATCGTGCTCGGCGGCGCGCAGCAGGTTGTGCTCGGCCTGCTGGCGCAGCTGGCTGTGGTGCTCGATGGCGCCGAGCAGGCGGTTGGCGGTATGCACCCACTGCCCCAGCTCGTTGTGTTCGTGGCCCTTGGGCAGCGGCAACTGGTGTTCGCCGGGGCGTTCCGGGTTGATGCGTCCCAGATGGTCGAGCAGGCGCTCCAGCGGGCGGGTCAGCAGCCACTGGTAGATCAGGTGCAGCAGCAGCGCCAGGCCCAGGGCGCGCAGGAGGCCGCTGAGCAGCAGGAACAACGCGTCCTTGAGGAAGGCCTGGCCATAGAGCGCGGTATCCAGGCACAGGCGCAGCTCGCCCACGGGCGCTTCATCAGGCAGTTGTCCCCGGAGTGCCACGCTCAGTGAGTGTTCGCGGCCGAACAGTGCATCGGTCACGGTGCGCCCGGGCAGCTCCAGTGGCGGGCGACTGCGCTCGGCCAGCGGCGGCTCGTCCGCATGACCGATGAAGGCACGGCGCACCGACTCGTGCTGGAACAGCCCTTCGATGACCTGTTCGGCCATGGCGCGATCCAGGGTCAGGGCCGCCTGCGCAGAGGGGTCGCGGAACATGCTGAGGATGCGCTTGGCATCACTGTCCAGGGTCGCGCGCACCTGGTGCAGGGTGTAGAGGATTTGCGCGGAGCTCAGCAACAGGCCAACCGCCAGGGCGGACAGCAGCGCGACCTGGAGCAACTTGCGGGACAGGCGACGGTGGCGTACCTGCGTCAAAGGCGGTGGTTCCTGAACAACGGCATGAAGGAACAGGGCAGGCGGCCTGCTCGCTGTCGATTCCTTCTGTGTCGGAAGGCGGGGCGCAGACTTTAATGCGTCAGAAAAACCGGTACGGTGCGGAAGTCGGCGAATCGCGAGGGGTGCAGCGGGGACCTGCGGCGGCCGAGGCCGCCGCAGGGGGAACGTCAGGCAGCGTAGTTGGCGGCCACGAAGTCCCAGTTCACCAGGTTCCAGAAGGACTCGACGTACTTCGGACGCAGGTTGCGGTAGTCGATGTAGTAGGCGTGTTCCCAGACGTCGCAGGTCAGCAGTGGGGTGTCGCCGCTGGTCATCGGGTTGCCGGCGCCGATGGTGCTGGCCAGAGCCAGGGAGCCGTCGGCCTTCTTCACCAGCCAGGCCCAGCCGGAGCCGAAGGTGCCGATGGCGACCTTGGTGAACTCTTCCTTGAACTTGTCGAAGGAGCCGAAGGCGGCGTTGATGGCGTCAGCCAGGGCGCCGGTGGGTTGGCCACCGCCGTTGGGCTTCATGCAGTGCCAGTAGAAGGTGTGGTTCCACACCTGGGCGGCGTTGTTGAAGATGCCGCCGGAGGAGCTCTTGACGATCTCTTCCAGGGACTTGCCCTCGAACTCGGTGCCGGGGATCAGGTTGTTCAGGTTGGTGACGTAGGCCTGGTGGTGCTTGCCGTAGTGGTATTCCAGGGTTTCGGCGGAAATCTGCGGGGCCAGGGCGTCCTTGGCATACGGCAGCGGCGGCAATTCAAAAGCCATCGAAATTCTCCTCTCTTCAGGGGGCAAGGCAGGCGGCTGGCGGGTTTGCCAGCAAGGGTCTCGGGAGTGTGACTCCCTGTTCTATGAGCCCGGGAATCATAGCATCGGCACCCTGGCATATCCACGCGCGAACCGTGCGGGAAAAGGCTCTGGCGCAACGGCTGCGCGCCGGGCCGAGGCTCACTCGCCCAGCAGCAGGCGCGCGGCGATGCCCAGTAGCGTGGCGGCCACCGCCAGATCGATCAGCCGCCAGGTCAGGGGGCGCGCCAGTTTCGGCGCCAGCCAGGCGGCGCCCAGTGCCAGGCTGAGGAACCACAGCAGCGAGGCGCTGGCGGCGCCCAGCACGTAGGCGCCCGGCACGGCTTCGCGGGCGCCCACCGAGCCGATCAGCAGCACCGTGTCCAGGTAAACGTGCGGGTTGAGCAGGGTCACGGCCAGCGCGGCGAGCAGCACGGCGCGCAACGAACGCGGTCGGCGGCTGGTGTCCTGTTCCAGGCCCTGGGGACGCAGCGCACGCATCAGCGCCAGGCCGCCGTAGTAGATCAGGAATGCCGCACCGCCCCAGCGCGCGACGGCGAGCCACAGCGGATGGCTGGCGAGCAGGCCCGCCAGGCCGAATACCCCCACGGCGACCAGCACGGCGTCGCAGGCTACGCAGAGTAGCGCCACCGGCAGGTGATGTTCGCGCCGCAGGCTTTGCGCCAGTACGAAGGCGTTCTGCGCGCCGATCGCCATGATCAGGCCGGCGGCGATCAGCAATCCGTTGAAATAGCTTTGCCAGGCAACGTGCATCAGACAGGTATCCGCGGTTGGAGAGAAAGCGCTGGCAATTCTCCCTGGCGGGTCTATATAAGAAAAACAAATCCTATTTATGTCTCATTAGGAGAAGCGATTTGTTCGACTACAAATTGCTGGCCGCGCTGGGTGCCGTGGTGGAGCAGGGCGGCTTCGAGCGGGCAGCCCAGATGCTGGGGTTGTCGCAGTCGGCGGTGTCTCAGCGCATCAAGCTGCTGGAAACCCGCGTGGGCCAGCCGGTGCTGGTGCGTTCCACGCCGCCGGCGCCGACCGAACTGGGTCGGCGCCTGCTCAACCATGTGCAGCAGGTGCGCTTGCTGGAGGGTGAGCTCAGTGAGCTGCTGCCCAGCCTGGATGAGGGTGGTCTGCCGGATCGTCTGCGCATCGCCCTCAGCGCGGACAGCCTGGCCACCTGGTGGGCACCGGCGCTGGCGGATTTCTGCGCCGCTCAGGCGCTGCTGCTCGACCTGCTGCTGGAAGACCAGGACGTCGGTCTCAAGCGCATGCGTGCCGGCGAGGTAGCGGCCTGCCTGTGCGCGGTGGAGCGGCCGGTGGCCGGCGCGCGCAGCCTTCCTCTGGGACGGATGCGCTACCGGGCACTCGCCAGTCCGGCGTTCATCGCCCGGCATTTTCCGGACGGGGTGACGCCGCGGCGGCTGGCCCAGGCGCCGGCCATCGTGTTCGGTCCGGATGATCGCCTGCAGCATCGCTATCTGGCGGCGCTGGGACAGGAGGGGGGGTTCCTGCATCATCTCTGTCCGTCCTCCGAAGGGTTCGTACGCCTGATCGAGAACGGCATCGGCTGGGGCCTGGTGCCCGAGATCCAGGTACGCGAGGCGTGCGCGGCGGGCCGCCTGCGCGAGCTGTTGACGGACCGGCCGATCGACGTGCCGCTGTACTGGCACTACTGGCGCAACGGGGGCAGCCTGCTGGCCACGCTGACCGGTCACCTGCAGCGGCGTGCTGGAGAGTGGTTGCTTCCAGACTGATCAGCCCAGCACGCGCTGACCCCGGTAGATGCGCACGCGCAGGTTGTCCGGGGGGCTCTCCTGTTCCCGGTGGGCCTTCAGAACCGCGCTGGCCGAGGGCTGATCCTTTTCGATCAACTGGGCCAGGCGTTCCCCCAGTTGATAGGTTTGCGGTTCGCGCGAGGTACGGCTGGCCATCAGCAGTGCCTCGACCGCGTCCGGCTGGTGCAGGTGGATATCGATGCCCTGCTCGTTGCGCACGCGGCGGCGTAGCAGTTGCATGCAGTCGATGAGGGCCTTGTTCATCTCCATAAAGTCTCCTGACGCCGGCGTGCGGGGAACTGCAGCTCTCCCGGCAGAAGCAAGCGGCATACCAGTCCGTTCGGCAGCACGCCCGGCGGTTTTGCGTGGCGTGCGCCGGGTCCTGCGCGCACCGGGCTGGTGCGCACAGGCAATCGCGTGGTGCGGGCTGCCGGTTGCAGGTTGGCGTGGTTATACTTTCGCCGTTTGCGCCCCTACGTTTCCAAGAGCACACCATGCGTAACGATGCCTTTGATGAAATCGACGATCTGCCCAGCCTGAGCGTTGAGCCCCGTGACCGAGACACGGTTTCCCCGGCGCTCGCCGAGCCGCGGCGGGAAAGTCGAGCGGTGGCCGAGACGCCTGCGCGCGGCCTGGCCGGTGGACTGGTCTGGGCACTGCTGCTGGCGGCGCTGATTGCCCTGGCCGGTCTGGCCTGGTGGAGCTACAAACAGCTGAGCCTGATGTCGCAGCAACTGGTGGCCACTCAGGAGAGCTTCGCGCGCATCAGCGAGGAAGCGGCCGGGCGCATCCAGGACATCAGCGGCAAGGTGGTCGCCACTGAAAGCAGCATCAGCGCCGGCACGGAAAGCCTGCAGCGGCAGCTGCGCCAGATGGAGGGCAAGCTGGAAGCGCTCAGCCGGCAGATCCGCGTGCAGGAAGCCAAGCAGGACAAGCGCCTGGATGCCCTGGAGGGCGAGATCAAGGCCCAGCTGGCCGCTGCCGGCAAGCTTGATGAGCGCATCAAGGCCCAGGGGGGCGAGCTGGCCGCGCTGAAGGGCGTGCCCGAGCAGCTGGGCAAGATTCGCAGCGAACAAGGCAAGCAGGTCGAGGCGTTGCTGGCGCTGGACAAGGTACTCAAGACCCTTACCAACGACGTTCAGGCGCTGAAGAAGCTCAATGCCGGTCCGACCCTCAAGCGCCTGGAGCAGGACCTGCTGGTGCTGCGCAGCGAAGTGGCGGGTCTGCCAAGCGGTACCGGCACCACCGAGTTCGACACCTTCCGCGCCCAGGTGACGCGCAACATCACCACCCTGCAAACGCAGATCCAGACCCTGCAGCGGCAGATCGACGGCCGCTGAGGGGCGTAGGCCCCGGACAACGCTTTCCTTGTCCACCATGGCGACCGCGCCGTGGCCCGCCGGCGGCGACCGGAACCGCGCTGACCGCCCTACAGCTCAGGCGTGACGCAGCCCAGCCGCCGGGCCAGCTCCCCGGCATATGCCTGCCAGTCCAGCAGCAGTGCGCGTTTGGCGCCGTCGGCGCCAGCCAGCTGGGCGTTCAGTTCCTGCTCGAAGGCCGCCAGGGTGTTGGGCGCGCCGCGTGCCGGATCGAGCAGTCGCTCGCGGCAGAACGCCTGCCAGCGCAGCCGTTCCTCTGCCGTCAGGCTGTCTGGAAGATTGCGCGCCCGATAACGGAACAGCAGCTCCGGCAGGCGCGGGTCGTCGAAGGACCAGGCCTCGCTGGCCAGCGCCTGCGGCTCACTGAGGCGCACCTGCTCGCACAGGCGGTGATCACGTTCGCCGAGGAAACCGCCGTACAGCTGTTGCTCGGGGTCATCCTGTCCATTACCGGCGAAGGTTTCCTCGGCATACAGCGCGGCCAGCTTGTCACGCCATTGTGTGGCCTGGTCCCGCAGCAGCATGGCGCGCCGCTGGCACAGCTCCAGATCCAGCCCGAGGCGCTCGCGGTCCTCGCCGCGCAGCACGTTCAGCGGCGCCAGCACCGGACACTTGTTGATATGCACCAGCTTGAGCGGGACCGGCAGTTGGTCGTCGGCCAGATCGTCGCGTCGGGTGTACAGCCGCTCGCGCAGGGTCTCGGCATCCAGTTCCAGCAAGGGCGCGGGATCGGCCTGCAGGTCGCAGACGATCAGTGCGTTGCGGTTGCGCGGATGCCAGGCCAGCGGCAGCGCCACCGCCAGGTAATGGCGCTCGGCGGCGAAGCGCCCGGAAATGTGCACCAGGGGTTGCAGCAGGCGCACCCGCTCCATCACCTGATGCTTGCTGCGCAACTGGTACAGGTACTCGTAGAGGCGCGGTTGCCGCTCGCGCAGCAGGCGTGCCAGGCCAATGGTCGCCGTGACGTCGGACAGCGCATCGTGGGCCTGGCCGTGGTCAATGCCGTTGGCCTGGGTGAGCAGCTCCAGGCGCAGGCTGACACGGCCGTCCTGTTGCGGCCAGACGATGCCTTCCGGACGCAGCGCATAGGCGGCGCGCACCAGGTCGATCAGGTCCCAGCGGCTATTGCCGCCCTGCCATTCGCGGGCATAGGGGTCGAAGAAGTTGCGATACAGCCCGTAGCGGGTGAACTCGTCGTCGAAGCGCAACGAGTTGTAGCCGGCGCCGCAGGTGCCGGGGCGCGCCAGCTCGGCGTGCAGGCGGGTGAAGAATTCGGCTTCGTCCTGGCCCTGGTCGAGCAGGGTCCGCGGGTGGATGCCGGTGATCAGGCAGGCGGCCGGGTGAGGAAGGATGTCGTCGGCCGGACGGCAGTAGAGGTTGACCGGTTCGCCAATGATGTTGAGCGCTTCATCCGTGCGCAGGCCGGCGACCTGCAGTGGGCGATCGCGGCGCGGATCGGTCCCGGTGGTTTCGTAGTCGTACCAGAAAATGCTCGGGGTCACGGTGGCCTCCTGTTGCGAGGCCGCGAGTTTAGAGGCTTTTTTCAGTGAGCGGGCTTATGGCCGGTGAAGGCGAAGTAGTCGCGCAGGGCTTCAACCAGCTCGAGAAACTCCGCCGGTGGCGACTCGAGATGGAAGCCGGAGTCGTAGCTGCCCGGGGTGACGTCTTCTCGGGTCCACTGGCAGGTGGCGTGGAAGTCGATGGGTCGCCAGACGCCCTCGGCGCCGGGAATCTTCAGGCGCATGTCGAAGCGCGCGCCGACCAGCAGCGGCCACTGGCTGATCAGCATCAGCCCCTCGCACGACAGGTTGCCGAGGTAGCCCAGCGGCTTGTCGGTGATCCGGTTGTAGACCTTGAGGTAATAGGGCAATTGCTGGCGCTGAATGCGCCGACGCCCGACGCCGGGCACAGCCTGGTCGTGGCTGACACGCGCTTGGCTCGACTTCTCCAACTCGGGCACTCGTACCTCCAGTTACCAGGAACACCGAACCGCGACCCTGCGGGGAATGGGCCAGCAGTGCAGGCCCCTTCCGCATGGATTCAAGGTGTATTCAAGGAGCGGAGATTAGCCGCTATCGGCGTCGATCTCCAGTGCAGGCGCCGGGGTGCGACATTTGTCGTCAATCAGCGGGCGCCGACGGTTTTCTCCGGATCGAAGTGGCCGAGCTGGCGCAGGGTTTCCAGGCGGGCCTTGGCGCGGTAGGAGTATTCGCTCAACGGGAAGCGATTGATGATGAACAGGTAGGTCTGGGTGGCGTCCACGAACAGGCTCTGCCGCTCCAGGCACTGACCGCGCAGCATGGAAATCTCCGGCTGCATGTAGACGCGCGAACGGCTGGCGCGCTCGGCCAGCGACAGCTCCAGCATCACTTTCTCGCAGTTGCCATCGTCGTAGGCGCGATAGGCCGAGTTCAGGTGCTTGTCCAGGTTGGCGCGGGTGCTGCAACCGGCGACGGCCAGGCTCGCCGCCAGCAGGATGAGGGGGAGTTTCATGAGGGTATCTCCTTTGCTTTGCCATCATATCGACAGTACCCCCGATTTCTTCAATCGAATCGCGCGGCTTTTTGCCCACAACCTCCGTTGGGTGTGAGGTCCGCGCCCGCCCGCCCGACGAGCGGCATTGCTAGACTCAGGCGCCTACGCATCTGCCAAGGAATGCCCATGCGCCGCCTGTCTTCCGCTCTACTCATGCTGCTGTTTCTCGCAGGCTGCTCGCCGACCACTCCGCTGTTCGTGGCCCATGTGGCCACCCACGAAGTGGTCGAGTACAAGACCCTGAAGAGCAAGCGCATGGCCGCGGCGGTGGAAGAGGAGGGCGACCTGCTGACCTACAGCGCCCTGGCCATCCGCGACGCCCACAGTCCGCAGGCCGAGCAGCTCTACCTCTCGGGTTACCGGGACCGCGGCCTGAGCGACGAGGTGCGCGCCATCGCCCTCTACCAGATCGGCCTCATCTACATGAGCCGCTACAACGACCAGCGCGACGATGCCACCGCACAGCTTTACCTCAATCGCGTGCTCGATGAATTCCCCGCCACCCGCGCCGCCGAGCGCGCCGCCGAGCGTTTGATGGCGCTGCGCGGCCGGGTCGACGAGCCGCTGCAGAAGAATGCCCGCGAGCTGCTGACTGACTGGAAGCCCGGGGCCGATCTGGATCTCAACAAGCCCAGCCTGGATCAGGACATGACCCTGCTGTCGCGCCGCGCGGTGCTCAAGAATCGCGTGGCCGAAGCCGAGGAGCTGTATCTGCTGGCTCTGCGCGATCCAGGCGTGGCAGCCTCGATCAAGGAGAAGGCGCTCTACCAGCTGGGGTTGATGTACATGGCGGCGGACAACCCCCGCGCCGACCGCGACAAGGCCATCAACTATCTGCGCCGCCTGCTGGTGCAATACCCGAACGGCGAACTGGCCGACAAGGCGGCCCGCCACCTGGACCGGGTGCTGAACAGCCCGGCGGCCTGATGCAAGTCAAGCCGGTGGCGGCGAACTGTGCTGCAATGGCTCCACAGCCAACCTTCAAGGAGCCGCAATGAAGATCCGCCAACTGCTGGTCGTCATCGACCCCACCCAGGAAGCCCAGCCCGCCCTGCAGCGTGCTGCCTGGGTCGCCCGCCGCAACGGGGCGGCACTGGAACTGCTGCTCTGCGAGCATCAGTCCGCACTCGAAGGTGGTCTGCTGGACGGACCGCGCCTGCAGCACGCACGTGATGGTCTGCTCGAGCAACGGCGCGCCTGGCTGGAGCAACTGGCCGAGCCGCTCCGCGCCGAGGGCCTGACGGTTACCTGCGAAACGCGCTGGGGACGGCCCTTGTACAAGATGATTCTGGCCCGTGTGGGCGAGCTCAAGCCCGACATCCTGTTCCGCAACGCCTATCAGCACAGCCTGCTGCAGCGCCTGTTGTTCACCAGCAACAGTTGGCAGCTGATCCGCAAGTGCCCCTGCCCGCTGTGGCTGGCCGGCGCGCGCGAGTGGCAACCCAAGCGCCTGTGCGCCGCGGTCGATCCGCTGCATTCGGCCGACAAGCCCGCCGCCCTGGATCACCAGTTGCTGGCCATTTCCCGTGAGCTGGCGGAGTCGCTTCAGCTGCAGGCCAGCTACGTGCATGCCTACGCACCACTGCCGCGCACCATGGTGTTCGATGCCGAACTGGTGGCCGATTACGACAGTTACTGCCGCAAGTACGGCGAGCAGCACCGCCAGGCCTTTGACCGCCTGCTGGCCGGTTATCCCGGCGCGGAAGGGCAGGGGCACCTGGTCGAGGGCTTCGCCGAGCAGGCCGTGCCGCGTTTTGTCGAGGAGCAGGACATCGATCTGCTGCTGATGGGGGCGATTGCCCGGGGCCACCTGGACAACGCGCTGATCGGCAATACCGCCGAGCGCATCCTTGAGGCCGTGCGCTGCGATCTGCTGGTGGTCAAGCCGCAGGGATTCGGTAGTTCCGACCAAACATGACTACAGGCGACGGGCGTAGTAGCCTCGGGGCAGACCGAATCAAGGAGTCCCCCGCATGTCGTCCCGTCGCACAAAGATCGTCGCCACCCTGGGCCCGGCCAGCAGCAGTCCCGAAGTACTCGAGCAGCTGATCCTCGCCGGGCTCAACGTGGCCCGGCTGAACTTCTCCCACGGTTCGCCGGACGAGCACAAGGCCCGCGCCCGCCTGGTGCGCGAGCTGGCCGCCAAGCATGGCCGCTTCGTGGCGCTGCTCGGCGACCTGCAGGGGCCGAAGATCCGTATCGCCAAGTTCGCCAACAAGCGCATCGAGCTGAAGGAAGGCGATAGCTTCCGCTTTTCCGTCACCCATCCGCGCGACGCCGGCAACCAGGAGGTGGTCGGCATCGACTACCCGGACCTGATCAAGGACTGCGGCGTCGGTGACGAGCTGCTGCTGGATGACGGCCGCGTGGTGATGCGCGTCGACGCCACCACCGCCGACGAACTGCTGTGCACCGTGCTGATCGGCGGCCCGCTGTCCGACCACAAGGGCATCAACCGCCGCGGCGGCGGTCTGACGGCGCCGGCGTTGACCGCCAAGGACAAGGCCGACATCAAGCTGGCTGCGGAAATGGAGCTGGACTACCTGGCGGTGTCCTTCCCGCGCGACGCCGCCGACATGGAACTGGCGCGCCGCCTGCGCGACGAGGCGGGCAGCAAGGCCTGGCTGGTGGCCAAGATCGAACGCGCCGAGGCGGTGGCCGACGATGAAGCGCTGGACGGCCTGATCCGCGCCTCCGATGCCGTGATGGTGGCCCGTGGCGACCTGGGTGTGGAGATCGGCGACGCCGAGCTGGTCGGCATCCAGAAGAAGATCATTCTGCACGCCCGTCGCTACAACAAGGCGGTCATCACTGCCACGCAGATGATGGAGTCGATGATCCACAGCCCGATGCCGACCCGTGCGGAGGTATCCGACGTGGCCAACGCCGTGCTGGACTACACCGACGCGGTGATGCTCTCGGCGGAAAGCGCCGCCGGCGATTACCCGGTGGAGGCGGTGAAGGCCATGGCGCGTATCTGCGTGGGCGCGGAAAAGCATCCCACCAGCCAGAAATCCAGCCACCGCCTGGGGCAGAAGTTCGGCCGTTGCGACGAAAGCATCGCCCTGGCGGCCATGTATACCGCCAACCACTTTCCGGGCGTGAAGGCCATCATCAGCCTCACCGAGAGCGGCTTCACGCCCCTGATCATGTCGCGCATCCGGTCTTCGGTGCCGATCTACGCCTTCACCCGTCACCGCGAGACCCAGGCGCGCGTGGCGCTGTTCCGCGGCGTGGAAACCGTGCCGTTCGACATGGCCGAGCACGCCCTGGACAAGGTCAGCCAGGCGGCGGTGGACGAGCTGCTGAAGCGCGGCGTGGTGGAACGCGGTGATTGGGTGATCCTGACCAAGGGCGACACCTACCACACCATTGGCGGCACCAACAGCATGAAGCTCCTGCATGTCGGCGAGCCGCTGGTCTGAGGTGGGGCGAGGGGCGTCGTCGGGCGCCCTTCAACGTCCCGGCAGCGGCGTGCCGATGGCGTGCGAACGGGGCGTCAACAACTTGCTGCGCAGCCAGTCGGTCATCGGTTGTTCCACGAACCGGTAGATGCCGACCGCTACCAGCAGGCACAGGCCGATGGTCAGTGGCGCCATCACGAAGGCCAGCGGCCCCGGCGCGTCGAAGACGTGGAAGACCTTGTTGAACACCTTCATCACGTAGGGGTGAAACAGGTACAGCGAAAAACTGGCATCGCCGATCAGCACCACCCGCGGGGGCAGTTGGCGATCTGCCAGGCCATGCACCAGCGCCAGGAAGGCCAGCGCGGCGGGAATGCCCCAGCTGCCGCTGCGCCCCAGCCAGGGATGGAGCAGACCGCTGAAGGGCAGGCAGACGATGCAGGCCACACCCATGACGATGAGTGCCGTGCGGGTCTGGCGCGCAATCCCCGCTGTCCGCCAGGCGGCGGTGTGCCTGTAGAAGGCGTAGCAACCCATGCCCAGCACGAACTCCAGCAGGATTTCATTGGTGTAGAACGCCAGCACCACCGACTCGAAGCGCACCAGCGCGCCCAGCAGCACCAGGCCCAGCAGCAGGCCCGAGGCGATCAGCAGGCGATGCCGGTGGCTGATCGCCATGGCCAGGGCGAACACCGCGTAGAAGAACATCTCGAAGTTCAGCGTCCAGCCCAGGAACAACAGGGGCTGCACGCTATCGCCCTTCAGGTAGGGAATGAACAGCAGCGACTTGAGCAGCCCGGCGACATCGGCCGTGGTGTTGTCCAGCAGGTCGGGCAGCAGCAGGGCAACGCCGAAGACCCCGAAGGTCCCCAGCCAGTAGAGCGGCACCACCCGGATGACGCGCTTGGCGAAGAAATGACGCGTCGACCTCTCGGTGACCAGGGCCATGATGAAGCCGCTGATGACGAAGAAGATGTCCACGCCCCAGGCGCCTTCCCGGAACAGCGGAATGTGGTAGACGACCACGGCGGTCGCCGCGATCGCGCGCAGCAGCTGGATGCTGTCAAGCTTGTCGGCCGAGGCCGTGTGAGCAGATGTCATGCGGAAATCCCTTTCGATAGAGCGCCCGACCACCGTCGAGCACACGGGCCCTTTCCCAGGTCCGCAGCCCAGTCAAGCAGACGGCGGCTGAGAAGCGAGCGGCTTTTTGACAGACGGTCGAATCGCGTCTAGACCCTGCCACGGTCGTGCATTCGGCCGACCGCCAAGGACGATGCCACCACAGGGAGAAATGCCATGCGAACACTGGCCGGCCTGACACTGCTTGTCTGGGCGCTGAGCGTGCGTGGAGACGCCGTCCAGGCCCCTGGAACGGACGTGAAGTGGCTGCATGGCCTGCCCTCCATCGTCTGCTGGGGGGACTCGCTGACCACCTCCAGCTACCCGCACTTCCTGGCCAAGCTGACCGGGCGCACGGTCACCAACCGTGGCGTGGGCGGCAACACCAGCGCGCAGATCGCCGCCCGCCAGGGAGGCCGGCCGACCTACGTGAAGCTGACCGGCGGCAAGATACCCAGCAGCGGCACGGTGGACGTCGCGGAGTTCACCGTGGTGCCCATGACCCAGTACGGCCGGCAGCAGCTCGAAGGCACGCTGGGCGGCGTGCGCGGCGTGCTGCGTCGCCACTCCGACACGGCCTACACCTTCACCCGTGCCCAGGCGGGGGATGCCGTGGACGCGCCGGTCGCCCTGCCGTTTCTGATGGATATCGGCGACACCGACCACGAGATCGCCGTGATCTGGGCGGGGCGCAACAACTACGACGAACCGCAGCAGGTCATTTCCGACGTGCGCGCCATGGTCGAGTTCCTCAAGCCCCTGCACAAGCGCTTCCTGGTCATGCCGCCGCCGAATGCCGATTTCGCCCATGAATACATTGGCGGCCGACACTACGCGGACTTCGTCGCCATCCGCGACGGGTTGCGCGAGGCCTTCCCGAACAACTTCCTGGATATCTGGCAACTGCTGGTGGAAAGCTACGACCCCCGGGACCCCGGCGATGTCGCGGACTACCGGCACGGCATCGTGCCCCGCTCGCTGCGTGATGACCGCATCCACCTCAACGAGAAGGGTGCGCGGCTGGTGGCCGAGAAGGTGCGTGACTACCTGATCGACTTCAAGGGCTACTGATCGAGGATCATCTCGAAACCGCCGAAGATCAGGCGCTTGCCGTCATAGGGCATCGGATTGGTTTCCGGAGCCAGGCGTGGATCGCTCATCACCTTCTGGTGGGCGGCATCGCGCACGCTCTTCGACGGCCAGAGAATCCAGGAAAACACCACCGTTTCCTCCGGCGTGCGCTGCACGGCCATCGGAAAGGACGTCAGCTTGCCCTCCGGCACATCGTCGCCCCAGCACTCGACCACCTTGAGCGCACCATGCTCCTTGAACACCTGCGCGGCGATCTGTGCGTGGTGCTGGTATTGCTCCCGGTTGGCGGTCGGCACGGCCGCCACGAAGCCATCGACATAGGTCATGTCGGATTCTCCTATCGGTACATGGAGCTGATCAGGCTAGGCCGCATACGGTAAATGGCGAGCGCAGCGACCGGAGCAGCGCTCAGTGCCGGGCCGCCAGCTCGCGGCAATCCGGCCAGGATACGGCGTCGCCGAGTGCGGCGAATACCCCGGGCAGGGCAGCGCTTGCCTTGCCATGCACGTCATGAAACAGCAGCACGCCACGGCGTTTTATCAGCATCAGCCCCAGCATGCGCTGGCCGATGGCCTCGGCGTCGAGCGCGCGCTGCCAGTCCTGGGAATCGAGGTTCCACAGCGCCACTTGGATGCCCTGGGCCGTGAAAAAGGTGCCGCTGTCCGCCGTGCGCTGGCCATACGGCGGGCGGAACAGCGGCAGGAGCGTGGAATCTGGCAGCGTGCTGTGCAGCAGCGCGCGGCTGGTGAGGACCGAGTCCTGCCAGCCGTCCCAGCGGGCGTGCGAGCGATGCTCCCAGCCATGGGAGGCCACGCACTGGCCGGCATACAGGCGATCCAGCGCCTCGCCGCCGTCTCTGCTCAGACGCGCTTGCAAGTTCTCGCCGAGCACGAAGAAGGTCGCGTTGCGGCCGTGCCGCGCCAGCATGGCTCGCGTGGCTTCAGTGTGGGCGCCGGGCCCGTCATCGAAGGTCAGGAAGAACTGGCGGTCGTCCAGTTCGTCGCCGGACCACTCGTGGCGGCCGAAGGTGGCGATTTCGCTGCTGACCGTGGGGAACAGCGCGGCGAGGCGCATCTGTTCCGTCAGGTAGGCCTGGCTGAACGCCGTCAACTGGCTATGCCAGGTGGCCAGCCCGCCGCCGAGCCCGGCCAGCGCGTTCTGCGCCGCCTCTCCGAGCGTGGCGAAGTCGTCGAGCGGGCCGACGCAGCTCCAGTCGCCGGCCCGGCAGTCGGCGCTGGCCAACTGGTAGTTGCGCCAGGCGCGCGCCCGCTCCGCTTCCAGCCACTGATCGAGCGAGGCCTGATTCAGGCGCTTGATGCGCAGGTGCGCCAGCAGCTGGGCCTCGTCGCGTGGGGGCAGGCCGTGCATCGTGCTGGCGTAGACCAGCAGGGCGGCGCGCGAGGCGCGGTCGAAGCCGGCCGGCGTGTCCAGTGGCTCGACCCAGGTGCGCAGGTCGAGCGTGGCGACGTCGGCCGGGCCGGCCGCATGGGCGGCGCTGCCGGCCCAGGCCAGTCCAGCCAGCAGGGCGATGGCCAGGCCGAGGGGCCAGGCCGAGGGGCCAGGCCGCGCGCCGCGCCATCAGCGCGCGCCGTTCTGCAGCATGCGCTCGATGGCCCGGTCATAGACCGCATTGGCCTTCTGGTCGCGGGCGTAGCGGTACTCGCGCAGCGCGTCGGACCATTGCCCGGCAGTCTCGTAGATGCGGCCGTTGTTGTAGTGCGAGCTGGCGCGCACGGTGGGCGCCGAGGCGCCGCTGGCCAGGGCGATGGCCTTGCGGTTGGCCCACAGGGCCTCGGCCACGCGGTTGGCCTTCTGGAAGGCCAGGCCCAGGTTGCTGTAGGCCTGGCCGTAATTGGCATCCTCGTCGATGGCTGCCCGGTAGAGACGGATCGCTTCGTCGTACTGGCCAGCGTGGTAGGCCTGCTCGCCCTGGCGATTCAGCCCTTTGGCGCGCTGCAGCCGGTCGGCGCCGTAGTCGGTGCGCTGGCTGACCAGGGTGCCCACCACATTGCCGAACTCCGAGGTGCTCAGCCGCTCCAGGCTGGAGACGTTCTTGAGGGTATTGAAATCCTCGATGTCGCCCGACTCGGTGACCGCAAACACGGTCCACAGGTTGCCCACCTGGTTGCGCGGTACGTAGTAGGTCTTGATCAGCGTTTGGCCGACATAGACGAACACCTTGGCGTTGCTCTCGGACAGCCGGTTGCTGTTCATCCGCGCGCGGTCGCTGAAGTTGTGCACCGCATAGACGTAGCGCGAGCCGTCGTGCTTGCGCTCGATGGTGATGGTCTCCGGGCCGTAGCTGGTGGTGTCGTCGACATCCAGCAGGGCATCGCGGCCGCGCATGTTGCTGAAATAGACGTGGTTGCCGGGGAACAGCAGGTGGGAATCCAGGTCTTCGGGATAGCGGCCCCAGTTGAGGACGATGCGCATGCCGTCGAGGTTTTGCATCACCGGGCTGATCGCGTAGGTCATGCCGTCACAGGGGCACTTGACCACCAGGTCGGAATAGCCGGGCTTCTTGACGATCAGCAGGCTGTCGCTGGCGTCGAACGCCGGGTTCAGGGTGGCCTCGCCGCGGGCGTTGGTCACTGCCGTCACCGACTGCTCGCCGTTCTTCTGCAGGATCAGCGAGGCGCCTTCGATTTTCTGGTCGCGGATGGTGGCGCTGAGGATCTGGATGTCCAGCGGCGCCGCCTGGGCGACGGGGGCGAAACAGGCCAGCAGAAGGGCAAGCGGGCTCAGATACTTCACTAGCGTTGTGTACATCGGTTTTCTCTGGGAATTTCGTTGGGATCGGTAGGCGCACACGCGTCGGACGTGATCGAGACCCGCGGCCCTCTAACTCAAGCGTTTCAAGCTCGCGGCATAGTGCCGTCGTGGGCCTTCGGGCGAAATGCCCCGTGTCAACGCCTTGCTGCATGAAAATGCTCCTGCCGGGCGCTCCGTTGGCTTTGAAGGTCTCTTCGTTGGCTCGCCGACCGCCAACGCTTGAGTGCTTTCCCTGCCCGTTCCATAGTGCCGGCATGAACCGCGCCGCCGACCATGACCCGCTGGCCGCCTTCCACCCCGCCGTGCAGGGCTGGTTCCGGCGCGCCTTCGCCGCGCCGACCCCGGCGCAGACCGCGGCCTGGCCGAGCATTCGCGCCGGGCGTTCTACCCTGGTGGCGGCGCCCACCGGCTCGGGCAAGACGCTTACCGCCTTCCTTGCCGCGCTGGACGACCTTCTGCGCCAGGGCCTGGCCGGGTCGCTGGGCGAGACCACCCAGGTGGTGTATGTCTCGCCGCTCAAGGCGCTGTCCAACGACATCCATCTCAACCTGGAGCTGCCGCTGGCCGGCATCGCCGAGGAACTGCAGCGCCTGGGCCTGCCGCCGGTAGAGATCCGCACGGCGGTGCGCACCGGCGACACGCCGCAGGCCGAGCGCGCGGCGCTGCGCAAGCGCGCGCCGCACATCCTGGTGACCACGCCCGAATCGCTGTATGTGCTGCTCGGCTCGCCTTCCGGACGGGCCATGCTCGCCGGCGCGCGCAGCGTGATCGTCGACGAAATCCACGCGGTGGCCGGTAACAAGCGCGGCAGCCATCTGGCCTTGAGCCTGGAGCGCCTGCAGGCGCTGTGCGCCTGGCCGCTGGTGCGCATCGGCCTGTCCGCCACGCAGAAGCCGCTGTCGGCGGTGGCGCGCTTTCTCACCGGCGGGCAGGATTGCACGGTCGTCGACATCGGCCACCAGCGTGCCCTGGACCTGGCCCTGGAAGTACCGCCTGTGCCGCTCGAGGCGGTGATGAGCAACGAGGCCTGGGAACTGGTCTACGACCGGCTGGCCGAGCTGGTCCGCGAGCGGCGCACCACGCTGGTGTTCGTCAACACCCGGCGGCTGGCCGAGCGGGTGGCCCGGCACCTGTCCGAGCGCCTCGGCGAGGCGGCGGTGGCTGCCCACCACGGCAGTCTCGCCAAGGAGCAGCGCCTGCAGGCCGAGCGGCGGCTGAAGGCGGGCGAGCTGCGCGTGCTGGTGGCCACCGCCTCGCTGGAGCTGGGCATCGACATCGGCGACGTGGAGCGGGTCTGCCAGATCGGCTCGCCGCGTTCCATCGGCGCCTTCCTGCAGCGCATCGGTCGCGCCGGTCACCAGGTCGGCGGGGTTTCGAGCGGACGGATCTTTCCCACCTCCCGGGACGAGCTGATCGAATGTGCCGCGCTACTCGATGCCGTGCGGCGTGGCGAGCTGGATCAACTGCATATCCCGCGCGCGCCGCTGGACGTGCTGGCCCAGCAGATCGTCGCCGAGGTGGCCTGCCAGGAATGGCGCGAGGACGCGCTGCTGGCGCTGATCCGCCGCGCCGAACCCTATGCCGACCTGGATGAAGCGCACTATCAGGCGCTGCTGCGCATGCTTGCCGAGGGCTATACGCGCCGGCACGGCGCGCACCGCGCCTACCTGCACCGTGACGCGGTGACCGGCACCCTGCGCGGCCGGCGCGGCGCGCAACTGACCGCGCTGACCAGCGGCGGCACCATTCCCGAGACTGCCGATTACGCGGTGCTGCTCGAACCCCAGGCGCTGAACATCGGCACGGTGAACGAGGACTTCGCGGTGGAAAGCCTGGCCGGCGATGTGTTCCAGCTCGGCAACCAGTCCTACCGCATCCTGCGCATCGAACCCGGGAGGGTGCGCGTGGAGGACGCCCATGGCCAGCCACCGAACATTCCCTTCTGGCTCGGCGAGGCGCCGGGGCGCAGCGACGCGCTGTCCGCCGCCGTGGGGCGCTTGCGCGGGGAGGTGGAGCGGCGGCTGATCCCCAATGCCCTCGGCGGGGCGCCCCCGGTGGACAAGGAAAACGTTGTCCACCCTACGCAGGGTGTGCAGCCCGGTAGGGCGGTCAAAAACGCAGCGTTGGCCGCCGCAGGCGTTGGTGGGGCGCCATTGGTGGAGAGGTGCGCACCCGACCGCCTGGAGCCGGCCATCGCCTGGCTCACCGACGAGCTCGGCCTGCCGCTGGCCGCCGCCGAGCAGATCGTCGACTACCTGGCCCGAGCCCGGGCCGCGCTGGGTGCGCTGCCCACGCAGCACTGCCTGGTGATGGAGCGCTTCTTCGACGAATCCGGCGGCACGCAACTGATCATCCATGCGCCGTTCGGCAGCCGCATCAACCGCGCCTGGGGGCTGGCGCTGCGCAAGCGCTTCTGCCGCACCTTCAACTTCGAGCTGCAGGCGGCGGCCACCGAGGACGCCATCATCCTCTCGCTGTCCACCAGCCACAGCTTTCCCCTCGACGAGGTATGGCGCTACCTGCGTGCGGCCAGTGCCGAGCAGGTGCTGATCCAGGCGCTGCTCGACGCGCCGCTGTTCGGCGTGCGCTGGCGCTGGGTGGCCGGGGTTGCCCTGGCGCTGCCGCGCATGAGTGGCGGGCGCAAGGTGGCGCCGCAGATTCAGCGCATGCGCAGCGAAGATCTGCTGGCCACGGTATTCCCCGATCAGGTGGCCTGCCTGGAAAACATCGTCGGCGAGCGCGAGATTCCCGATCATCCGCTGGTGGCGCAGACCCTGGAGGACTGCCTGCACGAAGCTATGGACAGCGAAGGCTGGCTGGCCCTACTGCGCCGCATGGAGGCCGGCGAGGTGCGTCTGCTGCAGCGCGACCTGCCGGAGCCCTCGCCCCTGGCCGCCGAGGTGCTCAGCGCGCGGCCCTACGCCTTTCTCGACGACGCGCCGCTGGAGGAGCGGCGCACGCAGGCGGTGCTGGCGCGGCGCTGGAGCGACCCGCAGTCCACCGACGACTTGGGCCAGCTGGATGCCGAGGCCATCCTCGCCGTGGCCGAGGAAGCTTGGCCCCAGGCGCGCACCGCCGACGAGTTGCACGAGGCGCTGATGGCCCTGGCCTGCCTGACCGATGCGGAAAGCCGCAGCGATCCGCAGTGGCCGGCGCTGCTGGAGGCGCTGGCCGCCAGCGGGCGGGCGACGCGCATGAGCGTTGCGGTAGGTGAAGGCCTGTGGCTGCCGCTGGAGCGCCTGGCGCAGTTTCGCGTGCTGTATCCCAACGCCGAATACGCGCCGAGGCTGACGATTCCCGCCGCGTTCGCAGAAGTCGGCGATGAGGACGCCGTGCGGGTGGATGTGGTGCGCGCGCGCCTGTCGGGCGCTGGCCCGCTGCCGTTGCCGCGCATCGCCCGCGCCCTTGCGCAGCCGGCCAGTGCGGTGGCGCAGGCGCTGGCCGCGCTGGAGCGCGAGGGCTATGTGCTGCGTGGGCGCTTCACCCCTGGCAGCCGCGAGGAAGAGTGGTGCGAGCGGCACCTGCTGGCGCGCATCCATCGCTACACGGTCAAGCGTCTGCGCCGGGAGATCGAGCCGGTGGAGCGCCGCGATTTCCTGCGCTTCCTGTTCGACTGGCAACGGCTTACCCCGGCGACCCGTGGCGAAGGGGCGGACGCCGTGGCGGCCGTGCTCGAGCAGCTGGAGGGCTATCAGGCGGCGGCCGCCGCCTGGGAAGGCGAGCTGCTGCCGGCGCGCCTCAAACGCTACGACAGCGCCTGGCTGGATGCGCTGTGCCGCTCCGGTCGGATGGTCTGGGCTCGCCTGGCCGGGCGGCAGACGGCCGGCGCCGGGCCGGTGCGCGGCACGCCGATCGTGCTGTTGCCGCGGCGCCGGCTGGCGCTGTGGATGTCCCTGGCCGGCACTGCCGAGGCGCAGCCGTCGCCGCGCGCCCGGCGGGTGCTGGACGTGCTGGAACGCCAGGGTGCGCTGTTCTTCGACGAGCTGCTGCAGGACGCCCATCTGCTGCGTAGCGAGCTGGAGGATGCCTTGGGCGAGCTGGTCGCCCTGGGCCTGCTGAATGCCGACGGCTTCGCCGGCCTGCGCGCGCTGCTGACGCCGGTCGGCAAGCGCCCGACCCGCACGGGACGGCGGGCGCGCGGCGGTGCTCTGATGGGCGGCATGGCCGATGCGGGGCGCTGGGCCTTGCTGCGTCGCCCGGCTGAGGAAGGCGCTGCTGCAAGGGCTGGCAGGCGCCAGCCCTTGGCCGGGGGAGAGGGTGAGCCCGACCCCCTGGAACACATCGCCCGCGTGCTGCTGCGCCGCTACGGTGTGGTGTTCTGGCGCCTGCTGGAGCGCGAGGCCGACTGGCTGCCGCCGTGGCGGGAGCTGCTACGCGTCTATCACCGCCTGGAGGCGCGCGGGGAAATCCGTGGCGGGCGTTTCGTCACCGGCATCAGTGGCGAACAGTTCGCCCTGCCCGAGGCGGTCGGCCTGTTGCGCGAGGTGCGCCGCCGGCCGGCGGCCGGTGAGCTGATCCGCGTCAGTGGCAGCGACCCGCTGAACCTGGCCGGCACCCTGCTGCCTGGCGAGAAAGTGCCGGCGCTGCCGGGCAACCGCCTGCTGTATCGCGACGGTGTGCCGGTGGCGACGCGGATTGCCGGCAAGGTCGAGTTCCGCGATGTGCCGGACGAAGGCGAGCGGGAGCGCTTGGGTCAGGCGCTGGTACGTGATGAATGGCTCACTGGCCGCGCACGTGGGCCGGCGGGTTGACCAGCTGATCGACCACCATCAGCGCGCGGGGGAACGAGGGGTAGCCACCCTTGGCCACGTCCAGCCCGGCATAAGCCTCCCGGTAGCGCAGGGCATGGGCGCGGTCGGCCTGCGGCGCCAGGAAGGGCTCGTTGTAGATCTTGTAGAGCAGCGCCAGTGCGTGCGGATGGCGGCGTTCGGCGGAGCGTTCGAGCAATGGCAGGATGCGCTCCAGCGCCGCGCGCTGGCGGATCAGCGACACTGCCTGGTAGAGCGCCACTTCGCCACGGGGGTCCTGGTCGGCGATGCGCGCCAGCAGGGCATCGGCCAGTTCCAGGCTGCTCTGTGGGCCTGAGGTGACCAGCAGGCGGGCCTGCATCAGGTCGTTTTCCTGCAGCAGGCGCTGGGCGTGGCTGTCGAGCACGAGCGGCTCGCAGGGCTTGGCGGCACAGCCGCCCAGCGCCAGGGCGGCGCCAAGGAGAATCCATCGGGTCATGTACGGGTCCGTCGTCCGCAGGGTGGGCACCCTGCTTGGTGATAGTCGAGGAACCGGATCAGTGTGGATCGGCGCTGGCTGATTTGCGAAGCAGCGCACGGATTGGCGCGCGTGACGGGCGCGCCGTCGCCGGTGCGTGGTGGCCAAAAAAGGGCGTTGACCACCCGACGCCGAAAGCCTAGAAACGCTCGTTCGGCTTCAGGTAGCGCCATTGCCCCTGCGGCAGCTTGGCCATGCTCACGGTGCCCAGGCGGATGCGCCGCAGGCTGACCAACTGCAGACCCACCAGTCTGCACAATGTGCGGATGTCGCCCGGCTGGGGCGCCTTCAGGGCCAGGCGCAGGTGGGTTTCGTTCTGCCAGCTGGCCTTGCACACCGGCAGGGTGCGTTCGCCCTGGCGGATGCCGCGCTTGAGCTTGTCCAGGCCGCCATCGACGAGCGTGCCCTTGACCTCGGCAACGTATTCCTCTTCCAGCGGCTTGTGGCGGTTGGTCAGGTGACGGGTCACGCCCCAGCTCTGGGTGAACACCAGCAGGCCGCTGGCCTCGCGCTCCAGCAGACCGACCGGCTGCTGGCGTACCAGATGCTTGTGCACGGCGCGCAGAGTAGGGTCATCCTCGGCCCAGCGATTCTCGCGGGTCAGCAGCGCCAGGGCCTGCTCCACGCTGCAGCCGGCCGGCTTGTGCAGCAGCAGGGTGGCCGGCGGCACATCCTCGGCCTCGGCGCCGGGCAGCAGCACGATGGGCTCGTCGGTCACCTTGAACTGCGGCTGTTCCACCACCTCGCCAGCGACGGTGACCCAGCCGCCTTCGATGTACAGCTCGGCTTCGCGACGCGAGCAGCCGAGCAGTTCAACGAGGCGTTTGGACAGACGGACGGGTTCGGACATGGCAGTGGGCTCCTGAAGGGGCTGCGATTGTAGCCCCAGGTCAATAAACAGGCGGGGGTATTTGACGATAGAATGCGCGCCTCAATTGCCCGAAGGGCTGTTCGATGTCCTGCGTCTATCTGATCGACGACGACGAACTCATCCTCGACCTGCATGCCGAGCTGTTAGGCGCAGCCGGCCTGAAGGTTCGCCGTTTCTCGTCCTCGCGCGCCTTCCTGTCGTCCTATGTGGCGGCGGGCGACTGCGAGTGCATTCTCTCCGACCTGCGCATGCCCGAACTGGGCGGGCTGGAACTGCAGGCCGAGCTGCTGGCGCGCGGTGTCGAAACGCCGTTGATCTTCATCACCGGGCACGCCGACGTGGCCACCGCCGTGGAAGCCATGCGCCGGGGGGCCTTCGACTATGTGGAAAAGCCCGTGGACGGCCGGCAGTTGCTGGCGCGGGTGCGTGCCGCGCTGGCGCGCTGCGCCGAGCTGCATCAGGCCGGCCAGGCCCGACGCGCGCGCGAGCAGCGGTTGGGCTTGCTCACCGCGCAGGAGCGGCGCATCGCCGAGTGGGTGGTGCAGGGCAAATCCAGTCGGGAAATCTCCGAGCTGGCGTCGATCAGCGTACGGACGGTGGAAAATCACCGGGCCCGCATCATGGACAAATTGCAGGTGAGTTCGGTGGTGGAGATGGTGCGCATGCTGTTGTAGACCGCTTCGGTGGTCGCGGACAGGGAACTGTTGATGCCCCGGTGGGTCGTTTTTCATGAGCGAACGCTCCATGTGTGTTCCCATGAAGAGGCTTACCCATGAAAAGATTTATGAGCTTGTCCGTATTGGCCGCCGCGCTGTTGCCGGTTGCCGTTCTGGCCGCGCCGACGGCGGGAACCCAGGAAATCACGCTCAGTGGCGCCGGCAGCAGCGACAAGGATTTCGATTCCACTCTGCTGAACGTCCAGGGCAGTTGGGGGCAATACCTGAATGATTCCTCCCTGTGGGGGATCCGCCAGTTCGTCGGTATCTTCGATACCGAGGGAGAAAGCACCAAGTTCCAGGGTGCGACCCGGGTGTTCTACGACTACCACTTCGGCACCGGCAACACTCGGCCGTTCATTGGCGCCAGCCTTGGCGGCATTTATGGCGACAATGTCGACGACACCTTCATGGCCGGCCCGGAAATCGGCCTCAAACACTGGGTCAACGACAGTACCTTCATCACCGGTATGGTCGAGTACCAGTTCCTGTTCGACAGCGGCAGCGAGGCCGAAGATACCTACGATGACGGCACGCTCTTCTACAGCCTGGGTTTGGGCTACAACTTCTGAACCCTGCCCTGAAACGAAAACCGGAACCCTAGGGTTCCGGTTTCTTTTGGGGCTCAGGGATGTTTGAGCCCGTAGTGTTCGTCCAGGGTGCCTGGTGCGCCGGCCGGCTTGGGGGCGTAGTCCTTGGGCGCCTGGGAGTCGAGCAGGTCGGATTCCGGAGCCTGCAGACGCTCGCGCTTCTGCTGGTCGTGCAGGGCTGACAACAGACGTTGGCGTGTCACTTCGTCCAGCGCCAGGCGATCGATGCCCTCGGTGAGGTGTTCCTGCACATCCTGGTAGCTCTGGGTGAGCTTGCGCACCAGGGCGGCCGTGGTATTGAAATGAGTGACCACTTCACTCTGGTAGGTTTCAAAACGCTCCTGCAGTTCGTCGAGCTGACTCTGGGTGCGGCTCGGCGCGGCACCAGGTGCCAGGCGGGAAATCAGAAAACCGATGACGACCCCGACAAGCAGGGCAATGGCCGGCACCAACCAGACCATGAGCGACTGTTCCACGAGTCCTTCCTCTATCTGCGGGTTTGTTTTACGTTAGCGACCCCAGTCTGCCCCCGAATGCCGCACCGTACAATGCTACGAAACGCCGGGATTTACTGGTGGCGCGGCCGTCTGTCCGGCGGCGCGCCGTTCTCCGGTGGTGCGTGCACCGCCCGGACCTGAACCAAGACGAGTCGACCCCCAACCGGGTCACGGAGTTCCTGCCTTGCTCACCCGCGAAACCCCTCTGCAGCTCGACGGCCCCAGCGGCGCGCTCGAAGCCCTCTACCTGCCAGTGCCCGACGCGCGCGGCCTGGCGCTGATCTGTCATCCCAACCCGGTCAAGGGCGGCACCATGCTCAACAAGGTGGTCTCCACCCTGCAGCGCACCGCCCGCGACGCCGGCTACAGCACCTTGCGCTTCAACTACCGGGGCGTGGGCGCCAGCGCCGGCAGCCACGACATGCACATGGGCGAGGTGGATGATGCCGAGGCGGCCTGCGACTGGCTGCACGCCCAGCATCCCGAGCTGCCGCTGAGCCTACTCGGTTTCTCCTTCGGCGGCTTCGTCGCCGCCGCGCTGGGCGGGCGTCTGGAGGCGCGTGGTCAGCAGCTGGAGCACATCTTCATGGTCGCCCCGGCGGTGATGCGCCTGGACGAGAACGTGCCGTTGCCGCAGACCGGCACGCTGACCCTGATCCAGCCCGAGGACGACGAGGTGGTGCCGCCCGAAGCGGTCTACGCCTGGTCCGAAGCCCTGGCGCGTCCCCATGAGCTGCTGAAAGTGGCAGAATGCGGCCACTTCTTCCATGGCAGGCTGACCGACCTCAAAGAGCTGGTCAGCGAGCGCCTCTGAGCCGCCTGCCACACGTTCGACGGATTTGACACATGACCACGCGCATCCTTACCGGCATCACCACCACCGGCACCCCGCACCTGGGCAACTACGCCGGCGCTATCCGCCCGGCCATCGTCGCCAGCCGCGCCGCTGATGCGGACTCCTTCTACTTCCTGGCCGACTACCACGCGCTGATCAAGTGCGACGACCCGGCGCGCATTCAGCGCTCGCGTCTGGAAATCGCCGCCACCTGGCTGGCCTGCGGTCTGGATACCAACAAGGCGACCTTCTATCGCCAGTCGGACATCCCCGAGATTCCCGAGCTGACCTGGCTGCTCACCTGCGTGGCCGGCAAGGGCCTGCTCAACCGTGCCCACGCCTACAAGGCGGCGGTGGACAAGAACGTCGAGGTCGGTGAAGACCCGGATGCCGGTGTGACCATGGGCCTGTTCAGCTACCCGGTGCTGATGGCCGCCGACATTCTGATGTTCAATGCCCACAAGGTGCCGGTCGGCCGTGACCAGATCCAGCACGTGGAAATGGCCCGTGACATCGGCCAGCGCTTCAACCATCTGTTCGGCCAGGGCCGCGAGCTGTTCACCCTGCCCGAGGCGGTCATCGAGGAAGAGGTGGCGACCCTGCCGGGCCTGGACGGTCGCAAGATGTCCAAGAGCTACGACAACACCATCCCGCTGTTCGGCAGCGCCAAGCAGCTCAAGGACGCCATCGCCCGCATCGTTACCGACTCGAAGCTGCCGGGCGAGCCCAAGGACCCGGACAACGCCCACCTGTTCACCCTCTACCAGGCTTTTGCCAGCGCCGAACAGCAGGCCGCCTTCCGTGCCGACCTGCTGGCCGGGCTGGGCTGGGGCGAGGCCAAGCAGCGCCTGTTCGAGTTGCTCGACAACGAGCTGGGCGAAGCGCGCGAACGCTACCATGCGCTGATCGCCAAGCCGGCCGACCTGGAGGACATCCTGCTGGCCGGCGCCGCCAGGGCGCGGCGCATCGCCACTCCGTTCCTGGCCGAGCTGCGCGAGGCGGTGGGCCTGCGCTCCTTCCGCGAGCAGGTGCAGGTCGCCGGCGCCAGCAAGAAGAAGGCCGCCAAGACCGCACGCTTCGTCAGCTTCCGCGAGCCGGATGGCAGCTTCCGCTTCCGCTTCCTGGCCGCCGACGGCGAGGAATTGCTGCTGTCGCGGCCGTTCAGCGACCCGAAGAGAACCGGTCAGGTCAGCCAGCGGCTGGTCGCTCAGGGGCCGGATGCGCTGGAGCTGCGCGAGGACGAGGGCACCCAGTTCACCCTGTGGCTGGACGACGAGTGCATCGCCGACAGCCCGAGCTTCGCCGATCCCGAGGCCCTCGACGCGGCCATGCTGCGGGTGCGCGACGCCATCGCCGGGCTGGCCGCCGAAAGCTGACTTCGTTGTTGGTTCGGCGCCGAGCCGCTGGGGTGGGAGCGGACTTTTCCGCGAGCTTTGGGTATGGCCTGGAAAAGAGCTCGCGAATGAATTCGCTCCTGCGGGCACGCGCCGGTCGCCACTTTTCATGACCTGAGGAAAGAGCTGCCTTGAACGATCTGAGCAAATTGCCAAGCACCGAGGGCGCCGTTAAAGTGTCGGCCCCCTCCACCAACCCCGACGCTGCCATGACTCCACTCCAGCGCTATCAGGCCGATCTGCAACGCCCCGACTTTTTCCACGACGCCGCCCAGGAAAACGCCGTGCGTCACCTGCAGCGCCTGTACGACGACCTGGTGGCCGCACAGCAGCAATCGAGCGGCCTGCTCGGCAAGCTGTTCGGCAAGAAGGCGCAGGGCCCGATCAAGGGCATCTACTTCTGGGGTGGCGTGGGTCGCGGCAAGACTTACCTGGTGGATACCTTCTTCGACGCGCTGCCGTTCGAACAGAAGATGCGCACGCACTTCCACCGCTTCATGAAGCGCGTGCACGAGGAACTGAAGACCCTCAAGGGCGAGAAGAACCCGCTGCCGATCATCGCCAAGCGCTTCGCTGGCGAGGCCCGGGTGATCTGCTTCGACGAATTCTTCGTGTCGGACATCACCGACGCCATGATCCTCGCCACCCTGCTGGACGAGCTGTTCAAGAACGGCGTGTCGCTGGTGGCCACCTCCAACATCGTGCCGGACGGCCTGTACAAGGACGGCCTGCAGCGCGCCCGTTTCCTGCCGGCCATCGCCCTGCTCAAGCAGCACACCGAGATCGTCAACGTCGACAGCGGCATCGACTACCGTCTGCGCGCCCTGGAGCAGGCCGAGCTGTACCACTGGCCGCTGGACGCCGAGGCCGAGCTGAGCCTGGAGCGCAGCTTCAAGAGCCTGCTCACCGAGAATTGCACGGTGCGTGAAAACGAGCCGCTGATGATCGAGAACCGCATCATCCGCGCCCGCAAGGTGGCCAACGACATCGCCTGGTTCGAATTCCGCGAGCTGTGCGACGGCCCGCGCAGTCAGAACGACTACATCGAGCTGGGCAAGATCTTCGAAGCGGTGCTGGTGGCCAACGTCGAACGCATGGATGCCATGAAGGACGATATGGCGCGGCGCTTCATCAACCTGGTGGACGAGTTCTACGACCGCAACGTCAAGCTGATCCTCTCCGCCGAAGTGGAACTCAAGGACCTGTACGCCGGCGGCCGCCTGGAATTCGAATTCCAGCGCACCCTGAGCCGTCTGCTGGAAATGCAATCCCACGAGTTCCTGGCGCGCCCGCACAAGCCCTGAGTGCGTGATCGCCGCTGCAGGGCTGGCATAGAGCCAGCTCTGCAGCGATTCATGTTCCACGAGCCTCTGTCCCGCCCTTTGCCGGGTGGATGAAACCTTTCCCCGACCCGCCACTCCACTGCACTGAACCCATCAGTGAGGGAGATTTGCCATGAGCAGTGCAGGCGACAAGGCCCGCGGTATGGCCAACGAAGCGGCAGGCAAGGTCAAGCAGGGCGTCGGTGAAGCCACCGGCAACCAGGGCATGCGCCAGGAAGGCAAGATCCAGGAGCGCAAGGGCGAAGCCCAGCAGGTCAAGGGCGACGTCAAGGACACCCTGAAGAAAGGCATCGACAAGGCCTGACCTTCCCCCACCGCCCGCCGATGGGCTTTCCGGCCCATCGGCTCCCCTTCGATTCCGTTCCTTCAATCAGGCCGCAACGCGTTCGATCTTGCCGTCGCCGGCGTTCGGATAGGTGGAATGCTGGCGCCATTTTATTATCTTTTTCCTAATGAATGCCGCTCCGTTGCCGATTAGATGATCAGCGGCAGGCGGGCTCGTGGGGCCGCTGCCCACTGACAGACACGCAAAAAAAGAACAAACCTTCAGCGGAAAAGGGATTCCCCCCATGTTTCTCAGGCGATTCAAGGTTGGCCATCGGGCCATCGTCAGTTTTTCCATCGTGGCCCTGCTGGTCGTGCTGCTCGGCGTGTTCGCCAAGAGCCAGATGCAGGTGATTCGCGGCGCCACGCTCACCATGCAGGACAACACGCTGCCCAGCTATCGCGCCCTGGGCTGGATCGGCGAGCAGATGCTGCGCCTGCGCATCATGTCGTTTCGTCTCTATGTGGACCGCGAGCCCGACAAACTCAAGGCCAGTCTGATCCGCGCGGACGAGATCGCCAACGATCTCGCCAAGGCGGTGAACGATTACGAGAAGTTGGTGGTCAGCGAGGCAGAGCGCGAGCAGTTCCGCCTGGTGCGCCAGGCCATGCAGGACTACGTGAACATCCACAAGAGCCTTGTGGACGCTTCCGCCCGGGGCGAGCTGGAGCCGATGCGCGCCCTGCTGGGCGGCGACTACAACCGTCTGTCCATCGAGCTGGGTAAGCAGTTGAACCGGCTCATCGAGATCAAGGGGCAGATTGCCGGCGATTTCGCCCAGAAGGCCCATGAGCAATACGAACTGGCCGATATCGGCGTGCTGGTGTTCATGGCGCTCGCCGCGCTGCTGACCATCGTGCTGGCCAGCGTGCTGACCCGCAGCATTGTTGCGCCGCTCTCCGAAGCGGTACGCATGGCCGAAGTGGTGGCCAACGGCGACCTTACCCACGCCATTCGTGTGGAAGGCCGGGACGAGCCGGCCCAGCTGCTGGCCGCCCTGGAACGCATGCAGCAGAACCTGCGGGATACCCTGCAGCGCATCGTGGATTCCTCGAACCAGCTGTCCTCGGCCGCCGAAGAGCTGAATACCGTCACCGAGAACTCCAGCCGCGTGCTGCAACAGCAGAACCAGGAAATCGAGCAGGCGGCCACCGCGGTCAACGAGATGACCACCGCCGTGGATGAAGTGGCCCGCAACGCCACGGCTACCTCGGAAGCCTCCCAGGCCTCCGACCGCACCGCGCGGGAAGGTCGCAACCAGGTGGAGCGCACTATCGAATCCATCAACCAGATGACCCGCGAGGCCGGCAGCAGCGCCCAGGAAGTCGACAACCTGGCGGGCCAGGTGCGCAGCATCAGCACCGTGCTGGACGTGATTCGCGCCATCGCCGAACAGACCAACCTGCTGGCGCTCAACGCCGCCATCGAAGCGGCCCGGGCCGGTGAGGCGGGGCGCGGCTTTGCCGTGGTGGCCGATGAGGTACGTGCCCTGGCGCATCGTACTCAGCAGTCCACCCAGGAAATCGAGCAGATGATCCAGGCGGTGCAGCAGAGCACCGACCAGGCCATGAGCGCGATGCAGACCAGCAACCAGCGCGCGCAGAGCACGCTGGAAATCGCCCATGCCGCCGGCGAAGCGCTGCGCCAGATCACCGAGTCGATCGGCCATATCACCGAGCGCAACCTGATCATCGCCAGCGCTTCGGAAGAGCAGGCCCAGGTGGCTCGCGAGGTGGACCACAACCTGGTCAACATCCGCGACCTGGCCATGCAGACCTCCGCCGGCGCCAACCAGACCAGCGCCGCCAGTCACGAACTGGCGCGTCTGGCGGTGCGCCTGAACGAGCTGGTGACCGGCTTCCGCCTGTAAAGGGGATGAAGCGGCCAGCCCGGCGTCGGGCTGGCCGCTTTCGTCGGAACGTCTTGCAGGGGCCCGCAGGCTGGGCCAGCCTCCCTCAACACCAATGGGTATCCGCGAGGGCCTGGCCATGCAACGTCTGCATTGCACCTACCGCAACCACACCATCGTCGCCGACGTGATCGAGTACGAGGGCAGCCCGTTGCCCTGGGCGGCCGGCTGCCGCATCACCGCGCCCGACGGGCGCAGCAGTCGCCGGTTCCCGCTGCCCCACGAACGCGCCTTCCTGTCCGACCGGGACAAGGCCGAACAGGTATCCCTGGCCCACGGCAAGTGGCTGGTCGACCAGCATCTCGACCAGAGCCGCGAACTGTTCGCCTCGGCGGCCTGAACGAAAACGGGGCTGCCCTGCGCAGCCCCGTTCGGGTCACAGCAGTTCCGGGGGAATCGTGCCGCCGTGCTCGGCCAGGCGCTTCATGACCTCCTTGTGCAGCCACATGTTCATCTGCGCCGAGTCCGCCATCTTGTCCGGCGGGCAACCCAGCTCAGTGGCCAGCTCCTTGCGGGCTTCCAGGCTGCTGTTCAGGCCGAGCAGCTTGAGCAGGTCGACAATCGAGGTGCGCCAGTTCAGCTGCTCCGAATGCGTGGCGGCCATGCTCTCCAGCTTGGCGGCCACATCGACCTGGCTGACCGGTGCCGCCGTGGCGCCCGGTGCCGCTGTTGGGCTCGGCGGCACCACGCCGGAATCGACCGTGGTGCCGCCCGCGGCGGTGGTGGTCCCGGATGGCGGGGCGCCCGCCGGGCGCTCCGTGGCATGTGCGTCACGGCCGATGCCGAGTTTTTCCTTGATCAGATCGAACAGGCCCATGGGTGGATCCTCCGCTGGTGGTGGTTCTGATGCGACCGCGGATTCGGGCGGGCATTCACTGGTCGGCGGGCTGATCGATAGAGGGTGGCGCGGCTCAGGCTTCGTTGAGCCAGTCTTCGGCTTGCGGTTCCTGGTCGGTGCGAAAGGCGCGAACCTGCAGGCCGGGGATCAGCGCGCCCTCCAACTCGCTGGCGTGGCGCAGCCAGGCGGTGTCGGTCAGCACGGCGCAGCGCTCGAAGCGCTGGATCAGCCGGAACAGTTGCGGCAGGCGCGCCAGCTCGACGGCGAAGGCGCCGAGAGTGGGCAGATCGAAGGCTTCCAGGCGGTAGAGCAAACGGCCCTTGTGCAGGCCGGTGGAGGCATTGAGCAGATGGTCGAGCAACTGGGCCATGGCGTCGCTGTCGAGCTTGCCGTGGATCTCCAGGTCGACGCGGTTCTCACCGCTGCGCTTGACCGTGAACATGACGTGTTCCTCACCTGCGGGTTGCTACAGGCAGGCTAGTTCACCGTTGGCGGGCTGTCGGGCGAGGACCCGGCAGCCCGGGGCTGTTCAGCGCAAGCGCATTTCCTTGCCGCTCTTGGCACCGGCCGGGGGGGCCATCTCGGTGGGGGCGGGAATATCGATATGGCGGGTCGCCGGCAGGCGCTTGAGGCGATTCAGCACCGAGACCACCGAGTCCAGCGAGCGCAGGGTGTTGATCTCCACGTGGGGATTCTCAACCGGCCGGCGGGTATGGATCTGGTACTGGCGCCACCAGACCACGGTCTTGCCGGCCTGCGCGGGCAGGTCCAGGGTCAGGATGCGCGTCATCTCCGCATAGGGGATGAACCTATCGACGCGGGAGGCGACCTCGGCGGGCAGGTGCAGGCCGTCCTCGTCGAAGAAAGCGTCGAGCTCCGCGCGGGGTTCGACGCGCCGCTTGGCGGGCATCAGGGCCAGCACCCCTGCCAGCACCCCCAGCGCCAGGCAGGCAATGCCGGCTTCGGGCTGGCCGAGCAGAAACGCCGGCACGCTCAGCAGCAACAAGGGGAACCACAGCCATTTCCAGAAACGCTTGTAGACATTCGGCGAGTCGCTCGGGGTCGGCAGGTCCGCAGGATTGCGGGAAAAGCTGTCGATCGTCTCGGGGAAGATCTTGATGATGGTTTTCGGGACGGTGTCTGCGGGGGTCGTCATGCGTCGTTATCCTTGAATATCCGAGGCGTCGACCTTGCAAAAGGGGCCGCCATCGGTCCTGGCCCGGCATTGCCGGGGTCCGCCCACAGCCCGGACGGCGGACAAAGGGCAGCGACACGCGCGCCTGATTGATCCGTCAACGGGTAATGGCTATGTGGCAGCAAGCGAGAGTACAGGGTTGCCGAATCGGCGCAAAGACCCGCTTTTCAGAAAAAGCGCGACGTTGATGCCGCGTTGGCGGGGCGTTGCGCCACAGGGGGTTCCGGCTACGAAAGATGCTCTGAAAATGGGGCGCAGACGCGCCCCGGAACTCGGATTCAGCGGGTCGAGACGGGGTGCAGCACGTCTGCGGGCAGCGCGCCGGGAAGCGTATCGCCAAACCCCTGGTCGATGGCTGGCAGCTTGTGGGCAATGCCCTTGTGACAGTCGATACAGGTCTGACCCTCGGCGAAGCCCTTCTGGTGTGCGTTCGAGGAACGGCCGGCCTGTTCGGCATAGTCGAAATAGCTGAAGTCGTGGCAGTTGCGGCATTCCTGCGAATCGTTGCGCTTCATGCGCGCCCATTCACGCTGCGCCATGACCGCGCGCTTGGCCTCGAACTTTTCCGGGGTGTCGATGCTGCCCAGCATCTTGTGCAGCAGTTCGTTGGAGGCATAGAACTTGCGCACCATCTTCGGCCACCACTCCTTGGGCACGTGGCAGTCCGAGCAGACCGCGCGCACCCCGGTGCGGTTGTTGTAGTGAATGGTGTTGCGGTATTCCTGGTACACGTTCACTTCCATCTCGTGGCAGGAGATGCAGAACGTCTCGGTGTTGGTCCATTCCATGGCGGTGTTGAAGCCACCCCAGAAAATGATGCCCAGCACGAAGGCCAGGCCGACGGCGCTGAATACCAGCCCGATCGCCCAGGCCCACACTTTCTTGATCTTGTTCATGACGAGTCCCTACAGGCCTGGGGCCGGGCTGAATACGTTGTCCACCAGCTGCTTGGCATCGGTCTGCGGCACGTGGCACTGCAGGCAGAAGTAGCGGCGTGGGCTGACGCTCGAAAGCTCCTGGCCTTCGCGGTCGCGAAAGTGGGTCAGCGACACCTTGGTGGCGCCAGTGGCCTGAGCGCGGCTCCAGGAGTGGCAGTCCATGCACTTGTTGTAATTGAGGGTCACCTGGTAGTTGGTCACGCTATGCGGGACCAGCGGCGGCTGCTGCACGAAATCACGTGGCAGCAGGCCGCCGGCGTCACGGATCTCGCGGTAGTTCTCGGCCGGATGTTCCGCGCCGCCGACAGCGGTTTCGCGCAGGCTCTTCACGCCCTCGGCGCTGGCCGAGAACGGGAGGGCCAGCATGAGCGCAGCGATGCCCACGGCTTTCTGGATGGCAGTTTTCATGATTCGCTCCTGTTGAAACGCGTCGTCAGGCGGAACACATCCTGGCTGCACACATCGACACAACGGCCGCAGGTGGTGCAGTCGGAAGAAAGAATGAGGGGATGGTCTTGTCCGGCCGCCTTGAGGGCGGGACGGATGACCTGGGGTTCGGGGCAGACCTTGAAGCAATCCATGCAGTCGTCGCAGGCCCGGCGGCGGGGCGCCGCCACGCGCAGCAGGGCGAACTTGCCCAGCAGCCCGTAGAACGCGCCGACCGGGCAGACGTGGCCACACCAGCCACGTGCGGCAAACAGCAGGTCGTAGAGAAACACGGCGGCCACCACGCCCCAGGCCGCGCCGGCGCCGAAGATCAGCGCGCGGTGCAGCATGGAAATGGGGTTCACCCATTCCCAGGCGATGCCGCCGCTAATCAACGACACCAGCAGAGTGGCCAGCAGCAGCCAGCGCCGCAGGCTTTCCGGCGGTGTTGGCGAGGTCTTGATCTTCAGCGTGCGACGCAGCCAGCCGGCGGCGTCGGTCACCGGGTTGATCGGGCAGAACCAGGCGCAATACAGGCGCCCGCCGATCAGCCCGTAGAACAGCAGCACGATCAGCGCGCCGGTGAGCGCCGCCGTCTCCGGCAGATGCCCGGCCAGCAGGCCTTGCAGCAGCATGTAGGGATCGGTCAGCGGCAGGGTGTCGAGCGTGACGCTCGACGCCAGGTTGCCCTTGACCGGCCACCAGGCCTGTTCCAGATGGCCATTGCGGGCCAGCCACAGGCTGATCGGACCGATCAGGAACAACCCCAGGAAACCCAGCTGCGAAGCGCGGCGCAACAGCAGGAAGCGGTTGGCGCCGAGCCAGCCCTTGGTTTCCAGGGCGGCGGCGGTCGGCTTGCGCCCGGCCACGCTCCTGGGCGAACTCATGGCGCTTCTCCCGTATCGAGCCCGCGTACCGGCAACTGGATCTGGTCACCGATCAGCGAACCGCCGGCCTTGTCCTTCTCCTCCCAGCCCTTGCGGTAATGGTCGGCGGCCTTGGCCTGGGCCAGCGGGCGCGGCAGCACCTTGATGGCCGAGGCCTCGGGCAGCACACAGGCCTGCTCGCACTTGCCGCAACCGGTGCAATGCTCCGAATGCACGGTCGGCAGCAGCAGGGCGTGGCGGTCCGAACGCGGGTTGTGGTAGCGCTCCAGGGTGATGGCTTCGTCGATCACCGGGCAGACCCGGTAACAGACGTCGCAGCGCAGCCCGAGGTAGTTCAGGCATTGCTCCTGATCGATCAGCACCGCCAGGCCCATGCGCGCATCGTTGATGTCGGTGAGCGCGTGGTCGAGGGCGCCGGTCGGGCAGGCCGGCACGCAGGGAATGTCGTCACACATCTCGCAGGGCACGTCGCGCGCGGTGAAGAACGGCGTGCCGGTGGGCACGGGCTCGCCGAGCGTGGCGAGCTTGAGCGTGTCGTAGGGACAGGCGCGCACGCACAGGCCGCAGCGCACGCAGGCTGCGAGGAAGTCCTCCTCCGCCAGCGCGCCCGGCGGACGCAGCGCGGTCGGCGCCAGGGCGCGAGCCTGGTGGCCGTAGAGCCCCACGCCGAGCCCCAGCACACAGGCGCCACCGATCGCTGCGGCGGACTGCTGCAGGAAGCGGCGACGGCTGTTGGCGGGCATGTCTGGTTTGTCGGTCATGGCAGCGACTCGGGGTCCGGGGGCGCCGTGGCGCCCCGTTCACCTCAGGCCTTGAGCACCTTGACGGCGCATTTCTTGAAGTCCGTTTCCTTCGAGAGCGGGCAGGTGGCGTCCAGCAGCAGCTTGTTCACCAGCCGGCCCTCATCGAAGAACGGCATGTACACCAGGCCGCGCGGCGGCTTGTTGCGGCCACGGGTTTCGATGCTGGCCACCACCTCGCCGCGCCGCGACACGATGCGTGCCTGCATGCCGCGCTGCAGGCCACGGGCCTTGGCGTCGTCCGGGTGGATGTAGAGCACTGCCTCGGGTACCGCCTTGTGCAGCTCGGGCACGCGGCGGGTCATCGAGCCGGTGTGCCAGTGTTCCAGCACGCGGCCAGTGGACAGCCACAGGTCGAATTCCGCGTCCGGAGACTCGTGCGGCGGCTGGTAGGGCAGGGCGAAGATGTTCGCCTTGCCGTCCTTGTGGCCGTAGAAGCGCACGCCTTCGCCGGCGGGCACGTACACGTCGTAGCCTTCGCGGAAGCGCCACAGGGTTTCCTTGCCATCCACCACCGGCCAGCGCAGGCCGCGGGCGCGGTGGTAGACGTCGAAGTCCGCCAGGTCGTGGGCATGGCCGCGACCGAACTGGGCGTATTCCTCGAACAGACCCTTCTGCACGTAGAAGCCGAAGTGCTTCGACTCGTCGTTCATGTAGTCCTTGATGGCGTGTTCGTTGACGCGCTTGAGGTCCTTGAGGTCGAAGCGGGTGGTCATCTTGTTGGCGAACAGGATGTCGTACAGGGTCTTGCCCCGGTGCTCCGGCTGCTTGGCCAGCAGCTCTTCAGGCCAGACTTCCTCCACCTTGAAGCGCTTGGCGAATTCCAGGTACTGCCACAGGTCCGAGCGCGACTCGCCCGGCGCCTTGACCTGCTGGCGCCAGAACTGGGTGCGGCGCTCGGCGTTGCCGTAGGCGCCTTCCTTCTCCACCCACATGGCGGTGGGCAGGATCAGGTCGGCGGACAGCGCCGACACGGTCGGGTAGGGGTCGGACACCACCACGAAGGCTTCCGGGTTGCGCCAGCCCGGCAGGATTTCGTGGTTGATGTTCGGACCGGCCTGCATGTTGTTGGTGGTCGAGGTCCAGTAGCACTTCAGCGTGCCGTCCTTGAGTGCACGGCTCTGCGCCACGGCGTGCAGGCCGACCTTGGCCGGGATGGTGCCTTCGGGCAGGTCCCACAGCTTCTCGGTCAGCGCGCGGTGCGCCGGGTTGGTGACCACCATGTCCGCCGGCAGGCGGTGGGCGAAGGTGCCCACCTCGCGGGCGGTGCCGCACGCCGACGGCTGGCCGGTGAGCGAGAACGGCCCGTTGCCCGGCTCGGAGATCTTCCCGAGCAGCAGGTGCACGTTGTAGATCATGTTGTTCACCCAGGTGCCCCGGGTGTGCTGGTTGAAGCCCATGGTCCAGAACGAGACGACCTTCTTGTCCGGGTCGGCGTACAGCTCGGCCATGCGCTTGAGCTTGTCGGCCGGCACCTTGGACAGCTTGGCGGTGTACTCCAGGGTGTAGGGTTCGACGAACTTGGCGAACTCCTCGAAGGAGATCGGCGTGTGGGCGTTCGGGTCGCCCTTGCCGTTGTAGCCGTTCTGGGTGGCGGCCTGTTCGCGCGGGTCGTTGGCGCGCAGGCCGTAGCCGATGTCGGTGACGCCCTGGCGGAAGTTCACGTGCTTCGCCACGAACGCCTGGTTCACCTTGTCGTTCTGGATGATGTAGTTGCAGATGTAGTTGAGGATGGCCAGGTCGGTCTGCGGCTCGAAGACCATGCCGTTGTCGGCCAGCTCGAAGCTGCGGTGCTCGAAGGTGGAGAGCACGTGCACTTCGCAGGGCTTGTGGGTCAGGCGGCGGTCGGTGATGCGGCTCCAGAGCACCGGGTGCATCTCGGCCATGTTCGAGCCCCAGAGCACGAAGGCGTCGGCCTGCTCGATGTCGTCATAGCAGCCCATCGGCTCGTCGATGCCGAAGGTGCGCATGAAGCCGACCACCGCTGAGGCCATGCAGTGGCGGGCGTTGGGGTCGATGTTGTTGGTGCGCAGGCCGGCCTTGTGCAGCTTGGAGGCCGCGTAGCCTTCCCAGATGGTCCACTGGCCGGAACCGAACATGGCCACCGAGTCCGGGCCGTGCTGCTTGATGGCTGCCTTCCACTTGGCCGCCATGGTGTCCAGCGCTTCCTCCCAGCTCACCGGGGTGAACTCGCCGTCCTTGTCGTACACGCCGTTCTTCTTGCGCAGCAGCGGCGTCTGCACGCGGTCGGCGCCGTACATGATCTTGGACAGGAAGTAGCCCTTGATGCAGTTCAGGCCACGGTTGACCGGCGCATCCGGGTCGCCCTGGGTGGCCACCACCTTGTCGTTCTGCACGCCGACCAGCACCGAGCAGCCGGTGCCGCAGAAGCGGCAGGGCGCCTTGTCCCAGCGCACGGCGTTGCGCGTACCGGCCTGTTCGGCGGACAGCACCGTGGTGGGCACGGCCATCCCTGCGGTTGCGGCAGCGGCGGCGACAGCATTGGCCTTGATGAAATCGCGTCTGTTCAATGACATGGTTGGACTCCCGTTGCCGGTTGCAGGGTTGTTAGCGCCGGATCGAACGCCTCGGCGTGTTCCCCGTTGAATTCGTAAGCCAGGGTTGCGGACAGCACTTGCGGCACCTTGTGGGCCGCGATGATCGAGTCGGCGACGGAGTAGTCCACGCCGTCCTCCACCGTGACGATCATGCGTCCGGCGTCGAAATCCTCGGCGTGCACCTGCACGCCGGGAATCTGTTCAAGGCCGGCGCGGGCGGTGGGGATCTGCTCGGGCATGACCCGCAGCACCAGGCTCACGATTCTCATGCGGCCTCCTTCTTCGATTGGGTGGTGATGGCGTCGACCGGGCAGGTCGCGATGCACTGCCCGCAGCCGTTGCAGCGGTCGGTGTCCAGCTCGGGTCGGGCAATGCCGCCCAGGCGGGGCCGGAAACGGATCGCGTCGGCCTCGCAGCGTTCGGCGCACAGCCGGCACTCCACCCCCCGTTGGGTCAGGCAGGCCGGGTCGATATGAGCGCGCCAGATAAAGGGCTCGCCGGCGTCGTCGCCCAGCAGCGCACCGCGCGTGCAGGCCTGAACGCAGTCGCCGCACAGGGTGCAGCCGGTAGTGGAAAAATCGATGACGGGAAACCCGCCGCTGCCCGCCTTGAGTATCCCGGGGCCACAGGCGCGGATGCAGGCGTCACAGCGGTCGCAGCGCTCTGAGAACAGCGACTCGGCCACGGCCCAGGGCGGTCGCGCGCCGGGTACGGAAAGACCGGCGGAAAAGAAACGACGCTTCGATGCGTCCATACGGCTAATCCTCGTTGTTAATGTGGATTAAGCCGTTTGTCGCATTTTCGGAAACTGACCCAGGTCAATGATCGCCGCGTCATTTCGGCGCATTGGCTGATATCGATGCGTGCCTGAGAGGCGCTCGCATCGCCGCGCGTCGTCCACGCCGGCGGGGGTGGTTGGCGGCGGCCTGGCCGAGTTCTAGAATGCGCGCCTTCCCTCCCGCTCCTGTTGGCGTTCCGTCCTCCGACGCCTGGTTTTCCTCTCCATGACAACGTCGCATACCGCCCAGCCGGGTCGTTGGCTGTCTGTGGCCGCGCTGGCCCTGGCCGCCTTCATTTTCAACACCACCGAATTCGTGCCCGTGGCGCTGCTCACCGACATCGGCGCCAGTTTCGGCCTGCCGCCCGAGCGCGTCGGCCTGATGCTGACCATCTATGCCTGGCTGGTGGCGCTGGCCTCGTTGCCCCTGATGCTGCTGACCCGGCATATGGAGCGGCGCCGCCTGCTGATGGGCGTGTTCGGGCTGTTCGTCCTCAGCCACCTGCTGTCGAGCGTGGCCTGGAGCTACGCGGCGCTGGTGGCCAGCCGCATCGGCATTGCCTTTGCCCATGCGCTGTTCTGGTCGATCACCGCGTCGCTCGCCCTGCGCGTGGCGCCGGCCGGCCGCGAGGCGCAGGCGCTGGGCCTGCTGGCCACCGGCACCACGCTGGCCATGGTGTTGGGCATTCCGCTCGGTCGCATGGTGGGCGAGTGGTTGGGCTGGCGCGTGACCTTCCTGGGGATTGCCGGGCTGGCGCTGCTCACGGCGATCATCCTGGCGCGCACGCTGCCGCTGCTGCCGAGCCAGAACGCCGGTTCGCTGAAGAGCCTGCCGGTGATCTTCCAGCGCCCGGCGCTGGTGGTGGTGTACGTGCTCACCGTGCTGGTGGTGACCGCGCAGTTCACCGCCTACAGCTATATCGAGCCGTTCGCCCGCGAGGTCGGCGGCTTCATCGGCAACCAGATCACCCTGTTGCTGCTGCTGTTCGGCGGCGCCGGGCTGGTGGGCTCGGCGCTGTTCAGCCGCTACAGTCCGCGCTACTCGCGACCGTTTCTGCTCGGCGCCATCGGCGCCCTGGCGCTGTGCCTGCTGCTGCTCGAGCCGTTGTCGCAGAGCTTCGGCCCGCTGGGTGCGCTGTGCTTCTTCTGGGGCATCGCCATCCTGTGCTTCACCCTGGCGCTGCAGTCGCGCGTGCTGAAACTCGCCTCGGATGCCACCGACGTGGCCATGTCGCTGTTCTCCGGGCTGTACAACGTGGGCATCGGCGCCGGCGCGCTGCTGGGCAGCCTGGTCACCCGCCAGGTTGGGTTGGAAAGCATCGGTTGGGTCGGCGGCCTGCTGGCCCTCTGCGGGCTACTCATCTGCGCGGTAGCGATGCTGCGCATCGCCCCGCCCATGACCCCGGCGCAGGCGGGATAACCGTAGGGTGGTCAATGCGCAAGCATTGACCACCGTTTGCGCACCGAACCGGCAGCCATAACGGCGCCGGAACCCCGGGCCGCCGCCGGGCGCCCTGCTTCAGCGTCCCGGCTTGCTGCGGATGGTCTTGAGCAGGTCTTCCGGCGTGATGGAGGCCACCACCTGGCTGGCCGCGCTGCCCGGCTGCGGCAGGTTGAGGATGTGGCCCTTGATCTTGCCGATCACGTGCATTTCGCACGGCTTGCAGTCGAACTTCAGGGTCAGCACCTCGTCGCCGTGCACCAGCTGCATCGGCGCCACCTTGGTGCGTACGCCGGTCACGCCCTTGGCCTGCTTCGGGCACAGGTTGAAGGAGAAGCGCAGGCAGTGCTTGGTGATCATCACCGGCACCTCGCCGGTTTCCTCGTGGGCCTCGTAGGCCGCGTCGATCAGCTCCACGCCGAAACGCTTGTAGAAGGCACGGGCCTTGTCGTTGTAGACGTTGGCCAGGAAGGTCAGGTGCGATTCCGGGTACACCGGCGGCGGCACGGCCACCGGCTTGCGGAAGCCGCGCGGATGCTCCAGCACGCGCGCGGCGGTCAGTGCCTCCACGGTGTCACGGCGCAGGCCCTTGAGCTGCGAGGCGGGCACGAAGGGCACCAAGGGCGCATCGATCTCCACGGCGTCGGCGTGGTAGATCGTGGTGCCCAGCTGGCCGAGCAGGTCGCGCAGCTGCTCCAGCGCCTGCTCCGGCTTGTTGGCCGCGCTGAACGGGCCTTCCAGGGTCTGGCTGACGCGCACGCCGTCCTCGCTGGTGGCGGTCAGCGTCAGGCGCTGCTCGTCCAGTTCGGCTTTCCACGACAGGCCGATGCGCCGCTCGGCGGAGGTCTTTTGCAGCGCCTGCTGCCAGTTGTGGTCCAGGTTGCGGCTCAGCGGATGGTGCGGGCGCAGCTGGCGCAGGGCCGCCGGCAGCTCGTTGGGCTCCACGCGGTACTGCCAGCGCGGCGCGCCGTCTTCTTCGAACTGCTGTTGCAGCTCCACCACGCTGGCGCGGAAACCCACCACCTCGCGCTTGACCAGCACGTTCAGCCCGTCGCCGTTGGACAGCGGCTCGTGGGTCACGGCCACGAAGTCCTGCTTGCCGACCTTGAGCACTTCGCCCACCGGCAGGCCGGTGAAGGTCGGCGAGTCGAAGGCGCCGATGTCTTCCTTGCGGTCGTTGACGAAGTAGTCGGTGCTGCCGCGGTGGAAGGTCTTGTCCGGGTCCGGCACGAAGAAGTGCTCGGTGCGGCCGCGGGAGGCGCGTTCCAGGTCCGGGCGTTCGAGGAGGATGTCGTCCAGGCGCTGGCGGTAATAGGCGGTGATGTTCTTCACGTAGCCCATGTCCTTGTAGCGGCCTTCGATCTTGAAGGAACGCACGCCGGCCTCGACCAGCGCGCGCAGGTTGGCGCTCTGGTTGTTGTCCTTCATCGACAGCAGGTGCTTGTCGTAGGCCACCACGCGGCCCTGGTCGTCCTTAAGGGTGTAGGGCAGGCGGCAGGCCTGGGAGCAGTCGCCGCGGTTGGCGCTGCGGCCCGTCTGCGCATGGGAGATGTAGCACTGGCCCGAGAAGGCCACGCACAGTGCGCCGTGGATGAAGAATTCCAGGGTGGTGTCCACCGCCGCGTGGATGGCGCGGATTTCCGTGAGGTTCAGCTCACGGGCCAGCACCAGCTGGCTGAAACCGGCGTCGCCGAGGAAGCGCGCCTTCTCCAGGGTGCGGATGTCGCACTGGGTGCTGGCGTGGATCTCGATCGGTGGAATGTCCAGCTCCATGATGCCCATGTCCTGGATGATCAGCGCGTCCACGCCGGCGTCGTACAGCTGATGGATCAGCGCGCGCGCCGGCTCCAGCTCGTCGTCGTGCAGGATGGTATTCAGGGTGACGAACACCCGCGCATGGAACAGGTGGGCGAACTCCACCAGCCGGGCGATCTCCTCGACGCTGTTCTCGGCATTGTGCCGCGCCCCGAAGCTCGGCCCGCCGATGTACACGGCATCCGCCCCGTGCAGGATCGCCTCGCGGGCGATGGCCGTGTCGCGGGCGGGACTGAGCAATTCGAGGTGGTGCTTGGGCAGGGACATGGCGATCAGGCTTCGGGGGCGAAAACGAAAGGGGCGCCATTGTAGCGGCAAATGGTCACGGGGCGGACGCTGCCCGATACTCCGGCACAGAACCTGTAGGGGCGGCGCCACCCCGAGCCCGTGGGAGTGAATTCATTCGCGAGCTTTCGGGGTTGCACCCTCACGGCGGGGCTACGAGGCTACCGGGCAAACGCCTCATCCAGCAGGTTGTTCATGGCCTGGAACGCCCGCTCGGCCACCAGCGGGTGGTACTCGTTGCGCCCCGGCACGTTGGCGTAGGGGTCGGTGAAGGAGTGCACGGCATTGCCGTAGCTGACCAGTTGCCAGTCCACGTCGGTCTTCTGCATGGACGCGACGAACTCATCCACCTGCTGCTTGGGCACCGCCGGGTCGTCGGCGCCGTGCAACACCAGCACGCTGCCCTGGATGTTGCCGTTGTCGGCGGGATTGGGCGTGTCGAGGTTGCCATGGAAGGACACGAAGGCCTTGAGCGGCGCGCCGCTGCGCGCCAGCTCGAGGATCGCTCCACCGCCGAAGCAGAAGCCGATGGCGCCCACCTGTTGCGTATTCACCTTGTCGGTGTGCTTGAGCAGCGCGTCCAGCGAAGCCTGGGCCCGCTTGCGCATCAGCGGGTGATCGCCACGCAGCGCGCCGGCCACCTTGCCCGCCTCCTCCGGGCCACTGGGGCGCACCTCCTTGCCATAGAGATCGGCGACGAACACCACGTACTTGTCGCTGGCGGCGCGCGCGGCCTTCTCGGCGGCGCGCTCGGTGGCGCCCAGCCAGTTGGGCACCATCAGCAGCCCGGGGCGTGGGGTGGTCACCGAATCGTCGTAGACCAGCAGGCCCTGATAGGGTTGGCCGTCGATCTGGTAGTCGATGCGTTCCACCTTGACCTCGGCGTGGGCCAGACCGATGGAGGAGACGAACAAGAGCGGCAACAAGGCGGTCTTCATGGCGGATCTCCGGTGCGGGAATGCTGAAACCCTAGCAGGGGTAGCGAGCGCTGAGCGCAAGCCGGGCTATGTTCAAGAGACCGTACTCCCGGAGGGGAAACTGGCCATGAGCAGGTTCGACATCGAAAGCTGGTGCAAGAAGAGTCCCACCGACAAGTCCGAGCCGATGGGGCAGATGAGTTTCCATATCAGCGAGAACGACCACCTCAACCTGGAGCAGGCCGAAGAGCGCCTGCAGAACAGCGGCGAACCGGAAGCCTGGGTGGACGTGGACATGACGTCCTTCCAGTTGGTCACGCCCCCCGAATGCGGGCCGTTGTCGGACTGCCGCCTGCGTGTCTACCTGCGCGAGGACGACCAGCGCGGCCAGTTCCACCTGGTCGGCCACCGCGCCAGCGACGGCAGCCTGGTGTACACCAACGCGATCATGGTCGACATGCTGATGGAATGAGGCCGCTGCGCTCAGTACCGGCCGGCCGGTGACGCAGGGAAGGCTGGCTCGCTGAGGTCGCGGTGCTTGATTCTGATCATGGGGCGCAGCCGCCGCGAGCGGCTAGGATGGCGGTGTCTGGGTGATAAATAGAAATTAGTAAATTGATATTCAAATATTATTAGTTTGTTTTGATTTAACCGGATCGACACACTAGCCAGGCCTGTCAGTCAGAAGGCCTGCGCTGCCGCATGGGCGTGTCTGACCAGGGGTACCGGCCGCAGAGCCGGCCCGACGAGTCGTGCTGACAGGCTTCCCAGCGTGCATAGGACTCCCGGTAATGATCCCCGCAGACGATTCCTTTCCTTCCCCTTCCTACAACTACGCCGTCGTACGTCAATTCACCCTGATGACCCTGTTCTGGGGGGTGGTGGGCATGGCCATGGGCGTGGTCATCGCGGCCCAGCTGGTCTGGCCGGAGCTTAACCTCGGCCTGCCCTGGACCAGCTTCGGACGCATCCGGCCCATCCACACCAACCTGGTGATCTTTGCCTTCGGCGGCGGCGCGTTGTTCGCCACCTCCTTCTACGTGGTGCAACGTACCAGCCGGGCGCGGCTGGTCTCGGACGGCCTGGCCCGCTTCGTGTTCTGGGGCTGGCAGGCGGCCATTGTGGCCATGCTGATCAGCTATCCGCTCGGCTACACCACCTCCAAGGAATACGCCGAGATGGAATGGCCGATCGCCCTGTGGATCACGCTGGTGTGGATCGCCTACGCCTATCTGTTCTTCGGCACCATCGCCCGGCGCACCGTCAGTCACATCTACGTGGGCAACTGGTTCTACGGCGCCTTCATCGTGGTGACCGCCATGGTGCACATCGTCAACCACATCGCCACCCCGGTGAGCTGGCTGAAGTCCTACCCGGTGTATTCCGGCGCCACCGACGCAATGATCCAGTGGTGGTACGGCCACAGTGTGGTCGGCTTCATCCTCTCGGTGGGCTTCCTCGGCATGATGTATTACTTCGTGCCCAAGCAGGCCGAGCGGCCGATCTACTCCTACCGGCTGTCCATCGTGCACTTCTGGGCGATTATTTCGCTTTACATCTGGGCCGGTCCGCATCACCTGCACTACACCGCGCTGCCCGATTGGGCGCAGACCCTCGGCATGGTGATGTCGGTGATTCTGCTGGCGCCCAGCTGGGGCGGCATGATCAACGGCATGATGACCCTCTCCGGGGCCTGGCATAAACTGCGCGACGACCCGATCCTGCGCTTCCTGGTGGTATCGCTGGCGTTCTACGGCATGTCCACCTTCGAAGGCCCGATGATGGCGGTGAAGACGGTCAACTCGCTCTCCCACTACACCGACTGGACCGTCGGCCACGTGCACGCCGGCGCCCTCGGCTGGGTCGCGATGATCAGCATCGGCACGCTCTACCACATGATTCCCCGCCTGTGGGGGCGCGAGCGCATGTACAGCAGCCGGCTGATCAGCGCGCACTTCTGGCTGGCGACCATTGGCACCGTGCTGTACATCGCCTCGATGTGGGTGAACGGCATCACCCAGGGTCTGATGTGGCGCGCGGTGAACCAGGACGGCACGCTGACCTATTCGTTTGTCGAGGCGCTGGAAGCCAGCCACCCCGGCCTGATGATCCGCCTGTTCGGCGGCGCCATCTTCGCCAGCGGCATGTTGCTGATGGTCTGGAACAGCTGGCGCACCGTGCGCGCCGGTCAGGTGAACCCGTTACCCCTTGCCCTGGAGGCTCGTGCCTGATGATCTTCGTGCTTCTTTCCGTGCTGGTCGGCGGGCTGTGCCTGGCCGTGCTGCGCACCCCCGACGCCGACCTGCGCCAGGCCGCCCTGCAGCCCTTCGCCGACGATCCGCCGGCGGCGCGACAACTGGAACAGGAAACCGGCTTGCGCTGCGAGCGCGTGGTCGAGGTGCCGTTCGAAGACCCGCGACCTTTCCATCTGGAGGCCTGAGTTTTCCCCCACGTCCAGGGACGGACGCTCCCCTTCGCGCCGCATGCGGCGCGTTTTTTGTTCAGAGCAGCGGCGACCAGTCGCCCGACTCGCCGACAACGTCCCGCACGCAGTCGATGGCGCGGGCAACGGTTACCGAGCAGCGCTCGCGGGCGTAGATCAGGTAGACCGGGTAGGTGAACTCCGGCGCCAGCGGAACCCGTTCGAGCACGCCGCTCTCCAGGTAGCCCTGCACCACGCGGCTGCGAAAATAGCCGCTGCCGCCGGCTTCCAGCAGGAACTGCAGGGCCAGCGGGCCGAGGTCGAAGCTCAGCGACGGATGCGCGAGGTCATGCAGGGCCGCGTCGTGCCGGCGACGGAACTCATCGCCCCAGTCCACATACACGTAGGGCGCCGGTTGTCGCGGGTTGCGTACCTGGATGAGCTTTTCCTCCATCAGCAATTCGCTCTGCAGGCCCGGCCCGTACAGCGGCTGGTAGACCAGGACGGCATCCAGCCTGCCGTCCTCCAGCTCGCGCACCAGGCTCGCTCCGGCGCCACTGCGGCTATGCACCTCCAGCCCCGGCAGCGCCTGGCGCAGGGCGCAGACCCACTTGAGCATCAACGGAGCGCACAGGCTCGGCTCGCCGCCCAGGTGCAGCGTTTCGGCACGTTCGGCCGGCAGCGGCAACACCTGCTGCGCCTCGTCCCAGGCCTGCACCATGCGGCTGGCGAACTCCACGAACGCTTCGCCATCGGGCGTCAGCCGCGCACCGGAACGATTGCGCACGAACAGGCTGCAGTCGAGCTGGCTTTCCAGCGTCTGCACGCGCGCCGTCACCGCCGCCTGGGTCAGGTGCAGACGTTCCGCCGCGCCCACGAAACTGCCGCAGCGCACGATCTCCAGAAAGGTACGTGCCAGATCGACCGCCATACCGACCCCCCGGCTTGAAATGAGGCGGCGAGTATACGCCCGCCGGGCCGCAGGCTTTCGCATCACACACCGTTGCAGGCAGTTGCGCCATTTCCCGTGAACTGTGTCACAGCGCTGGGCCCGGACGGCAGGCCGGCATTGAGCACAAAACAGCCATGAAGTCACAATGCCATCACTGAGGAAGTACTTGCCTGTTATGGAGAAATGATGAACGCAATCAAGACTTTGGGCTTAATGACCGCCGGTGCCTTTGTGCTGGCCTGTGGCATTGCCCAAGCCGATGAAACGCCGCGCGTGTATGTAGGCGTGGGCTACTCGCACATGACGCTGGACGGGGGCACGGCCGACTACACGCTGCCCATCACGACCTTCCACGCGGGGGTCGAGATCGCGCCCAACCTGAGCGTCGAAGGCCGCTACGGCATCAACGCCGGGGATGACGAGCAGTACGACTCGGGCGTGCTGGTGACGTACGAAGTCAAGAGTTATTGGGCCGTCGTGCTCAAGGGCCGGGTGCCGGTCACCGACGCCTTCTCGTTCTACGGCATGGCCGGTGTGAACAGCCTGTCAGTCGACTTCCACGGGCAGAGCTTGGGCTGGCCGCTGTACACGCTCAGCGGCTCGGCCGAGGAAACCGGAACCACGCTGGGTGCCGGTGGCGAGCTGAGACTGGGTGATTCGCTGGCGCTGACTGTCGAATACCAGCGGATGCATGAAGACGTCTCCGGCTACAACCTGGGACTGAACTACCGCTTCTAAGCGCGGCGCCCGATAGGCGTGCACCGGCGGCGGTCAGCCAGGCGCTGTCCGCCCCACCCACGCCGCGCGGCGGGCATCAATGCAAGCGTGTTGCCCGCCGTTCCTCCATATGCGCCTGCGCCTGGCGCGCCAGCTGATCCAGCAGGCGGTCGCGTTTGCGTTCGGCGTCGCCCATGGCGTCGCGGCCATGCTGCTTGAGCAGGTAGCTGTAGATCTGCCGTACCTCGGTGGACTGGAAGATCGGCTCCAGATCCTGCACCGCCAGCGTGCCGTGGCTGGCTTCGCGGCGGGTGTTCAGCACCACCTGCGGGCCGTGGGCGGCAATCGCCTGGAAACCCAGCGCCTCGAAAAACGGCGCCTTGCCGGCCACGCACGCCACCTGGGCGTGGGGATAACGGGCGATCATCTCCGCCACCAGCGCGCTGCCGATGCCGTGCTTGCGGTGGCTGGCCTGCACCGCCAGGTACAGCAGCGCGCAGGCCTGCGGGTCGTCCATATAGGGCAGGTACAGCGCGAAGCCCAGCACTCGCGCCGGGTCCTCATCGTCCAGCGCCAGCATGAGCTTCGGCTGGCCCGGCTGCGCGCCGTCCATGCGCTCCAGGTAGCGATGTACCTCGAAGCCCACCACGTACTGATAGAGCTGATACAGCGGATTGCTTGGCGTCAGCGACACCGGGCTGATATCGCTCAGGTAGTCCACCACCATCTGCAGCACCTGGGCTTTCAGGGACTCGGGCGGCGGGGTGTCCAGATGGGCGAGGGTGAACATGGGAAGACTCCGGGCTGACGCGGCGCGCCATTGTACCGATCCCGTCAGGGATGCGCGGAGGCGTGGGAGGATGTCGGCCCGGCGGGCCGCCAGAAGCTCGCGAATGAATTCGCTCCCACGGTCGACTTGTCCGCGAGCTTTGCGCTTTACGTAGCTACCTCCGGGGGGAGCTGTGCAACGCCAGCCGGAACGCTAAAGTAGCGCCACCCGCAACACCGGAGAGCCTCCATGCCCACCTACGACTACCGCTGCGAAGCCAACGGCCAGGTCTACGAAGTCCACCATCCGATGGCGCTCAGCCCCAGGACCTGGGGCGACCTGCGCGCCGCCTGCTGCTCGCTGCCCGACGATGCCGCGATCCCCGACAACGCCCCGGTCACCAAACTGATGAGCGCCGCCGGGGTGGTCAACAGCCGCGTCCTGAAGAACCCCGAAGCGCCGGCCTGCGCGCGTGGGGGTTGTGCCGGCAACTGCGTGTAGTGCCCCCGGCCGGTGGACAAGGCTGCGCCGTTGTCCTCCCTACACCGTCGCGACCCCGGCGTAGGGTGGAAGACTCGCGCAGCGATCTTCCACCACAAATGGCACCCATGCCCGTCTCACTCTCCCCAGCGCCCAATCTCGTCTCCAACCCCAGCCCAATCGGGCGCATACACCCCATCGCGCACCGCCCGATGAAAACTCGACCACGGCCAGTCCGCCACGCGCGCCACATGGCCATGCTTCACCGGGTTGAAGTGCAGATAGTCGAAATGCCGCTGGTAATCGCCATCGTCGCGGATCAGATGTTCCCAGTAGCGCCGCTGCCAGATGCCGCGCTCGCCACGGGCGGCCTGTGAGGTATCTGGCGTACCGTGCCCGGGCAGACGGCGCGAAAAGGCGGCCTTGATGATCCTCCAGCGCCCGGCGAAATCGAGGTCGCCTGCCGGCAGGGTCCAGATGCAATGCATATGCTCCGGCAGCACGACCCAGGCATCGATATGGAACGGATGCCGCGCGTGGGTGGCGCGCACCGTGGCACGCAACAGATCGACCTCTCGCGCGAGCAAGTCGCTACGCCGGTCGCGCAGGTTCACCGTGAAGAAATAGGTGGCGCCCGGTACGCGGGCGCAACGGTAGTTGGACATGGTTCCTCCGTGAACCCCTGGCTCCCGTCCGGTGGACAAGGCTGCGCCGTTGTCCACCCTACGCTAGCCGCAACCCCGGCGTAGGGTGGAAAACTCGCAAAGCGATTTTCCACCGTGGCGTTCCGACCCCACCGGAAACCCCGCGCCCTTTGCCGGATCACAACTGCATCCGCAAAAGGAGGTTGCCATGCCCGCCCGCGCCCCACTGCTGCGTTGTGCCCCGCTAACAGCCCTGCTGTTCATCGCCCACCTTGCGGCCGACGAAGCCCAGCAACTGATCCAGTCCATCAACCAGTACCGTGGCGAGGCGAACGGCTGCGCCGACGCCCCCGCCACGGCGCTGCCGCCGCTCAGGGCGGATGCGCGACTGGTAAGCCCTGACGAGGATTGGGAGGCCTCACTGGAGCGCAACGCCTACCCGCTGCAAAGCGCCGAAGCCATCCGCCTCAGCGGTCCAACCGACGCCAAGGCGGCGATGCAGGCGCTGCGGGAAAGTTTCTGCCGGGTGCTGCTCGATCCGCAGTACCTGGACATCGGCGTCAGCCAGCACCAGGAGCAATGGCGCATTGTCCTGGCGCGACCGCAACAGCAGGCCCAGCTCGGCGACTGGCAACAGGAAGGCCGGCGTCTGCTGGAACTGATCAACGCCGCGCGCGGGCAGGCGCGGATGTGCGGCAAACAGGCCCAGCCGGCCACCGAACCGCTGAGCTGGAACGACACCCTGGCCAGCGCCGCCGACACCCACAGCCGGGCCATGGCCAGCGGCAACTTCTTCGCCCACCGCGACAAGGACGGCCGCATCCCCGGCGACCGCGCCGAACTGGCCGGCTACAGCGCCAGCCTGATTGGCGAAAACCTCGCCGCCGCGCATATCAGCGCCCAGCAGGTGCTCGACGGCTGGCTGGCCAGCCCCGAACACTGCGCCAATCTGATGAACCCGCAATTTCGCGAGATGGGCGCGGCTTATGCGCAGGACGACAACAGCGACGCAGGCATCTACTGGACGGCGGTGTTCGGGGCGCCGTAGGAGTCGGGCATGGCGAACTAAATTTGGTCTGAAATTGGCCTAAGTGCTACGCAACGCATCGCTGGCTACCTGCTGAGTGGGGTGGTAGCGCAAAGAGGAGTCCTTTAATGCGCGTTGAAACGATCAGTTACCTGAAGAAACACGCGGCCGACCTGCAGCTCGACGAGCCGATGGTGGTCACCCGCAATGGCGTGCCGGCGTACGTGGTGGAGTCCTATGCCGAGCGAAAGCGTCGTGACGAGACGGTCGCGTTGGTGAAATTGCTGGCTATGGGCTCCCGCGAATATGCGCAGGGCAATCCCTGGTAGAAGCCTTCCTCTTTCGGCATCGCTAGGGGCGCCCGGTGGACGGGCTCGCACAGGTCGATAGTGGCTCAGCCTGCTGTTCCGGCTGTTCGGCACGCCCCGCTTGAGGCGCACGAGGGCTCAGGCCGGTATGATGCCCGGCCATTTTTGGCGAGCAGTCCCACCATGCCCGGCAACGCCCTCTACACCGACCTGTCCGGTTACTACGACCTCATGTGCGCCGATATCGACTATCAGGCGCAGAGCCACGGCGTGCATCGGCTGCGGCAGCTGTTCGGCAATGGGGGAAACCGTCACCTGGACCTGGCCTGTGGCACCGGCCCGCACGTGCGGCACTTCCTCGACGCCGGCTACCGGAGCAGCGGCCTCGACATCAACCAGCCCATGCTGGAGCTCGCGGCCGAGCGCTGCCCGGAAGCGCAGTTCTCCCGGCAGGACATGTGCGGTTTCACCGTGGAGGAACCGCTCGACCTGATCACCTGCTTCCTCTATTCCATTCACTACAGCGGCAGCATCGAGCGGCTCCAGGCCTGCATCGCCAGCGCCCATGCCGCGCTGGAGGAGGGCGGGCTCTTCTGCTTCAACGCCGTCGACAAGGACAAGATCGACAACGCGCTGTTTGTCGCGCACACCGCCGAACATGCAGACGGCCTGCTCCACTTCCGCTCCGCCTGGCACTACGGCGGCGCGGGTGAGCGGCAGTCGCTGAAAGTGCGCATCGCCCGTACCGTGGCGGACGAAACCCAGGTCTGGCACGACGAACACCCCATGGTCGCGGTGAGCTTCGCCGAACTGCAGGCGCTGCTGCAGCCGTACTTCGAGGTGCATGTGCTGGAGCATGACTACGAAAAGATCGTGCCGTGGGACCAACGCTCCGGGAACGCGCTGTTTGTCTGCGTGAAGGCCTGAGAAGAAGCGCTGTCGGCCAGCCCGGCCGGTAGACAAGGCGCAGCATTTCTCACTGTCCTGAGCATCACCGGACGTAGGGTGGAAAACTCGCGAAGCGATTTTCCACCGTGGAGGTGCAGGAGCCTTGCTTCGGGGATGCGCGCTGTTTGGGAGGTGGGGGCCATGCCCGCACTAAGCCCTCGCTCACATGCCCAACGTCCAGAACGTCAAGGCGCTCGCCCATCACCAGTACGGCTACAGGCTCCGGGTGGGCAACTACCGCATCCTGTTCGACTGGGACGGCGGCGTGAAAATCGTCAGCATCGAAGAGGTCAGGAAGCGCGATGAACACACCTACTAACGTGCAGATCATCCACGGCGCGGACGGCCGTCCCGCCTTCGTCGTGGTGCCTTACGCCGACTATATCGCCAGCCACCCTGTCGAAGATCTGGTACCCAACGAGGTCGTGGGCTACATGATCAAGGACGGCATGACCGCCATCGCCGCCTGGCGCCGGCATCTGGGGCTGACCCAGGCCGAGGTGGCCGAGCGCCTCGGCATCTCGCAGCCCGCCTATGCGCAGCAGGAAGCCGCCGAGCGCCCCCGCAAGGCGACACGCGAGCGAATCGCAAAGGCCCTGGATATTCCGGCGCCGCTGCTGAACCTGTAAACCGCGCGCAGCACGCAGAACGGGTGGCCCAAACCGCCATATCAAATGCGGATGGACCACGCCATTGGCCGCCCCGCCATCATTGCTCCGGGTGGAATCTGGGCTCCAGAAAGGCGACCGGAAATTCCGGCCGTGGCCTGCCCACCTGGGTGGAGCGGCGGTCATGGGCCCGGCGGGCCAGGAACACGATGGAGCCATCCGGCTTGCGCATGAGGTTGCCGGCCTTCACGCTGCCCAGCGTGGCCAGCAACCAGCGTGACTCTTCGCGGAACCGCTCGAAATCCACGTCCTGGAAGTTGCGCATGGGGATAAAGGCGACGACCGCGCCTCTTCTGACAGCGGCCCACCCTATGGACAAGTCGACAAATTCACTCTGGTCGCAGTCCTGTTCCGGCAGCGTCGTTTCGGTCATGGAATGGCCTCGCAGGATGTCCGAATCATCGGCGCAGCCAGTGGCAGGCTGATCAATGTCCATTGAATAACAGCGCCACTGCTGCGCTGCCCTACGGTATGGCAGCGTCAATGAAAAAGGCTTGTCGTGGAGCAAGCCTTTCATGGTCTGCACAGGTGACCGGTACTCAGGCGTAGGTGGACCTCGCCACTCGGGGGGCTCGTTAAATAAATCTGTCCCCTTTTCTCTTCGGCCGCGACTCCACCACCGCAAGGCGTGCCGGCAGCTTCGCCAGCAGGGCATCCACCGCCACCCGCGTCTTCAATGGCAGGTGCGGGGTCTGTGGCCACAGGGCGCTGATCGGGTAGGTCAGGCTCGGCTGCTCCGCCAGCACCTCTCGCAACTCTCCGCGCAGCAGGTACTCGCGAGCCAGCCAGTAGGGCAGCCAGGCGATGCCGAGACCGGCCAAGGTAGCGTCGGTGACGGCGCGAAGGTCGTCCATCCGTAGACGGGCTTTGGGTCTGATCGCCTGTACCTGGCCATCGACACGCACCTGCCATTCGAGCATCCGGCCCAGGCGCGTGTAGGCCACGGCGTCGTGCTGCTGCAACTCCGCGAAGCTGCCAGGCTCGCCATGGCACTGCAGATAGGCCGGCGATGCGCAGAACGTCATGCCGTGCTCGCCCAGCCGGCGGGCCACCAGGTCGCTGCTGTCGGGCAGGACGCCGTTGCGGATCGCCAGGTCGAAGCCTTCCTCCACCAAGTCCACGGTGCGGTCGCTGAAGGACATTTCCAGCACCAGCTCGGGATGCTGCTGCGCCAGCTCGATCAGGATGGGCGCGATGCACAGATGGCCGAACAGCACCGGCATGGACACCCGCAGCTGGCCGTTGACCTGCCACTTGCCGCTTTCCAGCGCCGTTTCGCCCGCGCGGATTTCCTCCAGGGCCCGCAGGCAGTGCCCATGGAACCTCGAGCCTTCGTCGGTCAGGCTCAGGCTACGCGTGGTGCGGTGGAACAGCAGCACGCCCAGGCGCTGCTCCAGACGGGCAATGCTCTTGCCCACCGCGGAGCGGGTGATGTGCAGCTGGCTGGCCGCCTGGGCGAAGCTGCCGGCCTCCGCCACCACGACGAAGACGTCGACGCCGTTCAGGCTGTCTCGCATGGCTTTGTATCCATAGGGGAACCAATCAAGAGAAATACTATCGCCATTGGTGAGAAAAATGGAATGGTAGGCTATGCGCATTCCCACAAACTCCCCAACTGGAGCGCATTCATGAGCAAGATCCTCGTCCTCAAGTCCAGCATCATGGGCAGCAACTCCAGGACCAACGCCCTGATCGACAGTTTCCTGGCTGAACGACTGGCCAAGGGGCATCTCGATGAGGTGCTGGTGCGCGACCTGGCCAGCCTCGATCTGCCGGTGCTGGACCATGAGCTGTTCCACGCCCTGCGTGGCGTCGGCCAGCCGAGCGAGCGCGCCCGACAGGTGGTGGCGCTGTCAGATCAGTTGATCGCCGAGCTCAAGGCCAGCGACCTGCTGTTGATAGGCGCCCCCATGTACAACCTGAACGTGCCGACGCAGCTGAAAAACTGGTTCGACCTGGTGGCCCGCGCGCAGGTGACCTTCCGCTATACCGAAAGCCATCCGGTGGGCCTGATCGAGGGTGTCCGCGCGGTGGCCTTCAGCTCGCGTGGCGGTGTGCACCTAGGGCAGGCGAGCGACGCGGTCACTCCTTATCTGCGCGCGGTACTCGGCCTGGTCGGCATCGCCGAGGTGGAATTCGTCTACGCGGAAGGCCTGGACGCTCGCCCCCACGGCGTCGAGAAAGGCCTGGCCGACGCCCATGCGCAGATCGTCAGGCTGAGCGCCTGAAGGTCGCCTCGCCGATGCCATCTCTGCAAGGCATCGGTAGATGAAATGTCGGCCTGTTTTATTGATGGCTCCCACGCGCTGCGTGGGAGTCTTGCCGGTGGCTCCACGTCAACTCGGCAGCCGGTCGATCACCAGCAGCCCGGCTTGTCCCTGATAGTCGCGAGCACTGGAGTAGCGCCAGTGCTCGGCCAGATCCACATAACCGCGACGCACCGGATTGTGGTGGATGTAATCCAGCTTCTGGCGCATGACCTCCTCGCTGCAGACCAGCTCGGCATGGCTGCCTTCCTGCCAGAGCTGGTATTCCCGATCTTGCTTGTGTGCCCGCTTGCTGAAGCTCAGCCGCTGCAGGACCGACTCCGCGCCGCGTCGTTGCAGGTCGTCGAGGATCCGGCGGGCCGTGTAGGACTTGAAGCTGCTGACGCAGCGGGCCAGATCGGGTGCCTGCGCGAGATAGTGCAGGTGGTTTTCCATCACCACATAGCCATATAGCCGGAGCCCTTGGTGGGTCTGCTGGTAACGCCAGCAGTCGAGCAGGATGTCGACCAGTGCAGGACGGGAGAACAGCGGTAGCCACTCCATCACGGTACAGGTCAGGAAGTGCGGTTGCGCGGGATCGGTAATGACGTAGCGGCTGCGGCCCATGGGATTCGTCCGTGAATCGGTTAGTGGGTCTGGCGTCGTACTCGGCTGATGGCTCCCACGCTCTGCGTGGGAGCCTAGCCGGTGACGCTCTGCGTCGCTACGGGGGCGGGTGGACGCAGGAGCGCCGAGGGCGACGTTCCCACGCGGAGCGTGGGAACGATCAATCATCCATCAGGCCAAGCGCCCCTCTTAAGACTGCTCAACAGTTACAGCTATTTCAGCTTGCCCTGACTCAAGGTTCATGGCTGCCCGAACAGTCGACTTATCTTTAACCAAGAGCACAAGTGCAACAACAGCCGCAACGAACATCACGCCAATGACAACAGCAACAACAACGCCGAGATTTTCTTCGTTATCCATAATAAAGATGCCGCGAATATTGTTTATGGACCGGCACGGTCCAGTCTCTAGCCTCAAAAGAACGCCAGCTGCACTGGGAGATAAGGTTAAGATTGAAATTGAATGTTCAGGGCATGGAGCTGCCGAATATATCCGACAGCTCCATAATGGCGACTCATCTTTACGCCTATCGAGAGTCCATCAATCCCAGGCCAGCGCCCCACCCGTCTGATATTCCGTGACGCGAGTCTCGAAGAAGTTCTTCTCCTTCTTCAGGTCCATGATCTCGCTCATCCACGGGAACGGGTTGGTGGTGCCCGGATACTGCTCCGGCAGCCCAATCTGCGTCAGGCGGCGGTTGGCGATGAACTTGAGGTAGTCCTCCATCATTGCCGCGTTCATGCCCAGCACGCCGCGCGGCATCGTGTCGCGGGCGTATTCGATTTCCAGTTGGGTGCCCTGCAGGATCATCTGGGTCGCTTCGTCCTTCATCTCGGCGTCCCACAGGTGCGGGTTTTCGATCTTGATCTGGTTGATCATGTCGATGCCGAAGTTCAGGTGCATGGATTCGTCGCGCAGGATGTATTGGAACTGCTCGGCGGTGCCGGTCATCTTGTTGCGGCGGCCCATGGAAAGAATCTGGGTGAAGCCGCAATAGAAGAAGATGCCTTCCAGCACGCAGTAGTAGGCGATCAGGTTGCGCAGGAACTGCTTGTCGGTCTCGACGGTGCCGGTGGTGAAGGTCGGGTCGGAGATCGAGCGGGTGTACTTGAGGCCCCAGCTGGCCTTTTTCGCGACGCTGGGAATCTCGTGGTACATGTTGAAGATCTCGCCTTCGTCCATGCCGAGGGATTCGATGCAGTACTGGTAGGCGTGGGTGTGGATCGCCTCTTCGAAGGCCTGGCGCAGGATGTACTGGCGGCATTCGGGGTTGGTGATCAGGCGGTACACGGCCAGCACCAGGTTGTTGGCCACCAGGCTGTCGGCGGTGGAGAAGAAGCCCAGGTTGCGCTTGACGATGCGGCGCTCGTCCTCGGTCAGACCGTCGGCGCTTTTCCACAGGGCGATGTCGGCGGTCATGTTGACCTCCTGCGGCATCCAGTGGTTGGCGCAGCCGTCCAGGTACTTCTGCCAGGCCCATTCGTACTTGAAGGGCACCAGTTGGTTGAGGTCGGCGCGGGCGTTGATCATGCGCTTCTCGTCCACGCGCACGCGGGCGCTTTCGCCTTCCAGTTCGTTGAGGCCTTCCTGGATGTCCAGCTCGTCCAGCGCGCGCTTGGCGCGGGCCACGGCGTCGGAGTCGCCGGCGCTGACGGTGCGGGCCTGCTCGACGGAGCCGCCGACGGCATGGTCTAGGGCGTCGGTCTGCGCGGTGGCTTGCGCGGCGGCGGCCTTGGCGGCGGGGGTGGTTTCTTCAGGTTGGTCGAATTCGTCCCAGCTCAGCATGAGGTGTGCTCCTGATCGGGGGACCGGCGTGGGGCCGGTCGTTGTTCGGGTGGCTGTGGTGCACGCAACGGCACCGATGGCGTTTGGCGCGGCCTGGCGGGCCCCGCAGGGCGGGGCCGTGGTGGATATGGAAAGCGATATCCACCCTACGGTCGGTTACTGGCAGGCTTCGCAGTCGGGGTTGTCGATGCTGCAGGCTTTCGGCACCGGGGCGGGAGCCGGGGCGGCTTGCAGGCTTTCATCGATCACCGAGCTCACGGCGTTGAGCTTGCCGGTGGTGATGGTCGACTTCTCGGTGCTGGTGGCGGCCAGGGCGCGGAGGTAGTAAGTGGTCTTCAGACCCAGGTACCAGGCCATGCGGTAGGTGACGTCCAGTTTCTTGCCCGAGGCGCCGGCGATGTACAGGTTCAGCGACTGGGCCTGGTCGATCCACTTCTGGCGGCGGCTGGCGGCTTCGACGATCCACTTGGTGTCCACTTCGAAGGCGGTGGCGTACAGCGCCTTGAGGTCGGCCGGGATGCGTTCGATCTGCTGCACGGAGCCGTCGTAGTACTTGAGGTCGTTGACCATCACCGGGTCCCACAGGCCGCGGGCCTTGAGGTCGCGCACCAGGTAGGGGTTGATGACGGTGAACTCGCCCGAGAGGTTCGATTTCACGTACAGGTTCTGGTAGGTCGGCTCGATGGACTGCGACACGCCCACGATGTTGGAGATGGTCGCGGTCGGCGCGATGGCCATGATGTTGGAGTTGCGGATGCCACCCTTCACGCGCTCGCGCAGCGGGGCCCAGTCCAGGCTCTCGGTGCGGTCGACCTGGATGTATTGCTCGCCACGGGCGTCGATCAGGCGCTGCAGGGAATCCAGCGGCAGCACGCCCTGGCTCCACAGCGAACCCTCGAAGGTCTGGTAGGCGCCGCGCTCGTCGGCCAGGTCGCACGAGGCCTGGATGGCGAAGTAGCTGATCGCTTCCATGGAGCGGTCGGCGAACTGCACGGCGGCGTCGGAACCGTAGGCGATGTGCTGCTGGTACAGGGCGTCCTGAAAGCCCATCAGGCCCAGACCCACCGGGCGGTGCTTGAGGTTGGCGTTCCGCGCCTGGGGCACGCTGTAGTAGTTGATGTCGATGACGTTATCGAGCATGCGCACGGCGGTGCGCACGGTGCGCTCCAGCTTGGCGAGGTCGAGCTGGCCATCGACGATGTGGTTCACCAGGTTCACCGAACCCAGGTTGCACACGGCGATTTCGTCGGCGTTGGTGTTCAGGGTGATCTCGGTGCACAGGTTGGAGCTGTGCACCACGCCCACGTGCTGCTGCGGGCTGCGCAGGTTGCACGGGTCCTTGAAGGTGATCCACGGGTGGCCGGTCTCGAACAGCATCGAGAGCATCTTGCGCCACAGGTCCTTGGCCTGGACGACCTTGTGCAGCTTGAGCTTGCCGTAGCCGGCCAGGGCTTCGTAGTACTCGTAGCGCTCTTCGAACGCCTTGCCGGTCAGGTCGTGCAGGTCGGGTACGTCGGAGGGCGAGAACAGCGTCCAGGGGCCGTCCTGGAACACGCGCTTCATGAACAGGTCGGGCACCCAGTTGGCGGTGTTCATGTCGTGGGTGCGGCGGCGGTCGTCGCCGGTGTTCTTGCGCAGTTCGAGGAATTCCTCGATGTCCAGGTGCCAGGTTTCCAGGTAGGCGCACACCGCGCCCTTGCGCTTGCCGCCCTGGTTGACGGCCACGGCGGTGTCGTTGACCACCTTGAGGAAGGGCACGACGCCCTGGCTCTTGCCGTTGGTGCCCTTGATGTAGGCGCCCAGCGCGCGCACCGGGGTCCAGTCGTTGCCCAGGCCGCCAGCGAACTTGGAGAGCAGGGCGTTATCGCGGATGGCGCTGTAGATGCCGCCCAGGTCGTCCGGCACGGTGGTCAGGTAGCAGGAGGACAGCTGCGGACGCAGGGTGCCGGCGTTGAACAGGGTCGGCGTGGAGGCCATGTAGTCGAAGGACGACAGCAGGTTGTAGAACTCGATGGCGCGTTCGTTCTTCTTCGGCTCTTCCACGGCCAGGCCCATGGCCACGCGCATGAAGAACACCTGCGGCAGCTCGAAGCGCACGCCGCCCTTGTGGATGAAGTAGCGGTCGTAGAGGGTCTGCAGGCCCAGGTAGGCGAACTGCTGGTCGCGCTCGTGATCCAGCGCGGCGCCCAGCTTGGCCAGGTCGAAGGTCTTCAGCTGCGGGTCGAGCAGTTCGAACTCCACGCCCTTTTCCACGTAGGCGGTCAGCGCCGGCGCGTACAGGTCGGCCATTTCGTGGTGGGTGGCGCTGTCGGCCACGCCGAGGAAGGAGAGAGCTTCGGCGCGCAGGCTGTCGAGCAGCAGGCGGGCGGTCACCTGGCTGTAGTTGGGCTCGCGCTCCACCAGGGTGCGCGCGGTCATCACCAGGGCGGTGTTGACGTCCTTGAGGGACACGCCGTCGTAGAGGTTCTTCAGGGTCTCGCGCTCGATCAGTGCGCCGTCCACCTCGGCCAGGCCTTCGCAGGCTTCGCGGATCAGCGTCTGCAGGCGGCCCAGGTCCAGCGGGCGCTGGCTGCCGTCGTCCAGGGTGACGCGGATGCTCGGGTGCGGCTGGGCCACGTTGTGGGCCTCGGCGGCGCGCTTGCGTTCCTGGGAACGGGCTTCGCGGTACAGCACGTAGTCGCGGGCGACCTTCTGCTCGCCGGCGCGCATCAGCGCCAGTTCCACCTGGTCCTGGATGTCTTCGATATGGATGGTGCCGCCCGACGGCATGCGGCGGGTGAAGGTGGCGGTCACCTGCGCGGTGAGGTGGGCCACGGTGTCGTGGATACGGCTCGACGCCGCTGCCTGACCGCCTTCCACGGCCAGGAAGGCCTTGGTGATGGCCACGCTGATCTTGTCGTCGGTGTAGGGCACCACGGTGCCGTTACGCTTGATGACCTTCAGGCTGCCGGGCGCGGTGGCGCTCAGTTCCGGGCTGATGGCGGTATTGTCGGTTTGCATGGGCTGCTCCACGTTTCCAATGCTTCTTCCGCGTGACGGCTATGGCCGCTCGCCGGGCAAAAAAACGCCATGCCGGGGAAAAATCGCCGGCAAATTGGCGTGACAAGGGGATGGGGTGGCATACGGCGTAAACGCCTCCCTGGCTCCCGGATTGATCGAGGCACGCGCCTCGCTCGCAACACCTGGTGACTGACCTCAGTTCGTGCCCGCAGGGGCGTCGTCTGTCGACAGCGGCGATTCCTCGCCCGTGGCGTTGCCCGTCCGGCCTGTTCGGCCCTTGACGGGTTGGATTCCTTTCGTTCTCTCGGGTTCCGCCGAAACACAACATGTAGTGTGTTCTGCTTGATGCGGCGCAAGATAATGGCAGCCGACGGGAAAGACAAGCCACCCCGCCGAGCCCTTCTGTGGATAAGCCTGTGGGTTTCCTTTGCACACCCCGCTGCAATGGGCATGGCGGCTCGCTCAGCGCTTTTCATCGTTTTGTGAGGGATTTCTCCCCCTATATGTAGTGGCGGGGAAACCCGGGGGAGCCGCGTCAGCCTCAGTGCTTTTCAAGGTGCGCCCTGATCGCGGCCGAAGCCGCTCCCTGGCAAGCCAGGGCCGTGTCGGCCCGGCGCGGCAAACCCGATACAATGCCGGCCATTCGCAAGCCAAGGAGAGATGTCATGCCGGACCGCTGTCACATCCTCATCGTCGAGGATGACGCCCGCCTGGCGGAGTTGACCCGCGACTACCTCGAATCCCAGGGGCTGGCGGTGAGCGTGCAGGCCGATGGCCGGCGGGCGGTCAATCAGATCCTCGCCGAGCGTCCCGCGCTGGTGGTGCTGGACCTGATGCTGCCGGGCGAGGACGGCTTTTCCATCTGCCGGCGGGTGCGCGAACAGGGCTACGACGGCCCGATCCTGATGCTCACCGCGCGTACCGACGACCTCGATCAGGTGCAGGGCCTGGAGATGGGCTCCGACGACTATGTGTGCAAGCCGGTGCGTCCGGTGGTGCTGCTGGCACGCATCCGCGCCCTGCTGCGCCGGCACGAGGCGCCCGCCGAGGCGGTGCAGCGCCTGAGCTTTGGCTCGCTGCAGCTGGACCACGCGCGCCTCGAAGCCACCCTGGGCGGCGAACGCGTCGACCTGACCGGCGCCGAGTTCGACCTGCTCTGGCTGCTGGCGCTCAACGCCGGACGCACGCTGTCGCGCGAGGAGATCTTCACCCAGCTGCGCGGCATCGAATACGACGGCCAGGACCGCTCCATCGACGTGCGCATCTCCCGCATCCGCCCCAAGCTCGGCGACGACCCGGTCACCCCACGCCTGATCAAGACCATCCGCGGAAAGGGCTATCTGTTCGTGCGCGAGGTGGCGGAGGAGCTTTGATTCGGCGGCCGGCCGCCGCCGCAGCGGTGTGGCAGTGGACAAGAAAAGCGTTGTCCACCCTACGATCCCCATTGCGGGGCAGGCCGGTTAGACTCCTGCCCATTCTGGTCAGGAACGCGCCCTGTGAATTCCATCTTCCTGCGTATCTACGCCGGCATGCTGGCCGCCCTGGTGCTGGTGGCACTGCTGGCGGTGGGCAGTCTTCAGCTGGTCAACGCGCTGCGCCACGACCACTACCGCGAGCGCCTGGCCCAGGGCTCGTTCCGGCTGATGGCCGACAACCTGGCCGGCATGGACGCGGTGGAGCGCACCCGCGCCATGGCGCTATGGGGGCGACTGTTGGGCACGCCGCTGCATCTGGAGAGCCTGGCCGACGTGCAGCTGGATAGCCGTGGCCGCACGCGCCTGCTGCGCGGTCAGGTGCTGGTCGAGCGGCTGAATCCTTCGCTGATCTACAGCCTGGTCAGCGAGAAGGAGCGTCTGGTGCTCACCGCGACCGTGGAGCAGGTCAGCGAGCAGCTGGCGCGCGCCACGCTGTTCCTGATCAGCGACGAGCTGCGCCGCTACCCGGCCCCCGAGCAGCGCCAGCGCCTGGCCGAGCTGGCGGAGGCCAAGGGCTTCGGCTACCCCGTGCACCTGCGCGCCATGGACCAGATGGAGCTGGACGCCGACCAGCGCCGGCGCCTGGTCGAGGGCGATACGGTGATGGCGCTGGCCAGGGGCGGCGACTCGATCCGCGTGATGGTCGGCCAGGTCGATACGCCGTGGATTCTGGAGATCGGCCCGCTGTACCCGCTCAATCCCTACCCGCCGCAACTGCTGGTGCTGTTCACCGTGCTCGGGCTGAGCCTGATCGGCCTGACCCTGTACGCCCTGGTGCGCCGCCTGGAATACCGCCTGCGCGGCCTGGAGGCGGCGGCCACGCGGATCGCCGCCGGCAAGCTGGAGGCGCGGGTGCCGGAAGGCGAGGGCGACTCGGTGGGGCGGCTGGCCGCGGCCTTCAATGCCATGGCCGAGCACGTGCAGCGGCTGATCAGCGTGCAGCGCGAGATGGTGCGCGCCGTCTCCCACGAGCTGCGCACGCCGGTGGCGCGCCTGCGCTTCGGCCTGGAGATGGTCGAGGACAGCGAGGACGCGGCGCAGCGGCGCAAGTACCTGGCCGGCATGGACCACGACATCCAGGAGCTGGACCGTCTGGTCGACGAGATGCTGGTCTACGCCCGTCTGGAGCAGGGCTCGCCGCAGCTGGATTTCCAGGACGTCGATCTGCCGGCGCTGCTGGAGCGGGTGATGGACGAGGCGGCGCCGCTGCGCGTCGAGGTGCGTCTGGAGCGCGGCGTCTGGCGCCCGGCGCCCGATGGCGGGCTGATTGAAGCGGAGCCGCGTTATCTGCAACGGGCGGTGCTCAACCTGGTCAGCAACGCCCTGCGCCATGCCGAGCGACGGGTGCGGGTGAACTACAGCATTGCCGGCGACGTCTGCCGGGTGGATGTCGAGGATGACGGCCCCGGCGTGCCCCGCGAGGCCTGGGAGCGCATCTTCACGCCCTTCCTGCGCCTGGATGACAGTCGCGCCCGTTCCCTGGGCGGCCACGGTCTGGGGTTGTCCATCGTGCGGCGCATCATCCACTGGCATGGCGGGCGCGCCTCGGTGGGCCGCAGCACGCTGGGCGGTGCCCGTTTCACGTTGACCTGGCCGCGCCGCCAGGCGCGAGCCTGAGCGCAGGCAGGAGATGACGCACCGCGGCGGGGCTGGTGTTACAAAAAAATGACGTCAATGCACCCGATTCGCTCAGGTGACGGCCAAGGGTGCCGATAACCCCGAAAGGCCTGGTGGAGTTCGGCCAGGAAAAAAGTGGTCCTGTTAGGGAGTTGTTGGCCATGTCCCCTTCGCGTCTGTCCATTGCCTGGAAAATCACCCTGCTGGCGGGGTTGTGCCTGGTGCTGATCGTTGCCGTGCTGATCGGCGCCTCGCTGCAGCAGACCCAGCGCAGCAGCGTGCTGGTCAAGGAGGCCGGCAGCGCCATGCTGCAGGAGGCGGCCGGCGAGCGCATCAGCGCCTATGGCCAGACCCAGGCACTGCGCATCCAGCGTCTGTTCATGGACACCTATCAGTACGGCAGCGGCATCCTCGGCCAGGTGCAGCTGATGCGCGAACAGTCCATTGCCCGCATGGACAGCGCGTTCGATTTGCGTGAAGACCTCGTTCGCCTGGCCGGTAACGCGCTGCAGAACAACGCGGACCTGTTCGGCCTCTACCTGGTCTTCGAGCCCGATGCGCTGGACGAGAAGGACGCGCTGTTCGCCGAGCGCGCCGAGTTCGGCGCCAACGAGACGGGGCGTTTCAGCATCTACTGGTCCCGCGACGGCGAGACGCTGGAGCACGAGACCATCAGCGAAGCGCTGATCAATGACGCCACGCCCGGCAAGAACGGCCTGCCCTACAACAGCTGGTACCGCTGTCCGCACGAGCGCCAGCGGGTGTGCGTGATCGATCCCTACGTGGACGCGGTGGACGGCAGGAACATCCTCATGACCTCGATTGCCTTCCCGCTGCTGCGCGACGGCAAGGTGGTCGGGGTGTTCGGCGTGGACATCAGCCTGAACCGCCTGCAGACGCTGGCCAGCTCCGCCAACCAGACGCTGTATGGCGGCCAGGGCCACATGGGCGTGATCAGTACCGCAGGCCTGCTGGCCGGCTACAGCGGCAACGCCGGGCTGCTCGGCGAGGGCTTCGCGACCGCCTATCCGGGTCATGATGACCTGCTGCAGCGCATCGCCCAGGGCCGGCCGCAAGTCAGCCAGTACGGCGAGATGCTGGAAGTCCTGCACCCCTTCGCGCCCATCCCCGACAGTCCGTCGTGGTCGGTGCTGCTGGAGATTCCCCAGCGCATCGTGCAGGCCCCGGTGCTCGACCTGGAGCGTCAATTGGACCAGCGCCGGCTGAGCGACAGCCTGGTGTCGCTGATGCTCGGCCTGCTGGCCACCGGCGTCGGCCTGCTGCTGATCTGGCTGACCGCGCGCAGCGTGACCCGGCCGATCCTCGCCGTGGCGGACATGTTCAAGGACATCGCCAGCGGCGAGGGCGATCTGACCCGCCGCCTGGACTACGCGCGGCAGGACGAGCTGGGCACGCTGGTCGGCTGGTTCAACCGCTTCCTCGACAAGCTGCAGCCGATCATCGCCGAGGTGAAGCAGGCGGCGCAGGCGACCCGCGCCACCGCCGACCAGTCGCTGGCGCTGGCGTCGCAGACCAACGAGGGCATGCAGCGCCAGTTCCGCGAAGTGGACATGCTGGCCACCGCCGCCCAGGAAATGAGCGCCACCGCCCAGGACGTGGCCAGCAACGCCGCCAAGGCCGCCGAGGCCACCCGCGGCGCGGAGGAGGCCTCGCGCATGGGCCGCGAGGTGATTGCCCGCACCACCCGCGATTTCGAGACGCTGATGCGCGATCTGGATGGCGCCATGCAGCACATGAGCGGGCTGACCGCCAACAGCGAACAGATCGGCAGCGTGCTGGAGGTGATTCGCGGCATTGCCGAACAGACCAACCTGCTGGCGCTCAACGCCGCCATCGAGGCGGCCCGCGCCGGCGAGGCCGGACGCGGCTTCGCGGTGGTGGCCGACGAGGTGCGCGGCCTGGCCCAGCGCACCCAGGAATCGGTGGGCGAGATCCAGTCGGTGATCGAGACGCTGCAGACCGATACCCGCGGCTTGTCCGTATCGATGAAGGACAGCTTCGAGCAGGCCCAGGAGAACGTCGGCCAGGTGGCCGAGGCGGTCACGGCGCTCGGTCGCATTGGCGAGGCGGTCGGCGTGATCCACGACATGACCCTGCAGATCGCCAGCGCCGCCGAGGAACAGAGTGCAGTGGCCGATGAGATCAGTCGCAACGTCGCCGGCGTACGCGGCGTGACCGAAACCCTCACCGGCCAGGCCGAGGAGTCGGCACGTATCAGCCAGACCCTCAACGGCCTGGCCAACCAGCAACAGGCGCTGATGGACCAGTTCAAGGCGTAGGCAGGCGACGCGGCGCTGCGACGGCGGCCAGGACCGCCGCCGGGCACCGCCGCGGTGTACCGGGGTGGCCGGGCTTGTGGGAGTGGCTCCCCTACAACGCCGCCAGCGTGTGGTACTCGTCCTGCGCCAGCTGGTCGGTCATGCCGCTGACGAAGTCCTGTAGCAGCCGGCAGCGGTGGTAGAACTCCCACAGCGGCTCGCCGGCGCTTTCCTCCACCGCCGCCAGGTAGGCACGCAGTAGCTGGCTGGGCAAGCGGCGCGTGAGCATCTGCAAAAGCGGCGAACCGCATGGCCGGCCGGCGGCCAGCGCGCGAAACTCCTCGGCCCGCGCCCGCAGCAGTGGCGCGTAGAAATCCAGCAGTCCCTGCAGGATGCGATAACCCTGCAGATGCAGGGTCTCCACTTCCCGGTGGCAGAACACCTTGTCGGCGGCCACGCTCTTGAAGGTCTGCACGATGGCCGCCTCGGCACTGCCGTCCTCCAGCAGGGCGCGGTCCAGCGTGCCGGCATGCACGGCCTCGATCTGCGCGATGAACTGCGCGGCGGCGTGCTTCACCAGTGGGTGGATCATGTTCACCCGCAGCCAGATGAAGAACTCGCCGGTCGGGTTGACCGGCTCCTGGCCGGCGCGCTTGAGCGCGTAGTCCAGGCGCTGGCGGAAGGATTGCCCGCCATCCAGGGGCGACTCCGGGTCGGCCAGTTCCCGGTAGCGGGCCAGCAGCGCGGTTGCCAGCTGGTCGAGATCGAAGAAACCCTTTTCCACCGAGTCCTCGATGTCCGCCAGGCAGTAGGCGATGTCGTCGGCCGCCTCCATGATGTACACGGCCGGGTGACGTGTTCCCGGTGCGCGTCCCAGCGCCGCCCACAGGTTCTGGATGAAAGCCTGTTCGGACACATAGAAGCCGGGCTTCTTGTGCAGGTAGGCGCCAGGCGTGCCCCTGGGCGGATGGGGCGTGTCCGCACAGCGCACGTACTTGAGGATGGCGGCGGTCTGGCTGTAGGTGAGGTTCAGGCGCAGCAGGCGGAACACCAGGCGGATGCCCTGGGCGTTGCCCTCGAAGGTCTTCAGGTCGTGCAGCAGCCGGACCACCCGCTCCTCTTGCGCAGCGGTGCCGGGCAGTGCAGCGTCCAGCAGGGTATCCAGGTTGCGCTCGAACCATTCGCCGATGGCGAACTCGCCGAAATGCCCGAACGGCGGATTGCCGATGTCATGCAGCAGGCAGGCCATCTCCACCAGGCTTTCCAGCGCGGATTCCAGCCCGTCCAGCCCGTAGTCCGCCGCGCGCGAACCCAGCTGCTTGTACAGGGTGCGCACGATGAAACGACCGGTCTGCTGCACCTCCAGCGAATGGGTCAGGCGGCTGCGCACGGCGGCGTTGCGTTCCAGCGGGAACACCTGGGTCTTCTGCTGCAAGCGGCGCACCGCCGCGCTGTGCACAATGCGCCCCCGATCGCTTTCCAACTGGTCGATCAGGTAGGCCAAGTCGTCGCTCGCTGCCCGGCGTTCGTAGGGGCGTTGGGCGGACAGCGTCTGGCGGAAGTCGGGCGCAGCGGGCATGGGCATCTCCGAAGGCAAGGCGGATGAACCGGTTGGTGGAGCGACGCCGGGACTCTACCATGCGCCCCTGACTGTTTTGAGCGGGACACTCAATGAACACTGCTACCCCTGTTTTCGGCGTCGGTGACGCGTCCTACCAGGCCGCCGGCGGCCAGGCCGGCTTGCGGCGCCTGGTCGAGGATTTCTATCGGGCGATGGACACGCTGCCCGAAGCCGCCTGCGTGCGGCAGCTGTACCCCGAGTCGCTGGAGCTGGCCAAAGACAAGCTGGCGACCTTCCTGAGCGGTTGGCTGGGCGGGCCGAGGGAATATGCGGCGCGCTTCGGGCCGATCAGCATCCCGGCGTTCCACACGCGCTGGCGGGTCGGTGAAGAGGAGCGGGAAGCCTGGCTGGCCTGCATGGCCTGGGCCATTGCGCGGCAGGATTATGCGCCGGCTTTCGCGGAGTACCTGCTGACCCAGTTGCGGGTACCGGCCGAGCGGGTGCACCAGGCCAGTCTGGCGGCTCGCGGCGAGCAGCCCTGAAAGAAAAAGGGCCGACGATTTGTCGGCCCTCTCGATCACTTCACCAGCAGCACCGGCACCGGCACTTCATGCACCACGCGGGTGGCGACCGAGCCCATCAGCAGGCCGGAGAAGTTGCCCAGGCCCCGGGTGCCCATCACCACGGTGTCGCAGCTCAGCTTCTCGACGGCCAGGCCGATCTGCTCGGGGATGTTGCCCTGTGCGGTGTGGCGGCTGTGGGTGATGCCGGCGGCCTGCAGCTGCGCGGCCGGCCAGTCGAGCAGGTGCTGGGCCTGGCTGGTTGCCGACTGCTCCATGCGCTCGATGAGCTCACCGGTCACGTATTCGCCGTAAACGATGGGCGGCTGCTGCACGTTGAGCAGATGCACGTTCAGCGTGGCCGAATGTTCGCGCGCGAAGTCGATCAGGTACTGGACTGCCCGCTTGGAACTGTCCGACCCGTCGAATGCCACCAGTACGTTGCGCATTATTCCGTCTCCTGTTGTGTCTATAGGCACAGGATAGTCCAGCGGCCTGTCCGACCGTGAGCGCGGGCTGGGCATGGCCGCGTGTCGATTTGCCGCAGGGAGGCTTTCGCAACCGCTCTGGGAGGCCTCTATGAACCGCCACTACTACATCAGCGACACCCTCGATGAGCTGGAGCTCCTGGAACGGGAGCTGGAAACCAGCGGCATTCCCACGGAGCAGATCCACGTGCTCAGCGAGCAGGACGCCGAGCTCGAGCGGCACCGGGTGCATGGCGTGCCCTCGGTGATGAAGACCGACGTGTTCAACTTGGGCTGGCGCGGCGCGCTGGTAGGCCTGGCGCTCGCCGTGCTGGTGCTGCTGGTGGCCTGGTGGGCCGGCTGGACCGCCACCCGCGCCGGCTGGGCGCCGTTCGTGTTCCTGGCGCTGGTGCTGTTCGGTTTCTCGGTGTGGGAGAGCGGTTTCTTCGGTTTCCAGCGGCGCAACCAGCATTTTCAGGCCCTGCAGAAAACCCTGGAGGAGGGTCGCCATGTGCTGTTCGTCGACGTGGAGCCGGAGCAGGAGGTGCCCCTGCGCGTGGTGATGGCGCGCCACGCCGGATTGCGCGAGGCCGGCACCGGCCCGGCACTGCCGCACTGGCTGAGCGCCGGCCAACAACGTCTGAACCGCTTGCGCAAGATGATCTGAAGACGGATTGACGCCGCCGGGCGAGAGACGTCAACTAGAGCCGCCGCCCCCCGCCCGGGCGGCGGTTTCCGTCACCTGATCGAGCACTGCGCATGAGCACCAGCAAATCGAACATTCCCTACAGCCAGCGCGAGCAGGGCTACCGGGAAAAGGCCCTGAAGATGTACCCCTGGGTGTGCGGCCGCTGCGCCCGTGAATTCTCCGGCAAGCGCCTGAGCGAGCTGACGGTCCATCACAAGGACCACAACCACGACAACAACCCCGAGGACGGCTCGAACTGGGAGCTGCTCTGCCTGTACTGCCACGACAACGAGCACTCGCGCTATACCGACAACCAGTACTTCGCCGAGGCCACCCCGGGCGGCGACAAGGGTCCGAAGGAAACCTTCAAGGCCTTCGCCGGACTGGCGGATCTGCTGAAGAAGTAACTCACGCCAGCCTGTGCGCGTAACGGCGGACAGGAACGGCGTTGTCCGCCCTACGTAGCGGCGTCGGCCGCGATGACCACGGCGGAACACCAAACCATGGATTGTCCCCGCGTGGCCTCGATCGGCGGCCCGATAAAAGCGCGGAGCGCCCTACGTTCATGAATTAATCTCGTGTTGCTCAATAGAATCTTGAGTTTGTTTCAGCTTTCCAGCGCGCCGAGAATGCCGGCCACGGTTACTGGAGAGCACAGATGGCTATTGCCCACACCCTCGGATTCCCCCGCATCGGCCGCGACCGCGAGCTGAAGAAAGCCCTCGAAGCCTACTGGAAGGGCGCGCTGGACGAGGCCGGCCTGCGCCAGGTCGGCCGCCAGCTGCGCGCCGAACACTGGCAACTGCAGAAGGACGCCGGCATCGACCTGCTGCCGGTCGGCGATTTCGCCTGGTACGACCAGGTGCTCACCCATTCGCTGATGTTCGGCGTGGTCCCCGAGCGCTTCCGCCCCCGCGATGGCGGCCTGCCGAGCCTGGACACCCTGTTCGCCATGGCGCGCGGCGTCAGCGGCGGCTGCTGCGGCGGCGCCCATGCCCAGGAAATGACCAAGTGGTTCGACAGCAACTACCACTACCTGGTCCCCGAGTTCACCGCCGACCAGACGTTCCGGCTGAGCTGGGAGCAGCTGTTCGAGGAAGTCGCCGAAGCCCGTGCGCTGGGCCATGCGGTCAAGCCGGTGATCATCGGCCCGCTGACCTATCTGTGGCTGGGCAAGTGCAAGGGCGGCGACTTCGAGCGCCTCGACCTGCTGGAACGCCTGCTGCCAGTGTATGGAGAAATCCTCCAACGCCTGAAGACGCTGGGCGTGGACTGGGTACAGATCGACGAGCCGATCCTCGGCCTCGACCTGCCGCAGGCCTGGAAGGCCGGCTTCGAGCGTGCCTACAACCTGCTGCAGCGCGAGCCCGGCAAGAAGCTGATCGCCACCTACTTCGCCGGCCTGGAGGACAACCTGGCGCTGGCCGCCGGCCTGCCGGTGGACGGCCTGCACGTGGACCTGGTGCGCGCCCCGGAGCAGTTCCCGGTGGTGCTCGACTGGCTGCCGGCCTACAAGGTGCTGTCGCTGGGCGTGGTCGATGGCCGCAACGTCTGGCGTACCGACCTGGACAAGGCCCTGGGCGTGCTGCAGCAGGCGCAGGCGCGCCTGGGCGAGCGGCTGTGGGTGGGCTCCTCCTGTTCGCTGCTGCACAGCCCGGTGGATCTGGATCGCGAGGATCGGCTGGATGCCGAGCTGAAGGGCTGGCTGGCCTTCGCCGTGCAGAAGTGCGCGGAAATCGCCGTGCTGGCCGAGGCCCTGCGCGATCCGCAGTCGGCGCGCGTGCAACAGGCGCTGGCCGACAGCCGCGCCGTGCAGGTGGCCCGCGCGGCCTCGCCGCGCATCCACAACCCGGCGGTGCAGGCGCGCCTGTCGGCCGTCCGCCCCGAGGACAGCCGGCGCCAGTCGCCGTTCGCCCGGCGCATCGCCGCGCAGCGCGAGCACCTGCACCTGCCACTGTTCCCGACCACCACCATCGGCTCCTTCCCGCAGACCGCCGAAATCCGCCAGGCACGCCAGGCCTTCAGGCAGGGGACGTTACCGGCGGCCGAGTATGCCGCAGCCATGCGCGCCGAGATCCGCCACGCGGTGCGGGTGCAGGAACAGCTGGGACTGGACGTGCTGGTGCACGGCGAGGCCGAGCGCAACGACATGGTCGAGTACTTCGCCGAGCAGCTGGACGGCTACGCCTTCACCCGCTTCGGCTGGGTGCAGAGCTACGGTTCGCGCTGCGTGAAGCCGGCGATCATCTACGGCGATATCAGCCGGCCGCGGCCGATGACCGTGGAATGGATCCGCTACGCCCAGGAGCAGACCGCCAAGGTGATGAAGGGCATGCTGACCGGCCCGGTAACCATGCTGATGTGGTCGTTCCCGCGCGACGACATATCCCGCGAACAGCAGGCGCGCCAGTTGGCGCTGGCGATCCGCGACGAGGTGTGCGATCTGGAGGCCGCCGGCATCCGCGTCATCCAGATCGACGAGGCGGCCTTCCGCGAAGGCCTGCCGCTGCGCAAGGCCCGCTGGCAGGCCTACCTGGACTGGGCCGCCGAGGCCTTCCGGCTGACCGCCAGCGGCGTGGGCGACGAGACGCAGATCCACACCCACATGTGCTACAGCGAGTTCAACGATGTGATCGCTTCCATCGCCGCGATGGACGCCGATGTCATCACCATCGAGACCTCGCGCTCGCAGATGGAACTGCTGGAGGCGTTCCGCGCCTTCGACTATCCGAACGAGATCGGCCCGGGCGTGTACGACATCCACTCGCCCCGGGTGCCGACCGTCGAGGAGATGGTCGCGCTGCTGGGCAAGGCCGCCGAGCGCATTCCGGTCGAGCGGCTGTGGGTCAACCCGGACTGCGGCCTGAAGACCCGCGGCTGGCCGGAGACCGAGGCCGCGCTGGTGAACATGGTGGCGGCGGCGCGCCGGCTGCGTGAGCGGCACGCGGGCTGAGGCTGGCGGGTGGATCCCGACCGATGCGTAGGGTGCACAACCTCTTGCTTGTCCACCAGCGGCCCCGCACGTGATCTCAATCCGTAGGGTGGAAAACTCGCGTAGCGATTTTCCACCGGCCCGGGCTGCGTGCGCACCGGCGGTAGACAAGGCTTCGCCGTTGTCTACCCTACGGCTCAGCCGCGTAGGGTGGACAACGGTTTTCTTGTCCACCGCTGGCAGCGCATGTCCGGTCAGCGCATCTTCAACGGCTCCCGCTGCAGGTAGGCCTCCAGCCCCGCGTGCTGTTCCGGGCCGAGGAACAGCCCCAGCTTGCTGCGCCGCCAGAGGATGTCCTCGGCGGTTTGCGCCCATTCCTCGCGACGCAGGTAGTCCACTTCCCGGGCGTACAGGTTGGCACCGAAGTGTTCGCCCAGATCGCCCAGCCCCGTTGCGCTGCCCAGCAAGCACCAGCTGCGGCTGCCGTAGCTGACCGCCCAGCGCCGGGCCAGGTCGGTTGGCAGCCAGGGCGCCTGGTCGAGCAGTTGCGCGGCCAGGCGCTGCGGGTCGCTCATCTCTTCGCCGCCCGGCAATGGCGCGCCGGCGGTCCAGCGCGGGCCCATATCTCGCAGCCAGGGCTTGAGCAGCTCCAGGGCCGACTCGGCCAGGCGCCGGTAGGTGGTCAGCTTGCCGCCGAACACCGAGAGCAACGGAGCCTGATCAGCCGCGCCGTGCAGCTCGAGGAAATAGTCGCGGGTCACCGCCGACGGGTCGCCGGACTCGTCGTCGAGCAGCGGACGCACGCCGGAAAAGCTGTGCAGGATGTCGTCGCGCTCCACCGGCTGGCGGAAATGCCGGTTCACCACGTCCAGCAGGTACTCGGTTTCCTGCTCGCTGATGCGCACCTGCTCGGGGTCGCCGTGGTACTCGCGGTCGGTGGTGCCGATCAGGCTGAAACGCTCCAGCCAGGGGATGACGAAGACGATGCGCCGGTCCTCGTTCTGCAGGATGTAGGCCTGCTCGCCGGGGTACAGGCGCGGCACCACGATATGGCTGCCCTGCACCAGGCGCACGCCGTGGCGTGGCTGGCGCTGCAAGCCGTCGCGCAGGAAATCCGCCACCCAGGGGCCGCAGGCGTTGACCAGCGCGCGGGCGCGCACCACCGAACGGCTTCCGTCGACGCGCTGCAGTTCCAGATACCAGAGGCCATCGCGGACCTGGGCGGACAGGCAGCGGGTGCGGGTGTTCAACCGGGCGCCGCGCTCGCGGGCGGCCATCGCGTTGAGCACCACCAGGCGGGCGTCGTCCACCCAGCAGTCGGCGTACTCGAAGCCCCGGGTCATGTCCGGGCGCAGCGGACTGTCGGCGCCCAGACGCAGGGCGCGCGAGCCGGGCAGGGTGCGCCGGCGGCCCAGGTGGTCGTAGCAGAACAGACCGAAGCGGATCATCCAGGCCGGGCGCAGGTGCGGGCGGTGCGGGAGGATGAAGCGCAGCGGCTTGATGATGTGCGGCGCCTTGGCCAGCAGCACTTCGCGTTCGGCCAGCGCTTCGCGCACCAGGCGGAACTCCCGGTGTTCCAGGTAGCGCAGGCCGCCATGGATCAGTTTGCTGCTCGCCGAGGAGGTGTGGCTGGCCAGGTCGTGCTGTTCGCAGAGGTAGACCTTCAGGCCGCGTCCGGCGGCGTCGGCGGCAATGCCGACACCGTTGATGCCACCGCCGATCACGGCCAGGTCGTAGGGGTCTTCGCAGGGTTCGTTCATGCCACGCTCAAGGGCCAGGATTGCCGGAACACTGTAGCGCTGGCGCGCGGCGGCCGCTAACGTAGCCTTTCGTCGATCCCTGCACAGCAAAGCACCATGACTCCAGCCATCGATCAGCTCAAGAAAGCCCGCGTCGAGCACCGCGTCCTCAGCTACGAACACGATCCCAAGTCGCCGTCCTACGGTCTGGAGGCGGCGGAGAAGCTCGGCCTGGCGCCGGAACGGGTGTTCAAGACCCTGCTGGCGGCCACCGAGAAGAACGAGCTGCTGGTGGCGGTGGTGCCGGTGGCCGGCAGCCTCGACCTCAAGGCGCTGGCCCAGGCGGCCGGCGTGAAGAAGGTGGACATGGCCGACCCGGCCGCCGCGCAGCGCGCCACCGGCTATCTGGTCGGCGGCATCAGCCCGCTGGGACAGAAGAAGCGCCTGCGTACGTTCATCGACGAATCGGCCCGCCAGCAGCCCTCCATCCATGTCAGCGCCGGGCGGCGCGGGCTGGAGGTGGAGCTGAGCGCCGAGGCGCTGGCGCAGCAGACCCAGGCGACGTTCGCCCCCATCGGCCGTGGATAACGGAGTCTTCATGAGCGACTACCTCCTCGCCATCGACCAGGGCACCACCAGTAGCCGGGCGATCATCTTTTCGGCCAGCGGCGGCGCGGTGGCCAGCGCGCAGCAGGAATTCGCCCAGCATTTCCCGCGGGACGGCTGGGTCGAGCATGCCGCCGAGGACCTGTGGGACAGCACGCTCGCCGTGTGCCGCCAGGCGCTGGCCAACGGCGGGCTGCGGGCGGCGGACATCCGCGCCGTCGGCATCACCAACCAGCGTGAGACCACCCTGGTGTGGGACGCCGCCACCGGTGAAGCCATCTACCCGGCCATCGTCTGGCAGGACCGGCGCACCGCCGATTACTGCGCCGAGCTCAAGGCCGCCGGCCATGAGGCGGACGTGGCGGCGCGCACCGGGCTGCTGATCGATCCGTATTTTTCGGCCACCAAGCTGCGCTGGATCCTCGACAACGTGCCGGGCGCCCGCGCGCGCGCCGCGCGCGACGAGCTGCGCTTTGGCACCGTGGACAGCTTCCTGCTCTGGCGCCTGACCGGCGGCCGGGCGCACCGCACCGACGCCAGCAACGCGGCGCGCACGCTGCTGTTCAACATCCACACCCAGCGGTGGGACGAGACGCTGCTGGCGCTGTTCGACATCCCCGCCAGCCTGCTGCCCGAGGTGCTGGATTGCGCGGCGGACTTCGGCGAGACCGACGCCCACTGGCTGGGCGCGGCGCTGCCGGTGCTGGGCATGGCCGGCGACCAGCAGGCGGCGCTGATCGGTCAGGCCTGCTTCGCGCCGGGCATGGTGAAGAGCACCTACGGCACCGGTTGCTTCCTGATCCAGAACACCGGCGCCGAGCCGCTGATCTCGCGCAACCGCCTGCTGACCACCGTGGCCTACCGGCTGAACGGCGAAACGACCTATGCGGTGGAGGGCAGCATCTTCGTCGCCGGCGCCGCCCTGCAGTGGCTGCGCGATGGCCTGCGGCTGATCGAGCACGCCCACGAGAGCGAAGCGCTGGCCCTGCAGGCCGGCGACGCCGGCGGCGTGTACCTGGTGCCGGCCTTCACCGGCCTGGGCGCGCCCTACTGGGACCCGAAGGCGCGCGGCGCGATCTTCGGCCTGACCCGCGACACCGGCATCAAGGAAATCGTCACCGCCGGCCTGGAAGCGGTCTGCTACCAGACCCGCGACCTGCTCGAAGCCATGGGCCAGGACGGCGCCGCGCCGCTCAGCGCGCTGCGCGTGGATGGCGGCATGGTGGTCAACAACTGGCTGGTGCAGTTTCTCGCCGACATCCTCGGCGTGCCGGTCGAGCGCCCGCAGGTCAACGAGACCACCGCGCTGGGCGCCGCCTATCTGGCGGGCCTGCAGGCCGGGCTGTATCGCGACCTGGACGAGGTCGCCGGCCACTGGCAACAGCAGCGGCGCTTCGAGCCGTGCATGCCGGCGCAGCGTCGCGAGGCACTCTATGCCGGCTGGCTGAGCGCGGTGCGCCGGGTGCGCAGCGAAGCGTCATGAACGATTGGAGAATGCGATGAAGACACTGCCGTTCCACCAGGTCGACGCCTTCAGCGACCGTCCGTTCGCCGGTAACCCGGCGATCGTCTACCGCCTCGATGCCTGGCTGCCTGACGCGCGCATGCAGCAGATCGCCGCCGAGCACAACCTGGCGGAAACCGCGTTCGTGGTGCGCGAGGGGCAGGGCTGGCGGATTCGCTGGTTCACGCCCCAGGAAGAGGTGCCGCTGTGCGGCCATGCCACCCTGGCGGCGGCCAGGGTGCTGTTCGACGCCTACCAGGAACCGGGTGACTGCCTGAGCCTGCAGAGCCAGTCCGGCGAGCTGCGCGTGCGGAGGCTCGGCGAGCGGCTGGAACTGGATTTCCCGGCGCTGGCCGGTGAGCCGATTACCGCGCCGGCCGGGCTGGCCAAGGCGCTGGGCCACGAACCCGAGACGGTGCTGTCCGGTCGCGACAGCCTGCTGGTGGTGCTGGCCGACGAGACCGCCGTGCGCACCTGCGCGCCCGACCTGAAGGCGCTGGCGGCGCTGCCCTGGCTCGGGGTGATCGTCACTGCGCGCGGGACTGATCACGATGTGGTGTCGCGTTACTTCGCGCCGGCCATCGGCATCGATGAAGACCCGGTCACCGGTGCCGCGCACTGCATGCTGGTGCCCTACTGGGCGCAGCGCCTGGGCCGTGCCGAATTGCGCGCGTACCAGTGCTCGCAGCGCGGCGGTGAACTCTTGTGCCGGGTGGAGGGCGAACGCGTGCGCCTGGCCGGGCATGCGGTGCTGGTCAGTCGGGGCGAATTGCTGGTGGGCTGAAATACAGAAGGCGGCCCGAGGGCCGCCTTTCCGATGGTTCAGCTGGCGCTGCTGTAGCGCCGTACACCGGCGTTTGGCAGCGTGGCATTGGCTGCGATGCTGCCCTGGGCTGGGAACAGCACCAGGTGGTCGGCGCTGACCTGGATGCCCACGGTTTCGCCGGGCAAATGGTCGATGTGGCTCGGGAAGATGGCTTCCAGCTGGGTGCCGGTGGGCAGTTGCAGGCGGTACAGCGTCGAAGCGCCCAGGAAGGTCTTGCCGGTGATGCGCACCTGGAGGTCGCTGTCCGGCGCGTAGACCAGGTCGTCGGGGCGCAGCAGTACGTCCACGGCACTGCCGCTTGGCCAGCTGTAGGCACGGTTGCCGTGGATATCGCCGAGTTCGGTACGCACCGATTCCGGGTCCTGCAACTGTCCGCGAATGAAATAGCCCTGGCCGACGAAGCTGGCCACGAAGGGCGTCAGCGGCTCGTGGTAGAGGTTGTAGGGGGTATCCCACTGCTCCAGGCGACCGTCACGGAACACGCCCACCTGATCGCTGACGGCGAAGGCTTCTTCCTGGTCGTGGGTAACCAGGATGGCGCTGGTGCCGCGCGCCTTGAGGATGTCGCGCACCTCGCGGCTGAGACTGCGGCGCAGCTCCACGTCCAGGTTGGAGAAGGGCTCGTCGAGCAGCAGTAGGCGCGGCTCCGGCGCCAGGGCGCGGGCCAGCGCGACGCGTTGTTGCTGGCCACCAGAGAGTTCGTGCGGGTAACGCTTGCCCAGGTGGCCAAGCTTGACCAGATCGAGCAGCTCGCCGGTGATGCGCTCGCGCTCGGGGTGCTTGCGGATGCCGAAGGCGACGTTCTCCGCCACGGTCAGGTGCGGGAACAGCGCGTAGTCCTGGAAGACCATGCCGATGCGGCGCGCCTCCGGCGCCAGGGTGAAGCCGGCGCGGGAGATCACCTCGCCGGCCAGGCGGATCTCGCCGTGGCTGACCGGTTCGAAGCCGGCGATGGCGCGCAGGGTAGTGGTCTTGCCGCAGCCCGAGGGGCCGAGCAGGCAACCGATGTCACCGGCGTTCAGGTGCAGGTTGAGCTCCTGGACGATCATCTGGCCCTGATAACCGCAGGCCAGGTTGTGCAGCTGAAGCAGCAGTTTGGACGTCATGCGTTCTTGGTGTAGCCGGGGGCGACGAGGAATTCGAGCAGCGCCTTCTGGGCGTGCAGACGGTTTTCGGCCTGGTCCCAGGCCAGCGAGCGCGGGTCATCCAGCAGGTCGTGGCTGATTTCCTCGCCACGGTGCGCCGGCAGGCAGTGCAGGAAGATCACGCCCGGGTCGGCCAGATCGAGCAATGCGCGGCTGACCTGGTAACCCTTGAAGCTCGCCAGGCGTGCCTGGGCTTCTTCTTCGTGGCCCATGGAGGCCCAGACGTCGGTGCTCACCAGGTGGGCGCCGGCCACCGCCGCACGCGGGTCGCGCAGCAGGGTCACGCGGTCGCCGGCCTTGGCCAGCAGCTCGGCGCTCGGCTCGTAGCCCTCCGGGCAGGCGATGCGCAGCTGGAAGTCGAACTGGATGGCCGCCTCGATATAGGAGTTGCACATGTTGTTGCCATCGCCGATCCAGGCCACCGTCTTGCCGGCGATGCTGCCGCGCTGTTCCAGGTAGGTCTGCATGTCGGCCAGCAGCTGGCAGGGGTGCAGCTCATCGGACAGGCCGTTGATCACCGGCACCTGGGAATGGGCGGCGAAGTTGGTCAGGGTGCCGTGGGCGTAGGTGCGGATCATGATGGCGTCGAGCATGCGCGACATGACGATGGCGGTGTCGCTGATCGGTTCGCCGCGACCCAGCTGGGTGTCGCGCGGCGAGAGGAACAGGCTCTGGCCGCCGAGCTGGATCATGCCGGCTTCGAAGGAGACCCGGGTACGGGTCGAGGCCTTCTCGAAGATCATGCCCAGTACGCGATTCTTCAGGGGTTCGTAGAGGATGCCGCGATTGCGCAGGTCCTTCAGCTCGATGGCTCGTCGCAGTAGCCCGTTGAGCTCCGCGGGGGTGCAGTCCATCAGCGAGAGAAAGTGCCGTACGCTCATTGTCGTTACCTTGATCACGTTGTCAGGCCCTGTGGCGAAAGAAAATAAGCGCCAACGTCAGAGGAGGGACCTGCTAGAAGGTCGCCGAGGGCGACGAAATGGAAAGGGCCGGATGTTATCGGGAAATGTCGCAATGGCGCAAATTGCCCGGTGTCCGGCGCCGCAAGCAGCATAGGTGATGGGCGTCGGGAGGGTGCGTAAAGAAGCCTGAGCGCAGGACTAGGCTTTCCGTTACAATGCCGCGCAAATGCCGGCCCGGGGGCCGGCAGGTCATTTGTAGCCGAGGTGCCCCTCATGGATATCATCGAAACCATCAAAGAGCAGATCGCCAACAACACCATCCTGCTGTACATGAAGGGCTCGCCCAATGCCCCGCAGTGCGGCTTCTCCGCCCGTGCCGCCCAGGCCGTGATGGGCTGCGGCGAGAAATTCGCCTACGTGGACATCCTGCAGAACCCGGAAATCCGCGCCGAGCTGCCCAAGTACGCCAACTGGCCGACCTTCCCGCAGCTGTGGGTCAACGGCGAACTGGTCGGTGGCAGCGACATCATGCTGGAGATGTTCGAGAAGGGTGAGCTGCAGACCCTGATCAAGGAAGCCGCGGCGGCCCGCAAGGACGCCTGATCCGGCCTCTGAACAAAAAGCCCCGGCACTGCCGGGGCTTTTGCGTTGCGGACGGGAGAATTACTCGTCCATCTGCGATTGCAGGTAGTTTTCCAGGCCGACGGCCTTGATCAGGCCCAGCTGGGTTTCCAGCCAGTCGACGTGTTCCTCCTCGGACTCGAGGATGTCTTCCAGCAGCTCGCGGCTGCCGTAGTCGCCGACCTGTTCGCAATAGGCGATGGCGGCGCGCAGGTCCTGCAGGCCCATCTGTTCCAGGCGCAGGTCGCATTCGAGCATTTCCTTGGTGTTCTCGCCGATCAGCAGCTTGCCGAGGTCCTGCAGGTTGGGCAGGCCTTCGAGAAACAGGATGCGCTTGATCAGCTTGTCGGCATGCTTCATCTCGTCGATGGATTCATCGTACTCATGCTTGCCGAGCTTGTTCAGGCCCCAGTCCTCGTACATCCGCGCGTGCAGGAAGTACTGGTTGATGGCCACCAGTTCGTTGCCAAGGATCTTGTTGAGGTGCTGGATGACCTGAGTATCGCCTTTCATGATGCTCCGCCTGAGAGGAAATGCGTGTTGGCGAGTCTGGCCGCAGTGTCCCCGGGTGTCAAACCTAAGCCCTTGATGGCAAACGGAATGAAAAGGCGTCTCGCCTACGGTTTTAGCCAGGCTGCGAAGGGGCTTGCTGCATGGCGCAGGCATGAAAAAGCCGGGCGACTGCCCGGCTCGGGAATTCGACGGATTGATTCAGGCCGGAGAGAACAGGGCCACGCCGCCCAGCATTGCGGCCTGGCCGGCCTGCACTTCGCTCAAGGTCTCGCGCACCACCTGCTTGGCCACACAGGCGCATTTGCCGCACTGGGTACCCACGCCCAGGTTCTCGCGCACCTCCCGGTAGCTGCAGCAGCCTTCGTAGATCGCGTCGCGGATGTGGTTGTCGGTGACACCTCGGCAAAGACAGACGTACATGGCGGGGGCTCGTCGCACTGAAATCGGGATGCGGCGGATACTAATGTTAATGAGAACGATTGTCAAAATTTGCTGCTGAGCGGAGCGGTCACACCGTAGGGGGGATCACGCTTCATAGATCCACCGACGCGCCGCAGGCGCGCCGTAGCGGCGCGGTGGTGGACAAGGAAAACGTTGTCCACCCTACGAACGCGCCGGCCAGCTCGATGAGGATCAGTCTTCCCCGAAGGTGTCCCAGCCGCCCATTTCCTTCCAGCGATTGACGATGCCGCAGAACAGGTCGGCGGTCTTTTCCGTGTCGTAGCGGGCCGAATGGGCTTCGCGGGCGTCGAACGGAATGCCGGCAGCCTGGCAGGCCTTGGCCAGCACCGTCTGGCCATAGGCCAGGCCGGCCAGGGTGGCGGTGTCGAAGCTGGAGAAGGGGTGGAACGGGTTGCGCTTGAGGCCGGTGCGCAGCACCGCGGCATTGAGGAAGCCGAGGTCGAAGCTGCTGTTGTGGCCGACCAGCACCGCGCGCTTGCAGCCGTAGGACTTCAGCGACTTGCGTACGCCACGGAAGATGTCGGCCAACGCTGGCTCTTCCTGGACCGCCATGCGCAGCGGGTGGTCCAGCTTGATGCCGGTGAACTCCAGCGCCGCCTGCTCGATGTTGGCGCCTTCGAACGGCTCGATGCGGTGGAAGTAGGTGTGCTCCGGATAGAGCAGCCCCTGCTCGTCCATGCCGATGATGGTCGCGGCGATCTCCAGCAGCGCATCGGTCTGGCAGTTGAAGCCGCCGGTCTCCACGTCGACCACCACCGGCAGGTAGCCGCGGAAGCGGCGGGCCATGGGATGCTTCGGGCCGCTGGAGCGGATTTCCAGTTCGTCGTCTTCGTACAGCTCTTCGCTCACGCGCGTTCCTCCAGTACCCGCCAGCGCAGGGTTTCGCCCGCGCGCAGCGGCATCAGGCGGTGGTCGCCGAACGGCAGTTCGGCCGGTGCCTGCCAGTCTTCGCGCACCAGGGTGATGCGGTCGGTGTTGCGTGGCAGACCGTAGAAGTCCGGACCGAACTGGCTGGCGAAGCCTTCCAGCTTGTCCAGCGCGTTGCGCGACTCGAACGCCTCGGCGTACAGCTCGATGGCGGCGTAGGCGGTGTAGCAGCCGGCGCAACCGCAGGTGGCTTCCTTGGTGTGGCGGGCGTGCGGTGCCGAATCGGTGCCCAGGAAGAACTTCGGGTTGCCGCTGGTGGCGGCATCCAGCAGGGCTTCCTGATGGGTGTTGCGCTTGAGGATCGGCAGGCAATAGAAGTGCGGGCGGATGCCGCCGACCAGCATGTGGTTGCGGTTGTACAGCAGGTGATGGGCGGTGATGGTGGCGCCCACGTTGGCCGAGGCTTCGCGCACGAACTGCGCGGCGTCGCCGGTGGTGATGTGCTCGAAGACCACCTTCAAGGTCGGGAATCGCTCCACGACACGGATCATGTGGGTATCGATGAAGGCCTTCTCGCGATCGAACACGTCGATGTCGCTGTGGGTCACTTCACCATGCACCAGCAGCGGCAGGCCGACGTCGGCCATGGCTTCCAGTACGGGGAAGATATTGTCGATGCTGGTCACGCCCGACGCGGAGTTGGTGGTGGCGCCGGCCGGGTAGAGCTTGGCGGCATGGACGAAGCCGCTGGCCTTGGCTTGACGGACATCTTCGGCGGAGGTGTTGTCGGTGAGGTACAGCACCATCAGCGGTTCGAAGGGGCTGCCCGCCGGGCGTGCGGCCAGGATGCGCTGGCGGTAGGCGTCGGCTTCCTGCGCGTTGCGTACCGGCGGCACCAGGTTGGGCATGACGATGGCGCGGCCGAAGGTACGGGCGGCATCGGCCACGGTCTGCGCCAGGGCGGCGCCGTCGCGCAGGTGAATATGCCAGTCGTCGGGACGCAGCAGGGTAAGGCGGTCGGTCATGAAGAGGATCCGGGCGATGAAACGTGCGCGAATGCTACCGGAAAATGCGCTCGCCGGCTGCCCGCCGAGACGATGAACCGCGGCGTTGCGCAGGTTTCGATCGGTGGCGTTCTGTGAAACGTCGCACAGGAAGCCCCTCAAGTTTTCGCCCGCGGCTCCGATATGCCGGGGGAACGCCGTAAATCCCTGGAGCCCTCCCATCGTGCGCCTGCAGTATGCCGCTCTGCTCAGCCTGTTCGTCAGTCTGCCGTCGGTCGCCCTGACCTTCCAGCCGCGCCTGGAGCATGCGGAGTGGCGCGCCGAGGGTGATCAGTTCGAATGCCGGCTGATCCAGCCGATCAAGACCTTTGGTGGCGTGGGCCAGTTCGTGCGCCGCGCCGGCGAGCAGCCGACCTTCCAGCTGATCAGTCGCGAGCGCTGGCTGGGCAATGGCGCCGCCACGCTGCTGGTGGCCGCTGCGCCCTGGCGCCCGGAGCACAGCGACGTCAGCATTGGCAAGGTCAAGGTCGACGGCGACCAGGTGCTGCTCAAGAGCGACAACCAGCAGGCGGCGCGCCTGCTCACCGGCCTGATGGAGGGGCGTTCGCCGCTGGTGCGCCATCGCACCCGGCAGACCAACGAATACATGGAAGTACGCCTCCTGCCGGCGCGCTTCGGCCAGGCGTTCCGCGAGTTCCAGCAGTGCACCACGCAACTGCTGCCGGTCAACTTCGACCAGGTCAAATACCTGCAGCTGAGTTTCGCCAACAGCGGTATCGACCTGGGCGACGCTGCCCGCCGGGAGCTGGATCGCGTGCTGCTGTTGCTCAAGGCCGATCCGACCATCAACAGCATTCGCCTGGAAGGCCATTCCGACAACACCGGCAACCGCCTGACCAACCGCGACCTGTCGCGCCGCAGGGCGATGGCGGTGGCCGCCTACCTGAAGGAAAAGGGCATTCCCGAGGGACAGATCAGCATCCGCTTCCACGGTGAGCGCTACCCGCTGGTGCCCAACAACAGCGAAGCCAATCGCGGCAAGAACCGCCGTGTCACCCTCTACCTGGAGCGGTTGACCGAATCCGACGCGGAGCAGGAGCGCCTGGCCCGCGGCAACTCCGCCCAGCCGGCCTGAAGCGAGGCATTGCGGGCCACCGAGGGCGCTGCGGGCCTGTCATTTGCGGCCCGTCATCAGTAGAATTGCGGGCTTTCCCGTACTACCCGTGGAGCTGATGGCATGTCGGACGTTAAGAAGGTGGTTCTGGCCTATTCCGGTGGCCTGGACACCTCGGTGATTCTCAAGTGGCTGCAAGATACCTACAACTGCGAAGTGGTGACCTTCACCGCTGACCTGGGCCAGGGCGAAGAAGTCGAGCCTGCCCGCGCCAAGGCCAAGGCCATGGGCGTCAAGGAAATCTACATCGACGACCTGCGCGAAGAATTCGTCCGCGACTTCGTGTTCCCGATGTTCCGCGCCAACACCATCTACGAAGGCGAATACCTGCTGGGCACCTCCATCGCCCGTCCGCTGATCGCCAAGCGCCTGATCGAGATCGCCAACGAAACCGGCGCCGACGCCATCTCCCACGGCGCCACCGGCAAGGGCAACGACCAGGTGCGCTTCGAGCTGGGCGCCTATGCGCTCAAGCCGGGCGTGAAGGTGATCGCCCCCTGGCGCGAGTGGGACCTGACCTCCCGCGAAACCCTGATGGCCTACGCCCAGAAGGCCAACATCCCGGTCGATTTCGCCAAGGCCGGCAAGAAGTCCCCGTACTCCATGGACGCCAACCTGCTGCACATCTCCTATGAGGGCGGTGTGCTGGAAGACACCTGGACCGAGCACGAGGAAGACATGTGGCGCTGGTCCGTCTCCCCGGAGAAGGCTCCCGATGTGCCCACCTACATCGAGCTGACCTACCGCAAGGGCGACATCGTGGCCATCGACGGCGTCGAGATGACCCCGGCCCAGGTGCTGACCAAGCTGAACGCCATCGGCGGCGCCAACGGCATCGGTCGTCTGGACATCGTGGAAAACCGCTACGTGGGCATGAAGTCCCGCGGCTGCTACGAGACCCCCGGCGGCACCATCATGCTCAAGGCTCACCGCGCCATCGAGTCGATCACCCTGGACCGCGAAGTCGCTCACCTGAAGGATGAGCTGATGCCCAAGTACGCCAGCCTGATCTACAACGGCTACTGGTGGAGCCCCGAGCGCCAGATGCTGCAGACCATGATCGACGCCTCCCAGGAACACGTGAACGGCGTGGTGCGCCTGAAGCTGTACAAGGGCAACGTCATCGTCACCGGCCGCAAGTCCGATGACAGTCTGTTCGACACCCGCATCTCCACCTTCGAGGACGATGCCGGCGCCTACGACCAGGCCGATGCCGGTGGCTTCATCAAGCTGAACGCCCTGCGCATGCGTATTGCCGCCAACAAGGGCCGCTCGCCGCTGTAACGCGACGCGTGACCTGACCGCCGCCCCCGTCGCAGCCTGCGCGGGGGCGGTTTCGTTTCGGGACCGCGCACCGGGCGGCTGTTAAACTAGCCGGCATTCCAGAGCCCTTGCGTTTTCACGGGGGCCGATTCACCTGTCAGGAGAACATCCCATGAGACTGCTGCACACCATGCTGCGCGTCGGCGATATGGACAAGTCCATCGTCTTCTACACCGAAGTGCTGGGCATGACCCTGCTGCGCCGCAAGGACTATCCGGAAGGCCAGTTCACCCTGGCGTTCGTCGGCTACGGCAACGAGGCCGAGAACAGCGTCATCGAGCTGACCTACAACTGGGGCGTGGACAAGTACGAGCTGGGCACCGGCTACGGCCACATCGCCCTGGAAGTCGAAGACGTCTACAAGGCCTGCGAGGACATTCGCGCCCGTGGCGGCAAGATCACCCGCGAGCCGGGTCCGATGAAGCACGGCTCCAGCATTCTGGCCTTCGTGGAAGACCCGGACGGCTACAAGATCGAGCTGCTGTCGCCCGAGCGCAAGGACTGAGCCGCCCGCCGGCGCCGTCACCCCATTCGCTGTAAAGAGGAATACCCGTGTTTGCCGATTTCGCCCTGCACGAACGCCTGCTCAAGGCTGTCGCCGAGCTTAACTTCACCGAGCCGACCCCCGTGCAGCGCGAGGCCATCCCGCCGGCGCTGGCTGGCAAGGACCTGCGCGTCATCGCCCAGACCGGCAGCGGCAAGACCGCCGCCTTCGCGCTGCCGCTGCTCAATCGCCTGATCGGCGACGCCGAGCCGCGCGTGCGCGTGCGGGCGCTGATCCTGCTGCCGACCCGCGAGCTGGCCCAGCAGACGCTGAAGGAGATGGAGAAGTTCTCCCGCTACACCTTCATCAAGTCGATGCTGATCACCGGCGGCGAGGGCTTCAAGGAACAGGCGGCGGCGCTGCGCAAGACGCCGGACATCCTGATTGGCACGCCGGGCCGGCTGATCGAGCACCTGGATGCCGGCAACCTGCGCCTGGACGAGGTGGAGGTGCTGGTGCTGGACGAGGCCGACCGCATGCTGGACATGGGTTTCGCCGAAGCCATGGAGCGACTGACCGGCGAGTGCGCCAATCGCCAGCAGACCCTGCTGTTCTCCGCCACCACCGGCGGCGCGGTCATGCGCGAGGTGATCGGCAAGGTGCTCAGGGAGCCTCTGCACCTGATGCTCAACCGGGTCAGCGAGCTGAACGAGAACACCCGCCAGCAGATCATCTGCGCCGACGACGTGGCCCACAAGGAGCGCCTGCTGCACTGGCTGCTGGCCAACGAGACCTACCAGAAGGCGATCATCTTCACCAACACCCGCGCCCAGGCCGACCGCATCTATGGTCGCCTGGTGGCTGAAGGGGTGAAGGCCTTCATCCTGCACGGCGACAAGGAACACGCCGAACGCAAGCAGGCCATCGAGCGCCTCAAGCAGGGCGGCAACAAGGTGCTGGTGGCCACCGACGTGGCGGCCCGCGGCCTGGACGTGGAAGGCCTGGACCTGGTGATCAACTTCGACATGCCGCGCTCCGGTGACGAGTACGTGCACCGCATCGGCCGTACCGGCCGCGCCGGTGCCGAGGGGCTGGCCATCTCGCTGATCTGCCACTTCGACTGGAACCTTATGTCCAGCGTCGAGCGCTACCTTAAGCAGAGCTTCGAGCGCCGCGTGATCAAGGAACTGAAGGGCAGCTACCAGGGCCCGAAGAACGTCAAGGCGTCCGGCAAGGCCGCCGGCACCAAGAAGAAAAAGACCGACAAGGATGGCAAGGGCGCCAAGAAGACGGCGGCGAAGAAACCGGCCAAACCGGCCGCCAAGCGCAAGCCGGCGGCGCCGTCGGGGTTGGTCAGTGCGGACGGCATGGCGCCGTTGAAGCGCCGTACGACCGAGGGCTGAGGGAGGCTCTCCCTCTCCCCTGGCCCCTCTCCCCTCGCGGGGGAGGGCCAGGGGAGAGGGGTGAAAGCGCTCACGCCCAAACAAAAAAAGGGCCGCTTTCGCGACCCTTTTTTCATCTGTCTGGTAGGCACAATTGGACTCGAACCAACGACCCCCACCATGTCAAGGTGGTGCTCTAACCAACTGAGCTATGTGCCTTCGAGGCCGCGCATTCTACGCAAATGGCGCGGCTTGTCAAAGGCAGATTCGCATCAGGCGCTACTCCACCTTGTCGGTGGCTTTTTCCACCTCCTCCATGCGCTGTTCATAGCGGGCGCATTCGTCCTGCAGGCCCTGGTCGGTGCGCGCCAGGCTGTCTTCGCGGCGCTTGAGCTCCATGTCCTTCAGCTCCTCGTGAATCTGCTGCGCCTTTTGCGGATCGCCGCCGGTGGATTCGTGGATTTCCTGCGCCAGCTCGCCGGCCCGTTCGCGGGTGTCCCGCGGGGTACAGTCGCGCTCCTGGGCCCAGGTCGGCCCGCTCAGTCCCAGCAGGATGGCGGCGGCCAGTGCGGTGAGGTGTTTCATGGCAGTTCCTCCGTACTTCGAGATGGTGCCTTCGCAGTGGAGTGCCCCGCAGCCCAGTCGTTCGTGACGGGTGACGGGCGTTTCTAGGCACTGCGCAGGAAGTGCACGCTGAACAGCTGCTCCGCATCCATCCACAACGCCTGCCCCTGGAAGCCGGCGCGCTCGGCCAGGCGCAGGAAGCCCTCGGGGCTGTACTTGTAGGAATTCTCGGTGTGCAGGCTCTCGCCCGGTGCGAAGCTGAAGGTGTGGCCCTCGATGCGCACCTGCTGCGCCAGCGGGCTGACCAGGTGCATCTCGATACGCGATTCGACCGGGTTGAAGAACGCCCGGTGGCGGAAGCGGCGCGGCTGGATATCGCTGTCCAGTTCGCGGCGGATGCGTTCCAGCAGGTTGAGGTTGAACGCGGCGGTGACGCCGGCACGGTCGTTGTAGGCGGCCTCCAGGCGGTCACGGTCCTTGAGCAGGTCCACGCCGATCAGCAAGCCACTGCCGTCCGGCAGCAGCCGGCGCAGGTGACGCAGGAAGTCCAGTGCCTGGGCGGGTTCGAAGTTGCCGATGCTGGAGCCGGGAAAGAACGCCAGCGGCTTCGCCCGCTTGAAGGCCTGGGGCAGGCGCAGCGGGCGGCAGAAATCGGCGCAGGCGGCATGCACTTCCAGCCAGGGGTAGTCGGCAGCCAGCCGGCGGGTGCTGTCGATGAGGAATTCGCGGCTGATATCGATGCCCAGGTAGCGGCTCGGCTGCAGGGTTTCCAGCAGCAGGCGCACCTTGCGGCTGGCGCCGCTGCCCAGCTCCAGCAGCGGCGCTTCCGGACCGGCCAGGCGGGCGATCTCGTCGCAGGCCTCGGCGAGAATGGCCTCCTCGGTGCGGGTCGGGTAGTACTCGGGCTGCTCGCAGATCTGCTCGAACAGCCGCGAGCCCACGGCATCGTAGAAGTGCTTGGGCGAGGTTTGCTTGGGGGTGGCGGCAAAGCCGGCGAGGATTTCATCGCACAGGCTGGCGCTGCGCGGGTGATGGTCGTGGTAACGCACCGTGGCGGTTGCTGTCATGCGGTTTCGTCCCGGGCCAGGCGCAGGCCGCTGAAGGCCCAGCGCATGTGTGGATAGAAGAAGTTGCGGTAGCTGGCGCGCAGGTGATCCGGCGGGGTGACGCAACAGCCGCCGCGCAACACCTGCTGGCCGCACATGAACTTGCCGTTGTATTCGCCGAGGCTGCCGCCCAGGGGCTGGAAGCCGGGGTAGGGCAGGAAGGCGCTGGCCGTCCATTCCCAGACATCGCCGAACAGCTGCGCCGGCTGGGTGCCAGGCACGCCGGGCGAGGGTTGCGGGCGCAGCAGGCCGGCGTCGAGGAAATGCCCGCTCACCGGCAGCGTCTGGGCCACGGCTTCCCACTCCGCCTCGCTGGGCAGGCGCGCGTCGGCCCAGCGTGCGTAGGCATCGGCTTCGAAGAAGCTCAGGTGGCAGACCGGCGCGGACAGGTTCAGTGGCTGCAGGCCAGTCAGGGTGAACTCTCGCCAGCCGCGCTCCTCGTCGTGTCGCCAGTACAGCGGCGCCTGCCAGTTCGCCTGGCGCAGCGTCGCCCAGCCGTCGGAGAGCCACAGCTCGCTGCGGCTGTAGCCACCGTCCAGCAGGAAGGCCAGGTAATCGGCGTTGCTCACCGGGCGGCTGGCCAGGCGAAAGGGTTCCAGCCAGACCTTGTGACGCGGTCGTTCGCAGTCGAAGGCGAAGCCGTCGCCGGCGTGGCCTATCTCCACCAGCCCGCCGGCATGGCTGTGCCAGCGCAGCGGCGCGGGCGGTTGCTCGGAGACGGCCGGCAAGTCATCCCGGTAGGCCGGCGCTAGCGGATTGAGCGAGAAGTTGTAGAGCAGGTCCATCAGCAGCAGTTCCTGGTGCTGCTGCTCGTGCTGCAGGCCCAGCTCCAGCCGCTGACACAGGGTTTCCAGCTTGCCGGGCGGCGGATGGTCGAGCAGGTCCTCCATCGCCAGGTTGACTACCCGGCGCCAGTTGAGCACCTCGGCGACCGTGGGCCTCGACAGCAGCCCGCGCTGCGGGCGCGGGAACGGCTGGCCGTGGGTCAGGTAATAGGAATTGAACAGCAGGTCGTAACGCGGGTCCGGCGTGCGGTAGCCGGGCTGATAGGGCAGCAGCAGGAAGGTTTCGAAGAACCAGGTGGTGTGCGCCAGGTGCCATTTCGGCGGGCTGGCGTCAGGCATGCCCTGGATGCCGTAGTCCTCGATGGCCAGTGGCGCGCACAGCGCCTCGCTGGTGGCGCGCACTTGGCGAAAGCGCTCACGCAGGCGTTGCAGCGCCACGTCGGGATCGTTCTGTGTGTGAAGCGCCTGAGCCGGCATGGTCTCTCCGTTAACCCTGAACCCAGGGAAAACGACCGGGGAATGGCCGGCAAAGTTCGCCCGGGCTGGCTGACCGGGCACGGCTTTGGTGGGAGCGAATTTATTCGCGAGCTTCTGGTATCAGCCACGGAAAGGCTCGCGAATGAATTCGCTCGCGCAGTCGGCGCCCGTCGGCTTGCGTGTTGCCCGGCGCGGGCCCAGCATAGGGCCCCTGTTTTTTCGCTGTTCCCAAGGATTCCTTCCCATGTCCATCGACGCTACGGTCGCGCCCGTCAAGCGCGCCGAGCAGGCGCGCGGCGACGTTGCCGTGATCCGCGACCTGCTGCCCTACCTGAAACCCTACCTCGGCCGCATCCTGCTGGCGCTGGGCCTGGTGTTCGCCGCCAAGCTGCTCAACCTGCTGGTGCCGTTCGTTCTCAAGTACATCGTCGATGACCTCAACGTCGAGCCCAGCTTGCTGCTGCTGCCGGTCGGCCTGCTGCTCGCCTACGGCGCCTCGCGTATCGGCGTCACGCTGTTCACCGAGCTGCGCCAGGTGGTGTTCGCTCGGGTGATGGCACGCACTTCGCGGCAGGTCACCCTGCAAGTGTTCCGTCATCTGCACGCGCTCTCCCTGAAGTTCCACCTGGGCCGGCGCACCGGCGGCGTGGCGCGCGATGTGGAGCGCGGCGGCTCGGCGATCGCCGACCTGCTGGACTGGACGCTGTATTCGATCATCCCGATCCTGCTGGAAGTGCTGCTGGTCACCGTGGTGCTGGTCTGGGTCTACGACTGGCGCTTCGCAGCCATCACCCTGGCCACGCTGGTGGCCTATGCGGTGTGGACCTTCTCGGTGACCGAGTGGCGCACCCGCTACTACCGCGCCTCGGTGGAGGCCGACACCCGGGCCAACGAGCGCGCGGTGGACTCGCTGCTCAACTATGAGACGGTCAAGTACTTCAACAACGAGGCCCACGAGGCGGCGCGCTACGACGAGAACCTGCGCACCCTGGAGGAAACCAAGGTCAAGGCCATCACCAGCCTGGCGGTGCTCAACCTGGGCCAGGCGGCCATTGTCTCCATAGGCGTCACCGCCATGATGTGGCTGGCCGCCGCCGGCGTGGTGGCCGGCAACATGACGGTGGGTGACCTGGTGCTGGTCAACGCCTACCTGCTGCAGCTGTCGGCGCCGCTGTTCCTGCTCGGCATGATGTACCGCGAGGTGAAACAGGCGCTGACCAACATGGAGCGCCTGTTCGGCCTGCTCGACGAGCGCCAGGACGTGCAGGACGCCCCGGATGCAGTCGCCCTGGACAGCCGCCGCCCGACGGTGCGCTTCGAAAGCGTGCGCTTCGGCTACGATCCGCGCCGCGAGATCCTGCATGGCGTGGACTTCGAGATCCCCGCCGGCGGCACCGTGGCGGTGGTTGGTCACTCGGGCTCGGGCAAATCCACCCTGGCGCGCCTGCTGTACCGCTTCTACGACGTGGGCGAGGGGCGCATCACCATCGACGGCCATGACCTGCGCCAGCTGACCCAGGCCTCGCTGCGCGGCGCCATCGGCATCGTTCCCCAGGATACCGTGCTGTTCAACGACAGCATCTACTACAACATCCGCTACGGCCGCCCCGAGGCGACGCGCGAGGAGGTGGAGGCCGCCGCCCGCGCCGCGCACATCCACCGCTTCATTGAAAGCCTGCCGGATGGCTACGACACCCAGGTGGGCGAGCGGGGTCTCAAGCTCTCCGGCGGCGAGAAGCAGCGGGTGGCCATCGCCCGGGCGATCCTCAAGAACCCCAGCATCCTGATCTTCGACGAGGCGACCTCGGCGCTGGATTCCAAGTCAGAGCGCGCCATCCAGGCCGAGCTGGATCGTATCCAGGTGGGGCGCACCACGCTGGTGATCGCCCACCGGCTGTCCACGGTGATGAATGCCGACCAGATCCTGGTGATGGATGCCGGCCAGGTGGTCGAGCGCGGCAGCCACGCCGAACTGCTGGCCCGCGACGGTCACTACGCGCAGATGTGGCGCCTGCAGCAGAGCGAGAAGGCGAAGGAGGCGGGTAATTAACAGGCCGTCGAAAACGTAGGCGAGGCCGGCAAGACGAGGCAGAAACAGCCGAGGACGCGCAGTTTAGGTGTTCTAAATGAGCAGGCCGAGGCTGTTTCTAACGAAGGATTGCCAACGCAGGTAGTCTGCAACCGCTAGAGGCCGGTGCTTACCCAGGACAGGGTCACCGCCAGCGCCAGGCTGAGCGCGCCGAAGCGGGTGAAGAAGCCGTCCACGCGGTGGCGGGCGGCGAGCATCAGGGCTTCCTGGAAATTGCCCTGGACCAGGCGCAACTTGAACTGCGACCGACGCCGCTGGGTCGCCAGCAGCAGCCAGGAACCGGCCAGCGCCATGAGCAGGGCCAGGGCATTGAGAATCTGCGCCGGATAGGTGAGGGGAACGCTCCAAAGAGCCTGCAGCGACATCGTTCACTCCCGCTTCAGGTAAACCCGAAGGTTGTAAAAAGCGGGGGATTTTAATCAGGCGCAGCGGTGGTCGGGGTGTTTTCCGACCGGCGTCGATCCGTGCGACGGTGCATCGGCCCGACTTCCCGGGCCGGGAATCGTAGGGTGGACAACGTCTTTCTTGTCCACCCATGCGCGGCACGGCGCACCTAGCCGGCCGCACCTGGCGGCGCGTTGGTGGATCGGTGAAGCGCGATCCACCTACGTCTACAGGTGCGTCGGTTTTACTCCGCGAGCATCTGCCCGATGGTCGGGTCCTTGAACAGGCGGGTCAGGGCGTCGCTCAGCACATCGCTGACTAGGCGGGTGTTGGTTTCCTGGTTCGGCGCCATGCCGAAGCGCTGGTTCAGGGTGGCGGTGTAGCGACCGGTGTAGCGGCGCCCGCTGTTCTGCACCTCGGCCTGCATAACGGCGGCGATATCCGCCTCGGTGACATACACGCCTTCCTTGGGCGACTGGTATTTGAGTTCGGCCAGGGTCACGGTCAGGCGCGGCACGTCACGGGCGTCCGGCGTCGGCGTAAAGCCCAGCAGGCGCACGGCGGCTTCGGCCTGGGCCTGCAGCTGCGGCAGGACGTTGGCGCTCGGCACGCTGATGGCACTGGTCTCCGCGTACAGACCGCCGCGGGTGCCCAGGTCCGGCGAGGCACGTCCGTCGGCGACATGCACCACCACCGGCTGGCCCTGGCCGACCGCGGCCAGCTCGGTCTTCAGCTTGGGTTGCGGGGTGAGTTGCTGCGGGCTCAGGGCGCAGCCGGTCAGGGCCAGGCTGACAACAGCGCAAAGCACCAGCGGAAAACGCTTCGACATGGTTTGGCTCTCCATAAGAAATGTTCAGGACACGCGATGGCGTCCGCGGCCGGGCAGTATACGCGAGCGGCCGCTGCGCTTCTGCTCACGCGGGCGCGGTGCATGGCCCATGCGCCGATGGTCGGATGCCCGGCGTGACAGGTTCACGGCATACTCGCCGGCGGGGTAAGAAAGTCGCCGCTAAACGGCCCCTCTTTCCGAAAACCATCGGTATAATCCCCGCCCAATTATAAAGGTCGCCTCCTGCGTGACTGCCCACCGGTATGTCCCACGCCAGAGAGACGCCCGCTAGGTGCTGCCCTAATGCCCCGTCACCCGAACGGTTCGTTCAGTGACTGAAACACCTGTCCATGGATAGCAGCGTGTTGCGGTCAGTGACGAGAAGTGTGTGTCTGCGGCAGCCGACCCCTTGAGGTTCACGTCTCCAAAAGAGCGTGAGAAGACGGTTTTTCACTACTTCACGAGAGTGTGGCGAGCAAATGAAGACTCTGGCATTGGTACACCTGCCAAACGACTCGGATATGCACACCTGACGCGCGGCCTGCTGGTCGCCGGGACCCAGGCCTGAGCGCCGGTCCTATCCATTGGGCATCCGCCCCTGTCAGGTTTCGGGACTCCCCTTGCGATTCTCCCCGGCCCTGAACGCGCTTTGCGCCAGGAGCGTCTGCCGTTGAACCTAGGTGTTGCAGATTTGGAGAAGCGTTAATGGCGCACAACGAAAACGAAGCTCTGGATGTGGTGCTGGTTGGCGCCGGCATCATGAGTGCCACCCTGGCGGTCCTGCTCAAGGAGCTGGATCCCGGGCTGAAGCTGGAAATCGTCGAGCAGATGCCCTCCGGCGCAGTGGAAAGTTCCAATCCCTGGAACAACGCTGGTACCGGCCATGCCGGTCTGTGCGAACTGAACTACACCCCGCAGGCCGCCGATGGCTCCGTGGACATCAAGAAGGCCGTGCTGATCAACAGCCAGTTCGAAGTGTCCAAGCAGTTCTGGTCCTACCTGGTGGCCAAGGGCGCCCTGGATGCACCGCGCACCTTCATCAATCCGGTTCCGCACATGAGCTTCGTGCGTGGCGCCAAGGACGTGGCCTTCCTGAAGACCCGCCAGCAGCAGCTCAGCGCCCACCATGCGTTCGAAACCATGGAGTACACCGAGGATCGCGAGCTGATCGCCAAGTGGGCGCCGCTGCTGATCCCCGGCCGCGACGCCGACGAGCAGATCGCCGCCACCCGCGTGGAGCGTGGTACCGACGTCAACTTCGGTGCGCTGACCAATGAGCTGCTCAAGCACCTGCAGAGCCTGGATGGCGCCCATGTCGGCTACAACCAGCGCGTGAAGAGCGTCGAGCGTGACGGCGAGGGCTGGTGTGTCACCGTCAAGAACACCCAGGACGGCAGCCAGCGCGCGCTCAAGGCCCGCTTCGTGTTCCTCGGCGCCGGTGGCGGTGCGCTGCCGCTGCTGCAGATGTCCGGCATTCCGGAAAGCAAGGGCTTCGGCGGCTTCCCGGTCAGCGGCCAGTGGCTGCGCTGCGACAACCCCGAGGTGGTGGCCAAGCATCAGGCCAAGGTCTACAGCCAGGCTGAAGTCGGTGCTCCGCCGATGTCCGTGCCGCACTTGGACACCCGTGTGGTCGACGGCAAGAAATCCCTGCTGTTCGGGCCCTACGCCGGCTTCTCCACCAAGTTCCTGAAGAACGGCTCGTTCCTCGACCTGCCGCTGTCGATTCGTCCGGGCAACATCGGCCCGATGTTGGCCGTGGCTCGCGACAACATGGACCTGACCCGCTACCTGGTGAAGGAAGTGATGCAGTCCATGGAGCAGCGCCTGGATGCCCTGCGCAAGTTCTACCCCGAGCTGGATCCGGCCGACTGGCGTCTGGAAGTGGCTGGTCAGCGCGTGCAGATCATCAAGAAGGACCCGAAGAAGGGCGGCATCCTGCAGTTCGGTACCGAGCTGGTGTCCGCCGAGGACGGCAGCATTGCCGCGCTGCTGGGTGCTTCGCCGGGCGCTTCGGTGACCGTGTCGATCATGCTGCAGCTGATCGAGCGCTGCTTCCCCGAGCAGGCGGCCGCCTGGGCGGGCAAGCTGGAAGAGATCTTCCCGGCACGCGAGAAGGCGCTGCAGGAAAACGCCGCGCTGTACCGCGAAGTCACCGCGCGCTGCGACGAGAACCTGCAGTTGCGTAACGCCTGATTGGCGCCGCGTTGAACGAAACGCCCCGCTTTTAGCGGGGCGTTTTTGTTTGGGCGGCGCAGAGCCGGGAGCGGTCGTAGGGTGGATCGCGCTTCACCGATCCACCATCGCACCGTCAGGCGCGGCCGGCGAGGTGCGCCGTGCCGACGCGACGGCGGACAAGGAAAGCGTTGTCCACCCTACGTCTGGTGGGAGCGAATTCATTCGCGAGCGTCCGGCGTGGGCCTGCACGCCGCCAGGAACTGCTGCGTGCAGGCCTCCCAGCTCATCGCCTCGGCCTGGCGCCGGCAGGCTTCCGCGGACAGGTTCTGCGCGCCCAGGCAGGCCTGCTGCAGGTCCTCGTGCAGGCAACCGGTTTCGCCGTGGCGCACCACGTCCAGCGGCCCGGTCACCGGGAAGGCGGCCACCGGCAGGCCGCAGGCCATGGCTTCCAGCATGACCAGGCCGAAGGTGTCGGTGCGGCTGGGAAAGACGAACACGTCGCCCGCCGAAAGGAAGCCCGCCAGCTCCTCGCCGAAGCGATAGCCAACGAAATGGGCCTCGGCAAAGCGTGCCTGCAAGTCGCGGCGCGCCGGGCCGTCGCCGATGACCAGCTTGCTGCCGGGCAACGACAGTTCCAGGAATGCCGGCAGGTTCTTCTCCACCGCCAGGCGCCCGGCGTACACCCACAGCGGGCGCGGCAGGTCCGTCGGCAGCTCCGCGGGCTGGCGAGCCTGCGGGCGGAACAGCGCGATGTCGACGCCGCGTCCCCAGCGCGCCAGGTGCGTGAAGCCCCGCTCCTGCAACAGCCGCTCCATGTGCTCGGTGGCCACCAGCGTGCGCTGCGCCGGACGATGGAAACGGCGCATCAGCGCATAACCCACGGCCAGCGGCACGAACGGATAGCGGGCATGCACGTATTCCGGAAACTGCGTGTGGTACGAGGTGTTGAAGGGCAGCCCGCGCTGCAGGCAGTAGCGGCGCGCCGCCCAGCCCAGCGGACCTTCCGTGGCGATGTGGATATGGTCGGCCTGCAGCGCGTCGAGCAGGCGCCGCAGCCGGCGATACGGCAGGAGCGCCAGGCGGATTTCCGCGTAGCCGGGCAGCGCCACGCTGCGAAAACGGTCCGGGCCGATGACCGTTACCTCATGTCCCATGGCCCGCAGGGCGTCGCGGGTGCGGCTCAGGGTGGTGACCACGCCATTGACCTGGGGGTGCCAGGCATCGCTGCAGATGACGATCTTCATGGGCGCCATTGGGCGCCACCGCTTTTAAGGTGTGGTGACGGCTGCGTGACGTTTCGATGACGACGGGTCGGTCATCGAACTGCCACGAGAGATTCACGGTGTTGTCGAACGGGCAGCCTAGGCTGCCAGGCATGGACAAGATCGCGCTGAAAACGGAAGACCTGACCCTGCCGGTCCTCGCCCGCCTGGGACGGCTGGAATATCGACTCTGCATCACCATCAATCGCCTCTCGCGGCGGCAGGCCATGCACCGCCTGTTCCGCACGGTCAGCCGGCTGGGTGACGGCGTGTTCTGGTACTGCCTGATGGCGGCACTGGCTTTGCTCGGCGGCGAGGTGGGGCGCGAGGCGGCGCTGCGCATGGGTATCGCCGGGCTGGGCGGCCTGCTCATCTACCGGCAGCTCAAGCATCGCCTGGTGCGCGAACGGCCCTTCATCACCTTCCAGGACATCCGCTGCGGCTGCCCGCCGCTGGACCGTTTCAGCTTCCCGTCCGGGCATACACTGCACGCGGTGTCCTTCACCACCCTGGCGCTGGCCGACTTTCCGCAACTGGCGGTGCTGCTGGTGCCGTTCGCCGCGTTGGTGGCGCTGTCGCGGCCGGTGCTGGGGCTGCACTACCCGAGCGATGTGCTCTGCGGTGCGCTGCTCGGCTACAGCATTGCGCAGCTGGTGCTGATGGTCTGATGGCCGGGGCGCACCGTGCCGGTGCGCATGGTGGACAAGAAAGGCGTTGTCCACCCTACGGTTATTGCGCAGGTGGACAAGGGCTTGCTGTCGTAGGGTGGATCGCGCTTCACCGTATGCGCCGTCAGGCGCGCCGTACCGGCACGACTTTTTCCGGGCATAAAAAAACGGGAAGTCCTATTCGGAACTTCCCGTTTTCTTGGGCTTCGATGAAGCCTTGTATGGTGGGTCGTGTAGGGGTCGAACCTACGACCAATTGGTTAAAAGCCAACTGCTCTACCACTGAGCTAACGACCCAAAAATATGGTCGGGGTAGGGGGATTCGAACTCCCGACATCCTGCTCCCAAAGCAGGCGCGCTACCGGGCTGCGCTATACCCCGGTTGGAAGTTGGCTCCGCGACCTGGACTCGAACCAGGGACCCAATGATTAACAGTCATTTGCTCTACCGACTGAGCTATCGCGGAACTTCGGTCTTCCAAATCCTGCAACTTCCAGCCGAACCGGAAACCCCGTTGCAGTGGCGCGCATTTTACGCAGCGAGATTTCCCTGTCAACACATCCGTGCGATTTTTTTTCTTCGAGGGGCGAGAAAATTCATTTATCCCTCAAAGGCTTAGCGATGACGGGGGGAGAAGGGGGCGCTTCCCCCCGCTGGACGGAGCCTCTTATCTGCCCACCGCAAAGGTCGGATCGAGGCGGCTGTGCCCCAGACCGACCCCCTTGTCGACGCGGATCTGCACCGGGATGCGCTCCTTCAGCGCCTCGACGTGGCTGATCACGCCGATCATCTTGCCGCTGGCGTTGAGCTGGTCGAGCGCATCGAGCGCCACCTCCAGGGTTTCGCCGTCCAGGGTGCCGAAGCCCTCGTCGAGAAACAGCGAGTCGATGCGCGTGTGCTGGCTGACCAGATCCGACAGCGCCAGGGCCAGCGCCAGGCTGACCAGGAAGCTCTCGCCGCCGGACAGCGTGCGTGTGTCGCGGGCGATGTCGCCCTGCCAGGTGTCCAGCACGTCCAGTTCCAGGTCGCCACCCTTGCGCCGGGCCAGCTGATAGCGGGCATGCAGGCGCAGCAGTTGGCGGTTGGCCAGATGCACCAGGTGATCCAGGGTCAGCCCCTGGGCGAACTTGCGGTAGCGGGTGCCGTCGGCGGAACCGATCAGGCTGGCCAGGTGCTGCCAGAGGTCGCTCTGTTCCCGTTGCCGGGCGACCTGCTCATGCAGGGCCTGCTGGCTCTGCCGACGCTGGGCATCACCCTGCAGCACGGCGTGTAGCTCGCCCTGGCGCAGGCCGATGCGGCGCAGCTCGGCGTCCAGTTCCGCCAGGCGCGCAGCCAGGGCGTCGGCATCCTGCCCGGTCTTCGGCTGGGCGAGCAACTGGTCCAGTGTCTGGCGGGCGGACTGGTGCAGCGCGGCCGCTTCGGTCAGCGCGGTGTCCAGCTGCTGCTTGCGGGCCTGCAACGCCTGGCGTTCGGCCAGCGGCAGGCAGGCGGCGAGATAGTCCGCTTCGCTGCCGAACGGGCTGTCGCGCAGCGCGGCCTCCCAGCGCGCCTGCTGCTCCGTCCGTTGCTGGGTCTGCTGTTCACGGCGTTCGCCCAGGCTGCGGCGCTGGCCGGCCAGCTGCAGCAGGGCGCGTTCGGCGGCTTCGAGTTGCTGTTCGGCGGCGGCCAGCAGCGCGGCGCACGCGCCGCTGGGCGTGTCGAAGCGCGGCTGCTCGGCCGCCTGCCAGCGCTCCAGCCAGCGCTGGGCCAGCGCCGTGGCGTCGTCCAGGCGGTGCTCCTGCTCACGCAGTTCATCGCGCAGGGTCTGCTGCTGCGCCTGGGCCTGCTGCCATTGCCGGGCGTCGGCCTCGCGTGCGGCCAGCCAGGCTGCGGTGTCGTCGGGCAGGGCATAGCCGAGAGTGTCCAGTTCGTCGCGCAGCGCCTGCTGCACGTCCTGCCGGCGCGCCAGCAGTCGCTGGCGCTCGCCGTCCAGCTCGCCCAGCGCCTGGGTGTCGGCCTGCTGGTCCTTGTCGATCAGCTGCAGCTGCTGGCGCTGTTCGCCGTCCCGTTGGGTGAGGGCGAAGACCCGTTGCTGCGCCTCGTTCAGGGCTTTCTTCAGCGCCTCCAGTTCGGACTGCCGCTGCTGGGTCTGTGCCTGCTCCGCCAGCAAACGGGTGTGCTCGCCCTGCAGGTCCAGCGGCTCGCTCAGGCCCAGCTGGACGAGCAGCCGGCCGATGCCGGCGTCCAGCTGCGAGTGCTGCGTGCTGGCGGCCTGCAGCTGGTGGTGGATTTCCTCCAGCTCGCCTTCCACCCGGGCCTTTTCGGCGTTCAGGGTCTGGCCTTGCTGGGTCAGCTGTTCCTGTTCGGCCTTCAGCTCCGCCAGCGCCTGCTGGGTGCTGGCGATATCCAGTGGGTCGTGATGCCCGGCGGCGGGGTGCTCGCACGCGCCACACACCGGGCAGGGCGCGCCGGGTACCAGTTGGGCGCGGGCCTGCAGCAGATGCTCCTGTTGCAGCAGGCGCTCCTTGTCGTCGACCTGACTTTTCACACGAACATAGAGCTTGCGCAGGGTGACCAGTTCGCTCTCTCGGGCGGCCTGCACGGCCTGCGCCTTTTCCTGGCGCGCGCCGTGCTTTTTCAGCAGCGCGGCCTGTTGCGCGCGCTGCTCGAGCAGCTGCTGCAGTTGCTCCAGCTGGCCCTTGCGCTGCAGCAGCGCCTGCCAGTGGGCGCGCCAACCGGATTCATCACGTTCGCCAAGCAGGGCCTGATGCTGCTGTTCGCGTTGCGCCAGTTGCGAGCGGGCCGTTTCCAGCTCCGCCTGGTCGGCGTACAACTGCTGCTCGGCTTCCACGTGGCGCTGGGCATGCGTGGCCAGACGCTGCTGGATCGCCTGGTGGCGCTTGTCCAGTTGCGCCAGATCGCTGCCGAGTTGATCGCACTCGGCGAAACGCAGCCTCCAGCCGCCCAGTTGGCCGGCTAGCAGCGCATGGCTGGCGGTTTCCTTTAGGCGCTGCTCCAGGGCGATGCCGCGTTCCTCCAGGGCGGTCAGCGCCGCGTGTTCTTGGCTGCGTTGCTGTTCGCTGGCCCAGTGGCCGTGCCACAGCGCCTGCTGGCGGCTCTGTTCGTGCTGGTGCTGTTCGTCCTGCAGGTGCCGCAGGTTGGTTTCGGTGGCCTGCAGCGCCTGTTCGGCCTGCAGGCGCGCGTCGAAGACCGGGCGCAACTGTTCGGCCGGCTCACTGGCGGCCAGGCGGCGCAGGTCGGCGGCGGCTTGTTCCAGTTGCGCACGGGCGGCCTGTTCGCGGGCCTGGGCGCTGTCCAGCTGGCGCTGGGCCTGGTCGCGCTGCTGCAGCCACTGCTGCTGGGCGCGCAGGGTCTGCTGTTCGTCGCGCCGCACGGTGTCGTCGGCGGCAAGGTTGGTCGCCTCGGCCTCCAGCGCCGCGCGCGCGGCCTCGTCGAGCAGCTCCACCGCCTCGGCGCGCTCCTGCAGCCGTTCCAGGACGTCCTTCTGCTCGCGGGCGCGCTGGAATACCTGCATGGAAATCTGCCCGTAGATCTCGGTGCCGGTCAGTTGCTCGAGCAGCTCGGCGCGCTCGGCGGCCTTGGCGTTGAGGAAGGCAGCGAAGCCGCCCTGGGCCAGCATCATCGAGCGGGTGAAGCGCGCGTAGTCCAGGCCGGTGAGCTGTTCGACCAGGGCCAGCTTGTCGTTGAGCTTCTCGGCCAGCAACGTGCCGTCCGCCTTGGCCAGCTCGCCCTTGGGCTGCTGCAGGGCGCCATCCGCCTTGTCGCGGGCGCGGCGCTGGCTCCAGAAGGCGCGGTAGCGTTCGCCGCGCGCCTCGAATTCCACTTCGGCCAGGCAGTCGGCGGTGTGCCGGGTCATCAGCTCGTTGCCGCCGGCGCTCACCGTGTCCATGCGCGGCGTGCGGTGGTAAAGCGCCAGACAGATCGCGTCCAGCAGGGTGGTCTTGCCCGCGCCGGTGGGACCGGTGATGGCGAACAGGCCGTTGTCCCTGAACGGCTCGGCAGTGAAGTCGATCCTCCACTCGCCCTTCAGCGAGTTCAGGTTCTTCAGGCGCAGGGTGAGGATTCTCATGCCTGCACCTCCCGCAGGTCGGCCAGCACCTGCTGGTGCAACTGGGTCAGGCGCTCGCGCAGGGCGTCGTCGAGGGTTTCCTGCTCCAGGCGGCGCTGGAACACCTGCAGCGGGTCGAGCTCGTCCAGGGTCTCCCGGGCTTCGCTGTGCAGCGCCGCGCTGGCGCCGTTGCGCTCGCGGCGGATGCGCAGCACTTCCACCGGCAGTTCGCGGGTGAGGTCGGCCAGTCGCGTGCCGAGGTCGCTCAGGTAGTCGTCGCTGACCACCTGTACCTCCAGCCAGGCCGGGCGCTCCGGGGTGCCTTGGGCGGCGGCCTCGGGCAGTTGCGCGGCGATCTGCTCCAGCGTGCCGCGCAGGGTCAGCAGCGGCTGGAAGCAGGGCACGGGCAGGGCGGTGATGCCGCACAGGCCGATGCGGTCCAGATCCACCAGCAGCACTGCTTTCTGCTGGCCGGCCTCGTCGAAGGACAGCGGGATCGGCGAGCCGCTGTAGCGGATATGTTCCTGGCCACCGACGTTCTGCGGGCGGTGGATATGCCCCAGGGCGATGTAGTCGGCGTCGGGGAAGTCGCGGGTGGGAAAGGCTTCCAGGCTGCCCACGTAGATCTCGCGCACCGATTCGCTGGCGCTGGCGCCCACGGTGGTCAGGTGGCCGCTGGCGACGATCGGCAGCGGGCCATGCTGGCGGCGCAGGGCCACGGCCTGCTCGTGGCAGCGCCGGTAGTGCGCGGCGATGGCGTCCTGCAGCGAGCGCTGCTTGTCCTCGGCGCTCTGGCCGGCCTCGCTGCGCAGCAGGTCGCGGGCGCGCAGGAAGGGAATCGCGCAGAGCAACGCGCCCGGCTCGCCGTCGCGGTTCGGCAGCAGCAGCACCTGGTCGGCGGGATTCTCCATGGCTGCCGGCACCACCCAGGTGTCCAGACAGGCCAGCAGCTCGCGGGACTCGCCGAGCATGGCCACCGAATCATGGTTGCCGCCCAGCACCACCAGCCGCGCGCCGGTGTCGCGCAGCGCCACCACGAAGCGGTTGTACTGCTCGCGGGCATGGCTGGGCGGCGCGCCGGTGTCGAAGATGTCGCCAGCGATCAGCACCACATCCACCCGATGCAGGCGCACCTGTTCCAGCAGCCAGGCGCAGAATGCCTGATGCTCGGCCTGGCGGCTCTTGCCCATGAAATGCTGGCCGAGATGCCAGTCGGAGGTGTGCAGCAGACGCAGACTCATACGGGTGTCGGGTTCCGGAAACGGGTGGAGATGCGGTCGCGGGCGTATCATGGCGACCCTTTCGAATGGGCGCGAGCATACCCGATGAGTCGTTTGAACAAGGAACTGGGGCTGGGGCAGGGCGTCGCGCTGCTCAGCACCTCGCTGCTGGGCACCGGCATCTTCGTGGTGCCGGCGCTGGCCGCCAGCGCCGCCGGTTCCGCTTCGCTGTGGGCCTGGCTGATCCTCATCGCCCTGGTGCTGCCGGTGGCCTTCACCTTCGCCCAGCTCGGCCGGCGCTTTCCCCATGCCGGCGGCGCGCCGCACCTGATCGGCCTGGCCTTCGGCGCGCGCAGCGAACGGCTGATCGCGCTGCTGTTCCTGGCCGTGCTGCCGGTCGGTTTGCCGGCGGCGCTGAACATCGGCACCGGCTTTTGGCAGGCGGTGCTGCCGCTCAATGCGGGCGAGGTGCTGCTGATCCAGCTGGCCACCCTGGGCGCCATGCTGTTGCTCGGCCAGCGGCCGCCGCGCGCCTCCGGCGCGGTGCAGGCGCTGATTGCCGTGGCCATCATCGGTGCGGTGGCGCTGATCTGGTGGGCCGGCGAGCTGCCGCGCGCCAGCCAGCCGCTGCTGCCGCCGCTCGGCGCGGACTGGGCGCGCCTGCCGGCCGCCCTCGGGGTGATGTTCTGGTGCTTCGTCGGCATCGAGGCGTTCACCCACCTGGGCGAGGAATTCCGCAATCCGCGCCGCGATTTCCCGCTGGCGCTGCTGCTCGGCGTGCTGCTGGCCGGGCTGGTGTACTGGGCCTTCTCCGTGGCGGTGCTGAGCTTCGGCGTGTACGGCGACGCGCAGCGCGACGCCACCGCCCTGCCGCAGCTGATGCAGCAGCTGTTCGGCGAGCGCGGCCGCTGGCTGGTGGCGCTGCTCGGCTACCTGGCCTGCTTCGCCTCCATCAACGTGTATGTGCAGGGTTTTGCCCGGCTGATCTGGAGCCTGGCCGAGGAGGGCAAGTTGCCGGCGCGCCTGGCCGGGCGCAACCGGCATGGCGTGCCGGGTCCGGCGCTGCTGCTGGTGGTGGCGGTCTGCGCGTTGTGCGCCGCGTTGGCCCAGGCGCTGCAGCTGTCGGTGGACGACCTGATCCGCTACGCCAACGGCAACTTCATCATCGTCTACCTGCTCAGCATGGCGGCCGGGGTCCTGCTGCTGCGCGGGCTCTGGCGCGGGGTCGCCGCGCTGGCCACGCTGCTCTGCCTGCTGGTGCTGGCAGCCCTCGGCCGGGATGCGCTGTACGCGCTCGGCCTGCTGGCGGTGCTGACGCTGATCGCCCTCTGGCGCGAGCGGCGCGCCCGGCGGTTCTCGCGCGGCTGAGAGCGCAGCGGCTATCCTCTGCCGCCGAAACCGCTTCGGAAACCTGCCATGCGCCGTGTATTCAACGATCTGAAAATCTTCGTGCTCGCCAACCTGTGGATCGTGCCGGTGGTGGCCGCGCTGGTCTGGGCACTGTTCTCCTTCGTGGCGCCGCCGCCGCCGATGGAAGCGCGCCTGGCCACCGGCGGCCCGAGCGGCGGCTATCACAGCTTCGGCCTGCGCCTGCAGGCCGAGCTGGCCAAGGAAGGTTTCACGCTGGAACTGGTGAACAGCCAGGGTTCGGTGGACAACCTCGCCAGGCTGCGCGCCGGCGAGGTGGAGCTGGCGCTGGTGCAGAGCGGCCAGGAACTGAGCCTGAACAGCGAGCAGCGCGCCGAGCTGTACGGCCTGGGTGTGCTGTTCCAGGAGCCGGTGTGGCTGTTCGCCCGCCAGGATGTGACGATTGCCCGCCTTGGCGAGCTGGCGGCGCTGCGCGTGGCGATCGGCAGCCCGAGCAGCGGCACCCGCTCGGTGACCGATGCCCTGCTCGGCGCCAACGGCATCGACCTGCAGCAACTGCCGGCGGGCTGGCAGGCAGTCGGCGGTGCCCGCGCGGCCCGCGAGCTGCAGGCCGGCAACCTGGATGCGGCTTTCTTCATCGGCCCGGCGGAGAACGGCCTGGTGCAGCGCCTGGCCGGCGATCCGAACCTCAGGCTGCTCAACCTGGGGCGCAGCGCCGCCTACCAGGCGCGCCTGCCGTACCTGAACCGCATCGACGTGGGCGAAGGGCTGGTCAGCCTGGAACGCAACGTGCCCGATCAATCGCTGGAAACCGTCGGCCCGCTGGCCACGCTGGTTGCCAGCGAAGCGTTCCATCCCTCGCTGACCCCCCTGATCCTGGCCGCCGCCCGCGAAGTGCTCAAGGACGGCAACCTGCTGGACGCCGCCGGGCGCTTCCCGGCACCGGCCTCGTCGAACTTCGCCACGCTGGACGAGGCGGAGTACTTCTACAGCAAGGGCCTGCCGATCCTGCAGCGCTACCTGCCGTTCCGCATCGCCTCGCTGGCCGACCGCTACATCATCCTCGCCATTCCGCTGCTGGTGCTGCTGATTCCGCTGATCAAGGTGGTCGGCCCGCTGTACCGCTGGCAGATCCGCTCGCGCATCTATCGCTGGTACAAGCACCTGCGCGAGATCGACCGCCAGCTGTACCTGGGCAAGCTGCAGGACCCGCAGAAGGAGATCGACCACCTGATCGCCCTGGGCCTGGAACTGGCGCGCATCGAGGTGCCGCTGTCCTATTCCGGCGAGCTGTATGACCTGCACGTGCACGTGCGCTACATGATCAAGCGCCTGGAATTCCTGCGCGACCAGCCGAAGAGCGGCAAGGCGCTGGCGCAGCCGGAGCTGATCGACTGAGCCAAGGCCCGTGGGAGCGGACTCGTCCGCGAGCTCTTGGCTCGCGAATGAATTCGCTTCCACAGGTTCGTTTTTTTGTGGGAGGGGCTTCTGCCGCGATGCTTTACACTAGCGCGCCTGTTTCGCCCGCCCCGAGAGTTCCATGCCGATTCGTCACTGCATCGTCCATTTCATCGACAAGAAACCCGACGGCTCGCCCGCCGTGCTGCATGCCCGCGACGCCGAGCTGCCGGTCAATCAGGCCATGGAGAACCTCATGGCCGATCTCAACGACAGCTACAACGCCAAGCAGGGCAAGGCCTGGGGGTTCTTTCATGACGAGTCCGGCGCCTACCCGTTCAGCGGCTGGCTGAAGGGCTACCTGGACAACCAGCAGGACTTCGCCGCCTTCAGCCGCCAGGCGGTCGAGCACCTGCAGAAGCTGATGGAGGAATCCAACCTGTCCACCGGCGGGCACGTGCTGCTGTCCCATTACCAGCAGGGCATGACCGACTACCTGGCCATCGCGCTGCTGCACCACAGCGAGGGCGTGACGGTCACCGAGGCGCTGGAAGTGGCGCCGGCCAAGCACCTGGACCTCGGCCAGCTGCACCTGGCGGCGCGCATCAACCTCTCGGAATGGCAGAACAACCGTCAGTCGAAGCAGTACATCTCGTTCATCAAGGGCAAGAACGGCAAGAAGGTCTCCGACTACTTCCGCGACTTCATCGGCTGCCAGGAAGGCGTCGATGCGCCGAGCGAAACCCGCACGCTGCTCAAGGCCTTCAGCGATTTCGTCGAGCAGGAGGACCTGGCCGAGGAGCAGGCCCGCGAGAAGACCCAGACCCTGGTGGACTACGCCAGCACCCAGGCGCGCCTGGGCGAGCCTATCACCGTGGAGGAACTCTCCGGCCTGCTCGACGAGGACAAGCCACGCGCCTTCTACGACCACATCCGCAACAGCGACTACGGCCTGGCGCCGGAGATTCCGCCGGACAAGCGCACCCTCAACCAGTTCCGCCGCTTCACCGGCCGCGCCGAGGGGCTGTCGATCAGCTTCGAGGCGCACCTGCTGGGCTCGCGGGTCGAGTACGACGAGACGACCGACACCTTGACCATCCGCCAGGTGCCCACTCAGTTGAAGGATCAGCTCAAGCGTCGCTGAGTCCGCCCCGCTCGTTCATGCGCCCCGGCTGCCGGGGCGCTTTCGTTTTCCTTCGCGGCGCGTCGCGCCCCGATTCATGCCGTGTAGCCCATGACCGTAACCCTCGAATTGCTTGCCACCGAGGCGGACCAGGCCCCCCTGATCCGCAACCTCTACCAGTTCTACGCCTACGAAACTTCCGACTGGGAGCACGAGGATGTGGACGCCGACGGGCGCTTCTACGTGCATGACGAGTACCTGGCTCGCTATTGGGAGGAGCCGGACTGGAGCGCGCAACTGGTGATGGTGGAAGGCGCCATTGCCGGCTTCCTGCTGATCGAGCGCAGCGAGGTGCCGGGCCTCGACGCGCTGGAGCTGGCCGACCTGTTCATTCTCAAGAAGTACCGGCGCCAGGGCATCGGCCTGGCCGTGGCGCTGCATGCGCTGAGCGACACCCGCCTCCCCTGGCTGGTGCGTTTCCACCAGCAGGACGAGGTGGCGCAGGCGTTCTGGCAGGCGGTGGTCGAGGAGCTGCCGCGCCCGTCCCGCGAGATCGAGTTGCCCGACGACCCGACGCTGGTAAATTTCCTGGTGACTTCGGCGCTGCATTGAGGACGTAGGCGGTCAGCTCGAAACCTGTAGGAGCGACTTCAGTCGCGAGCTTCTGGCTACGGCCTGCACAAAGCATCGCGGCTGAAGCGGCTCCCACGAAAGCGGCGCCGCGCGGATCTCTGGCCGTTACAGCGCCTCGATCCGGAACCCCAGCCGTGGAAAGTGCACATGCACCAGGCCGGCGCGCTCGTCCTCGCGGCGCAGGATCAGTTCCTCCGCGCCGGCGTACAGCAGCTCGCCCTGCACCGGATCGACGCCGTAGTCCTCGGCGCGAATGCTCACCCGCTGGCCGGCCTGGAAGCCGTTGGGGTCGGCGAACGCCTCGGCGGGCAGCGGTGCCGGTTCGGCCTGGCGGGCGATCTCCAGCGCCTGCTGCGCGTCCATGCGCTGGGCGGAGCCATGGCCAACGTCCAGCACACGTGCCAGCCAGGCGCGGATCGACGGGGAAGCATCCACCAGCGGTGCGGTCACCGGGTTGCTCTTGAGGAACCACAGCGGGTGGGCAAGGGCGAAATCGGCCAGCGACGGCGCCCCGAACAGGAAATCGCCGTCCTCGCCCGCCAGTTGCCGCTCCAGTCGCGCCATCAGCACGGCCCAGGTGCTGCGGGCCTGTTCGACCGAAACGCGGGGCGCCGTACCGCCCTTGAACAGCGCGGCGCGGTCGGCGACGAAGGCCTGCACGGCGGCTTCCGGCAGGCTGCCCAGGCGGGCGCTCAGTGCCTGCGGCTGGAAGCCCAGGGTGATGGCGGTCTGGAACACCAGCGAATCGGCCCACTGCGCGAAGGCGCTGACCACCAGTTCCTTGCCTTCCGGAAACAGCGTCGGCGCGGCCTTCTCGGCCTCCAGGCGGCGGGCGATCAGCGCGGTGTCGCAGTAGATATCGGCGCCGACCTGCAGCACCGGGGTCTTGCGGTAGCCGCCGGTCAGTGCGGTGAGGTCAGGCTTGGGCATGATGCGCGGGATGTACACCGAACCCCAGGACAACTGCTTGAAACCGAGCATCAGCCGGGCCTTCTCGGCAAAGGGCGACTCGGGGTAGTGGTGCAGGATCAGGGTGTTGTGCATGGTCAGGCTCCGCTGGAAAGGTGCGGGGCGAAACTAGCAGTCCCTGACGGCCGCCGACATTGCCGAGCTGCCAGCCGCCAGCATCTCCTTGGCCGGTTTGCGCAGCGCCTTGATGGCCCGCTCGCGCTTGAGGGCCGCACTCTTGTCCGCGCAGGCTTCCACGTACACCAGCGCCTGCGCCGGGCTGGAATGGAAGAAGCGCGCGCCCTTGCCGCTCTGGTGCTGGGCGAAGCGCCGTTGCGGGTCGTCGCTGACGCCGCAATAGAGCGCGCCGTTGGCGGCGCGCACCAGGTAGACGAACCAGGGCTTGGCGGGGGCGTCGGTCATGGAAGGGCAGGGCCGCGAAGGGGAGGCACAGTGTAATGGCCGGCTGGGTGAGTTCAAGCCGGCACCCCAGGGGTGGTGCCGGAGGGAGTGCCCGCACCCAACCGGTCCGGCTTCGGATATGCTCGCTGGGCCATTGTTGTCGGAGGTGTCGTGTTCTCATTGAAGCGCCAGGGCGATTTTCGCCTGCAACTGACCCGCACGCTGAAGACGCCGGGCCGCCATCAGCTTGACCTGTATCTGTTCACGCCGCACGAAAGCACGCTTTCCCCCCGCACCCTGGCCGAGGAGCAGTTCTTCTTCTCGGCCCTGAGCCACCGCTTCGGCCTGCTCGGGCTGCCGGCCCAGGACCGCGCCAGCAAGCTGGACACCTCCTATTCGCTGCTTTCGCCGCACTACGAAATCATGCATGGCGCCTGGTTCTACCAGTACCTGGCGTCGCTGGACCGGCTGCGCCAGCAGTTGCAGGGCAAGGCGCTGGCCGAGCCGCTGGCGCGCGCCCTGCGCCTGAGCCAGAACTTCGCCCAGCGCCTGCGCAAGGCGGAGCCGAAGCAGAGCAAGCAGTTGCGCTATTTCCGCCAGCTCGACGTGTACTTTTCCTGGCTGGCCGAGCAGTTCCTGCTGGAATGCATGACCCTGGAAGGCTTCGCTGAGCTCGACGAGGAGCTGCGGCAATCCGTGGAGGACTTCCTTGCCCAGGAACGCCGTTATCGCCGGGAGCGCGATTACCTGGGCGATTTCCAGGGCACGCCGACCCGCGTGTGGAACCGCATGAGCCTGTACCAGCGGTTGCTGGAATACCCGGTGGTGCTGCGTCAGAAGATCACCGAACTGGGCGCCGGCACGCGCAAGCTGGTGAAGGCAGCTTCCACGGTGCTGATCATGTCGCTGTTCACCTATTTCCTGTTCAACGTGCGCGACGCCAGCCAGCAGCTGTCGCTGGCCCTGCTGCTGGGCATCGCGCTCATCTACGCGGTCCGCGACCTGCTGCGCGACGACCTGATCGACGCCGTCACGCGCTGGCTGCGCAAGGGCAAGCCGCGCTGGAGGATCCGCCAGCAGATGCCGTTCACCCAGCGCTTGCTGGCCCAGCAACTGGTCTGGCTGGATTACCGGCGGCTGCCCGAGCTGGACGTGACGGTGCGCGAGCATGCCGGCAAATGGGCCACCAACGAGGAGCGGCAGATCATCTGCTACCGCTCACGGCTGCATCTGGACAAGGCAACGCTGACCCAGGACGAAATCCAGGAGCGCCTGACCCTGGACTGCGAACCGCTCTGCGCGATGATCCAGGCCAGCCACCAGCAACTGTTCGAGTGGAAGGAAGGCGATGGCGTGCAGGTGCACGCCATCGAGAAGCAGCATGACTACAACCTGCTGCTGGTGCACCGCGAGCCGGGGCAGGCCGCCGGCGTGGCGCAGCGCTGGACCCTGCGCCTGGGCGCGGGCGGCATCGTGTACTGCGAGAGCAAGACGGTGAACTGGCCCGAGCCGCCGCCCCGCTGGCGGCCGTGGCGGCGGGCCTGAGACGGCCGGCCGCCGCCCTCAGGCCTTCAGCGCCAGGATGCGCCGCGCGCCGTTGAGCACCAGCAGCGCCACGGCGGTGCCGATCAGCAGGTCCGGCCAGGCCGAACCGGTCCAGGCCACCAGGGCGCCGGCGAGAATCACACCGAGGTTGGCCAGCACGTCGTTGGCGGAGAAGATCCAGCTGGCGCGCATGTGCACGCCGCCGTCGCGCTGGCCGTGAATCAGCAGCAGGCAGGCGACGTTCGCCGCCAGCGCCAGCAGGCCGATGCCCATCATCGACAATGCCTGCGGCTCGCTGCCGAGCAGGAAGCGCCGCGCCACTTCCGCCAGCGCGGTCAGCGCCAGCAGCACCTGCATGACACCGGCCAGCCGGGCGGCGCCGAGCTGCAGGTGTGCCGCGCGCCCGACCGCGTACAGCGCCACGCCGTACACGGCGGCGTCGGCGAACATGTCCAGCGAGTCGGCCAGCAGCCCGGTGGACTGGGCCAGCCAGCCACTGGTCAGCTCGACGACGAACATCAGCGCATTGATGCCCAGCAACCAGCGCAACACCCAGGCCTGGCGGTCGGCATCCGGTGCGGCGGGCGCCGCTTCGCTGGCTGCCGTGGTGCCGTCCAGGCGCGCGCCCAGGCCAAGCGATTCCAGCGTGCGGGCCACCGGCGCGATATCGGCGTCGTGCCACACCCGCAGCCGGCGATTGCCCAGGTCGAAGTGCAGGCCGCGCACCTCGTCCAGCGGTTCCAGGGCCATGCGGATCAGGCGTTCCTCGGCTGCGCAATCCATCTTGGCCACGCTGAACTGGCTGACCAGGCCGGCCCGCGCCTCGGCCGGCGGCGGGCTGGGCGTTTCCTCCGCGGTGCAACCACAAGTCTTGCAGCAATCGCTCATGGGCGTGTCTCGCATGTGCGTCCGGGGCGTTTTTCGTCAGGGGCGCGGCAGCGCGCGTTCATACCAGCTGCGGCTGTTGTTGATCAACCGGACCAGCCAGAGCATCACCGGCACCTCGATCAGCACGCCGACCACGGTGGCCAGCGCGGCGCCGGAGTTGAAGCCGTAGAGCACGATGGCCACCGCCACTGCCAGCTCGAAGAAGTTGGAGGCGCCGATCATTGTCGAGGGGCCGGCGACCTCGTGCCGGACCTTGAGGGCGCGGTTCAGGGCGTAGCCGAGGGCGGCGATGAACAGCGTCTGCAGCAGGATCGGCACCGCCAGCAGTCCGATGACCAGCGGCTGGGCGACGATGGCTTCACCCTGGAAGGAGAACAGCAGCACCAGGGTGGCGAGCAGGGCGACGATGGAGAACGGCGAGATCTTCGCCAGCGCCGCCTGGAAGGCCGCCTCGCCACGCGTCATCAGCCGGGCGCGCAGGAACTGGGCAATCGCCAGCGGGATGACGATGTACATCACCACCGACAGCAGCAGGGTGTCCCAGGGCACCGGAATCGACGACACGCCGAGCAGCAGGGCGACGATGGGGGCGAAGGCGAACACCATCACCAGGTCGTTGAGCGCCACCTGGGTCAGGGTGAAGTTGGCGTTGCCGTTGCACAGGTTGCTCCACACGAACACCATCGCCGTGCAAGGCGCGGCGCCGAGCAGGATCAGCCCGGCCATGTAGCTGTCCAGCTCGCCGGCCGGCAGCCAGTCGGCGAACAGCACCTTGATGAACAGCCAGCCGATCAGCGCCATGGAGAACGGCTTGACCGCCCAGTTGACGAACAGGGTGACACCCATGCCGGCCTTCTGCTGGCGCACCTCGTGCAGCGCGCCGAAGTCGATCTTCATCAGCATCGGGATAATCATCACCCAGATCAGCACGCCCACCGGCAGGTTGACCTTGGCCACCTCCAGCGCGCCGATGGCCTGGGCGGCGGAGGGTGCGTACAGGCCGAGCAGGGTGCCGGCGACGATGCACAGGGCCACCCAGAGGGTCAGATAGCGCTCGAACACACCGAGCGGGGCGCCGGCGGCCTGCTTGGCCGCCACTTCACAGGGACTGGACATACAAGGGTTTTCCTACGGAACACGGGGCGGGCGCCACCTTAACATGCGCCCTGGCGAATATGCAGCAGGCCGCATGAGCGCAGCAGGCCTCGAGAGGGTTCATCGCGCTGACACGCAGCCGTCACACGGGCGTCCTACAGTCTGGGCTCCAACCTGGAAGGATCTCCCCATGAGTCGAGAAACCGGCGATAACCTGCAGCGCAATCACAGCCACAACGAGCCCATGGACCGGGTCGTGGATCGCTACCTCAGCCGCCGTAGCGTGCTGCGTGGCAGCCTGGGCGCTGCGATTGCCATGATGGCCGGCGTCGGCCTGAGCGGTTGTCTCGACAAGGACGGCCGCCCGCGTCCGCCGCAGCCGCAACTCACCCAGCCCGACCCCGTGCGGCTCGGCTTCGATTCCATTCCCGGCTCGCGCACCGATGCCTGCGTGGTGCCGCCCGGTTACAGCGCCTACGTGCTGGCGCCCTGGGGCACGCCGCTGAACAGCGCCGCGCGTGCCTGGCAGGCCGATGGCGGCAACAGCGCCGACGACCAGGCCAACGCCGTGGGCATGCACCACGACGGCATGCACTTCTTCCCCCTCAACGGCAGCGCTGAAGACGGTCTGCTGGTGGTGAACTACGAGTACATCGACCAGAAGGCCCTGCATCCCAGCGGCCCGACCCGCGATGCCGAGGGCCGGCGGCCCGCCGAGGAAGTGCGCAAGGAGATCAACGCCCACGGCGTCGGCGTGCTGCGCATCCGCAAGGTCGGCGGCCGCTGGCAGGTGATGGACAACGACCCGCTCAACCGCCGCTTCACCACCGCCAGCGTGATGGAGCTGTCCGGCCCGCTGCGCGGCAGCACCCATGTGCAGACGCGCTTCTCGCCCGATGGCACCGTAACGCGCGGCACCAACAACAACTGCGGCAACGGCTTCACCCCGTGGGGCACCTACCTGGCCTGCGAGGAAAACTGGCCAAACGTGTTCATCAACCGTGACGCCAGCTTGCCGGAGGATCAGCGCCGCATCGGCATTTCCACCGCCAGGACCAGTTACGCCTGGGAAACCGCCGCGGGCGACGCCAGCGAGGTGGACGAGGAATTCGCCCGCTTCGACATCACCCCGCGCGGCGCCAGCGCGCGGGACGACTACCGCAACGAGGCCAGCACCTACGGCTACATCGTCGAGATCGACCCGCACGATCCGACCACTCGCGCGGTGAAACGCACCGCCCTGGGCCGCTTCCGTCACGAAGGCTGCTGGCCGGGCCTGACCGAGGCCAGCAAGCCGGTGGTGTTCTACAGCGGCGACGACGCGCAGAACGAATACCTCTACAAGTTCGTTTCCGCCGCCCCGTGGGACCCGGCCGACGCGAACCCCCTCGACCGTCTGGCCACCGGCGCCAAGTACATGGATCGCGGCACCCTCTACGTGGCGCGCTTCAATGACGACGGCAGCGGTGTCTGGCTGTCGCTGACCCCGGACAGCCTGACGCCGGAGGGTATCCCGCTCAGCGCCCTGTTCGACGACCTGGCCGGCATCCTGCTCAACACCCGTGGCGCCGCCGACGCCCTGGGCGCCACGCCCATGGATCGCCCGGAATGGACGGCGGTGAACCCGCTCAACGGCGATGTGTACCTGACGCTGACCAACAACAGCAGCCGTACCGAGGCCAATGCCGCCAACCCCCGCACCCAGAACCGCCACGGCCACATCATCCGCTGGCACGACAGCGCCGATCAGCGCAGCTTCACCTGGGACATTTTCGTGTTCGGCGCCAACGCCGGTGCCGACCCGGCCCTGAACCGTTCCAGCCTTACCGACCTGAACCAGTTCGCCAGCCCGGATGGCATGGCCTTCGACAGTCGCGGCGTGCTGTGGATCCAGACCGACAACGGCGAGAAGACCCTCACCGACTACACCAACGACCAGATGCTGGCGGTGATCCCCGCCAACCTGACCGACCCGCAGGGTCGCGAGGTGCCGGTTAACGTGCAGAACCAGGGGGAACTGCGGCGTTTCTTCGTCGGTCCCAATGGCTGCGAAGTGACCGGCCTGGCCTTCACCCCGGATAACCGCACGATGTTCGTCAACATCCAGCACCCGGGGAACTGGCCCTACGCCGACGACGCCACGATAGCCGCACCGGCCGGCACCCAGGTGCGCCCGCGGGCCGCCACTGTGGTGATCCAGCGCACCGACGGTGGCGAGCTGGCGGTCTGAGCCCCGCCGGCGCGCCTCGACCTTCCGGCAGGATGCCAGAGGGTCGAGGCGCGCCGCTTTACTTCATATCTGGGCATGAATATATTCGCCGAGCCATATCTTCTGACGGCGAATGCCCATGACCCCCACCACCGTTTTCAAATGTCTGGCCGACGAGACCCGGGCGCGCATCAGCCTGCTGGTGCTGCGCGAAGGCGAGCTGTGCGTCTGCGAGCTGACCGCCGCGCTGGAGCAGAGCCAGCCGAAGGTCTCCCGCCACCTGGCCCAGCTGCGCAGTTGCGGCATTCTCGAAGACCGCCGCCAGGGCCAGTGGGTCTATTACCGCGTGCATCCGCAGTTGCCCGCCTGGGTGCGGGAACTGCTGAACGGCGTGCTGGACGCCAACCGTCCCTGGCTGGAGGCCGATATGCAGCGACTGGAAGGCATGCGCAACCGCCCCGAGCGGGCCACGGTCTGCTCCTGAACGAACCGCCCTGTACTGCGGGCCTCACATGCTGAAATCCCATGACCCGTGCCGGCATGGCAATCGTCACGCTGGCGCCCAGACACTGAATCTTTTCCGGAGAGCACACCCATGACCATCAAAGTAGGCATCAACGGTTTCGGTCGCATCGGACGTCTGGCGCTGCGCGCCGCCTGGGACTGGCCGGAGCTGGAATTCGTGCAGATCAACGACCCGGCCGCCGATGCGGCGACCCACGCCCACCTGCTGAACTTCGACTCGGTGCACGGCCGCTGGCAGCACGAGGCGGGCAGCGACGGCGACGCCATCGTCATCGACGGCAAGCGCATCCCCGTGACCCACAACAAGGCGATCGCCGACACCGACTGGTCGGGCTGCGACCTGGTGATCGAGGCCAGCGGCAAGATGAAGACCGTGGCCGTGCTGCAGGGCTACCTGGACCAAGGCGTCAAGCGCGTGGTGGTCAGCGCGCCAGTCAAGGAACCGGGCGTGCTCAACGTGGTGATGGGCGTCAACGACCGGCTGTTCGACCCGGCACAGCACCGCATCGTCACCGCCGCCTCCTGCACCACCAACTGCCTGGCGCCGGTGGTCAAGGTGATCCACGAGCACCTGGGCATCCGCCACGGCTCGATCACCACCATCCACGACCTGACCAACACCCAGAGCCTGCTCGACCAGCCCCACAAGGACCTGCGCCGCGCCCGCGCCTCGCTGATGAGCCTGATCCCGACCACCACCGGCTCGGCCACCGCCATCGCCGAGATCCTCCCGGAACTGCGCGGCAAGCTGAACGGCCACGCGGTGCGCGTGCCGCTGGCCAACGCCTCGCTGACCGACTGCGTGTTCGAGGTGGAGCGCGCCACCACGGTCGAGGAGGTGAACCGGCTGCTCAAGGCCGCCGCTGACGGCGAGCTGAAGGGCATCCTCGGCTACGAGGAGCGCCCGCTGGTATCCATCGACTACCGCACCGACCCGCGCTCGTCGATCCTCGACGCGCTGTCGACGATGGTGGTCAACGGCACCCAGGTGAAGATCTACGCCTGGTACGACAACGAATGGGGCTATGCCAACCGCACCGTGGAACTGGCCCGGCTGGTGGGCGGCGCATAGGGCCCGCAAAGCTTGCGTAGGGTGGGTCAGGCCACAGGCCGTAACCCACCAACTGGCCACGAGGCCGATCATCGGGATGCCGCCGGCATCCCCGGTGGGTTACGCCGCTATGCGGCTAACCCACCCTACGATTTCCCACCCAGGTCTTCCATGCACGCCCTGACCCGCCTTCCCCCCGAAATCCGCCAGTACCTGGTCGTCACCGGCAACTACTGGGCCTTCACCCTCACCGACGGCGCGCTGCGCATGCTGGTGGTGCTGCACTTCCACGGCCTGGGCTACAGCCCGCTGCAGATTGCCGCGCTGTTCCTGTTCTACGAGATCTTCGGCGTGGTCACCAACCTGGTCGGCGGCTGGCTGGGCGCGCGCCTGGGGCTGAACCGCACCATGAACATCGGTCTGGGGATGCAGGTCGCGGCGCTGCTGATGCTCACCGTGCCGGCCAGCATGCTCACCGTGCCCTGGGTGATGGCGGCGCAGGCGCTGTCCGGCATCGCCAAGGACCTCAACAAGATGAGCGCCAAGAGCTCCATCAAGCTGCTGGTCCCGGACAGCCAGCAGGGCACCCTGTACCAGTGGGTGGCGGTGCTCACCGGCTCGAAGAACGCCCTCAAGGGCGTCGGCTTCTTCCTCGGCGGCCTGCTGCTCACCGGGCTGGGTTTCACCGGCGCGGTGCTGGCCATGGCCGCGGTGCTGGCGCTGGTCTGGCTGGCCAGCCTGGTGCTGCTGAAGAAGGACCTCGGCAAGGCGAAGAGCAAACCCAAGTTCCGCGACCTGCTGTCCAAGAGCCGGGCGATCAACATTCTTTCCGCCGCGCGGCTGTTCCTGTTCGGCGCCCGCGACGTGTGGTTCGTGGTGGCCCTGCCGGTGTTCCTGGCCAGCCGCTTCGGCTGGGACTTCTGGCAGGTCGGCGGCTTCCTGGCCAGCTGGGTGATCGGCTACGGCATCGTGCAATCCGTTGCCCCGTACTTCACCGGCAAACGCAGCGGCCGGGTTCCCGACGGCCGCGCCGCCTTCGTCTGGGCGCTGTTGTTGGCCGGCCTGCCGGCCGCCATCGCCCTGGGCCTGCACAGCGCGCTGCCGGCGCAGGCGGTACTGATCGGCGGCCTGCTGCTGTTCGGCGCGCTGTTCGCCATCAATTCCTCGCTGCACAGCTACCTGATCGTCAGCTATGCCAAGGAGGACGGCGTGTCGCTGGACGTGGGCTTCTACTACATGTCCAACGCGCTGGGCCGGCTGATCGGCACGCTGCTCTCCGGCGGGGTGTTCCAGGCCTACGGCCTGGAGGCCTGCCTGTGGGTGTCCAGCGCGTTCGTGCTGCTGGCGGCGCTGGTGTCGCTGGGCTTGCCCAGGCATGACACCGCGCGGGAATCGTAGTCTTCGGCTGCGTGCCTCCGCCCGTTACGGCAGCCGTAGGATGGTCAACGCAACGCGTTGGCCACCGTGGCGGCACGGAACCGTGCCCTACGCCCGTCAACGGCCGGTGGGTTGATCATCCTCCCTGTCTGAGCCACCCTCTGCGCCGTGCCATTTCCGTCCAGAGCGTTCCGATGACCCAGCCCGCACTCATCCGCGAAACCTTCCCCGTCGGCCCCCTGCAGTGCAACTGCACGCTGATCGGCGACCCCGTCTCGAAGAAGGCGCTGGTGGTCGATCCGGGCGGCGAGCCGGAGATGATCCTCGCGCGGCTGAACGCCCACGGGCTGACGCTGGTCGCGATCATCCATACCCATGCGCACCTGGATCACTTCCTCGCTTCCGGCCGGCTCAAGGAGCTGACCGGCGCCACGCTGCACCTGCACAAGGACGACAAGTTTCTCTGGGACAACCTGGAGATGCAGTGCCGGCTGTTCGGCGTGCCCTACCAGCCGGTGCCGGACCCGGACCAGTGGCTGGCCGACGACGAGGAACTGGCCTGCGGCTGCGGTGCGGCCTTGCACACGCCGGGGCATACGCCCGGCTCGATGAGTTTCTGGTTCCCCCAGGACAAGCTGCTGATCGCCGGTGACACCCTGTTCCGTCGCGGCATCGGGCGGACCGACCTGTGGGGCGGCGACTTCGCCGCCATCCAGCGTTCGATCCGCGAGCGCCTGTACGTGCTCGATGAGGAGGCCACGGTGGTCACCGGGCACGGCCCGGATACGCAACTGGGCGAAGAGATGCGCGCCAACCCGTTCGTGACGGCGTGAATCGCGCCTCAGGCGCGCGAGGGAGCAAGCGCACCGGCTGTCTTTCGCTGGCCAGGCTGATAATCTGGCGCGGAACTTCTGGCGGCGCCCGTTCTCGAAGGGCGATGCCAAAATCCAACCACACGAATCCGAAGGAAGTCGTTATGAAGAACTGGCGTACCCTGACCGCCGTTGCTGCCAGCGTGGCACTGCTGGCCGGTTGTACCACCAACCCCTATACCGGCGAACAGCAGGCGGGCAAGGTGGGTGTCTATGGCGGCCTTGGCGCCGTGGCCGGCGCAGCAGTCGGCGCTGCCACCTCCAGCAAGAAGGATCGCAAGAAGGGCGCACTGATCGGCGCAGCCGTGGGCGGCCTGGCCGCCGGCGGCTACGGTGCCTATGTCGACCAGCAGGAAGCCAAGCTGCGCCAGACCCTGGTCAACAGCGGTGTGCAGGTGCAGCGCCAGGGCGACAACCTGATCCTGATCATGCCGGGCAACATTACCTTCGCCTCCAGCTCCGCCGACATCTCCGCCAGCTTCTACGACACCCTGAACTCGCTGGTTCTGGTGTTCAAGGAGTTCAACAAGAACGGCATCCAGATCGTCGGCCACACCGACAGCACCGGTTCGCTGCAGCTGAACCAGACCCTGTCCAACAACCGCGCCAGGAGCGTGGCCAACTACCTGACCACCAACGGCATCGCCGCCAACCGTATCTCCGCCTACGGTGCCGGCCCGAACCAGCCGATCGCCAGCAACGACAGCGCTGCCGGCCGTCAGCAGAACCGCCGCGTGGAAATCACCCTGCTGCCGCCGCAGCAGTAAGCGATTCCCGGACACAAAAAAGCCCGCCATTTGGCGGGCTTTTTTGTGCCTGTACCGCGTGCGGAGGCCTCAACGCCGCTCGAGCAGCACCCCGGCTTCCATGTGATGCGTCCAGGGGAACTGGTCGAACAGCGCGCAGCGGCTGACGCGGTGGGTGTCGTGTAGCTGGGCGATGTTGGCCGCCAGGGTCTCCGGGTTGCAGGAGATGTACAGGATGCGCTCGAAGCGGCGGGTCAGCTCGCAGGTGTCCGGGTCCATGCCGGCGCGTGGCGGGTCGACGAACACGGTGCCGAAGCGGTAGCTGTCCAGGTCCACCTCGGCCAGGCGGCGGAACGGACGGACCTTGTTGAGCGCCTGGGTCAGCTCCTCGGCGGACAGGCGCACCAGGGTGACGTTGTCGATGCCGTTGTCGGCCAGGTTGGCCAGCGCGGCATTCACCGAACTCTTGCTGATCTCGGTGGCCAGCACCTTGTTCACGCGGGTGGCCAGCGGCAGGGTGAAATTGCCGTTGCCGCAGTACAGCTCCAGCAGATCGTCGTCGCGCTCGCCCAGGACGTCGTAGGCCCAGCCGAGCATCTTCTGGCAGACCGCGCCGTTGGGCTGGCTGAAGGCGCCTTCCGGCTGCCGGTAACGGAACTCGCGGCCCGCCACGCGGAGGGATTCGCTGACGTAGTCGCGACCGACCACCCGGCGCTGGCCCCGCGAGCGGCCGACGATGCTGGCGCCGAGGATCGCCGCCAGCGGCTCGGCCGCCTGCTCCCAGGCGTCGTCCAGTGGGCGGTGATAGGCGAGGGTGATCAGCGCGTCGCCCGACAGGGTGGTGAGGAATTCCACCTGGAACAGCTTGTGGCCCAGGGTCTCGCTGGCCTGCCAGGCGGCCTTCAGGCGTGGCATCAGTTCGTTGATGCGCGGGCTGGCGATGGGGAAGTCGTCGAGCAGGATCGGTGCGCGCTTGTCGCCCGGCTCGAACATCGCGTAGTGGCGCTGCTCGCCGTCGCGCCACAGGCGGAACTCCGCGCGCAGCCGGTAATGGCTCAGGGGCGAATCGAACACCTCGGGGGCCGGGGCAGCGAAGGGTGCCAGCAGCTCGCGCAGGCGGGCCTGCTTGTCGGCAAGCTGGGCGGAATAGGCGGCGGCGTCTTGCGGACGGATCATGGGCAACTCGTGTGGGTAAGGACGGCAGGGCCGCAGGATGGAAAATTCGCGCGGCGATTTTCCACCGATCCGGAGCCGAATGCACGGCCGGGGGGACCGGCCGTCGGTAGCTGAACAATCGCGGCTGAAGCCAGGGGGGCTTCAGCCGCGATGGGCAGGGATCAGAACAGCGCCAGCTTGACCACGAACAGTGCCGACAGCACCCACATGGCCGGGCTCAGTTCGCGCCAGCGGCCGGCCAGCAGGTGAATGGCCGTCCAGGCAATGAAGCCGAAGGCGATGCCGTTGGCGATGGAGAAGGTCAGCGGCATGGCCAGTGCGGCGATGGACACCGGAGCGGCCACGGCCAGGTCGTTCCAGTCGATGCTGGCCAGGCTGCTGAGCATCAGGACGGCGACGAACATCAGTGCCGGCGCAGTGGCGTAGGCGGGCACCGAACTGGCCAGCGGCGAGAAGAACAGGCTGAGCAGGAACAGCAGGGCGACCACGCAGGCCGTCAGGCCGGTACGGCCACCGGCACCAATGCCGGCGGCGGATTCCACGTAACTGGTGGTGGTCGAGGTGCCCAGCGCGGCACCGGCCATGGTGGCGGTGCTGTCGGCCAGCAGGGCGCGGCCCAGGCGCGGCATGTGGCCGTTCTTGTCGACCAGGCCGGCGCGCTGCGACACGCCGATCAGGGTGCCGGAGGTGTCGAACAGGTCGACGAACAGGAAGGCGAAGATCACGCTGACCAGGCCAATGTCCAGCGCGCCCATGATGTCCAGTTCCAGCAGGGTGGGCATCAGCGACGGCGGCGCGGAGACCACGCCCTGCAGCTCGGACAGGCCGAGCAGGATGGACAGGGCGGTGACCGCCAGGATGCCGATCATCACCGCGCCGGTGATCCTGCGGTAGGCCAGCGCGGCGATCAGGAAGAAGCCCAGGCAGGCCAGCAGCGGACCGCCGGCGCCCAGATCGCCCAGGCCCACCAGGGTAGCCGGGTGGTCGACCACGATGCCGGCGTTCTTCAGCGCGATGATCGCCAGGAACAGGCCGATACCGGCGCCGATGCCGGCGCGCAGCGGCAGCGGCACGCTGTTGATGATCCATTCGCGGACCTTGAAGGCCGACAGAAGGAAGAACAGCACACCGGACAGGAATACCGCGCCCAGACCGACCTGCCAGGTGTAGCCCATGGTCAGCACGACGGTGTAGGTGAAGAAGGCGTTCAGGCCCATGCCCGGCGCCAGGGCGATCGGGTAGTTGGCCAGCAGACCCATCAGGGAAGAGCCGATGGCGGCGGCCAGGCAGGTGGCGACGAACACCGCGCCCTGGTCCATGCCAGTGGCGGCCAGCATCGACGGGTTGACGAACAGGATGTAGGCCATGGTCAGGAAGGTCGTCAGACCGGCCAGGATCTCGGTTCGCACGGTGGTGTTGTGCGCACGGAGTTGGAACAGCTTTTCCAGCATGGGTATCTCCCAGGAGCAATTGCGGCTGTGCAGGGCGGGGGCAAAAAAGCGCTGCATCATACCAGTTCGTGGTTCGGCGCAGAGGGTCCGGGCCGGCAAAGCCAGTGAAATGCAATCGGCGGGCCAGGGCTTTGACCGGAAGCGTCCTGGAATGATCAAATCGCTCTGGAACGGGCCTTTCAGGCCATATTGCGTACCGGGTGGTGGTGGAGTTGCCAATGGTGGTGGGAATCGATCTGGGGACAACCCATAGCCTGGTGGCCTTCTGGCGTGACGGAGTGGCGCATGTGGTACCCAATGCCCTGGGTGAAACCCTGACCCCGAGCGTGGTCGGCCTGGACGATCAGGGCCTGGTGCTGGTGGGCGATGTGGCGCGCCAGCGCCTGCAGACCCACCCGCATCTCAGCTGCGAGCTGTTCAAGCGCTACATGGGCAGCCAGCGGGAGGTCCGCCTGGGCGCGCGCATGTTCCGTCCCGAGGAGCTGTCGGCGCTGGTGTTGCGCAGCCTCAAGGAAGATGTCGAACGCTTCTGCGGCGAGCCGGTCACCGAGGCAATCATCAGCGTGCCGGCCTATTTCAGTGATGCCCAGCGCAAAGCCACGCGGGTGGCGGGGCAACTGGCGGGGCTACGCGTCGAGCGGCTAGTCAACGAACCGACGGCGGCCGCCCTGGCCTATGGCCTGCAGCAACGAAAGGAGTCCACCTTTCTGGTCTTCGACCTGGGCGGCGGCACCTTCGACGTGTCGATCCTGGAAATGTTCGACGGGGTGATGGAGGTGCGCGCCACGGCCGGGGACAACTTCCTGGGCGGCGAGGATTTCGACGAGGCGATCGTCGCCCATGTGCTGGCCAGGCAGCCTGGGCTGCGGACAGCGCTGGACGGTGACTGCTCGCACCTGCCTGCCCGCTTGCGTGGCGAGGCGCGCCGCGTGCGCCATGGCCTGGGTGAACACGAGCGGATGACGTTCCTGTTGCAGCAGGACGGGCGGCGCTGGGAGGAAACCATTACCCGCGAGCAGTTCCAGCATCTTGCCGAACCGTTGCTGGAACGCTTGCGTCGACCGGTGGAACGCGCGTTGCGCGATGCCCGAATCAAGGCCGCGGATCTGGACGAGGTGGTGCTGGTGGGCGGCGCCACGCGCATGCCACTGGTGCGACGCCTGGTAGCGGGTCTGTTCGGGCGCATTCCGGCCATGCACCTGCAGCCGGACCAGGTGGTGGCGCAGGGCGCGGCGGTGCAGGCAGCACTCAAGCAACGCGACGCGGCCCTGGAAGATGTGGTGCTCACCGACGTATGCCCCTACACCCTGGGTATCGAAACGTCCGTCGAGCTGGGCCGGCAGCTGGAAAGTGGCCACTACCTGCCGATCATCGAGCGCAACTGCACGGTGCCGGTCAGCCGGGAAAAGAGCATCGTCACGGTGCACGATGGCCAGACCGAGGTGGTGGTGCGCATCTTCCAGGGCGAGAACCGCCTGGTGAAGGACAATATCTTCCTGGGCGAGCTGGCCATCGCCGTGCCCCCTCGCAAGGCCGAGGAGGTGGAGCTGCGGGTGCGCTTCACCTATGACATCAATGGTCTGCTGGAGGCGGATGTGCATATTCCCCTGACCGGCGAGCACCACCGGCTGGTCATTGAACACAATCCCGGCGTGCTCGCTCCGGACGAGATCGCCGCGCGTTTACTGGCGCTGGCGGCGCTCAAGGTGCATCCCCGCGAACAGCAGGTCAATACACGGGTCCTGGCCCGGGTCGATCGCCTGTACGAGGAAAGCCTGGGTGAGGCCCGCGCGCACGTGGCCGAGCTGGGACGCGCCTTCCAGCAGGCCCTGGAAAGCCAGGACACTGCGCGCATCGATACGCTGCGCGCCGAGATCGAGCGGCAGCTGGACGCCTTTGAGGGTGTGCTGTGAGTGGGGCGATGAGCTGCTGGGAGGTGCTGGGGCTGGAGCCGCAGGCTGATTCCCGAACTGTCAAGCGCCGTTACGCCCAGTTGCTGAAGGTCCATCGGCCCGATACCGATCCGCAGGGCTTTCAGCGGCTGCGAGAGGCCTACGAACACGCCCTGCGCGAGGAAGCGCCGCCGTCCGGGTCGCCGGCGCCTAGCGCGGAGGCGCCCGTCACGCCGCCAGCCGTGCCGATGCCGGCTGAACCGGGCCCGGTGCAGCGCTTGGTCGGGCAGCCGGCGGAGCGCCTGGATCAATGGCTCAGCGAGGCGGAGTATCGCCAGCAACGGTCTGCATTCGAACAGGCGGTCCTGGCCCAGTGCCTGGCGGCTGGCGACGATGGGCGCGAGCTGCTGCTTTGGGCGATCCGGCGCCTGGGCTGGTTCGTGTCGGTAGATGTACGGTTGTCGGCCGGCGAGCTGGAACACCTGGCCCGCCGTCTGGCAGAGCAGGATGCGCGCAGGTTGTGCGCGCGCCTGCAGCGCAAAGGCGCCAGGGCATTCCTGAAACGGCTCGACCGGGTGCTCGGCCAGCCCTGGCTACAGGCGTTCGATCAGCGCGAGTTCTTCCAGCGCGACCTGTTTACACGCGTGCTGGCCATGCCGGAAGGTGCCGCCCTGTTCAAGCCGCTATGCAGGCGCTTCGGCTGGTCGAAGGCGGATTTTCCGGAGGGTCCCCAGGCTTGGGAAACCCTGTGGCGGCAGAGTCGAGAGCAGGCCTTCGCTGCCCGCCTGCAGGACTGGCTGCGGACCACCGGCGTACCACGCAAGGCTGGCGCGCGTGCGGCCCGCCTGTTGCTGTCGCCCATGCACGAAGGTGAACGGTTGCGCTTCACCCGCCACTTTCGCGGGAAGGATTGGAAGGCATGCGCGCGCCTGGCTGACCAATTGACCCAGCATTACCCGCACGTCTGGGCCCGCTATGGCTCGCCCGATGTGCAGGCCTGGCAGGTCCTGATGCCGCCCCGCGAAGGCTGGAAACACACCACCCTGTTGCTCTGGCTGCTGGCCTTGACCCTGCTGTTGCCTTCGGGCGAGTACGGCGCCGGCGGGCTGGATGCGTTGCTGGAGTTGTTGGTGCTGGCCTTCCAGGGAGGGATCGTGGCGCTGATCGTGCGGGGGCTGATGGCGGCCTGGTCGTTTCTGCTGCGTCCCCTTGAGCTGTACGACCTGCGGCTGAGCCGCCGTGTACTGGGCGGCGCGCGGCCGGGACGCAGGGGGCTGCGCCTGTTGCGCCATGGCCTGGGCAGCGCCCTGCTGGCGCTGTTGTTCGTACTTGGCAGCGAGCTGCCCGACGGCAGGTCGGGTCTGTTCGGCCTGGCGCTATTCGGGCTGTTCCTGATCTATGCCGCTGTGGCTTCCCGGGACCCTTTCTTCCGGGGGCGCCAGCGGTCGCGCACAGGCGCAAGTCGCTGACTGGCTAGCGAATTGCCCGCAGCACCACGAACTTGGGCGTTGCCGCTACCTGCTCCACGCGCTCGAACAGCCGCTTGAGCTTCACGTGGTAGCCCAGGTGGCGATTGCCGACGATCCACAGCTCGCCCCGCGGCGTCAGGGCGCGCTTGGCCTGCTGGAACATGCGCCAGGCGAGGAAGTCGCCGACCACCTGCTGCTGGTGGAAGGGCGGGTTGCACAGCACCAGGTCCAGCGAGCCAGCCGGCTGTTCGGCCAGCCCGTCGCCGGGGCGGATCTCCACCGGGCGCTCGCCGAGGATCGCCCGCCAGTTCTCGGCGGTCGACTGCACGGCCATGTAGGACTCGTCCACCAGGGTCAGGTGTGCCTCGGGATTGGCCAGCGCGCAAGCGATGCCCAGGATGCCGTTGCCGCAGCCAAGGTCCGCGACCCGTGCCGTGCCCAGTCCGCTCGGCAGATGCGGCAGGAAGGCCCGGGTGCCGATGTCCAGCCCTTCGCGGCAGAACAGGTTGGCGTGGTTGAGCAGCTCGATGGCTGGCTGATCCAGCCGGTAGCGGGTCGGGTAGGGCGATCTCGGCGCCGGGCGCGTCTCGGGTTTGGCGAACAGCAGGCGCGCCTTCTTCACCGCCAACGAGGCCTGTACCGGACCGATGTACTGCTCCAGCAGGTCACCAGCGGCGCGCGGCAGGTGCTTGATCATGGCTGCGGCGATCACCCGCGCATTCGGCGCCAGGCGGCCGTGCAGGCGGATCAGTTGCTCCTCCAGCAAGGCCAGGGTCTTCGGGATGCGGATCAGCACCACATCGAACGACCCCTCGGGGGTGGTGCTGGCCGGCACGAACAGCGGCGCGGCGCTGAGGCCGTTGCGTTCCAGGTTCTTTTGCAGGGCCAGATGGCCCAGGTGCGAGTCGCCGCTGCTGGTCACCCGGGCATGGGGCGCCAGGCTGCAGGCCAGCGCGCCGAAGCTGTCGTTTAGGACCAGCACCCGCTCATCGGCAGCGAGCCCCTGTTCATGAAGATGGGTGAGCAGGTACTCGTCGGCGGCGTCGAACGCCTGCAGGGGGTCGTTCGGTTGCTCGGGCTGGCGGATCAGGTCGAGGCGGGCGAAGGGCGTGTCGAGAATAGGCATGAAAACTGGCGGGTTTCCCGAAAGCGGATTAGGCGTAGTCTGGCGGCGAACCGGAGCCACGTGGAGGTGCGAAGTATGACGGCCAGCGAAGAGAAGTTCACCCGCCAGCGGCTGCTGGCCGTGGAGACCCTGACGCCCAGCCTGTTCACGCTGCGCACCACCCGCGATGCCGGCTTCCGCTTCCAGGCCGGGCAGTTCGCCCGTCTGGGGGTGCGCAAGCCGAGCGGCAGCCTGGTGTGGCGCGCTTACTCGATGGTCTCCGCGCCCCACGACGAGTTCCTGGACTTCTTCTCCGTGGTGGTTCCGGACGGCGAGTTCACCAGCGAGCTGCGCCGCCTCGGCCCGGGCGACGAGCTGCTGGTGGAACGCCAGCCCTATGGGTATCTGACCCTGGACCGCTTTGCGGACGGTCGTGACCTCTGGCTGCTGGCCACCGGCACCGGGGTGGCGCCGTTCCTGTCGATCCTGCAGGACTTCGAGGTTTGGCAGCGCTTCGAGCGCATTGTGCTGGTGTACAGCGTGCGCGAGGCCCGGGAGCTGGCCTATCAGGACCTGATCAACGGGTTCGCACGGCGCGACTACCTGGCCGAACACGCCCACAAGCTCACCTACCTGCCGACCATCACCCGCGAGCAGCGGCCCGGCGCGTTGCACGGGCGCATCACCACGCTGCTGGAAACCGGGGAACTGGAACGCGCTGCCGGTCTGCCGCTCAGCCCCGAGCACTCGCGCATCATGCTCTGCGGCAACCCGCAGATGATCGAGGACACCCGTCTGCTGCTCAAGGCGCGTGACCTGCAATTGAGCCTCACCCGCCGCCCCGGCCAGGTGGCGGTGGAGAACTACTGGTAAGAACTGGTTACGAATGGCTGTTTGCACGGTGCCGCGCTTGCCGTAAATTCCGCCGTTCGTTTCCCAACCCTCGGGTTATATGGACACCGACTCTCGACCTCCCCCGGCCTCGCCGGGGGATCAGCCTCCCCGCGCAGCGCACCTGACGCTGCCGTGCCGCCCGTTCGGCAATCTTCCCGTATACCGTGTCTTTCGCGCGCCGGCTGCCGCCGGCGTGCGTCTGCGCGTTCCCGTTTCCTGTCACATGAGCGTTAACCCCTGATGGAACTGTTCCTCGACCCCACCGTCTGGCTCGGTCTGTTGACCCTGATCGTCCTCGAGATCGTGCTGGGTATCGACAACCTGGTCTTCATTGCCATCCTGGCCGACAAGCTGCCGCCGCATCAGCGCGACCGCGCGCGCCTGATCGGCCTCAGCCTGGCGCTGCTGATGCGCCTGGGCCTGCTGGCCAGCATCGCCTGGCTGGTGACCCTCACCGAGCCGCTGGTGGACATCCTCGGCAAGAGCTTCTCCGGGCGTGATCTGATCATGCTGGGCGGCGGCGTGTTCCTGCTGTTCAAGGCCACCATGGAGCTGCACGAGCGCCTCGAAGGCCGCATGCACCAGGCGGGCGGCAGCAAGGGTTACGCGCGCTTCTGGCCGGTGGTGGCGCAGATCATCGTGCTGGACGCGGTGTTCTCCCTGGATGCGGTGATCACCGCCGTGGGCATGGTCGAGCAGCTGCCGGTGATGATGGCGGCGGTGATCATCTCCATGGGCCTGATGATGGTGGCGAGCAAGCCGCTGACGGCATTCGTCAACGCCCGCCCCACGGTGATCATGCTGTGTCTGGGCTTTTTGATGATGATCGGCTTCAGCCTGACCGCCGAAGGCCTGGGCTTCCACATTCCCAAGGGCTACCTGTACGCGGCCATCGGCTTCTCGATTCTCATCGAGGTGTTCAACCAACTGGCCCGTTCGCGCCGCCAGCGCAACCTGCAGAGCGAGCGCCCGCTGCGCGAGCGCACCGCCGATGCGGTGCTCAGCCTGCTGGGCGGGCGTGTCGAGGCTGATCAGGTGGGCGAGGCTATCGTCGACCTGGTGGGTGACGGCTCGTCGGAAACCCAGCCGTTCCAGCGCCGCGAGCGTCTGATGATCCGTGGCGTGCTCAACCTCGCCGAGCAGTCGGTGCGCACGGCGATGACCGATCGCATGCAGGTGGACCGTATCAACCTGGACCAGGATCGCGAGACCATCCGCCAGGTGTTGCTGGAATCGCCGCATTCGCGCCTGCCGGTGATTCGCGGCAACGCCGTGGACGAGCCGCTGGGCTACCTGCACAAGAAGGAGCTGCTCAATGCGCTGCTGGCCGGCCAGGAGCCGGATATCGAGGCCCTGCTGCGCACGCCGCTGAGCCTGCCGGAAAGCGTCTCGGTGCTCAGCGCCCTGGAGCAGATGCGCCAGGCCTCGACCCACGTGGCGTTCGTGATCAACGAGCTGGGGGCCTTCGAAGGCATGGTCACGCTGACCGACATCCTCGAAGCCATCGCCGGCGAGCTGCCCGACGCCAGTGAAATGGACAGTCCGGACATTGAAACGCTGGAAGGCGGCTACCGGGTCAGCGGCTCGATGAACCTGGCGGTGCTGTGCCAGACGGTTGGTTTCCCCATCGATCCCACCGAGGAGTATCAGACCCTGGCCGGACTGGTGATGAGCTTGCTGAACCGCCTGCCGGTAGTGGGTGATCGGGTGGAAGCCGAGGGCTGGGAGGTGTCGGTAGGCGAGGTACGCGATCGCCGGGTCAGCAAGGTGGAGTTGCGGCCGCTGGCGGCAGAAGCCGGTTGATGGCGGAATCGCCCGGCGACGGTGCAGGGCGGCCACAGCTTCGTAGGGTGGACAACGTTTTCCTTGCATCGCGCCGGCACGGCGCGCCGCTTGGCGGCGCCTTGGTGGATCGGTGAAGCGCGATCCGCCCTACGGGCTCCTCAGAGCCGGTCTTGCCGGCTCTTCAGCAGGTCGCGGATCTCGGTGAGCAGCGTTTCTTCCTTGGTCGGCGCCGGCGGGGCCTCGGGCTTGGCCTCTTCCTGGCGGCGCAGGCGGTTGATGAACTTGATGGCCAGGAAGATCGCGAAGGCGATGATCAGGAAGTCGATGATGCTCTGGATGAACTTGCCGTAGGCGAGCACCACCGCCGGGGTGTCGCCGACCGCTTCCTTGAGCACGATGGCCAGGTCACTGAAGTCCACGCCACCGATCAGCACGCCGAGCGGCGGCATGATCACGTCGCCCACCAGCGAGGAGACGATCTTGCCGAACGCGGCACCGATGATGATGCCCACGGCCATGTCCACCATGTTGCCGCGAACGGCGAACGCCTTGAATTCACTGATGAAGCTCATGCGGGCATCTCCTCGAAGTAACGTGGAATGTGTTGGTTATAGCCGTTGCGTTGCGCCGTTGCCGACCGTTGCGGTGCATACGATGTGACTATTGGGCACTTTGGGAATTCTTAATGGCATCGAGATATTACGCGGCATAGGCTGCGTTCCGTTGATCCATCCCGAGGAGAATCGCCATGCGTAACTACCTTTCCCTGGCCGGTCTGGTCGTGCTGTTTGTCGCCAGTGCGCATTTTCAGGTCCTTTGACCGCTGTAAATATATCCAGTCTTTTCGTATGATCCCCCGTCATCGCTGACGAGGGAGATCGGTCTCATGGCCAAGGCCAAACGCATGTACGGCTGCACCGAGTGCGGCGCCACCTTCCCCAAGTGGGCCGGGCAGTGCGGCGAATGCGGCGCCTGGAACACCTTGGTCGAGACCCTGGTGGAAAGCGCGCCGAGCGGCGCCAGCGGGCGCAGCGGCTGGGCTGGCGACCAGGCGCAGCTCAAGACCCTGGCCGAAGTCAGCGTCGAGGAAGTACCGCGCTTCTCCACCGCCTCCGGCGAGCTGGACCGCGTGCTCGGCGGCGGCCTGGTCGACGGCTCTGTGGTGCTGATCGGCGGCGATCCCGGCATCGGCAAGTCCACCATCCTGCTGCAGACCCTGTGCAACATCGCCCAGCGGCTGCCCGCCCTCTACGTAACCGGCGAGGAATCCCAGCAGCAGGTGGCCATGCGCGCCCGGCGCCTGGAGCTGCCGCAGGACAGGCTCAAGGTGATGACCGAGACCTGCATCGAAACCATCATCGCCACCGCCCGCCAGGAAAAGCCGCGGGTGATGGTGATCGACTCCATCCAGACCATCTTCACCGAGCAGTTGCAGTCCGCCCCCGGCGGCGTGGCCCAGGTGCGCGAGAGCGCGGCGCTGCTGGTGCGCTTCGCCAAGCAGAGCGGCACGGCAATCTTCCTGGTCGGTCACGTCACCAAGGAAGGCGCGCTGGCCGGCCCGCGCGTGCTGGAGCACATGGTCGACACGGTGCTGTATTTCGAGGGCGAGTCCGACGGCCGCCTGCGCCTGCTGCGCGCGGTGAAGAACCGTTTCGGCGCGGTCAACGAGCTGGGCGTGTTCGGCATGACCGACCGCGGACTGAAGGAAGTCTCCAACCCCTCGGCGATCTTCCTGACCCGTGCCCAGGAATCCGTGCCCGGCAGCGTGGTGATGGCCACCTGGGAAGGCTCGCGACCGATGCTGGTGGAGGTGCAGGCACTGGTCGATACCAGCCACCTGGCCAACCCGCGCCGCGTCACTCTGGGCCTGGACCAGAACCGCCTGGCCATGCTGCTGGCGGTGCTGCACCGCCATGGCGGCATTCCCACCCACGATCAGGACGTGTTTCTCAATGTGGTGGGTGGCGTGAAGGTGCTGGAGACGGCCTCCGACCTGGCGCTGATGGCGGCGGTGATGTCCAGCCTGCGCAACCGCCCGCTGCCCCACGACCTGCTGGTGTTCGGCGAGATCGGCCTGTCCGGCGAGGTGCGCCCGGTGCCCAGCGGCCAGGAGCGTCTGAAGGAAGCCGCCAAGCACGGCTTCAAGCGTGCCATCGTGCCCAAGGGCAATGCACCGAAGGAAGCGCCGGCAGGGTTGCAGGTGATCGCCGTGACGCGTCTGGAGCAGGCGCTGGATGCGTTGTTCGAGTAATGCCAAGCAGGGCGGGCCGCATCATCCGGTAGGGCGGACATCGCTTCACCTGTCCGCCGGGCGGTCCGCACGGCGTCGTGCTTGGTGCTTCGGAGTTGCCTGTTTGGCGGACCAATAAAGCTTTGTCCGCCCTGCGCCTGGTGGGTGCGTTGTCCGCCCTGCGTCTGTGGCCTGGCGAATGGCGCTGGCTGTCTCGGGTGCAGCGTCGAACTGGCGTAATGCCGCCTCCATGCAAACCGCAAACAAAAAGCCCGGCATTTGCCGGGCTTTTTGCATTGCGTGGATGCTTAGTTGCCGTACACCGGGAACTTGGCGCAGATGGCCTTGACCTTCTCGCGCACGGCGTCGATCACCGCTTCGTTGTTCAGGTCGGCCAGGATGTCGCAGATCCAGCCGGCCAGCTCGCGGCACTCGGCTTCCTTGAAGCCGCGGGTGGTCACCGCAGGGGTGCCGATGCGCAGGCCGGAGGTGACGAACGGGGAGCGCGGGTCGTTCGGCACGCTGTTCTTGTTCACGGTGATGAAGGCGCGGCCCAGGGCGGCGTCCGCGTCCTTGCCGGTGATGTCCTGCTTGATCAGCGACAGCAGGAACAGGTGGTTCTGGGTGCCGCCGGACACCACGTCGAAGCCGCGCTGGATGAACACCTCGGCCATGGCCTGGGCGTTCTTCACGACCTGCTGCTGGTAGGCCTTGAACTCGGGCTGCAGGGCTTCCTTGAAGCACACAGCCTTGGCGGCGATCACGTGCTCCAGCGGGCCACCCTGGGCGCCCGGGAACACGGCGGAGTTCAGCTTCTTCTCGATCTCTTCGTTGGCCTTGGCCAGGATCAGGCCGCCACGCGGACCGCGCAGGGTCTTGTGGGTGGTGGTGGTGACCACGTCGGCGAACGGCACCGGGTTCGGATACACGCCAGCGGCGACCAGACCGGCCACGTGGGCCATGTCGACGAACAGGTAGGCACCGACCTTGTCGGCGATTTCACGGAAGCGGGCGAAGTCCAGCACCTGGGAGTAGGCGGAGAAGCCGGCGACGATCATGCGCGGCTTGTGCTCGACGGCCAGGCGCTCGACTTCGTCGTAATCGATGAAGCCTTCGTCGGTGATGCCGTACTGGATGGCGTTGTACAGCTTGCCGGAGGAGGAGACCTTGGCGCCGTGGGTCAGGTGACCACCGTGAGCCAGGCTCATGCCCAGGATGGTGTCACCGGCGTTCAGCAGGGCCAGGTAGACGGCGGCGTTGGCCTGTGAACCGGCATGCGGCTGGACGTTGGCGTAGTCGGCGCCGAACAGCTGCTTGGCGCGGTCGATGGCCAGTTGCTCGACCACGTCGACGTATTCGCAACCGCCGTAGTAGCGCTTGCCCGGGTAGCCTTCGGCGTACTTGTTGGTCAGCACGCTGCCCTGGGCTTCCATGACCGCCGGGCTGGTGTAGTTTTCCGAGGCGATCAGCTCGATGTGTTCTTCCTGACGCTTGGCTTCCTGCTCCATGGCGGCAAACAGATCGGCGTCGAAACGGGCGAGGGTCAAATCACGGCTGAACATGGCGGTCCCCTGGGAATCAGCTGGGCGGTGTAAGGAAGGCGCGGATTCTAACCCATCCGCGCGCCCTCGGGTATGCGCCGGCGGAGCATCGTGAGCGGGGCTCACGTTGCGTATCAATTCCGTCCGGGTTGGCTCAGAGCGCCGGTTCGGCGTGCTGTTCCAGGCGGGTGACCACGCCGTTGCGCAGCTTGTCCTCCAGTGCCTGCGCGCTCAGCGGCCGGGCCAGCAGGAAGCCCTGGATCTCGTCGCAGCCGTGCTCGCGCAGGAACTCCAGCTGTTCGCGGGTTTCCACGCCCTCGGCGATCACCGAGAGGTTCAGGCTGTGGGCCATGGCGATGATGGCGCGGGCGATCTGCGCGTCCTGTTCGCCGTCCGGCAGGCCGTCGACGAAGCTGCGGTCGATCTTCAGCACGTTGATCGGGAACTGCTTGAGGTAGTTGAGCGAGGAATAGCCGGTGCCGAAGTCGTCCACGGCGATCGACAGGCCCATCTGTTTGAGCACGGTGAGCACCTGCATGGCGGCGCCGACGTCGCGCATCAGGATGCTTTCGGTGAGCTCCAGCTCCAGGGACGAGGGCGCCAGGCCGCTGCTGGCGAGGATGTCGGCGATGCGCGCGCCGAGCATGCCGTCGGCGAACTGCCGGGCGGACAGGTTGACCGACACCTTGGGCACCGGCAGGCCCTGCAGCTGCCAGGCACGGATCTGCCGGCAGGCTTCGGCCAGCACCCATTCGCCCACCTGCACCACCAGGCCAAGTTCTTCCAGTACCGGGATGAACTCGCCGGGCGAGACCAGGCCGCGGCGCGGGTGCTGCCAGCGCAGCAGCGCCTCGACGCCGGTCAGCCGGTGCGCCCGGGCATCGAGCTGCGGCTGGTAGTAGAGCAGGAACTGGCCTTCCTCCATGGCGTGGCGCAGGTCGCTCTCCAGCTCCAGGCGCTGCAGCGTCGTGGCGTTCATGTTGGCCTGGTAGAACTGGTAGTTGTCCTTGCCCTGGTCCTTGGCGTGGTACATCGCGGTGTCGGCGTTCTTCATCAGCTGGCTGGACAGGCTGCCGTCCTGCGGGCTCAGGGCGATGCCGATGCTGGCGCTGATGAAGAACTCGCGGCCGTGGATGAGGAACGGGTGGGACAGGCTGGCGAGGATACGTTGCGCCACCGCGATGGCTCGTCGGCGCGCCTCGGTCTCGTCGTCCAGCGGGCTGAGCAGCAGGGTGAACTCGTCGCCGCCCATGCGCGCCACGGTGTCGTCGTGGCGCACGCAGGCCGACAGGCGCAGGGCGACATCCTTGAGCAGCAGGTCGCCGGCGGCGTGGCCGAGGGAGTCGTTGATCGGCTTGAAGCGGTCCAGGTCGAGGAACATCAGCACCACCCAGTGGCGCTGCCGGGCGGCGGCCTGCAGGGCCTGCTGCAGGCGCTCCTGGAACAGCGTACGGTTGGGCAGCAGGGTTAGGGCGTCGTAGTAGGCCAGGCGGTGGATATGCTGTTCGCTGGCCTTGCGCTCGCTCATGTCGTTGAAGAAGCACACGTAGTTGGCCAGCGCGCCCGCGCCGTCGGGCACCGCGGCGATGCCTAGCCAGGCGGAATAGCTTTCTCCCGAGCGGCGCTGCAGGGTCAGCTCGCCCTCCCAGCGACCGTCCTGGTCGAGGCGTTCGAGCAGTTCGGCCAGGTGTTCGGCTTCGTGGCGGTTGGCGGTCAGCAGGGTAGCGTGGCGGCGCAGCACCTCGTCGCTGGTGTAGCCGCTGATGCGACTGAAGGCTTCGTTGACCTGCACGATGTTGCCCTGGCGGTCGGCGACCAGGATCGCCGCCGTGGAGTTGGCGAACACCGTCGCGGCCATGCGCAGTTCCTGCTCGGTCTGGCGCTGCTGGCTGACATCCCGGCAGACGCCCAGCACGCCCTCGAAGCGCCCCGCGGCGCTCCACATCAGGCTGGTGCGCAGCTCGATGGGCAGGATGCGTCCGTCCTGGCACTGACAATCGAACAGATAGCGCTGCTGCGGGTTTTCCTGGCGCAATGCGGCCTGCTCGTGCGGGTTGGCCAGTTGGCGGCGCAGCTCCGCCAGGCGCTGGCGAAGTTCCGCCAGTTGCTCGGGGTGGGCCATCAGGCGCTGTACGCCGTTGCGCAACAGCCAGTCGGCGCTGTAACCGCTGAGCTGTTGCACCGACGGGCTGATGTAGCTGGTCTGCATCTCGTCATCAAGGATGAACAGCACGTCGCGCATGTTCTCCGCCAGCAGCCGGTAGCGGCGTTCACTGTCGCGCAGCGACTCGCTGAACTCCAGCTGGCCAGTCACGTCCTTGGCGATGCACAGCAGCTGTTCGGTACGGCCTTCCTCCTGGGTGAGGGGTTGCATGCGCAGTTCCAGCCAGCGCCAGGAGCCGTCCCGGTGGCGCGCACGCAATTGGGCGGAAAGCAGCCGTCCCGGCCTCAGCACCTGACGCAGGCCGCCCAGGCGCTGGTACAGCTCGGTATCGTCCGGGTGAACCAGCGCCTGCAGATCCGCCCGCTTGCCGCCGAGCAGCTCCTTGTCCGTGTAGCCCAGCAACTGGCTGAAGCGTTCGTTGCTGAACAGCAGCTGCCGCGTACTGGCCGACAGCACGTAGATGGCGTCGGGAATGGCGCGCAACATCTGCGCCCAGTAGCGCTCGCGTTCGGCGAGCGACAGTTCCGAGCGCTTGCGCGTGGTCATGTCGCCGATGCTCAGCGGAATGGCGTCCAGTGGCGCGCCGCTGGCTGGCAGGCTGGCGACCATCCACAGATGGCGCTCGACGCCCTGGCCGTTGATCAGGTGGGCGTCCAGCTCCAGGTAGGCCCGGCCTTCCAGCAGCGCAGCGATGAACCTGAAGCGGTTGCCTGAGCGCTGGATCGGATGATTGCCCACCAGGCACTCCCAGGCGCGCTCGACATCGTCGACGCCCAGCAGGTCCAGGGCGATGCGATTGACCTCGGTGAGCTGCAACCGCCGGCTGAGGGCCTGGTGGCGCTCGCCGGGGTCGGCGTCCAGCCAGGCGGCCAGGTCGTCGGCATTGTGCACCCGGTGCGCGCGCAGGTAATCACGCAGGGACCGCAGGTCGAATACGCACAGCGCGACCCCGGTGCTGGCGAAGATGCCCTGGTAACGCTGGCGGGTTTCGGTGAGCAGGCGCAGGTCGCGCTGCTCGGTGGTAACGTCGCGCAGGACCCACACGTAGCCGCTCTGGCCGTTATCGTTGGGTAGCCGGCTGCGGCTGGCGGCAAAGCGGCGTGATTCGCCGTCCAGGTTGAACTGCAGCAGCTGCGAGGCACACAGATGCTGTTCCTCGGGGTTCTTCAGCAGGTCGTGCAGTTGGGGGATCAGCTCGGCCAACTGGCGCCCGCTGATCTCCCGGGGTGACAGGCCGAACAACGCGGCAGCCGGTCGGTTGGCATAACCCAGGCGGCCGTTCAGATCGCTGACCAGCAGCCGTTCCTCGACTGCACCCAGCACCCCGTCCAGTTGCTGCCAGGTGGGCGCCGGCCGGCGCAGCAGCAGGGCCAGCCCGGTCAGACCCAGAATCCCGCCGCTGAGCAGCGCCGCCGCCTCGGGAAGAAACGCGGCGGGCAGGGCGATCAGCAGTAGAAACCAGCCGAGGCGACGGAAGGGGTCGCGGAACAGGTGAGCGGCGAGGCGAGGGAACGGGCGATCGTCGGGCACGGCGCAGACTGTATGGCGGATGCGAAGGGGTTAGAATGCACTGACTACCGGCTAACTGCCAGTATCCCGGCTGGTTTGCTCTGGCCGCCGCATTCCGGTAGCTTTGCCGCCACGCGCATAGCCCCTGCCGGCGCCACGAGCCGGCCAGCAGATGCGGTGGCAAGCGCCGTATCCGGGCGGAGGGCCGAAGCCAGGTCCCAACCGCCGCCTAACCTCCCTGAACATCTCCTCTTTCATTCAAGGTCAGTCATGGCTCAGTACGTTTACAGCATGCATCGGGTCAGCAAGGTTGTCCCCCCGAAGCGTGAAATCCTCAAGGACATTTCCCTGTCGTTCTTCCCCGGCGCCAAGATCGGCGTGCTGGGCCTGAACGGCGCGGGCAAGTCGACCCTGCTGCGCATCATGGCCGGGGTGGACACCGAGATCGACGGCGAAGCCCGTCCGATGCCGGGCATCAAGGTCGGCTACCTGCCCCAGGAGCCGCAGCTCGACCCGCAGAAGACCGTGCGCGAGATCGTCGAGGAAGCGGTAGGCGAGATCAAGGACGCCCAGGCGCGCCTCGACGCGGTGTATGCCGCCTACGCGGAGCCGGACGCCGACTTCGACGCCCTGGCTGCCGAGCAGGCCAAGCTGGAAGCCATCCTGCAGGCCGCCGACGGCCACAACCTGGAGCGCCAGCTGGAAGTCGCCGCCGACGCGCTGCGCCTGCCGGCCTGGGACGCCAAGATCGAACACCTGTCCGGTGGCGAGAAGCGTCGCGTGGCGCTGTGCCGCCTGCTGTTGTCGGCGCCCGACATGCTGCTGCTGGACGAACCGACCAACCACCTGGACGCCGACTCGGTGGCCTGGCTGGAGCACTTCCTGCACGATTTCCCCGGCACCGTGGTGGCCATCACCCACGACCGCTACTTCCTGGACAACGTGGCCGGCTGGATCCTCGAGCTCGACCGTGGCCATGGCATTCCGTTCGAGGGCAACTACTCCGGCTGGCTGGAATCCAAGGCTGCGCGCCTGGCTCAGGAAGCCAAGCAGGAAGCCTCCCACGCCAAGGCCATGAAGGCCGAGCTGGAGTGGGTGCGCCAGGGCGCCAAGGGCCGTCAGGCCAAGTCCAAGGCCCGCCTGCAGCGCTTCGAGGAAATGCAGTCGCAGGAATTCCAGAAGCGCAGCGAGACCAACGAGATCTACATCCCGGCCGGTCCGCGCCTGGGCGACAAGGTCATCGAGGTCAAGAACCTGTGCAAGAGCTACGGTGACCGCGTGCTGATCGACGACCTGTCGTTCAGCATCCCGAAGGGCGCCATCGTCGGCGTGATCGGCGGCAACGGCGCGGGCAAGTCCACCCTGTTCCGCATGCTCACCGGCAAGGAACAGCCGGACAGCGGCAGCATCGAGATCGGCGAAACCGTGCAGATCGCCAGCGTCGAGCAGAGCCGCGAGCACCTGAGCGGCAACAAGACCGTCTGGGAGCAGGTTTCCGACGGCCTCGACATGATCAAGGTGGGCAACTACGAAGTGCCGTCGCGCGGCTACGTGGGGCGCTTCAACTTCAAGGGCGCCGACCAGCAGAAGTTCGTCAAGGACCTTTCCGGCGGTGAGCGCGGTCGCCTGCACCTGGCGCTGACCCTCAAGCAGGGCGGCAACGTGCTGCTGCTCGACGAACCGTCCAACGACCTGGACGTGGAAACCCTGCGCGCGCTGGAAGAGGCGCTGTTGGACTTCCCCGGCTCGGCCATCGTGATCTCCCACGACCGCTGGTTCCTCGACCGCATCGCCACCCACATCCTCTCCTACGAGGACGACGGCAAGGTGTTCTTCTTCGAAGGCAACTACACCGAGTTCGAAGCCGACCGCAAGAAGCGCCTTGGCGAAGCGGCCGCCCAGCCGCACCGCGTGCGCTACAAGAAACTTGCCTGACGCCCGTCAGGGGTGCACGGAAATGGGGCCGATAAGGCCCCATTTTGGTGTGTTCACCGCTGATGTGCGCTTTTGTCGCACCCTCGCTACACTTCCTCGTCACGGCGCATGTGGCGTTGCTCCGCAAGGCAGGCGCTGGCGGCGATTTATAAGTTCGCACCAAAAAGTTTCATAAAAACGACATTTCGCACTTCCGTGGTGCTGATGCGCTTGATAAAGTCACGCCCCTCGAATTTTCACGCCTTGCCTTTCCATCGGACGTCGCATTATGAGCATCACTGTAGATTCCTTCCTTGAGCGTCTTAAGCGCCGCGATCCTGACCAGCCCGAATTCCACCAGGCGGTCGAGGAAGTCCTGCGCAGCCTGTGGCCTTTCCTGGAGGCCAACCCGCATTACCTCGAAGCCGGCATCATCGAACGCATCGTCGAGCCGGAACGCGCCATCCTGTTCCGAGTGCCGTGGGTCGACGACCAGGGTCGCACCCGCGTCAACCGTGGTTTCCGCGTCCAGATGAGCAGTGCTATCGGCCCGTACAAGGGCGGCCTGCGCTTCCACCCCTCGGTGAACTTGGGCGTGCTGAAGTTCCTGGCCTTCGAGCAGGTGTTCAAGAATTCCCTGACCACCCTGCCCATGGGCGGCGGCAAGGGCGGTTCGGACTTCGACCCGAAGGGCAAGAGCAACAATGAAGTGATGCGCTTCTGCCAGTCCTTCATGACCGAACTGTACCGCCACATCGGCGCCGACACCGACGTGCCGGCCGGCGACATCGGCGTGGGTGCGCGTGAAATCGGCTACCTGTACGGCCAGTACAAGCGCCTGGCCAACGAGGCGACCTCCGTGTTCACCGGCAAGGGCATCAGCTACGGCGGCTCCCTGATCCGTCCGGAAGCCACCGGCTTCGGCTGCGTGTACTTCGCCGAGGAAATGCTCAAGGACCAGGACAAGGGCGGCATGGACGGCAAGCGCGTGGCCATCTCCGGCTCCGGCAACGTTGCCCAGTACGCGGCGCGCAAGGTCATGGACCTGGGCGGCAGCGTGATCTCGCTGTCCGACTCCGAAGGCACCCTGTATGCCGAGGCCGGCCTGACCGACGAGCAGTGGGACTACCTGATGGACCTGAAGAACGTCCGTCGTGGTCGCATTCGTGAAATGGCCGAACACTTCGGTCTGCAGTTCCTGGCCGACCAGCGCCCGTGGAACCTGCCGTGCGACATCGCCCTGCCGTGCGCCACCCAGAACGAACTGGACGCCAACGACGCCCGCACCCTGCTGAAGAATGGCTGCTTCTGCGTCGCCGAAGGCGCCAACATGCCTTCGACCCTGGAAGCCGTGGACCTGTTCATCGAGGCCGGCATCCTCTACGCGCCGGGCAAGGCTTCCAACGCCGGCGGCGTGGCCACCTCGGGCCTGGAAATGACCCAGAACGCCATGCGTCTGTCCTGGACCGCCGGTGAAGTGGACGAGCGCCTGCATGCCATCATGCAGTCCATCCACCACGCCTGCGTGAGCTACGGCCGCGAAGAGAACGGCTTCGTCAACTACGTGAAGGGCGCCAACATCGCCGGCTTCGTGAAGGTTGCCGACGCCATGCTGGCCCAGGGCGTGGTCTGATCGCCACTCCCCGCCGGTAAGCGAAAAGGCCCGTGCAGCGATGCACGGGCCTTTTTTCATGCTCAGCGCACGAGGCGGGCGTGCGGGGAGGACATCAGTCGCACCAGCGGGTTGTGCTCGATGACCCAGCGGTGCAGCAGCAGCGCGATGATCATGCCGACAGCGAAGCCGCCAATGTGGCCCCAGTAATCGACACCGTCTTCACCGATCAGCATGCCGAGGAAGTTCAGGCTCAGCCAGATGAGCATGTAGTACATCGGCGCCAGTTTGACCTGGTAGATGATCACCATGAACGTCAGGCTGGCATGGCGGAACCACAGGCCATACATGGCGAACAGGCCGGCAATGGCGCCGCTGGCACCCAGGCTGGGAATGTCGCTGCCCCAGTTGAAGAACAGCGACACCGCGGAGGCACCGATTCCACACAGCAGGTACAGGGCCAGGAAACGCCAGTGACCCAGGGCTTCCTCGAGGTTGTCGCCGGTCAGCCAGAGAAAGTACATGTTGCCGGCCAGGTGGATCAGGTTGCCGTGCAGGAAAGTCGAGGTCAGCAAGCCCCACAGGTGGTCGCCCCGGCTGATCAGGTCGGGGCGGCTGGCGAACTGGGCGATGGTGTTTTCGGCCAGCGCCGGATAGGCGGCGTAGCTGGCGAAGATGAGGATGTTGAGCAGCATCAATGCCCAGGTCACCCAGGGGGTGCGGTGCGGCGGGATGTTGTATTCCACGGGCAGGTGTGAAAAGAACTGGAACAGCCAGGTGCCGGCGTGGGTTTTCTTGTTGACCCGCGCAAGCGCGCCCTGAAGGCGCGGGGAATGTTGTACGGCTTCGACCTCGTCATGCTCCACCCAGACGCCTTCGCACTTCGCGCAGACATCCACTTCCAGCGTGAAATCCTGCAGCAGATGGTAGTGCTTGAGAGCGCCGCGGCAGTCCGGGCACTTGAGATCGGTCGGTCCCACCTTGTTGCCCAGGCGTTGGGTGTAGTCCATTCCGGCGTCCGCTGTCTGTTCGGCAAGCAGCTCGTTAAGTGCCTGTTTTTCGAACCACAGACCGCCGCAGGTCTGGCACAGCTCGATATCGGTGTCCTGATACCGCGTCGGGGTGAGAAAGGCTGTCGTGCAGTGCGGGCAAACCTTACGGCGCATGCCGAATCTCCTCGGCAACCTGAACGTCGAGTGCTTCCAGGGCCTGGCGGAGACGCGCGATGTTGTTGCGCAGGCGGGGCAAGACCTGATGCTCGAGGTAATCCAACTGCTCGGTCAGTAGCTGACTGGCCTGCAGGGCGCTGTACTGGTGTCGCTCGCGCGCGGTGATGATGCGCTGGGAGGCACGGTAGAAGCGCTGGATTTCGTTGAGAAAGTAGCCAGGGGTTTCCAGGGACTGGGGTGAGGACTTCATGGTGTCCCAGACGAAATGGCTGATGCCGGGGTTGTTGCGCAGCAGCTCCTCTTGCGGCAGCGCTCGGGACAGGTAGCTGCTGTTGTATTGGCGCAGCACCGCCGCATTCTCGGCCAGTTCGTCCGCCAGGGCGGTTTGCAGGTTGTAGCTGTACTTCAGGTCGCTGATCTCGTCGAAGGTGATTGCCTGCTGCAGGCCCACCTTCGCGGCCAGATAAACGCCCAGCACAGTGGAAATTACCATCAGGAAATTGGTCAGCCAGTAGCCCGAGCTGCGAAGTTCGCCGTGGTCAAGCTGGCGCAAGCGTTCCCTAAGGGCGACTTGGCTCAGTAATGCGCGTGATGTCATAGTGCCTCCATTTTGCAGGGAGGCGATTATAGAGAGGCTGACGCAACAGTCATTCTGTTCTGCATCAATGCACGGAGGGGGCGGCGTCGCAGTGCGTCCGGGCGGCTCGCACCGGACATGGGTTCGCTCGGCGCAGGCTGGAAGTTATCCGCTTGCCCGCCATTGACGGCACACGGTGATTCACAAGCTCCCGCGCAGCGCCCGCTCGAACAGCTGCCGATATTCCGCGCGGGTGAAGGCGATGGGGTTGGTGGCTGCCGACGGGTCGAGTTCGGCCATCTGCGCGATGCGCTCGGCCTGGCTGTCATCCAGGCCGATCTCGGCCAGGCTGTGGGGAATGCCGATCTCTTCGCGCAGGCGCAGAATCCATTCCAGCACCCCCTGGGCATCGCAGCGCGCCAGGCCCAGGTAGCGGCCCAGGCGCGACAGCGGCCGTTCGATGGCGGTGCGGTTGGCCTCCAGCACGTAGGGCATGAGGATGGCGTTGAGCAGGCCGTGGTGGCAGTCGTACAGCGCGCCGAGCGGATGGGCCAGCGCGTGCATGGCGCCCAGGCCGCGCTGGAAGGCGGTGGCACCCATGGTCGAGGCGACCAGCATGTGCAGGCGTGCCTCCAGGTCGCTGCCATTGGCTACCGCCTGTGGCAGGTAGTCATGGATCAGGCGCATGCCCTGCAGGGCGACGCCTTCGGCCATCGGATGGAACAGCGGCGAGCAGTAGGCTTCCAGGCAATGGGACAGCGCATCCATGCCGGTGGCGGCGGTCACCTTGGGCGGCAGGCCCAGGCACAGCTCGGGGTCGAGGATCACGATGGCCGGCAGCAGGCGCGGATGGAAGATCAGCCGCTTGAGCTGCGCCTGCTCGTCAGTGATCACCGCCACCCGGCCGACCTCAGAGCCGGTGCCGGCGGTAGTCGGCACCGCCACCACCGGCGCCATGCGGGTCACGTTGACGCGCTGGTAGTTATCGCCCACATCCTCGAAATCCCACAGCGGCCGGTCCTGGCCGACCATCAGCGCCACCGCCTTGCCGGCATCCAGCGCCGAGCCGCCGCCGAAGGCGATCACCCCGTCGTGGCGTCCGGCCTTGAAGGCGGCCACGCCGTCGCTGACGTTCTGCCCTGTCGGGTTGCCCTTGATGGCCGAGAACAACCCCGGGCGCAACCCGAAGGCCCGGCATCCCGCCAAGGCCTGTTCGACCATCGGCAGGCCAGCCAGCCCGGGGTCGGTGACCAGCAGCGGCGCATGCATGCCCAGCTCGCGGCAGGCCTCCGGCAGCTCGGCCAAACGGCCGGGGCCGACGCGGATGGCGGTCGGGTAATTCCAATTCATCCGGTAGCGCGATGCGTCCATGGCTCAGGTCTCGATCTTGAAGTGGAAGGACTTGGGCTGGGTCAGCTGCTCGTAGCCAAGCGCCGATAGCGTGCAGCCGCGCCCGGACTGCTTGACGCCGGTCCAGGCCAGCCCGGGATCCAGGTAATCGCAGCGGTTGAGGAATACCGTGCCGGCCTCCAGGCGGTCGCCCAGCGCCAGGGCGGCGTCGACGTCGCGGCTGAAGATCGCCGCCGTCAGGCCGTAGACGCTGTCGTTCATCAGCGCCAGGGCCTCGTCGTCGTCGCGTACCTTCTGGATGCCCACCGCCGGACCGAAGGTTTCCTCGCGCATCAGGCGCATGCCGTGGTGCACGTTGCTGAGAATCTGCGGCGCCAGGTAGGGCGTGCCGGGGCAGTCCAGGTCGAAGTCGGCGGGGTCGATATGGGCGATGGCGCCTTCGGCCACCGCCTCGGCGATCTGCCCGCGCACGAAATCCGCCGCAGCCGGACGCACCAGCGGGCCCAGGCTGGTCTTGGGCGTGTCCGGGCGGCCCAGCCGGTAGTGGCGGGTGAGGGCGATGGCGCGTTCCAGGAAGTCGTCGTACAGCGCCTCGTGCACGTAGATGCGCTCGATGGCGCAGCAGGACTGGCCGGAGTTGAAGAAGGCACCGTCCACGCAGGTTTCCACCGCATGGGCCAGGTCGGCATCGGCGCGCACATAGGCCGGGTCCTTGCCGCCCAGCTCCAGGCCGGTGGCGATGAAGCGTCCCGCCGCCGCCTTTTCGACCATCGCGCCGCCGGCCACCGAGCCGGTGAAGGCCACGTGGCGGATCTGCGGCGCCTGGATCAGCCGCTCGGTGTCGGCGTGATCCAGGTGCAGGAACTGGAAGACCCCCGAGGGCACGCCCGCTTCCTGGAACGCCTCGACCATGCGTTCGGCGCACAGCGGCGTCTGCGCCGAGTGCTTGAGCATCACCGGGTTGCCGGCCAGCAGCGCCGGCGCCACGGCGTTTACCGCGGTCAGGTACGGGTAGTTCCAGGGCGCGATGACCAGCAGCGGGCCGCGCGGCTCGCGGCGGATGAAGCGCGTGAAACCGGGTTTCTCCGGCAGGCGGATATCGGCCAGCGCCTGTTCGGCGATATCCGCCATGTGGCTGGCGCGCTCGACGAAGCCGCGAATCTCGCCGGGGGCGTAGCGGATCGGGCGACCCATCATCCAGCACAGCTCCTCGGCGAGCTGGTCCTCCCGGGCGGCGAACAGCCGCAGCGCCTCACGGGTCAGCGCGATCCGCTCGGGTAGCGGCGTGGCCTTCCAGCTGGCGCACGTGGCTTCGGCACGCTCCAGGGCGGCGGCGATGTCGCGTGCCTCGGCCAGGGGACGTTCCACATACACGGATTCGTCGATGGGGGACACGCATTGCAATGTTTTCATGGAAGGGGCTCGTGGCGATCAGATGATTTCAAAGTAGCGGTCCAGCTCCCAATCGCTGACATGTTTGCGGAACTCGCGTTCCTCCCATTCGCGGGTCGCGGCGAAATGTTCGACGAAGGCGTCGCCGAACAGCTCGCGGGCGGCCTGGGAGGCTTTCAGGCGCTGCGCCGCGTCCCACAGGGTGTGCGGCAAGGCCAGCTCGGCCGGATGTTCGACTGCGTAGGCGTTGCCGCTGATTGGCGCGGTGGGTTCCCAGCCCTGCTGGATGCCGTACAGCCCCGAGCCCAGCGCGGCGGCCAGCGCCAAGTAGGGATTGGCGTCCGCCGCGCCCAGGCGGTACTCCACGCGCTGCGACTTGGCCCCGCCGGGAATCACCCGCAGGGCGGTAGTACGGTTCTCCACGCCCCAGGTGGCGTCGGTGGGCGCCCAGTAACCGGGGACGAGCCGCCGGTAGCTGTTCACCGTGGGCGCCAGCAGGCTGAGGAATTCCGGCATCAGCCGCTGCTGGCCGGCGATGAACTGGCGTTGCAGGGTGCTCATGCCATGGGGGGCGGCCGGATCATGGAACGCCGACTGCTGGCTGGCCTGCTCGCGCAGCGACAGGTGGATATGCCCGCTCTGCCCGGGGTAGTGCTCCGACCACTTGGCCATGAAGGTGGCCATGCAGCCGCGCCGCTGGGCCAGCACCTTCATGAAGGTCTTGAACAGCGCCGCCTTGTCGGCGGCGGCCTCGGCGTGATCCACGGCGATGGCCGCCTCGACCACCCCGGGCCCGGTCTCCGAATGCAGTCCCTCGATGGGGAAGTCCATGCGCTGACCCAGGTCGAGGATCTCGTGGTACAGCTCGGCATGCACCGAGTTGCGGATGGTCGAGTAGCCGAACCAGTCCGGGGTCAGCGGCTTGAGGTTGCGAAAGCCCTTGTTGCGCACCGAGTGTGGTGTTTCGTCGAACAGGAAGAACTCGTATTCCAGCGCGGCGAGGGGATCGAAACCCATCGCCTGGCAGCGCTGGATCACCCGCAACAGCGTGTTGCGCGGGCAGACGGCCTCGGCCTGTTCGGCGAATTCGCCAAGGAACAGCAGCATGCCGTTCTCGAAGGGGATTTCCCGGCAGCTGGACGGGAGGATGCGCACCGGCGCATCCGGGTAGGCGGTGTGCCAGCCGGTGTAGGTGGTGTTGTCGTAGAGCTTGTCCTTGACGTCCCAGCCCAGCACCACGTTGCAGAAGCCGCTGCCGTGCTCCAGCGCCGAGAAGAACTTGCTGCGGTTGATGTACTTGCCGCGCATCACCCCATCGATGTCGAACAGCCCCACCTTGACGTGGCTGAGGCCGCGCTCCTCGATGATGCGCCTGGCGTCTTCGACGGTCTTCACGTTGCGTGGATCGAGCATGCGGCCCCCCGGCTGCGGAAGTGGTTGAGTGCTCAGCACCGTGGCGGCTAGCGGTACGGCGTACCGGCCTTGGCCATCAGCGCGTTGTATTGCTTGAAGATCTCCACCACCCGGGCGCAGCGCGGGCTGGTCTTGGCGATCTCGTCCCAGAACTTCTGCGCCTCGTCCTCCACGGTCTTCCATTCCTCGGCGGGGATGGAGGTCAGCTCCAGCTTCTGGCCTTCCACCCGCAGGCGCGCCTCGCCGGCCCAGTACCAGTGCTGGCGGTAGTAGTGCGAGCTGTCCATGCACAGGCGGAACAGGGTCTTGAGGTGCTCGGGCATTTCGTTCCACTTGGCCGAGTTGGCGAAGTAGGAGCCGATCCAGGCGCCGGAAATGTTGTTGGTGAGGAAGTATTTGGTGACGTTGGCCCAGCCCACCGTGTAGTCCTCGGTGATGCCCGACCAGGCAATGCCGTCCAGCTCGCCGGTCTGCAATGCCACCTCGACGTCTTCCCAGGGCAGCGTCACCGGGATCACCCCGAAGCGGGTGAGGAACTTGCCGGCGGTGGGGAAGGTGAAGATGCGCTTGCCCTTGAGGTCGGCCAGGCGGCGGATCGGTTCGCGGGTGGCGAAGTGGCAGGGGTCCCAGGCGCCGCTGCCCAGCCAGGTGACGCCCTGCACCTCGCCATAGGCCTCGGCCCAGATGTCGTTCAGCCCCCAGTTGTGGAACAGCGCCGGCACGTCGAGGCTGTGGCGGGTGGCGAAGGGGAAGTAGCCGCCGAACACCGAGACGTCTACCGGCGCGGCGATGGAGTCGTCGTCGCTCTGCACCGCGTCGATGGTGCCGCGCTGCATGGCGCGGAACAGCTCGCCGGTGGGCACCAACTGGTCGGCGTAGTACAGCTTGATCTCCATTTCGCCGTTGGCGGCCTTGTTGAAGGCCTCGATGGACGGCTTGATGACATGCTCGCCCAGCGCCGGACCGGCGTAGGTCTGCAGGCGCCAGGTGATCTTCTTCGGCTCCTGCGCGTAGATGTGCGCCGAGCCCAGGGCGGCGGTGCCGGCCAGTGCGGTGGCGCCGGTGAGGAAACTGCGTCGTGTTGTCATGGCGTTCTCCGGAAAGTGGGGTGCAACAACTCCAACTGCAGGCGCGGCGAGCAGCCGCGTTTCGTTACAGGTCGCCACCTGCCGAGGCCGAATACCACTGCGGCAGCCACAGGGCGATCTGTGGAAAGAGCATCACCAGCGCCAGGGCCAGCAGCATCACCAGCACGAAGGGCAGGACCGAGCGGTAGATGTCGGCCAGGTCGATGCCGGGTGGCGCCATGGCGCGCATCAGGAACAGGTTGTAGCCGAACGGCGGGGTCAGGTAGGCGATCTGGCAGGTGATGGTGTAGAGCACGCCGTACCACACCAGGTCGAAGCCCAGCGCGCCGACCAGCGGGATGTACAGCGGCGCGACGATCACCAGCATGGCGGTGTCGTCGAGGAACATGCCCATGACGATGAAGGACAGCTGCATCAGCACCAGGATCTGCCAGGGGCTCAGGTGCAGGCTTTCCACGAACAGGTTCTCGATGGCCGCCACCGCACCGAGGCCGTCGAACACCGCGCCGAAGCACAGCGCGGCGAGGATGATCCACATGAACATGCAGGTGATGCCCAGGCTCTTGCGCAGGGTGCTTTCCAGCACGGCAGCGCTGAGCCGGCGCTTGAACAGCGCCACCAGGGTGGCGGCCACCGCGCCGACCGCCGCGCTTTCCACCAGGCTGGTGAAACCGAGCAGGAACAGCCCGGTCATGCTGAAGAAGATGAACAGCGGGGCGATGCCGGCGCGCAGCGAAGCGAGTTTCTCGCGGCGGGTAATGGTGCGGCGTTCCTCGGCGGCCATCGGTGGGCCGAGGCGTGGATTGAAACGGCAGCGCAGTACCACGTAGAGGGCGAACAGACCGGCCATCAGCAGGCCGGGGAACACGCCGGCCAGCCACAGCTGGCTGACCGGCTGGCGGGCGATCATGCCGTAGAGCACCAGCACCACGCTGGGCGGCACCAGGATGCCCAGCGAGCTGCCGGCCTGCACCACGCCGGTGACCATCAGCTTGTCGTAGCCGCGGCGAAGCAGTTCCGGTAGGGCGATGCTGGCGCCGATGGCCATGCCGGCGACGCTCAGACCGTTCATCGCCGAGATGGCCACCATCAGGCCGAGGGTACCCAGCGCCAAGCCGCCGGGTAGCGGCCCCATCCACACATGGAACATGCGGTACAGGTCCTCGGCCAGCCCGGACTCGGAGAGCATGTAGCCCATGTACACGAACAGCGGCAGGGTCAGCAGCGGGTACCACTTCATCAGCTTCATGGCGGCGCTGAAGGCCATTTCCGAACCGCCCTGGCCCCACAGCCAGAAGGCTGCCACTACGGCCACGAAGCCGATGGCGCCGAACACCCGCTTGCCGGTGATCAGCAGCACCATCATCGAGGTGAACATCAGCAGGGCGATGTGTTCGTAGGCCATCTACAGCGTCTCCCCGCGCGCGGTGGCGAGGTCCTTGAAGAAGGTGGCCAGCACCTGCAGCAGCATCAGCAGCACGCCCAGGCACATGATGACCTTGATCGGCGCCATGCGCGGCGACCAGGCGGAGTAGCTGGTCTCGTTGTATTCCAGGGCGTAGAGGGTCGAGGAAAGGCCGCCGTAGAGCAGGAAGCCCAGGTACACCAGCAGCAGGCCCACGGTGCACAGGTCGACGATGGCGCGGGTGCGCGGCGACCAGCGGCTGTAGAACAGGTCCATGCGCACATGCTCGCCCTGTTGCAGGGCGTAGGCGCCACCTAGCAGGAAGTAGGCGACCATCAGGAACTGTGCCATTTCCAGGGTCCAGATCGCCGGGTTGGCGAACGACTTGCTGAAGATGGAATAGAACAGCACGCCGATGATGGCGAAGATCAGATACATGGCGCAGCGCCCGACGAAGCGGGTGATTGCGTCGACGCCGCGCACGAATATCCGAATCGCCCTGGGCATGGCAGTCCTTGCGCTGAAAGGCTATGGGAACAGCCTAGTTCAAGTTCTGGCGTGCAAGGCGGTTCGCTGTGCTGATCGATGTCACCACATACGCGGCCAAGAGCGACCACACTTCAGCGATCACCCTGACAGGAGTTCCAAGCATGAATAGCGTCGAACCCAGCGAGCGACTGCAGCAACTGGCGGAGGAATACCGCACCCGCGCCGAGGCGATCCGCCGTGACCTGGCCAGCCAGCGCGACCCCGATTTCGCCGAGCAGGCTCAGGAGCGGCAGAACGATGATGTGCTGCGGGGGCTGTTGCTGGAAGCCGAGGTGGGACTGCGGGAAGTGAACCGCGCGCTGGAACGTCTGGAGGAGGGCAGCTACGGTGAATGCACGCGCTGTGGCGAGCCCATCGGCGAGGCGCGCCTGGAGGCCTTGCCTATGGCCTCGCTGTGCGTGAGGTGCGCAGATCTGCAGGAGACCTAGGGAGCCTGTGACGCCCGCAGATGTAGGGTGGTCAACGCACGGCGTTGGCCACCGCGCGGCTCGCGCCGGCGGCCGGAAAGACGCCGACCGCCCTACCGTCGACCATCCGTCCTAGTGATGCTCGCGGGTGGCGCGGAATTTAACGTCCGGCCAGCGCTCTTCCATCAGGCTCAGGTTCACGCGGGTCGGCGCCAGGTAGGTCAGGTGACCGCCGCCGTCGATGGCCAGGTTCTCGAACGCCTTGTCCTTGAACTCCTTGAGCTTCTTCTCGTCGCGGCACTCGATCCAGCGTGCCGACCAGACATTGATGGCCTCGTAGGCGCACTCGACCTTGTATTCCTCCTTCAGGCGGCTGGCGACCACGTCGAACTGCAGCACGCCCACGGCGCCGAGGATGATGTCGTTGTTGCGCTCGGGGAAGAACACCTGGGTGGCGCCTTCCTCGGCGAGTTCCTGCAGGCCCTGGCGCAGCTGCTTGGACTTCAGCGGGTCCTTCAGGCGCACGCGGCGGAAGAGTTCCGGCGCGAAGTGCGGAATGCCGGTGAAGCCCAGGCTCTCACCTTCGGTGAAGGTGTCGCCGATCTGGATGGTGCCGTGGTTGTGCAGGCCGATGATGTCGCCGGCCCAGGCTTCTTCGAGCATCTCGCGTTCGCTGGAAAAGAAGGTCAGCGCGTCGGCGATGCGTACATCCTTGCCCAGGCGGGCATGGCGCAGCTTCATACCCTTTTCGTACTTGCCCGAGCAGATGCGCATGAAGGCGATGCGGTCGCGGTGCTTCGGGTCCATGTTCGCCTGGATCTTGAACACGAAGCCGGTGAACTTCTCCTCGACCGGCTCGACCACGCGCTCATTGGCGGTGCGCGCCAGCGGCATGGGTGCCCAGTCGACGATGGCGTCGAGCACATGATCGACACCGAAGTTGCCCAGCGCGGTACCGAAGAACACCGGGGTCAGCTGGCCCTTGAGGAACTCCTCCTGGTCGAACTCATGGCAGGCGCCCTGCACCAGTTCCAGCTGCTCGATGAAGCGCTCGTACTCGTCGCCCAGGTGCGCGCGCGCTTCGGCGGAATCGAGCTTCTCGATGATCTTCACCTCGGTGCGCTCGTGGCCGTGGCCCGGGGTGTAGACGATGATGTAGTCGCCCTTGAGGTGATACACGCCCTTGAAGTCGCGGTAGCAGCCAATCGGCCAGGTGACCGGCGCGGCCTTGATCTTCAGCACCGCCTCGATTTCGTCGAGCAGCTCGATGGGGTCGCGGATGTCGCGGTCGAGCTTGTTGATGAAGCTGACGATCGGCGTGTCGCGCAGGCGGCAGACGTCCATCAGCGCGATGGTGCGCGGCTCGACGCCTTTACCGCCGTCAAGCACCATCAGCGCGCTGTCCACGGCAGTCAGGGTGCGGTAGGTGTCTTCCGAGAAATCCTCGTGGCCGGGGGTGTCGAGCAGGTTGATCATGTGCTCGCGGTAGGGGAACTGCATCACCGAGGTGGTGATGGAGATGCCGCGCTGCTTTTCCATCTCCATCCAGTCGGAGGTGGCATGGCGGTCGGACTTGCGCGACTTCACGGTGCCGGCCACTTCGATGGCCTTGCCCATCAGCAGCAGCTTTTCGGTGATGGTGGTCTTACCCGCGTCGGGGTGGGAGATGATCGCGAACGTGCGGCGCTTCGCGACTTCGGCGGCCTGAGTGGTCATCGGAAAGGAACCCGTCGACGTGTGAGTCGGTCTGTCAGAAAAGGGCGCGATTATAGCGGCAAACGGCGCGTTGCGTGGGCGTCGTGATCGTCGGCCATACGCTCGTTTGTGCAGCATTCCGGCCGCTTTGTGGAGAAAACTTGACAATCGAAAAAGCGTGGCCACCCCTGGGCAATTTTCGATTGATCTCGGCCCGCCTTGGTCCTAAAGTGCGCGCCCGAACGCCCATGCTGGAAACGATCCATCCGGCTCAAGTACTGACGACGAGAGGTTGCGGCGCCCCGCGCGGCAATTCTCGGCGACATGCCTTGGGAAGTAGGCGAACCAAAGTGGGGAAACTGTCCGGCGTTCGCGGCCTCTGAGGCCATTCCACACATTTGTTCTGTTTGTTTTGCCATTTGGAGTCCCAACGCATGTCGATCAAGGTCGAAGACTATTACCCGCGCGCCACATTCCAGAAGATGAAGGCGTTCGCCGACCAGCAGGAAACCCCGTTTGTCGTCATCGACAAGCAGACCATCGCCGATTCCTACGACCAACTGGTCAGCTGCTTCCCGTTCGCCAAGATCTACTACGCGGTGAAGGCCAACCCGGCCACCGAGATCACCGAGCTGCTGCGCGACAAGGGCTCGAACTTCGACATCGCCTCCATCTACGAGCTGGACAAGGTGATGAAGGCCGGTGTGAGTGCCGACCGCATCAGCTACGGCAACACCATCAAGAAGGCGCGTGACATCCGCTACTTCTACGAGAAGGGCGTGCGCCTGTTCGCCACCGACTCGGAAGCCGACCTGCGCAACATCGCCAAGGCGGCACCGGGCTCGAAGATCTATGTGCGCATTCTCACCGAGGGTTCCAACTCCGCCGACTGGCCGCTCTCGCGCAAGTTCGGCTGCAACCCGGACATGGCGCTGGACCTGCTGATCCTGGCCAAGCAGCTCAAGCTCGAGCCCTACGGCATTTCCTTCCACGTCGGCTCGCAGCAGCGCGACATCGACGTGTGGGACGCCGCCATCGCCAAGGTCAAGGTGATCTTCGAGCGTCTCAAGGAAGAAGACGGCATCACCCTGAAGATGATCAACATGGGCGGCGGTTTCCCGGCCAACTACATCGCCAAGACCAACGACCTGCAGACCTACGCCGAGGAAATCACCCGCTTCCTCAAGGAAGACTTCGGTGACGAGCTGCCGGAAATCATCCTCGAGCCGGGCCGTTCGCTGATCGCCAACGCCGGCATCCTGGTCAGCGAAGTGGTGTTGGTGGCGCGCAAGTCGCGCACCGCCGTGGAGCGCTGGGTGTACACCGACGTGGGCAAGTTCTCCGGCCTGATCGAAACCATGGACGAGTCCATCAAGTTCCCGATCTGGACCGAGAAGAAGGGCGAGATGGAAGAAGTCATCATCGCCGGCCCGACCTGCGACAGCGCCGACATCATGTACGAGAACTACAAGTACGGCCTGCCGCTGAACCTGTCCAGCGGTGACCGCCTGTACTGGTTTTCCACCGGCGCCTACACCACCAGCTACAGCGCGGTGGAATTCAACGGCTTCCCGCCGCTGAAGGCCTACTACATCTGAGTCCCGCCGCGGACAGTTCGCTCCCCGCTGGCGGGAGCGAACCTGTTCGCGAGCTTCTGGATGGGGCCTGCTGGAAAGCTCGCGGACAAGTCCGCTCCCACAGAATAATGGCCGGCGGGCTAATGGATCAGGGCTTCAAACCCTTCAATACAGATCCCGCCGATACCGTCCATTCCTGGCCAGCTCATCGACCCGTTCCGCGCCGAGCAACCCGCGCAGCAGGGCATCCACCTCGCGGCCCATGCCCTCCAGGCTGCCGCAGATCAGCAGGCTGGCGCCATTGGCGAGCCACTGGCGCAGCGTCTCGGCCTGGTCACGCAGCACGTGCTGCACATAGCGGCGTTCGGCCTGGTCCCGCGAGAACACCCGGTCCAGCCGGGCCAGATGACCGCTGGCCAGCCATCCTTCCAGCTCCTGTGCCAGCAGGCTGTCATGGGCCGCGTTGCGCTCGCCGTACAGCAGCCAGTGACCGTGCTGGCCCAGGGCTTCGCGCTCGCGCAGGTGGGCGTGCAAGCCGGCCAGGCCGGTGCCGTTGCCGATCATGATCAGCGGGCCGCAGGCCGCCGGCAGTTGGAAGGACGGGTTGGCGCGCAGGCGCAGATCGATGCACTCGCCGACTTCGGCGTGCCGGCACAGCCAGCCGGAGCCCAGGCCCGGGCAGCCGTCCGGGGTGTGGGTGAGGCGTACCAGCAGCTCCACGCCGCCGTCGGCGGGCAGCGAGGCGATGGAATAGTCGCGGTGGTTCAGGCGCGGGAGCTGTTCCAGCAGTTGCTCGATGCTCATCTCGGCCAGCTCGTGCGTATCGTCGGGCCAGCGGCGGCTGGCTAGCTCGCCGATAAGCGCGTCGCCCGGCTCGTTCAGCTGCAAGGCGCGCAGCTTCTGGCGGACGGTCGCCACCGGCAGGCGTGGCGCGATCTCGGCGATGTCGCCGGCCTGCCAGTGGGCGGGACCGTCCAGCGGTTCCAGGCGGATGCGGTAGACCGGCGCACCCTGGCTGCCGGGGTTCAGACGGCTGCGCTCGACCAGCCGCCAGGGGCTGAACGCGGGCGCAGCCCATTCCGCGTAATCCGGCTGGCCGCTCAACTGGGCCAACTGCCACTGCCAGCGGCTCAGCGTGGCCGGTGCCAGCCGATCCGCCTCCAGTCGCTCGAACAGCGGGATGGCCTGCCGCTGGCGCAGGCGGTCATCCACGGCGCGGGCGAAGCCGCAGAACTGCCGGTAGTCGCTGTCGCCCAGGCCCAGCAGGGCGTACTCCAGATCACGCAGCGGCGGCAGATTATCCAGCAGGCGCAGGAAGCGCGCGCCATTGTCTGGTGCCTCGCCCTCGCCGTAGGTGGCCAGCACCAGCAGCAGGCGGTGCTGGCGGGCGAGAGCCTCGGGCGTCAGTGCATCCAGCGACACAGCGGCCGCCGGCAATCCACCCAGGGTGAGTTGCTCCGCGCTGCGTTCGGCAATCCGCCGCGCCTGGCCACCCTGGCTGGCGTAGGCGATCAGCAGGTTGTCTGCGACAGGGAGGGCAGGCTTCGCACGCGCGCGCCGCCAGGCGAGGCCGCACAGGCCGAGCCAGGCCAGCATCACCAGCGCGGCGGACAGTTCGCGCGACGGCTGCCAGGCAAGCAACAGCGCAGCCAGCAGCAGGCAGGCCACGAGTGGCCAGTAGGCGAGCGGGGTATTCGGGGTGGCGCGCATGTCAGGGTTCCGGTGGGCAAGGGCGGGGCGGCCAAGGAAAAGGACGACCACCCTAAGCTTCGCCAGGCGCCAGGCGCGATCGTAGGGTGGTTCGCGCTGTATCGAGCCACCATGCGCGCCGGGCTGGCCGGCGCGTTGGTGGCCAATGGAAAACATTGACCACCCTACGAGGCCAGACACCGGTGTCTCAGGGCGCCAGCACTTCCAGGGTGGCGCTGTAGGAGGCGCGACGCTCGGTGACCGGCTTCTTCACGCCCTTGTCGGTGCGCAGCTCGGCTTCCAGCCAGTACATGCCCGGCGCCGGCCAGGTCACCGTCAGGCGGCCCTTGCTGTCGGTCTTCAGGGTCAGCTCGCCGGTAGCGTCACGGTAGCGGTTGCCGCCGGGAATCACGGTCACTTCCACGTCCGCCGCCGGCTTGCCGTCGAGCAGGAAGTCGAAGGTGGCGGTTTCGCCGGCGAACAGGTCGTTCGGGTGGGTGACCGGTACCATTTCCAGGCCGGCCTTGGTGGGCTTGAGCACGGTGCTGGTGGTGTCGCCGGAGGTGACGAACACTTCCATGCGGTTGCTGCCCTGGGTCACGCGCAGATCGTCGGCCTTGGCCGGGAGGTTCTTTTCCAGGTCTTCCAGCTTGCCCATCCAGCGGTGGGCGACGCCGTTTTCCTTCCAGGAGGCCATCAGGCCCTGGTTGGCCACGGCCAGCTTATAGGTGCCCTTCTGGGTCAGCTGCACATCGAAGGTGGTGCGGTAGCGGCCAACGGCGCCGTTCTGCGGCTGCACTTCACTGCCGTCCGGCGCGAGGATCGCCAGCTTGTTGGCCGGGCGGCGCATCGGCGCCGGCGCGGCCGGCTTGTCAGCTTGCCCGGCAGCCGGTGCGGCCTGCGGGCCACGGGCGGGCAGGGCCAGCGGCTTGCCGATACCTTCGAGCTGCAGGGGGAAGTGCTCGAAATAGAACAGGTCGTTGGACACGGCGGCGTCCACCGTCACCCAGGGCTCCTCACCGGACAGCACGGTGGAGGATGGCAACATCCAGGCGCGGTGCGCCTGGGCAGACAGGGGCAGAGTGACGGCCAGGGCCAGGGCGGTCCATTTCAGCAGACGATTCATGTGCGGCTTCCTTGATCAGGGTTTGACAGTGAGGGTGATGGCGCCCAGCTCGCTGGTGCCCTGGGCCTTGGCGGTGGCAGGCTGCGGCCAGGTGAACGGCACCCGCAGCAGTTCGCGTCCGCCCACTTCGCGGGCGGCTTCGACCACCAGGTTGTAGTCGCCAGCTGGCAGGGACTGCAGCGGCGCTTCGCTGCCCTTGTAGCTCAACTGATGGGTGCCCACGGCGCGGGTGGCAGCCGAGACGCCGTCGACCGGCATCTCCAGGCTGCGGCCGCTGCGCCGCCACCACTGGCGCATGTCCTTGAGCCACTTCTCGCCTTCCTTGTCCTTCATCTTCAGGTCGTACCACACGGCCAGATTGGCCACGTGGCTCTGGTCCGGCTTTTCCAGCCACAGGGCCACGTAGGGGCGGTGGTACTCGGCGACGTCCAGGCGCGGGATTTCCACGCTGATGTCCAGGTCGGCCGCGAAGGCGGCCGGGCTGAGCAGAACAACCAGAGGCAGCAGGTGCTTGCGCATAGCGGTTTCCTTAATGAATGAACAGCAGGGCCAGCAGCACGGGAATCACCACACCCAGCGCGGTGAGCGGCCAGGTGCCAGGGCGCCCCGCGGCATGGCGGTGCAGCAACAACAGTCCCGTGACACAGAACACCACGCAGGCCACGGCGAACAGATCGATGAACCAACTCCAGGCCATGCCGGTGTGGCGGCCCTTGTGCAGGTCATTGAAATAGGCGATCCAGCCGCGATCGGTGACTTCGTACTCCAGCTCGCCGGCGACCAGGTCCAGGCTCAACCAGGCATCGCCGCCGGGGCGCGGCAGGCCGACGTACAGCTCGCCCTCAGACCATTCGGCCTCGCGCCCGTCCGGGCGGATGCCGAGGCGGTCTTCCAGCCACTCGGCCAGCTCGGTCGGCACGCCTTCTACCGGCGCGTCCGCCAGCAGGAGTTCCTGCAGGGATTTGGGCAACTGCTCGATGCGACTGGAGACCTGCGCCTTGCCTTCGATCTGGCCGGCATGGTTCAGGGTGATGCCAGTGACGGCGAACAGCAGCATGCCGGCCAGGCAGAGCGCCGAGCTGATCCAGTGCCATTGGCGGAGGGTGCCGAGCCAGAGACGCATGGAAGACTGGTTCCGGTAATAGGTTGCGGCACAAGGCCAGTAGGAATGGGGCGGGATTCTAAGGCGCTTCGGGCCGTAGATGTTAGGGATTTACCAATAACATACATTCGCAAAAAGGCCCGCCCTTGGAAGGGCGGGCCTTTGGGTGCTGACTTAGAAGTCGACCGTGGCGGAGAGCCAGAGGCGCCGACCTTCCTCCAGCGTACCGGTGGTGGCAGCAGCTGACTGGGTGTAGTAGGACGCCCAGCCTACCGCACCCGTGTCGGTGGTATAGGTTTCGCCGTCGAGGAAGTCCTTGTCGAACAGGTTGTAGATACTCGCGTTGAAGGTCACGTTCTCGGAGGCCTTATACGAACCGCCAAGATGGAATACCTCGTAAGCCTTCAGGTCCCCGACTTCATCCTGAAGGGCTTGGTTGGCGGCAGTCAGGTTTTCGTACTTGTCGGTGAAGCGGGCACGCTCGCCACGGTATTCGCCCTTGATCCACAGGGTCAGCCGCTCGCTGGCGTTCCAGTTGAGGCTGGCGTTGAGCATATGTTCGGGCGTGTTGGTCAGCGGAGCGCCCTTGTTGATGCCGCTTTTCTGTTCACTGTCGCTGTAGGTGTAGTTGCCGCTCAGGCTCCAGCGCGGTGCGAACTGCCAGCGGCTGGCCAGTTCCAGGCCCTGTGTGACGGCCTCGTCGATGTTGATGCTTTGCGCGAAGCTTTCCTGGGTGAAGCCACTGCCAAAGCTCACGCAGCCGGGCTGGTTGGGGTTGGCCGTGTAGAAACAGTTGGCCAGCGGTGTGCCGTCGTCGATCTTGTCCTTGAACTTGTTATGGAACAGCGTGGCATTGGCGCTGAAGCCGGCATAGTTGTCGAAGTACACCCCGAACTCGGTATTGGTGGTGATCTCCGGATCCAGGTTCGGGCTGCCGATGGTGATGGTCTGGCCCTGGGCCGTAACGCCGTTGATGCCGTCATGCAGCTGGTTGAGGGTCGGCGTCTTGTAGCCACGGCTGACGCCGCCTTTCAGCGTCCAGTGGTCGCTGGTGTTCCACACCAGATAGGCGCGGGGGCTCACGTGGCCACCGAAGGCGTCGTGGTTTTCGTAGCGGGCGCCGAGGGTCAGTGCCAGGTCGTCACGGAGGCGCCATTCGTCTTCTGCGAACAGCGACCAGGTGGACTGTTCGAATTTCTCGGACGCAATGCCGTCGATGACCTCGGCGTCCCACCATTGGGCGCCCAGGGTGGCGATATGGGACTCGCCGATGGGGCTGACCAGCTTGGTGTCGAATACGAGGTCAGTGGATTTCAGTTCGCGATCGGCGCCCGCAACGATGGAGGGGTAGCCGGTGTAGGCCACGCCGAGCGTGCCGGGAATGGTCCGGCCGAGCGTTTCCGTGGTGTTGTGGGTCAGGCTGCTGTCCAGGGTGCCGAAGCCCAGGCGCGCGGTGTGGCTCAAGGCGAACTGCTCGCGCTCGAAGCGAAGCTCATCCGCATAGCCGTTGACCTTCGTGGGGGCGTCGGTGGTGCAACCAGACACGGCATTGCCGCCAGTCTTGCCATCGAGCGTGCCGAGCTGGCAGTTGTCATTGTCGTAGACCTGGCGGCCGCGCTCGACATCCAGGCTGAAGTCGTGATTCTGGTGGGGGGTCAGGGTCAGGCGAGCGCCCAGGGTGTTGTTGCGGCCTTCCACTGGAGCGGCGCCGCGCTTGCTGACATTGCTGTCATTGTCGAAGGTAAGGTCGGATTCGCCACGGTCCTGCAGGCTGCCGCGCACCGCCAGGCCCAGCAGACCGTCGACCAGCGGGCCGCTCGCGTACAGGCTGGTCTTGCTGGCTTCGCCGTAGTCGCGGTTTTCCTGGAAGGTGTGGTCCAGGCTCAGCGAGCCGCCCCATTCGGAGGCGACCTTTTTGGTGATGATGTTGACCACGCCGCCCATGGCGTCCGAGCCGTAGAGGGTCGACATCGGACCGCGGATGACTTCGATGCGCTCGATGGCCGACAGCGGCGGCATGAAGCTGGTGGATGTTTCGTTGAAACCGTTCGGGGTGACGTTGCCGGCGGTGTTCTGGCGGCGGCCGTCAATGAGGATCAGGGTGTAGTCGCTGGGCAAACCGCGGATGCTGATATTCAAGCCCCCGGTCTTGCCGGTGCCTTGACGAACGTCGATACCTTCCACGTCTTCCAGCGCTTGCGCGAGGTTGCTGTAACGCTTCTTCTGTAGCTCTTCGCCGCTGACCACGGAAATACTGGCTGGCGCATCGGTAATCTTTTGCTCATAACCGGCAGCACTGACAACGGTATCGCCGAGGACCAGCGGATCCTGGGCGAATACAGCAGCGCTGGCGCTCAGCAGGGCGGTGGCCAGCGCGGTGCGGGCAAAGGGCAGCGGCATCGGAAACTCTCCTTGTGGGGCGGTAAAGGTTTCGTAAAGGCAGACGCGGCGCATGATAATGATTTGCGATTAGCTTGAGAAGTATTTTCAATTGCGAAACTGTCTAAGCCTGATTCGCGCTGCGGCGGGGCGTCCGGGCTTGCGGTAGCAGGGGCAAACCCGGAAGCTTGCGGGCATGAACAAGGCAACGCTGCTGCTTAATTGCGACATGGGTGAAAGCTTCGGTGCCTGGACCATGGGCAACGATGCGCTGGCCATGCCGCTGATCGATCAGGCCAACCTGGCCTGCGGCTATCACGCGGGTGATCCGTTGACCATGCAGCGCAGCGTGGCGCTGGCGGTGCGGCATGGCGTGAGCATCGGTGCCCACCCGGCCTATCCCGACCTGCAGGGTTTCGGTCGCCGCTCGCTGAGCTGCTCGCCGGAAGAGGTGCGCGCACTGGTGCTTTACCAGCTCGGTGCGCTGGAAGCGTTCTGCCGGGCGGCGGGCACGCAGGTCGCGTACGTGAAGCCTCATGGCGCGCTGTACAACGATCTGGTGCGTAACGATGCGTTGCTGGAGGCGGTGCTCGACGCCTGTCGCAGTTTCCGGTCCGGCTTGCCACTGATGGTGCTGGCGTTGCCCGACAATTGCCGCGAGGCGCGTCTGGCCGAGGCGGCCGGTGTGCCGCTGCTCTTCGAAGCCTTCGCCGACCGCGCCTATCAGGCTGACGGCCAGCTGGCGCCGCGTCGTGTGGCCGGGGCCGTGCACCAGGATCCGGAGCGGATTCTCGGCCAGGCACTGGCCATCGCCCGGCGGCAGCCGTTTGCCGATATCGACGGCAAGCCGATACGCCTGCAGGCCGACAGTCTGTGCGTGCATGGCGACAATCCGGAATCCCTGGGCGTGCTGCGTCGGCTGCGCGCGCTGCTTGACGCGGCATGATCCGCTGCGAGCCGGCCGGCGCCGAGGCGCTGCTGTTGACGCTGGCCGAGCAGCCGAACGCCGGACTGCCTGCGCGGCTGGCCGCGCTGGTCGATCGCATCCACGCCGAACTGGGCCCGCTGGTGGTGGACCTGGTGCCGGGGTGGACCACGCTACTGCTGCATTACGACCTGCTGCGCACCGACCATGCGCAGTTGTGCGCGCGTCTGCAGCCCGTGCTGGCGGCCTGGGAGCGTTCGGTTGGCGTTGCCCAATCGACCCGTTTGCATGAAATTCCCGTCAGTTACGACGGCGAGGACCTGCCGTGGGTGGCGCAGGCCTGTGGGTTGAGCGTGGCGCAGGTGATCGCGCTGCACAGCGGACGCGAGTACCGCGTCGGCGCCATCGGCTTCGCCCCGGGATTCGCCTACCTCGGCGAGCTGGACCCGCGCCTGGCCCTGCCGCGCCGGGCCACACCCCGCACGCGGGTGCCGGCCGGCAGTCTGGCCATCGCCGAACGGCAGACGGCGATCTATCCGCAAGCGTCGCCGGGCGGCTGGCATCTGATTGGGCGCTGTTCGTGGCGGTTGTTCGACGCGCGACGCGACCCGCCCTGTCCGTTGCGGGTAGGCGACCGGGTGCGCTTCGTGTCCGTTGGCGCGGTGGGCCCATGAACGGCTTGCGCGTCATGCGCCCCGGCGCGCTGAGCGTGTTGCAGGATGGCGGGCGCTTCGGCTGGCAGCATCTGGGTGTGTCACCGGGCGGTCCGTTGGATATCCAGGCGGCGGCTTGGGCCAACCGCCTGCTGGGCAATCCCTGGGGCGCGGCGTTGCTGGAGGTGGCGCTGGGCGGGCTGGAGTTGCTGGCGACGCTGGATACCTGGCTGGCAGTCTGTGGCGCCCAGATGGACGTGTGCGTGGACGGCAAGCCGCGGCCCGGCTGGTCGAGCTTCCCGGTGCAGGCTGGGCAGGTCGTGCGTCTGGGGTATGCGCGGCAGGGGCAACGTTGCTATCTGGCTGCGGCTGGTGGCTTTCTGGCCCGGCCGGTGCTGGGCAGTGTGGCGGCGCACCTGCGCGAGGGGCTCGGCGGTGTGCGCGGGGATGGCCGGCCCTTGCTGCGCGGCGACACGCTGGGCTGCCGACCGGCGCGGTCGAGCGGCGGGCGCAGCGTGCCCTGGCGCTTCCGACCGGACTATGGTCAGGCGTGCGAGTTGCGGGTGATGGCGGCGCCTGGCCACGAAGCGGCGCTGGCCGGACTATTTGCGCAGTCGTGGACGCTCAGTCCGCGCGCTGATCGTATGGGCATGCGACTGGAGGGCGAGCCCCTGGCGGCCAGCGCTCGGGAATGGTCGCAGGGTGTGGTCACCGGCACGATCCAGTTACCGCCGGATGGTCAGCCGATCGTGCTGATGGCCGATCGGCAGACCATGGGCGGCTATCCGGTGCTGGGTTGGGTGCACTCGCTGGACCTGGGGCGGCTGGCGCAGTGCACGGCGCACACCTCGCTGCGCTTTGAGCCCGTGTCGCTTGAAGATGTGCAGCGCGAATTACGCGAGTTCTATCGGTTCTTTCGCTAGCTGCCGTTCCGTCTCAGGGCATGGTCACTTCGATCGTGCCGTCGGCCTGGATGCTGATGCGTGTGGTGCCGGCTTCCACCTGCGGCGCGATGCTGTCGCTGGCGGCTTCCATCATCATCTTGGCCGGCGCGCGGTACACCGGTTGCGGGAAACCGTTGCTGTGCAAGTTGAGGTTGACCAGCCGGTAGCCGGTGCCGCCCAGCGCCTCGCTGGTCAGCCTGGCGCGTGCGCCGAAGGATTGCACGGCCTCTCGCAGCAGCTCATCCTCGTGGCGTTTGCGCAGTGCGTCGGAAACGCTGAAGCTCATGCCGCCCATGCTCAGGGTCTTCAGCAGTTCGCCGGTCAGTTGTGAAAGGGCGGGGAAGTCGGCGCTCTCCAGGCGCAGCTCGGCGCGCTCGCGCCAGGCGCGGATCTTCTGGCTCTTTTCCTCGTATACCGGGTAGCTGCTGCGGCTGCCCTGGCTGACGGTCACGCCCTTGGCCTGGCGCGCCTGGCGGATCGCGGCGTTGAGGGTTTCACTGACGTTCTGGGCGAGACGGGCGGGATCGCTGTCCTGGGACTCGGTGTACAGTGTCACGTGCATACGATCATGGCTGACTTCCTGGCTGACTTCGCTGCGCAGGGAGACCTGGTTGTAGCGGGGTTCCTCGGCTAGCGCGGGCAGGCTGGCACAGGCAAACAGGGCAAGCAGGGACAGGTGAGGCAAGCGGGACATGATGACTCCTGACAGTGCGGGGCCGGAGGTCGCCGGCACAGCGGCGGGGCCTGAGACTTTGGCCCGAACAACCGCTGTGCGCAAGGGTGGCGCGGCTGCGCTTGCGGCGCTATGCCGCAGCGGCGTGGAAAAGTCGCTGGTTATACTCGGGCAACTGCCCGGAGCCACTATGCGAGCCCCACTTTTCCTGCTTTCCGCCAACCGCCAGAACCTGGGCCGGCTGGTTCTTATCCGTGTCCTGGTGCTGTCTGCCCAGGCCGCTTCCGTAGGCGTTGCCTGGCTGTCCGGGGTGGTGGTGCTGCCCTGGCTGGCGTTGGCCATCATCCTGGGCATCTCCACGCTGCTGTGTCTGTTCACGGCCCTGCGGCTGCGCCAGCAATGGCCGGTGACCGAGCAGGAGTATGCCGTGCAGCTGGCCTGCGACCTGGTCATTCACAGCGTGCTGCTGTACTTCTCCGGGGGGTCCAGCAACCCCTTCGTTTCCTATTACCTGGTGCCGCTGACCATCGCTGCGGCGACCCTGCCCTGGTTGTACACGCTGGTACTGTCCGCCCTGGCGCTGACCAGCTACAGCCTGCTGCTGTTTACCCATCATCCGCTGACCCTGCTGGTCACCCTGCCGGCGGAAATCATGGTGTACGGCATGTGGCTGAGCTTCGCGCTCGCCGCCCTGCTGATCACGGTGTTCGTGGCGCGCATGGCCGAGGCGCTGCGTTTCCAGGAACAGCTGCAGGCGCAGCGCCGCGAGGCTGACATGCGTGACCAGCAGTTGCTGGCGGTGGCCACCCAGGCCGCCGGCGCGGCCCATGAGCTGGGTACGCCGCTGGCGACCATGAGCGTGCTGCTCAAGGACCTCATCCAGGATTGCCAGGGGCAGCCGTCCCTGCAGGATGACCTCAAGGTGCTGCAGGATCAGGTGATGCTCTGCAAGGGCACGCTGCAGAGTCTGGTGCGCGCCGCCGAGGCGCAGCGGCGCCAGGAGATCGTCGAGCAGACCGTGCGGGAATGGCTGGAAGCAGCGCTGGAGCGCTGGCACCTGATGCGCCCCGAAGCCACTTATCGCTATGAGTGCACCGGCAAGGGGACGCCGCCGAGCCTGATGCCGCCGGCCGAGCTGACCCAGGCGTTGCTCAATCTGCTGAACAATGCTGCCGATGCCTCGCCGGACAACCTCGCCATCCGTCTGGACTGGGACCACCAATGGATCAAGGTGACCATTCGAGATCACGGAGCCGGCGTGCCGCTGGCGATTGCCGAGCAGCTCGGCAAGCCGTTCTTCACCACCAAGGGGAAGGGGTTCGGCCTGGGCCTGTTCCTCAGTCAGGCCAGCGTGACGCGTGCCGGCGGAACCGTAAAACTGTATAACCACGAAGAGGGTGGTACGCTCACCGAGCTGCGTTTACCGCGCCTCTACGGTTTGCATTGATTGACCATGCCGCAGCCAAGGAGCCTGCATGTCTGAAGAAGTCCTGTTCGAGGGAGATGAGCAGCCTCATCTGTTGCTGGTGGATGACGATGCGACCTTCACCCGGGTGATGGCGCGTTCCATGGAGCGTCGCGGGCTGCGTGTCAGCGTGGCTTCCAGTGCCGAGGAGGGGCTGGTGATCGCGACGCGCGACAGCCCCGACTATGCCGTCCTGGACCTGAAGATGGAAGGCGACTCGGGGCTTGCCCTGTTGCCCAAGCTGCTGGAGCTGGACAGCGAGATGCGCGTGCTGATCCTTACCGGCTATTCGAGCATCGCCACCGCTGTGGAGGCCATCAAGCGTGGCGCCTGCAACTACCTGTGCAAGCCGGCGGATGCTGACGATGTGCTGGCGGCGCTGATGTCCGAGCACGTGGAGCTCAGTTCGCTGGTGCCGGAAAACCCCATGTCGGTCGACCGCCTGCAGTGGGAGCACATCCAGCGCGTGCTGGCCGAGCACCAGGGCAACATTTCGGCCACCGCCCGCGCACTGGGCATGCACCGCCGCACCTTGCAGCGCAAGCTGCAGAAGCGCCCGGTCCGCCGCTGAGCTTTCCCGGCGCCCCGCTTCGCGAGCGGCGGGGCGCCGCGTTACCATGCGGCCTTCTCGCTGTCGCAGTAGGTAGTAGTCGTGCTCGCTCTCATTCAGCAAACATTGGCGGTGACCGCCCCGGTCTTCGCCATGCTGTTCCTTGGTGTCCTGCTCAAGCGGCTCGGCTGGATCGACACCGCCTTCGTCAACACCGCCTCCAGTCTGGTCTTCAAGGGCACCCTGCCGGCGCTGCTGTTCCTCGCCATCCTGCGCGCCGATCTGAGTGCCGCCTTGCAGCCGCGCTTGCTGATCTACTTCACCCTCGCCACGGTAGGCGGCTTCCTGCTCGCCTGGGCATGGGCGATCTGGCGCTGTCCGCATGCGGATCGCGGCGTCTATGTGCAGGGGGCGTTTCGCGGCAACAATGGCATCGTCGGCCTGGCGCTGGCCAGCAGCCTGTACGGCGACTTCGGCCTGTCGCTGGGCGGTGTGCTCGCTGGCTTGGTGATCCTCTGCTACAACGCGCTCTCGGCGCTGGTGCTGGCGCTCTACAGCCCGAGCAGCAAGACCGATCCGTGGAGCATCGCCAAGAGCATTCTCGGTAACCCGTTGGTGCTGGCCGTGCTGGCGGCGATCCCATTCGCCTATTGGCGGATCCCGCTGCCGGACTGGCTGCTGACCTCCACCGGGTATTTCGCGCAGATGAGCCTGCCGCTGGCGCTGATCTGCATCGGCGCCACGCTGTCGCTGGCCTCGTTGCGCGAAAGCGGCGCCACCGCGCTGAGCGCCAGTCTGATGAAGATGATCTGGCTGCCGGCGTTGTCCACCCTGGGTGCCTGGTGGCTCGGTTTTCGAGGGCCGGAGCTGGGTATCCTGTTTCTCTACTTTGCCAGTCCGACGGCCGCCGCCAGTTTCGTGATGGCCAAGGCGGTGGGTTCCAACTATCAACTGGCGGCCGCGATCATCGTGATGACTACGCTGATGGCGGTGCTGAGCACCAACCTCGGGTTGTTCGTGCTGCAGTGGGGCGGTTGGGTGTAGGGTGGATCGCGCTTCATCGTGCCGCCAGGCGCGCCGTCCCGGCTTGATGGTGGCCAGGTAGCGCGCTGACCACCCTGCGAGGCTGGGCGCGGAAGACCGCGTTCCTCACTTCTTGTGCGCGTTCTTCGGCAGTTGCACCACACGGCTTTCCGAATAGATGTCGTGCCAGGTGCGCGACTGCTTGTCCCACAGCATCCAGATGAAGCCCAGGCCGAAGATCAACCAGGAGCCGATGGCGACGATGAAGCGCAGCAGCGCCTGCCAGAGATCGATGGCGGAGCCGTCGGCGTTCTGCACGCGGATGCCCCAGACCTGCATGCCGAGGGTCTGGCCGTTCCAGGTCCAGAACTTGGCGAAGAAGCCGAACAGGCTGAACAGCAGCAGCGTGGCCAGCAAGGGATCGTTGTCCAAGCCGCCGCTTTCCGCCAGCAGCTTGAGCTGGTCGCCGCCATGGATCAGGCGCAGCACGCCTTGCTGGTAGAGCAGGGTGACCACCATCACCAGGGCCACGCAGAGCAGGAAATCGTAGAAGAGTGCGGCCATTCGGCGACCGAAGCCGGCGGCCGGGAACGCGCCGCTGGGCTGGAGCATGCGTTTTGCAGTTGCCATGGGAAGCTCGTCGATGAAAAAGCGACCGCCATTCTAGGGGCTGTCGGCGCCCGATGGCGAGTCGCCTGGCTGCTTGGCTGCGTTTACGGCGGGCACAAAAAAGCCCCCGATGTTTCCATCGGAGGCTTCGGGTGTTGCGTGCTGCTTAGCCCAGAACCTGGACCTTGTCAGCCTGCATGCCCTTCTGGCCCTGGACGGCTTCGAAGGTAACCTTCTGGCCTTCCTTCAGGCTGCGGAAACCGCTGCCTTCGATAGCACGGAAGTGCACGAACAGATCCGGACCGCTTTCGGGGGTGATGAAGCCGAAGCCCTTCTCATCGTTGAACCATTTGACGGTGCCGGTTTGACGATTCGACATGTCTTTATTTCCTTGAAACTAGAGTGGATGGCAGTCCCTGTGACAACAGGGAGCTGGAACTGGTTGCAGGAGATAAGAGAAGTCGAGCGGGATGAAGCAAATCGTCAAGATCTACCGCACCAGGTCACGATTCAACAGCGACCCATGCAAACAGTGAGCGCACTCTACGGAAGTTTCGGGCAAATGCCAACCCCCCGCTCGGCACCTTTATGACGACGGCCGGAATGCTCCGGGGAAAAAGCTACAACTGGGCCGTCGAGGCGGTCGTATCGGGGTCGAGACTTGACGCGGAAGGACGGTCGGGCAGGCCCGGCCGGGGGATAGAAAAAGGGCATTTTCTTATCGGACTGGTGCCTTGGGAGAGACTCGAACTCTCACGTTGTCGCCAACGGCGGATTTTGAATCCGCTGCGTCTACCATTCCGCCACCAAGGCAATGGGCGCGCAGTATAGGGAGGCCAAGCCAGCCGGTCAATCGGCTCGCATGGCCAGCTCCAGGCATTTCCGTTAAGCTTTGCGCCCCTGCAAGACGGCCTCACCATGCGCGTTTCCGACTTTCATTTCGACCTTCCCGATGCTCTGATCGCCCGCCATCCGCTCGCGCAGCGCCGCGCCAGTCGCCTGTTGGTGCTGGATGGCCCGAGTGGAGCCCTGGCTCATCGCCAGTTCGCAGACCTGCTTGGCTATCTGCGTCCCGGCGACCTGATGGTGTTCAACAATACCCGGGTGATTCCCGCACGCTTGTTCGGGCGCAAGGCGACCGGCGGTCAATTGGAGATCCTCATCGAGCGGGTGCTCGACGAGCACCGTGCGCTGGCCCATGTGCGCGCCAGCAAGTCCCCCAAGCCCGGCAGTCGCATTCTGCTGGAGGGTGGCGGCGAGGCCGAGATGCTCGCGCGCCATGACGCGCTGTTCGAGCTACGTTTCGACCAGCCGCTGCTGCCGCTGCTGGAGCGGATCGGCCACATGCCGTTGCCTCCTTATATAGATCGGCCCGATGACACGGCCGACCGCGAGCGTTACCAGACGGTGTACGCCGAGCGTGCCGGCGCGGTCGCCGCGCCGACCGCCGGGCTGCACTTCGACGAGCCATTGCTCGAGGCGATTCGCGAGAAAGGCGTGGAAACCGCCTTCGTGACCCTGCACGTCGGAGCCGGCACCTTCCAGCCGGTGCGCGTCGAGCGCATCGAGGAGCACCATATGCACCGCGAATGGCTGGAAGTCAGTCAGGATGTGGTGGATGCGGTGAACGCCTGCAAGGCGCGCGGCGGTCGCGTCATTGCCGTGGGCACCACCAGCGTGCGTTCCCTGGAAAGCGCGGCGCGCGAGGGCAAGATCAAGCCGTTCAGTGGCGACACCGACATCTTCCTGTACCCGGGTAAGCCGTTCCATGTGGTGGATGCCCTGGTCACCAATTTCCACTTGCCGGAGTCCACCCTGCTGATGCTGGTTTCCGCCTTTGCCGGCTATCCGGAAACCATGGCGGCCTACCGCGCGGCGGTGGAAGAAGGCTATCGCTTCTTCAGTTACGGTGATGCCATGTTCATCACCCGCAATCCCGCCCCGCGCGGTCCCGAGGATCACCCATGACCCGTACCTGTCACATGAACTTCGACGTGCTCGCCACCGAGGGCAAGGCCCGGCGCGGGCGCCTGACCTTCCCGCGTGGCACGGTGGAAACACCGGCGTTCATGCCGGTGGGCACCTACGGCACCGTGAAGGGCATGCTGCCGCGCGATATCGAGGCCATCGGCGCGCAGATCATTCTCGGCAACACCTTCCACCTCTGGCTGCGTCCGGGTACCGAGGTCATCAAGGCACACGGTGATCTGCACAATTTCATGCAATGGCAGGGACCGATCCTCACCGACTCCGGCGGTTTCCAGGTCTTCAGCCTCGGCGAGATGCGCAAGATCAAGGAAGAGGGGGTGTATTTCTCCTCGCCGGTGGACGGCGCCAAGGTGTTCATGGGGCCCGAGGAGTCGATGCAGGTGCAGCGCGACCTGGGTTCGGACATCGTGATGATCTTCGACGAGTGCACGCCGTACCCGGCGGACCATGACACCGCGCGCCGCTCCATGGAGCTTTCGCTGCGCTGGGCCAAGCGCTCGAAGATGGCGCATGGCGACAATCCCTCGGCGTTGTTCGGCATCGTGCAGGGCGGCATGCACGAAGACCTGCGACTGCGCTCGCTGGAGGGCCTGATGGAGATCGGCTTCGATGGCCTGGCCATCGGCGGCTTGTCGGTGGGCGAGCCGAAGGAGGAGATGATCCGTGTGCTGGACTTCCTGCCGCCGCACATGCCGGCCGACAAGCCGCGTTACCTGATGGGCGTCGGCAAGCCTGAAGACCTGGTCGAGGGCGTGCGCCGGGGCGTGGACATGTTCGATTGCGTGATGCCGACCCGCAACGCACGCAACGGCCACCTGTTCGTCACTGGCGGGATCGTCAAGATCCGCAACGCCGTGCATCGCCATGACGATTCGCCGCTGGATCCGGGTTGCGACTGTTACACCTGCAAACACTTCTCCCGCGCCTACCTGCATCACCTGGACAAATGCGGGGAAATGCTCGGAAGCATGCTGAATACCATCCACAATCTGCGCTATTACCAGCGTCTGATGGCCGGTTTACGCGACGCCATCCAACAAGGTACATTGGCCGCCTTTGTCGATGCCTTCTATGCCCGGCGCGGTCTGCCAGCCCCGCCGCTGGACTGAATGAATCCGTATTGAAACCGTAGAAACCATCCCTGCAACAGGAGTGTTACATGAGCTTTTTCATTCCCGCCGCCTACGCCCAGGCCGCACCGGGCGCTGCAGCTCCGGGTTCCGACATGATGGGCATTCTGATGCTCGTGGGCTTCGTGGTCATCTTCTACCTGATGATCTGGCGCCCCCAGGCCAAGCGTGCCAAGGAGCACAAGAACCTGCTGGCCGGCCTGCAGAAGGGCGACGAAGTGGTCACCGGCGGCGGCATGACCGGCAAGGTGGTCAAGGTTGCCGATGACTTCGTGGTGCTGGAAGTGGCCGACAACGTCGAGTTGAAGTTCCAGAAGGCCGCCATCGTAGCGACCCTGCCCAAGGGCACGCTGAAGGCCATCTGATCCTGTCGGGTGGCACCCGCCAGGAACGGCGCTGTTCGCATGTGTCGCTGCCTTCCTGGAGGCTGAGCCGCCCGTTCAGGCTTCACGAGTTACTTTCTTGCGGGGCGCCTAGGCGCCCCGCTCTTTGAGCGGGCGGCGTCATGCTGAACAAATATCCCCTGTGGAAATATCTGCTGATTCTCGCGGTCCTGGCCCTAGGCCTGGTGTATTCCGCGCCCAATTTGTATCCCGATGACCCTTCGATCCAGATCACCGGCACCAGCACGGCGCTGCGTATCGATGAGGTAACGGTCGAGCGGGCTGCCGAAGCGCTGCGCGCGGCGGGCATTACGGTCAAGGCCACCGAAGTCTCCGAGCGCGGTGGCCTGCTGCGCCTGACCCGGCTCGGCGACCAGTTGCCTGCCAAGGACGTGGTTCGCAAGACCCTGGGTGATGAGTACGTGGTCGCGCTCAACCTGGCGCCCACCACGCCCGACTGGCTGCGCAGCATTGGCGCCTCGCCGATGAAGCTGGGTCTGGACCTGTCCGGCGGCGTGCATTTCCTGCTGGAAGTGGACATGGACAAGGCCATCGACGCGCGCCTGAAAGTCTATGAAGGCGAGGTCAAGAGCCTGCTGCGCAAGGAGCGCATCCGCTATCGCAGCATGCCGGGCAGCGACAATGCCTTCCAGTTGGGTTTCACCGACAGCGAAAGTCTCGACCGGGCCCAGAGCCTGATCCGCAAGACCTTCACCGATTTCGAGCTGACCAGCAGCGTGCGCAACCAGCTGCAGGTGCTCAATGTCGCGCTGACGCCAGCCACCCTGGCCGATATCCGCGAATACTCCATCAAGCAGAACCTCACCACCGTGCGCAACCGCGTCAACGAGCTCGGCGTGGCCGAGCCGTTGGTGCAGCGTCAGGGCGCCAATCGCATCGTGGTCGAGCTGCCGGGTGTGCAGGACACCGCCGAGGCCAAGCGGATTCTCGGCAAGACGGCCAGCCTGGAGTTCCGTCTGGCTGCCGAGCCGGATGCCGCGCGCGCCACCACCGAGACCTTCGATTTCCGCGAGGAAGGCCGTGCTCCGGTGGCACTGGAGCGCAGCGTGATCATCACTGGTGACCAGGTGACCGACGCGCAAGCCAGCTATGACGAGAACGGTCGCCCGCAGGTGAACATTCGTCTGGACGGGCACGGCGGCGAGCTGATGAACCGTGCCACCCGCAACAACGTCGGGCGCAGCATGGCGGTGCTGTTCATCGAGCAGCGTCCGGTGACCCGCTATGTCAAGGAGCTGGTCGACGGCGTCGAACAGGAAGTGGCGGTACAGAGCTTCCGTGAAGAGAAGAAGATCATTTCCCTGGCCACCATTCAGTCGGCCCTGGGCAGTCAGTTCCGCATTACCGGCCTGGACGGTCAGGGCGAGTCCTCCGAGCTGGCGCTGCTGCTGCGCGCCGGCGGTCTGGCCGCGCCGATGTACTTCGCCGAGGAGCGCACCATCGGCCCGAGCCTGGGTGCCGAGAACATCGCCAAGGGTATCGAGTCCACCTGGTGGGCGCTGATCCTGGTCTCGCTGTTCGTCATCCTCGTCTACAAGTTCTTCGGCATCCTGGCCACCGTCGCGCTGGCGTTCAACCTGGTGCTGCTGGTCGGCCTGATGTCGGTGATCGGCGCCACGCTGACCCTGCCGGGCATCGCCGGTATCGTGCTGACGCTGGGTATGGCGGTGGACGCCAACGTGCTGATCTATTCGCGGATCCGCGAGGAACTGAAGAATGGCCTGTCGGTGCAGCGCGCCATTCATGAGGGCTTCGATCGTGCCTACACGGCGATCATCGACAGTAACCTGACCACCCTGCTGGTCGGCGCCATCCTGTTCGCACTCGGTACCGGGCCGGTCAAGGGCTTCGCGGTCACGCTGTCGCTCGGCATCCTGACCTCGATGTTCACCGCCATCATGTTCACGCGCGGCCAGGTCAACCTGCTCTTCGGCGGTCGCAACGTGAAGAAACTGTGGATCTGAGGGCCAGGCCGTGATCAAGAAAACCATTCCCTTCATGGCGATCCGCAATCTTGCGTTCGCCATCACGCTGATCCTGACCGTCGTGGGCATCGCCGCGCTGGCGGTCAAGGGTCTCAACTTCGGCCTGGACTTCACCGGCGGCACCCTGATCGAGCTGCAGTACGAGCAGCCGGCTGACCTGGAGCGCATCAAGCGCGAACTGGGGCAGGCGGGCTACACCGATGCGGTGGTGCAGAGCTTCGGCGCCACCACCGACGTGCTGATCCGCATGGCCGGCGACGACCCGCAGCTGGGCGCCAAGGTGGGCGAAGCGCTGCGTGTCATCGACCCGGCCGCGCGCTTCGAGATCAAGCGTGTCGAGTTCGTCGGTCCTCAGGTGGGTGAGGAGCTGCGCGACCAGGGCGGCCTGGCCATGCTGCTGGCCCTCGGCGGCATCCTGGTGTACCTGGCGTTCCGCTTCCAGTGGAAGTTCGGCGTGGGCGCCATCGCCTCGCTGGCCCACGACACCATCCTCACCCTGGGCCTGCTGGCGCTGCTGGAAGTGCCGTTCGACCTGACGGTGCTGGCTGCGGTGCTGGCGATGATCGGCTACTCGCTGAACGACACCATCATCATCTACGACCGCATCCGCGAGAACTTCCGCGTGTTGCGCAAGGCCAGCCTGGTCGAGAACATCGACATCTCGGTCACCCAGACCCTGCTGCGCACCATGGCCACGTCGTTCTCCACCGCGCTGGCGCTGATCGCCCTGCTGGTCTGGGGTGGCGACGTACTGGCCGGTTTCGCCGTTGCCCTGCTGATCGGCGTGGTGGTGGGCACCTACTCGTCGGTTTACATCGGCGCCACGGTGCTCGTCTGGCTGAAGCTGACCAGCGAGGACCTGATTCCGCCGGCCAGCGAAGAGGCGGTCGACGAAAGGCCCTGAACCGGCGTAGCCACCTTCTGTCCAAGGCTCGGATTTTCGAACCTGTGTGCATTGGAGGTGGCTGTGAAGAAATCGATGATCGTCGGCGCGGTGCTTGGTGCCGTTGGCGTAACGGCAGGCGGCGCGCTGGCGACCTATCAATGGGCGGGAGATCGCGAGCCGAAGTTCGCCACCGTGCTGGACGTTTCTCCGGTGAAGGAAACCCAGCGCACCCCGCGTCAGGTCTGCCGTGACGTCGCCGTCACCCATCAGCGACCGGTACAGGATCAGCACCAGATCGCTGGCACCGCCATCGGAGCGGTGGTCGGCGGTCTGCTGGGCAATCAGGTCGGTGGCGGGAGCGGCAAGAAGCTGGCCACCGTGGCCGGTGCGGTAGGTGGCGGCTACGTTGGCAACAAGGCGCAGGAGCGCATGCAGGCCAGCGACACTTACATCACCACCGAAACCCGCTGCGAGACGGTGCAGGATACCCACGAAAAGGTGGTTGGCTACGACGTCAGCTATGAGCTGGGTGGTCAGCACGGCCGCGTGCGCATGGATCGCGATCCGGGGGCGCAGATTCCGGTGCGCGACGGCCAGTTGGTGCTCGCCGAGCAGCCGTAATCGAACCTGCAGAAATGAAAATGAAAAAAGCGCCCTCGGGCGCTTTTTTCATTTTCGGCTGATCATCACAGCTGGCGCTTGAGGCTCGGCCACAGGTGCGGCTGGATGGCGGTGAGCACTGCCTTGAAGCACTTGGTGTTGCCCGCCACGATGTGGCCCTTGTCGAGGAACTCATGGCCGCCGGTGAAGTCGCTCACCAGGCCGCCCGCTTCCTGAATCAGCAGCACGCCGGCTGCCATGTCCCACTCGGACAGGCCGAATTCCCAGAAGGCGTCATAGCGGCCTGCAGCCACGTAGGCCAGGTCCAGGCTGGCGGCGCCAGCGCGGCGGATACCGGCGGTGTCGCCTACCAGGCTGCGGAACATGCCCAGGTAGTTGTCCAGGTGGTCGAGCTGGCTGTCGCGGAACGGGAAGCCGGTGCCCAGCAGTGCGCCTTCCAGGCTCTTGCGGCTACTGACGCGGATGCGGCGGCCGTTCAGCGCGGCACCGCGGCCACGGCTGGCGGTGAATTCTTCCTGGCGTACCGGGTCGAGCACCACGGCGTGTTCCAGGCGACCCTTGTACTTGCAGGCGATGCTGACGGCGAAATGCGGTACGCCGCGCAGGAAGTTGGTGGTGCCGTCCAGCGGATCGATGATCCACTGATAGTCGGCGCCTTCGCCGGTGCCGGCGATCTCGCCGCTTTCCTCGCCCTTGAAGCCGTGGTTCGGATAGGACTTGCGCAGCAGGTTGATGATGCATTGTTCTGCGGCAAGGTCGATTTCGCTGACGTAATCCTTGGCTTCCTTCTCGTTGGCCGAGATGGCATCCAGGCGTTCGATGGAGCGGAAGATCAGTTCACCGGCGCTGCGCGCAGCGCGCAAGGCGATGTTCAGCATGGGCTGCATGGGGGGAAACACCTGGGCTGTTAAAGAAAGCCGCGAATTCTAACAGAAAGCCAGGCAGACGCGTGAGTGGCATTGACCGTCGGGTATCGCAGTGGCGGGCAGGGCGCCGGGGGAATCGCCAATGTTGCGTGGCGAGCGGGAACCGCCATCGGCTAAGATTCTGCCCCTTCCGTTTTCTCAGGTGGATCAGGGCGTGCTACAGAACATCCGCGTGGTGCTGGTCAATACCAGCCATCCCGGCAACATCGGCGGGGCGGCCCGTGCCATGAAGAACATGGGGCTTTCCCGTCTGGTGCTGGTCGATCCCGAGGAGTTTCCCAGTCCCAAGGCGCTGGCGCGGGCATCCGGCGCCAATGACCTGCTGGACAATGCCCAGGTGGTGTCCACGCTTGAGGAGGCTCTGGTCGGTTGTAGCCTGGTGCTGGGCACCAGTGCGCGCGACCGGCGCATTCCCTGGCCGCTGCTCGATCCGCGCGAGTGTGCGAGCAAGAGTCTTGAACAGGTGGCGCTGGGGGGCGAGGTGGCGCTGGTATTCGGTCGCGAATACGCCGGCCTGACCAACGAGGAATTGCAGCGCTGCCAGTTTCACGTGCACATTCCCTCCGATCCGGAGTTCGGTTCGCTGAACCTGGCGGCTGCGGTGCAGGTGCTGACCTACGAAGTGCGCATGGCGTGGCTGGCCGCCCAGGGCGCGCCGACCAAGATGGAGAAGGTGGAAGCCACGGCCATCCTGGATACTCGGCCGGTCACCATGGACGAGCTGGAACGTTATTTCGAACACCTCGAGCAGACGTTGGTGGAAATCGGCTTCCTCGATCCGCAGAAGCCGCGCCATCTGATGGCCCGGCTGCGGCGGCTGTACGGTCGCAGCGGCATCAGCAAGCTGGAGATGAATATCCTGCGCGGCATTCTCACCGAGACCCAGAAGGTGGCGCGGGGCGAGCCCCACAAGCGGAGACCAGATGATGTTTGATCGCATGCGTGAGGATATCCGGAGCGTGTTCAGCCGCGACCCGGCGGCCCGAAGCGTGCTCGAGGTGCTGTTGTGCTACCCCGGCCTGCACGCGGTGTGGATGCATCGGCTGGCACACCGGCTGTGGCGTGCGGATTGGCGCCTGCTGGCGCGGTTGGTCTCGCACCTCGGGCGCTGGCTGACCGGCATCGAGATCCACCCGGGGGCGAAGATCGGCCGGCGCTTCTTCATCGACCATGGCATGGGCGTGGTCATCGGCGAGACCGCCGAGATCGGCGACGACGTGACCCTCTACCATGGCGTCACCCTGGGCGGCACCAGCTGGAACAAGGGCAAGCGACATCCCACCCTGGAGGACGGCGTCATCGTCGGCGCGGGGGCGAAGATCCTCGGGCCGTTTACCGTGGGGGCAGGCGCCAAGGTCGGTTCCAACGCGGTGGTCACCAAGCCGGTGCCAGCGGGTGTCACGGTGGTCGGCAACCCGGGGCGGGTGGTGGTCAAGACCAGTGGCGAGGAGCAGGCCAAGCGCAAGGCCATCGCCGAGAAGTACGGATTCGAGGCCTACGCGGTCGGCGAAAACATGCCGGACCCGGTCACCAAGGCCATCGGTCAACTGCTGGATCACCTGCATGCCGTGGATGGCCGTCTTGAGGAAATGAACCGCGCCCTCAAGGCGCTTGGCTACTGCTGCGGCGAGCTGCCGGCGCTGCGTGACGAGGATTTTGTCGAGATCAAGGAAGAGATGCGCGGCGAGAGCCGGGAGCCTGGCGCCCAGGGTTGATGCGCTGCCAGCAGCGGCCTGCTATCATGCCGGCCGCTTTCCGCTGGTAAATCCGAGTATTTCAATGGGTCTTATAGTTGACTCAAATACTCGGAAATTGGATACTTGCGCCCATTCCAGCGAACCTGTGGTACCCCGCGATGCGACTCACCACCAAAGGCCGTTACGCCGTCACCGCCATGCTCGACCTGGCCCTGCATGCGCAGCAGGGGCCGGTTTCCCTGGCCGACATCTCCGAGCGTCAGGGCATTTCCCTGTCCTACCTGGAACAGCTCTTCGCCAAGCTGCGGCGCAACGAGCTGGTCACCAGTGTCCGTGGGCCCGGCGGCGGCTACTACCTTTCCCGTGACACCCGCGACATCCAGGTCGCCGAAGTGATCGACGCCGTCAACGAATCGGTGGATGCCACGCGCTGCCAGGGCCTGGGTGACTGCCACTCCGGTGACACCTGTCTTACCCATCACCTGTGGTGCGATCTGAGCGAGCGCATCCATGAATTTTTGAGTGGCATCAGCCTGGCCGACCTGGTGGGTCGCAGCGAGGTGCAGGAAGTATCCCGGCGTCAGGACCAGCGCTGCACCACCGGCAAGAAGCCGCAACTCGACAAGATTGAAGCGTCCGCCGTGGAATGAGTGGGCCGCCGCCTGTTAGGAGAGAGTCAATGAAGTTGCCGATTTACCTCGATTACTCCGCCACCACCCCGGTAGACCCCCGTGTGGCGAAGCTGATGTGCGATTGCCTGACCCAGGAAGGGAATTTCGGCAATCCGGCGTCGCGCTCCCATGTCTTCGGCTGGAAGGCCGAGGAAGCCGTGGAAAATGCTCGTCGCCAGGTGGCCGACCTGGTCAATGCTGATCCCCGCGAGATCGTCTGGACCTCCGGCGCCACCGAGTCCGACAACCTGGCCATCAAGGGCGTTGCGCACTTCTACGCCAGCAAGGGCAAGCACATCGTCACCTCGAAGATCGAGCACAAGGCGGTGCTGGACACCACCCGCCAGCTGGAGCGCGAAGGCTTCGAAGTCACCTACCTGGAACCGGGTGAGGACGGCATCATCACCCCGGCCATGGTCGAGGCGGCGCTGCGCGACGACACCATCCTCGTGTCGATCATGCATGTGAACAACGAGATCGGCACCATCAACGACATCGCCGCCATCGGCGAGCTGACCCGCGCCCGCGGCATCCTGTTCCATGTGGACGCCGCCCAGTCCACCGGCAAGGTGGCCATCGACCTGGAAACCATGAAGGTCGACCTGATGAGCTTCTCTGCCCACAAGACCTACGGTCCCAAGGGCATTGGCGCGCTGTACGTGCGCCGCAAGCCGCGGGTGCGCCTGGAAGCCCAGATGCACGGCGGCGGTCACGAGCGCGGCATGCGTTCCGGCACCCTGGCGACTCACCAGATCGTCGGCATGGGCGAGGCGTTCCGCATCGCCCGGGAAGAGATGGCCCAGGACACCGCCCACGTGCTGGCCCTGCGCGATCGCTTCCTCAAGCAGGTCGAGGACATGGAAGAGCTGTACATCAACGGCAGCATGGCCCACCGGGTGCCGCACAACCTGAACCTCAGCTTCAACTACGTGGAAGGCGAGTCGCTGATCATGGCGCTCAAGGACCTGGCGGTTTCCTCCGGTTCCGCCTGTACCTCCGCCTCCCTGGAACCGTCCTACGTGCTGCGCGCCCTGGGACGCAACGACGAGCTGGCCCACAGCTCCATCCGCTTCACCTTCGGCCGCTTCACCACCGAGGAAGAAGTGGACTACGCCGCGCAGAAGGTGCGTCAGGCCGTGGCCAAGCTGCGCGAGCTGTCCCCGCTGTGGGACATGTACAAAGAGGGCGTCGACCTGACCCAGGTCGAATGGCAGGCGCATTAAGACGCTGCCCGCACGTGATTCAAGAGGAGTTGCACCATGGCTTACAGTGACAAGGTCATCGACCACTACGAAAACCCGCGCAACGTCGGCAAGTTCGACGCCGAGGATCCCGATGTCGGCACCGGCATGGTCGGCGCGCCGGCGTGTGGCGACGTGATGCGCCTGCAGATCAAGGTCAACGAGGCGGGCGTCATCGAAGACGCCAAGTTCAAGACCTATGGCTGTGGCTCGGCCATCGCCTCCAGCTCCCTGGCCACCGAATGGATGAAGGGCAAGACCCTGGACGAGGCCGAGGCGCTGAAGAACACCATGATCGCCGAAGAGCTGGCATTGCCGCCGGTGAAGATCCACTGCTCTGTGCTCGCCGAGGACGCCATCAAGGCGGCCGTGCGCGACTACAAGCACAAGAAGGGTCTGCTCTGAGGAGGTTGCCATGGCGATCAGCATGACTGAAGCGGCGGCCCGCCACGTGCAGCGTTCCCTGGATGGGCGCGGCAAGGGCGTGGGCATCCGCCTGGGGGTGCGTACCACCGGTTGTTCCGGCCTGGCGTACGTGCTGGAGTTCGTCGACGAACTGAAGCCCGAGGATCAGGTGTTCGAGAGCCATGGCGTGCGCGTCATCATCGACCCGAAGAGCCTGGTCTACCTGGATGGCACCGAGCTGGACTTCACCAAGGAAGGCCTGAACGAAGGCTTCAAGTTCAACAACCCCAACGTGCGTGGCGAATGCGGCTGCGGCGAAAGCTTCAGTGTCTGAGGTGAGCATGGGTACGCCCTGCCACTTCGCCCTGTTCGAGCTGCAGCCGGACTTTCGCATCGACCAGCAGGAGCTGGCCGCGCGCTATCGGGAACTGGCCCGCGCGGTCCATCCCGACCGTTTCGCTGATGCCGGCGAGCGCGAGCAGCGCCAGGCGCTTGAGCGTTCCGCGGCGCTGAACGAGGCGTACCAGGTGCTGCGCAGTGCGCCGCGCCGGGCGCGTTACCTGCTGGCGCTGGACGGGCATGAGCTGCCGCTGGAAGCCACTGTGCAGGACCCCCAGTTCCTGTTGCAGCAGATGCACTGGCGTGAAGAGCTGGAAGACCTGAGCGACAGCCTGGACCTGGCCGGTGTGGCCACCTTCAAGCAGCGCCTGAAGCAGGCACAGCAGCAACTGGAGGACCAGTTCGCCGCCTGCTGGAACGACAATGCGCAGCGCGAGCAGGCCGAGCGCCTGGTACGCCGCATGCAGTTCCTCGACAAGCTCTCCCATGAGGTGCGCGAGCTGGAAGAGCGCCTCGACGATTAACCCGGCCGCGCACTGGCGCGGTCCTCGATACGCAGGCAAGCATGGTTTTACTGCAGATCGCCGAACCCGGACAAACCCCGCAACCGCATCAGCGCCGCCTGGCGGTGGGCATTGATCTGGGCACCACCAATTCCCTCGTGGCCAGCGTACGCAGCGGTCGCGCCGAACCCTTGCCGGACGCCGAAGGCCGGCTTTTGCTGCCCTCGGCGGTGCGTTACCACGCCGATCGCGTCGAGGTGGGCCATGACGCCCGCGCCGCGGCGGCCAGCGATCCGTTCAACACCGTGATGTCGGTCAAGCGCCTCATGGGACGCGGTATCGAGGACGTCAAGCAGCTGGGCGAGCAGTTGCCCTACCGTTTTTCCGAGGGCGAGTCGCACATGCCGTTCATCGAGACCGTCCAGGGGCCGAAAAGCCCGGTGGAAGTCTCGGCGGATATCCTGCGCGTGCTGCGCCAGCGCGGTGAGGAATCCCTGGGTGGCGAGCTGGTGGGTGCGGTGATCACCGTGCCGGCCTATTTCGACGACGCCCAGCGGCAGGCGACCAAGGACGCCGCGCGGCTGGCCGGACTCACCGTGCTGCGCCTGCTCAACGAGCCCACTGCGGCAGCCGTGGCCTATGGTCTGGATCAGCAGGCGGAAGGTGTCGTCGCAATCTACGACCTGGGCGGCGGTACCTTCGACATTTCCATCCTGCGCCTGTCGCGCGGCGTCTTCGAAGTGCTGGCCACCGGCGGCGACAGCGCGCTGGGCGGCGACGACTTCGACCATGCCATTGCCGGCTGGATCATCGAGCAGGCCGGCCTGTCCAGCGACCTGGACCCGGGCGCCCAGCGCCGCCTGTTGCGTGTGGCCTGCGCCGCCAAGGAAGCCTTGAGCGCCAAGGATAGCGTCGCGCTGGAACACGAAGGGTGGCGCGGCGAGCTGAGCCGCGACACCTTCAACGCGCTGATCGACCCATTGCTGGCGCGCAGCCTGAAGGCTTGCCGGCGCGCGGTGCGCGATGCCGAGCTGGACATCGAGGACGTCACCGCCGTGGTCATGGTCGGCGGGTCTACCCGCGTGCCGCGCGTGCGCGAGGCGGTTGGCGAGCTGTTCGGCCGCCAGCCGCTGACCGATATCGATCCCGACCAGGTGGTGGCCGTGGGTGCCGCCATCCAGGCTGATGTGCTGGCTGGCAACAAGCGTGGCGGCGATGAGCTGCTGCTGCTGGACGTGATTCCGCTGTCGCTCGGCCTGGAAACCATGGGTGGGCTGATGGAGAAGGTGATTCCGCGCAACACCACCATCCCGGTGGCGCGTGCCCAGGAGTTCACTACGTACAAGGATGGCCAGACGGCCATGATGATCCATGTGCTGCAGGGCGAGCGCGAGCTGGTGCGCGACGGCCGCTCGCTGGCGCGCTTCGAGCTGCGTGGCATTCCGCCGATGGTGGCCGGCGCGGCGAAGATCCGCGTGACCTTCCAGGTGGATGCCGACGGTCTGCTGAGCGTGTCCGCCCGTGAACTGAGCTCCGGGGTCGAGGCGAGCATCCAGGTCAAGCCGTCCTACGGGCTGACCGATGGCGAGATTGCCCGCATGCTCAAGGACTCCTTCGAACACGCTGGCGACGACATGGCGGCCCGTGCGCTGCGCGAGGCCCAGGTCGATGCGCGGCGCCTGATCGAGGCCGTGCAGGCCGCCCTGCAGGCCGATGGCGAGCGCCTGCTGGATGCCGACGAACGCCTGGTCATCGACGCCGAGATGGAGCGCCTGCAAGGGTTGCTGGACAGCAGCGACCTGGCCGCCATCGAACAGCAGACCAAACGCCTGACCCAGATCACCGACGCCTTTGCCGCGCGCCGCATGGATGCCTCCGTGAAGGCGGCCCTGGCCGGGCGCAGCCTGACCGATATCGAGGAATAACCGCATGCCGCAGATCATTTTCCTGCCCCACGCAGAACATTGCCCCGAGGGCGCCGTGATCGAGGCCAGTCCAGGCGAAACCGTGCTGGACGCGGCGCTGCGCAACGGCATCGAGATCGAGCACGCCTGCGAGAAATCCTGTGCCTGCACCACCTGTCACGTGGTCATCCGCGAGGGCTTCAACTCGCTTGAAGCCTCCGACGAGCTGGAGGACGACATGCTCGACAAGGCCTGGGGTCTGGAGCCGACCTCGCGCCTGTCCTGCCAGGCCGTGGTGGACAACCAGGACCTGGTGGTCGAGATTCCCAAGTACACCATCAACCAGGTTTCGGAAGGACACTGAGCCATGAGTCTGAAATGGGTGGATGTGCTGGAGATCGCCATTCAACTGGCCGAAACCAGGCCGGATGTGGACCCGCGTTACGTGAACTTCGTCGACCTGCATCGCTGGGTGACCGAGCTGCCCGAGTTCGACGACGAGCCGGGGCGTGCCGGCGAAAAGGTGCTGGAAGCCATCCAGGCCGCCTGGATCGAAGAGCGCGACTGATCGAGCCGGTTTCCGCCGTGGGAGCGGGCTTGTCCGCGAGCTTTTCCGGACAGACTGCACCCTGGCCGGCCATCCGAACGCTCGCGAATGAATTCGCTCCCACAGGCAGGTGCCTCCGCACCGCGTATAGCCTGCGACTACCTTCATCCGTATAATCGTGCGCCTTCATTTTTCCGCTTCATCCAACCCCGCCTTCTGGAGTGATCCCATGGCCGTTCAACGTACCTTCTCCATCATCAAGCCGGATGCCGTCGCCAAGAACGTCATCGGTGAAATCACCACCCGTTTCGAAAAGGCCGGCCTGCGCGTCGTCGCCTCCAAGATGGTGCAGCTGTCCGAGCGCGAAGCCGCCGGCTTCTACGCCGAGCACAAGGAGCGCGGCTTCTTCAAGGATCTGGTTGCCTTCATGACCTCCGGTCCGGTCATCGTTCAGGTGCTGGAAGGCGAAAACGCCGTTGCCAAGAACCGCGAGCTGATGGGCGCCACCAACCCGAAGGAAGCTGCTGCCGGCACCATCCGTGCTGACTTCGCCGTTTCCATCGACGAGAACGCCGTGCACGGTTCCGACTCGGAAGCCTCCGCTGCCCGCGAAATCGCGTACTTCTTCTCCACCACCGAGCTGTGCGACCGCATTCGCTAAGCGAGCGGGTAGATAGGTGAATCCATGACTGCTCAAACCGGCCTCGTGAACCTGCTGGGCCTGACCCAGCCGCAACTGGAACAGTTCTTCGAGTCCATCGGCGAGAAGCGCTTCCGGGCCGGCCAGGTCATGAAGTGGATTCACCACTTTGGCGTCGATGACTTCGACTCCATGACCAATCTCGGCAAGGCCCTGCGCGAAAAGCTCAGGGCCTGTGCCGAGATTCGCGGTCCCGAGATCGTCAGCCAGGACATTTCCAGCGACGGCACCCGCAAGTGGGTAGTGCGCGTGGCGTCCGGCAGCTGCGTCGAGACCGTATACATCCCGGCGAACGGGCGCGGCACCCTGTGTGTGTCCTCCCAGGCCGGCTGCGCGCTGGATTGCAGCTTCTGCTCCACCGGCAAGCAAGGATTCAACAGCGACCTGACCGCCGCCGAGATCATCGGCCAGGTGTGGATCGCCAACAAGTCGTTCGGCACCGTGCCGGCGAAGATCGACCGCGCCATCACCAACGTGGTGATGATGGGCATGGGCGAGCCGCTGCTGAACTTCGACAATGTGGTCGCCGCCATGAGCATCATGATGGACGACCTCGGCTACGGCATTTCCAAGCGCAAGGTGACGCTGTCCACCTCCGGCGTGGCGCCGATGATCGACAAGCTGGGTGAAGTGACGGACGTGGCCCTGGCCCTGTCGCTGCACGCGCCCAACGACGAGCTGCGCAACCAGTTGGTGCCGATCAACAAGAAGTACCCGCTGGATGTGGTGCTGGCCGCCTGCCGACGCTACATCGACAAGCTGGGCGAGAAGCGCTACCTGACGGTCGAATACACCCTGCTGCAGGGTGTCAACGATCAGCCCGAACACGCCGAGCAGATGATCGCGCTGCTCGCCGACATGCCTTGCAAGATCAACCTGATTCCCTTCAATCCCTTCCCGCATTCCGGTTATGAGCGGCCGAGCAACAACGCCATCCGCCGTTTCCAGGATCTTCTCCAGCAGGCCGGCTACAACGTCACCGTGCGCACCACCCGGGGCGACGACATCGACGCTGCGTGCGGCCAGCTGGTGGGGCAGGTCCAGGACCGTACCCGACGCAGCGAACGCTACATTGCCGTGCGCCAGCTGAATGCCGAAGGGTGAGGCGCCGGCAACCGACCGCCGTATCTGAAGGGAGTTGCCATCGCATGAGTTTGCGCCTTGCGACCATGATCTGTCTGACTGGCCTGCTGGCCGGCTGCATGTCTCACACCAGCGGCATGAATCCGCTGAGTACCCCCCAGGGCCGCGAGCAGGCTCGCGACGCCTATATCCAGCTGGGCATCGGCTACCTGCAGAAGGGCGCCAGCGAGCGCGCCAAGGAACCGTTGAGCAAGGCGCTGGAGATCGACCCGAACCACGCCGATGCCCATGCCGCCCTGGCCCTGGTGTTCCAGACCCAGATGGAACCGGCGCTGGCCGACCAGCACTACCGCAAGGCCTTGGCCGTGCGTCCGAAGGATGCCCGCATCCTCAACAACTACGGCACCTTTCTGTACGAGCAGAAGCGCTACGAGCAGGCCTATGAGCGTTATCGCCAGGCCAGCGAGGACACGCTCTACGGAGAGCGTTCGCGCGTATTCGAGAACCTGGGGCTGACCGCCCAGGCGCTCAAGCGCGACGACCAGGCCGCCGAGCACTTCCAGCGCGCCCTGCGCCTGAATGCCAATCGCCCGCAGGCCTTGCTCTCGATGGCCGAGTTGTCCTACAACCGCAAGGACTATGTGGCCGCGCGTAACTATTACGAGCGTTTCACTGGCCTCTCGGAGCAGAATGCCCGTAGTCTGCTGCTCGGCATTCGCCTGGCCAGGGTGTTCGGCAACGCCGGCCAGGCCGCCAGCTACGGCCTGCAACTCAAACGCCTGTACCCCGCATCGCGGGAATATCAGCTCTACCTGTCGGAGTACAAATGAACACGTCGAACAGCGAATCCGCGATGACGACTCCGGTCAACCCGGGCGAACGCCTGCGCCAGTCCCGGGAAGCCCGGCACTGGTCGAGGGCCGAAGTGGCCCTGCAGTTGCACCTCTCCGAGGATGCCGTGCGTTACATCGAGGACGGCCTGTTCGACAAGCTGCCCGGTGCCACCTTCGCGCGTGGCTATATCCGTTCCTATGCGAAGTTGCTGGGCCTGGATGCCACCGAACTGGCCCACGAGTTCGATCAGTTCACCGGCACCCAGCCGGCGGCCAGTACGCCGCAGGGGTTGAGCAAGGTGCAGGAGCCGGCGCGTCTGTCGCACAACGTGCTGCGCGGCGGCCTGTTCGCGCTGTCGCTGGTAGCGGTCGGCATCGGCGTGCTCTGGTGGCAGGAACGCTACGGCGAGCCGCCGGCGCGCACGACCGCGCCGATCGAACGCGTCGAGGTGGACACCGCCGACGGGTCCACCGAGGTGCTGACTCTGGATGAACCCGAGGATCAGGCCGTACAGGCGGCCCAAGTGCCGATCGATCTGCTGGAGCCACCGCCCGCCCTGCCGGAGGGTGAGGGTGTGACTGCTGCTGGCGAGACGCCCATGGTCGCGCAACCCACTCCCAGCGAGCCCGCCGAAGCCGCAGTGGCTGCTCCCGTGCCGGCCGCTGGTGAAGGTCGCCTGCAGATCAGCTTCATCGAAGATTGCTGGGTGCAGGTCACCGATGCCAACGGCAAGGTGCATGTCGCGCAGCTGAAGAAGAAGGGCGAAAGCCTGGACCTGAGCGCCCCGGCACCCATGCAGGTGCGCCTGGGCTTCGTGCAGGGCGCGCAGATCACCTACAACGGGGAGCCTGTCGACCTCAGCGGTCGCCGTTCCCAGACCGCCAACCTGCGCCTGGGCGAATAGAGCCGAGCACCATGCATAGCGAATCCCCCATCAAACGCCGAGTGTCCCGCAAGATCTGGGTCGGCTCGGTCCCGGTCGGCGGCGATGCACCCATCGCGGTGCAGAGCATGACCAACACCGACACCCACGACGTGGCCGCCACCGTGGCGCAGATCCAGCGCCTGGAAGCTGCCGGCGCCGACATCGTGCGCGTCTCGGTGCCGGACATGGACGCCGCCGAGGCCTTCGGCCGCATCAAGCAGCAGGTCAAGGTGCCGCTGGTGGCCGACATCCACTTCGACTACCAGATTGCCCTGCGGGTGGCTGAGCTGGGTGTCGACTGCCTGCGCATCAACCCGGGCAACATCGGTCGCGAAGACCGCGTACGCGCCGTGGTGGATGCCGCCCGCGACAAGGGCATCCCGATACGCATCGGCGTCAACGCCGGCTCGCTGGAGAAGGACCTGCAGAAGAAATACGGCGAGCCGACCCCGCAAGCACTGCTGGAATCCGCGTTGCGCCATGTGGAGCACCTGGACCGTCTGGACTTCCAGGACTTCAAGGTCAGTGTCAAGGCCTCCGATGTGTTCATGGCTGTGGAGGCCTACCGCCTGCTCGCCAGGCAGATCACCCAACCGCTGCACCTGGGCATCACCGAGGCCGGTGGCTTGCGCTCCGGTACCGTGAAGTCCGCAGTCGGTCTGGGCATGCTGCTGGCCGAAGGCATCGGCGACACCATCCGCATCTCCCTGGCCGCCGATCCGGTGGAGGAGATCAAGGTCGGCTTCGACATCCTCAAGTCCCTGCGCCTGCGCTCGCGTGGCATCAACTTCATCGCCTGCCCGAGCTGCTCGCGGCAGAACTTCGATGTGGTGAAGACCATGAACGAGCTGGAGCAGCGCGTCGAGGACCTGCTGGTGCCGCTGGACGTGGCGGTGATCGGCTGCGTGGTGAACGGGCCTGGCGAAGCCAAGGAGGCCCACATCGGCCTCACCGGTGGCACGCCCAATCTGGTCTACATCGACGGCAAGCCGGCGCAGAAGCTGACCAATGACAATCTGGTGGACGAGCTGGAACAGCTCATCCGTCGCAAGGCCGCCGAAAAGCAGGCGGCCGACGCCGCCGTGATCGCGCGCAGCTGAAGTAGTTAAGGAATTTTCGTGAGCAAGACCCTGCAAGCCATCCGTGGCATGAACGACATCCTGCCGGCGCAGACCCCGGCGTGGCGATACCTGGAAGGCACCTTCGCCGAGCTGCTGGACAGCTACGGCTACAGCGAGATCCGCCTGCCCATCGTCGAGTACACCGAGCTGTTCGCCCGCGGCATCGGCGAAGGCACCGACGTGGTGGACAAGGAGATGTACACCTTCCTGGATCGCAACGAGGAATCCCTCACCCTGCGTCCGGAAGGCACCGCCGGCTGCGTGCGCGCCGTGCTCGAGCATGGCCTGTCCGGCGGCGGCCAGGTGCAGAAGCTCTGGTACATGGGGCCGATGTTCCGCTACGAGAAGCCGCAGAAGGGACGCTACCGCCAGTTCCACCAGATCGGCGTGGAAGTGTTCAATCAGCCGGGTCCGGACATCGACGCCGAGCTGATCATCCTCACTGCCCGCCTGTGGAAGCAGCTGGGCATGGCCGATGCCGTGACCCTGCAGCTCAACAGCCTGGGTTCCAGCGAAGACCGCGCCCGCTACCGCGACGCGCTGGTCGAGTACCTCAAGGCGCGCTTCGAGCAGCTCGACGAGGACAGCCAGCGTCGCCTGACCACCAATCCGCTGCGCATCCTCGACAGCAAGAACGCCCAGACTCAGGCCCTGCTGGCCGATGCGCCGACCCTGGCGGACTACCTGGATGACGAGTCGCGCGCGCACTTCGAAGGTCTGAAGGCGCGCCTGGACGCCGTGGGCATCGCCTACGAGATCAATCCCAAGCTGGTGCGTGGCCTGGATTACTACGGCCGCACGGTATTCGAGTGGGTCACCGACAAGCTGGGCGCCCAGGGCACCGTATGCGCCGGTGGCCGTTATGACGGCCTGGTCGCCCAGTTCGGCGGCAAGCCGACGCCGGGTGTCGGTTTCGCCATGGGCGTGGAACGCCTGGTCCTGCTGCTGGAAACCCTCGGCCTGGTGCCGGCGGAACTGTCGCGCGCGCCCCATGCCTATATCTGCGCCTTCGGCGAAGCGGCGGAGCTGGCCGCGCTGCAGCTCTCGGAGCGCTTGCGTGATACCCTGCCGGGCCTGCGCGTACTGGTGAATGCCGGCGCCGGCAGCTTCAAGAGCCAGTTCAAGAAGGCCGACAAGAGCGGCGCGCATTTCGCCCTGATCCTGGGCGAGGACGAACTGGCGCAGCGCGTGGTGGGCGTCAAGCCGCTGCGCGATGACAGCGAACAACAGAGCATTGGCTGGGATGCACTGGCCGGCCACCTGGCCGCGTCGCTGCAACTGCGCGCCTGAGACACATAAGGAGAATCGGTGTGAGCATGACCGAAGACGAACAGATCGCCCGTCTGAAGGAGTGGTGGAGCCGCAACGGCATGCCGCTGGTTACTGGCGGGCTGCTGGCCCTGGCCGTGGTATTTGGCTGGCAGGCCTGGCAGAACCATCAGACCAACAAGGCGCAGGGCGCCTCGGTGGTCTATCAGCAACTGGTGGAAACCGCGCTCGGCAGTGAAAAGCCTGACACCGCGCGGGTCGCCGAGCTGGCTGCCCAGCTGAAGAACGACTTCGGCGGTACGCACTATGCCCAGTTCGGCAGTCTGTTCGTCGCCAAGGTGGCGGTCGAGGCCGGTCAGCTGTACGAAGCCGCGGCCGAGCTGCGTACCGTGCTGGACAAACCCGCCAGCGCCGACCTGGAAGAGCTGGCCCGTCAGCGCCTGGCCCGCGTGCTGAGCGCTCAAGGCAAGGGCGAGGAAGGTCTGGCCCTGCTGGATGGCAAGGTCGATGCCGCCTACCTGGCTGGCCGTGAGGAAGTGCGTGGCGACCTGCTGCTGCAACTGGGCCGCAAGCAGGAGGCCTTCGCCGCCTATACCAAGGCCAAGGAAGCGCTGCCGGTCAACGGTGCCGCCGGTACCCTGCAGATCAAGCTGGACGACCTGGCCAACGGAGACGCCTGACGTGAGAACCCCCTGGACCTGGGCGCTGCTGTTCAGCATGGCCGTACTGGCCGGTTGCGGCAGTTCGAGCAAGAAGGAGCTGCCGCCGGCCGATCTGCCGGACTTCACGGCGGAGCTCAAGCTGCGCAAGGAATGGAGCCGCTCGATTGGCGACGGCCAGGGGGACCTCTTCAATCGTCTGGTGCCGGCGGTGGATGGCGAACGCATCTTCGCCGCCGACGCCGACGGCCTGGTGCAGGCCATGGATCGCCTGACCGGCAAGGTGCTGTGGAAGAAGAAGCTCAAGCTGCCGGTGTCCGGCGGCGTGGGCGCCGGCTTCGGCCTGGTGCTGGTCGGTACGCTGAAGGGCGAAGTGATCGCCCTGGACGCCGACAGCGGCGAGCAACGCTGGCAGGCCAAGGCCACCAGCGAGGTGCTGGCCGCTCCGGCCACCAACGGCGACGTGGTGGTGGTGCAGACCCAGGACGATCGCCTGATCGGCCTGGATGCCACGACTGGCATGCAGCGCTGGATCTACGAGAGTTCGCCGGCGGTACTGACCCTGCGTGGCACCGGTGCGCCACTGCTGACCAACCAGCTGGCCATCGCCGGCCTGTCCACCGGCAAGGTGATCGCCGTTGACGCGCGTCGTGGTCTGCCGGTCTGGGAGCAGCGGATTGCGGTTCCCCAGGGGCGTTCCGAACTGGAGCGTATCGTCGACATCGACGGCGGGTTGCTGGTCTCCGGCAGCACCTTGTACGTGGTCAGCTACCAGGGGCGCCTGGCGGCGCTGGACCTGAACAGCGGCCGGGTGCTCTGGCAGCGCGAAGCGTCCAGTTCGGTCGGTGTCGCCCAGGGCTTCGGCAGCGTATACCTCAGCCAGGCCAACGGCACGGTGGAGGGAATCGACGAGCGCTCCACCACCGCGCTGTGGAGCAACGACCAGTTGGCCCGTCGCCAGCTGTCGGCCCCGGAGGTGTTTTCCAGCTACGTGGCGCTCGGTGACTACGAGGGTTACCTGCACCTGATCAGCCAGGTGGATGGACGCTTCGTCGCCCGCACCCGCGTCGACAGCGACGGCCTGCGCGCCCGACCGATCGCCGTGGGTGGCTGGCTGTATGTCTATGGCGATGGCGGCAAGCTGATGGCGCTGACCATCGAATAGCGACCGGGCGCGAACCCGCGCGTCGTCGCTGCGAATGATCGGCCGCTGCCTGGGCAGCGGCCTTCGTGTTTTCTGATTTTTTAAAGTGGAGAGCCGCATGGTTCCCGTAATTGCCCTGGTCGGCCGCCCCAACGTGGGCAAGTCGACTCTGTTCAACCGCCTGACCAAGTCCCGCAACGCCATCGTCGCCGAATTCGCCGGCCTGACCCGTGATCGCCAGTACGGCGAGGCCAAGTGGCAGGGCCGCACCTATATCGTCGTCGACACCGGCGGCATTACCGGTGACGAGGAAGGCATCGACGCCAAGATGGCCGAGCAGTCGCTGCTGGCCATCGAAGAAGCCGACGCCGTGCTGTTCCTGGTCGACTCCCGCGCCGGACTGACCGCCGCGGACGAGCTGATCGCCGAGCACCTGCGCAAGCGCAACAAACGCAGCTTCCTGATTGCCAACAAGGTCGATACCGTCGACCCCGATCTGGCGCGCGCCGAGTTCAGCCCGCTGGGCCTGGGCGATGCACTGCCGATTGCCGCAGCCCATGGCCGCGGCATTCACCCGATGCTGGAAGAAGTGCTGGGTGTGTTCCCCAAGGACGAAGACGCCGAGGCGCTGGAAGCGGTTGCGCAGGAAGAGGTCGCCGAGGGCGAGGAGGCATCGCGCATTCCCGGCCCGAGCGAGAAGGATGGCATCAAGATCGCCATCATCGGCCGGCCCAACGTCGGCAAGTCCACCCTGGTCAACCGCATGCTCGGCGAGGAGCGGGTGGTGGTCTACGACCAGGCCGGCACCACGCGGGACAGCATCTACATCCCCTTCGAGCGTGACGACGAGAAGTACACGCTGATCGACACCGCCGGCGTGCGCCGGCGCGGCAAGATCTTCGAGGCCATCGAGAAGTTCTCGGTGGTCAAGACCCTGCAGGCCATCCAGGACGCCAACGTGGTGGTGTTCGTGATGGATGCCCGCGAGGGCGTGGTCGAGCATGACCTCAACCTGCTGGGATTCGTATTGGAGACCGGCCGCGCGCTGGTCATCGCGCTCAACAAGTGGGACGGCATGGAGCCTTCCGAGCGCGACTACGTGAAGAAAGAGCTGGAGCGCCGGCTGTTCTTCGTCGACTTTGCCGACATCCACTTCATCTCCGCGCTGCATGGCACCGGGGTGGGCAATCTGTACAAATCCGTGCAGGCCGCCTTCCACTCGGCGGTGACCCGTTGGCCCACCAACCGGTTGACCAACATCCTCGCCGACGCGGTGCAGGTGCATCAGCCGCCGCTGGTCAACGGTCACCGCATCAAGCTGCGCTACGCCCACCTGGGCGGCGCCAACCCGCCACTGATCGTCATCCACGGCAACCAGGTGGAAGCGGTGCCCAAGTCCTACACCCGTTACCTGGAAAACACCTTCCGCAAGGTGCTCAAACTGGTGGGTACGCCGATCCGCATCGAGTACAAGGGCGGCGAAAACCCCTTCGAGGGCAAGAAGAACAAGCTCACCGACCGCCAGGTGAACAAGAAGCGCCGCCTGATGGCCCACCACAAGAAGGCCGAGAAGAAGCGCAAGAAGAAGTAGCGGCTTCGGTGCGGTTCTTTGTTGGGAGCGGACTTGTCCGCGAGCTTTTCATTCAGGTTCAGCTAGCTAGCCGGCCGCTCCAAAAAGCTCGCGAATGAATTCGCTCCCACGAGTTCCCCGCAGATGCCTCCCGCTTGCACCCTCCCGCTTCCCGCTTCTATGCTCGACGCCCCGTTTCCCTGGCGTCGAAGCCCATGATCCACAGCAAGCTGCCCCACGTCGGCACCACCATCTTCACCACCATGTCCCAGCTTGCCACGCAGGTCGGGGCGATCAACCTGTCCCAGGGCTTCCCCGATTTCGACGGGCCGGATGCGCTGCGCGAGGCGGTCGGCCGCCACGTGATGGCCGGCCACAACCAGTACGCGCCGATGACCGGCCTGCCGGCCCTGCGCGAGCAGGTAGCGGCCAAGGTGGCGCGTCTGTACGGCCGCCAAGCAAAAGCCGATACCGAAATCACCATCACCCCCGGCGCGACCCAGGCGATCTTCTGTGCCATCCAGGCGCTGGTGAGCCCCGGCGACGAGGTGATCGTCTTCGATCCCTGCTACGACAGTTACGAACCCTCGGTGCAGCTGGCCGGCGGGCGCTGCGTCCATCTGCCGCTCAGCCTGCCGGACTTTGCCATCGACTGGCAGCGCCTGCAGGACGCACTGACGCCGCGCACCCGGCTGATCATCCTCAACAGCCCGCACAATCCCAGTGGTGCGCTGCTGGAACGCGCCGACCTGGAACGCCTGGCCAGCCTGCTGCGCGGTCGCGAGGACATCTACCTGCTCAGCGACGAGGTCTACGAGCACCTGGTGTTCGACGGCCGCGAGCATGCCAGCCTGCTGCGTCACGACGAGCTGTACGCACGCGCCTTAGTGGTCAGCTCCTTCGGCAAGACCTACCACGTCACCGGCTGGAAGACCGGCTATGTGGTGGCGCCGCCGGCGCTCACCGCCGAGCTGCGCAAGGTGCACCAGTACGTGAGCTTCACCGGCGTCACCCCGCTGCAATGGGCGCTGGCCGACTACATGGCCGCCTATCCGCAGCATGTCGACGAGCTGCCGGATTTCTACCAGGCCAAGCGTGACCTGTTCTGCGGGCTGCTGGCCGAATCGCGCCTGCGCTTCACGCCGACGCCGAGCACCTATTTCCAGCTGGCCGACTATTCGGCGATTCGCCCGGACCTGGATGATGTGGCGATGAGCCAGTGGCTGACCCGCGAACACGGGGTGGCCTGCATTCCAGTGTCGGTGTTCTACCAGACGCCGCCGGCGGATCTGCGCCTGGTGCGCTTCTGCTTCGCCAAGCGCGAGGAAACCCTGCGCCAGGCGGCCGAGAAGCTGTGTGCCGTATGAACCGATGGCTGTGAGGATTCGACATGAGTGACAAACCCGACCTGCGCCTGGCCCTGGTGCAGACCGATCTGGTCTGGCATGACGCGCCGGCCAACCGTGAGCGCTTCGCGCAGTTGCTGGAGCAGGCGCGCGGTGCCGATCTGGTCATCCTGCCGGAGATGTTCACCACCGGCTTCTCCATGGAGTCGGCGACGCTGGCCGAAGCGGAGGAGGGCGCCACCCATGCCTGGCTGCGGGAGCAGGCCGAGCGGCTGCAGGCGGTGGTCACCGGCACGCTGATCATCCAGGCGGCCGACGGTAGCTACCGCAACCGCCTGCTGTGGGCGCAGCCGGATGGCCAGGTGCGCTATTACGACAAGCGCCACCTGTTCCGCATGGCCGGCGAGCACGAGCATTTCGCCCCGGGTGGCGAGCAGGCGCTGTTCGAGCTGAAGGGTTGGCGGGTGCGCCCGCTGATCTGCTACGACCTGCGCTTCCCGGTGTGGAGCCGCGATCCCCAGGGCACCGATCTCTTGCTCTACACCGCCAACTGGCCGGCGGCCCGGCGCAACGCCTGGAACCGTCTGCTGCCCGCGCGGGCCATCGAGAACCTCTGCTACGTGGCGGCGGTGAACCGCGTCGGCACCGATGGGCATGGCTATCCCTACAGTGGCGACAGCCAGGTGGTGGACTTTCTCGGCGATAGCCTGCTGGACGCGGGGGAGGGCGACGGCGTGTTCCAGATCAGCCTGAACGCGGACAAGTTGGCGCGCTTTCGCGAACGCTTTCCGGCCTGGCGGGATGCGGATGCCTTCGAGCTGAAATGAGAGTCGTAGGGCGGTCGGCGTTTTTCCGGCCGCCGTCTGGCGAGCCCGCGCCAGGCGCAGATCGTAGGGTGGGTCGCGCTTCATCGACCCACCGTGCGTGCCGGCGCGGTGGTGGACAAGAAAAACGTTGTCCACCCTACGGATGCGTTCAGGGTAGGGCGCGCGCTTTATCGACCCACCGTGCGGGCCGTCAGGCGCGCTGTGCCGCCGCCATTCCAGGTTTGCGGCCCAGCCGGTTCACCCACAGCGAGCCAACGATGATCAGGCCGCCGACCGTCAGGCGCAGCAGGTCTTCTTCAGTGTTCCAGACCAGCAGGTTGATCAGCAGTCCCACCGGTACGCTGAGGTTGTTCATCACCGCCAGGGTGCCGGCGTCCACCTGGGTGGCGCCCTTGTTCCACCAGAACTGGCCCAGCGCGGTGGCCAGCAGGCCCATCCACACCAGTACGCCCCATTGCACATCGGTGGTCGGCAGGCGCTGCGGATTGCCCAGCAGGAGCCAGGCCGGCAACACGATGATCAGCGCACCGAGGAAGAAGTAGCCGAAGCGCCGGAACAGCGGCACGTCGCAGGGATGGCGGGCCACCAGGCGCTTGTACAGCACCTGGCCGGTGGCGAAGGTGAAGTTGGCGATCTGCAGCAGGAAGAAGCCGAGCAGGAAATCGCCGCTGACGTCGTCATAGCGGATCAGTGCCGCACCGAATACCGCCAGGGCGGCGGCCAGCAGCGCCCAGCCATTGAAGCGTCGGTTCAGGGCGTCGTCGATCAGCGTCACGTGCAGCGGCGTGAGCACGGTGAACAGCAGCACCTCCGGCACCGTCAGGACGTTGAAGCTCAGGTACAGGCAGAGGTAGGTGATGCCGAACTGCAGCGCGCCGACCAGCATCACGCCGCGGATGAACGGTGGCGGCACGCCGCGCCAGCGGGTGAGCGGCAGGAACACCAGGCCGGCCAGGACCACCCGGGTCAGGACCGCGAAATAGCTGTCGACCTGACCGGCCAGGAAGGCGCCGATCAGGTTGAAGGAAACCGCCCAGAGCAGGGTGACGACAAGCAGATAGATCATGTGGGACTCCCGGTCAGGGCGCCGACATTACCTGCTGCCCTGGCCGATCACAATTGCCCCGGCGGCGAACTCAGCGGCGGGCGAGCGGTGTGCAGCTGGACAGGTCCACCTCGCCCACATAGGGATTGGCGTTGCCCTGCACGCAGGCAATCTTGCGGTTGCGCCACTGTTCCCATTCGCTCACCGGATACTGGCGGTTCCAGATGTCGTACAGGCGCTGATCCTGGCGCGACAGGCGCAGGTGGTATCGCTCGCTCATGTACAGGTAGATGCGTGCGATCGCGCCCCGGGTGGACTCCGGTGGCATGGCGGTGCGCTGCTTGAAATCCACCACAAACGGACAGGCACCGTACTGATGGGGTTTCTGGGTAAGCATGCCGAAGCCGTAGTTGCTGCGGTCGCCGTTCACCTCGCCAATGGACGGCACCAGATTGTGCAGGTCGGCCTCGGCGCGGCTGAACACCGGGTCGTTGGCAGTGCAGTTCTTGCGCCCGCCGTCCTGCCAGCACTGGCGCTGGTGGCCGATTACCCAGGCCGGTACCACGTGTTCCCACTCGATGCGCCCGGCACGTTGTGCGTTCTTGCGCGGCTCGTAGCCACAGCTGTCCAGATCGACGCGATTGCCCTTGTAGGTGCAGCCGCAATAGAACTCGACCGGTCGCTCGGCATATAGCTTCCAGGCGATCTTCTTGGCTTCGACGAAGGTGCGGGGGGCGTCGGCCTGGGCGAAATGCACAGGCACGGCGATGAACAGCAGGGCGAACAGCAGGCGCATGGAAACTCTCGACAACGTGACTGAGAGCGCATCCGTGCGCGTGAGGCCGCGATTCTAGCCTGCTGTTGGTTAATAAATGCAAGGAATACAAGAGCTTGCGCAGGGGGAAAGAGACAATGCGGCTGATGCGCTGACCTGTAGGAGCGGCTTCAGCCGCGATGCTTTTGAGCGGGCGCGATCGTGGCCGAAGCCGCTCCTACAAAAAACGTTGCGCCCAGCCCCGGAGAAAACCCCGATCAACGGCCGGTTTGCCTAAGTGTTTGTTCTGCTGGCAAAAAAAATTCACTTCCGTTGAAAAATACTGTTGACAGGGGAGCGGGTCGAACCTAATATGCGCCCCGTCCTGACGCACGGGGCTATAGCTCAGCTGGGAGAGCGCTTGCATGGCATGCAAGAGGTCGACGGTTCGATCCCGTCTAGCTCCACCAAACCTCTCTTGAGGTGCGGTCTTGAAGGTTTCGTCCCCTTCGTCTAGTGGCCTAGGACACCGCCCTTTCACGGCGGTAACAGGGGTTCGAGTCCCCTAGGGGACGCCATATTCCAGCGGTATCGCAGTCATGCGGTACACACGTCGAGAGACGAAAAATCCGGGGCTATAGCTCAGCTGGGAGAGCGCTTGCATGGCATGCAAGAGGTCGACGGTTCGATCCCGTCTAGCTCCACCAAATTCCACGGCAAGGCCAGCTCAAGCTGGCCTCGTTCTTCGAAGGTTTCGTCCCCTTCGTCTAGTGGCCTAGGACACCGCCCTTTCACGGCGGTAACAGGGGTTCGAGTCCCCTAGGGGACGCCATTTTCTTGCCCGTGCTTTTTGCGGGAATCCAGGGTCGCCCATGTGGCGGCCCTTTTGTTTTTTCCGTGAAAAAAACCATGGTCACGGTTGCCTCAGCGCTGTGGGGACGGAACGCGTCTGAAGACTCGCGAATGAATTTGCTCCCACAGGGGGCTGCGCCGCGATCCGCTGGCCTTGTTCGCGAAGTATTTGCGATCATGCTCGGGTCGCACGGGTAGATGCCCGGGCGACCTTTCTTTCCGTATTGCGGGGTGCGTGTCATGAGCCTGACGATGGAAGCGATTTTGCAGCAGGCCCGTCCGGTTCTGCCGGTGCTGGTGATCGAGGACGTGGGCAGTGCGCTGGCCCTGGCGCAGGCGCTGCATGCCGGTGGCATCCGGGTGCTCGAAGTCACGCTGCGCACGCCACGCGCGCTGGAGGCCGTGTCGATCATCCGCCGCGAGCTGCCGGACCTGATCGTCGGCGCCGGCACCCTGATCCATGCCGAGCAGTTTCTCGAGGCGCGCGACGCTGGCGCCCAGTTCGCTGTCAGCCCCGGTTGCACCGAGCGCCTGGCGCTGGCGGCGGAAAATGTACAGATGCCCTACCTGCCGGGGGTGCTGACACCCTCCGAAGTGCTGCTGGCGCTGGAGTACGGGTACCGCTCGCTGAAGCTGTTTCCGGCCAATGGCACCGGTAGCGTGAAGATGCTCAAGAGCCTCAAGGGGCCGTTCACCGGCATCCGTTTCTGTCCCACCGGTGGTATCAACGTCGACAACCTGCTGACCTTCCTGCGTCTGCCCAACGTGGCTTGCGTCGGCGGAACCTGGATCGCCCCGGCTGATCTGGTCAAGGCGCGTGCCTGGGACCAGATCACCCAGCTGGCCAGCGAAGCCTGCTCGCTGGCCGCCAGTCTGGACGCGCCGCGATGAAGTGGGATCTTCCCGATCCCTTCGTGCGTGAGCTGGAGGTGGTCGCTGAGGATATCGATGAGCTGGGCCATGCCAACAATGCCACCTACGTCAGGTGGATGGAGCGTTGCGCCTGGGGCCATTCGCAGCATCTCGGCCTGGACCTGGCCGCTTACCGGCGGCTGGATCGGGCCATGGCCGTGGTGCGCCACGAGGTGGACTACCTGGCTAGCGCCTATCAGGGTGAGTGGCTGTGCATGGGTACCTGGATCGTCGAATCCGACCACCGGCTGCGCATGCTGCGGCGCTTTCAGTTGGTGCGCCCGGCCGATGGCGTGACCCTGCTGCGCGCGCAGACCACCTTTGCCTGCATCGAGCTGTCCACTGGTCGCCCGCGACGCATGCCGGCCGAGTTCGTTGAGGGTTATGGTCGGGCGTTGGTGATGACACAGCCGTAGGCAGCCGCCGACGAGCTCGCGGACGAGTCCGCTCCCACAGAGCCGGTCGCGGTGCTGGACCCGCGCCAGCTCCCGCCTGCGCAATCATCCCCGTACACTACGCGCCCCTTGCGCTCCACGAGTCATACCCATGCAAATCGCCCTGGCCCCCATGGAAGGGTTGGTCGACGAACTGATGCGTGACCTGCTCACCCGGGTGGGCGGCGTCGACTGGTGCGTCACCGAATTCATCCGCGTCTGCGACCGGCTGCTACCGGAGAGTCAGTTCCTCAAGCTGGCGCCGGAGCTGGCGCGTGGTTCGCGCACCGCGGCCGGCACGCCCATGCGTGTGCAGCTGTTGGGTTCCGATCCCGCCTGTCTCGCCGACAACGCCGCCCTCGCCTGTGAGATGGGCGCGCCGGTCATCGATCTGAACTTTGGCTGTCCGGCCAAGACGGTCAACAAATCACGCGGTGGGGCGGTACTGCTCAAGGAGCCGGAGCTGCTGCACCGGATTCTGTGCGAGGTACGGCGTGCGGTGCCGGCGTCGATTCCGGTCACCGCCAAGATGCGCCTGGGCTTCGACAGTCCCGACGGCGCGCTGGATTGCGCGCGTGCGCTGGTGGACGGTGGGGCCGGGCAACTGGTGGTGCATGCCCGCACCAAGGTGCAGGGCTACCGTCCGCCCGCCCACTGGGAATGGGTGGCTCGCGTCCAGGAGGCGGTGCGCGTGCCCGTATACGCCAACGGCGAAGTCTGGACATTGGAAGACTGGCAGCGCTGTCGGGCTGTCAGCGGCGTTGAGGATGTGATGCTCGGTCGGGGCCTGGTGGCGCGGCCCGATCTGGCGCGGCAAATTGCTGCTGCCCGCGTCGGCCGTGTCGTCGAGCCCATGGGGTGGGGCGAGCTGCTGCCGCTGCTGCACGAGTTCTGGCAGCGCTCGCGCAACCGGCTCGCGCCGCGCTACGCGCCGGGGCGGCTCAAGCAGTGGCTGGGTATGCTGACGCGCGGTTACCCGGAGGCCGTGGGTCTGTTCGAGCGGATTCGCCGCGAGGAGGACTGTGACCGTATCGAGGACCTGTTGCGTGCCGAAGAGAAAGACGTCCTCCTTCGGGCGGGCTGACTTGCCGCTGCGCTATACACGACTATCGTGACAAAACGGTTACGACGCAGGTTCGCTGGTCGCATGGATGCACTCGGGTAGTACGCTGCGGGAGGGGAGGTCGTGCCGGCAAGCCGGAAGCGTGGGTGCCGCACCGGGATTCGTTGCCTGCGGATTGCCCGCGTCGCCTGGAAGCCCCCATGTCATTCCTGAAGCCTCTGCTGCTGCTCGCCTATCTTCTTTCCGGCCATGACTATTACCGGGGGCGCCTGGCCGAGCTCGAGGGGGTGGGCGCCACCGTCCTGTTTCTGGGAATGTTCGGCTTCCTGGTCGCTTGCCTGTTCCTGGCTGCCTACTGCCGGCAGGCGGTGCTGCGCTGGGGATACGCGCTGGCGCTGTTCGGCGCCGCGGTGTTCTTCGACGCCTACCACCGCGTGACCGTCGATTACCTGACCTACCCGCAGTTCGTTTCACTGCTGCATTCACATGCCTTCATCGACGAGGCGTACCATCAGTTTCGCGACAGCATCCTGCATGCCGGAGCCACCGGTGTGCTGCTGCTGCTCGGCATCGGTCTGAGGCCGGCTTCCGCGCCGGTACCTAGGTGGGTGGCGGGTGTCGCGCCCTGGGTGGGTCTACTGCTGCTGGCCAGTGTGCTGTTCGTGCGTGCCGGTGCAGGCGCCCGTGGCCTGCCGATGATGTATACGCCGCTGGCCTATCTGGGGCTGTACAGCTATGAGGCGCTGGGCGACACCGTGGGCGAGCGTCAGCCGGTCTCGCTGCCGCGCAGCGGCCGGGTCGTCGATCACGACATCGTGCTGATCATCGACGAGAGCGTGTCCGGCCATTACCTGGATATCAACCACCCGCAGGGAGTGACCAGCGGTCTGAAATCGCTACCATCCGGGGTGAGCCTGTTCAACTACGGTTATGCCGCCTCGATTGCCAATTGCAGTGCCGACACCAATGTCACCCTGCGCTACGGTGGCACCCGTGACGACTACCTGCGCATCAATTCCACCATGCCGTCCATCTGGCAATACGCCCGGCAGGCGGGGCTGCGTACGGTCTACATCGATGCCCAGCGTACCCATGGCGCCCTGCAGAACCTGATGACCAAGGACGAAGTGCTGGAGCTGGACGCCTTCATCCAGTACGACGACGTGCGGGTGCGCGATCGCGACATGGCGGTGGCCGACAGCCTGGTCGAGCTGCTCGGCAACGACCGGCCCGAGCTGATCCTGGTCAACAAGATGGGCGCGCATTTCCCGGTGCACGACAAGTTCCCTGACGAATTCCTGCGCTACCAGCCGGCGTTGCCGCGCGGCCGCTACCTGGACATCGGCGATACCGGCGAGCGGGACGGTTTCGATGGTCGGGCCGAGGACTGGCTGCGCTACCGCAACGCCTACCGCAACACCTTGCTGTGGAATGTCGGGGAATTCTTCTCGCGGCTGCTGGCACGGGCCGACCTGAGTCGCGCCGTGGTGTTGTATACCTCGGACCATGGCCAGGACCTGCACGAGCGCGGTAACCCGGGCCTGAATACCCATTGTGGTGGCGACCCGGTGGTGGAGGAGGGGCTGGTGCCGCTGGTTGTCCTGCAGGGCAGCAATCTGCAGACCCTGGACTGGGCGGCGGCGCTGGAAGCCAATCGCAACAATTCCAGCCACTACAACCTGTTCCCGACGCTGTTGCAGCTACTCGGCTACGAGCTGGAGGCGATACGGGTCACCTACGGCACCCCGCTGAGTCTGCACAGCGACGACGAGTTCACCTTCAATACCCGCTTCAATGCGCGCCTGGGTGCGGAGCCCGCCTGGAAGCGCATCGAGCTCGACGAGGTGGTGTCCCCGGACCTGTGACCTGACCCCGTTTTTGGCTTTTTTTGTAGGAGCGGACTTGTCCGCGAGCTCTTTCGTGCAATCCCCAAGAGCTCGCGAATGAATTCGCTCCCACGGGTGCGCTGGCCTTCGCCCTGGCAGTCGCCTTTGCCGTCGAGCGGCAAGCGGGTGCCGCCTGCCGCGTTTCTCGTCCAGGGTCATTGCTCTAAGTGCCTGAAATCAAAGGGTTTGGTCGGCTGGCACAGTGCTTGCTTTCCTTTGGGCAGGCAAGGCGACCGGCAACGGCGCCCGGCAAACGATTCGAGGAAGTGCACATGGCTATCAGTTTCGACAAGGCGCTGGGGATTCACGAGAAAGCTCTGAACTTCCGCGCGCAGCGGGCCGAGGTGCTGGCGAACAACATCGCCAACGCCGATACGCCGCACTACAAGGCGCGTGATCTGGAATTCTCCAGCGTGCTGGCCAGCCAGACCAGCAAGAACGGCACCTTCAACCTGAACCGCACCAGCGCCCGGCATATCGAGGGCGAGGGCGTGTCGTTCAGCGCCGAGTCGCTGCAGTACCGCACCCCGCATCACCCGTCCATCGATGGCAACACCGTGGACGCGCAGGTCGAGCAGGCCGCCTACACCAAGAACGCGGTGGATTTCCAGGCCAGCTTCACCTTCCTCAACAGCAAGTTCAAAGGCCTGATGTCGGCCATCAAGGGGGAATAAGCCATGTCGCTGACCAACGTATTCAACATCGCCGGTAGTGGCATGAGCGCCCAGAGCACCCGCCTGAACACCGTGGCGAGCAACATCGCCAACGCCGAGACCGTGTCCTCCAGCCTGGAAGAGACCTACCGCGCCCGCAAGCCGGTGTTTGCCACCGTGCTGCAGGAGCAGGTCAATCCGGCCGGCCAGTCGCTGTTTGCCGAGCAGGACGCCGCCGGTTACGGCGTGCGCGTCGCCGGCATCGTTGAGGATCAGGCCGAGCTGCAGGCCCGCTACGAGCCGACCCACCCGGCGGCGGACAAGGACGGCTACGTCTACTACCCGAACGTCAATGTGGTCGAGGAAATGGCTGACATGATCTCCGCCAGCCGCGCCTTCCAGACCAACACCGAAATGATGAATACCGCCAAGACCATGCTGCAGAAGGTGCTGACCCTCGGTCAGTAAGGTGAAGGATCATGAGCACCGTTAATACCAATACCTCGCAATCCATTCTCGACCAGTACCAGCTGAAGCAGAAGCCGAGCACCACCGGCGACAGCGCCCTGGGCAAGGATTCCTTCCTGCAGCTGCTGGTCGCGCAGATGGAAAACCAGAACCCGCTGGATCCGCAGGACAACACCCAGTTCGTCGCCCAGCTGGCGCAGTTCTCCAGCCTGGAAAGCATGAACAACCTGAACTCGACGGTGGAGTCCTTCATGGGCAGCTACCAGTCGTCCCAGGCGCTGCAGGCGTCCTCTCTGGTCGGTCGCTCGGTGATTGTCGAGACCGACAAGTCGCTGGTCGACACCAGCAGCAGCCTGACCGGCAACGTGATGATGCCGGCCAATGGCAGCAACCTGACGGTCAAGGTCTATGACGACAAGGGTAACCTGGTGAAAACCCTGCCCATGGGCGACTGGAGCGCCGGTACCGTCGATTTCATCTGGGATGGCGTCAACGAGCAGGGTGAGAAAGTGCCCTCCGGCAATTACAAGTTCGTGGCGGAAGCCGAAATCGACGGCACGCCCACCGCGCTGTCCACCTTCCTGCCGGCCACCGTCAACAGCGTTACCCTGGCGGGCGGCGAAATGTACCTGAACCTTGCAGGCATGGGGCGCTTGCCGCTCTCCAGCGTCCTGACCATTGGCCAATAACCGGATTCTGAAAGGAGTTTCACCATGTCGTTCAACGTCGCCCTGAGCGGTCTGGCCGCGGCCAACAAGGATCTCGCGGTTACCGGCAACAACATCGCCAACGTCGCCACCACCGGCTTCAAGGGTTCGCGCGCCGAATTCGCCGACGTCTACTCGGCCTCCATCCTCGGCACCGGCGGCAAGGTCGCCGGTTCCGGTGTGCGCACCGCTGCCATCTCCCAGCAGTTCACCCAGGGCAATATCAACCACACCGGCAACAGCCTGGACCTGGCCATCAACGGCAATGGCTTCTTCGCGTTGAGCGCCCAGGGGCAGATGATGTACACCCGTGCCGGTGAGTTCGGTACCGACAAGGATGGCTATATCCAGAACAGCTCCGGCTTCCGCCTGCAAGGCTACGAAGTGGGTGTCGGTGGGCAGATTCTGCAGGGCAAGAAGACCGATCTGCGGGTGGATACGTCCAACGTTTCGCCCAAGGCTACCAGCATCATCAACGAAACCATCAATCTGGACTCGACCGCCTCGGTGATCGATCCTGCGGTGCATCCCTTCGATCCTGCGGACCCGAATACCTTCAACTGGTCTACTTCGGTGCCTGTGTATGACTCGCTGGGTAACGTCCATACCCTGACCCAGTACTTTGCTAAGCGCAGCGGTAATGAATGGGAAATGTTGACCCAGATCGATGGCCTGAACCCTACGGTGCCGGTAGTTCCGAACGACTTTAGTGCCATGAGCACCACTCTGACCTTCAACTCGGCCGGCACCTTGGATACGGCACTGCCGAGCCCGACCAGTATTGATCTTACCGCCTGGGAGCCGGCTGAGCTGAATCCGGCCACAGGTGCCTGGCAGTCCAACGGCTCGGTCGCCAGTGCCACCGGGGTGCATGTCGACTTTAGCAACATGACTCAATACAACGCCGTCTCCGCCGTCACCAGCCAGAACCAGGATGGTTACGCTACAGGCCAGCTCTCCGGCCTGAACATCGACGAAACCGGCAACATGTTCGCCGCCTTTACCAATGGCCAGTCCAAGCTGATCGGTCAGGTGATGCTGGTGAACTTCTCCAACCCGCAGGGTCTGAAGCCGGTCGGCGGTACCGCCTGGGTGGAAACCTATGCCTCGGGCGTACCGATCGAGGGCATGGCCAAGACCGGCACCTTCGGTGCCATCCAGGCCGGCGCGCTGGAGGAATCCAACGTCGACCTGACCGCACAGCTGGTACAGCTGATCAAGGCGCAGAGCAACTACCAGGCCAACGCCAAGACGGTCACCACCCAGACCACCGTCATGCAGACCACCATCAACATGACCTGATGGTTGCGCGAATAAGGAAACGGGAGCCTGCGGGCTCCCGTTTTTTGTTTGGCCCGATGTAGGGTGGACAGCGCTATTCCTGTCCACCATCGCGCCGGCATGGCGCGCTCGGTGGATCGGTGAAGCGCGATCCACCCTACGATGCTGCAGCCCCCAAAAAGAAGCGTCGCGGCTAAAGCCCCTCCTACAGGTCATGTGCGGTACTTCGCATCTGGCACGATGCTTGCTCCTTCTCTGGCAAAGCCCGCAAGGGCGGCAAGAACCTGCCGGAGGATTGAAGTGGACAAGATGCTTTACGTGGCGATGACCGGTGCCAGCCAGAACACTCTGGCTCAGCGCCTGCACGCCAACAATCTGGCCAACATCTCCACCAGCGGCTTTCGCCGCGATTTCGAGCAGGCGCGTTCCATGCCGGTGTTCGGCGACAGCCTGCCGGCGCGCGCCTATGCCATGACCGAGCGCCCCGCCACCGATTTCACTCCCGGAGCGTTGCAGGAAACCGGTCGCGAGCTGGATATCGCCATCGAGGGTGACGGCTGGATCGCCGTGCAGACCCCGCTGGGCGAGGAAGCCTATGTGCGCACGGCCAGCCTGAAGATCGACTCCGTGGGCATCCTGCGCGCCGGCAACGATTTGCCGGTGATGGGCAATGCCGGCCCGGTGGTGATTCCGCCGGAGCAGAAGGTCGAGATCGGCCGCGACGGCACCATCAGCGTCCGCGCGCTGGGCGAGAACCCCAATGTGATGGCCGTGGTGGACCGCATCAAGCTAGTCAATCCGGACCCCGCGAACCTGGAAAAGGGCCTCGACGGCCTGATCCACCACGCCGGCGGCCCCGTTGAGGCCGACGCCAATGTCCAGCTGGTTTCCGGTTTCGTGGAGACCAGCAACGTGAATGCCGTGGCCGAGATGACCTCCATCCTGGCCCTGTCCCGCCAGTTCGAGCTGCAAGTGAAGTTGATGCGCACCGCCGAGGAAGATGCCACGGCGATGACCAAGGTCATGCAGATCAGTTGATTCGAGACGGCGCCAGGCGGCGCCGAATGAAGGAGATTTCCAATGCTTCCGGCCCTGTGGGTAAGTAAGACCGGTCTGTCCGCCCAGGACATGAACCTGACCACCATTTCCAACAACCTGGCCAACGTCTCGACCACCGGTTTCAAGAAGGACCGTGCCGAGTTCCAGGACCTGCTCTACCAGGTTCGCCGTCAGCCGGGTGCCAATACCACCCAGGACACCGAGCTGCCCTCCGGCCTGCAACTGGGCACCGGTGTGCGCATTGTCGGCACCCAGAAGAACTTCAACCCAGGCAGCCTGCAGACCACCGACCAGCCCCTGGACATGGCCATCAACGGTCGGGGTTTCTTCCAGATCCTCACCCCGGACGGCACCGTGGCCTACACCCGCGACGGTACCTTCCACCTGAACTCCGAAGGCCAGGTGGTGACCGCCAGCGGCTATGCGCTGGAACCGGCGATTGTCGTGCCGCCGGAAACCCAGACGTTCACCGTTGGCGAGGACGGCACCGTGTCCATCACCGTTGCGGGTGACGCCGCAGTGCAGGTGATCGGCAATATCCAGACCGCCGACTTCATCAACCCGGCCGGCCTGCAGGCGGTGGGTGGCAACCTGTTCCTGGAGACCGCAGCCAGCGGCGCGCCGCAGGTCGGTCAGCCGGGCGTGAACGGCCTGGGCAGCGTGCTGCAGGAAACCCTGGAGAACTCCAACGTCAGCACCGTGGAAGAGCTGGTGAACATGATTACCACCCAGCGCGCCTACGAGATGAACTCGAAGGTGATTTCCACCGCCGACTCCATGCTGGGCTTCGTGACCCAGCAGCTGTAAGGCTTCTCGCGGTTAGCGAGTTCCAGAGGTCGTATCCATGTTCCGGCTGCTACTGTCCCTGATGTTCCTGGTCCTGCTGAGTGGTTGCATGTCGCCGCCGCCCAAGCCCGATGAGCCGTACTACGCGCCTGTGCTGCCACGTACGCCGCTCCCGGTGGAGCAGAACAACGGGGCCATCTACCAGCCGGGCTTCGGCATGAACCTGTTCGATGACCGCAAGGCCTACCGGGTCGGCGATATCATCACCATCACCCTCAATGAGAAGACCCAGGCCAGCAAGAGCGCCAACTCCCAGTTGCAGAAGGACAGCAGCGCGAGCATCGGCCTGACCTCGTTGTTCGGTGGTGCGGTCAGCACCACCAACCCGTTCACCGGAGGTCGCATGACGCTTGGCGCCGAGTACGACGCCGAGCGCGACACCAGCGGCAGCAGCAAGGCCGGGCAGAGCAACAGTCTCACGGGCTCGATCACTGTCACCGTGGCTGAGGTGCTGCCTAACGGCATCCTGGCGGTGCGTGGCGAGAAGTGGATGACCCTGAATACTGGCGAGGAGCTGGTGCGTATTGCCGGCCTGGTGCGTTCCGAGGACATCGGCACCGACAACACCGTGCCCTCGACCCGCGTGGCGGATGCGCGCATCACCTATTCCGGTACCGGCGCCTTTGCCAACACCAGCCAGCCCGGCTGGCTGGACCGCTTCTTCATGAGCCCGCTGTGGCCGTTCTGATGAGGGCGGGTAGGCGCGGCGTTGGGCAGTCAGCGCTTTCCCTGGCCGCCAACGGTACGCGCGGAGTTCACCGGGATTGGTGGACAAGAAAAACGTTGTCCACCCTACGCCTTTCCACGGCGTGGTGGTGGTCACAAGGTAGGCAACAGGACGTAGGGCGGTCAGCGTTTTCCTGGCCGCCGACGGGAGTCGGCTCAATGATCAAATACCTGCTTCTCGCCCTTGGCCTGGTGGCCAGCCTGACGGCCCAGGCCGAGCGCCTCAAGGACATCGCCAGCATCCAGGGTGTGCGCAGCAACCAGTTGATTGGCTACGGCCTGGTGGTGGGCCTGAACGGCACGGGTGACCAGACCACCCAGACGCCGTTCACCCTGCAGACCTTCAACAACATGCTGACCCAGTTCGGTATCAAGGTTCCGGCCAACATAGGCAGCGTGCAGTTGAAGAACGTCGCCGCCGTGTCCATCCATGCCGACCTGCCGCCGTTCGCCAAGCCGGGCCAGACCATCGACATCACCGTGTCGTCCATCGGCAACGCCAAGAGCCTGCGTGGCGGCAGCCTGCTGCTCACGCCGCTCAAGGGGATTGACGGCAACATCTACGCCATCGCCCAGGGCAACCTGGTGGTTGGCGGCTTCGATGCCAGCGGCAACGACGGCTCGCGGATCACCGTCAACGTGCCGTCCAGCGGCCGCATCCCCTCGGGGGCTACGGTGGAGCGTGCGGTGCCGACCGCGTTCAGCCAAGGCAACAGCCTGACCCTGAACCTCAACCGTCCGGACTTCACCACCGCCAAGAACATCGTCGACCGCGTCAACGATCTGCTCGGCCCGGGCGTGGCCAACGCCATCGACGCCGCGTCGGTGCGCATCAGCGCACCGCTGGATCCCAACCAGCGTGTCGATTACATCGCCATCCTGGAAAACCTGGAGATCGATCTGGGCCAGGCCGCCGCCAAGGTCATCATCAACTCGCGCACCGGCACCATCGTCATCGGCCAGAACGTGCGCGTGGCGCCGGCGGCGGTGACCCACGGCAGTCTGATGGTCAGCATCAGCGAGGACCCGATCATCAGTCAGCCGGCGCCGTTCTCCGAAGGCGAAACCGTGGTGGTGCCCAACTCGCGCATCAAGGCCGAGCAGGAGCGCAACCCCATGTTCAAGTTCGCTCCGGGCACCACGCTGGATGAGATCGTTCGTGCCGTGAACCAGGTGGGCGCGGCGCCCAGCGACCTGATGGCTATTCTCGAAGCCCTCAAGCAGGCCGGCGCGCTGCAGGCCGAGCTGATCGTGATCTGACGGAGGCGCCATGAAGTCCCGAGTGCCCGGGGTTGGGGACAGCGGTGCCTACACCGACCTCAACCGCCTCAACCAGCTGAAGACCGGCAAGGATCGCGACAGCGAAGCCAACGTGCGCAAGGTCGCGCAGGAGTTCGAGTCGCTGTTCGTCAACGAGATGTTCAAGGCCATGCGCAGCGCCAACCAGGCGCTGACTGGCGACAGCTTCCTGAACACCGAAACCACCAAGCACTACCAACAGATGCACGATCAGCAGCTGGCAGTGACCCTGTCCCGCGAGGGCGGCGGCATCGGCCTGGCCGATGTATTGGTGCGCCAGATGACCGAGCGCAAGGGCAGCCATCGGCCCAATCCGTTCGCCACGCCGGATCAGGCGGTGCTGGGCCAGGTTGCCACCCCACTGGATGCGGCTGCTGCGACAGAGGTCGAAGCCGTGCGCGACGACCGCGCCGCCCTGCGTGCCCGACGCCTGACCCATCTGCCGGTGACGGTCAGTGCCCGCCGCGAAAACCCGCCAAACGTGTCCGCCGCGCCCATCGACGCTGTGCAGGATGGCAAGCCGCTGGTGGATCTGGGCTGGCACCCGTCGAGCGGCAATGTATTGCCGGGGCGCTTCGAGAGCCCTGAACAATTTGCCGCGGCCCTGCTGCCGATGGCCGAGAACGCCGCCCGCCGCCTGGGCGTCGATCCGCGCTACCTGGTCGCCCAGGCCGCGCTGGAAACCGGCTGGGGCGCCTCGATCATCCAGGGCGACAACGGCAGCAGTCACAACCTGTTCGGCATCAAGGCCCACGGCGGCTGGCAGGGTGCCAGCGCCGAAACGCTGACCACCGAGTACTACAACGGCCAGCCGGTGAAAGAGAGCGCGCGTTTCCGCGCCTACGACTCCTTCGCCCAGAGCTTCGAGGACTACGTGGACTTCCTGCAGGGCAACGGCCGCTATCAAGAAGCCCTCAAGTCCGCCGATAACCCGGACAGGTTCATGAGCGAACTGCAGAAGGCCGGTTACGCCACCGACCCGCAGTACGCCAGCAAGGTCAACCAGATCGCCCGCCAGTTGCAGACCTATCAGATGGTCGCCGCCGCCGGGTCGAACAAGAACAGTTAGGGAACTGAAACATGGCAGGTTTGCTTTCCATTGGTGTATCCGGGCTGCAGGCCAGCCAGGCCCAGCTGAACACTGTTGGCCACAACATCACCAACGCGGATACCGCTGGATATTCCCGTCAGCAAGTCATGCAGAAATCCGCGGGTGGCCAGTACATCGGCCCGGCCGGCTTCATTGGCAGCGGCACCACCCTGCAGGACGTGCGTCGCATCTACAGTGGCTTCATTGATACGCAGCTGCAGAGCGCCACTTCCCTGAACGGTGACACCAAGGCGTACCTGGAGAGCATCAATCAGGTCAACTCGCTGCTGGCCGACAGCGGCACGGGCGTGAATACCGTGCTAACCGGTTTCTTCGACGCGCTGCAGAACGTGGCCAGCAAGCCGTCCGACGAGGCCTCGCGCAAGCTGTTCCTGAGCTCGGCTCAATCGCTGAGCGACCGTTTCAACTCGGTACAGACCCAGCTCAAGGATCAGTCCGGCTACCTCAATCAGCAACTGGGCACCATGGCCAACAAGGTCAACGACCTGGCCAAGACCGTCGCCGAGTTGAACCTGGCGATTCGCACCGCCGGCGCCAACGGTGGCAGCCCGAATGACCTGCTCGATGCACGGGAGCAGGCGGTGCGTGAACTCAACGAGCTGGTGGGCGTGAAGACCGTCGACCAGGACGGCCAGTACGCCCTGTTCCTCGGTAATGGCCAGCCCCTGGTGATCGGCAATACCGCCAACCGGCTGGTGGCCGAGCCCAGCCAGGATGACCCGTCGCGCACTGCACTGATCTTCCAGACACCCACCTCGCGCATGGACGTCAGCAACGTGCTCACGGGCGGTTCCATCGGTGGTTTGCTGCGCTACCGCAGCGAAGTCCTGGACCCGGCCATGAACGAGCTGGGTCGCCTGTCTCTGGTGGTGGCCGACCGCGTCAACCAGCAGCTGGCCCAGGGCCTGGACCTGAATGGCAATTTCGGCGCCACGCTGTTCGGCAATATCAACGATCCGGCACTGCTGGGGCAGCGGAGTATTGCCCAGGCCGGCAACACGGGCACGGGCAATTTCGAAGTTTCCATCAGCGATACTAGTCAGCTGACGATTTACGACTATGAAGTGAAGTTTGAAACCGATACGTCGATCAGCGTGCGACGGTCCGACGGAACAGTCATGCCGGGCAGCCCGTTTGCTTTCGATCCCACTGTTGCGCCGAAACAAGAACTTACGTTCGATGGGGTCACCGTATCGTTCAGTGGCACTGCCCAGGAGGGCGATCGCTTCACGCTGATCCCCACCCGCCATGCCGCCGGCGACATCGATGTGGCGCTCACCGAGCACAAACGCCTGGGCTTCGCCGCGCCGCTGAACGCCGTCGCGGGCGGCGGCAACTACGGCACTGGCGGAATCACCCAGCCGGAGCTGACTACTCATCTGGACATCTACTCCCCGGACTTCGCCGCCCAGCAGATCGCGGTAAAGGACGCCATGCCGGTCAAGCTGGTGTTTGGTGATGTGGACCCAGCGACTGGCGTGCAGAGCTACAAGCTGTACGACGCGGCGGGTGGCGAGATCGTCGGCGCCGGCGGCAACTTCATTCCCGGCCACTCCAAGGAACTGTCGTTCACGCTAGGCACAGCCCCGAACACCGTCGAATTCACCACCACGGCCAGCGGTTCGCCGGCCAAGGGTGACAGCTTCACCATCGCCTTCAACCGCGACGGCCAGTCGGACAACCGCAACGCCCTGAAGCTGCAGGACCTGCAGAACGCGCAGACCGTTGGCGTTACCGGCGGCAAGGGCACCAGCTTCACTACTGCATACGGATCGCTGGTTCAGCAAGTGGGCGCCAAGACCGCCCAAGCCAAGGCTGACAACGGCGCCACCGAGGCGATCCTGACCCAGGCCAGCGCCACGCGCGAGTCGCTGTCCGGCGTGAACCTGGATGAAGAGGCGGCCAACCTGATCAAGTTCCAGCAGTACTACACCGCCTCCTCGCAGATCATCAAGGCGGCCCAGGAAACCTTCAACACGCTGCTCAGCGCGCTCTAAGGCAGGTAGACGACTATGCGACTGTCGACGAATCAGGTCTTCAACTCCCACGTGTCCAGCTACAACAAGGGCTACGCGGAGTTGAGCAAGACCCATCAGCAGCTGACGACCGGTGTACGCATCCAGACTCCGGCTGACGACCCGGTGGGTTCGGCACGCCTGTTGCAGCTGGAACAGCAGGCCAACCTGTTGGGCCAGTACAAGGCCAACATGACCGATGCCACCAATTCCTTGACCCAGGAAGAAAGCATTCTCAAATCGATGATCAATGTGGCGCAGCGCGCCCGTGATCTGGCTGGGCATGCGGGCAACGGTGCGTACAACGATCACAACCGCCAGGCCATCGCCGCCGAACTCAAGCAGATCGAGAACGAGCTATTTGGGTTGATGAACAGCAAGAACGCCAGCGGAGAGTACTGGTTCAGCGGCAGTCAGAGCGGTATCCAGCCCTACGTACGCAACGCAGACGGCACCTACAGCTATCAGGGTGATCACAGCCAGCAGTATCTGCAGGTGGCTACCGGCACACAGATCAGTATCAGCGACAACGGCTTTGATGCGTTCGAGAGTGCGAAGAACGTCAGTCGCACCGAGACCCGGCTTGATACCGCCGGCCCGAACGGCCAGCGTCTTTACCTGTCCCAGGGCACCGTCGCCACTCAGCGGGATTTCGATGGTGGTTTCCGCGCCGGTGCGCCGTATCGCCTGGAAATCAGTGGTGATGCTGCTACCGGCAACATCAGTTACGAGGTTTACGACAAGAACAACGTTCTTGTACCGGCCCAGGATGGCGGCGTGGGGTCCTACGATCCGACGCTTGAAAATCCCAAGATCAGCTTCCTGGGCGTCGAATTCACCCTGGACGCCATGCTGAAGGACGGCGAATCGGAAAGCGACTATGCCACCTTGCTTGACGGCCACAGTTTCGAGATCGGCATGGCGCCGGACCGTTTTGCGACTGTGGGCAGCAGCGCTTCGGCGCAGATCACCGACTCAACGGTCGTTGACGCAGACGCCTATGCGGCCGGTTTTCCGGCGGGCGGCGTGACCTTGACCTACGACGGCGCTGCCTATCAGGCCTTCGCGCAGCCGGGTAACGCCCCCATACCGAGCACCTTTGATGGCGTCAGCAACACACTGACGGTGGCGGGTGTCGAGTTCAGCTTTAGTGGCGCTCCGGTCGCAGGTGATCAGTTCAGCATCTCGGCCGACTCACAGGAAAACCAGAACATCCTCAACACCATCGCCCAGTTGCGCCAGGCCCTGGAACAACCGGCCGATGGCATTGAAGGCGGCAACCTGCGCATCCGTGAAGCCATCGCCACCGCGCTGGGCAACATCGACAGTGGGATGATGCAGATCGAAAGCACCCAGGCGCACATTGGTGCTCGCCTAAACAGCATCGACACCCTGACCCTGGAGAACGAGAGTCTGAGTGTTTACAACGCATCGACCCAATCGCTGATTCGCGACACCGATATCGCCGAGGCAACTTCCCGGCTGGTTCTGCAACAGACCAAGCTGGAGGCCGCTCAGGCCGCATTTATGCGGGTGAGTCAGTTGAGTCTGTTTGATCGGATGTAAGCGTTTGGGTGAAGTCATGAGCGGCGCGACTTCCTATGGATTTCGCGCCGCTTTTTTTATGCGGTAGATGTGTGTTTGCGAGATATCTGGCCAGTTAGTTACTCCAGGTCGCTGCCTGGCAGACATGATCATGAAATTTCAGGTGAAGTGATGGAAAGTATCCAGAAGGCCCGGCAGACAGCCGAGGCGCTTTTTTCGCAGGGTAGATATGCTGATGCGTTGAGCTTGTTGGAACAGCTTGAACGACTCGTAGGGCCTTTTGCCGAACTGGCCAATGACATGGCGGTTGTGCACTACCGGCTGGGTAATGTTCCCAAGGCCATGCATTATTTTCGCAACGCCTTATCCCTACAGGGAGAGGCGCAGCATCGGGTTTCGAATAATCTGCTGGCCATCATTGAAGAGATGAATGCTGGTGGTGTGGCAGTTCCACTGCAGCCAAGTTCTGTTTCCTGTGTGTGTCCCGTTTGCAACAGCCAGGGTATTCATTTCAAGCCAATCCCGGCAGCCTATCGTCAGATTGCCAGGAGTCACGGTTTCGAGCATTTCGGCAAGGGCGAGATGACGGCGCATGAAACCTACAGCTGCAGCGCTTGCGGTGCCTCGGACAGGGAGCGTCTGTACGCATACTGGATAAACCAACAAATGCAACATGGCGCGCTGCGACCAGGCGACAACGTCATTCACTTCGCTCCCGAGGCGTGCCTTTCCCGTGTTATGCGCAACAGCGGCTTCAAGTATGCGACTGCGGATCTCGGTATGGCAGGGGTTGATTATCAAGTTGACTTGCAGAACTTGCCCTTTGAAAGCGAGTCGTTTGATTTCTTCATTTGCAGCCATGTGCTGGAGCACGTTGCCAGTGATGATGCTGCGATCCAAGAGCTCCTGCGAGTAACCAGAAAAGGGGGATTCGGAATTCTCATGGCACCCATCATCGTGGGGCTTGAAACGACCCTGGAGGACCCGAACGTCACGGACCCCGCCGAGCGCTGGAGACTGTATGGGCAGGACGATCATGTGCGGCTATATGCACACGATGATTACGTGCGCAAGATCGAAGAAAATGGCTTCCTGCTTGATCAACTGGGAATCGACTATTTTGGTGAGGTTTGCTTCGAGCAACTGGGCTTGAAAAAGACCAGCGTCCTTTATATCGCCCGACGGCCCGGCTGAACATTTCCAGCCACTGCATGCTTTCGATTCGCCGGGTGGGTGGCAGGGTAATTGCACGTCGATTGACCTTGTATGGGTCGTCAGATAGTTGACGCACGGTAGGTGGCTGATCAATTTTCCAGCTGGCCGGTTATAAGACGGCTTCGTTAAATGACATAAAGGTGACCAATGGAGTCCGATTTTAAAGAGCACCCTAAAACGGTTGCGCAAGATGATTTCTGGGCGCAAGTGAAGCGCACTGTTAATGGTCAGCCGGTTTCTCAAGAACAGATCGACATGATTGTGGCACGGGTCAAGTCCGGTCTTATTCTTCAGCGTGGCGATAAGCTTCTGGATCTCGCTTGCGGTAACGGCGCGTTGTCCCGTTATTTTTTTGATGACTGTGATGAATTCTACGGGGTGGATTTCTCCGAAGTTTTGATTGAGCGCGCCAAGCATTTTTTTGAGGCAGCTCCCCAACGTTGTTTCCAGCTGGCTGATGTAGGTGACTACATTGTGTCAGAGAAGAGCCCCGAGAGATTTACCAAGGCCCTTTGTTACGGAAGCTTTTCTTATTTCCCGGAGCAGGTCGCGCGGTTGGTGCTGAGCACTTTGCACGGAAAATTCAAGCGAGTTGAACGTGTTTTTATCGGAAATCTTCCGGATCTGGATCGGTACCAACAGTTTTATACTGACGGGCTTGATCATGGGCACGAGTTAAAAGATTACGGCTCCAAGATTGGCATCTGGCGAAGCGAGGCAGAGTTCCGCTCAATGGCCGAGGATTGTGGCTGGGTCGCCGAATTCCAGAGAATGCCGAAAGAATATTACGCAGCTCATTACCGCTACGATGTGGTTCTGACGCGCAGGGTTTAGGTGGATAGATGATTGGCAAGCTGAGCAGTGCTGATTTTGCGGTCCTTGGCGGCAAGCCGTTGTTCGAGCGGCCAAGATCGACCTCGAGTCTGTACAGGCCTGACATAGAGAAGTTCCTCGAGTACTCGAAGGTGTTCTACGAGGCCCGGCAGTTCACCAATCGAGGTCCTCTGGTGCAGGAACTGGAGCGCCGACTTGCCGAGTTCCACGGGACTCGGCACTGTGTGTCCTTCTGCAGCGGCTTCTGGGCGCTGGTTTTGACCATCCGCTGCCTTGCCTTGCCAGGGCGCACCGAAATCGTCATGCCCTCGTTGACTTATCGACGCATGGCCGATGTTGCCGCCTGGGCTGGTTTGACACCTCATTTTTGCGACGTAGACGCCCAGAGCATGGCTCTGAGCCCGGAAACCGTGCGTCCGCATCTGAATGATAAGACTGCCCTCATCATGGCGGTGCATCCGATTGTTAATTGCTGCGATGCATCCGGGCTTGAGGCCCTCTCGGCGGAAACCGGTGTTCCGCTAATGTTCGATGCGGTTGAGTCAGTCTACGAGTATCTGGATGGGCGGAAGGTCGGTTCCTTCGGAATCGCCGAATGCTTTTCCATGCACGCCAGCAAGCTGCTCAATGGGTTCGAAGGTGGTTATGTAACTACCAATGATCCTGAGTTGGCGAACAGACTGATGCTCATGCGGGGGTTCGGTTTCAGCGGTCAGGACAATGTCGAAGAGCTGGGCCTCAATGCCAAGCTTAATGAAGTCCACGCGGCGATGGCGCTGGCGGCGCTGGATGAGCTGGAGGTGCTGGTTGGTGACAATCGAGCACGGTATAGAAGCTATCAGGTAGGGCTAAAGGAAATATCCGGCATTCGCCTTGTCGAGTTCGATGAGGCCGAACAATCAGGTTACAAGATTATTCTGGTTGAGCTTCTGGACGACTGGCCGCTTTCTCGTGAGCAGACCCTGAAACTGTTGAATGCCGAGAACATTCTGGCCAGGGCCTACTACGCCCCTCCGCTCCATAGGAAAAGAACCGAATACGAAACGATTTCCGGTACCTTGCCGGTAACCGAGTCGCTTGCCGAACGTTTCATGTTGCTGCCCTGCGGGCACCTTGTGTCCGAAGACGACATAAACCGAATTTCTCTGCTTTTGCGCTTCGTGCAAGAAAATGCCACGGACCTGCGCGGGAGGTTGGATCGTGAGTTGCCCTGAACTTGCCGTGCTGGGCGGAACCCCCCTTTTTGAAAAGCCTGTGCCCGTTGGCCAGCTCTACTTCCCCGAGTGGGAAAAGTACGAGGCGGCAATGCGTGGCATTTTCCAGAGACAGTACTACACCAATCAGGGACCCTTGACGCAGGAGTTGGAGCAAAGGCTTCAGGAGCGTCTGCAGGTGCGTCATGTCATCTGTGTCGTCAATGCGACGATCGGGCTGATGATGGCCGCCGACGCCCTTGGTTTACGTGGCAAGGTCATAGTGCCGGCCTATACCTTTATCGCAACAGCGCAATCCCTGAGTTGGACGGGGTCGGAGCCGCTGTTCTGCGATGTTGATCCAATCACCCATCAGCTCGATCCGGAATGCGTTGAACGCCTTCTGGAAAAGCATGGGGCTGAGGTCAGCGCGATCCTGGCGGTCAATCTTTGGGGGGATGCCTGTAGGCAGGATCGACTGGCCGAGCTGGCGCGGAAGTACGCTGTCCGGCTGTACTACGACTCTGCTCATGGTTTCGGCTGTGAGCTGGACGGTAAGCCGCTGGGCGGAGCAGGGGATCTTGAAGTCTTCTCGTTTCACGCGACGAAGGTCCTGAGTGCAGCAGAAGGCGGTTGCATCTGCACCAACGATGATGAACTGGCCGCGCGGTTGCGAAATATCCGCAGCAGCTACGGTGCTGGTCCGGCTCGCCAGGTCTTGCGTACCTCGAACGGGCGGATGTCCGAGGCACAAGCTGCTGTGGCGCTTCTCAGTCTCGAGTCCTTCGATTCAATCCTGGCGCGCAACGAAGCCATGTTCCACGCCTATCGCCAGGGGCTGGAGGGTATTCAGGGGGTGCGGCTGCTGACACCTGCGTCCGTCAGCAAGACCAACTATCAGTACGTTGTCTGCGAAATCGACGAGCGGGCGTTCGGGCTGAATCGCAATGAACTGCAGCAAGTGTTATCGGCGGAGAATGTCGTGGCGCGACGTTACTTCTACCCAGGATTGCATCGCTTCGTTCCTTACGCCGATCAGTTCCCTGATGCATCCGCGCGTCTACCGGTGACCGAGTATCTCTGCGAGCGCGTTCTCCAGCTGCCAATCGGTCAGATGATCGATGCAGAGGGAGCCGGACGAATAGCAGCAGCGATCCGTATGGCCGGAGCCTGTGCCGAGAGCATCCGTAGGAAGTTGAGGGAGGCGGCGTGAGGCTCGGAATCATGCAGCCCTATTTCTTTCCGTATCTGGGCCACTTTGCGCTAATTGCTCAAACGGATAGATGGGTAGTTTTTGACGTAACCCAGTACACGCCGAAGTCATGGATGTCGCGTAACAGAGTCCTGCATCCTGACAAAGGCTGGACGTACATTAATGTCCCGCTTGCCAATTCATCGATTTCCATAACCACATGCCAAGCTCAGGTGCTGGATTTAGCGGGGGTCCAGAAGTCGCTGCTGGGCAAGCTGTCGCACTATCGCCGAAAGTCCCCGTTCTATGATCAGGTAGTATCCCTGGTGAACAGGGTTTTTCATGATCTGGGCAGTGATCTGTTGGTTGATCTCAATACTCGAGCCTTGCAAGAGGTCTGTCGCTATCTGGAGCTCCCATTTAATTATTCCGTATGCTCCAGAATGGGCCTGGATCTGTCGGGGATCGAGGGCGCCGGCGAGTGGGCGCCTTCGATCAGCAAGCAGCTCGGGGCCGATGTGTATCTGAACCCCATGGGTGGACGCGAGCTGTTTGACCCACTCGATTTCACTGCGGGCAATACCCGCCTGGCTTTCTTGGAGTTTTCCCCCTTCGCCTATGAAACGGGTCCGTATCAGCATGAGTCGGGACTTTCCATTCTGGATGTCCTGATGTGGAACTCTCCAATCGATGTAGTCCGCGCCATCGAGAGTAACTCGAAAATTATTTACGCCTGATACGGGCCGGACTCAATTTTTGAAATAGGTTTATAAATGGAAATCAAGAGTCCTTTGGTCAGTATTGTAGTTCCTACCTACAAGCCAAGGTATTTCGAGGCTGCCCTGCAAAGCGCCTTGCTTCAGACCTATCAGAACATCGAAATCCTGATCAGTGATGACTGTCCTACGCAGGATATCCAGGACATTCTAAGTCGCTATCTGCCTTATAGTCCGAAACCCGTTCGCGTGATTCGGAATGAGCCGGGCCTGGGCGGCCTGATGAACTACACCCAATGTGTTACCGAGGCCAGAGGGCAATTCGTCAAGTTTCTGAATGACGACGATATTCTCATGCCGACCTGCGTCGAGCGGATGATTGGCGTGTTCTTGCAGTATCCCTCTGTCAGCCTGGTCACGTCGCGGCGGCTACTGATAGATGGGGCCGGTAGGACTCTTCCGGATATTCAGGCGACGCGTTGTCCCTTTCCGGGTGACAGATTGGTAAACGGTCGCGACTTGATCAGCTATCTGGCCGATTATCCAATGAACTTCATTGGAGAGCCCAGTACGGTTATGTTCCGCCGAGAGCATCTGGTGGATGTGAAGCCGAACGTATGCTGTCTGCAAGGGGAAACGATTCGGGCAATCAATGATCTGGCCATGTATGTGAACGTTCTGACGCACGGGGACTTCGCATATCTGGTAGAACCGCTTTCCTGCTTCCGTCAGCATGAAGAGCAGCGTCAGCAACAGTCCGACATCCTAGAGCTGTGGAAGAAAGCGGTTGTTCTATTCACCCGACAAATAAAGGCCATGGGGCTTTATCGCGGTGAGGGTAATGATATTGTGCGCGCTTCGCCAATGGGGCAGGTGCAATGGAAGTCGTTCGATTTGCAGAAGGTCATGGGTACTCGACCTGTGGCCGGCGAGAAAGTCCAGTTTTCTGTTGAGGGTTGGGTAAAGAAAAGAACCGTTCAGGAATACCAGCAGCCTCTCGTGGCCGAACGGCTTGCTGCTGCGCCGGTCGTTCGTCTGGGTGTGTATGTGCTTGGTGCCGGAAAGGGTACGGAGGCACTTCAGCGGACCCTCGCAAGTCTGGCTGTGGCACCCGGGAACCTGCGCTGCGAGATTACGGTGTTCGGGGAGTCTCCGTGTTCTGCGCAGATGCCTGCGAATGTTCGATACGTTCTGCCTGCTCAACAAACGGTCGATACGCTCAATGAGTGCATCCAGTCCGCCGCGCTGGATTGGGTAATTCTGGTGGAGAACGGTGTCGAGTTCACACCAGGCGGCCTGCATATGCTGGCAGTAGAACTTTCTGGCGGTTTGCCTTGCGATGCCGTTTACGCCGACGAGCTGGCTCGAGGCGACAATGGCGTTCTTGGCGCGCTGTTCCGGCCTGATTTCAATCTTGACCTGACCCTCAGTCTGCCAAGTGCGACTGCACGGCACTGGTTATTCCGGACAGAAGCGCTGCAGGCGCTGGGTGGGTTCGATGCGAGCTACTCCGACGCCTATGAATTCGATTTCATTGTTCGATTGTTGGAGGAGAGGGGGCCGGGAATCATTGGCCACCTGGATGAGCCATTGCTCATTGGCGAAGCCGGCATGTTGGTGACCGTGAACGACGAAGTTGCCATCCTGGAGCGCCACCTACAGCGTCGCGGGTATCCCGGCGGCAAAGTTCTGGCCGAGTTGCCCGGGCGTTACCGCCTGGTGTACGGCCATGAGGAAAAGCCGATGGTTTCCATCATCGTGCCGACCAAGGACCAGCTGCCAATGCTCCTGCGCTGCGTCACCAGCCTGCTGGAGAAGACGCGCTATCCGAACTTCGAAGTGCTGATCGTCGATAACGACAGCGAAACGCCGGAAGCCCGGGAGTGGCTTGATGGCGTCGATAAAATGAAGTCTGACAAGGTTCGCGTACTGCGTTACCCACACCCCTTCAATTATTCAGCTGTCAATAACATGGCGGCGCGTGAGGCGCGCGGGGAGTACCTCGTGCTCCTCAACAACGATACCGCCATCCTCCGTGAGGATTGGCTGGATGCGCTGATGAATCATGGGCAGCGTCCGGAAGTTGGCATCGTCGGCGCCAAGTTGCTTTACCCCAACGGGAAAATCCAGCATGCCGGTGTGATTCTGGGGCTGCGGGGACCGGCCGATCATCCTTTCATCGGGCGTGAGGGTGATGATGCCGGCTACATGCAGCGCATGCAGGTAGACCAGAACCTGAGTGCCGTGACGGCGGCCTGTTTGCTGATTCGTAAATCGGTCTATGACCAGGTGGGCGGCCTGGATGAGTCGTTCAAGGTTTCCTACAACGACGTGGACCTATGCCTGAAGGTGCGAGAGGCCGGCTACCTGATTGTGTGGACACCGCATTCGGTTGTCATGCATGTGGGCAATGTCAGTCAGAACCTTGTCGATCCCGCCAAGGCCGAGGCCAAACGCCAGCGCTTCATGGCCGAGCAGGACGCCATGTATGAGAAGTGGTTGCCTCAGATCGCCCGCGATCCTGCGTACAACCCCAACCTGTCGCTCGGCGGCAATGGCTTTGAAATCGAAACCGATGCCAATCTGACCTGGAGGCCGTTGAGCTGGCGGCCGCTGCCGATTGTGCTGGCCCATATGGCAGACGTGACCGGATGTGGTCAGTACCGGGTCATACAGCCGTTCAATGCAGCCAAGGAGGCGGGTCTCATCGATGGCACGCTGCTGGGCAGGCTGTTGAATGTTCCGGAGTTGGAACGCTACAGCCCGGACGCGATTGTCCTGCAGCGCCAGGTGACCGATGTCCAGTTGGAAATTATCGCTCGGACGAAGAAGTTCTCCCGGGCGTTCAAGGTCTTTGAGCTCGACGACTATCTGCCCAACCTGCCGCTGAAAAGTGTTCATCGGGCCAAGATGCCGAAGGACATTATCAAATCGCTTCGCCGTGGCTTGTCGCTAGTGGATCGCTTTGTGGTGTCGACCGAGCCGTTGGCCGAGGCTTTTGCCGGGATGCATGGTGACATTCGGGTCGTCAGGAACACCCTGAATCCAGGCTGGTGGCATGGTCTGAGCAGTGAGCGTCGGGTATCGAGCAAGCCGCGTGTGGGTTGGGCTGGCGGTTCCAGCCACACTGGTGACCTGGAGATGATTGCCGACGTGGTCAGGGAGTTGGCCAATGAGGTTGAGTGGGTGTTCTTCGGCATGTGTCCGGACAGGCTGCGGCCATACGTCCATGAGTTCCATCCGGGGATCGACATCGAGCAGTACCCGGCGGCCCTTGCGCGCCTGAACCTGGACCTGGCTATCGCACCGGTGGAGCAGAACCTTTTCAACGAATGCAAGAGCAATCTGCGCTTGCTCGAATACGGTGCCTGCGGTTTCCCGGTGGTGTGCTCCGATCTGGTCTGCTACCAGGGTGACTTGCCGGTGACGCGGGTGCGCAACCGCTTCAAGGACTGGGTGGATGCTATTCGCATGCATCTGGCCGACCTGGATGCCACGGCGAAGATGGGGGATGAACTTCGGGCTGCTGTTTGCAGGGACTGGATGCTGGAAGGGGAAAACCTGGAGCAGTGGCGCAACGCCTGGTTGCCCTGAGTCCTGCAAGGCACTTAAAAGCTCGCGGCTGAAGTCGCTCTTACCGGTTCAGCGCGGGCGCTGGCTTCGTGGGAGGGGCTTTGGCCGCGAGCGCTTGGCTTTCATGCAGATCACGCCCAGGCGCTCGTGAGTGGACTCGTCCCAAGGGAAGTGTGCCGCGCTTGGAGCGCTTCGGCTGATATCACCCGTTTGGCTGTCGAAAAACGTGCGCCAAAGCAAGTAATAGCTCCGTGATGGCTAAAAAAACACAGCCAGCCCTAAAGCATCCGAGAGAACCGACGATAACCCTTGTGACAGTTCTCCAGGCCACAACAGGCGCAAGCCCGGGGCGTGGGAACCTCTAAGCCCAACCCATGAGGACTCCATAAATGGCTCTCTCTGTTAATACCAACATCGCCTCTCTGAGCACTCAGAAGAACCTGAACCGTGCCTCGGACAACCTGTCCACTTCCATGCAGCGCCTGTCCAGCGGCCTGCGCATCAACAGCGCCAAGGACGATGCCGCTGGCCTGCAGATCGCCAACCGTCTGACCAGCCAGATCAACGGTCTGAACGTTGCCGTGAAGAACGCCAACGACGGTATCTCCATCGCACAGACCGCTGAAGCGGCCATGGGCGAATCCACCAGCATCCTGCAGCGCATGCGCGAGCTGGCCCTGCAGTCGGCCAACGGTTCCTACGGCGACGAAGACCGCGCTTCGATGCAGTCCGAGTACAGCGCCCTGACCGCTGAACTGAACCGTATCGCCGAAACCACCACCTTCGGTAGCCGCAACCTGCTGGACGGCTCCTTCGGCACCACCGCCTTCCAGGTCGGCGCCAACGCTTACGAAACCATCAACATCAGCATGGACAGCGTTGCTGCCAACAAGATCGGTTCCAACCAGGTCGGTTCGGCCAGCGGCGGCGCCGTGGGCACCACCCCCCTGGCATCCGGTACTGCCACCATCGTTGGCGGCGGCCAGGCTGTGACCGTGTCCTATGACGCCAGCGGCTCGGCCAAGAGCATTGCACAGGCTCTGGACGGTGCCATCGGTGGCCTGACTGTTTCCGCTCGTACCGTTGTCACCCTGGACGGCGATGCACTGAGCTCCGGCTCCGTGGGTAACTTCAAGCTGACCGTGGGCGAAGAGTCCATCGAGATCCTGGGTGCCACCAGCGAGCAGCAGCTGTTCGAGCAACTGCGCGACAACGCCAGCAAGCTGAACGTGACCGTTGCCTACGACGGCAAGGAAATCACCGTCATCAACGAGGCCGGCGAGAACTTCGAAATCGGTGCGGCATCGGGCGTTGCCTTCTCCGCAGGCGGTATCCAGGTTTCCGTTCAGGCTGGCGACGACACCAAGACCGCTGCTACTGCCCTGGTAGACACCCAGATCATCCGCGGCGAAGTCAACGTCGACTCCTCCAAGGCGTTCTCCATCAGCGGAACCGGCTCTGCCGCCACCCTGTTTGGCTCCACTCCGGTTTCGTCCACCCTGTCGACCGTCAAGGATTCCGACATCCGCAGCGCTGATTCGGCTCAGCAAGCCCTGTTCGTTCTGGACAAGGCCATCGCTCGCATCGACTCCCAGCGCGCTGACCTGGGTGCCGTGCAGAACCGTCTGGACAGCACCATCAACAACCTGACTGCGATCGCCGAGAACTCCACTGCTTCTCGCGGCCGCATCCAGGACGTTGACTTCGCCAACGAAACTGCCGAGCTGACCAAGCAGCAGACCCTGCAACAGGCATCCACCGCGATCCTGGCTCAGGCTAACCAGCTGCCGTCCGCCGTGCTGAAGCTGCTGGGCTAATCCCCCTGCGCTAGGAGAGGGGGCGCCTTGTGCGCCCTCTCTTTTGATGGAGAAATAGGCTGATGGACGTTGGACTGAATATCAACGCCTTCTATACGGCGCACATATCCCAGGCGAGTGAGGCCGAACAGGCCGGCAAGAGCGTCCGGGAAGAAAAACGGCAATATCCGATCGAGTCCGAACGCGAGCGCGTAGTGGAGGCGATCAAACGAATTCAGGAGTTCGTTGATGAAACGCAGCGTGGCCTGCAGTTCTCCATCGACGAAGACACCGGGCGCACCGTAGTCAAGGTGATCGCTCGGCACAGTGGCGAAGTGATCCGCCAGTTGCCTTCAGAGGAAGCGCTGGAACTCGCCAAGCGGTTGCAAGACGCTGGCGGCATTCTCTTCAGCCGCCAGGTTTGATTCTTATACAGGTGCGTGGGGACGAATCCGCCCCCATGAATAGCGGCAGTCTGGTTCGAGAATGCCTTGTGGCAGGCCAGGCGCTAGGAAAACAGAGAGGGTGACAGCATGGCGGTCAGCACGATTACCGGTCTGGGTTCAGGTCTGAATATCAATGATCTGGTGAAGGCGCTGGCCAATGCGGAAAAGGCGCCGAAGCAGACCCAGATTGACCTTCAGAAAGCGCGCACCGATACGCAGCTTTCGGCAGTTGGAATGCTGAAGAGCGCGGTGGAGACGTTCGAGGCTGCGCTGGCGGGGCTCAAGTCGAGTGCCACGGCCTTCGATGGCTACAAGGCAAGCTCCTCGAAGACCGATGTGGCCAAGGTCAGCATGGGGGCCGGAGCGGTGGCCGGTTCGTACAAGTTGGAAGTGACCCAGTTGGCGACCGCGTCGAAAGTCGCCTCGGCAACCCAGGCTTCCACCACTTACGCCACTGGTGGCAAGCTGACCGTCAGCGTGGGCAGCAACGATTACAGTGTCAGCATTGACGACGGCGCCAGCCTGACGGATGTCCGCAACGCCATTAACGATCAGCTGAGCGGGGCGGGTATCTCGGCGAACATTATCAGCGATGGCAATGGCGGATCGCGTCTGGTGCTGGCCTCCGAAACGACCGGCGCAGGTACCGACATCTCTGTGGTGGGCGAGAACGATCTGTCTGCGTTGAACATTGTCGGAACGGACGCGCTTGATGGTGCTGTTCCCGGGAGCGCTGGCTACATCACTCCGGCTGCTGATGCCACGTTCAAGATCGACGGTCTTGAGATGTCCAGCAAGACCAACACGGTCACCAACCTCAGTGGTCTGAGCATCAAGCTGGAAGAGGCGGGCACCACGACCCTGTCGGTGGCAGCCAATGCTGATGGCATCGCAGGGTCGGTCGAATCCTTCGTGATGGCCTACAACACGCTGCTGACTGTCACCAATGGTCTGACCAAGGTCACTCAGACCACTGACGCCAATGGCAACGCCACGACCCAGGCGGGTGCGCTGGTGGCGGACTCGACGCTGCGCTCGATGATGTCGCAGTTGCGCAGCGCGCTTTCCAATCCGGTAGAGGGTGCGGGCGAGCTGAAGGTACTTGCTCAGTTGGGCGTCAAGACAAACCGCGACGGTACCCTCGCGCTCGACAAAGACCAGTTGAAGAAAACCGTGGCCTCCAATCCGGAAGGTATCAAGGCATTCTTCACCGGGGAGAAAGGGTTGTTCAATCGCATCGGCGACATTACCTCGGTGTACGCCGGCAAGGACGGCTTGCTGGCCTCGCGCGAGAAAAGCCTGACCGATGCCAAGGATGCCCTGGCTACTGACCAGACCAAGCTGGACCTGCGCATTGAAACCCTGACGACCTCCCTGTTCAAGAAGTTCAACGCCATGGACAGCCTGGTCGCGCGACTGAATGCCACCAGTCAGAGCGTGCTGGCCACCCTGAACGCGCTGAACAAGAAAGGCAGCGACGACTGACCGGCGGCAGCGCCATCCGCCCCAGGGGCGTATCAAGGAAACGAGTTCATGCAAGAAGCCATCGAGAAACTGGAATCCACCCAGCGTGCCCTGCGCGAAGCGCTGGAGCGCCAGGATTGGGAGGCGATCGGCGAGCTCGATTCGCTGTGCCGTCAGGTCGTTGATGACGTGATGGCGCAGGGCGGCAAGGGTGACCCTGAGGTGCTTGAGCGTCTCGGCGAGCTATTGGCGCTGTACCGTGAGGTGCTGGAGGCGTGCGAGGCCGAAAAGCAGCAGGTGGGCTCAGAACTGCGCCAGCTGCGCCAGGCCAGCGCCGGCGCCCGGGCGTATCAGGACGCAGAGTGACTGCCTGGCACCGGTAGGAGGCCCTTCAGCGGCGAGCGTTTGGATGCCGCCGCACCTGCGCTCCGTAGGGTAGGAGCTCGCGCAGCGATTTCCTATCGGTTCCGCCGGTACGCGCTCGCCGCTGCCGCGCAATAGGGGTCTGTCAATCTCGGCCAAAGTTTTTAGGGCGAAAGGCGGTTCGACGAGAGCCTGCGCCGGTCGTATGGGCGCCTTTGCCATTGGGTCCCATCCGCCTTTCATCCTCTTCCTCTAAAGCTTGCCGATAGTGGGCCGATACCCTAGGCGTAGTCCGACCGTTCAGGAGTTGCGCATGTATTCCCGTTCCGCCCTTCAGCAGTACCAGCAGGTCAACGCCCATGCGCAGGTGTCCGAGGCCAGCCCGCACCGCTTGATCCAGATGCTGCAGGCCGGCGCGCTGGACCGCATCGCCCAGGCCCAGGGCGCCATGTCGCGGGGGCAGACCGAGATGAAAGGCATGCTGATCGGCAAGGCCATCGACATCATTGGCGGTCTGCGCGAGGGGCTGAACCTGGAAGCCGGTGGCGAGCTGGCCGCCAACTATGACCGCTTGTACGACTATATGGCGCGGCGGTTGATCGAAGCCAACCGCAAGAACGATGTCCGTATCCTCGAAGAAGTGGCGGGGCTGATGCGTGAACTGAAGGCGGGCTGGGATGGCATCGCTTCGCAACTGACCAAGTGATTTGCAAACCCCGCTACGGCGGGGTTTTCTTTTTGGCAGGTATTCCTGGCGCCAATTGACATTAGAAGTGTTAATGTCATCACATTTCCATCAGTCATATTTCTGGCATTTTTTGATCTGTGACAGGGCCGTTAGACAAAAGTCATTTTTGCTAGTCAGGAAATTGACTTGAGACAGTCTTTTGACTTTAAATGGCCGCCATCCTGCCATCGGCCCCTAGGGGTCGGAACGTGTAAAAAAAGAATCCAGGCCAGAAGTCAGACATGTGGCGTGAAACCAAAATCCTGTTGATCGATGACCGTGCCGAGCGTCGCCGAGACCTGGCGGTCATTCTGGGCTTCCTGGGTGAAGATCTTCTGGCGTGCGGCTCGGCGGATTGTCGGGAGCACATGGGCGCAGCGATCGCTGCCAAGGAAATTCTCTGCGTTCTGCTGGGACAGGTGGACGCCCGTGGCGGCGTCCTGGAGCAGATCAAGCAGCTGCACGCCCTGGACGAACTGCTGCCACTGGTGTTGCTGGAAGAGCCCGCCGACATGGCGCAGTGGCCTGAAGAGCAACGCCGCCGCGTACTGAGCGTGCTGGACGATCCGGTCAGCTACAACCGTCTCAATGACACGCTGCACCGGGCACAGGTCTATCGCGAAATATACGATGAGGCCCGCGATCGGGGCCGGCAGCGCGAGCCGAACCTGTTCCGCAGCCTGGTCGGCACCAGTCGCGCGATTCAGAACGTGCGGCAGATGATGCATCAGGTCGCCGACACCGAAGCCAGCGTGTTGATTCTCGGCGAATCCGGAACCGGCAAGGAGGTGGTGGCCCGCAACCTGCACTATCACTCCAAGCGCCGCGGCGCGCCGTTCGTGCCAGTCAATTGCGGGGCCATTCCGGCCGAATTGCTGGAGAGCGAGCTGTTCGGCCACGAGAAGGGCGCGTTCACCGGTGCCATCTCCAATCGCATCGGGCGTTTCGAGCTGGCCCAGGGCGGCACCCTGTTCCTCGACGAGATCGGCGACATGCCGCTGGCCATGCAGGTCAAGCTGCTGCGCGTGCTGCAGGAGCGAACCTTCGAGCGCGTGGGCAGCAACAAGACGCAGCAGGCCGATGTGCGCATCATCGCCGCGACCCACAAGAACCTGGAGCAGATGATCGCCGAAGGCGCCTTCCGCGAGGATCTGTACTACCGCCTCAATGTCTTCCCCATCGACATGGCTCCCCTGCGCGAGCGGGTGGAAGACATCCCGGTGCTGATCAACGAGCTGATACTGCGCATGGAGCACGAGAAACGCGGCTCCATCCGCTTCAACTCGGCCGCGATCATGTCGCTGTGCCGCCACGACTGGCCGGGCAACGTGCGTGAGCTGGCCAACCTGGTCGAACGCATGGCGATCATGTACCCGTATGGGGTGATCGGTGTGTCCGAGCTGCCAAAGAAGTTTCGGCACGTGGACGACGAGGAAGAGCACTTCACGGCGTCGATCCGCGAGGAGTTGGAGGAGCGGGCGGCCATCGGTGGTGCCATGCAGCCAGCCCTGTCGGCCACTGCCACACTGCCGCCCGAGGGGCTGGATCTCAAGGAGTACCTGGGCAACCTGGAGCAGGGCTTGATCCAGCAGGCCCTGGACGAGGCCGGCGGCGTTGTCGCCCGGGCCGCCGAGCGCCTGCGCATCCGCCGCACCACGCTGGTGGAGAAGATGCGCAAGTACGGCATGAGTCGCCGCGAAGACGAGGCCTGAAGGTTTTTCTTCGCCCTCTCCCGCAAGGGGAGAGGGTGCCGTCGCGGCTAAAGCCCCTCCCACAAAAGCGAAAGCCTGCACACATCCCTAGGAGCGGGTTCAGTCGCGAGCTTCTGGAGCATCGCGGCTGAACCCGCTCCTACCCGAATCCTATGTCTGTTCCTGATCCAGCGGCTTGCTCTTCCAGCCCTGGCCGCCGGGCAGCAGCAGGTTGAGCAGCAGGGCGGTCAGCGCCGCCAGCGAGATGCCGGACAGGGCGAACTCCGGGGTACCCAGCTTCATGCCGCCAATGCCGAACACCAGCGTCACCGAGACGATGATCAGGTTGCGCGGCTGGGACAGGTCCACCTGGTTGCGGATCAGGGTGTTCAGGCCGACCACGGCAATGGAGCCGAACAGCAGGCAGAGGATGCCGCCCATCACCGGAACCGGGATGCTCTGCAGCGCTGCGCCGAACTTGCCCACGAAGGCCATCAGGATGGCGAACACGGCTGCCCAGGTCATGACCTTCGGGTTGTAGTTCTTGGTCAGCATCACGGCGCCGGTCACTTCCGCATAAGTCGTGTTCGGCGGGCCACCGAACAGGCCGGCTGCTGAGGTCGCCAGGCCGTCGCCGAGCAGGGTGCGGTGCAGGCCGGGCTTCTGGATGAAGTTCTTGCCGGTCACCGAGCCGATGGCGACCACGCCGCCGATGTGTTCGATGGCCGGGGCGAGCGCCACCGGCAGCATGTAAAGAATGGCCCCCCAGTGGAATTCTGGCGCGACGAAGTTCGGCAGGGCCAGCCAGGGCGCGGCGGCGATGCCCGAGGTGTCGATGATGCCGAAGGCGGCGGACAGGGCGCAGCCCACCATAATGCCGGCCAGAATCGGCACCAGGCGGAATAGCCCGCGTCCCAGCGTGGCGACCAGCAGCGTGGCAAGCAGCGAGGCCATCGAAATGGTGATGGCGGTCGCGTAGGGGATTGCGTTCTCGCCGCTTCCACCCATGGCCATGCCCACCGCGACCGGCGACAGGGCCAGGCCGATGGAGATGATCACCGGAGCGATGACCACCGGCGGCAGCAGTCGGTCGATGAAGCCGGCGCCGCGCAGTTTCACCGCGAAACTGAGCAAGACATACACAACGCCGGCGGCGATGATGCCGCCCAATACGGCCGGCAGACCCACTTCACCCTTGATCGCCATGATCGGTGCGATGAAGGCGAAGCTGGAGGCCAGGAATACCGGCACCTCGCGGCGGGTCACCAGCTGGAACAGCAGGGTGCCGATGCCCGCGGTGAACAGCGCCACGTTGGGGTCCATGCCGGTCAGCAGCGGCATGAGCACCAGGGCGCCGAAGGCCACGAACAGCATCTGCGCGCCGGCAATCCCCTGGCGCAAAATCGGGTCCTTGAAAGTGTCGCTCATGCTCAGCTGTCCTTTTGCTTGGTGCCGAAGATCTTGTCGCCGGCATCGCCCAGGCCGGGAATGATGTAGCCGTGTTCGTTAAGCCCCTGGTCGATGGAGGCGGTGAAGATCTGCACGTCCGGGTGGGCCTTTTCCACCACCGCGATGCCTTCCGGCGCAGCCACCAGCACCATGGCGCGGATTTCCTTGCAGCCGGCCTTCTTCAGCAGGTCGATGGTGGCGACCATCGAGCCGCCGGTGGCCAGCATGGGATCGATGATCAGCGCCAGGCGCTCGTCGATTTCCGGCGCCAGCTTTTCCAGGTAGGTGTGTGCCTGCAGGGTTTCCTCGTTGCGGGCGATGCCCACCGCGCTCACCTTGGCGCTGGGAATCAGCTGGAGCACGCCATCCAGCATGCCGATGCCGGCACGCAGGATCGGTACCACGGTAATTTTCTTGCCGGCGATCTTCTCGACGGTGACCGTGCCGTTCCAGCCCTGGATCTCGTAGTTCTCCAGTGGCAGGTCATTGGTCGCTTCGTAGGTGAGCAGTGCGCCCACTTCCTGGGCAAGTTCGCGGAAATTCTTGGTGCTGATATCGGCCCGGCGCATCAGGCCGAGCTTGTGGCGGATCAGCGGGTGGCGGATCTCTCGGATAGGCATGGAGGTTCTCCGGCAGGGGGCGGGCAAAAAATCGCGCTAGGGTAAAGCAAATAGCATGCAGGTATCAGCAAAAAAACGGTCTTTGTCGGTGGCTGCGGCAGATTCTCGTCAAGGGGGGGCGCTTCACGAAGACTGTACGCAACCGGTGAGCACCGAAACTTGCCTGATGGCTGCTCGGGGCATACCTTTCGCGCTTCGTTTTTGCCGAATCCCAGCAGCAAGAGGATTTTTTTCATGCCCGATCTCGCCCACATTCGCCAGGTGATGGCCGAAGCCGACTGTCTGTACAGCAATGCGCAAATCGAGGCCGCCATCAGTCGGGTGGCCGAGGACATCAACACCAACCTGGCCGAACGCAATCCGGTGGTGTTCTGCGTGATGAACGGTGGGCTGATTTTTGCCGGCAAGCTGCTGACCCAACTGGATTTCCCGCTCGAGCTTTCCTATCTGCACGCTACGCGCTACCGCAACGAAACCAGCGGCGGCGAACTGTTCTGGAAAGCCAAGCCGGAAGTGTCGTTCATGGACCGCGACGTGCTGATCATCGACGACATTCTCGACGAAGGGCACACCCTGGCGGCGATCGTCGACTTCTGCCGGCATGCCGGTGCCCGCGAGGTGCACACCGCCGTACTGATCGACAAGGTTCATGACCGCAAGGCCCGTCCGGACCTGAAGGCCGATTATGTCGGTCTGCCCTGCGAGGATCGCTACATCTTCGGCTACGGCATGGACTACAAGGGTTACTGGCGCAACGCCGCGGGCATTTTCGCCGTCAAGGGTCTGTAACCGGCTTATTGGGCAGCTGCCCCTACGGCAGCAACCACAACCGCCGCTCCCCGTACACGTGGGTCTGGTTTTCTGCGCGGAAGGGAAACACCTGATAGTCGGCGTCCAGCCACGCCTGAATGCCGTCTGCGTAATGCGGGCTGGCAGGATTGCCGGACTGGCCGCTGCTGTTGAGGCCTTGCATAGGCTCCTCCGCCGCGAAATCCACGACGATGCGCATGGCCGGGATCAGCCAGGTGTCGAAGGATTCGCCCCAGCGATAGGCTGCCACGTTCAGGGTGCTGTGATCGCCGCCGGCCGGATATGGACCGCGATCCACGTAACCGGCAAGTGCCTTCAGGCCATGGCGCTGGGTGAAGCCCAGGTAGGGGGCCAGCTTGCTGCCGTCGGTGACCCAGTGGTAGCGGTGCAGCGCATCCCAGCGCCAGGCTTCGCGATCGTTGCCCAATCGCTGCTCCAGCAACGCCGTGGCGGCCGCCAGGCTGCGGGCCAGGATGGCGGGCTTGTCCTCGGCTTCCGCAGTGCTCGTGTCGTCCCAGAACGGGCTGTCGTCGCGTCCCAGCAGGTGGTCGGCCTGGGCCGAGTAGGACGTGTTGGCGGCCTGCACCAGCGCTTGCCAAGCCGGATCATCTTCCGGTCCCAGTTCGTCGAGGAAGATCTGCCGCGCGCTTTCATGCAGGAAGGCGGCGTAGAGCGCGGCATCCGCCGAATCGGCCGTCAGCGCGCCGTCGAAGGCCAGCAGGCGTTCCAGGGCCTCACGGGCACGGGATTGTTCGGGGGGCGCCAGGGCCAGCAGCGCGCTTTCCAGCGCTTCGGCCATGGCGGGCGCGCGCAGCATGGCCTGCAGCTTGAGGACGAATGGGCTGGTCTGGTCGTACTGCAGGGCAATCATGCTGTCGCGATCATGGGGGCCAGCGGCCAGCACCTGGGCCAGGCGCTCGGCGCGCTCCGGGTAATACCAGGAGCTGCTCAGGCGCACCGGAAAGTCCGCCGGCACGCTGCGATGGTTCGCCGTCCCCAGCCAGCCGCTCTTCGGATTCCGGGCGCTGGGGTGACGAGCCGGGTCGACATAGCCCTTCCAGCCGTAGCGGTCGTCCCAGCCCGGCGAGGGCAGCAGTCCCTGCCCGCGGGCGCGTTGCGGATAGCGTCCGGTGACCTGCCAGCCGATGCTGTCGGCATCGGCGAACAGGATGTTCAGCGCCATGGCGCGCACGCCACGGCTGGCCTCGAAGGCGTCGGTCACCGATTTGGCGCGCGACAGGGCGAAGAACGCATCCACGCTCTGGTCAGTCTCGTTCTGAATGCTGCGGTAGGCCAGCCCGTAGCCGCTCTGCAGGGCTCGGGGTTGCAGCATATGGCGGGGTTCGGTCAGCACGGCATTGAGCAGCGGACCGTTGCGTGTTTCGTGGATGATCTCGCTGACCGGTTGCTGCCCTTTGATGATGAAGGTTTCCCGGCGCTGCCGGGTGGGTTGCCACTCGCCTTCGGCCAGGTAGAGCCATTGTCCGTCACGCCCCTCGACCAGTTGCTCCAGGAACAGATCCTGGTTGTCGCCCATGACCATGGTCATGCCCCAGGCCAGCGAGCCGTTGAAGCCTGCGACCACGGCCGGGAGGCCGGCGATGGCGACGCCGGCGCCCTGCAGCTCCGGCGTGCGCAGGTGCACATAGTTCCAGTAGGACGGCATGGCCAGCGGCAGATGGGTGTCGTTGGCCAGCAGGCTCTTTCCGGCCGTGCTTCGGGCGGGGGCAACGGCCCAGTTGTTGGACGCGGCGGCCCCCAGCAGACGGGTTGCGGCGATCTTCTGGCCGGTTGCAGCCAGCTCCCCGAGGCCGGGAATGGGTGCTTGCAGCGTCAACTCGGCCAGCTTGGCCGTTTCATCGAAGGGCAGGGGTTCGTCGGGATAGACGGGCAGCAGCCAGGCCAGTCGTTCTGTGCCTACCCTCTGGGCCAGCGCCAGCGCGGCGATTTCTTCCTGCAGGTTGGCGGCCAGCCCGAAGTTGAGCAGGCAGAACACCAGGAGCGAGGCCCTCGGGGTCCAGGGCTCGGGGTGGTGTCCGGCGGCGTCCAGATCCAGGGGCAGGCGCCCCTGGTGGAGGGCCAGGTAACGGTTCACGCCCTGCGCATAGCGTTCCAGCAGGTGCATGACCTCGGGGGACACGCCACGTTGCAGCGCCTTGGCGGCCCGTTCCAGATCCACGGTGCGCATGAAGCGGTCGATGTCCAGCACGCCGGCGCCCAGCATCTCGGCGAGCCGCCCGGCGGCCATCAGCCGCATGCCCTCCATCTGCGCCAGGCGGTCGGTGGCATGCACGTAGCCGAGGGCGAATGAGGCATCGGCCAGGCTGTCGGCTTCGATGAAGGGCATGCCCAGCGCGTTGCGGCGCACCGACACTGGCTTATGCAGTCCTTCGAGGGTGATGCTGCCTTGTTCTGGCGGCAGGGTATCGCGATAGTGGCCGTCGAGCAGCGCATGACAGCCGCCCACCGCCAGCAGGAGTGTCAGGGCAAGGGCGCGAAGCAGAGGCGGGGTCATAAAAGCATCCATGCGGGGAGGGCGGACACCATTTCCATGGCCACCCTGTCAAAAACAACCTGACCGCTCAGCGTCAGGCGTACCCAGATTAGCCCAGTCGCTGCTCCAGCAGCCATTTCGCAGCCGTCCGCAGCGCCTCGCCATGTTCGCGCTCCATGGCGGCGAAACGGCTGCGGTATTGGGTGCGTTCCTCGGCGCTCAGTGCCTGCCAGGCGGCATGGGTGGGCACGTCGGCGGTGGCCGCGTAGAGGCTGTGGAACACGGCGCTGTGAGCGCTCTGGCTGAGCGTGGTGTCGTAATTGTCGATCAGCACCTTGATGCGGATCGCGCCTTCGATCATCGGTAACTGGCCGTCAAGCAGGCTGCTGGCGAGGATGCGCAAATCCTCGCCGAGCCGCTCGCGCTGTTGGCGGTCCTGTGCCTGTTGCTGGCGCTGGCGCTGCCAGACCTGCCGCCACAACCACAGGGCATAGCCTGCCAGCAGGCCGATGATCGCCAGCGCGGCGATCAGCAGTGGCAGCGGGAACTCAGGCACCGTGGCACTTCTTGTATTTCTTCTGGCTGCCGCAGGGGCAAGGGTCGTTGCGGCCGATGGCCTTCAGCGGGTTGCGTGTCGGCTCCTGCGGGGCATGGTTGCAGTGCGGGCCGTGCACATGGCCGTGATCATGCTCATGGTCGTGGTCGCAGTGCGGACCGTGGACATGGGGTTGTTGCGTCATGGAGCTACTCCGGTATGTGGTCGCGGGGGATTATCTCGCCGCTGCGGGAAAACCGCACGTCCCGTCCGAACAGCAGCCCGGCCTTCAGAGTGCCCTCCAGCCGGTACTGCACGGGCTGGTCGGGTTTCTCCAGGAGCCGGGTGATCTCGCGAATATGCCGCCACAGGTTGGTGTGCAGGTTGGCGCCGAAGCGACGCACGTCATTGCCCGGAACGATCAGGGAGCGTTCATCCTGATTCCGCGCCAGGGGAATGTCATTGAGAAACAGGCTGTAGCTCAGGTTGCGCACCGGCAGGCTGCGGGAGTTCGGATTGCTGATCTCGAAATGCAGACGAAACAGTTGTTCGTCGAGACGCGCTTCGATGGTTTCCACCCGCAGCAGGCGGATTTCCGGATCCTGGAAGGAGCCGCTCATCCATGTGGAGCAGCCGCCTAGCAGGGCGAGACCGAGCAGCAGGCTGGCGACGAGTGCGTTCTTGGCCAGGGGCATGGGCATGGGACACGGCTGTGAAGTGCGCTCGATTGTAGCGGCCGGCCGCCAGTATTCCTACCGTAATGGTCAGAGGATCAAAGGTAAGAAGCACAACATTTCTTGAACTTCAGCCCACTTCCACAGGGACAGGGGTCGTTACGGCCGGCCTGCAGCGGTACGGTGGGATCGATGAAGTACCAGCGGCCGTCACGCTGCACGAAAGCCGAGCATTCTCGGTGGCTGTGATCGCCGTTTGCATCGTGCCAGCGGGCAGTAAAGGTCACACGCGCGTGTTCGGGGGTACCGCCCAGCACCTCGGCCTGCTCCACTTCCAGGCCGAGCCATACGCTCTGCGCGCTCCAGGCTGCCATGGCCTCACGGTCCAGGCCCGCCTGCTGTGCCGGCAGGGTGGTGGTGACCAGGTAATCGATCAGACCCAGAACGTAGGCGCTGTAGCGCGAGCGCATCAGCTGCTCGGCGCTGGGGGCCGGCAGGCCGGCGTGATAGCGGCCGCAACAGGTGGACAGCGGCTTGCCGCTGGTGCAGGGACAGGCGGGGGACATGGTGCTCACTCGCGTTCGACTCGGGTGCCAATCATAGGTGAAGGCGGGCGCCGAGCGGGACGCGCAAGTGTCCGCGCGTGCCATTGGTCGTAAGTGCCTGCCGCCTGCGTCTGCGAGTCCCTGTGTAATGAAGTTGTCTCGGGCGCTGTGCGCTAGCGCGCATTCAATGTGCTGCTTAACTCACTGGCTATCGGCAACACCGATTATCCAGGAGAACGTGATGAGCATCGTTAGAAACGCGATACCGTTGGTGGTGCTGACCGGCGTGCTGAGTGGCTGCGCCGGCATGCAGAAGAGCGACTGGCCGACCTGCGCGGCGGTCGGCGGCGTTACGGGAGCGGCGCTCGGCGCCTTCGAGAGCAGCAGCTACGCGGGTTGGGGCGCGTTGATCGCCGCTGCCACGGCGGGCGGCTATTGCTGGGCGCAAGGCCAGGGCCAGGAACAGGAGGTCGTGACGCTGGTGGAGATCGAAGAGGAAATCATCGAGCCAGCACCCGCGGAGACCCTGCGGGTCGAGCTGGATGTGAAATTCGATTTCGACCGTCAGGTCGTCAAGCCGGAAAGCTACGCGGATATCCGCGACGTAGCGGAGTTCATGAAGCAGTTCCCGCAGACCACCACGGTGGTGGAAGGACACACCGATTCGGTGGGCACCGAGGCCTACAACCAGAGTCTTTCCGAGCGTCGGGCCATGGCCGTGCGTGAAGTGCTGGTGAGCGAGTTCGGCATCCAGTCCGGCCGGGTCGATGCCATTGGCTTCGGCGAGGCCCGCCCGGTGGCGGACAACGACAGCGAAGAAGGTCGGGCCATCAACCGCCGCGTGGAAGCGGTGGTCGAGGCGCGAGTGGAATAAGACGCTGCCGGGGGCATGTGGACGCGGACTTGTCCGCGAGCTTTGTTCCTCAGGGCGCCTCTGGCCGGGCGTCCCTGGCCGGACGCCCCAAAGCTCGCGAATGAATTCGCTCCCACAGGCTCGGTGCACTCCTCTTAGAACAACCGCGTCCCGGCAATCGCCATCACTACCAGTCCGATCGACAGGTTGATGCCCACCAGGCGGCGGATGCGGCCGAGCACCACGCCGCCGGTCGGCCAGTCCTGCGCTTCCACCGCCTTGCGCAGCTGCGGCAGCTGCAACAGGCTGACGCGCAGGAAGAGGGCCAGCATTGCCAGGTACAACCCGAGCATCGCATGCACGTAGCCGGGTGCCGCATCGAAACCGGAAAAGCGCAGGTGCATCATGGCCAGGCCGCTGATCGGTAGCACCAGCACGGCCGCCCATACCCAGGCGAAGAAGCGCAAGAACACGTCGAGCCACAGGCGCAGGCGCTCCGGCGGCTGCAGCACGGCGACGGCCGCCGGGCGCAGGATCATCCAGGCGAAGAACATGCCGCCGACCCAGGCCAGCGCGGCCAGCAGGTGCAACACGTAGAGCAGGGTAAAGGTGGGCATCGGGTGATTCTCCGCTGTCAGGGCGTAGGGACTTTGGCCGGGGGCGGGTATCATAGCCACCCCGAAAAGTACTGAAAATATATACAGCGCGATGCTCAGCAGCGAACTCAAGTCCCAGATCCAGGGCGCCTACTCCCGCTTTCTCGACAGCAAGGGCCTCAAGGCCCGCTACGGCCAACGGCTGATGATCGCCGAGGTGGCCAAGGTGCTGGGCGCCATCAAGACGGATGACGAGGGTCGCCGCGACGGCGAGCCGGCGGTGGTAGCCATCGAGGCCGGCACCGGCACCGGCAAAACGGTGGCCTACAGCCTGGCCGCCATCCCCGCGGCCCGTGCCGCCGGCAAGCGGCTGGTGATCGCCACGGCCACGGTGGCGTTGCAGGAGCAGATCGTCCATAAGGACCTGCCGGATCTGATCCGCAACAGCGGCCTGAATTTCAGCTTCGCCCTGGCCAAGGGGCGCGGCCGCTACCTGTGCCTGTCACGGCTGGACCTGCTCATGCAGGAAGGTCAGGCGCAGAGCGCCACGGCCCAGTTGTTCGAGGAGGAGGGTTTCCGCCTCGACATCGACGAGGCCAGCCAGAAGCTCTACACGCAGATGATCGAGAAGCTGGCCGGCAACCGCTGGGACGGCGACCGCGACAGCTGGCCCCAGGAGCTGGAGGATGCCGTCTGGTCGCAATTGACCACCGATCACAGCCAGTGCACCGGGCGGCACTGCCCGAACTTCCAGCAGTGCAGCTTCTACCGCGCCCGCGAAGGCATGACCAAGGTGGACGTGATCGTCACCAACCACGACATGGTGCTCGCCGACCTGGCCCTCGGCGGCGGTGCGGTGTTGCCCGATCCGCGTGAAACCCTTTATGTGTTCGACGAGGGCCACCACCTGCCGGACAAGGCTATCGGCCACTTCGCCCATTTCAGCCGCCTGCGCTCCACCGCCGACTGGCTCGGCCAGGTGGAGAAGAACCTCACCAAGCTGCTGGCCCAGCATCCGTTGCCTGGCGAGTTGGGTCGCCTGATCGAAGGCGTGCCGGAGCTGGCGCGCGAGCTGCGCAGCCAGCAGCAGTTCATGTTCGCTGCCTGCGAGCAGGTGGCGGAATTTCAGACCGGCGAGGACGTGGAGGGGCGCGAGCGTCCCCGGCATCGTTTCCCGGGCGGCGTGGTGCCCGAGCACCTGCATGAGCTGGGCATCGAACTGAAGAAAGGCTTCTCACGGCTGACCGATGTCTTCACGCGCCTGAGCGAACTGCTCAAGGAGGCCATGGACGGCGATGCCGGCGCCGGTCTGGCCAGTCACCAGGCCGAGGAGTGGTATCCGCTGTTCGGCAGCCTGCTCAGCCGCGCCCAGTCCAACTGGGAACTGTGGACCGCCTTCACCGGCGAGGATCCCGAGGACAGCCCGCCGATGGCGCGCTGGCTGACCCTGGCCGAGAACCATGACATCGAGGTGAATGCCAGCCCGATCCTGGCCGCCGATACCCTGCGGCGCAACCTGTGGAACGTCGCCCATGGTGCGCTGGTAACCTCGGCGACCCTGACCGCGCTGAACAGTTTCGACCGTTTCCGCATGCGCGCCGGCCTGCCGCGCGCAGCGGTCACGGCGGTGGTGCCCAGCCCGTTCAAACATGCCGAGGCGGGCGTGCTGCGTGTTCCCGACCTCAAGGCCGATCCGCGTGACAGCGCCGCCCATACGGCGGCCATCGTGCGCGAGCTGCCGGGCCTGCTGGAGGGTGCGCGCGGCGCGCTGGTGCTGTTTTCCTCGCGCAAGCAGATGCAGGAGGTGTTCGACGGCGTCGAGCGTGACTGGCGCAGGCGTGTGCTGATCCAGGGCAACCTGTCCAAGCAGGAAACCCTCAACAAACACAAGGCTCGGGTCGATGATGGCGAGCCCAGCGTGTTGTTCGGCCTGGCCAGCTTCTCAGAGGGCGTCGATCTGCCGGGCGCCTATTGCGAACACGTGGTGATTGCCAAGATCCCCTTCGCAGTGCCGGACGACCCGGTTGAGGCGGCGCTGGCCGAATGGATCGAAGCACGCGGCGGCAATCCGTTCATGGAGATTGCCGTGCCCGATGCCGCGCTCAAGCTCGTGCAGGCCTGCGGCCGGCTGCTGCGCACCGAGCAGGACCGCGGCGTGATCAGCCTGCTGGACCGCCGCGTGGTGACCCAGCGCTACGGCAAGGCGATCCTCAATGCGTTGCCACCTTTCCGGCGGCAAATCGACTGATTTTTCACGCTTTTCTTACCGGCTACCCCCTTCTCGGCGCGCGGGCTGTTCAAATTCTGCGCAGCGTGCTAAAACCCAACGGCAATGTTGGTCTAGCCGCTTGAAAAAGAAGGGAAAACCATGACCAAGTCGGAGTTGATCGAACGGATTGTCACGCACCAGGGGCAGCTGTCGTCGAAAGACGTCGAGCTGGCCATCAAGAGCATGCTGGAACAGATGTCGGAAGCCCTGGCGACCGGCGAGCGGATCGAGATCCGCGGCTTCGGCAGCTTCTCATTGCACTACCGCGAGCCCCGCGTAGGCCGCAACCCCAAGACCGGTCAGTCGGTCAACCTCGACGGCAAGTTCGTGCCGCATTTCAAGCCCGGCAAGGAACTGCGGGATCGGGTGAATGAGGAAGGTGAGAGTGTCGATTGAATAATCGAGTCCGCCTAGCAACCGCTTGGGTGCCTGCGTCGGTTCGCTGTACTCGTCCCATAGATGCTCGTAATTTTCAACGGTCTCGCTAGTTGGAATCAGCGATGGCCCGTGGCAGGATGCGGCTTTTTTCAAAGCAACTCGAGGTAGACCTGATGCAGAAACAAGAGGGCGACGCCCGCGCCTATCAGAACGATGAAATCGATCTGGTAGAGCTGGTGAAGGGGCTGTGGGCGCAAAAGTGGCTCATCGTCGCCGTGACGGTTCTGGTTGCTGCCTGTGCAGGTGCATATGCCTTCCTTGCCAAGCCGGTTTATGAAACCAGAGCGAGTTTGTTACCTCCCAATCTGTCTGATATTGCCGAATACAATCTGGGCCGTAGCGAAGCTAAGTTAACGCTTTTTAGCGTTGCGGATGTTTATTCAGTTTTTACGAATAACCTTGCATCTGAATCACTGCGCAGAGAATTTTTCCAGCAGGTTTATCTGCCCTCTCTGGAAGAAACGGGAAAAAACGTGGCCGAAGACCAGCTGTGGAATAGCTTCAACGAGCAGCTGACGGTTAGCGCGCCCAGGAAGCAGCAGCCCACTTATTGGGAAGTCAAGCTGCAGCATAAGGATCCGCAGCAGGCGGCAGAGTGGGTGAATCTTTTTGTTGCTAAGGCTTCGGAGAAAACCGAACAAGATATGCAGCAGAACGTGAAAAGCGAAATCGACATTCGTGTTCAGTCGGTGATGCGCCGGATCGAGGCTCTGCGTAATACGGCCAAACAGCGTCGGCAAGATCGGGTTGCCCAGCTTGAGGAGGCTTTGGACATCGCTGAGGGCACAGGAATTGAATCTGTTCAGGTCAGTACTTGGCAGAATTTCTCCGCCCCTGAATATATGCGAGGCGCTAAAGCCATTCGCTTGGAGCTTGAGGTTCTGAGAAAGCGCCAATCCGATGATCCCTTCATTACGGAGCTGCGTAGCCTTCAGGAAAGCCTTGATTTCCTCAAGGGTGTGGATGTTTCGCCAGACAACGTGGCGGCATTTACCCTGGATAATGCCGCGCAGGTTCCGGAAACCCCGATCAAGCCGAAGAAGGCCTTGATCCTGGCTCTAGGCCTGGTACTCGGCGGCATGCTGGGCGTGTTCATCGCCTTGGTGCGCGGTATGGTGCGCGGGGCGCTGGCCAAGCAATCGCGTGCGCCTGTCACGGTTTGATCCTCTTCCCCGGGCAGTCCTCTGCGGGCTGCCCGCTCCCCACGCTGGAGCCTGCGCCACCGCCCCTGTTACCATCGCGCCTTCGATTTGTCCCCCCCTTTCGAGAGTCGCCATGACCACCGTTCGTACCCGCATTGCGCCGTCGCCCACCGGCGATCCGCACGTCGGCACTGCCTACATCGCCCTGTTCAACCTCTGCTTCGCCCGTCAGCACGGCGGTCAGTTCATTCTGCGCATCGAGGACACCGATCAGGTGCGTTCGACCCGCGAATCCGAGCAGCAGATCTATGACGCGCTGCGCTGGCTGGGTATCGAGTGGGACGAGGGCCCGGATGTCGGCGGTCCGCACGGTCCGTATCGGCAGAGCGAGCGGGGCGCGATCTACAAGAAATACTCGGACGAGCTGGTCGCCAAGGGCCACGCCTTCCCGTGCTTCTGCTCCGCCGAGCGCCTGGATGCGGTCCGCGCCGAGCAGATGGCCAGCAAGGAAACCCCGCGCTACGACGGCCACTGCATGCATATCGCACCCGAGGAGGCGCAGCGTCGCGTCGCCGCCGGCGAATCGCACGTGGTGCGCATGAAGGTGCCGAGCGAAGGCGTCTGCGTGGTCAAGGACATGCTGCGCGGCGAAGTGGAGATCGGCTGGGATCGCATCGACATGCAGGTGCTGATGAAGGCCGATGGCCTGCCCACCTACTTCCTGGCCAACGTGGTGGATGATCACCTGATGGGCATCACCCACGTGCTGCGCGGCGAGGAATGGCTGCCGTCCGCGCCCAAGCTGCTCAAGCTGTACGAGTACTTCGGCTGGGAAGCACCGGTGAACTGCTATATGCCGCTGCTGCGCAACCCGGACAAGAGCAAGCTGTCCAAGCGCAAGAACCCCACCTCGATCACCTTCTACCAGCGCATGGGCTTCCTGCCGCAGGCGATGCTCAACTACCTGGGCCGCATGGGCTGGTCGATGCCGGACGAGCGCGAGAAGTTCACACTCGACGAAATGATCGCCAACTTCGACATCACCCGCGTGTCGCTGGGTGGCCCGATCTTCGATCTGGAAAAACTCTCCTGGCTGAACGGCCAGTGGTTGCGCGAGCTGCCGGTGGAGCGCTTCGCTGCGGAAGTGCAGAAGTGGGCGTTCAATCCCGAGTACCTGATGCAGATCGCCCCGCACGTGCAGGGCCGGGTGGAAACCTTCAGCCAGATCGCGCCGCTGGCCGCGTTCTTCTTCTCCGGCGGGCTGAACCTGGACGCGTCGCTGTTCGAGCACAAGAAGCTGTCGCCCGAGCAGGTGCGCCAGGCCATGCAGCTGGTGCTGTGGAAGCTCGAAGCCCTGCGCCAGTGGAGCAAGGACGGCATCACCGCGGTGATCCAGGCGGTGGCCGAGTCCATGGGCCTCAAGCTGCGCGACCTGATGCCGCTGATGTTCCCGGCCATCACCGGCCAGGCCAGCTCGGTATCGGTGCTCGACGCCATGGAAATCCTCGGTCCGGACCTGACTCGTTTCCGCCTGCGCCAGGCCATCGAACTGCTCGGTGGCGTGTCGAAGAAGGAAAACAAGGAGTGGGAGAAGCTGCTGGCGGCCATCGCCTGATTCAGTGTTTCCTGTGATTCATGGGGGCCGGCATCGCTGGCCCTTTTCATTACTGCAGTACGGGAGTCGTCTCGCATGTTTGAAATCCAGCCCATGAGCCCGGAGCGTTACCGCAAGGAAACCCGCACCATCACCCTGGCCATCCTGGCCATCTTCGTGTTGCTGGGACTGACCTCGGCCACCGTCGCTGTGAAACTGTTCGGCGAGCCGGGCGGCGACAACTTCCGCTGGAACCTGCTGGGCGTGCTGACCGGCCTGGCAGCGACCGTGGCCATTGTGCGCCTCAAGCTCTGGTCGACGCCCTGGATGGCGCCGGCGGTGTATGGCTGGCTGCTCAAGCGCAGCCTGATGCGCGTCACCAATCAGATGCACCAGGTCAAGGCCGGTGTGGAGGCTGGAGATCCGGCGGCGATGAAGCTGCTGCGCTTCTACCACCTGGGCGCGACCCAGATGTTTCAGCTCGACGGCAACCTCACCGAGCTGAGCCAGATGGTGCGCGAGATCGACCAGCACCGCGAGGCCATGGAAGCGCAGGGGCTGGATATCGAGCAGAGTCGTCTCGATCCGAGTTGGTTGGAAGCGGTGAAGCGCTTCAAATAGATATTGAGCCGCCATGCGCCTCGTGCCCACTGGTCAGGCGGCCAGCGGGGCAACGGAATGGCTTCAAGGGTTTGGCTAGGCTCAGGCTACGGTGACCGGGGACTGACCCTCTCGTTGCTGTCGATGCTGGAGGCGCATGACATGGCCAGATTCTTGAAAAGCTTTCCCTCGCTGATGCTCGCGACCGCCTTGTTGGTCTTTGCGAGCCTGTTCAATCCCGCAAGCGCCGCTACTGCCGAGGAGTTGACCGCCGAAGCTCAGCTGGCGCTGAAGGCGCTTTATCGGACCCAGCCCTTTGCCGAAACCATTTCGCGCAATGCCGCGGCTGTTCTGGTCTTCCCGAAGATCGTCAAGGCCGGCCTGGTGTTCGGCGGCAGTTACGGCGAAGGCGTGCTGTTCCGGGACTCGAAAGCCGCTGGCTACTACAACTCCGTGGGTGGCTCCTGGGGATTGCAGGTCGGTGCGCAATCATACGGCTATGCACTGTTCCTGATGACCGACAAGGCCGTGGATTACCTGCGTCAGACCAAGGGCTGGGAAATCGGCGTGGGGCCGACCGTGGTCGTGGTCGATGAGGGCGCGGCCAGGAACCTGTCGACCTCGACCCTGAAGGATGATGCCTATGCCTTCATCTTCGACCAGCAGGGGCTGATGGCGGGTCTCAGTATCGAGGGCACCAAGATCACGCCCATCAAGCCCTGAACGGCCTGCCCGCGCTAGCGCTCGACCCGCTGCAGCGCGCCCTCCTTGCTCAGGTGCAGGCGCAGGAAGTCGTCAGCCAGGAACAGGGTTCCCGGATAGCGCGCCTTGGCTTCGTCGTGCAGCTCGTCGATGCAGGCGCCGCGCCCAGGCGCCTGCTGATAGCGGGCACTGAAGTGGGTGAGCACCAGGTTCGGCAATCCGGCCTCCTGCGCAAACGCGGCCACCGCCGCGGCGGTGCTGTGACCGAAACTGCCGCGCGCGTCGTTGACGGCGGCCTCGGTGAAGGTTGCCTCGTGCACCAGCACCTGGGCGCCTCGGCAGGCGTCCGCCAGCAGGGCGGGCGTGTCGTTGTCGCCGCCGACCACGATGACGCGTGGCGGCCGGCCGGGCAGCAGGTAGTTCTCGCTGCGCAATCGGCGTCCCTCGTGCTCGGCGTCGAAGCCCCGCGCCAGCTGGCCCCACAACGGACCCCGGGGAATCGCTTCGCGCTCCAGGCGCGCGATATCCAGTGTCGTATCCGGCCGTGCCTCCTCGAACCGATAGGCGAAGCTGGGGCTGCGATGGGACAGTGCGGTGCGGCGCACGCGCATTTGCGGCGTGCGCCATTCCTGCAAGGTTTCGACCGCGTGGAAGACCAGCGGGTAGGGCAGATGCGTCTGGCTCATGGCGAGCGTGGCGTGCAGCCAGGCCTCGATGCCCTGCGGCGCGATGATCTCCAGCGGCGCCTGGCGACCCTGCAGCGCCGCGCTGGCCAGCAGCCCGGGCAGGCCGAAGCAGTGATCGCCGTGCACGTGAGTGATGAAGATGGCGCGCAGCGCCGACAGCGACAGCGGCGTGCGCAGCACCTGGTGTTGCGTGGCCTCGCCGCAATCGATCAGGTACCAGCCCTTGCCATTCCCCTCCAGCAGCCCGAGCCCGCTGACATTGCGCGCCCGGGTCGGCGTGCCGGAGGAGGTGCCGAGAAACAGCAGGTCCATGGTTCAGCCCAGCGGACCTTCGAAGGTCCACTGCTCCTGGGGATGGCGATCGCTGGCCTTCTCGCGGGCCTGCAGCGCTTCCGGCAGCTGCGCCGCGTCACCCTGGTAGCCGATGGCGATGAAGGCGTTGATCGCCAGGTTGTCCGGCACCCGCAGGTAATCCCGCGCGCGCACGTTGTCGAAGCCGCCCATGGCATGGGTGACCAGCCCCATGGACCGGGCCTGCAGCGCCAGGCTCATCCAGGCGGCGCCGGCGTCGAAGGCATGGCTGGCGAACGGTTTTTCGCTACCGTCGCTGCCCACATAGGAGGTGGTGGACAGCAGCGCCACCAGCGCGCCGGCGTGCTTCGCCCAGACCTGGTTGCCTTCGGCCAGCAGATCCACGAAGCGCTCGAACAGCGGCGTGCCCTGGAGCGCATAGCAGAAGCGCCACGGCTGCACGTTCATCGCCGACGGTGCCCAGCGTGCCGCTTCGAACAGCGCGCTCAGCTGCTCCCGGCAAAGCGCCTGGCCGGTGAAGGCGCGGGGCGACCAGCGGCCGGGGAAGCTGGCATCGACGGGATGCTGTGGCTGTCGGGTATTGCTCATGCCGTACTCCTGGCAATGGGAAAGGGACGATTAACGCAAAAAGTCCGGGCGGTGCCAACGTTGTGGTGCGTGCCTGAGCGCGCGCAAGCCGGTATCTTTCCGCCACTGACAACCGCTCAAGGAGAGCCCGATGAGCCTGCACGGCGACTACGACGCCCAGAACATCTTCGCCAAGATCATTCGCGGCGAAGCCCCCTGCTACAAGCTGTACGAGGACGAGTATGTGCTGGCGTTCCTCGATCTGTTCCCGCAGTCCCGTGGCCACGCGCTGGTCATTCCGAAGCAGGCGGCGGCGCGCAACCTGCTGGACATCGACGCGGACAGCCTGGGCAGGCTGGCCCTGGCCACCCAGAAGGTGGCGCGCGCGGTGGCCGAGGAGCTGGAGCCGGCCGGCATCCAGATTGCTCAGTTCAACGGCGCCCCGGCCGGGCAGACGGTGTTCCACATCCACTTCCACATCGTGCCCCGCTACGAAGGTCAGGGCCTGGGCGTGCATGCGGCGCAGAAGGGTGACGAAGCCGATCTGAAGGTTCTGCAGGAACGCCTGGCCAAGCGCCTGGCGGGCTGAGGTTAACGCCACCTAGGGCGGTCAGCGCTTTCCTGGCCGCCGTTAGTCCGGCGGGGGCCCCATGGTGGACAAGGAAAACGTTGTCCACCCTACGAGGCCGGCACGAACGAAGGGCGGCCAGCGTTTTTCCGGCCGCCGCCAGGTGGCCCGTGATGGCCCTCAGGCCTGTCCGGCGCGGCGCAGCAGCTGCTTGCAGCGCTCCGACAGGTGCACCACCCGCAGCTGCTTGCCGGTCCGTGCATAGCGGTCGCGCAGCACCTTGAGCGCCTCGATCGCCGAATAGTCGACGAACGACAGGTGCTTGCAGTCCAGGGTGACCTGCTGCGGATCATTGGTCGGGTCGAACAGCTCCAGGAAGCGGGTCGTCGAAGCGAAGAACAGCGTGCCGTGGGGCAGGTAGAGTCGGCTGCCGTCGGCCTGGTCGTGGCTGTCCGCGTACAGCTCGCGCCCCTGCTGCCAGGCGAAGTTCAGCGCGGCGATGATGATGCCGCACAGCACCGCCATCGCCAGGTCGGTGAACACCGTGATGAGGGTCACCGCGACGATCACCAGCGCATCGTTGCGCGGCACGCGGTTCATCACCCGCAGCGAGGCCCAGGCGAAGGTCTGCTGCGCCACCACGAACATCACGCCCACCAGCGCCGCCAGCGGGATCTGCTCGATCAGCGGCGACAGGAACAGCACATACAGCAGGATCATCACCCCGGCCACCACGCCCGACAGGCGCCCGCGCCCGCCGGAGCCCAGGTTGATCATGGTCTGGCCGATCATTGCGCAACCGCCCATGCCGCCGCACAGCCCTGAGGTGAGGTTCGCCGCGCCCAGCGCCACGCATTCGCGGTTGGTATGCCCGCGACTCTGGGTGATCTCGTCGGTGAGGTTGAGGGTCAGCAGGGTTTCCAGCAGGCCGACCAGTCCCATCAGCACGGCATACGGCGCGATGATGCGCAGCGTGTCCAGGGTCCATGGGACGTCGGGCAGGGCAATGCTCGGCAGGCCCCCGGCCATCGGCGCCATGTCGCCGAGGGTATGGGTCGGCAAGGCGAAGAACCAGGTCGCCGCGCCCAGGCCGAGGATCGCCGCCAGGGCCGAGGGAATGGCGCGGGTCAGGCGCGGCAGCAGATAGACGATCAGCATGGTGGCCGCGATCAGCCCCAGCATCCAGTACAGGCTCGGGCCGCTCATCCACTGGCCATCCACCTTCAGGTGTTCGAGCTGCGCCAGCGCAATGACGATCGCCAGGCCGTTCACGAAGCCGAGCATCACCGGGTGCGGCACCATGCGGATCAGCTTGCCGAGCCGCAGCACGCCGAACAGCACCATCAGCAGTCCGCTCAGCAATACCGTGGCCAGCAGATACTGGGCGCCATGCTCGACCACAAGGGCGATGATCACCACCGCCATCGAGCCGGCCGCCCCGGACACCATGCCCGGCCGACCGCCGAACAGTGCGGTGATCGTGCAGATGATGAAGGCGCCATACAGGCCCATCAGCGGATTGAGCTGGGCCACCAGGGCGAAGGCGATGCACTCGGGCACCAGGGCGAACGAGGTGGTCAGTCCGGCCAGTACATCGGCGCGGAGCCGGGTGAGTTTCATGAGGTACCTGAAAGCAGTTGGCGCAGCCAGAGACGGCCGCAGGCAGAGCGGGAACGGCGCGGATGGTAAAGGAAGCGGAGCAGGGTGCCTAGTTCGCGTGAGGGGTAACGGTCACTCGCCCAAGGTGTTCAGCATCCGGGTGGCCAACGCCTCCTGGCCGTGCTGACGGAGCTGCTCGGCGGCCCCCTTGAGATCACGGGACTCACGGTTCTGGCTGAGCTTGGCCTTGCCTTCCAGCCGGACGATCTCGATTTCCAGTCCGACGATGGCGGCCAGCATCTGGTCGATGTAGGCCGGGCTGGAATCGGTCATCTTCCAGGGCTTTTCCTGCTCCAGGCGCGCCTCATGGGTGCGAGTCAGGCGGGCCACCACGCCGCGCACGAAACGGGCGTCGTCGCGGATGCGCAGACGGCCGTGGGCATGCACCACGCGGTAATTCCAGGTCGGCACCAGCCGGTGGGTTTCCTGTTTGCTCGGATACCAGTTGGGCGAGATATAGGCGTCCTCCGCCCGGAAGATCACCAGCACCTCGGCGCCATCGGCAACCTCCTGCCAGATGGGATTGGCGCGCGCCACGTGGGCCAGCAGACGGTCGGGCCGGCCGGCTTCGACCAGCAACTCGAAGGGCAGGTGATTGGCATCCAGCCCGGCCGCGCCATGTGTCACAAGGATGCCCAGCGGGTACTGGCGGATCAGGTCATGGAGTTCATCGAGCCGCTGCTCGGCAAAATGTGCTGGGACGTACATGGCGGGCTCCTGGGCGGCGACGGCTGAAACTGGCAGATCAGCCGGGCCAAGAACAAGCCCCGCCTGACAATTTTGTTCAAGACCCACCACGGTGCGGTCCTTAACCTGCGCCGTCTATCGCAACCAAGAGGACGCACGTGGTGGAACTGTACTTGTCCATGGCCGCCTTTGCCCTGGCGGCGTCGATCACTCCCGGACCGGTTAATCTGGTCGCGCTGGGCAGTGGCGCACGCTTCGGGTGGCGGCCCAGTTTGTGGCACGTCAGCGGCGCAAGCGTCGGATTTGCCGTGCTGTTGCTGCTGATCGGCCTGGGGCTGCACAAAATGCTGGAGCGCCTGCCGGTGTTGTTGGTGTTCATCCGCTTCGCCGGGGTGGCCTTCTTCCTGTACATGGCCTGGCAGCTGGCGGCGGATGATGGCGTGCTGTCCCCGGAGGCGGAGGGTCGGCGGCCGGGCTTCTGGGCGGGAGCAGTGATGCAGTGGCTCAACCCCAAGGCCTGGCTGGCCTCGCTGGCCAGCATGGGGCTGTTCGCAACGGAGGGGGGCGTGGGCCGGATCTGGGCCTTCACGCTGTTGTACTTCCTGATCTGTTACCTGTCCGTGGCCAGTTGGGCCTGGGCGGGCAGTCGCCTGGGACGTCACCTGCAACAGCCGGAGCGCATGCGGCGCTTCAATCGCCTGCTGGCGCTGTTGCTGGTGGCCAGTGCCGGCTACCTGTTGGTGGATTGAGCGGCGCGGTACTGACCGGGGGTTGCCGCCAGATGTTTCTTGAAGGCCCGCTGAAAATGCGCCTGATCGGCAAAGCCGGCGCTCAGTGCCGCATCGGCCAGGCTCAGGCCCTGGCGTAGCAAGTGCTGGCCGTGCTGGACGCGCCGGTTGATCAGGTAGGCATGCGGAGTCAGGCCGTAGTGCCGGCGGAAATCCCGGATCAGCTGGGAGGGGGACAGGCCGGCAGCCGTGCAGAGGGTGTCCAGGCTCAATGCCGAAGTGCCCTGCGTCGCGATGAGCGCAGCGGCTTGCTCGCATTGCCCCGACCGCTCGATCGCCGGACAGGTAGCCTGCGTCAATAGCAGGCGCGTGAAGAATGCCTCGGTAGCCGCCGCCTTGGCCTGCGCGGAAACCTGAGCATCCAGCAGGCGGGCGTGGAGCTGGAGGAGTGCGTCATAGAGCGCCGGATCGTCCAGGTGGATGGCCGCCAGCGGCTGGAAGGTGCCGTCTTCGCACAGCCCCAGCGCGCGTTGCCGTTCGCCCAGCCAGGCGGCCTCCACGTACAGCATCAGATAGGCCCAGGGTTGCCCGGCGATGGGATTGCAGGCATGCACCACCTGGGGGTTCATCAGCACCAGGCTGCCGGCGCCGATCCGCATCCGGACGTCGCCATTGCGGTAATGACAACCCCCGGCGGTGATGGCGCCAATCGAGAAGCACGCATGGGCATGGGCGGCATAGCAGACCTGGCGGCCATCGCCTACCGAGCGCGCCTCGATGAAGGGCAGTCGGTCATCGCGCCAGAAACGCGGGCGGGTTTCGTCATGGAGCATGGTGTCATTCGTCCTGAGGCGGCGGTGCAGCAGCGCTGGCTGCGGTCATTGGGAGATACCCTAGCAAGCGGGCGTGCCATGGTCAGCGCCACCTTCCGCTTCTACGCGCAGCTCAACGATTTCCTGCCGGCGGCACGGCGCGGGCGGGCGTTCAACTGCCGCTGCGCGCGGGCGGCCACCGCCAAGCACATGATCGAGGCACTGGGGGTGCCGCATACGGAAGAGGGGCTCATCCTGGTGAACGGCCAGCCAGCGGGCTTCCAGCGGCTGATCCACGATGGCGACCGGCTGGCGGTGTATCCGCCGTTCCTGTCCCTGGACGTCGCACTCTTGCTGCGGGTGCGCGCGCCGCGCTTCATCGCTGACGTGCACCTGGGCGGGCTGGCGCATCTGCTGCGCATGGCCGGCTTCGACACCCTGTATCACAACGCCTTGACGGACGACGAAATCGCCCAGCTGGCGGCGGAGCAGGAGCGGATCGTGCTCACCCGTGATCGTGAGCTGCTCAAGCGGCGCGCCATCCGCCACGGTTGCTACGTGCGGGCGCTCAAGCCGCCGGCGCAACTGGAGGAGGTCTTTGAGCGACTGGACCTGGCCGGGAGACTGCGGCCCTTCAGCCGCTGCCTGACCTGCAACCTGCCACTGCGACCGGTGGACAGGCAGGCGGTGGAGGACCGCCTGCCACCCGGGGTGCGGCGCCGCTACACGGCGTTCTGGTACTGCGTGCACTGCCGGCGGGTGTACTGGAAGGGCTCGCACTGGCGCAACATGTGCCGGTTGCTGGAACCGCTGCTGCGGCGCGCTCAGCGCGCCAGCGGGCGCACGCCGTCCAGATAGGCGCGGCCCTGGCGCTGCACGGTGGCGGGGTCGTTGCGTTCCGAGGCGATGTGCACGGCTTCCAGGTTCTCGGCGATCTGCTTGAGGTCCTGGTCGATCCGGCGCAGGGCATTCTCCAGCGTGTAGCTGAGCAGGTGAACTTCGTCCAGTTGTTGCGACGTCATTGGCTGGGCGATCAGCGCTTCCAGCTTCTGGTTGTGGCTGACCAGATTGTTCACCGCCTCGGCCAGCGTATCGGCGGGCAGGCCCTTGGCATGGGCCATGCGTTCGCTGGCCAGCGCGCCGGCGGACAGGCAGGTGGCGAGGGTGAAGACGAGGGTGCGGGCGATTGCGTTCATGGTGGAGCCTCGGATGGGAAGTGTGCGTATACGCTAACCCGATGCAAATGCGAACGCATTGCATTAAATCAAGAAAAGTGAAAATCCACCCGTAGGGCGGTCAGCGTTTTTCTATCCGCCAGGAGGCGACGCCAAAGCTCGTCCGGGCGACCTTGGGTCGCCTTGGTGGACAAGAACAATGTTTTCCACCCTACAAGGGTTTTGGCGCCGGCCGCAGCCAGAAGCTCGCGGCTGAAGCCCCTCCTACAGGGGCGAGGGCAATGCCTCGTTGTGGTGGGAGGGGCTTTGGCCGCAATGCACCGTTAGATCACGGCCTTGATGGCTTGTACGACGCGGCCGATGTTGCCCTGGTTGAGGGCGGCCACGCAGATGCGGCCGGTGCCGACGGCGTAGATGCCGAACTCGGTCTTCAGGCGCTCCACCTGCTCGGGCGAGAGGCCCGAATAGGAGAACATGCCGCGCTGCTGGGCGACGAAGCCGAAGTCGCGGCCGCTGTCGGCCAGGCCCTGCACCATGGCCTGGCGCATGGCGCGGATGCGCTCGCGCATCTCGGTCAGCTCGGCTTCCCACAGGGCGCGCAGCTCGGGGCTGTTCAGCACGTTGCCGACCACGGTGGCGCCGTGGGTCGGCGGGTTGGAGTAGTTGGTGCGGATCACGCGCTTGACCTGCGACAGCACGCGCGCGGCTTCTTCCTTCGAGCCGGTGACGATGGACAGCGCGCCGACACGCTCGCCGTACAGGGAGAACGACTTGGAGAAGGAGCTGGAGACGAAGAACTGCAGGCCGGAGTCGGCGAACAGGCGCACCGCTTCGGCGTCCTGGTCGATGCCGTCGCCGAAGCCCTGATAGGCGATGTCCAGGAAGGGCACGTGCTCGCGCTCGCGCAGCACCTCCAGCACGGCCTTCCAATCGGCCAGGGTCAGGTCCACGCCGGTCGGGTTGTGGCAGCAGGCGTGCAGCACGATGATCGAGCGGGCCGGCAGGGCCTTCAGGTCGGCCAGCATGCCGGCGCGGTCCACGCCCTGGGTGGCGGCGTCGTAGTAGCGGTAGTTCTGCACCGGGAAGCCGGCGGATTCGAACAGCGCGCGGTGGTTTTCCCAGCTCGGGTTGCTGATCGCCACGGTGGCGTCGGGCAGCAGGCGCTTGAGGAAGTCGGCGCCGGTCTTCAGCGCGCCGGTGCCGCCCAGCGACTGGGTGGTCACCACGCGGCCGTCGGCCAGCAGGGCGGAGTCGGCGCCGAACAGCAGTTTCTGCACGGCGCTGTCATAGCTGGCCAGGCCTTCGATCGGCAGGTAGCCACGCGGCGCGCTGGCGGCCAGACGGGCTTTCTCGGCTTCGGCAACGGCCTTGAGCAGCGGAATTCGGCCTTCTTCGTTGTAGTACACCCCCACGCCCAGGTTGATCTTGGTGGTGCGGGTATCGGCATTGAACGCTTCGTTGAGGCCCAGGATGGGGTCGCGCGGTGCCATTTCTACTGCGGAGAACAAACTCATGGTGACGGAGCTCGAAGAAGGAGGGTGGGGGCCATGCAATCGCCCTGGGCCGGAGGCGCTAGGGTGCTGCGCAAACGGGGCGGTATTATGGCCACAATTTTTCCCAGCCGCGATATCCCGCAGGCGCTTTTGCCGCATCGTCGAAGACCGACGGCCTGCCGGCTGGCGCGTCATTCGAGGTGCCCATGTCCGAGTCCCTGTTCACCCTGGAAACCCGCTACACGCCCGCCGGCGACCAGCCGGAGGCCATCCGCCGGATGGTCGAGGGCCTGGAGGCCGGGTTGTCCCATCAGACCCTGCTCGGCGTGACCGGTTCGGGCAAGACCTTCAGCATCGCCAACGTCATCGCCCAGGTGCAGCGTCCGACCATGGTGCTGGCGCCGAACAAGACCCTGGCCGCGCAGCTGTACGGCGAGTTCAAGGCGTTCTTCCCGCATAACGCGGTGGAGTACTTCGTTTCCTATTACGACTACTACCAGCCGGAAGCCTATGTGCCGTCCTCCGACACCTACATCGAGAAGGACGCCTCGATCAATGACCACATCGAGCAGATGCGCCTGTCGGCCACCAAGGCGCTGATCCAGCGGCGCGATGCCATCATCGTCACCACCGTGTCCTGCATCTACGGCCTGGGCAGTCCGGAAACCTACCTGAAGATGGTGCTGCACGTGGACCGCGGCGACCGCCTGGACCAGCGCGAGCTGCTGCGCCGACTCACCGAGCTGCAGTACACGCGCAACGAGATGGACTTCGCCCGCGCCACCTTCCGGGTGCGCGGCGACGTGGTGGACATCTTCCCGGCGGAATCCGAGCTGGAGGCGGTGCGCATCGAGCTGTTCGACGACGAGGTGGAGAGCATCGCCGCCTTCGACCCGCTGACCGGCGAGGTGATCCGCAAGCTGCCGCGCTTCACCTTCTTCCCCAAGACCCACTACGCCACGCCGCGGGAAACCCTGCTGGAGGCCGTCGAGCACATCAAGGTGGAGCTCAGGGATCGTCTCGACTACCTGCAGGGCAAGGGCAAGCTGGTGGAAGCGCAGCGCCTGGAGCAGCGCACCCGCTTCGACCTGGAAATGATCATGGAGCTGGGCTACTGCAACGGCATCGAGAACTACTCGCGCTACCTGTCCGGGCGCGGCCCGGGCGAGCCGCCGCCGACGCTGTTCGACTACCTGCCGGCCGATGCGCTGCTGGTGATCGACGAATCCCACGTCTCGGTGCCGCAGGTCGGCGCCATGTACAAGGGCGACCGCTCGCGCAAGGAAACCCTGGTGGAATACGGCTTCCGCCTGCCGTCGGCGCTGGACAACCGCCCGCTGCGCTTCGACGAGTGGGAAGCCATCTGCCCGCAGACCATTTTCGTCTCCGCCACGCCCGGGCCCTACGAGGCCGAGCATGCCGGCCGGGTCATCGAGCAGGTGGTGCGTCCCACCGGCCTGGTCGACCCGGAGGTGGAAGTGCGCCCGGCCAGCACCCAGGTGGACGACCTGCTGTCGGAGATCAACAAGCGCGTGGCGGTCGACCAACGCGTGCTGGTCACCACGCTGACCAAGCGCATGGCCGAGGACCTCACCGACTACCTGGCCGACCACAACGTGCGGGTGCGCTACCTGCACTCGGACATCGACACCGTCGAGCGGGTGGAGATCATCCGCGACCTGCGTACCGGCGCCTTCGACGTGCTGGTGGGCATCAACCTGCTGCGCGAGGGCCTGGACATGCCCGAGGTGTCGCTGGTAGCGATCCTCGACGCCGACAAGGAAGGCTTCCTGCGTTCCGAGCGCTCGCTGATCCAGACCATCGGCCGCGCCGCGCGCAACCTGCACGGCAAGGCGATCCTCTATGCCGACAACATCACCGGCTCCATGCAGCGCGCCATCGACGAAACCGAGCGGCGGCGCAACAAGCAGCTGGCCTTCAACGAGGCGCACGGCATCGTCCCACAGGGCATCAAGAAGGACATCCGCGACATCCTCGAAGGCGCCGTGGTCCCCGGCGCGCGCAGCGGCAAGCGCAAGGCGCTCAAGGCTGCCGAGGAAGAGGCCCGCTACGACGCCGGCCTGCGCTCGCCGAGCGAGATCAACAAGCGCATCCGCCAGCTGGAGGAGAAGATGATGCAACTGGCCCGCGACCTGGAGTTCGAAGCGGCGGCACAGGTACGTGACGAGATCCAGGCGCTAAGGCAGCGGTTGTTGCAGGTGTAAGGGGGGGGCACCGTGCGGCGTAGGGTAGTCAACGCATCGCGTTGACTACCCTTGGCGGAGGGTTACTTGCCTTCCGCCTGCGCCAGTGCACGGTTCAGGGCGCTGAACAGGGCGCGCAGGCTGGCGGTGGTCAGGTTGCCGTCGACACCCATGCCGTGCAGCGGACGGCCGCCCGGCAGGCGCACCTCGATGTAGGCGGCGGCCTTGGCCTGGCTGCCGGCGCCGATGGCGTGCTCGCTGTAGTCCATCACCTCCAGGCGCACCGGCAGGGCGGCGACCAGCGCTTCCAGCGGGCCGTTGCCGGTACCGATCCAGCGGTGGGTGGCGCCACTGGCTTCGCCGACTTCCACTTCCACCTGGCTGATGCCGTTCTCTTCCTGCAGGCGATGGTTCTTCAGGCTGTAGGGGGCGGCGGCCTTGAGGTATTCCTGTTCCAGCAGCTCGTGGATCTGCTGGGCGGTCATTTCCAGGCCCAGGCGATCCATTTCCTTTTGCACCACCTGGCTGAACTCGATCTGCATGCGGCGGGGCAGGCTGATGCCGTACTCCTGTTCCAGGAGATAGGTGATGCCACCCTTGCCGGACTGGCTGTTCACGCGGATCACCGCCTCGTAGTCACGGCCGATGTCGGCCGGGTCGATCGGCAGGTACGGCACTTCCCATACCGCATCGGCCTTCTGCTGGGCGAAGCCCTTGCGAATGGCGTCCTGGTGGGAGCCGGAGAAGGCGGTGTGCACCAGGTCGCCCACATAGGGATGGCGCGGATGCACCGGCAGCTGGTTGCATTCCTCGACCACCTTGCGCACGGCGTCGATGTCGGAGAAGTCCAGTTGCGGATCGACGCCCTGGGTGTACATGTTCAGCGCCACGGTCACCAGGTCGACGTTGCCGGTGCGCTCGCCGTTGCCGAACAGGCAGCCTTCCACGCGGTCGGCGCCGGCCATCAGGCCCAGCTCGGTGGCGGCCACGCCGGTGCCGCGGTCGTTGTGGGTATGCAGGCTGACCAGCACGCTGTCGCGCTTGTCGATATGGCGGCAGAAGAATTCGATCTGGTCGGCGTAGATGTTCGGGGTCGCCGCCTCGATGGTAGCCGGCAGGTTGAGGATCAGCTTCTTGGTCGGGGTCGGCTGGAACACCTCAATCACCGCGTTGCACACCTCCACCGCGAACTCGGTCTCGGTGGAGCTGAACACTTCCGGCGAGTACTCGAAGCGCCAGTCGGTCTCCGGGTTGGCGTCGGCCAGGCCCTTGATGATTCGGCCCGCTTCGATGGCGATCTGCTTGACGCCGGCCTTGTCCTGCTTGAAGACGATCTTGCGGAAGCTGGGTGCGGTGGCGTTGTAGTAGTGGACGATGGCCTGCTTGGAGCCCTTGAGCGATTCGAAGGTGCGCTCGATCAGGTCCTGACGGGCCTGGGTGAGTACCTGGATGGTCACGTCATCCGGAATGTGGCCGCCTTCGATCAGCTCACGCACGAAGTCGAAATCGGTCTGCGAGGCGGACGGGAAGCCCACTTCGATCTCCTTCAGGCCCACGGCGACCAGGGTCTTGAAGAAGCGCATCTTCTTCTTGGCGTCCATCGGCTCGATCAGCGACTGATTGCCGTCGCGCAGGTCGGAGCTCAGCCAGATCGGTGCACGGTCGATCACCTTGCTCGGCCAAGTACGGTCGGGGAGGTTGATCTGCGGGAACGGGCGGTATTTCTGCGATGGATCTTTGAGCATGGTCATGGCTTTTCTCTGCATCGGCGGCCGGCCTGCGCGGCGCGGACGGGAATCATCGGAAGCGGAATGTGCGCAAAGCTAGTGCTTGCGTAGTAGTCGGTGCAAGCATTGTTTGAAAATTGATGTATTCATCCAAAAAACAATTACAAAGCGCAATTTAATTGCGCAAAACCGCCAGTCCAGCGAGCCGCTTGCGGCGCTGTGTCGCACTGGTCAACCTTGCCACGCGTTGTAACCATCCTCGCAAAGCCCCGAGTACAGGCCTATCCGTGAGAAGCAGGCAGCACACAACGAACGTCGGAATCTGGCTTGGCCTGTTCGCCATGCTGATGATTCACGTCGGCCCGTTGTTCTCGGCCCTGCAGGCCCTGCAGAGCGCCGCTCCGCAGCCGCCGACCCTTGCGGTTGCCATGCATGCCGGCCATGGGGTTGACTCGCACGCCCAGCACGCCCAGCACGCCCAGCACGCCCAGCACGCCCAGCACGCCAGCCACGCCGCTTCCGAGCAGGCTGGCGGCCATGGCATGCATCACCGTTCGACGCCCGGCGAACCGGCCTGGCTGGCCGCGCTGGAAATGTGCGGCTATTGCGAGCTGCTGACCCTCAATCCGCCGCTTAGCCTGTCCCTGCAACTGGTGCTGCCCGAGCACCGGCCCACCTTCGCGCTGCCGCTGCCGGATGCCCCCCAGCCGGCGGCGCCGCGCCGCAGCAGCGGCCACCCGCGCGCACCTCCCGTCTTGCACAGCTGATCGAGCAGTCGAGCCGCGCCGGCGGCTTGTCCGAATTCTCTGTGAGAGACCCTTTTATGACTCGTAACATCCGTTACGCGGCCTCTGCGCGCGTGCGCACCGCGTTTACCTTCAATGTGCACCGCATGCGCTGGAAGCTGGCCCACGCCGCTTTGCTGGCCGGACTGAGCGGCGGCGTCCTGGCCGCCGACCATTCCCAGCACGAGCTGGCGCCCACCGTCATCACCGGCGTGGCACCGGCCGCCAGCGTGACCGTGGTCACCGATCCGAAGATCCCGCGCCAGCCGGTGCCGGCCAGCGACGCCGGCGACTACCTGCAGACCATTCCTGGCTTCTCCGCCGTACGTGGCGGCGGCTCCAACGCCGACCCGGTGTTCCGCGGCATGTTCGGCTCGCGCCTGAACCTGCTGAGCAACGGCGGCGTGATGCTTGGCGCTTGCCCGAGCCGCATGGACTCGCCGAGCTCCTACATCACCCCGCAGAACTTCGACAGCCTCACGGTGATCAAGGGCCCGCAGACCGTGCTCTGGGGACCGGGCGCCTCGGCGGCGACCATCCTGTTCGAGCGCGAGCCGGAGAACTTCACCGAGCTGGGCGGGCGTGTCGACGCCAGCCTGCTGGCCGGCTCGGAAGGGCGCTTCGACAGCGCCATCGATGCCGCCACTGGCAGCAGTCAGGGCTACCTGCGCCTGCTGGCCAACCACTCCACCTCCAACGACTACCAGGACGGCAACGGCGATGACGTGCATTCCCAGTGGGAGAAGTGGAGCAGCGACCTGGTGCTCGGCTGGACACCCACCGCCGACACCCTGGTCGAACTGACCGTCGGCACCGGCGACGGCGAAACCGCCTACGCCGGGCGCGGCATGGACGGCACCCAGTTCGAGCGGCAGAGCCTGGCGCTGCGCGTGGCGCAGGAGAACCTCGGCGAGGTGCTGCAGAAGGTCGAGGCGCGGGTTTATTACAACTACGCCGACCATGTGATGGACAACTACACGCTGCGCCAGCCCAACCCCAACGACGTGATGATGCCCATGCGCAACCCCATGGCAACCAACGTGGATCGCCGTACCCTGGGCGGACGTCTGGCCTCCACCTGGCAATGGGGTGCTTACGAACTGGTCACGGGGGTCGACGCCCAGACCAACGAGCACCGCAAGCGCAGCGGCATGGGCATCGACACCTACCGGGATGCGTCCTGGGTCAAGGATGCCGAGTTCAGCCAGTACGGGGTGTTTGGCGAGCTGACACGTCGGCTGGAAGGCGAAAGCCGGATCATCAGCGGTCTGAGGGCCGACCGGGTTTCGGTCACGGATGAGCGTGCGCAGCTCTGCAACATGATGGGCATGGCCTGCCGCGTGAACCCCACGGCAGAAGACAAGCGCAGCGACACGCTGGGCAGCGGCTTCCTGCGCTACGAGCATGCGCTGGCCAGTCTGCCGGCCACCGCCTATGTGGGTCTCGGTCACAGCCAGCGCTTCCCTGACTATTGGGAGCTGTTCTCCGCCGCCAACCAGGTTGGCAAGCCGACCGCCTACGAGACGGTGGAGCCGGAGAAGACCACCCAGCTGGACGTGGGTCTGCAGTATCGCAGTGGCCCGGTCGAAGCCTGGGTTTCCGCCTATGCCGGCGAAGTGCGGGACTACATCCTGTTCTCTTACGGTCCGGGAGCGAACCCGCTGCACACCATTTCTTGGGTAAACAACATCGACGCCCGCATCGCCGGCGCCGAACTCGGCGGCAGCTACAAGCTGACCGACAACTGGAAGGCCGACGCCAGCCTGGCCTACGCCTGGGGTGAAAACACCACCGACGAGCGCGCCATGCCGCAAATTCCGCCGCTGGAAGCCCGCTTCGGCCTCGGCTACGAGCGCGGCAACTGGAGCGCTGCCGGCCTGTGGCGCGTGGTGGCGGCGCAGACCCGGGTGGCCGAGATGCAGGGCAACGTGACCAGCAAGGACTTCGACGAAAGCAGCGGCTTCGGCGTTCTGTCGCTCAACGCGGCCTACCGCGTGAGCAAGAACTTCAAGCTCAGCGCCGGCGTCGACAACCTGCTGGACAAGGCCTACAGCGAGCACCTCAACCAGGCTGGCAATGCCGGTGTCGGCATGTCTGCCAGTGAACGCATCAACGAGCCGGGTCGCAGCCTCTGGGCCCGCATGGATGTGAGTTTCTAAATCGAGGGAGGGGAGCGCAACGCTCCCCGATCGCGGGTTGGCGCTGGGCATGGAGCTCGGGCGCCGGCTCGAGGGCTGGCCTCAGGGACGAGGCAATGGGCAGTCCGACCGTCGGCGCTCGCGCCTCGTGCGCAGCGCCAACCCGCGCTCTCGTGAAGCCATCAGCAAAGCCAAGGTCCGCACCAGCCTGTAGGAGCGACTTCAGTCGCGAACTCCCGGGTGAGTCCTGCACGACAAGCAAAGCTCGCGGACCAGTCCGCTCCCACCGAAAAGCGGCGCCGCACGCACCCTCCCCTGTGGGAGCGAATTCATTCGCGAGCTCCTGAGCATGGTCCAGCCGAAGCGCCTGCCAGCCCCCTTCGCTACCGCCTGACCACCAGCGTCTTCTGCCGCAGGATGTAGATGCTCACCAGCGTGGCGCTGGTCAGCATGCCGACGCGCGCCCAGAACAGCGGCACCAGCCAGCAAGCGAAGCCGATGCTCGTCCACATCAGCAGCAGCGTATACACCTTGCCCTTGAGCGGGATGCCCTGGCCTTCCAGGTAGTCACGAATCCACGGGCCGAGGTGCGGGTGGCCGACCAGCCAGGTGTAGAAGCGCGGCGAACTGCGCGCGAAACAGGCGGCGGCCAGCAGGAGGAAGGGGGTGGTGGGCAGCACCGGCAGGAAGATGCCGATCACGCCAAGAACGACGCTCAGCCAGCCCACCGACAGCAGCGTGTAGCGCAGCCAGAGCGGCAGCGCACGCGGCAATCGGTGGGGCTCGCGCATGGTCTCAGTGGCGCGGCTTGAGCAGCGAGGGCTTCTCTTCCGGGGCCTGGAACAGCAGGTAGAGGGCGGTGAGCACCTCCGGGATCTGCTCGATCATGCTGTCGACCAGGTCGCGGTCGGCGGCGATCTCGTCGAACTCCGGCTGCTCCTCGAACAGGCCGGAACCGACCATGATCGGCAGCAGCAGCTCGCTGACTTCATCCTCGGCGTTCTCGAACCAGGCGGCCTCGCGCAGGAACACGCCTTCCATGAAGCCGATGCACCAGCCGCGCAGGTCGGAGAGGTCCGGCTCCTCGCCCAGGTCCAGATCGCAGGGCAGTTCCATGTCCTCGTCGCTGGCCAGCTGCTGGGCGATGCGCGCCTTGAGCTGCACCAGGGCCTGTTCGATGTCCTGGCGCTGAGCCTCGTCCTGGTAGTGCGGCGGCTCGGCGAACAGCGCGTCGATCCACTCGCGCTCCTCGACCGGTTCAGGCGAGACGCACAGGGCAGTCAGATAGCCATGGGCGGCCACGTAGTCCAGCGCTTCCTCGTGCAGGTCATCGGAATCGAGGAACTCCTGCAGACGGGTCAATTGTTCGGCAAACGACATACGGGCACTACCTTGGCGGATGGATAGCGACGAATTCTAGTCGAGTGGGGAGGGCAGGGCTACCGGCATGCGCAGCGGCGCGCCGATCCGTCGCGCGGCGGGACGCCGCCGACGCGAGGCTCGCGTATACTTCGCCGCCTGTTTCGGAGACCGGCATGCTCGACCAAGCCCAGCGCATCCTCAAAGACGTATTCGGCTACGACGCCTTTCGTGGCAATCAGGCCGCCATCATCGAGCGGGTGGCCGGCGGCGGCGATGCCCTGGTGCTGATGCCCACCGGTGGCGGCAAATCGCTCTGCTATCAGGTGCCGGCGCTGCTGCGCGACGGCCTGGCGGTGGTGGTGTCGCCGCTGATCGCACTGATGGACGACCAGGTCGCGACCCTCGACGAACTGGGCGTGTCGGCCGTGGCGCTCAACTCCACGCTGAGTGCCGACGAGCAGCGCGAGATCGCCGAGCGCCTGCGCCGCCAGGAGATCAAGGCGCTGTACCTGGCCCCCGAACGCCTGGTGCAGCCGCGCATGCTGGCGTTCCTGCAGCGCCTGCCGATCGCGCTGTTCGCCATCGACGAGGCGCATTGCGTGTCCCAGTGGGGCCACGACTTCCGCCCGGAGTACCTGCAGCTGGGCCAACTGGCCGAGCTGTTCCCCGGCGTGCCGCGCATCGCCCTGACCGCCACGGCGGACAAGCGCACCCGCGAGGAGATCGTCCAGCGCCTCAAGCTGGAGAACGCCGAGCGTTTCCTGTCCAGCTTCGACCGGCCGAACATCTTCTACCGCATCGTGCCCAAGGATCAGCCGCGCAAGCAGTTGCTGGCCTTCCTGGCCGAGCGCAAGGGTGACGCCGGCATCGTCTACTGCATGTCACGCAAGAAGGTCGACGAACTGGCCGCCTTCCTCACCGAACAGGGCTTTCCCGCGCTGCCCTACCACGCCGGCCTGCCCAGCGACCTGCGCGCCTACCACCAGAAGCGCTTCCTCAACGAGGAAGGGCTGATCATGGTGGCGACCATCGCCTTCGGCATGGGCATCGACAAGCCCAACGTGCGCTTCGTGGCGCACCTGGACCTGCCCAAGAGCCTGGAAGCCTACTACCAGGAAACCGGCCGTGCCGGCCGCGACGGCCTGCCCGCCGACGCCTGGATGGCCTACGGCCTGCAGGACGTGATCTTCCTCAAGCAGATGCTCAGCAATTCCGAGGGCGACGAGCAGCACAAGCGCGTCGAGCAGCACAAGCTGGAAGCCATGCTGGCGCTGTGCGAGGAAACCCGCTGTCGCCGCCAGGCGTTGCTGGCCTACTTTGATGAAGACCTGCCGCAGCCCTGCGGACATTGCGACAACTGCGTCGACGGCGTGCAGACCTGGGACGTGACCGAGCCGGCGCGCCAGGCGCTGTCGACCATCTACCGCAGTGGCCAGCGCTACGGCGTCGGCCATCTGGTCGACATCCTGCTGGGTCGCGACAACGACAAGATCCGCCAGTTCGGCCATCAGCACCTGTCGGTGTACGGCGTCGGCAAGGCGCTGTCGGAAGGCGACTGGCGCACGCTGTTCCGCCAACTGGTCGCCCGCGGCCTGGCCGATGTGGACCTGGACGCCTTCGGCGGCCTGCGCCTGACCGACAAATGTCGCCCGCTGCTGCGCGGCGAGGTCACCCTGGAGCTGCGTCGTGAGCTGATCGGCAAGCAGCCCAAGCAGACCGGCGGGCCGAGCCCGGCCAGCCAGCTGGTGCGCGCCGAGGAGCGCGACACCTGGGAAGCTTTGCGCAGCCTGCGCCGCAAGCTGGCCGAGGAACACGGCGTGCCGCCCTACGTGATCTTCCCCGACGCCACGCTGCTGGAAATGCTGCGCAGCCAGCCGCGCACCCTGGCCGAGATGGGGCGGGTCAGCGGCGTTGGTGCGCGCAAACTGGAGCGCTACGGCGAGGCGTTCCTCGAAGTGCTCGGCGGCGGCGCCCAGGGCGAGGCGCCGCGGGTGGTCACCGACCTGCGCCACGAGCTGATCAGCCTGGCCCGCGCCGGCATGACCCCGGCGCAGATCGCCAGCCAGCTCAACTGCACCGAAAAGAACGTCTACAGCCTGCTCGCCGAAGCCATCGGCAACCAGCAGCTGTCGCTGGACCAGGCCCTGGACCTGCCCGAGGAACTGATGATGGAAGTGCAGGACGCCTTCCTCGACGGCGAAGGCGAACTGCCGCCGGTGGCCGAGATCGCCGAACAGTTCAAGGGGCGTGTGCCGGTCGGCGTGCTGCACTGCGTGCGCGCGGCGCTGCAGAGCGAGTTCGAGCTTTAAGCGGTTGACCACCCTACGTGCTGCGGGGCTTGGGTAGGGCGGTCGGCGTTGTTCCGGCCGCCGCTGCGCGCGACGGCGCCAACGTTGTCCGCCCTACGCTGGCTCCTCGGTCGTCTTCGTGAACAGCTTCTCCCCGCAGCGGCTGCAGAACGCTGCCTGGGGTTCGTGGTGGTCCTTGTGGCAGGTCGGGCAGTCGTGGAGCAGGCTGTCCTGGCGCATGGCGTTGGCCAGTTCGGCGGTGAAGATGCCGGTGGGCACGGCGATGATCGAGTAGCCGGTGACCATGATCAGCGTGGCCAGTGTCTTGCCCAGTCCGGTGTGCGGCACCATGTCGCCGTAGCCGACAGTGGTCAGCGTCACCACCGCCCAGTACACGCTGGTGGGTATGCTGGTGAAGCCGTTTTCCGGGCCCTCGATCACGTACATCAGCGTGCCGAAGATCACCACCAGGGTGCTCACCGTGAGCAGGAACACGATGATCTTCTGCCGGCTGCCGCGCAGCGCCACCAGCAGGAAGTTGGCCTGGCTCAGGTAAGGGGTCAGTTTGAGAATCCGGAACACCCGCAGCAGGCGCAGCACGCGCACCACGATCAGGTATTGGCTGCCGGGCACCAGCAGGGCCAGGAAACTGGGCAGGAACGACAGCAGGTCGACCACCCCATAGAAACTGAAGATGTACTTGCGCGGTTCCGGATGGCAGTAGACGCGCACTCCGTATTCGACCATGAACAGCAGGGTGAACAGCCATTCCAGCGCCAGCAGCGGCAGACCCGCTTCGGCATTGACCGAGGGGATGCTGTCGAGCATCACCACCAGCAGGCTGGCCAGGATAGTCACCAGTAGCCAGGCATCGAAACGCCGACCTTCCGGGGTGTTGGTGAAGAAGATCACCACGTACAGGCGCTCGCGCCAGCTCAGTTCACTCAGGGGATTGTCCATCGCTGCTCGCCCAGATCGTCGACTGCCGGCTAGGGTAACCGCTGCACGCCGCCTGTGCCGCGCCCGGGGGCGGAAAATCTGCCACAATCGCGCCCTTTCCGATTTGCCCGCGACTGCTCGATGACCGACGCCCTGCCTGCCATTGCCACCCTGCTGAAGAATCTCGACCAGGCGTTCTCCGCCGATCGCCATCGCCTGCGCCGCCAGCTGCAGGACCTGCAGAAGAAGCCCGACGACGCCCGCCTGGCCCAGTGGCTGGAGCGCTTCCAGGCCAGTTGCGCCAAGGTGCAGGCGCGCCGCGCGAGCGTGCCGGCCATTCGTTACGACGATGCGCTGCCGATTGCCGCCAAGCGCGACGAGATCAAGGCCGCGCTGGAGAAGCATCAGGTGCTGGTGATCGCCGGCGAGACCGGTTCGGGCAAGACCACCCAGTTGCCGAAGATCTGCCTGGAGATCGGCCGGGGCGTGAACGGCCTGATCGGCCATACCCAGCCGCGCCGGCTGGCGGCGCGCAGCGTGGCCACCCGGGTCGCCGAGGAGCTGGCCGCGCCGCTGGGTGAGCTGGTCGGCTACCAGGTGCGCTTCGAGGACCAGAGCACCGAGCGCACCCTGATCAAGCTGATGACCGACGGCATCCTGCTGGCGGAAACCCAGCACGATCGCTTCCTGGAAAAGTACGACACGCTGATCGTCGACGAGGCCCACGAGCGCTCGCTGAACATCGACTTCCTGCTCGGCTACCTGAAGAAGCTGCTGCCGCGCCGCCCGGACCTGAAGGTGATCATCACCTCGGCGACCATCGATCTGGAGCGCTTCAGCAAGCATTTTGATAACGCGCCGATCATCGAAGTCTCCGGGCGCACCTACCCGGTGGAAACCTGGTACCGCCCGCTGGCCGCCGAGACCGACGAGGACGGCAACCGGGTCGAGGACGACCTGACGGTCGATCAGGGCATCCTCGCCGCGCTGGCCGAAATCGAGGCCCACGAGAAGAGCGTTGGCAAGCGCCCCGGCGACGTACTGGTGTTCCTGCCCGGCGAGCGCGAGATTCGCGACGCCGCCGAGGTGCTGCGCAAGGCCAATCTGCGCCTGACCGAGGTGCTGCCGCTGTATGCGCGGTTGACCCCGGCCGAGCAGCAGAAGATCTTCAAGCCCGCCGCCGGGCGCAAGATCGTGCTGGCCACCAACGTGGCGGAAACCTCGTTGACCGTGCCGGGCATCCGCTACGTGATCGACTCCGGCACCGCGCGCATCAGCCGCTACAGCTATCGCTCCAAGGTGCAGCGCCTGCCCATCGAGGCGGTGTCGCAGGCCAGCGCCAACCAGCGCAAGGGCCGCTGCGGACGCGTCGAGCCGGGCATCTGCATCCGCCTGTACAGCGAGGAGGATTTCCTCGGCCGGCCGGAATTCACCGATCCGGAGATCCTGCGCACCAACCTGGCGGCGGTGATCCTGCAGATGCTGCACCTGCGCCTGGGCGACATCGCGGATTTCCCCTTCATCGAACCGCCGGACGGCAAAGCGATCAGCGACGGTTTCAACCTGCTGCAGGAACTGTCGGCGGTGGACCGCGAAGGCCGCATCAGCGCCCTGGGTCGCCAGCTGGCGCGCATTCCCATCGACCCGCGCCTGGGCCGCATGCTGCTGGAAGCCGCGCGCCTGGGCAGCCTCGACGAGGTGCTGATCGTGGCCAGCGCGCTGTCCGTGCAGGATGTGCGCGAACGCCCGGCCGACCGCCAGCAGGCCGCCGACCAGGCCCATGCCCAGTGGAAGGACCCGGATTCGGACTTCGCCGCGCTGATCAACCTGTGGCGCGGCTTCGAGGAAAAACGCCAGGAGCTGGGCGCCAACGCGCTGCGCAGCTGGTGCCGCAAGAACTTCCTCAACTACCTGCGCCTGCGCGAATGGCGCGATGCGCATCGGCAACTGCTGTTGATCGTGCGCGAACTCAAGCTCAGCGCCGGCAAGGCGGTGGATGGCTCCGGCCATCCACCCTACGCAGCGACCAACGACCGTAGGGTTGAAGACGGCGAAGCCTCTTCCACCAATCGCATCACCCCCACCACCGACACCAAGCTCAACGCCAAGCTCAAGGAGCAGGCCGAAGCCCGGGCCGCCGCCCAGCGCGCCAAGGGCTACGCCGCCGTGCACCAGGCGATTCTGTCCGGCCTGCTCAGCCACATCGGCAGCAAGACCGAGGACGGCGATTTCCTCGGCGCCCGCCAGCGGCGCTTCTGGATTCACCCCTCCAGCGTCATCGGCCGCAAGAAGCCGCAGTGGGTGATGGCCGCCGAGCTGGTGGAAACCACCAAGCTGTTCGCGCGCATGGTGGCGAAGATCGAGCCGGACTGGATCGAGCCGCTGGCCGGGCACCTGATCAAGAAGAACCACTTCGAGCCGCACTGGGAGAAGAAGCGCGGCCAGGTGGTGGCCTTCGAGCAGATCACCCTGTTCGGCCTGATCGTAGTCGGCAAGCGCCCGGTGCATTACGGCCCCGTCGACCCGCCGGCGGCCCGCGAGCTGTTCATCCGCGAGGGGCTGGTGCGCGGCGAGATCAATAGCCGCGCCAAGTGCCTCACCGAAAATCGCGACCTGCTGGAGCTGCTCGACGAGCTGGAGGCCAAGGCGCGGCGCCGCGACATCCTCGCCGACGAGGACACGCTGTTCGCCTACTACGACGCGCGCCTGCCGCAGGACATCTACCAGGCCGCCAGCTTCGAGAGCTGGTACAAGCGCGAGAGCCAGAAAAACCCGCAGCTGCTGCTGATGCGCGAGGAAGACGTGCTGGCCCGCGACGCCAGCGAGATCACCGCCGCCCAGTACCCGGATCACCTGCGCCTGGGCGAGCTGCAATTGCCGCTGACCTATCACTTCGAGCCCGGCCATCCGCGCGACGGCGTGACCGTGCGCGTGCCCGCGCCGCTCCTGCCGCAGTTGCCGGCCGAGCGCCTGGAATGGCTGGTGCCGGGCCTCCTGGAAGCCCGCGCCATCGAGCTGGTGCGCAACCTGCCCAAGGCGATGCGCAAGAACTTCGTGCCGGTGCCGGACTTCGTGCGCGCCGCGCTGGCCAAACTGCCCTTCGCCGAAGGCTCGCTGCCCGAGGCGCTGGGCCGCGAACTGCAGCGCATGACCGGTGCCCGGGTGCCGGAGGAAGCTTGGGCCGAGGCCGGCGAGAAGGTGGAAAGCCATCTGCGCATGAACATCGAAGTGGTGGACGCGCGCGGCAAGTTTCTCGGCGAAGGCCGCGACCTGGCGGAAATCACCGCGCGTTTCAGCGAAGCCAGCCAGGCGGCGCTGGCGCTGCCGGCGCAGAACGCCGAACAGCAGAAGCCGGTGGAGGCCAAGGGCTTCGCCCCGGTGGCCGAGAAGACCCAGCAGAAGATCGCCGGCCTGGCCATGACCGTCTACCCGGCGCTGGTGGAAGAGGGCGGCGTGGTCAAGGAAGGGCGCTTCCCGACCCAGGCCGAGGCCGAGTTCCAGCATCGCCGCGCGCTGCAGCGCCTGCTGCTGCAGCAGTTGAGCGAACAGGCGAAATTCCTGCGCGGCAAGCTGCCGGGGCTGACCGACATGGGCCTGCTCTATCGCGACCTGGGCCGCGTCGAGGCGCTGACCGAGGACATCCTGCTGGCCAGCCTGGACAGCTGCATCCTCGACGGCGTCGAGCCGCTGCCGCGCGACGGTGCGGCGCTAGCCTCGCTGGCCGAGCAGAAGCGCGGCGCCTGGACCGAGCACGCCGAGCGCCTGTCGCGGCTGGTGCTGGAAATCCTCAAGCACTGGCATGCCCTGCAGAAGCGCTTCAAGGGCCGCATCGACCTGGCCCAGGCGGTGGCGCTCAACGACATCAAGGCGCAGCTGGGCAATCTCATCTACCCCGGCTTCGTGCGCGAGACGCCGGGCGAATGGCTGCGCGAATATCCCCGTTACCTCAAGGCCATCGAGCAGCGCTTCGACAAGATTGGCGCGCAGCTGCAGCGCGACCGGGTGTGGAGCGGCGAGCTGGCCGGCTACGGGGAGCAGTACCAGGCGCGCCTGAAGAAGCACCTGCAGGAAGGCAAGCGCGACCCTGAATTAGTGGCTTACCGCTGGATGCTGGAGGAATACCGCGTCTCACTGTGGGCCCAGCAACTGGGCACGAAGATGCCGGTGTCGGACAAGCGCCTGAGCAAGCAGTGGGCGCTGGTGGAAGCGTGAGTTGCGTGCGGAACCCGTAGGGCGGACAACGTCGTTCTTGTCCGCCGTGCGCGGCTACGGCCGGGGCCAGTCGGCGGACAGGAAAGCGCTGTCCGCCCTACAGGGCTGGTGACTCGTAGGGCGGGCAAGGCAATGCCTTGTCCGCCGAGACGAGGCATCGGTGCGCACCGATGCGGCGACCGGGAAAAACGCCGTTCGACCTACCGTTACCTGGCGGCGCTCCGGCTCAGCGCCTCGATGGAATATCCCAACTGATAAACGCCCAGCGCATCGGCGCACCGCCGCTGCGGGCGCGCTCCGGGTCGACCTGGTACCAGCGTTGCAATTCGACGCGCTGGTCGGCATCGATCGGCCCGAAGGCCCAGGCCACGCGCTGGGCGAATGCCTCGAAGTCGCGAGTGCCGCCCAGGCGGTTGCGGGTTTCCAGGTAGTCCAGGCGCGGGTGGATGTCGCGCTGGTGCAGCAGGCTGACGGTGTACAGGTAATCCGGCAGGCGCCGGGGCTGGCGGCCGAGCAGGGCGGCGATTTCCGGCTCGCTGAAGGCGCCACCGACCAGTTGGGTCATGTAGGCGCGCAGCCGGCCGTGGCGGTTCATCTTGTCCAGGGCGTCGGCCAGGTCTTCGACCAGCCCCGAGCGCGACGCCACCACGATGTCGCACACGGGCACGTCGCTCCAGTCCTCTTCCCAGGCGCGCTGGATGCCCTGCACATTGCCCAGGCCCTGCTCTTGGGCGTTCTGGGCCAGGCAGGCGAGCATGCCGGCGCTGAAGTCCAGGCCGTACACCCGCTCCAGCCGCGCGGCCAGCGGCAGCGCCAGGGTGCCCGGCCCGCAGCCGATGTCCAGCAGCGTGCGGGCGCCGTCCAGGTTCATGCGGCCGATGAAGTCGCTGGCGTAGCGCGAGGCCTGGCTGCTGCGGTTCAGTTCGCCGGCGCGGCGGTCCCAGTCGCTGGCCGGCTTGGGCGCGCGGCCGGCCTGGCGCAGGTGCTCGCGGTAGAGGGTGGCGAAGTCGATATCGTCGAGGGTCATGGGCGGGGTCGATCGTTTGCGGCCGGTGGACCCAGTCTGGCGGCGCAGCCGCGACAATCCCCTGCGACCCGTCGTCGCGGCGGACGGGGCGCCTGATGGAGCGGATGCTGGCCAGACGACGTCATCCGGGGCTTTTCGGCCTTTCCGGGGGCTGCACACGCCTTCCGTTCGGTAGACCAAAAGACTGCGTTCGGTGCATTTTCCCCGGCGATAATCATTGACTCGCTTCCTGCGGGGTCGGTAGCGTGCGCAGCCGGCCGCCCGCCGTAGGCGCGCTGAATAAAGCCAAGAGCCATAGACAACAATAATGCTGGCGCTCCACAAGGGCGTCCTTCGGAGAGTTGCATGCAAACCAGCCAACTTCTGCTCGAAGGTGTTGAACTCATGCTATTCGGCATGGGTTCGGTCTTCGTCTTCCTGATTCTGCTGATCTTCTGCATTCGCCTGATGACCTTCCTGACCGGCCGCTTCGTCAGCGAGCCGCCGGCCACGCCGACTCAGCAGGTTGCCACGCCTGCGCCGGCCGATGCAGACACCCTGGCCGCCATCCGGGCCGCGATTCACCTTCACCGCGCGCGCCGCGCCTGACCCAGGAAAGGGAAATCCCCATGACCGTTTCGAACAAGAAGCCGCTCGGCATTACCGATGTGGTGCTGCGTGACGCCCACCAGTCCATCCTCGCCACCCGCGTGCGCCTGGAAGACATGCTGCCCATCGCGCCCAAACTCGACCAGGTAGGTTTCTGGTCGGTGGAAAGCTGGGGTGGCGCGACCTTCGACGCCTGCATCCGCTATCTGGGCGAGGACCCCTGGGAGCGCATCCGCGAGCTGAAGAAGGCGATGCCCAACACCCGCCAGCAGATGCTGCTGCGTGGCCAGAACCTCCTCGGCTACCGCCACTACGCCGATGACGTGGTGGAGAAGTTCGTCGAGCGCGCCGCGATCAACGGCGTGGACGTGTTCCGCGTGTTCGACGCGATGAACGACCCGCGCAACCTGGACACCGCGCTGCGCGCCGTGAAGCGCCAGGGCAAGCACGCCCAGGGCACCATTTCCTACACCACCAGCCCGGTGCACACCCTGGACATGTGGGTCGACCTGGCCAAGCAGATCGAAGACATGGGCGCCGACTCGGTGGCCATCAAGGACATGGCCGGCATCCTCACCCCGTACCAGGCCTACGAGCTGGTCTCGCGCCTCAAGACCAGCCTGGCCATTCCGGTGCACATGCAGTGCCACGCCACCGCCGGGCTGTCCACCGCCGCCATCCTCAAGGCCGTGGAAGCCGGCATCGACAACGTCGACACCGCCATCTCCTCGCTGTCCATGACCTACGGCCATTCGCCGACCGAGTCGGTGGTGGCGATCTTCCAGGGCACCGAGCGCGACACCGGCCTGAACCTGGAACTGCTCGAAGAAGTGGCCGCCTACTTTCGCGAGGTGCGCAAGAAGTACGCGAAGTTCGAAGGCACCCTGCGCGGCGTCGACTCGCGCATCCTGGTCGCCCAGGTGCCCGGCGGCATGCTGACCAACATGGAAAGCCAGCTCAAGGAACAGGGCGCGCTGGACAAGTTCGACCAGGTGCTGGACGAGATCCCGCGCGTGCGCGAGGACCTGGGCTTCATCCCGCTGGTCACCCCCACCTCGCAGATCGTCGGTACCCAGGCGGTGATCAACGTGCTCACCGGCGAGCGCTACAAGTCGATCACCAAGGAAACCGCCGGCGTGCTCAAGGGCGAGTACGGCGCGGCGCCGGCGCCGTTCAACGCCGAACTGCAGGCCCGGGTGCTGGATGGTGGTGAAGCGATCACCTGCCGCCCGGCCGACCTGCTCGAGGCCGAGATGGACAAGCTGACCGCCGAGCTCAAGGGTATCGCCCGCGAGAAGGGCATCCGCCTGGCCGCCGACGAGATCGACGACGTGCTGACCTATGCGTTGTTCCCGCAGATCGGCCTGAAGTTCCTGGAGAACCGTGGCAACCCGGCGGCCTTCGAGCCGGCGCCGAACGGCCGGGAAGCGGCGCCCCGCGAGGAGGGCAAGCCGGAGGTCTACACCGTGGACGTCAATGGCAAGTCGTTCGTGGTGCAGGTCAGCGATGGCGGTGACATCGAGGGTATCAAGCCGCTCAATGGCGCCGCTTCGCCGACGGCCGCCGCGTCCGCCGCCGTGCCGGCGTCCGGCGAGCCGCAGCCCGCGCCGCTGGCCGGCAACATCTTCAAGGTCCTGGTACAGCCCGGCCAATTGGTACAGGAAGGCGACCTGGTGGTGATCCTCGAGGCCATGAAGATGGAAACCGAGATCCGCGCCTTCAAGGCCGGCACCGTCTCCACCGTCGAGGTGAAGGTCGGCGACGCGGTCGCGGTTGGCCATCCCCTGCTGAGCATCGCCTAAGGAGCGTTCCATGGAAAAGTTGCTCACGCTCTGGCAGAGCACCGGCCTGTATCATCTGGAGGCCGGTCAGGCGCTGATGATGCTGGTCTGCATCGGTCTGATCTACCTGGCGATCCGCAAGGGTTTCGAACCCTTGCTGCTGATTCCCATCGGCTTCGGCGGCATCCTGGCCAACATCCCGGTGGCCAACATGGCCGAGGGCGCCGGCATCCTGCACCTGTTCTACGAGGTGGGTCTGCCGACCAGCGTGTTCCCGCTGCTGATCTTCATGGGCGTCGGCGCCATGACCGATTTCGGTCCGATGCTGGCCAACCCCAAGACGCTGCTGCTCGGCGCCGCCGCGCAGTTCGGCATCTTCGGCACGCTGCTGGGCGCCCTGGCGCTGACCGCCAGCGGCATCCCCGGCCTGGAGTTCACCCTCAAGGAAGCCGCGTCGATCGCCATCATTGGTGGCGCCGATGGTCCGACCTCGATCTTCGTCACCTCCAAGCTGGCGCCGGACCTGCTCGGTCCGATCGCCGTGGCTGCATACTCCTACATGGCCCTGGTGCCGCTGATCCAGCCGCCGATCATGCGTGCGCTGACCACACCGGAAGAGCGCGCCATCGTCATGACCCAGCTGCGGCATGTCAGCCAGGTGGAGAAGATCGTCTTCCCGCTGCTGCTGTGCCTGCTGGTCGGCATGCTGCTGCCGGATGCCGCGCCGCTGATCGGCATGTTTGCCTTCGGCAACCTGCTGCGCGAATGCGGTGTGGTGGATCGCCTGGCCGATACCTCGCGTAACGCGCTGATCAACATCATCACCATCGCGCTGGGCTTGACCGTCGGCTCCAAGCTGTCCGCCGAGGCCTTCCTGCAGATGAAGACCCTGGGCATCCTGGCGCTGGGCATGGTGGCGTTCTCGGCCGGTACCGCCGCGGGGATCATCATGGCCAAGATCATGAACCGCTTCAGCACCAACCAGATCAACCCGCTGATCGGCTCGGCGGGTGTCTCGGCGGTGCCAATGGCAGCCCGGGTGTCGAACAAGGTCGGGCTTGAGGCCAACTCGCAGAACTTCCTGCTCATGCACGCCATGGGACCCAACGTGGCCGGTGTCATCGGCTCCGCCGTGGCCGCAGGGGTGCTGCTCAGCTTCGTTGGCTGACCCGCCTTCGAGCTCCGAGATAAGAACCCCGCCGCCGGCGGGGTTCTTTTTTGCGGCCGCCAGAATCGGTCCACAGAGCGGGGCGTGACGCGCGTCACGCTTTTCTGTGCGGAGGCGCAGGCCGCAACGGCATCGACTAAAGTTCGCACTGCCTTCCCCACGGCCGCCGCCGCGCAGCAGGATGCTGATCGCCGACATGGACTTCGCCCGCGTATCGCCCTTATTTGCCCGAACCCTTCTGTGCCTGTTGCTGCTGCTGCCCGCGAGCCCGGTCCGGCCCGGCAACCTGGACGACGAGCTCAATGGTTTCATCGTCGACCAGACGATCAGCCACATCGGGCACCGGTTCTACCGGTATTTCAGCGAGCGGCTGCGCGACACCAGTCGCCTGGACTTCAATCTGGTGGTGCGCGAGCGACCCTCGGCGCGCTGGGGCAGCCTGATCTGGGTGGAGTACGAGCAGCGCACCGTCTACCGTAGCTTCCTGGCGCCCAACACCGCGCAGCTGCAAACGGTGGCCTACGCGGCAGCCGATCAGGTCAAGGAAACGGTGATCCGAAGGCGGCTGGAAATCCTCCTGCAGGACACCACGGACATGGAGCGAGACGAGTTATGAGATGGCAGTGGAGCGCGCGGTTCGCCGCGCTGGGGCTGGCCTGTAGCGGCCTGCTCGCAAGCGTTCAGGCCAGCGAGCTGGTCTATACGCCGATCAACCCTTCGTTCGGGGGCAACCCGCTGAATGGCGGGTGGCTGCTGGGCAATGCCCAGGCACAGAACGACCACTCAGCCCCAGGGTCCGGGCTGGGCGCGGGCTATACCGGTACCACCGCGCTGGAACGTTTCACCAGCCAGCTGGAATCGCGGCTGCTGTCGCAGCTGATGACCAACATCGAGAGCGGCCAGACCGGCACCCTGACCACCAGTGCCTTCATCATCGAGATCCAGGACAACGCGAACTCCGGAATCCTCAGCATTCTGGTGACCGACCGCGTCACCGGCGAGGTGTCGGAGATCGTACTCAGCGGCTGGACGCCGAACTGATCCATGAAACAGGGATGTGGCATGAGAACCTTACTAGCGGTGGCATTGGCCGGCGCGCTGTTGCAGGGCTGTTCGTTGCGTGAGCCGATGCCGGCCGAGCACGATGCGGAAATACCCACACTGACCCCCCGGGCATCGACCTACCATGACCTGGTCAACATGCCCAAGCCGAGGGGATTGGTCGTCACGGCGGTCTACGGGTTCCGTGACCAGACCGGGCAATACAAGCCGTCTCCGGCCAGTTCCTTTTCCACCAGCGTCACCCAGGGCGCGGCCAGCATGCTGATGGATGCTTTGCAGGCCAGCGGCTGGTTCATGGTGCTGGAGCGCGAGGGCCTGCAGAACCTGCTGACCGAGCGCAAGATCATCCGCGCCTCGCAGCAGAAGGATGGCACGCCGGCCAATATCCTCGCCGAGTTGCCGCCGCTGCAGGCGGCCAACATCGTGCTGGAGGGCGGCATCGTCGCCTTCGACAGCAATGTGCGCACGGGCGGCGAGGGCGCCCGTTACCTGGGCATCGGCGTGTCGAACGAGTACCGGGTGGACCAGGTATCTGTGAGCCTGCGGGCGGTGGATGTGCGCAGCGGACAAGTGTTGGCCAATGTCATGACCAGCAAGACGATCTACTCGGTGGCGCGCAGCGCTGGCGTGTTCAAGTTCATCGAACTGAAGGAGCTGCTCGAAGCAGAGGCCGGTTACACCATCAACGAGCCTGCGCAGCTCTGTGTGCTGTCGGCCATCGAAGCGGCGGTCGCCCACCTGATCGCTCAAGGCATCGAGCGCAAGCTGTGGCAGGCCGCCAATCCGGCCGCACTGGCCGATTCGACGCTGGGCAAGTACCTGGCCAACGCCCGTTGAGGTGATCCAGGACAAAACAAAGGGGGGGACGGAAATCCGTCCCCCCCTTTGTTTTGCGTGTTGCGAAGGCGCGGGAGCGAAAAACTTCGCTCCCGCGCACGGCCTCAGCGCTGCAGCGCGCTGGCCTGGTTGCCGTAGCCGTACTGGTGGATGGTGCTGACCTGGTTGTAGCCCGCCTGGTTCACCACGGCGTAGTTCAGCGAGCCTGCCTGGCTGACGTAAGCGCTGCCGTTGCTGCCGTACTGCGTGATGTCCGCGGTGTTCAGGTGGCCGCTCTGGCGCAGGGTGGCCTGGTTGAAGCTGCCGTCCTGGTCCAGATAGCCGGTGTTGTGCCAGCCGTTGCTGCTGCCATCGAAGCGGTTGGAGGTGCCACGCTGCTCGGCAATCAGCAGGTTGTCGCTGCCGTTCTGATCGAAGTACAGCTCGTTGTAGTTGCCGGTCTGGGTCAGCCGCACGCGGTTGTCGCCGCCGTTGGCAGTCAGGGTCACGCTGTTGCCTTCGCCGCTTTGCTCCAGGGTCTGGTTGTTGCCCACGCCGTGCTGGGTGAGTCGCGCGGTGAGGTGGGTGCCGTCGATCTGCTCGACCTGCAGGCTGTTGCCTTCGCCGGTCTGCAGGGTCTCGATCAGGCTGTGGTCGGCGGCTGCCTGGTGGACGGTGACGTCCTGCAGGCCGCCGAACTGGGTGATCTGCACCTGGCTGCCAGTCTGGCTGCGCTGGGTGATGCTGGCGGAGCTGTTGACGCCGTTCTGCAGGGTGGTCACCCGGTTGCCGGCGGTGTCGAGCTGATACACGCTGATCTGGTGCAGGGTGCCCTGTTGCTCGATGTCGATGCTGCCGCCCAGCGTGAAGCGCTGCTCGGCGGAGGCCTCGTTCAGCGAGCCTTGCTGTTCGATCCGGGCGCGGCTGTGCAGGCTCAGGTCCTGGCGCACCTGGGCACTGTTGTCATCCCCGCGCTGGATGGTGGTGGCGCGGCTGTGCGCACTGCCGTACTGGGCGACCGAGGAATCGTTGCCATTGCCCAGCTGGACCTGGTTGGCGCTGCTGCCCCAGCTGCCGAACTGGGTGGCGTGGGCGTCGTTGGCATGGCCTTCCTGCACCTGGCGGATGCTGCTGCCCGGGCCGGCGAGGTGCTGGTCGGCGTTCGCCCGGTTGTGAGTGCCCTGCTGGCGCTGATTGATCGTGCCGACGCTGACGGTCTGCAGCGAGCGAGCGTCGTTGCCGGCGCCATCCTGCAGTTGCAGGGCGTGCGCGTTGCCGCCGACCTGCACCACTGCCGCGTCATTGTGCCAGCCCTGTTGGGTTTGTTCGGAAACGCCGTCGGCCAGCACCGGACCGGCGCTGAGCATCAGAATCGCTGCGGCGAGGGGGGATTTGTTGAACATGGTATTGCCTCCTTGTTGGTGTACTACTGCTTTCCTTATTGGTGTTTCTCGGGGCGTCAGCGCTGTCGCACCTGCGCGTGCAGCCCGACGCCCACCTGCGTGATCCGGCCATATAGCCCTGATCCGGATTGCTCGATGCTGGCCGTGTTGTGTGCGCCGGCCTGGATGATCTGGGCTTCATTGCCGTAGCCGAACTGGAGGATGGCGGCCTGGTTGCCATAGCCCTGCTGCCAGATGCTGGCCATCAGGTTGCTGCCTTGCTGCAGCAGATAGGCTTCGTGATGGCTGCCCTGTTGCACGATGCCGCCAAGCAGCGAGTCACCCTGCTGATCGAGCATGGCCAGGTTGTGCTGACCCTGCTGGCTGATGTGCAGTTGCAGTTCGCCGGCTATCACCTGGCGCGCCTCGTACAGATCGGCATTGCCAGCCAGGTCGCCGTTGTCCAGCAGGTCGAAGGCGAATGCCGCACCACTCTGCAGGATCAGGGCCATGGTTGCGGCGAAGGGGGCGTGGCGTTTCATTCCCGTGTCCTTGGGTCTTTGTTCCGGTAAGGCGCTCGCGTCCTGCGGGTCGCCGTCGGTGGGTCGACTTGCGCAAGAGCATGGTTCAGGTTGTGAATTCCAGCAAATCGCCGCGCGCATCGGTGGGCCTGGGCTGGCCGACGGATTGGGGCGATGCCCCTCTCTGGACGGGAGAGGGGGCAGGAGGGGAGGTTAGGGGCGGCCCACTGGCGGGCTGTCCAGCGAATCGTTGCCGGTCACGGTGCTGGTGTGCGTGGCCGCTTCGGCGTTGCGCCGTTGCTGCTCATGTTCCTCGATCGAGCAGTACTCGCCCTCGGCGCAGGATCGGCACAGGGCCCGCTTGGCCGCGCATTGGCCGGTCATGCCGCGGGCCAGCGCCATGCCGCCGAGGCCCAGTTCCACCAGGCCGGCAAGACCACCCTTGCGCAGGCCATAGGCCAGCAGGAAGAAGCCGCCGGCGATGGACAGGGTACGTTCCCAGCCGTGCACGTTTTGCGCCCGGTGTTCGGAGGAGGTGTCGTAGCCATGCATAGTGCGTACTCCCGGTTCGAGGCTGTGTTCTGCTGACTGCCGCGCGTGCGGGCTGTTCGCGGCAGGCGACTACCGGCCTTTGTCCGGATGAAGAAACTTATGCCGCTGCGCCCCGTCCCTGTTCAGGCGAGCTGAAGGGAGAGGAACGCATGTTCGATCTGCGCGGACTGGGCTTCGTCGAGCTGATGAAGCGATCGTTCAGGGAGTTCGGCGAAGACGAGATGGAAACCTATGCCGCCGCCCTGGCTTTTCGCGGGCTGTTCTCGCTGTTCCCCTTCCTGCTGTTTCTGGTGGCGGTGGTCGGCTATCTCGATCTGCAGGCTTTCTACGACTGGCTGCGCAGCCAGGCCGCGTTGCTGCTGCCGCCCCAGGCCATGGAGCAGGTGGATGCGGTGATCGTGCAATTCGAGCGTCAGAAGTCCGGGTTGTTCTCCATCGCCATCCTGTTTGCCCTGTGGACGGCGTCGGCCGGGATCCGTTCGGCCATGGTCGCCATGAACCGTGCCTATGACGTGCGCGAGGGGCGCCCCCTCTGGAAGCGCTATCCGCTGTCGGTGCTCTACACGGTGGGCATGGCTGCCATGCTGCTGACGGCGGCCGCACTGATGGTGGTCGGCCCGACGCTGATGGGCTGGCTCGCCGACCTGTTCGGCCTGCAACAGATGGTAGTGACGGTCTGGGCGTGGCTGCGCTGGCCGGTGGCGGTGCTTTTGCTGGTGCTGGCAGTGGCCGTGTTCTATTACGTCACGCCGGACGTCGAGCAGGAATTCCGCTTCATCACTCCCGGCTCGCTGATCGCCGTGCTGACCTGGATCGCCGCCTCGCTGGGCTTCGGCTACTACGTGCAGAACTTCGCCGACTACAGCGCCACCTACGGCAGCATCGGCGCGATCATCGTGCTGCTGATGTATTTCTACCTGTCCGCCGCGGTGCTGCTGTTTGGCGCCGAACTCAACGCGGTGATCGAGCACCAGGACCCGAGCGGCAAGGATCCTGGCCAGAAGGTGGCACATCCGGGCGGAGCACAGTAGGACGATTGCCTGTAGGAGCGGACGTGTCCGCGAGCTTTTTTGGCGGCCGGCGAGGTGCGGCCGGCAAGGTGCGGCCGGCGAGGTGGTTGCAACCACAGCCAGAAGCTCGCGAATGAATTCGCTCCCCCAGGTTCGCTGTGGCCTCAGCCTGTTGCCAGGCCCAGCACCTTGAGCAGGAAGGCGTATTCCAGCGCCACGTCGTGCAAGGCCTGGTAGCGGCCGCTCATGCCGCCGTGGCCGGCGCTCATTTCGGTCTTGAGCAGCAGCAGGTGGTCGTCGGCCTTGGTGGCGCGCAGGCGGGCGACCCACTTGGCGGCCTCCCAGTATTGCACGCGGCTGTCGTGGTAGCCGGCCACCACCAGCAGCGGCGGATAGATCTGGGCGCGTACGTTCTCGTAGGGCGCGTAGCCCTGGATGCGCGCATGCACCTCGGGATCGCGCGGGTCGCCCCATTCGTCGTATTCGGTGACGGTGAGCGGTAGATCCGGGTTGAGCATGCTGTTCAGCACGTCCACGAAGGGCACTTCGGCGATAGCGGCGCCGAAGAGATCCGGGCGCCGGTTGAGCACCGCGCCGATCAGCAGGCCGCCGGCACTGCCGCCGCTGATGGCCAGTTTCTCCGGCTGGGTGAGGCCGCTGGCGACGAGGGTTTCCGCCACGGCGATGAAATCGCCGAAGGTGTTGGCCTTGTGCTCCAGCTTGCCGGCGCGGTACCAGGCCTCGCCCATCTCGCCGCCGCCGCGCACGTGCGCGATAGCGAAGATGAAGCCGCGCTCCAGCAGCGACAGGCGCGCGTGGGAGAACCAGGGATCGAGGCTTTCGCCATAGGCGCCATAACCGTAGAGATAGAGTGGCGCCGGCTGGCCGGCGGCGAACACCTCGCGGCGCGCCACCAGGCTGACCGGGATGCGCGTGCCGTCCGGCGCGGTGGCCCACAGCCGCCGGCTCTCGTAGGCCTGGGCATCGAACGGGCCTTCCACCGGGGTTTCCTTGAGCACCTGCTGCGTGCCGCTGGCCAGCTCCAGCTGGCGCAGCTGCGCCGGCCGGTTGAGCGATTCGTAGCGCAGGCGGATCACCGGGCTGTCGAATTCCAGGGTGCTGGCCACGTGCAGGCTGTACACGGCATCGGGCAGGGTAACCCGGTAGGGCGCGGCGCCGGCCGGATGGACTTCCAGCACCGAGAGGCCGCCCTCGCGCAGGCTGAGCACATGGGCCGTGCTGTTCAGGTCGATATCTTCCAGCATCACCGCGGGGTCGTGGGCGCGCAGCAGTTGCCAGTGGGCACGTTCCGGGTTGGCCTGCGGGGCGGTGTACAGGGCGAAATTGATGCCGGCCTGGTTGCTGCGGATGAACCAGCGCCACTCACCGTCGAGCAGGCCGTGATCGAGATCGTACTCGTGGCCTTCCTCGCGCGGCGCGACGCAGACGAAGGCGTCGTGCGGCCGCTCGGCGTCCAGCACCCAGGCCTCGCTGGTGGTCTTGCTGGTACTGGCCAGCACCAGCTGGCGCTCGGAGCTGGTGCGGTAGCAGTGGATGAAGAAGCGCCCGTCCGGCTCGTTGAACACCAGCTGCGCCTCGGCGTCGCCCAACCGGTAGCGGTACAGCTTGTGCGGGCGGTGGGTGTCGTCCAGTTCGGCGAAGAACAGCGTCTGGCTGTCGTTGGCCCAGCACAGGCTGCCGTCGCAGTCCTCGAACGGCAGTTCGCTGATCTCGCCGCTGTGCAGGTCCTTGATGAACAGCCGGTAGATCTCGTCGCCGGTGGTGTCCAGGCTGTAGCCGAGCAGGCGCTGGTCGGGACTCAGGCTGAAGGCGCCCAGCGACAGGAAGCCGCCGTCGGCCAGGGTGTTGGGGTCCAGCAGCAATTGTTCGCTGGCGTCGTCGATGGCCAGCGAGCCATCCGCCGGGCGGCGGCAGCGATAGTGGCGCGGATACTCGTCACCCGCAGTGGTGCGCTGGTAGTAGAGAAAGTCCTTCCAGGGTGCCGGCAGGGAAAGGTCGGTCTCGCGGATGCGGCCCTTGATCTCCTCGAACAGCCGCTGGCGCAGCTCGGCCTGGTCCGCCAGGCAGGCGTCGGTGTAGGCGTTTTCCGCCTGCAGGTAATCGAGCACCTCGGCGCTGTCGCGGTTTTCCAGCCACTGGTAGGGATCGGCGCCAGGGATGCTGCGGGCGATGGGGGCTTGGCTCATGGGTGGCCTCGAAAGCGGGAGAGGGTGCACCGGGTAGGTGGCCCGCTGCAAAAGCCGCTATCATATGCGCCCCTTTCACCGCCCGAAACGCCAATGATCGACAACGACTACCTGCTTGCCTGGGCCCTGTACCTCAGCGCCGGCCTTGGCCTGATGCTGGTGTGGATGCGCCTGACCCGCTGGATGTGGCGCTGGTTGCGCGAAATCCTGCGTCTGGCGGCCGCCGTGCTGCTGTTCACGCCGACCCTGGTGGACCCGTCCCGCGACTTGCTGGCGCCAGCCATCGCCATCGGTGCGCTGGATCTCGGCTTCAAGGTTGGCGACAGCGTGTGGCGGGCGCTGGCCGACCTGTCCATGTACGGCCTGATCGCCCTGGTGCTCTACCTGATCTTCGCCGCCGCGCGCTGGCCGATCGAGCGCTGGCTGCGGGAGCGCGCCGCTGCGCGGGCGGACGGCGGGGACGCCCGCCGCGTCGAGCCGCAGGCCTGACCGCGGAGACGCTGCCATGTGTGAACTGCTCGGCATGAGCGCCAATGTGCCCACCGACATCCTGTTCAGCTTCACCGGACTGATGCAGCGTGGCGGCCGCACCGGCCCGCACAGCGATGGCTGGGGCATCGGCTTCTACGAAGGGCGCGGGCTGCGCCTGTTCCAGGACCCAACCGCCAGTGCCGACTCCGAGGTGGCGCGCCTGGTACAACGCTATCCGATCAAGAGCAAGGTGGTCATCGGGCATATCCGCCAGGCCAATGCCGGGCCGGTCTCGCTGGCCAACACCCACCCCTTTTCCCGCGAGCTGTGGGGGCGCTACTGGTGCTTCGCCCACAACGGCCAGCTGCGGGATTTCCATGCCGAGGCGGGCTTCTATCGGCCAGTGGGCGAAACCGACAGCGAGGCGGCGTTCTGCGAACTGCTCAACCGGGTTCGCCAGGCCTTTCCCGCCCCGGTGGACGTGACGCTGCTGCTGCCGACGCTGGTGGCCGCCTGCGCCGAGTACCGTGGCAAGGGCGTGTTCAACTGCCTGCTCAGCGATGGCGACTGGCTGTTCAGCTTCTGCACCACCAAGCTGGCGCAGATCACCCGCCGCGCGCCCTTCGGGCCGGCGCGTCTGAAGGATGCCGACGTGACCGTGGATTTTCAGGCGGAAACCAGCCCCGACGACGTGGTGACCGTGCTGGCCACCGAGCCGCTGACCGATAACGAACGCTGGATCGCCCACGAGCCGGGCGACTGGACCCTGTGGCGGCGCGGCGAGTGCATCGCCAGCGGCAAGGCCTGAGCGGCACGCCGCTTGCAGTCAGTCCGCACCTTCAGTCAGGAATCTCTCCATGTTGCGTAGTTACCTGCGTCTGCTGCTGTTTGCCTTCGGCCTGCTGGTGGGGGTGCAGATCCCCGCGTTCATGGATGTCTACACCCAGCGTCTGGAAGCCCACCGCCTGGAATCGGCGCACAGCCTGGAAGGCTTCCGCGACACCGCGCGGCGTTTCTTCGCCGGCGACCTGCAGGCGCTGCTGCGGCATTATCGCGCCAGTGACGATCCGGTGATGCGCAGCGATGCCGGCAGCATCGAGCACCTCGTGGGCCGCGCCGAATTGCTCGACCGCGAGTGGCAGGCCATGCAGGGGCCCTGGTACGCGCGCGCCTGGCACCTGTTCAGCGCCGCCGACCCGCGACTGACCCGTGATGCGTTGCGTGGCTACCAGTACCAGGTACCGCTGGACCCGGCGGCCATCGCCTGGGGTCTGTCCTGCGGCCTGCTGCTGGCGGCGCTGGTGGAAAGCCTGCTGGCCATGCTCGGCTCCCTGCTGTTCACCCGCCGCGTGCGTCCCCTCTGATCTTGCGGCGGGCGCCCGTACCGATCGTAGGAGCGACTTCAGTCGCGAGCTCTTGGCTAAGGCCCGCACGAAGGCCACGGCGCTGAAGCCCCTCGGCATCACTCCACGCGCAGCTCGCCAGTGAACTGCAGCGTTGCCCTGCAGCGTCGGCACAGATAGCGCCGACCCTTGGCGACCAGGCCGTGGCGCTGGGCGCTGAACGGGAACAGGCCTTCCGGGCATTGGCAGCGATAGACGTAACGGGTCGCCTTGCGCCGTGGCACGTCGTAGTGATGGCAGCGCTCGGGGGGCAACTGGAACACGCCGCGCATGATTTTCTGCCATTCCTCGCCATGCGGGCGGATGCGCAGGCCGAACAGCTGGTGGGCGACCAGATGGGCGACCTCGTGGGCCACGGTCTGGCGCAGGAAGTGTTCGGTGTTTTCCCGATACAGCTGGGCATTGAAGCGCAGCAGGTTCTCCTGCAGATGCGCGACGCCCGCCTTCTGCCCGCGCAACTGCAGGCTGACCCGCGGGCGGGAGAAGCTGCGCTTGAAGAACGCCTCGGCCTGGCGATAGCACTCTTCGACGCGGGCTTCGAGCAACTGGGGCATGGCGGCCTCTCGGTGGGACAGGCGCGCCAGTATAGAGAAGTCGCGGGGCGCAGGCAGCATGCGCCCCGGCTTGGGTCAGAGCGTGTAGATCGGGCCGATGCCCATGCCCCACAGCACCACCGAGACTGCCAGCATCGCCACCAGCACCACCAGGCCCACCGCCAGCACCGAGCTTGAGAACAGGAAGCCCTCGTCCGGGTGGATGTCCATGAAGGTAGGCAGACCGACGTACAGCAGATAGGCGGTATAGGCCACCGCCGCCGTGCCGATGATCATGCCAAGCCACAGGCTGGGATACAGCGCCGACAGCCCGGCGATGAACAGCGGCGTGGCCGTATAGGCCGCGAACATCACGCACTGACGCAGGGTCGGGTTGGCGTGGTAGGTGCGGGCCATCCAGTGGATGAACCAGCCCATCACCAGCACACCGACCAGCATGGCCAGGTAGGACAGCACCGCCAGGGGCAGGGCGCTGGCTTCGGTCAGCCGCACCGCCGGGGCGTTGCCGTGGGCCCAGCCGACCCGGGTGGTGCCGATGAAGGCGGAAACGGGCGGGATGGCCGCCAGGACGAACAAGGCATACAGCCGTGGATGGCTGGTCTGCTCCTCGCCGCGGATCTCGCGCCATTCGCTGTTGGGATGGGTGAACAGCCCCCAGACATGATTGATCATGGCCTGCACCTCCTCGTTAGCGGGTCGTCTCCCGTGGCAGTCCGCCAGCGTGCGACCTTGTGTCGCAGTATAGGAGTGCTGGCGAAACGGTTACCGGGGCGCCCGCTGATCCGGATCAGTGGTAATGGCGCTCGAGGATTTCCATGGCGGCGTTGATGCTCTGCAGGTGTTCGGTGCTGCCGCCACGGTCAGGGTGGTGGCGACTGACCAGTTGGCGGTAGCGAAAACGGATGCGCGCCAGGTCCAGCTGCGGTTCATCCTCCAGTTCGAACAGGCGCAGTGCGTCGCGGGTCTGGTCGCCGCCGTTGTCCAGGCGCTTCCAGAAGCTGTCCAGCAGCTGTTCCACATCCGCTTCGGTGGTCGCATACAACTGGTTCATGTCCAGGTAGTAGTCGCGCAACGGGTCGCTTTCGCTCAGCCCCTGGCTGCCGGCCTGGTAGGGCAGCAGGCGAATGCGCAGCGGACTGATTTCCAGATGCCCGGCCTGTTCGCGCCAGAGCCGTTCGCGCAGGCGATACAGGGCGTTGAACACCAGGAAATGGGTGCGGAACAGCACCAGCGGGTCCTGCAGTGAGCGCTGCGACAGGTGCGGGTTGCCATCGGCGCGCAGCGTCTGGATCAACTGGTACTCGCTGCTGCCGCCGGGCGCCGCGCGCAACAGCGTGAGCAGCGTATCGCTGAGGTCGGTGGCGGGAAAGGCGTCGACGGTCATGGGCGGTGGGGTTGGGCGGCGTGGGTGCAGGGGAGCCTAGCACAGGGTCTGAATCCGCAACCGTTGATGACCGACTGTCGGGCTGGGGAAATGGCGGCTTTGCGCGTAAAATGCGCGTCCCTTTCAACCGCCGGGATTTGCCACGCATCATGGGTACGCTGTCCGTCAACCAGAACAAACTGCAGAAACGCCTGCGCCGGCTGGTCGGCGAAGCGGTCGCCGACTTCAACATGATCGAGGACGGCGACAAGATCATGGTCTGTCTGTCCGGTGGCAAGGACAGCTACACGTTGCTGGACATCCTGCTGTACCTGCAGAAGGTGGCGCCGATCCGCTTCGAGATCGTCGCGGTGAACCTCGACCAGAAGCAGCCCGGCTTCCCCGAGCACGTGTTGCCGCAGTACCTGGAATCCATCGGCGTGCCGTACCACATCATCGAGAAGGACACCTATTCGGTGGTGAAGGAGAAGATCCCGGAGGGCAAGACCACCTGCTCGCTGTGCTCGCGCCTGCGTCGCGGCACGCTGTACACCTACGCCGACGAGATCGGCGCGACCAAGATGGCGCTGGGGCACCACCGCGACGACATCCTGGAAACCTTCTTCCTCAATCTGTTCTACGGCGGCACCCTGAAGGCCATGCCACCCAAGCTGCGTTCCGACGATGGCCGCAACGTGGTGATCCGCCCGCTGGCCTACTGCAGCGAGAAGGACATCGAGGCCTACGCGAAACTCCAGGAATTCCCGATCATCCCGTGCAACCTGTGCGGTTCGCAGGAGAACCTGCAGCGTCAGGTGGTCAAGGAGATGCTGCTGGACTGGGAGCGCAAGAGCCCGGGGCGTACCGAGGTGATGTTCCGCGCGCTGCAGAATGTGGCGCCCTCGCAGCTGGCCGACCGCAACCTGTACGACTTCAAGAGCCTGAAGATCGACGAGGCCGCTACGCCACGCTTCATCGATGCGATGAGCATCTGAGGCTTGAACCGGGCCGGTGGATTGCAGTAAGGTCCGGTCCATCGTTTCGGAGAATCCGACCCATGCTCGACCACACCGTATCTTCCGCTTCGCTCGGCGCCCCGCGTGCCCTGGCATGCGGCTGCGCGGTCGAAGCGACTGGTTATTTCTTCTACGGGTATTGGTTTAGCCACTCCGGCGTCTGATACCCAGCAGGCGCCCCGGCAAACAGGGTCGCCTACCGCAACGTTTCACAAGAACCCCCGGTCGGCCACCCGACCGGGGGTTTTGTTTTTCCGGGCCCACAAGGCCGTGCCAACCACATCGAGGACTACACCATGTACCGCTATCTCACTGCTTACCGCTACACCCGTGCCTTCTGGCGATTTAGCCGCGTTGCCGCCGCGCTGACACCACTCGAACGATCGACTCGCTAGTGCCGGGCGGCTCTCGACCGCCGGCACACACAAGGAACTTGCCAGATGAACGCTTCCGCCCCACTCGCCGCACTTCAGCCTGCCGTCGCCGCGCGACGCATCGCCCAGCCCCTGCCTTCTCCCGCCCTGCTGCGCCAGCGCCTGCCGCTGGAACCCGCCCTGGCCGCCCGTGTGCATGATCAGCGCCAGGCCGTTCGCGCGATCCTCGATGGTCGCGACCCGCGCCTGCTGGTGGTGGTCGGTCCCTGCTCCATCCACGATCCCGAGGCCGCCCTGGATTATGCCCGTCGCCTGGCTGATCTGGCGCCCGAGGTGGAGGACCAGTTGCTGCTGGTGATGCGCGCCTACATGGAAAAGCCGCGCACCACGGTCGGTTGGAAAGGGCTGGCCTACGATCCGCACCTGGATGGCAGTCACGCCATGGCGGAAGGGCTCACGCTGTCGCGGCGCCTGATGCTCGACATGCTGGCGCTGGGCCTGCCGCTCGCCACCGAGCTGCTGCAGCCGCTGGTGGCGGGCTACTTCGACGACCTGCTGGCCTGGGCGGCCATCGGCGCGCGCACCAGCGAATCGCAGATCCACCGCGAGCTGGTCAGCGGCCTGGACCTGCCGGTGGGCTTCAAGAACGGCACCGATGGCAGCCTGGGCATCGCCTGTGACGCCATGCGCTCGGCGGCCCACCCGCACAGTCACTTCGGCATCGATGCGCTAGGGCACCCGGCGCTGGTGGAAACCGCCGGCAATCCCGACACCCACCTGGTGCTGCGTGGCGGGCATGCCGGCCCCAACTTCGATGCGGCCAGCGTCGCGGCGGCGCGCGCAGCGCTGGAGAAGCAGGGGATCGCCCCGCGCATCATGGTCGATTGCAGTCATGCCAACAGCGGCAAGGACCCGCTGCGCCAGCCGGCGGTGCTGGCGGAGGTGCTGACCCAACGCCTGGCCGGCGACCGCACGCTGCGGGGCGTCATGCTGGAAAGCCACCTGTTCGACGGCTGCCAGCCGCTGTCCGGTGAATTGCGCTATGGCGTGTCGGTCACCGACGGCTGCCTGGGTTGGAGCGGTACCGAGCAACTGTTGCGCGAGGCCGCCAGCCGCCTGCGCGGTTGACCACCCTACGGAGCCGCGTTCGCCCCGTGCGGTTGCCGCAACGGAGCGGACGGGGCACCCTGTGCACCGCTTCGCTCCCCAAGAGACACTTGCCCATGCGTGACTACCGCTGGCTTCACGAATACTGCCTCAACCGCTTCGGCTCTGCCGAGGCGCTGGAGGCGCGGCTGCCGGTGCCGGCGAGCGCCGAGACGCTGCGCGCCGTGCCGGACGACCGCTACCTGTCGCAGATCAGCCTGCGGGTCTTCCGCGCGGGCCTCAAGCACAGCCTGGTGGATGCCAAGTGGCCGGCCTTCGAGGAGGCGTTCTTCGGTTTCGTGCCGCAGAAGGTGGTGCTGATGGGCGCCGAGCACCTGGAGCGGTTGATGGGTGACGCCCGGCTGATTCGCCACGCGGGCAAGCTGGCCAGCGTGCCGCGCAATGCGCAGATGATTCTCGAGATCGCGGCCGAGCACGGCAGCTTCGGCGCCTTCCTGGCCGACTGGCCGGGCGAGGACATCGTCGGCCTGTGGCGTTACCTGGCCAAGCACGGCAATCAGTTGGGCGGGCTCTCCGCGCCGCGTCTGCTGCGCATGGTCGGCAAGGACACCTTCATCCCCAGCGAGGACGTGGTGGCCGCACTCAAGGCCCAGGGCATCGTCGACAAGGCGCCGAGCAGCCAGCGCGACCTGGCGGCGGTGCAAGCCGCCTTCAACGCCTGGCGAGCGGAGAGCGGTCGGCCGCTCTGCCAGCTGTCGATGATGCTGGCGCTGACCGTCAATCACTGAAACGGGCGCATTGGCGTTGTTGTGCTACCCGCTTCGGTCAAATACCGTTGATCGATAGTTTTTGAAAATCGATCCCTGGGTAGGCATAGTCCGCGCACTGTTTTTTGCCACGACACGATCGAGCCATGCCCAACCGCCTTGCTGCCCTCGTGCCCCTCGCCCTCGCCACGCTCCTCGTGGGCTGCGCCACGACGCCCGCCCAGTCGCTACCGGAGCACACGGCCCTGCGTGAAACCCAAACCCGCCTGGCGGACCTTGAAGCCGAGCTGGAGCTCGCCCGGCAGCTGGCGCTGGAGCAGCGCCGCCAGGAACGCCAGGTGGAGCGCCTGCTGGATCGCGGCTTCCAACTGGTTGGCACCCGCTATCGGTATGGCGGCACCACGGTCAAGACCGGCTTCGATTGCAGTGGCTTCATCGGCTATCTGTTCCGCAACGAGGCGGGCATTCGCCTGCCGCGTTCCACGCGCCAGCTGATTCGCTACGACGCCCCCAAGGTCGCGCGCGACGCGCTGCAGCCCGGGGACATCGTGTTCTTCAGTACCCGTCGCCACGGGCGGGTGGATCATGCCGGCATCTATATCGGCGACAACCGTTTCATCCACTCGGCCAGCCGCCGCAGCGGCGTGCGTGTGGACCGGCTCGATCAGGGCTACTGGGCGCCGCGCTACCTGCAGGCCAAGCGCGTGCTGGAGAGTCCGCCGCAGGCCCTGAATCTGGCCCGGCTGGAGCCCTGATATCGCGGCTGAGGCCGCTCCTACAACAGCGGCGAACCTGTAGGAGCGACTTCAGTCGCGAGCTCCTGGCTCGGGCCTGCACAAAAGCTGCGGGCCGGCGCGGGTTGCTCTCGGCCGCAACACTGGGCAAAGTGATGGCTCTCTCGTCCGAGGAGCCCGCCATGCCCACCCCGGTCCGTCTACTGCTCTGGCCCGTTCTGTTTGGCCTGCTGGCTGCCTGTTCTTCCCACCAGCCGGATTCCGGCGTCGTCTATACCGCACGTTCGGCCTCCGCGCAGCCCAGTGACGTGCTGTTTCGCGCCATCGGGCTGGTGGGCACGCCGTACCGCTGGGGGGGCAACACGCCGGAAAGCGGCTTCGATTGCAGCGGGCTGATCGGTTTCGTCTACCGCGATGCGGCGGGTATCGTGCTGCCGCGCACGACGCGCCAGCTGGGCGAGCTGGGCGCCCCCGCGGTCAAGCGTCAGGCGCTGCAACCGGGCGACCTGGTGCTTTTCGCCACCAGCGGTTGGGGGAAGGTCAGCCACGCGGGCATCTATGTGGGCGAGGGGCGTTTCGTGCATGCGCCCTCCTCGGGAGGGACGGTGCGCCTGGACAGTCTGTCCAATCGGTATTGGGCGAACGCCTATGTCGGGGCGAAACGAATTCTTGACGACAAGGAGCTGGCGCATCGTTGATCCTTCGACCAATGATTGAGCGTTTTTAATAAGTTTTTGCCTCCAGTTTGTGCCCGGAACATCCCTATAATCCCGCCGGTTTTCGCTGTACACATGCAATCGTTCCTGCAAGGTCCGGCCGGTGGTAATTCGGCATCGACTCTGCCGAAGGTTGATCGTGATGAATTCGCGGCTGGTCCGCGAGTAGCACTAGGAGCCGCCTCATGAGCCTGTTTTGGTGGCAGGAACCCTGTCAGTCGCTGGACCATGTCGCCTTGCGCAAGGCCACCGAGCGCCAGCGTCGCCAGCTCAAGCCGGTCCGCGCCCTTGGCCGGCTGGAACCCGTCGTGATCCGTCTTGCTGCCCAGCAGGGGAGGGAGCTGCCCCAGCTGTCCCGCCTGGGATGCTATCTGTTCGTCGCCGACCATGGTGTGGCCGAAGTGGGTGTATCGGCCGTGCCGCGCCCGGTAACCGGCATGATGCTCGGCAATCTTGCCGAGGGTGTGTCGACGTTGGCCATCCTGGCCAGGCGGCTGGATGCCACGCTGGACATCATCGATCTGGGTACCGTGCGTCCCTCGACAGGGCTGCCGGGGGTGCGCCATCTGCAACTGGCCGCCGGTACGCGCAACTTCCTGGTCGAGGATGCCATGACGCCGGCGCAGTGCCTGGTCGCCCTGCAATCCGGGCGCGAAGCGGCAGAGCGTGCGATGGCCGCCAATCTCGACCTGTTCATCGGCGGTGCCCTGGGGGTGGGGTCCAGCACGGCCGCCAGTGCGCTGGCCTGTGCCTTGCTCGGCTGCCCCGCGGAGCTGATGGTCGGTCCCGGCTGTGGACTGGACGCCGCTGGCGTGGCGCGCAAGCGAACCCTCATCGAAGCAGCCCTGGAGCGGCACGAGGCCTCGCTGGCCAATCCGCTGGGTCTGCTGCAGAGCCTCGGCGGCTTCGAGATCGCCGCGTTGACCGGTGCCTACCTGGGCTGCGCCCAGCTGGGCGTGCCAGTGCTGGTGGATGGTTTTGTCAGCACCGTCGCCGCCTTGCTGGCCACTCACTTGAATCCCCGATGCCGCCCCTGGTTGCTGTTCTCCCATTGCACCGCCGAACCGGGCCACCACTGGTTGCTGGATGCGCTCAAGGCCGAGCCGTTGTTGCAGCTGGACCTGCTGCTCGGCGACGGCAGCGGCGCCGCCCTGGCGGTGCCCATGCTGCAGGCGGCGTGTGCGCTGCATGCCGAGCTGGTGACCCTGGATGAAGGCCTGAAGCACATGGCGGCGCCGGAAGAATCCGTGCCGGCGCGGCAGGTGGGCGGCTGACGTTAGGCCAGTGGCAGGTCGAGGGTGGCGATGAAGCCGCCTTCGGGATGATTGGCCAGCAAGAGTTGCCCACCATGACGTTCGGCCGCCCGGCGAGCAATGGCCAGACCCAGGCCGTAGCCCGCAGCGGCCTGGCCCGGTGCCCGGAAGAACGGTTCGCCGAGTTGGCCCAGATGCTCGTCCGGAACACCGGGGCCATGGTCGCGCACGCTCAATACCAGACGACCCTGGTGCCGCTCGGCGCGCACCTCGACGGGCTGGCCTTGTGGACCGAAGCGCAATGCGTTGCGCAGCAGATTGTCTACCGCCCGCTCCAGCATGTCCGGCCAACCCAGCAGGGTCAGGCCGGGCTCCATCTCGAGGCGGATTTCCTGCTCGGGTGCTGTCAGCCGCGCGTCGTCGCGCAGCCGGCCGAGCAGCTCGGCCACGTCGATGGCATGGCTGGCACCGGGGTTGCTGTCGAGGCGGGCCAGGGCCAGGATTTCGCTGATCAGTGCCTCGAGGCGATCGCACTCCTGATTCAGGCGTGGCCAGAGCCTGGCCCGCTCTGCGTCGTCGGCCCGTTCCGACAGCGCCAGGGCGATGCGCAGGCGCGCCAACGGCGAGCGCAGCTCATGGGAAACGTCGCGCAGCAATTGGCGCTGGCTGTTGATCAGCCCCTGCAGGCGTTCGCCCATGCGGTTGAAGTCGCCGGCCAGCACGCCGAATTCATCCTTGCGCGCCGCCAGCGCCGCCAGGCTGTTCTGCTGATAGGTCGTCTGTCCCAGGTCGTGCACCGCGCTGCGCAGGCGGTTGAGCGGCCGGCTGATGGCCAGGGTCAGCAGCAGGCTGAACAGGGTGAGCACCACCAGCGCGATGCCCAGCGCACTCAGCGGCCAGAGCAGGCTGTCGCGATGCCAGGCGGCCAGTTCCGTATGGGGAATGCGGTACAGAAAGAGGTAGGTATCGCCCGTCTGCGGACTGGTGTAATCGGTTCCCAGGCGCCGCCAGGGTAGGTGCTGCCCACGGGCCCGGGGGCCTTCCAGAGCGGCGATGCGACGTGGCGTGGTGCCGCGCAGCAACGGCTCGCCACTGTCGTCGAACACCTGCACGTCGATACGGTGTTCGCGGCGCACGGCTTCGAGGAACTGCTGGGCCCTGGCCGCCCCCTGTCTTTCATAGACCTGGGTCCAGCGCTCGGCGAGGTCCTTGACCACCGGATGGCGCGCCAGGATCCACGAATCCTGATTCAGGGTGCGGCCCAGCAGCAGCGACAGGCCGGCCACCAGGGCCAGGGCCAGCCAGAAGCTCGCCAGGATTCGCCAGAAGATCGAGCGCACGGCATTCTCCGGAAGCAAAAATGCCGGTCAGGCTGTGACCTGACCGGCGTTACGGTGGGTGTGGATATTACCGGGCTTTGGCCTTGTCGGCCTTCCACTCCTGGAACTCGCTCCACTCGGCCTGGCGCTCGTCCATGGCCTTGCGCATCTCGTCGAAGCGCTTCTGCTGTTCGGGTGTCAGCAGCTTGCGCACTTCCTGCTGGCGCTTCTCGCGGTTGTCGCGCATTTCCTTCTGCATGGCTTCGCGCTCTTTCTGCGGCAGCTTGTCCAGGTAGCGCTGGTGGATTTCCCAATGAGCCTTGTGCTGTTCGCCCATGATGCGGCGCATCTCGCGACGCTGCTCGCGGGTCAGGTCCAGGTCGCGCATGCCGCCGTCATGCTTGCCGTGGAAGGCCTTGTGCTGCATGCCTTGCACGGCCTCCGGTGCGCAGGGTGCCGACGGGCCGGGCATGGCCAGGGCGGCGGCGGGGAGGGCGGCGGCGATCAGCAGGGCAGCGAGAGTCTTGCGCATGGGTACATCCTCTTCAGTCGTTCCGGCGATTCCGGATGAGCCCAGTCTAAGGATGCGAAGGTCAGGCGCGGTCAGCCGACGGTAAAGCCTGGGTAAAGGAAGCGCCGCGCGATCAGCGGGGCTGGCGGCTGTAGTAGTAGCCGCGGCTGCGCAGCGCGAGGATGCGCGGGCTGCCGTCCGGGTGCGGGCCGAGTTTCTTGCGCAGGTTGCTGACGTGCATGTCCAGGCTGCGGTCGTAGAGCGTCAGCTTGCGGCCGAGGGCCAGCTGGGCGAGCTCCTGTTTGTCCAGCGGCTCGCCCGGCTGCGCGAGCAGGGCTTCGAGCAGGCGGCCTTCGGACACCGTGAGGCTGACCTCGTGCTCACCGATGCGCGCCACGCCACGCGCGGGGCTGAAGGTCAGGTCGTCCAGCTCCAACTGGCTGGGCGCGCTCGGCGCCACGCTGCGGCGCAGTACGGCGCGCAGGCGGGCGGTCAGTTCGCGGGGATCGCAGGGCTTGGCCAGATAATCGTCGGCGCCCAGCTCCAGGCCAAGAATGCGGTCCAGCGGTTCGCCACGCGCCGAAAGCATCAGCACCGGCAGCTCGGCATGCCGACTGCGCAGCTGCTTGAGCAGCTCCAGGCCGCTGCCGTCGGGCAGCATCACGTCCAACACCACGGCGGCGGGCGCGTTCTGCGCCAGCTCCGCGCGCGCGCTTTGCCCATCGTGGCAGGCGCGCACCTCGAAACCTTCCTGACGCAGCCAGCTGGCCAGCAGCTCGCAGAGCTCCTGGTCGTCGTCGATCAGCAGCACATGGCTCATGGCGTCAGGGGAAGACCTGCTTGAACGGTTTGACGATGACGTTGGCGTACACGCCGGCATCTCGATAGGGATCGGCGGCCGCCCAGTCACGCGCGGCCTGCAGGGAGTCGAACTCGGCGACCACCAGGCTGCCGGTGAAGCCTTCGCCGTCCTCGGCCGGGTGCGGGCCGGCCAGCACCAGGCGGCCCTCGTCCTTCAGCTGTTGCAGGCGCGCCAGATGGGCCGGACGGGCGGCCAGGCGCTGTTCCAGGGTGCCAGGTACATCGGTGGCGATAATGGCGTACAGCATGTTCAATCCTCGCCCTGCTTGGGGGCGTCGTGTTGCAGGTGGCGCGCCAGGAAGATGCCCTGGCCGACCAGGAACAGCAGGGTCATGCCCAGGCTGCCGAAGACCTTGAAGTCCACCCAGATGTCATGGAAGGTGAAGGCCACGAACAGGTTGGCGAAGCCGCTGATCAGGAAAAACACCACCCAGGCCAGGTTCAGGCGCACCCACAGGTGCTGCGGCAGGCTGATGGCGTGGCCCATGATGCGCTGCACCAGCGGGCGGTCGCCGATGAAATGCGTGGCGGCGAAGGCCGTGGCGAACAGCCAGTTGACCACGGGGGCTTTCCACTTGAGGAAGGTCTCGCTGTGGAAGGCCAGCGTCATGCCGCCGAACACCAGGCAGGCGAGGAGGGTCAACCACTGGCCCTTCTCCAGTTTTTTCTGTTGCACGAAGAGCAGGCCGTAGACGATCACCGAGCTGGCGATCAGCACGGCGGTGGCGCTGAAGATGCCGCCGAGCTCGATGCTCTGGCCGGCCAGTTCGACGCTGCGCGGGTCCATCTTGTAGACGATGAAGAACAGGATCAGCGGAATGAAATCGATCAGTTGTTTCACAGTGGCAGCCAGGCGCGGGATGACGCGGCATAATAACAAACATGACTGAATGCGAAAGCGGCCCCCTGAAGGTCGACCTGCACTGCCACAGCACTGCTTCCGACGGCGTATTCGCGCCCGCCGATGTGGTGGCGCGCGCCCATGCCTGCGGCGTGGGCCTGCTGGCCCTGACCGATCACGACACCCTGGACGGCCTGGACGAAGCCCGTGCCGCAGCCGAGCGGCTGGGCATGCGCTTCGTCAACGGCGTTGAGCTGTCCTGCCTGTGGGGTGGCGCCACCATCCATGTGCTGGGTTACGGCTTCGACCGCCAGGCGCCAGCACTGTGTGCGGCGCTGGAAGACTTGCGCCTGGCGCGCTGGAGCCGCGCCGAGGAGATCGCCCGACGCCTGGCGGCCAAGGGCATGCCCGGCGCGCTGGAGGGCGCCCGGGCGATCCAGCATGAGCTGGGCGACGGCCAGAATGCCCCGGGGCGACCGCATTTCGCCGAATTCCTGCTGCGCGCCGGGCATGTGCGCGATCGTTCCGAGGCGTTCCGCAAGTGGCTGGGCGCCGGCAAGCTGGGTGACGTGAAACAGCACTGGCCGAGCCTGGAGCAGACAGTGGCGACCCTGCGTGCCGCCGGCGCCTGGGTCAGCCTGGCCCATCCGCGCCATTACGACTTCACCCGCAGCAAGCGGCGTCGGCTGGTCAGCGAATTCATTGCCGCCGGCGGCCAGGCGCTGGAAGTGGTCAATGGCCTGCAGCCCGCCGAGCAGGTCGGCAGCCTGGCCATCCTGGCCCGCGAGTTCGGTCTGCTGGCCAGTATCGGCAGCGATTTCCATGCGCCGGCCCAGTGGGCCGAGCTGGGACTTTATCGCCCTCTGCCGGAAGATCTGTCGCCATTGTGGCTGCGTTTCAGCGACAGTCCGCCCAGGGCCGTGCATTGAGCAAGGGAGAGGTCATGAGCCAGTTTTTCCAGATCCACCCGGAGAATCCCCAGCCGCGGCTGATCAAGCAGACCGCGGAAATCCTGCGCGCCGGCGGGGTGATCGTCTACCCGACCGACTCCTCCTACGCGCTGGGCTGCCAGTTGGGCGACAAGGGCGCGCTGGAGCGCATCCGTCGCCTGCGCCGGCTGGACGACAAACACAACTTCACCCTGGTGTGCTGCGACCTCTCGCAGCTGGGCATCTTCGCCAAGGTGGACACCGGCGCGTTCCGGCTGCTGAAGACGCATACCCCGGGCCCCTACACCTTCATCCTCGACGCCACCCGCGAAGTGCCGCGCATGCTGCTGCACCCCAAGCGCCGCACCATCGGCCTGCGCGTGCCGGCCCACCCGATTGCCCAGGCGCTGCTGCGCGAGCTGGATGCGCCGCTGATGTCGGTGAGCCTGATCATGCCCGGCGAGGACCTGCCGCTCAGCGATCCCTACGACATGCGCGGCCTGCTGGAACATCATGTCGATCTGATCATCGACGGCGGCTTCGGTGGCCTGGAGGCGTCGACGGTGGTCAACCTGACCGGCGACAGGCCCGAGGTGGCGCGGGTCGGCTGCGGCGATCCGGCGCCGTTCCAGGAAAGCGCCTGACGCCATGACGTCGATCGAGGCGCAGGCCGCCATCCCCGTTCCGGAGCAGTTGCCGCTGGCGCTGGTATACGGCGAGGCCGTCACCGAAATGCCCCAGGACCTGTACATCCCGCCGGATGCCCTGGAGGTGTTCCTCGAAGCGTTCGAGGGGCCGCTGGACCTGCTGCTCTACCTGATCCGCAAGCAGAACATCGACATCCTCGACATCCCGGTGGCGGAGATCACCCGCCAGTACATGGGGTATGTCGAACTGATGAAGGTCGCGCGCCTGGAGCTGGCCGCCGAGTACCTGGTGATGGCCGCCATGCTGGCGGAGATCAAGTCGCGCATGCTGCTGCCGCGCTCCAGCGAAGAAGATGAGGACGAGGAGGACCCGCGTGCCGAGCTGATCCGCCGCCTGCAGGAGTACGAGCGCTTCAAGGCCGCCGCCGAGGACCTCGACGAGCTGCCGCGCCTGGGCCGCGATCTGCATGTACCGCGTCTGGAAGCGCCGCAGGCGCGGGCGCGCATGCTGCTGCCGCAGGTCGAGCTGTCCGAGCTGCTGCTGGCCATGGCCGAGGTGCTGCGTCGCGCCGATATGTTCGAAAGCCACCAGGTGACCCGCGAGGCGCTGTCCACCCGCGAGCGCATGAGTGAAGTGCTGGAGCGCCTGCGCGACGGGCACTTCGTGCCGTTCGTCCAGCTGTTCCGGGTGGAGGAGGGCCGCCTGGGTGTGGTGGTGACCTTCATGGCCATTCTCGAACTCATCAAGGAATCCCTGGTCGAGCTGGTGCAGAACGAACCCTTCGCCCCCATCCACGTCCGCGTCCGCGCAGAGGCCGAGCAAGCATGAACCTGTCCGACCCGAACGATCTGGCCACCCTGCTGGAAGCCCTGCTGCTGGCAGCTGGCAAGCCCTTGTCACTGGAACGCATGAGCGAGCTGTTCGACGAGGCCGAGCGTCCGGATGCCGCCCAGCTGCGTGCGGCGCTGGAGGTGCTGGGCCTGCGTTGCGAAGGGCGCGCCTTCGAGCTGAAGGAAGTCGCCAGCGGCTACCGCCTGCAGGTGCGCGAGCGCTTCGCCCCATGGGTCGGCCGCCTGTGGGAGGAGCGCCCGCAACGCTATTCCCGCGCGCTGCTGGAAACCCTGGCGTTGATCGCCTACCGCCAGCCGATTACCCGGGGCGAGATCGAGGATATCCGCGGCGTGCAGGTCAGCAGCCAGATCGTCAAGACCCTGCAGGAGCGCGAGTGGATCCGCGTCGTCGGTTATCGCGAGGTGCCCGGCCGGCCGGCGATGCTGGCCACCACCAAGGCCTTTCTGGACCATTTCAACCTGAGCAGCCTGGATGCGCTGCCGCCGCTGGCCGAACTGCGCGCCATGGAGCCGGAGCCGACGCCGGTACAGGATGACGAGCTGCCGGTGCCGGCGGGCCTGCAAGCCCGTGCCGACGTTGCCGGCGCGGACGAGGAGGGGGGCTCGCCGGCGGCGGGCGAGATCAGCTTCCGCACCTTGTTGGCCGAACTGGACGAGATGGAGCAGGGGCTCAAGACCGATTTCGACGACCTGCTCGAAGAGACTGTCGAGTCATCCGAAGGGGCTGATGAAGAGGATCCATCGTTCGAACCTGGGCGCTGATCGCGCTTTTGTGCCGGCCTTTTGACACATTATGATGTCATATTGCAGTCAGTCACCCAGGGCGTTAGGGTGGCGCGAGTTGATAGATCAGGGAATGACAATTGGGCAATGCGCTTCGCTTACGACTTGAGGATGTACCCACCAACCCCTATGCGGAACAGCTGGAACGCGGCTTCCGGTGGCTGAGCTTCACGCCGGAGCTGGAGGCGGAGTACCAGCGTTACCAGCTTGACCACACGTTTGCGCTGCGGCGCATTGCCTTGCTGGTCTGTGTCCTGATCCTGCTGGTGCAGGGGCTGCTGGACTTCCGTTTCATTGCCCCGCCGGTGCTCTGGTGGGTGCTGGCCGTGCGCGCCGGGGTGCTGGTGTTGCTGCTGGCCTGTGTTGGCCTGGTGCTGCAGCGCCGCCATATCGTCCTGCTGGGTCCGCTCACCCTGGTCTGTGTGCTGGCCATGGGCCTCGGCACCGCCGTGGTGGTGGTGATGGCGCAATGGGTCTTCCCCGGCTATCCCTCCGAAGGCCTGCTGCTGATCTGTCTGGGCAGCTATTTTCTGGCCGGCCTGCGCCTACCCGAAGCCATCGGGGTCTCCCTCGCCATCCTGCTCGGCTATGCAGCGCTGGAGTTCACCATCGGTACCCAGAGCTCGCTGCTGTCGCAGCTGCTGTATCTGCTGTTCGGCAACCTGATTGGCGCGGTGGGCTGCTACCAGCTCGAATACAAGTCCCGGGAGCAGTTCCTGATCCGCTGCCTGTTGCGCCAGCTGGCCGATCACGACAGCCTCACCGGCCTGCACAACCGGCGCAGCTTCCACCGTCACCTGGACGCCCTGTGGCGCCAGAGCCAGCGCGAGGGACAGCCGCTGGCGATGCTGCTGGGCGACATCGATCACTTCAAGCGCTACAACGACTGCTACGGTCACCAGGCCGGCGACGAGACGCTGCAGCAGGTGGCCCGGCTGTTCGAGCAGGCCGCGCGCCGGCCGCTGGACATGGCGGTGCGTCTGGGCGGTGAAGAGTTTGCCCTGCTGTTGTATGGCAGCACTGCCCACGATGCCCGCGAACGGGCCGAAGCCCTGTGCGCGCGGTTGCGCAATCTGGCCATCGAACACGCGGCGTCGCCCTCCGGCGTGGTGACGCTGTCGCTCGGTGGCGTCAGCATTGTCAACGGCGACGTGCTGCGCTCGATCGACGAGCTGTACGTGCGGGCCGACCAGGCGCTGTACCGGGCCAAGGCGTCCGGCCGCAACCGTGTGGTGATGGCCAGCGACCGGCTGGATCTGGAGCCGGAGGTCGATCTGGATCGCGACGACTTCCGCCAGGACGTCTGAGACGTGCGGCGTCGAGCGACGACACAACCCCCACAACAGGAAGACCAGACGCCATGGACCGCCTGATACAGGCCGACGGCCAGCCAAGGATCGGGATCTTTCCCCGAGGTCCGGCGCTGGTCAATCATCGCGACTTCGATCTGCGCTCACCCATGGGGCGGCGGCTGGGCCGGCTGGCCAAGTGGCGCCGCTTTCACCAGTTCCAGTATTTCGGCCTGATCAGCGACGAGTTGATCGGCGGTTGTGCACTGGCCGATCTGAGTCTGCTCGGGGCCGGGTTCGTCTACCTCTACCACCCGGCCAGCGGCCGGCGCGTTGAGCGGCAGTTTCGCCTGCCGCTGGGCCTGGGGAAGCGGTTCTCGCAGGCGCCGGACGACGGTATCTGCGAGTTGAGCTGGCGCGGCAACCGCTTGCGCATGGACAACCGGGGTGGCGTGAAGCGCCTCGATGTCGCCCTCGACGACGGCTTGCACATCGAGGCGTCCTTCGACGAGCAGGCCTTCCAGCCCATGCACATCTGCACGCCCACCGGGCCGACCGGCTGGGTTTACGCCCGCAAGGTGGCCGGCGTGCGCTGCGACGGGCAGGTGCGCAGCCCGCTCGGTGCGTTCGATCTGCAGGCGCTCGACTGTTTCGCCCACCACGACTGGTCGGCGGGCTACATGCGTCCGGAAACCTACTGGAACTGGGCCTGCCTGTCCGGCGTCGCGCAGGGCCAGCGGGTCGGCCTCAACCTGTCCTGCGGCGTCAATGAAACCAGCTTCAGCGAAAACTGCTTCTGGCTGGACGGCGAGCTGGTGCCGGTGGGCGGGGTGCGTTTCGAGTTCCAGCGGGACCGGCCGCTGGCACCCTGGCGTATACGCTCCGGCGATGGCCGGGTCGAGCTGACGTTCGCGGGCTGCGGCTTGCACGCCGAGCGGGTGAATGCCCTGCTGCTGGCCAGCAATTTCAAGCAGGTGTACGGCCGTTTCGACGGCTGGCTGCGGCCGCCCGGTCGCGCCGCCATCCGTCTCGACAACCTCTGGGGCTTCGTCGAGGACCACTATGCGAAATGGTGACGCCTCCCTGGTCGGCGTCCTGGCGTATTATTTAGCCCACTAATGGTTAGCCCAACTACAAGAATATGAGTCAGTTCGAACAGCACACCTTCGCAATGCAGCTCACCCAACTGTCCCGTTCCTGGCGCGCCGAGCTGGACCGCCGGCTGGCGGACATCGGCCTGTCCCAGGCGCGCTGGCTGGTGCTGCTGCATCTCTCGCGCTTCGAGGCTGCGCCCACCCAGAGCCAGTTAGCGCAAAGTGTCGGCATCGAGGGGCCGACACTGGCGCGCCTGCTCGACAGCCTGGAAGGCCAGGGACTGGTGCAGCGTCTGGAGGCGCCGGAAGACCGCCGTGCCAAACGGGTGATGCTCTGCGAGCAGGCGCTGCCGCTGATCAAGCGCATCCAGCACATCGCCGATGAGCTGCGCGGCCAGCTGCTGGCCGGCATCGACCCCGCCGACCTGCAGCTGTGCCAGCAGGTGCACCGTCGCATCCTGGCCAATCTGCAGGCGTTGGGGTAAAGGGGCGCAATCCGCGTTGAGCGCTTGGCTCGGGCAGGCGTATAATGCCGCGCTTCCGAAATTTCCCGCCTGGGAGCCCCCGCCATGCTGCGTATCAGCCAAGAAGCCCTGACTTTCGACGACGTCCTCCTGATCCCCGGATATTCCGAGGTGCTGCCCAAGGATGTCAGCCTCAAGACCAACCTGACTCGTGGCATCGAGCTGAACATTCCGCTGGTTTCCGCGGCAATGGACACGGTCACCGAGGCGCGCTTGGCCATTGCCATGGCCCAGGAAGGCGGCATCGGCATCATCCACAAGAACATGAGCATCGAGCAGCAGGCTGCCGAGGTGCGCAAGGTCAAGCGTCACGAGACCGCCATCGTGCGCGATCCGGCGACCGTCACCCCGGAAACCAAGATCAGCGAGCTGCTGGCCAAGGCCCGCGAGTATGGCTTCAGCGGCTTCCCGGTGGTCAAGGGCAACGAGTTGGTGGGTATCGTCACCGGTCGTGACCTGCGCTTCACTCCGAACGCCGGCGACACCGTGGCCGCCATCATGACTCCCAAGGACAAGCTGGTCACCGTGCTGGAAGGCACGCCGCTGGAAGAGATCCGCGCCAAGCTGTACGAGAACCGCATCGAGAAGATGCTGGTGGTTGACGATGGCTTCAACCTGCGTGGCCTGGTGACGTTCCGTGACCTGGAGAAGGCCAAGACCTATCCGCTGGCCTCCAAGGACGATCAGGGCCGCCTGCGCGTTGGGGCCGCCGTCGGCACCGGCGCCGATACCGAAGAACGCATCCGCGCGCTGGCCGCCGCCGGCGTCGACGTGGTGGTGGTGGACACCGCCCACGGCCATTCCCGTGGCGTGATCGAGCGTGTGCGCTGGGTCAAGCAGAACCTGCCCGAGCTGCAGGTGATCGGCGGCAACATCGCCACCGCTGAAGCCGCCCTGGCGCTGGTCGAAGCCGGCGCCGATGGTGTGAAGGTCGGCATCGGCCCGGGCTCCATCTGCACCACCCGCATCGTCGCCGGTGTCGGCGTGCCGCAGATCAGTGCCGTGGCCAATGTCTCCGAGGCCCTCAAGGGCACCGGCGTGCCGATGATCGCCGACGGCGGCATCCGCTTCTCCGGTGACCTGGCCAAGGCTATCGCCGCTGGCGCCAACGCGGTGATGATGGGCTCCATGTTCGCGGGCACCGAAGAAGCCCCGGGCGAAACCGAGCTGTTCCAGGGTCGTACCTACAAGGCCTACCGCGGCATGGGCTCGCTGGGCGCCATGGCCCAGGCCCAGGGTTCCTCCGACCGCTACTTCCAGGACTCCTCCGCCGGCGCCGAGAAGCTGGTGCCGGAAGGCATCGAAGGTCGTGTGCCGTACAAGGGCGCCCTGTCGGCCATCATCCATCAGCTGATGGGCGGCCTGCGCGCCTCCATGGGCTACACCGGCAGCGCCGACATCGAGACGATGCGTACCCGTCCGCAGTTCGTGCGCATCACCGGCGCCGGCATGGCCGAGTCCCACGTGCACGATGTGCAGATCACCAAGGAAGCCCCGAATTATCGAGTGGGCTGATCCACTCGGCTAAACAGGCGCCGGAAGCTGGAAGTTGAAAGTCGCGAGCATGGGCTCCGCTTTCTCTTCCAGCTTCCGGCTTTCCGCTTCAAGCTTTTTCCGAAGGAAAGCCCATGTCTCATCCTGACATCCACGCCCACCGGATCCTGATCCTGGACTTCGGTTCCCAGTACACCCAGCTGATCGCCCGCCGCGTGCGCGAGATCGGCGTGTACTGTGAACTGCACCCGTTCGACATGAGCGACGAGGCGATCCGCGCCTTCAATCCGCGCGGCATCATCCTCGCCGGCGGGCCGGAGTCGGTGCACCAGGCCGAAAGCCCGCGCGCGCCGCAGGCGGTATTCGACCTGGGCGTACCGGTGTTCGGCATCTGCTACGGCATGCAGACCATGGCCGAACAACTGGGCGGCAAGGTGGAAGGTTCCGACCTGCGCGAATTCGGCTATGCCCGTGTCGATGTGGTTGGCAAGAGCCGCCTGCTGGACGGCATCGAGGACCATGTGGACGCCGATGGCGTGCTGGGCCTGGACGTGTGGATGAGCCACGGTGACAAGGTCACCCGCCTGCCGGAAGGTTTCCACATCCTGGCCAGCACCCCGAGCTGCCCGATCGCGGCGATGGCCGACGACACGCGCGCCTACTACGGTGTGCAGTTCCACCCGGAAGTGACCCATACCAAGCAGGGCCTGCGCATCCTGTCGCGCTTCATTCTCGACATCTGCGGCTGCGCGGCGCTGTGGACCCCGGCCAACATCGTCGAGGACGCCATCGCCCAGGTACGCGCCCAGGTCGGCGACGCCAACGTGCTGCTCGGCCTGTCCGGCGGCGTGGACTCCTCCGTGGTTGCCGCGCTGCTGCACAAGGCCATCGGCGACCAGCTGACCTGCGTGTTCGTCGACAACGGCCTGCTGCGCCTGCACGAGGGTGACCAGGTGATGGCCATGTTCGCCGAGAACATGGGCGTCAAGGTCATTCGCGCCAACGCCGAAGAAAAGTTCCTCGGCAACCTGGCCGGCGTTTCCGACCCGGAGCAGAAGCGCAAGATCATCGGCCGCACCTTCATCGAAGTGTTCGACGAGGAGTCCGGCAAGCTGGACAACATCCAGTTCCTCGCCCAGGGCACCATCTACCCGGACGTGATCGAGTCGGCCGGCGCCAAGACCGGCAAGGCCCACGTGATCAAGAGCCACCACAACGTCGGCGGTCTGCCCGAGGACATGAAGCTCAAGCTGGTCGAGCCGCTGCGCGAACTGTTCAAGGACGAGGTGCGCAAGATCGGCCTGGAGCTGGGCCTGCCCTACGACATGGTCTACCGCCACCCGTTCCCGGGTCCGGGCCTGGGCGTGCGCATCCTTGGCGAAGTGAAGAAGGAGTACGCCGACCTGCTGCGTCGCGCCGACCACATCTTCATTGAGGAGCTGCGCAACTTCGACTGGTACCACAAGACCAGCCAGGCCTTCGTGGTGTTCCAGCCGGTGAAATCCGTCGGTGTGGTCGGTGATGGCCGTCGCTACGCCTGGGTCGTCGCTCTGCGCGCCGTAGAAACCATCGACTTCATGACCGCGCGCTGGGCGCACCTGCCCTACGAGCTGCTGGAGAAGGTCTCCAACCGCATCATCAACGAGATCGAAGGCATCTCCCGCGTCACCTACGACGTGTCGAGCAAGCCGCCGGCCACCATCGAGTGGGAATGATCAGGTAGCGTTTTTTACCGTTCAACGTCATTCGTGAAATACACAAAGGCCCCTGTAAATACAGGGGCCTTTGTGTTTCTGTCGTTCGCTAACCATCATCGGTAGACACTGGCTGGCGCCGGTCGATCTGGTGGCCGACCTGTCGGCCACCACAATCTAGAACCTGGAGAAGCGCGGCGAGTTCCCGCAGCACTTCATGCTGACGCCGCGCTGCGCCGGGTGGTTCGAGGCCGAAGTCGATGCCTGGCTGGATCAGCGCATGGCCAAGCCCAGGAGCTGCCGCAGGGCGCCTATGTGGGCGCTGTCGAGCTGCTCACCGACGGCCCGCCGTGCGCGCCTTGCCTTGAAAAGGCCCGCAGCACCTAGGCTCACGCCTGCGTGGGAGCGACGGAAAATGGTCTTTCCGCGTCTCCCCAAATAGTTGTATAGAATCAACAGCTTGCGTGTTAATTGCTGGATAATAATCTAACCAGTAAGCGTTTATTTATTTCCGGGAAACCTGCAAAGAAAATAAAACTATACCTTTTCAGGAATTAGCGTATATTCGACTCACTGCTTTGCGATTGCCACTTCGATACACAGTTTGATGCTTCAATGCCTCATCTCCCTGGTTCGTTTTGCTATTGGCTTCTCAGTCTCGGCCTGAATGTTTCAGCGTCGAAGTCTTAATTTACCCTGGAGATACAGCATGTCTACTCGTCAAACTGGCACCGTCAAGTGGTTCAACGATGAAAAAGGTTTCGGCTTCATCACCCCGACTGATGGCAGCGCCGACCTGTTCGTTCACTACCGCTCAATCGAAAGCGCAGGCTTCAAAAGCCTGAGCGAAGGCCAATCCGTCTCTTTCGTGCCGGCCAAAGGCCAGAAAGGGATGCAGGCTGATCAGGTTCAAGTCAACTAAGACGCCTGATGCAAAAAGGCCCCGCAATGCGGGGCTTTTTTTCGTCTGGAATAAACTGGACCCTGCCGGGAAGAGCAGGGTGGGGAGGATTTTCTGGAGCACGGCTGACCCTAGCCTGCGCTTTGCTGGCAGTCAGCGCGGAAATTGAATCTGTCCTTTTTATTGGATCGCTTTCGAAGCGGTGGGCGGTCGGCCGCGGATAGAACAGCAGACTGGGACGATCAATCTGCAGCCGGGTTGAACCATGCACGACCGTTATCGGTCCCCTTCGAATCAGGTGCAGCTGACCGGTGCCGCCCTGGGCCTGCAGCAGGTGGCTGCCCCACAGGGTGCCGGCATGCAAAGGCAATCACGCCACGTCATCAGAGGAACATCCCATGTCCATCGCCAAAGTTCTTTATGAAGCAACAGCTACCGCCACCGGTGGCCGTGACGGCAAGGCCACGTCGTCCGATGGCGTCCTGTCCGTTCAGCTGGCCACACCCAGGGAGCTGGGCGGCGCAGGCGGCAGCGGCACCAATCCGGAACAGCTGTTTGCCGCCGGTTATTCCGCCTGCTTCCTGGGCGCCCTGAAGTTCGTCGCGTCCCGCCAGAAGCAGACCCTGCCGGCCGACACGCAGGTCACCGCCAAGGTGGGCATCGGGCAGATTCCCACCGGGTTCGGCATCGAAGTGACGCTGCGGATCAGTGCCCCCGGCGTGGAGCGGGCCGTACTGGATGATCTGGTCAACCAGGCCCACATCGTGTGCCCCTACTCGAACGCGACCCGCGGGAACATCGATGTTTCACTGGTTGTTGCGGACTGATCTCTCCACCTTTCGAGGTGTCCACATGACCCACTCTGCCAACTACATCGCCACCCCCGATGGCGTGCATCTCTACAAGGACTGGGGGTCACGAAACGTCATTCAGCACTAGGTCGGCTGGCCGAGGTCGGTGTTGGTACAGGGCAGCCTGGGCTGCCCTGTACGTTGCCGTTTCAGAACCTTCTCCTTTTCCCCGGGGTCGTCTTGTAGCGGCGAGATGATCAGGAGATTCGGTTGTGAAGAGAACCGTGAACCCCCCTGTGTTTCTGCTCTCATCGATCCTGTTGCTGGCGCTGGTCCTGTTCGCCATCGGCTTTCCCGAAACGGCACAGGCAGTCTTCGGGCAAGCGCAGGCGTGGATCACCGAGAACGCCAGCTGGTTTTACATCCTGGCCGTGGCGATCCTCCTGCTGGCGGTGGTCTTCATGGGAGTCAGCCGCTACGGGGACATCAAGCTCGGTCCGGACCACAGCGTGCCGGATTTCGCCAACTACAGCTGGTTCGCCATGCTGTTCTCGGCCGGCATGGGCATCGGCCTGATGTTCTTCGGCGTCGCCGAACCCGTCATGCACTACCTGTCGCCCCCGGTCGGCGAGGGGGGATCGGCGTTCGCCGCCAGCGAGGCGATGAAGATCACCTTCTTCCACTGGGGACTTCACGCCTGGGCCATCTACGCGATCGTGGCACTGATCCTCGCCTACTTCGGCTACCGGCACGACTTGCCGCTGACCCTGCGTTCGGCCCTGTACCCCCTGATCGGCGAACGGATCTACGGACCGATCGGCCATGCCGTGGACATCTTTGCCGTGCTGGGCACCGTGCTGGGCGTGGCCACCTCGCTGGGCTTCGGCGTCGCGCAGATCAACAGCGGGCTGAACTACCTGTTCGACGTCCCCGTCGCCATCTGGGTGCAGGTGGTGCTCATCGTCGTGGCCATGGTGCTGGCCACTATTTCGCTGGTCAGCGGACTGGACCGCGGCATCCGCATTCTCTCGGAGACCAATCTGCTGTTCGCCGTGCTGCTGATGATCATCGTCCTGGTGCTCGGGCCGACGGTATTCATCCTCAAGGCCTACGTGGAGAACACGGGGGGCTACCTGGCTGAGCTGGTGGACAAGACCTTCAACCTCTATGCCTATGAGCCCAGCGACTGGATCGGTGGCTGGACGCTGTTCTACTGGGGCTGGTGGATCGCCTGGTCGCCCTTTGTCGGCATGTTCATCGCACGGATCTCCCGGGGCCGGACCATCCGCCAGTTCGTCAGCGGGGTCATGCTGGTACCGGCGGGTTTCACCCTGGCGTGGATGACGGTGTTCGGCGACACCGCGATCTACATGATCCATGTGCAGGACATCGCCAGCCTGGGCGAGGCAGTCGAGGCGGACAGCGCCCAGGCGCTGTTCGCCTTCCTGGAACATTTCCCGCTGGGGTACTTCCTCTCGCTACTGGCCATGCTGATGGTGCTGGTGTTCTTCGTGACCTCGGCGGACTCCGGCGCCCTGGTGGTGGACATGCTGGCGTCCGGCGGGCGCAACAAGACGCCGCTCTGGCAGAAGCTGTTCTGGGCGACGACCATGGCGGCCATTGCTATCGCCCTGCTGTTGGCCGATGGGTTGACCGCGCTGCAAACCGCCACGATTGCCAGTGCCTTGCCCTATACCCTGTTCCTGCTGGCGGCCACCTGGGGGCTGCTCAAGGCCCTGCGACTGGACGCCACCAAGCGACGGGTGCGCTTCCAGTCCCTGAGCCTTTCCCGTGCCCATGGCCATGGCAGCGAGAGCTGGCAGCGGCGCCTGCGCGGCATGGTGATGATGCCGCGGCGCAGCCATGTGGCGCGCTTCATCCAGGACACCGTGACCCCGGCCTGCGAGGCGGTGGCCGAGGAGCTGCGCAAGCAGGGCTTCGAGGTTGAGGTGGATACCGGGAGGCCCGAATCGGTGAGTCTGGTCATTCGCCATCCGGGCGAGCCGGATTTCCTTTACGGGGTACGCCCCAGGGCCTACGTGCAACCGAGTTTCGTCGTCAGCGAGGACGAAGAGGATGAAGCGCGCAAGTACTTCCGGGCCGAGGTGTACCTGAGGGAGGGCGGCCAGGACTACGACATCATGGGTTGGAACCGCGATGGCGTGATCGGCGACATCCTTGACCAGTACGAACGGCACCGGCACTTCGTGCACGTGGTGCGTTGAGCGAGACATTTTGTCGCGAAGCCCGCGCATCGCGGCGCTCGCCCTGACCCCTTAACAAGTGAGAAGATCTCTCATCTTTTGACGGTCAGGAGTAACAGCGATGGGTGTCAGCCGTCGTCAGGTGTTGACTGGGCTTGCGGCGCTGGGGGTGCTGGGTATCGGCGCCGGCGGCGCGCGCTATTGGCTGGGTCGGCCGCGGCACGTCACCACCCATGATTACGAGCTGATCGCCGCCCCGCTGGATGTGGAGCTGGTGCCCGGCTTCACCACGACCGCCTGGGCCTACGGCGGGCAGGTGCCTGGCGTCGAGCTGCGCTGCCGGCAGGGCGAGCGCCTGCGGGTACGCTTCATGAATCGCCTGCCGGAGCCGACCACCATCCACTGGCATGGCCTGCGCATCCCGCTGGAAATGGACGGCGTGCCCTACCTATCGCAGCTGCCGGTGCTGCCTGGTGAGCATTTCGACTACGACTTCCTCTGCCCGGATGCCGGCACCTTCTGGTACCACCCACACACCGCCAGCGGCGAACAGCTGGGGCGCGGCCTGGTGGGGCCGGTCATCGTCGAGGAGCGTGAACCCAGTGGTTTCCGTCATGAGCGCACGCTGAGCATCAAGCACTGGCATGTGGACCCGCAGGGGGCGTTCACCGCCTTCAGCGTGCCGCGCGAAGCGGCGCGCGGCGGCACGCCGGGCATCCTGTCCACGGTGAACGGCAGTCACAACCCGACACTGGAACTGCCGGCTGGCCAGGTGGTGCGCTTGCGCCTGCTCAACCTCGACAATACCCATAACTACCGGCTGGCCCTGCCGGGCGCCGAGGTACGCATCTACGCGCTGGATGGCAACCCGATCCCGCCACGCCCGCTGGGCAAGGATTACTGGCTGGGGCCGGGCATGCGCATCGATCTGGCCATCCGCGTGCCGTCCGCCGGCACCGAGCTGCCGGTGCGCAACGGTCCGCTGCGCCTGGCCACGCTGAAAAGCGTGGCCTCCAGCGAAGCGCCGGGTGACTGGCCGCCGGCGTTGCCGGCCAATCCGATTGCCGAGCCGGACCTGGCCCGTGCCGAGACGCTGCGCTTCAACTTCGAATGGGCGGGCGCGCTCTCGACGAATGCCGAGCAGGGTGGGCCGTTCACCTTCTGGCAGATCAACGGGCAGGCCTGGAACATCAGCGACAACAGCTGCATGGAGCGGCCAATCGCCACGCTGAAGCGGAACGGGCACTACATCTTTGAGCTGCGCAACGTCAGCCAGTACCAGCACCCGGTTCACCTGCACGGCATGACCTTCAAGGTGCTGTCCTCCGATCGCAAGCGCATCGAGCCCTATTTCACCGATACCTACCTGCTGGGCAAGAACGAAACCGCCCGGGTAGCGCTGGTGGCGGATAACCCGGGTACCTGGATGTTCCACTGCCATGTCATCGACCACATGGAAACCGGCCTGATGGCTGCCATTGAGGTGGTGTAGCGGAAAGTCTGTTCGGGGTGCCGGGAGAAACTCGCGGATAAGTCCGCTCCCAAGGCACCCTTTTATTGCCGCGCGCCGCCCAGGTAGGCGCAGCCGGTCAAGCGCTGGCCGTCCAGGCGCAGCTCGGCGCTCAGGTGGCGTAGCGCGCCGCTCATGTCGTCCTGGCAGCGCTGCGGCGCCAGCCACAGGCTGAGGCTGTGACCATTGGCCTCGCTAGAGAAGTACAGACGGCCTTCCGGCAGCTGTTCCTCCAGGTAGGGCACGGCCAGCGGCTCCTCGCCGGGGCGTTGCAGGATCAGCCCCTTGGCCGAGATGGACACGCTCCAGAAGGGCTCGTTGCCGCTGGCGCGGGCGATCAGCCGCCCGAAGTCTGCGTCCTGGCAGCCCTGGCCTTCCGCCTGCAGGCGGTAGAGGCGGGTCGCCTGCAGTTTGTCACCCAGGTCGTTGCCGGCCAGATCGGCAAACAGCCGTCCGGCGCTCCCGCCGAGCATCTGCTCGGCTTCGCGCAGCAATCCCAACGAGCCGGCATCCTGCACATCGAGCTGCCGGCCGCCACCGCAGGGCTGGAGTCGCAGCCGTCCCTGGTCAACACTCAGCTCACCCATCAGTCGTTGCACCGGTACGAAATCCTCGGACTCGCCGGACAGCGACTGGCAACCAAGCAGCAAGGGCAGAAGCCCGTAGCACAGGACGCGAAGGCGGGGCATGGGCATTCTCCGTAAGGTCAGGGGGCGTCACGTTAACCAGCCGCCTCGACGGGAACAAGGGGGCACGCATGATCGCCTGCAAGCGAGTGTATGACACGGCGAGCCCGCAAGACGGGCGCCGGATACTGGTGGACCGGCTGTGGCCGAGGAGGGTGCGCAAGGAGGCGCTGGCGCATGACGACTGGCTGCCGGCGCTGGCGCCCAGCGCGGATCTGCGCAAGGCGTTCGGTCATTCTCCGGAACGCTTTGGTGAATTCCGTGATGCCTATCGACGGGAGCTGGCGGCACATCCGGAACATTGGTGGCCGCTGCTGGAGCCGGCCGGCCGGGGCACGCTGACGCTGCTGTACGCTGCGAAGGACGAACGGCACAACAACGCCGTGGTGCTGGCGGAGTTCCTGGAGGACGAGCTGGAGCGCCAGGCGCCGGGCAGTTCGCCGCCCTGCTATGCGGGGGAGGTCGGACAGACGTAGGGTGGACAGCGCAGTTCCTGTCCACCACCGCGCCGCTACGGCGCGCCTGGCGGCGCGCGTGGTGGATCGGTGAAGCGCGATCCACCCTACGTGTCCAAGATGCGCCGGCATGTTGAATCGGTGGACGCCACGTAGGGTGGACAACGTTGTCCTTGTCCACCAGCGCGCCGGTGCGGCGCGCCTGTGGGGTGCGTGGCGGATCGGTGATGCGCGATCAACCCTACGCCACGTCTACCAGCACCACCTCCGTGTCGTTATCCAGCGCCTCGACGCGGATCTGCGCTTCGTCCTTGATGGCCACGCCGTCACCGGCGGCTGCTTCGATGCCGTTGACCTTGAAGCGCCCCTTGGCCGCGACCAGGTAGCCCTTGCGCTCTTCGGCGAAGGCGTAGTCGGTGGCCTGGCCGGCATTCAGCGTCGCGGCGGCCAGGCGGCCGTTGGCGCGGATCGGCAGGGCGTCGGCGTCTCCCAGGCCGCTGGCCAGGGTGACGAAGGCGCCGCTGCGCTCGCCCTTCGGGAACGGGCGGGTGCCCCAGCTCGGCTGGCCGCCACGCTGCTCCGGCATGATCCAGATCTGGAAGATACGCGTGGTGACGCTTTCCAGGTTGTACTCGCTGTGGGTGATGCCGCTGCCGGCGCTCATCACCTGCACATCGCCGGCTTCGGTGCGACCCTTGTTCCCCAGGCTGTCCTGGTGGCTGATCGCGCCTTCACGCACGTAGGTAATGATCTCCATGTCGTGGTGCGGATGCGGCGGGAAACCGCTGTGCGGCGCGATGGTGTCGTCATTCCACACGCGCAGCCGGCCCCAGTGCACCCGCTGCGGGTCGTGGTACTCGGCGAAGGAGAAATGGTGCTTGGCATTCAGCCAGCCGTGGTTGGCGGCGCCGAGACTGGCGAAGGGGCGTACTTCGATCATGGCGATCTCTCCTGAAAGGGGCTTCCGCTGAAGCGATGGTGCCATGATCCTCTCGGCTGGCTCGATTGATAAGCGCAAAAAGTGCCTGATAAGAATCGAATCAATCGATGTTTTGTCGCCTGGTACGGAAGGAGCCGGGGCGTTTCAACCCTAGAACGCCTCCAGCCGGTACACCTCGTAGGCAGGCGTCTCGTAGGGGTGGGCGGCCTTGAGGGCGGCGACGACTGCCTGGATGCGATGCGCCTCGACCACCAGCTCCACCTTCCATTCCTCCAGGCATTCCAGCGCGCCGGTGCTACCAAGATGTGGCTCGCTGCCCGGCAGCGGGCGGAACTGGCCGTGACCGAGCACCTGCCAGCAGCACTGGTCGTAGAGGCCGATACGCCCTGCGCCAGCCTCGAACAGCGCGCTCTTCACGCTTTCCAGGTGGCTGTCGGGGACGAAGAAGCAGAGCTTGAACATGCAGGGTTCCTCCAGATGCAAAAAGGCCATATCCGAGGATATGGCCTTTTCGTGACACGCGCGTGCTGGATCAGCCCACCCACACCCGCGCGTTGCGGAACATGCGCATCCAGCCGGCATCTTCCTGCCAGTCATCCGGACGCCAGCTGTTCTGCACGGCGCGGAACACCCGCTCCGGGTGCGGCATCATGATGGTCACGCGGCCGTCGCGGCTGCACAGACCGGTGATGCCACGCGGAGAGCTGTTCGGGTTGGCCGGATAGGCCTCGGTGACCTTGCCGTGGTTGTCCACGTAGCGCAGCGCCACGGTGCCGGACAGGTCGGCCTGCAGCAGGGCCTCCTCGCTTTCGAACTCCGCGTGTCCTTCGCCGTGGGCGATAGCGATCGGCAGGCGCGAACCGGCCATGCCTTGCAGGAAGATCGACGGCGATTCCTGCACCTGCACCATCGCCACGCGCGCTTCGAACTGCTCGGAGCGGTTGCGCACGAAGTGCGGCCAGTTCTCGGTGCCGGGAATCAGCTCGTGCAGGTTGCTCATCATCTGGCAGCCGTTGCACACGCCCAGGGCGAAGCTGTCCTGGCGCTCGAAGAAGGCGCTGAAGTTGTCGCGGGCGCGGGCGTTGAACAGGATCGACTTGGCCCAGCCCTCGCCAGCGCCCAGCACGTCGCCGTAGGAGAAGCCGCCGCAGGCCACCAGGCCCTTGAAGTCTTCCAGGCTGACGCGGCCGGCGATGATGTCGCTCATATGCACATCGACCACCGCGAAGCCGGCGCGGTGGAAGGCGGCGGCCATTTCGGTCTGGCCGTTGACGCCCTGCTCGCGCAGGATCGCCATGCGCGGGCGCACGCCCTTGGCGATGTAGGGCGCGGCGACATCCTCGTTGACGTCGAAGCTCAGCTTGGCGTGCAGGCCCGGGTTCTGCTCGTCGAGCAGCAGGTCGAACTCCTGATCGGCACACTCGGCGTTGTCGCGCAGGCGCTGGATCTGCCAGCTGGTTTCCGCCCACTGGCGCTGCAGCACGCGGCGCTGTTCGCGGAACACCGGCGCGCCGGCGAAGCTCAGCAGCACGTCGCTGCCCGTCACCGGCTGACCGATCAGATGGACGCAGTCGCCCAACCCGGCGGCGGCGAAGCGCGCCAGCACCTCGGCGCTGTCGGCCTGGCGAACCTGGATCACCGCACCCAGCTCCTCGTTGAACAGGGCGGCGGCCAGCGCCTCGCGGGAAGTGGCCAGCGCGTCCAGTTGAACATCCAGGCCGCAGTGCCCGGCGAAGGCCATTTCCACCAGGGTGGTCAGCAGGCCGCCGTCGGAACGGTCATGGTAGGCCAGCAGGCGGTCGTCCTGGTTCAGGCTCTGCACGGTATCGAAGAACGCCTTGAGGTCGGCGGCGTTGTCCACGTCCGGCGCCTGGCGGCCGATCTGGCCGTACACCTGGGCGAGGATGGAGGCGCCCATGCGGTTCTGGCCACGACCGAGGTCGATCAGCAGCAGCTGGCTGTCGCCCTGGTCCAGGCGCAGCTGCGGGGTCAGGGTCTTGCGGATATCGGCCACCGGGGCGAAGCCGGTGACGATCAGCGACAGCGGCGAGGTGACGCTCTTCTCGGTGTCGCCCTCCTGCCAGCGGGTCTTCATGGACATGGAGTCCTTGCCCACCGGGATGGTGATGCCCAGCGCCGGGCACAGTTCCATGCCGACGGCCTTGACGGTGTCGTACAGGCGCGCGTCCTCGCCCGGGTGGCCGGCGGCGGCCATCCAGTTGGCGGACAGCTTGATGTCGCCCAGCTTGGCGATGCGCGAGGCGGCCAGGTTGGTGAGGGTCTCGCCGATGGCCATGCGGCCGGACGCCGGGGCGTCCAGCAGGGCCAGCGGGGTGCGCTCGCCCATGGCCATGGCTTCGCCGGTGTAGACGTCGAAGCTGGTGGCGGTCACGGCGCAGTCGGCGACCGGCACCTGCCAGGGGCCGACCATCTGGTCGCGGGCCACCAGGCCGGTGATCGAGCGGTCGCCGATGGTGATCAGGAAGCTCTTGCTGGCCACCGCCGGGTGGCGCAGCACGCGGGACACGGCCTCGCCCAGCTCGATGCGTTCGGCGGCGAAGTCATCGCCCAGCGCGGCTTCGCGGCTGGCGCTGCGGTGCATGCGCGGCGGCTTGCCGAGCAGCACGTTGAGCGGCATGTCCACCGGGTTGTTGCCGAAGTGGCTGTCGGCCACGGTCAGCTGGCGCTCCTCGGTAGCCTCGCCGACCACGGCGAACGGGCAGCGCTCGCGCTCGCAGATGGCGGCGAAGCGCTCCAGGTCCTCGGCGTCCACGGACAGCACGTAGCGTTCCTGGGACTCGTTGCACCAGATTTCCAGCGGGCTCATGCCCGGCTCGTCGTTGGGCACGTTGCGCAGCTCGAAGCGGCCGCCGCGCCCGGCGTCGTTGACCAGTTCCGGGAAGGCGTTGGACAGACCGCCGGCGCCGACGTCGTGGATGAACTTGATCGGGTTGCGCTCGCCCAGCTGCCAGCAGCGGTCGATGACCTCCTGGCAGCGGCGTTCCATTTCCGGGTTCTCGCGCTGCACCGAGGCGAAGTCCAGGTCCGCGGCGCTGGCGCCGGTGGCCATGGAGGAGGCCGCGCCGCCGCCCAGGCCGATGAGCATGGCCGGGCCGCCGAGCACGATCAGCTTGCCGCCGACCGAGATGTCCTTCTTCTGGATGTGCTCTTCGCGGATGTTGCCCAGGCCGCCGGCCAGCATGATCGGCTTGTGGTAGCCGCGCACTTCCTCGCCGCGCGGGGTCGCCACGGCCTGTTCGAAGGTGCGGAAATAGCCGGTCAGCGCCGGACGGCCGAACTCGTTGTTGAACGCGGCGCCGCCCAGCGGGCCTTCGATCATGATGTCCAGCGGGGTGACGATGCGCTCGGGCTTGCCGTAGGGCGTTTCCCAGGGCTGCACGAAACCGGGGATGTTCAGGTTGGAGACGGTGAAACCGGTCAGGCCGGCCTTGGGCTTGGAGCCGATGCCGGTGGCGCCTTCGTCGCGGATCTCGCCGCCCGAGCCGGTGGAGGCGCCGGGGAAGGGCGCGATGGCGGTCGGGTGGTTGTGGGTTTCCACCTTCATCAGGATGTGCACCGGCTCGCGGTGCGGCGCGTACTCGCGGCTTTCCGGATCGGGGAAGAAACGCCCGGCCACGTGGCCGACGATCACCGAGGCGTTGTCCTTGTAGGCGGACAGCACGCCCTCACGGTTCATTTCGTAGGTGTTCTTGATCATGCCGAACAGGGACTTTTCCTGGCTTTCGCCGTCGATGTCCCAGCTGGCATTGAAGATCTTGTGGCGGCAGTGCTCGGAGTTCGCCTGGGCGAACATCATCAGCTCGATGTCGTGCGGGTTGCGGCCCAGCTCGGTGAAGCTCTTCACCAGGTAGTCGATCTCGTCCTCGGCCAGGGCCAGGCCCAGGTCGCGGTTGGCCTGCTCCAGAGCGGCGCGACCGCCGCCGAGCACGTCAACGGCGACCAGCGGCTTGGGCTGGGCATGGCTGAACAGCGCGGCGGCGTCCTCGAAGCGTTGCAGCACGGTCTGCGTCATGCGGTCGTGCAGCAGGGCAGTGACCTGCGCGACATCGGCGTCGCTCAGGCTGCCGCTCACGTAATAGGCGATACCACGCTCCAGACGCTGGATCTTGCCCAGGCCGCAGTTGCGAGCGATGTCGCTGGCCTTGCTCGACCAGGGCGACAGGGTGCCGAAGCGCGGCACTGTGAGGAACAGACGTCCGGCGGGTTCCTGCACCGGGACACTCGGACCGTACTTGAGCAGGCGGTCCAGCACGGACTGCTCGTCGCCGGTCAGCTCGCCGGTCACATCGGCGAAGTGGGCAAACTCGGCATACAGGCCGGTGACGGCCGGGACCTTGCTGGTCAGTTGCTCGAGCAGTTTGCCGTGACGGAAGGCGGAAAGGGCGGGAGTGCCGCGCAGGATCAACATCGTCGAAACAGCCTCGGGAGGGGGTGCGTGGAAACGGCGCATTCTACCCTATGAACCGCGCCGTAGGCCAAAGTCACCGCCGGGCGCGGCGGGCAGTTTTCCCGGCGGGTGGATATGCCGATTCCCGGCATTGCGTATAATGCGCCGATGTTTCTGCGAACCGCGTATCTGCGTCGCGCCGGCCGTCTGCTGGCGACCAGCGTCTTCCTGCTGCTTGTGGGGTGTAGCGAGGCCAATCAGCCGTCCACACTCGAGCGAGTCAAGGAGGAGGGCGTACTGCATGTGATCACCCGCAACAGCCCCTCCACCTATTTCCAGGACCGCAACGGCGAGACCGGGTTCGAGTACGAGCTGCTCAAGCGCTTCGCCGACGAGCTGGGTGTCGAGCTGCAGGTCGAGGTGGCCGACAACCTCGCCGACCTGTTTACCCGCCTCAATGAAAGCGACGGTCCGGTACTGGCGGCGCCGGGGCTGACCATCAGCAAGGCGCGCGCCGCCGAGGTGCTGCTGTCGCGTCCGTATCTGCAGGTCGTTCCGCAGGTCATCTATCGGCAGGGGCGCGAACGTCCGAGGCGTACCCGGGAGCTGGCCGGGCGGCAGATCCTGGTGTTGCGTGACAGTCGGCATGCCGAGCTGCTGGCGGAGATGAAAAGCCTGCTGCCGACCCTCAACTATGAGGAGTCGGATGCCGTCGAGGTGGCCGACCTGCTGCGCATGGTGGACGAGGGCGAGACCGACCTGACGGTGGTCGATTCCAACGAGCTGGCCATGAATCAGGTGTACCTGAGCCAGATCCGCGTCGGTTTCGACCTCGGCGAACCGCTCGGCCTGCACTGGGCGGTGGCCGGCGGCGAGGATCGCAGCCTGCTGGAGCTGATCGATCCCTTCCTGGCCAAGGCAGAGGAATCGGGACTGGTGGAGCGTCTGTACGAGCGCTACTACGGCCACCTGGACGTGCTTGGTTTCGTGGGCGCCAACACCTTCGCCAAGCACCTGCAGCAACGCCTGCCGCGCTATGAAGACTACTTCCACAAGGCGGCCGCCGAGTACAAGGTCGACTGGCGCCTGTTGGCGGCCATCGGCTACCAGGAATCCCACTGGCGCCCCAATGCCGTCTCCAAGACCGGCGTGCGCGGCCTGATGATGCTCACCCAGAACACTGCCAAGGCGATGGGCGTGGCCAATCGCCTGGATCCGCGGCAGAGCATCGACGGTGGCGCCAAGTATTTCGCCAAGGTCTATCACGGTCTGCCCGAGAGCATCGTCGAACCGGACCGCACCTGGTTTGCGCTGGCCGCCTACAACGTCGGCGGCGGCCATCTGGAAGACGCCCGCCGGCTGACCCAGGCCGAAGGGCTGAACCCGAACAAGTGGCTGGATGTGAAGAAGATCCTGCCGCGCCTGGCGCAGAAGAAGTGGTATACCAAGACCCGCTACGGCTATGCGCGCGGCGGCGAGCCGGTGCATTACGTGGCCAACGTGCGGCGCTACTACGACATCCTCATCTGGTCGACCCAGCCGCAGCTGGAAGATACCCAGATCGCCGAGAGCGGCCTGCACATCCCGGGCATCAACCGCGCCGAGGCGCCGCCCGAGCCGCCGCTCTAAGGGGCACAGCCCGGACCGTGGGAGGCGAACTTGTTCGCGAGCTTCTGGGTGCGCTGTGCTGGAAAAGCTCGCGGACAAGCCTGCTCCCACAGGAATTTTCTTCGCTACGGCCGAATCTCGATCAGCGTGCCGTCGTCCACCAGCTCCCAGACTTCCTGCATGTCGGCGTTGCTCAGGGCGATGCAGCCGTCCGTCCAGTCCAGGCTGTGGAAGTACCACTCGGGATAGTGCTCGTCGACGGGTGTGCCGTGCAGCATGATCATGCCGCCGGGCTCGACGCCCTCACGGCGCGCGCGGGCCAGGTCGCGGATGTTGGGGTAGGAGATGTGCATGGAGAGGTTGAATTTGTCGCTGGTCTTGCGCCAGTCGATCCAGTAGAAGCCTTCCGGGGTGCGCTTGTCGCCTTCGCGCAGCTTGTGTCCGGCGGGCCGCTTGCCCAGCGATACGCGGTAACTCTTCAGGGTCTCGCCCCGACTGATCAGGTGCAGCCTGCGCTCGGACTTGAGCACCAGCACCTTGTCCACCTGAGGTTCCTTCAGGAAACCGCTGGCGCTGGCGTGGGCCAGCGATGCGCAGCAGAAAAACAGGGCGGCAAGCATCCAGCGCATCGAACAATATCCCCCGACCGATCACGAAGGACCACCGGCAATTACAGGAAGACAGGCAGCCGCTGGCCGCCACCACGTAACGAAGCCGCATTCTAGGGATCGCCCGATGGTCGGGAAAGGCGCTTCCGACCAAGGAACCCCTGGCGTGCCGCAGAGTCGCACCTGCAGGCCCGGCGACCCGCCAGGGGCAGGCTGGGTTGGGCGGGGCCGGGGTCTTGGGCGGCTGACATTCTTCATGCCATGATGCGACCCTGAATGTAGGACGAGAACGATCATGCAGGACGAACTGCTGCGGCGGATCCGCAATTACGCGCCGCGGCCCCTGGAGCGCGAAGACAGGCGTTATCCCGAGGCGGCCGTGCTGGTACCCATCACCCGGCACGAGGAGCCGGAGCTGGTGCTCACCCTGCGTTCCAGCAACCTGTCCACCCATGGCGGCGAGGTGGCCTTTCCCGGCGGGCGCTGCGATCCGGGCGATCCGAGTCTGGCCGATACGGCGCTGCGCGAAGCGGAAGAGGAGGTAGGCCTGCCGCCTGGCCTGGTCGAGGTGATCGGCCCCCTCAGCCCACTGGTGTCGCTGCATGGCATCAAGGTGACCCCGATCGTCGGGCTGGTCCCCGACTTCGTCGAGTACCGGCCCAATGACGCCGAGATCGCCGCGGTGTTCCAGGTGCCGCTGGAGTTCTTCCTCGATTACCCGCCGGAAACCACCCACCGTATCGACTACCGTGGCGTGCCCTGGTACGTGCCGTGCTACCGCTATGGCGACTTCAAGATCTGGGGGTTGACCGCGATCATGGTGGTCGAGCTGGTCAATCTGCTGTACGACGCCGGGATCGACATGCGAGTGGCGCCGGACTCCTTCGTTACCCTGCGCCGCTAGAACAACAACAAGGAGAAAATGCCGTGAAATACCGTCTGGGAGAGCACCGCGTGCAAGCGGACCCGAAAAGCTGGATTGCGCCGAATGCCACCCTGGTGGGCAAGGTGAAGCTGGAAGCGGGCGCCAGCGTCTGGTTCAACTGCGTGCTGCGTGGCGACAACGAGCTGATCCATATCGGCGAGAACAGCAACGTGCAGGATGGCAGCGTGATGCACACCGACATGGGCTACCCGCTGACCCTCGGACGCGGTGTGACCATCGGCCACAAGGCCATGCTGCACGGCTGCACGGTAGGCGACTACAGCCTGATCGGCATCAACGCGGTGATCCTCAATGGCGCGAAGATCGGCAAGCACTGCCTGATTGGCGCCAATACCCTGATCCCCGAAGGCAAGGAAATTCCCGATGGCTGCCTGGTGATGGGCTCGCCCGGCAAGGTAGTGCGCGAGCTGAGCGAACAGCAGAAGAAGATGCTGGAAGCCAGTGCCGCCCACTATGTGCATAACGCCGAGCGCTATGCCCGCGAGCTGCTGGCCGAGGAAGACTGATGAGCGATGAACGCCCCGTACGCTCGCCCTGCGTGGACATCTGCGCGCTGGACGAGCGCGATGTATGCCTGGGCTGCCAGCGCACCGCCCAGGAAATCGGCCGCTGGGGGCGTATGGACAACGCCGAGCGTCGCGCGGTACTGGCGCGCTGCGTGCAGCGCGCACGCGAAAGCGGCCAGTTGAATTGACAACAAGGGCGCCCGATGGCGCCCGCTCCATATATAGGAAACAGCGTGATGCCTCGTATTGGAACGCCCCTCTCGCCCACGGCGACCCGGGTCCTGTTGTGCGGTTCGGGTGAGCTGGGCAAGGAAGTCGTGATCGAACTGCAACGCCTGGGGGTCGAGGTCATTGCGGTGGATCGCTATGCGGATGCGCCGGCCATGCAGGTGGCGCATCGTAGCCACGTGATCAGCATGCTGGACGGCGCTGCGCTGCGTTCGGTGATCGAGCGCGAGCGACCCCATTACATCGTTCCCGAGATCGAGGCCATCGCCACCGCCACCCTGGTCGAGCTTGAGGCCGAGGGCTACACGGTGATCCCCACCGCGCGGGCGGCGCAACTGACCATGAACCGCGAGGGCATTCGCCGCCTGGCGGCCGAGGAGCTGGGCCTGCCCACCTCGCCGTATCACTTTGCCGATACGTTCGAGGCCTACGCGACGGCCGCCGAAGCCCTGGGCTACCCCTGCGTGGTCAAGCCGATCATGAGCTCGTCCGGCAAGGGGCAGAGCGTGCTGAAGAGCGCCGCCGACCTGCAGGCCGCCTGGGACTACGCCCAGGAAGGCGGCCGTGCCGGCAAGGGTCGGGTGATCGTCGAGGGCTTCATCGATTTCGACTACGAGATCACCCTGCTGACCGTGCGGCACGCCGCTGGCACGTCGTTCTGCGAGCCGGTCGGCCATCGCCAGGTGAAGGGTGACTATGTTGAGTCCTGGCAGCCGCAGGTCATGTCGCCAGTGGCGCGCGCCGAGTCGGAGCGCATCGCCCTGCGGGTCACCGAGGCGCTGGGCGGGCGCGGCCTGTTCGGGGTCGAGCTGTTCGTCAAGGGCGACCAGGTGTGGTTCAGCGAGGTGTCGCCGCGTCCCCACGACACCGGGCTGGTGACGCTGATTTCCCAGGATTTGTCGGAGTTTGCCCTGCACGCCCGGGCCATTCTCGGCCTGCCGATTCCGGTCATCCGCCAGTTCGGGCCCTCGGCCTCGGCGGTGCTGCTGGTCGAAGGCCATTCCCGGCAGACCGCCTTCGCCAATCTGGGCGCGGCGCTGGCAGAGCCGGACACCGCGCTGCGGCTGTTTGGCAAGCCGGAAGTTGCCGGGCAGCGGCGCATGGGCGTGGCACTGGCGCGTGACGAATCGATCGACCTGGCGCGCGCCAAGGCGACCCGCGCGGCCCAGACCATCCGCGTGGAGCTGTAGGGTCGATGCGCGGCCTGCTCTGGTGGATGGTCGCCGTACCGCTCTCGCCGGTGATGCTGCCGCTGGCCCTGCATGCGCTGCGCACTACGGTGCGATTGCCGGTCGCGAGAGGGCCGGAGGAAGGCGTTGCCGGTATCGAACGAACCGGCAGGCCGCTGCGTCTGCTGGTGCTGGGGGAATCCACGGCGGTGGGCGTCGGGGTCGATCAGTTGGAAGACGGTCTGGCCGCCCAGCTGGCCCGCTGCCTGTCGGAGCGGTTTGCACGGACGGTGCGATGGAAGACCTGTGGCGAAAGTGGCATTCGTCTGGCTGGAGCGCTGGAGCGCCTGCTGCCCGACGTGCGGGAGGAAGAGCCGGCTGACATCGTTCTGCTGGTGCTGGGCGTCAACGACACCATGGGCCTGTGCGGCAAGCGCCGCTGGCAGGAGGGTCTGGCACGCCTGATCGACGGTTGTGCGGATGAGGGGGCTCGCGTGGTGCTGGCGGGCGTGCCGCCCATCCAGCATTTTCGTGCCTTGCCCTGGTTGCTGCGTCATGTGTTTGGCTGGCGCGCTTCGCTGCTGGACCGCTGGGCGCGCCAGGTGGCCGAGCGTAAGCAGGCGCTTCATCTTCCCGTCCGCCTGCTTTTCGAACCTCGCTTTCTGGCGCGTGACGGTTATCACCCCTCGTCGGCGGGATATCGGCACTGGGCGGAAGGTCTGGCCGATCAGTACCTGGCGGCTCTGGACAGCCAGCAAGCCGAGGGTTCGCGCCCGGAAAACGAAAAGGCCGGCATTCAAGCCGGCCCTCGGGTGCGTCTGTAGCCCTTATACGTGCAGGATGAATTCCCGCACCAGCTTGCTGCCGAAATAGGCCAGCATCAGCAGCAGGAATCCGGCCAGGGTCCAGCGCACGGCGGTATGGCCGCGCCAGCCCAGGCGATGGCGGCCCCACAGCAGGATGCCGAACACCACCCAGGCGATGATCGAGAGCAGGGTCTTGTGGGCCAGGTGCTGGGCGAACAAGTCACCCAGGAACAGCCAGCCACTGAGCAGCGACAGGCTGAGCAGTACCCAGCCGGCCCAGATGAAGCCGATCAGCAGGCTTTCCATGGTCTGCAGCGGGGGAAAGCTGCGTACCGCCAGGCTGGACAGGCGCTTCTGCTTGAGTTGATGGTCCTGCAGCAGCAACAGCAGGGACTGGAACATGGCGATGGTCAGCAGTCCATAAGCCAGGATCGACAGCAGGATGTGGCTGAGGATGCCGGCATTCTCGTTGATGGTGGCGGCGGTTCCGCTGGGGGCGAAGGCGGCCAGCAGGACCGTCAGGAAGCCAAGCGGAAAGAGCAGCAGCAGGAGGTTCTGCACCGGCATGCGCTGGCTGGCCAGCAGGATCAGGGCGATCACCGCCGCGGAAATCAGGCTGGCGGCGCGGAAGAAGTCCAGGGTCAGCCCTGCCGGGCTGAACAGCTGGTTGACCAGGGTGTAGACATGGGCGATCAGGGCCAGCACCCCCAGCAGCGTCAACAGGGTGCGCGCGGGGTTGTTCCGCTGGCCGAGGCGCATGCCCTGGTAGGCAGTGGCGCCGGCGTAAAGACAGGCGGCGGCGAGGCTGGGCAGCAGAGGATGCATAGTCGATTCGAGGGTGATTCGCGAAGGCGCTGAGTGTGGCATAGACCATCGGGCGACGAAAGACTGCCAGCCGTGATGACCGTCAGCACTCTTGATATACTCCGCCGCCTGCCGCAACCGCCCTTTGAAGGACCGCGCATGTTCGAAAACCTTACCGACCGCCTCTCGCATACCCTGCGTACCGTCACTGGCAAGGCCAAGCTGACCGAGGACAACATCAAGGACACCCTGCGCGAGGTGCGCATGGCCCTGCTGGAGGCCGATGTTGCCCTGCCGGTGGTCAAGGATTTCGTCAATCGGGTCAAGGAGCGCGCGGTGGGCACCGAGGTGTCCAAGAGCCTGACGCCTGGCCAGGCCTTCGTGAAGATCGTGCGTGCCGAACTGGAAACGCTGATGGGGGCCGCCAACGAGGACCTGGCGCTCAACGCCGCGCCGCCGGCGGTGGTGTTGATGGCCGGTCTGCAGGGTGCGGGCAAGACCACCACGGTCGGCAAGCTGGCGCGCTTCCTCAAGGAGCGCAAGAAGAAATCGGTGATGGTGGTGTCGGCGGACGTCTACCGCCCCGCGGCCATCAAGCAGCTGGAAACCCTGGCCAATGATATTGGCGTGACCTTCTTCCCCTCCGATATCAGTCAGAAGCCGGTGGCCATCGCCGAGGCGGCGATCCGCGAGGCGAAGCTGAAGTTCATCGATGTGGTGCTGGTGGACACCGCCGGCCGCCTGCACGTCGATGCCGACATGATGGCCGAGATCCAGGCGCTGCATGCCGCCATCAAGCCGGTGGAAACCCTGTTCGTGGTCGACGCCATGACCGGTCAGGACGCGGCCAATACCGCCAAGGCCTTCGGTGACGCGCTGCCGCTCACCGGCGTGGTGCTCACCAAGGTGGATGGCGATGCCCGTGGCGGTGCCGCGCTGTCCGTGCGCCACATTACCGGCAAGCCGATCAAGTTCCTCGGCATGGGCGAGAAGAGCGATGCGCTCGAGCCGTTCCACCCGGACCGCGTCGCCTCGCGCATCCTCGGCATGGGTGACGTACTCAGCCTGATCGAGCAGGCCGAGCAGACCATGGATCGCGAGAAGGCCGAGAAGCTCACCAAGAAGCTCAAGAAGGGCAAGGGCTTCGACCTGGAAGATTTCCGCGACCAGCTGCAGCAGATGAAGAACATGGGCGGCTTGGGCGGCCTGATGGACAAGCTGCCGTCCATGGGCGGCATCAACCTGGCGCAGATGGGTAACGCCCAGGGCGCGGCAGAGAAGCAGTTCAAGCAGATGGAGGCGATCATCAACTCCATGACCCCGGCCGAGCGCCGGGATCCGGACATCATCAGCGGCTCGCGCAAGCGTCGCATTGCCCTGGGTTCCGGCACCCAGGTGCAGGACATTGGTCGCCTGATCAAGCAGCACAAGCAGATGCAGAAAATGATGAAGAAGTTCACCGCCAAGGGGGGCATGTCCAAGCTGATGCGTGGCATGGGCGGCATGTTCCCCGGCGGCGGAATGCCGAAGTTCTGATGATTCGCTTGGCGGATCATCGACCGGGCGCCAGCGCCCGCAACGGCCACAGGCCCTGGCGAGGCGTATCGCGCTTCGCCGGGGCTGCGGCCATTCCCGCAAAAGCCATTTGCAATCGCCGGGATATTCCTTAAAATACGCGGCCTTTCGGGCCGTGCGCCCGCGTTGCATCTGGTTTTGCAGCACCGACTACAGGAACGAAGTTCACATGGTAACCATCCGTCTCGCCCGTGGCGGCGCCAAGAAGCGCCCCTTCTACCACCTGATCGTGACCAACAGCCGCAATCCTCGCGATGGCCGCTTCGTTGAGCGCATCGGCTTCTTCAACCCGGTTGCCGCCGGCGCTGAAGTCAAGCTGTCCGTCAACCAGGAACGCGCCAACTACTGGCTGTCCCAGGGTGCCCAGCCGTCCGAGCGCGTTGCTCAGCTGCTGAAGGAAGCTGCTCAGGCTGCCGCCTAAGCGCAACCGCTATGAATACGACGCCGGCCCCGGCCGAAGACCTGATCGTCATCGGCAAGATCGTTTCGGTGCATGGTGTGCGAGGTGAGGTGAAGGTCTATTCCTTTACCGATCCGATCGACAACCTGCTGGACTACCGCCACTGGACGCTTCGGCGAGGGGGTGAGGTGCGGCAGGCAGAGCTGGTGACGGGCCGCCTGCATGGCAAGGTCCTGGTGGCCAAGCTGAAAGGGCTGGATGATCGCGAAGAGGCACGCTTGCTCGCCGAATTCGAGATCTGCATCCCGCGCAGCCAGCTGCCACAGCTGACCGACGGCGAGTACTACTGGTACCAGCTCGAAGGTCTGAAGGTGATCAATCAGGACGGGCAACTGCTCGGCAAGATCGACCACCTGCTGGAAACCGGTTCGAATGATGTGATGGTGGTCAAGCCCTGTGCGGGCAGCCTGGATGATCGCGAACGCCTGTTGCCCTACACGGAGCAGTGCGTACTCGAGATCGACATGGCCGCCGGCGAAATGCAGGTGGACTGGGACGCGGACTTCTGACCATGCGGGTCGATGTCATCACGCTGTTCCCGGAAATGTTTGCCGCCATCAGTGAGTACGGCATTACCAGTCGTGCGGTCCGGCAGGGGTTGTTGAACCTCAATTGCTGGAATCCGCGGACCTACACCGAGGATCGTCACCAGACCGTGGATGACCGACCCTTCGGCGGCGGTCCTGGCATGGTGATGAAGATTCAACCCCTGGAACGGGCGCTGTCCGCAGCGCGTGAAGCCGCCGGGGATCGGGCGAAGGTGATCTACCTCTCGCCGCAGGGTCGCCCGCTCAAGCAGGCAGCCGTGCGCGAGCTGGCGAACGAAGAGTCTCTGATTCTCATCGCCGGGCGCTACGAAGGCATCGACGAACGCTTCATTGAGGCGCATGTCGATGAGGAATGGTCGATTGGCGACTATGTACTGTCCGGTGGCGAGCTGCCGGCGATGGTGCTGATCGATGCAGTGACGCGGTTGCTGCCGGGGGCCCTGGGCCACGCAGATTCCGCCGAGGAGGACTCGTTCACCGACGGCCTGCTCGACTGCCCGCATTACACGCGACCGGAGGTATATGCGGACCAACGTGTTCCGGAGGTGCTGCTCAGCGGCAACCACGAACACATCCGGCGCTGGCGCTTGCAGCAAGCCCTCGGGCGAACCTGGGAACGCCGTGCCGATCTTCTGGATTGCCGCTCGCTTTCTGGAGAAGAGAAAAAGCTGCTGGACGAGTACATACGCCAGCGGAACGATAGATAACGTATCGATGGCAAACCGAGACGGTTTGTCTTAGGAGCACAGCATGACCAACAAGATCATTCAGCAGATCGAAGCTGAACAGATGAACAAAGAGATCCCGGCGTTCGCCCCTGGCGACACCGTGATCGTGCAAGTGAAGGTGAAGGAAGGCGACCGTTCCCGCCTGCAGGCCTACGAAGGCGTGGTGATCGGCAAGCGTAACCGCGGCCTGAACAGCGCCTTCACCGTGCGCAAGATCTCCAACGGCGTGGGTGTCGAGCGTACCTTCCAGACCTACTCCCCGATCGTTGACAGCATCACTGTCAAGCGTCGCGGTGACGTGCGCAAGGCCAAGCTGTACTACCTGCGCGACCTGTCCGGCAAGGCAGCGCGCATCAAGGAAAAGCTGGTCTAACCGACCCGCCTTTTCACAAAAAAAAGCAGCCTACGGGCTGCTTTTTTCATTTGGGCGTCATGCCCACCCTTACGTGCAAGATAGAGCAAGCAGTCATGAGCACCCGCGAAGAAGAAATCCAGCGCCGTATCGAGCTGTCGACCACCTGCATCAGCAAGGCGGTGTTCCCGCCGACCACCAACCACCACGGCACCCTGTTCGGCGGCACGGCGCTGGCCTGGCTGGATGAGGTGTCGTTCATCACCGCCACGCGCTTCTGCCGCAAGCCGCTGGTGACGGTTTCCTCCGATCGCATCGACTTCAAGCATCCGATTCCGGCCGGTTCGATCGTCGAGCTGGTAGGGCGCATCATCAAGGTGGGCAACACCAGCCTGAAGGTGCAGGTGGATATCTACGTGGAAAGCATGTACGCAGATGGGCGCGAACACGCCATCACAGGCGTGTTCAGCTTCGTGGCGGTGGGTGACGACAATCGACCGGTGCCGGTGCTGCCGGTCGAGAGAGCCTGATAGCGTGGGAGCGAATTCATTCGCGTGCCTTTCGCCGCCTCGGGTATGAATTCGCTCCCACAGGGCTGATCAGCCTTCCTGTTCGGCCTTGAGGCTCTCGTAGGCCGGCGCGGCGTAGATGCCCACCTCCACAGCCAGGTCCAGGACGCGCCGCAGGTCGCTGGCATACACCAGCACGGCCTGCAGCTCGTCATCCAGCGGCTCGCTGAAGTCGACCAGGACGTAGCCGCCCTTTTCCGGATACAGCGCGCCGAGCTGCACCTGGATGCGCTTGAGTGCTGTCAGGGCGTCGGCCTTGGCCAACTGCTTGGCCTGCAGCACGAACGTCACCTCTGGGCCAAAGGAATCGCGGATCTGCTGGAACAGTTCCTGATAAGTGTCGGCCTGGAACAGCACGGTGTCCGGCAGGCTGCCAGCCACCACCCACTCGCCCAGCGGGATGGGGAAGCTCTCGTCGTAATTGATGTCCGGGTTGGCGGCCAGGAACCCCTCGGGGTCGGCATAGGCCTGCGCGGCCTCGTCGGCAATGCGCAGCACGTCCTCTTCGGCGAGGCAGCCGGAAGCGATCAGGCGGATCAGCTCGGCAAGCGAATCTTTCATGGCGGTTATCGGCATGTGAAAAAAGGGCGGCAAGGATAAACCCAAAGCCGTGTTCAGTCCCGCTTCGTGGCGACGAAGCGCGTCGGCTCGCTGCCGTCCGCGTTGAGCTGCAGCACTTCCCGGGGGCGGCCCCGATCATCAAGCAGTACCTGCCCGATGCCCGCACCGTTCCACAGGCGCTCGCCGCGCTGGCTGCGGCTCGGAATGCGCGGGGTGATCGCCAGGTGGCGCCGCTTGGTGAGCAGGTTGAGCGGTGAGCGAGGCGCGTAGAGCCAGCGGTTCAGGCGGTCGAACCAGTCGAGCAGGCGGCGCGGGAATTCGTTCTTGATGCCGCTACTGGTGATCTGCCAGATCCGTGGTCCGCGTGCACGGCGCACCGCCACGTCGTACATGAACGAGTAGTGCACATCGCCGGAAAGGATCACGTAGTTGCCCGGGGTGCGGGAGTGGCAAAAGATGTTGAGCAGGGTATGCGAGGCGCCGGGGTGGGCCATCCAGTTCTCGGCATCCACCAGCAGTGGGTGGCCGAACCAGGTGAAGATGCGCTGGATCACCTCGATGAGCTTCACGCCGAACACCGGGGTGGCCGAGACGATCACCGCGCTACGGTGATCCAGCAACTGTTGCTGGAAGTCGCTCAGGGCTTCCCAGTCCATCAGGCCCGATGGTCGGCTTGGGTGACGCTCGCTGCGCCAGCGCTGGGTACGGGTATCGAGCACGATCAGCGCCGGCTCGCCCGGCACGACATAGCCCCAGCGATTGAAATGGAACAGCGCGGTCAGGTAGTCATCATGGGCCTTGCCGGGCAGCTTGCCCTGGGGATCCACACTGGCCAGCAGGCGGGCCGCGCCTTCCAATGGTTCGGCGCAGGCGTCCGGGTCGTTGCCCCAGCCCTGCCCGAGCAGGTAGCCGAGCAGGGCGTTGCCGATGATGCGGCGCGAGAAGGGGTGGCCATAGGCGCTGGTTTCCCAGCTGGCCGACAGGTTCCAGTCATCGGAGACGTCATGGTCGTCGAAGATCATCAGGGTCGGCAGGTGCGCCAGGCTGCGCGCGATCTGTGGCAAGCCGTCGATGAAGTGACCCAGTCGTCCGCGCTCCTGCTCGTAACGCGTGGCGTCCGCCGGCGCCAGGGCGGGTGCCTGCAGGTCGATCAGAGACCACGGAGTCGGTGACCAGACCAGCAGGTACATGGCCAGCATCTCGGCGAGGCTGATCAGGTGGTTGTGCGCATTGGCGCTGGTGAAGATGGGCTTCTCCACACCGCCAAAGAACCGCTCGCGCAGCGGTTCGTTGCGGCGAAAGGCCGGCAGCAGCGCTTCGCGCCGGTAGAAGGTATCCGGGTGGCGGTACAACTGGTCGGTATCGCTGACCACCGCGCCGTCCAGGTATTCGCCGAACAGGCCCAGGCGCTCGATCAGCCGATGGATGGCCGCCAGGGTCGGTCCGGCCACGTCATCGGCATAGACCTGGTCGCCGCTCATCAGCAGCAGGCTGGGGCGGGCTTGTGGTTCCGTGGTCCGGGCCAGCAGGGCGTCGACCTGCAGCAGGCCGTCCGGGCAGGCGGAATGCGGTTTGCGGCATGAGCCGTGCAGGAGATTGTCCAGTCGCTCGCGCAGGACGAAATTCGGACGCTCTTCTCCGGGATAGAGCAGATGCGGCGCCCATTGGGCGATGCCCTGGCCGTCGACGGTCAGGTCGTAGCGAATCAGGCGGTCCGGCGGCAGGGGCTCGGGCAGCGCGATGTCCAGCAGGTGCAGCACCGCGTGTTGGCCGAAGCGCAGGCGGCGGCAGCTCTCGCTCAGGGGAAGCGTGCGCACTGTGTCGCCGGCGTCGAGGTGCAGGGTCAGGTTCAGCTCCCGGCTGCCGACCAGCCAGATCAGCAGGCGATCGGGCGTGCAGCGTCGCAGCACGGGGCCGGCGAGGACGGAGGGAAGAGGGGGCGCTAGGGTGTCGGACATCGTTCGATTACAGCGGAGTGCAGCAGGCGCTGCAGGAAACAGGGTGCAGGGCGCCTTGGATAGCCGGCTGCGCATGATGCGCGGGATGAATCGGGCAGGGAAGTCTGGCGGTAAGGTTTGAAATTTTCGGGCACAATATCGTCACATTTATTACATGAACACCAGCCAAGAGGACCGACAGTGCATAACGTCGTGATCAGCGGTACCGGCTTGTATACCCCGTCCCAGAGCATCAGCAATGATGAGCTGGTGGCTGCCTTCAATGCCTACGTCCAGCAGTTCAATGCCGAGAACGCCGACGCCATCGCGCGTGGCGATGTCCAGCCGCTGAGCGAGTCCAGCGCCGCTTTCATCGAGAAGGCCTCGGGCATCAAGAGCCGGTACGTGACCGACAAGGCCGGGATTCTCGATCCGCAGCGCATGACCCCGCGCATCCCGGAGCGCTCCGACGACGAGTGGAGCATTCTCTGCGAGATGTCGGTGGCTGCGGCCCGCGAGGCGCTGGCGCGTGCCGGTCGCACCGCCGCCGACATCGACGCGGTGATCGTCGCCTGTTCCAACCTGCAGCGTCCGTATCCGGCCATTGCCATCGAGGTTCAAGCCGCGCTGGGCATCCAGGGTTTCGGTTATGACATGAACGTGGCCTGTTCCTCCGCCACCTTCGGTCTGCAGGCCGCGGCCAACGCCGTGCAGCTCGGCCAGGCCCGGGCCGTGCTGATGGTCAACCCGGAAATCTGCACCGGTCACCTGAACTTCCGCGACCGCGACAGCCACTTCATCTTCGGCGATGCCGCCACGGCGGTGATTGTCGAGCGCGCCGACCAAGCCGCCTCGCCGCACCAGTGGGAGATCGTCGGGACCAAGTTGGTCACCCAGTTCTCCAACAACATCCGCAACAACTTCGGCTTCCTGAACCGCTGCGCCGAGGAAGGCGTCGGGGCGCGCGACAAGCTGTTCGTCCAGGAAGGGCGCAAGGTGTTCAAGGAAGTCTGCCCGATGGTGGCGGAGCTGATCGCAGCGCACCTGCAGGACGTCGGCGTACCGGTGACCGAGGTGAAGCGCTTCTGGCTGCACCAGGCCAACCTGAACATGAACCAGCTGATTGCCCGTCGACTGCTGGGGCGCGACGCCGAAGCCCATGAGGCGCCGGTGATCCTGGACACCTATGCCAACACCAGTTCGGCAGGTTCGGTGATCGCCTTCCACAAGCACCAGGACGATCTGCCTGCCGGCTCGGTGGGTGTGCTGAGCTCCTTCGGCGCGGGCTATTCCATTGGCAGCGTGGTGCTGCGCAAGCGCTGATACATCCCTGCTGGAAAGCATCGGGGCTGAAGCCCCTCCTGCGGACATGCGGATCACCGCTTTGGCAGGAGGGGCTTCAGCCCCGAGCTTTTTTGGGCGCCAGCTTTCGAAGGCGGAACATGGGTTTTGCCTGACGCAACGGCGATGCCTCGGTTGGCGGCCAGAAAAGCGCTGGCCGACGGAACTTTTTTGGTTTTTCTCCGTCGCCACCCCGCAAGTTGGACGGCTTCTTGCTATCACTCCTGCGCGTTTGTGATGCGCGTCAAAAAATTGTTTCAGCGAGTGGGAGAAGCGGGTGGATCGCACGCGGTTGACGAACTTGCGCGGCAACCTGGCCAGTCTGAGCCGGGGCAATCTGGGCGTGCCGCTGCTGGTGCTGGTGTTGCTGGGCATGATGACCCTGCCGATGCCGCCTTTCCTGCTCGACGTGTTCTTCACGTTCAACATCGCCCTGTCCATCGTCGTCCTGCTGGTCAGCGTCTATGCGCTGCGGCCGCTCGACTTCGCCGTGTTCCCGACCATCCTGCTGGTTTCCACGCTGCTGCGGCTGTCGCTGAACGTTGCCTCCACCCGCGTGGTGCTGCTGCATGGCCAGGAGGGTGAAGGCGCGGCCGGCAAGGTGATCCAGGCGTTCGGCGATGTGGTGGTCGGTGGCAACTACGTGGTCGGTGCGGTGGTGTTCGCCATCCTGGTGATCATCAACTTCGTGGTGATCACCAAGGGCGCTGGGCGCATCTCCGAAGTGAGCGCGCGCTTCACCCTGGATGCCCTGCCCGGCAAGCAGATGGCGATCGACGCCGACCTCAATGCCGGCCTGATCGATCAGGCCGAGGCCAAGAAGCGCCGCGCCGAGGTGGCGCAGGAAGCCGATTTCTACGGCTCCATGGACGGCGCCAGCAAATTCGTGCGTGGTGACGCCGTCGCCGGCCTGCTGATCATGTTCGTCACCCTGCTCGGCGGCATGGCCATCGGTACCCTGCAGTACGACCTCTCGGCGGGCGAGGCGGCGCGCATCTATTCCCTGCTGACCATCGGCGACGGCCTGGTGGCGCAGATTCCCTCGCTGCTGCTGTCCACCGCGGCGGCCATCATGGTGACCCGCGTCTCCACCTCCGAGGACATGGGTCAGCAGGTCAATCGGCAGATGTTCTCCTCGCCCAAGGCACTGGCGGTGGCGGCTGGCCTGCTGATCGTCATCGGCCTGGTGCCGGGCATGCCGCACACGCCCTTTGTCGGCCTGGGCCTGGTGGCGGCCGGCCTTGCCTGGCTGATCTGGCGCAAGGCGAACGGCAAGGCGCGCGCCGAGGCCGATGCGGCGCCGGCGCTGCCCGCCGACCAGTTGCCGGCCCTGCAGGAGCCGGAAAGCAAGGAACTCGGCTGGGAAGACGTCAATCCGGTCGATCTGGTGGGCCTGGAGGTCGGCTACCGGCTGATCCCGCTGGTCGACCGCAACCAGGGCGGCCAGTTGTTGGCGCGCATCAAGGGCGTACGCAAGAAGCTCTCCCAGGACCTGGGTTTCCTGATTCCGCCGGTACACATCCGCGACAACCTCGATCTGCTGCCCAACGCCTACCGCCTGACCCTGATGGGTGTCAGCGTGGCGGAGGCCGAGCTGTACCCGGATCGCGAGATGGCCATCAATCCGGGCCAGGTGTTCGGCACCCTGAACGGCATCGCCGGCCGCGATCCGGCGTTCGGCCTGGAGGCGGTGTGGATCGAGGGCTCGGCCCGCGAGCAGGCGCAGACCCTGGGCTACACGGTGGTGGACGCCAGTACCGTGGTCGCCACGCACCTCAACCAGGTGCTCTACAAGCACGCCCACGAACTGATCGGTCACGAAGAGGTCCAGCAGCTGCTGCAGGTGCTGGCCAAGAGCTCGCCCAAGCTGGCCGAGGAACTGGTGCCGGGCATGGTCTCGCTGTCCACCTTGCTCAAGGTGCTGCAGGCGCTGCTGCAAGAGCAGGTCTCGGTGCGGGACATCCGCAGCATCGCCGAGGCCATCGCCAGTGTGCCGGGCAAGAGTCAAGATCCCGGCGCGCTGGTGGCAGTGGTCCGCGTGGCGCTGAGCCGCGCCATCGTGCAGGGCATTGTGGGGCTAGAGCCGGAGCTTCCGGTGATCACGCTGGACCCGCGGCTGGAACAAATATTGCTTGGCAGCGTTCAGAAGGCCGGCCAGGGCGCCGATGAAGGTTTCCTCCTCGAACCCGGCATGGCGGAGAAGCTGCAGCGCTCCCTGGTGGAGACCGCGCAGCGTCAGGAAGCCCTCGGCAAGCCGGTGGTACTGCTGGTTGCCGGGCCGATCCGCGCCATGCTCTCCCGCTTTGCACGTCTGGCTGTACCCAGCCTGCATGTGCTGTCCTACCAGGAAGTGCCGGACAACAAGCAGGTCACCATCGTCGCCACCGTAGGCCAGAACTAACCGAGGTATTCCGACCATGCAGGTCAAACGCTTCTTCGCCGCCGACATGCGCCAGGCCATGAAGCTGGTGCGTGACGAACTGGGCGCCGATGCCGCGATCATCGGCAATCGTCGTCTGGCCGGTGGTGTCGAGCTGGTCGCGGCGCTGAACTATCAGCTGCCCAATGAACTGGTGCGCGAGCCCAACCTGCAGCTGGAAGCCGAGCTGCGCAAGACCCAGGAAATGATTGCCTCCGCCCAGGTGGAGATGGCCATCCGCAGCGAAAGCGAGCAGACCCAGCCGGCACCGGTCGCGCCGGTCGCCCCGCCGGGGCCGCGTCGCGATCCGGAGAGCACCGAAGGCATGCTGGATGCGGTGCGCAGTGAGCTGACCGGTCTGCGCGAGCTGATCGAGATGCAGCTGGGCACCATGGTCTGGGGCAACATCCAGGAAAATCGGCCGCTGATCGCCAACCTCTGGCGGCGCATGCAGCGCATCGGCCTGCCGGTGGATGTGTCCAAGAAGCTGATGGACGAGGTCAGTGACGAGACAGACTCGCGTCGCGCCTGGCGCATCGTGCTTGCCCATCTGGCGCGCAGCCTGATCGTGCCCGAGCGCGAGCCGCTGGAAGAGGGCGGCGTGATTGCCCTGGTCGGCCCGGCCGGCATGGGCAAGACCACCACGCTGGCCAAGATGGCGGCGCGCTACGTGCTCAAGCACGGCGCCAAGAATATCGCTCTGGTGAGCATGGACGGCTACCGCATCGGCGCCCAGGAACAGCTCAAGACCCTTGGCAAGATACTTAACGTGCCGGTCACCCAGGTGGAGCCCGGCGAATCGTTGATCGAGGCCCTGGAGCCGCTGAGGAAGAAGCGTCTGGTGCTGATCGACACCGCCGGCCTACCGACCGCCGATCCGGCCCTGCGCCAGCAGCTCGACGCGCTGGCCGCCGCTGATCTGAACGCCCGCAATTATCTGGTGCTGGCGGCCACCAGCCAGGAACAGGTGTTGCGTGCCACCTATCAGAGTTACAAGCGCTGCGGCCTGGCTGGCTGCGTGATCACCAAGCTTGACGAAGCACTGAGCCTGGGCGAGATCCTCGGCGTGCTGGTCAGCGAGAAGCTGCCCCTGGCCTACCTGGCCGACGGGCCGCGCATTCCCGACGATCTGCATACGCCGCGCAGCCACCAGCTGGTGAGCCGTGCCGTGCGCATGCAGATGTCCGAAGATCCCAGCGAGGATCTGATGGCCGACATGTTCGCCGGCCTATACAACAACACCACGGCGCGTCGCGTCGGATAAGAATCAGGGGAAGCGGCTGGCTAGCCAGACCCTTCGCGCCGCGGCGCGAACAAGGACAGCAGGCCAGACTGGCGAATCAGTGGAGAGAACATGGGTAGCTTGCACCCCGTACAGGTGATCGCCGTGACCGGCGGCAAGGGTGGTGTTGGGAAGACCAGCGTCTCGGTCAACCTGGCGCTGGCCCTGGCCGACCTCGGCCGCCGGGTGATGCTGCTGGACGCCGACCTTGGCCTGGCCAACGTCGACGTGATGCTGGGCCTGACGCCCAAACGCAACCTGGCCGACGTGATCGAGGGCGAGTGCGAACTGCGCGACGTCATCTTGCAGGGGCCCGGCGGTATCCGCATCGTGCCGGCCTCCTCGGGCGCGGCCAACATGGTGCGCCTGACCAGTCAGCAACATGCCGGGCTGATCCAGGCGTTCAGCGACATCAGCGACAGCATTGACGTACTGATCATCGACACCGCCGCCGGTATCGGCGACGGCGTGATCAGCTTCGTGCGTGCGGCCCAGGAAGTATTGCTGGTGGTCACCGACGAGCCCACCTCGATCACCGACGCCTATGCCCTGGTGAAACTGCTCAACCGCGACTACGGCCTGAGCCGCTTCCGCGTGCTGGCCAACATGACGCACACCCCCGAGGAAGGCCGCAACCTCTACGCCAAGCTGACCAAGGTCACCGAGCGCTTCCTCGACGTGGCGCTGCAATACGTGGGGGCGATTCCCGCCGACGAGCTGGTGCGCAAATCCGTGCAGAAACAGCGCGCCGTGTACGAGGCCTACCCGCGTTCCAAGTGTGCGCAGGCCTACCGCGCGGTCGCCCAGAAGGTGGACAGCTGGCCGTTGCCGGCCAATCCGCGCGGCCACCTGGAGTTTTTCGTCGAGCGTCTGGTGAACAGGCCCACAACAGGTTCTTCCGCATGAGCTCACCCGTTCACATGTACAGCCATGCCCAGTCCCGTGACTCCCAGTACCAGCTGATCGAGCGCTACGCGCCGCTGGTCAAGCGGATCGCCTACCACCTGCTCGGCCGCCTGCCGGCCAGCGTGCAGGTCGAGGATCTGATGCAGGCCGGCATGATCGGTCTGCTGGAGGCGGCGAAGAAATACGATTCGGGCAAGGGTGCCAGTTTCGAGACGTATGCCGGCATCCGCATCCGTGGCGCCATGCTCGACGAGGTGCGCAAGGGTGACTGGGCGCCGCGTTCGGTGCATCGCAACAGCCGCATGGTCAGCGACGCCATCCGCGTGGTGGAGGCCAGAACCGGCCGCGACGCTAAAGATCACGAGGTTGCTGCCGAACTCCAGTTAAGTCTCGAAGAGTATTACGCGATCCTCAACGACACCCTGGGGAGTCGCCTGTTCAGTTTCGATGACCTGTTGCAGGAGGGCGAGGGCGGCGGTGCGCTGGAAGATATCGAGCACTCCCACCCGAGCCCTTCGCGCGAGCACGAGGACCAGCGCTTCCAGAATGCGCTGAGCGAAGCGATCGCCAACCTTCCGGAGCGCGAGCGCCTGGTGCTGTCGCTGTATTACGACGAAGAACTGAATCTCAAGGAAATCGGTGAGGTACTGGGGGTCAGCGAATCCCGCGTCAGCCAGTTGCACAGCCAGTGCGCCGCCCGTTTGCGGGCCCGGCTGGGCGAATGGCGGGCTCGCTGACAGGGCTTGCCGGTTTTCTGAAGAAGGGGACGCAGTCGGGATGACCCGGCTGCGTTTTTGGACTGTATGGAGGTCGACCGTTGGACAAAAACATGAAGATTCTCATCGTGGACGATTTCTCGACGATGAGGCGGATCATCAAGAACCTGCTCCGTGACCTGGGCTTCACCAACACCACCGAAGCTGACGACGGCCTCACCGCCCTGCCGATGCTGCAGAGCGGCAACTTCGACTTCCTGGTGACTGACTGGAACATGCCGGGCATGAATGGCATCGACCTGCTGCGCGCGGTGCGTGCCGATGAGCGCCTGAAGCACCTGCCGGTGCTGATGGTGACCGCTGAAGCCAAGCGCGACCAGATCATCGAGGCAGCCCAGGCCGGTGTGAACGGCTATGTGGTCAAGCCGTTCACCGCCCAGGGACTGAAGGACAAGATCGAGAAGATCTTCGAACGCGTCAGCGGCTGAACAGCGCCTTGGGGGCATGATGGAGCAGCACACAGATCCAAGGGGCGAGCTCGAAGCGAGCCTGATGGACAATGCACGGGAGCTGATTCGCAGCCTTGAGCAACGCGACTTCGGCGATGCCGTGCAGATCATCAACGAGCTGAACAAGGTGCGTGACCGTGGCCTGTACCAGGCCGTGGGGCGGCTGACGCGCAAGTTGCACACCGCGATCGTCAGCTTCCATATCGACCCGAATTTCCCCGAGTCGCGGGAGATGTCGGAGATCGCCGATGCCACCGAGCGCCTGAACTACGTTGTGTCGATGACCGAGCGCGCGGCCAATCGCACCATGGACCTGGTCGAGGCCACCGCGCCGGTGATCAGTCGGCTGAACGACGACGCCCGCGAGTTGCGTACCGATTGGCAGCGCTTCATGCGTCGCGAGATGGATGCCGAAGGCTTTCGCCAGCTGGTCAAGCGGGTCGAGCAGTTCTTTGTCCGCAGCGAACGCGAAAGCGAGAAGGTCGGCGCGCAGCTGAACGAGATCATGCTGGCGCAGGACTATCAGGACCTCACCGGCCAGGTCATCAAGCGGGTCACCAATCTGGTCACCGAGGTCGAGCGCGATCTGGTCGAACTGATGCTGATGGCCAGCCAGGTGGACAACTTCGCGGGCATCCAGCACGACCATGCCCAGCTGCGGGCGGAGCTCGATCAACAGAAACAACCCTCGCAGGGTGAAGGTCCGCAGATCCATGCCGATAAACGGGAAGATGTCGTCAGCAATCAGGACGACGTGGACGATCTGCTTTCCAGTCTAGGGTTTTAAGGGGCACGTAATGGGCGTCGATGCCGATGATGAGATCCTTCAGGATTTCCTGGTAGAAGCCGGCGAGATTCTCGAACAGTTGTCCGAACAGCTGGTGGAGTTGGAGAGCCGTCCGGATGACATGGATCTGCTCAACGCGATCTTCCGCGGCTTTCACACCGTCAAGGGCGGCGCGGGCTTCCTGCAGCTGAACGAGCTGGTGGAATGCTGCCACAGCTCGGAAAACGTCTTCGACATGCTGCGCAAGGGCGTGCGCCTGGTCGACGCCGAGCTGATGGACGTGGTGCTGCAGGGCCTGGACGCCATCAACGGCATGTTCGCCCAGGTGCGTGAAGGCAGCGAGCTCACGCCGGCCAGCCCGGAGCTGCTCGAAGCGCTGCACCGCCTGGCCGATCCGGCCGCCGCGCCCGCCGCGCCCGTTGCACCGACCCCGGTGCCTGCCGCGCCCGCACCCGGTCCCGTGGCGACGGAAAAGGAACAGGACCTGACCGACGCCGAGTTCGAAAGCCTGCTGGACGCCATTGGTGGCCCCGAAACGGCGGCTGACGGCGGCGAGTCCGCTGGCGACGAGATCACCGACGCCGAGTTCGAGAACCTCCTCGACCAACTGCACGGCAAGGGCCAGTTCAAGCCCGAGACGTTGCCGGCCAGCGATGCCGCCGCCGGTGACAGCATCACCGAATCCGAATTCGAGAACCTGCTCGACCAGCTGCATGGCAAGGGTCAGTTCAAGCCTGACGTTCTGGCAGGCCAGGAGCAGGCGCCAGCAGCCGGTAAGACGGCCGCTGGCGACGACATCACCGACGACGAGTTCGAGGCGCTGCTCGACCAGCTGCACGGCAAGGGCCAGTTCAAGCCCGAGCAGGTCGCCAGCGAGCCGCCCAAGGCCGCCGCGCCGGCGCCTCAGTCGGCGGCGGTCAAGCCACCCGCCGCCGTACCCACGGAAAGCGCGCCGGCCGCCAGGCCTGCCGCTGCCGCGCCGGCCAAGGCACCCGCGGCCATCGAGTCGGAAACCACCGTGCGCGTGGATACCGCGCGGCTGGACGAAATCATGAACATGGTCGGCGAACTGGTGCTGGTGCGTAACCGCCTGGTGCGCCTGGGCTTGAACAGCGGTGACGAGGAACTGGCCAAGGCCGTTTCCAGCCTCGATGTGGTCACGGGCGACCTGCAGACCTCGGTCATGAAAACCCGCATGCAGCCGATCAAGAAGGTCTTCGGCCGCTTCCCGCGCCAGGTCCGCGACCTGTCGCGCCAGCTCAAGAAGGAAATCAACCTGGAGCTGGTGGGTGAGGAGACCGACCTCGACAAGAACCTGGTCGAGGCGTTGGCCGACCCGCTGGTCCACCTGGTGCGCAACGCGGTGGACCACGGCATCGAGATGCCCGAGGAGCGCCTGGCCGCCGGCAAGCCGCGCACCGGCAAGGTGGTGCTGTCCGCCGAGCAGGAAGGCGACCACATCCTGTTGCTGATCACCGACGACGGCAAGGGCATGGATGCCAACATCCTGCGCGCCAAGGCGGTGGAAAAGGGCATGCTCGACAAGGACGCCGCCGATCGCCTGAGCGATACCGAGTGCTACAACCTGATCTTCGCGCCGGGCTTCTCCACCAAGAAGGAAATTTCCGACGTGTCCGGCCGCGGGGTGGGCATGGACGTGGTGAAGACGCGCATCGCCCAGCTCAACGGCACGGTGTTCGTCGATTCCACGCCCGGCAAGGGCTCGCGCATCGTCATCAAGGTGCCGCTGACCCTGGCGATCATGCCGACGCTGATGGTCATGCTCGACGACCAGGCGTTCGCCTTCCCGCTGGTCAACGTCAAGGAAATCTTCCACCTGGATCTGTCGCACACCAACGTGGTGGACGGCCAGGAGGTGATCATCGTCCGCGACAAGGCGCTGCCGCTCTTCTACCTCAAGCAGTGGCTGGTGCCCGGCTTCCGCAACGCGGTACAGAAGGAAGGCCACGTGGTGATCATCGCCATCGGCAACCAGCAGATCGGCTTCGTCGTCGACCAGCTGGTGGGCCAGGAGGAAGTGGTCATCAAGCCGCTGGGCAAGATGCTGCAAGGCACGCCGGGACTGGCGGGCGCCAGCATCACCAGCGACGGCAGCATCGCGCTGATTCTCGATGTGCCCAGCATGCTCAAACACTACGCGCGACGCGGCTGATGCCGAACCGGCCCCGCTGGGGCCGGTTCGTTTAGGAGTAGTTATGGCAATTAAAGTCCTGGTGGTGGACGACTCGGGATTCTTTCGGCGCAGGCTGACGGAAATCCTGGGCTCCAACCCCCAGATCGAGGTGGTGGGCACGGCCAACAATGGCCAGGAGGCGATCGACAAGACGCTGGCCCTCAAGCCCGATGTCATCACGATGGATTACGAGATGCCGTTGATGAACGGCATCACCGCCGTGCGCGAGATCATGCGCCGCTGTCCGACCCCGGTACTGATGTTCTCCTCGCTGACCCACGAGGGCGCCCGGGTCACCCTGGATGCGCTGGACGCCGGCGCAGTGGATTACCTGCCGAAGAATTTCGAGGACATCTCGCGCAACATCGAGAAGGTCAAGGCGCTGCTCTGCGAGAAGGTGCTGACCATCGCACGCAGCAGTCGGCGCGGGCCGGCGGTGTCGTCTGCGGCGGCTGTGGCGCCTGCCACCCCCGCGCGTCGACCGCTGCGCGGCGCAGCGCCCGCCGAGGCGGAGCCGGCGCCGAGCGTGAGCGAGCGCTGGCCGGCCCCCAAGCGCAAGGCCTACAAGCTGGTAGCGATCGGCACCTCGACCGGCGGTCCGGTGGCGTTGCAGCGCGTGCTCACCCAGCTGCCGGCCAGCTTCCCGGCGCCGCTGGTGCTGATCCAGCACATGCCGGCAGCCTTCACCGGCGCCTTTGCCGAGCGCCTGGACAAGCTGTGCAAGATCCGCGTCAAGGAAGCCGAGGACGGCGACCTGCTGCGCCCGGGCCTGGCCCTGCTGGCGCCCGGCGGCAAACAGATGATGGTGGACGGCCGCGGCGTGGTGAAGATCCTGCCCGGCGATGACCGCCTGAACTACAAGCCCTGCGTGGACGTCACCTTCGGCTCGGCCGCCAAGGCCTACGGCGACAAGGTGCTGGCCGTGGTGTTGACCGGCATGGGTGCCGACGGCCGCGAAGGCGCGCGCATGCTCAAGCAGGCCGGCAGCCAGGTGTGGGCCCAGGATGAGGCGAGCAGCGTCATCTACGGCATGCCCATGGCGGTAGCCAAGGCCAACCTTGCCGACGGCATCTACGACCTGGACGAGATCGGACGTCACCTGAGCGAGGCTTGCCAGTAATGGATGTCTTGAGCCTGATCGGCATTCTGCTGGCGTTTATCGCCATCCTGGGCGGCAACTTCCTGGAGGGCGGCAGCCTTGCGGTGCTGCTCAACGCGCCGGCCGCGTTGATCGTCATTGGTGGCACGCTGGCCGCCTGCCTGCTGCAGACGCCGCTGCAGACGCTCAAGCGGGCGGTGGCGGTGGCGCATTGGGTGTTCTTCCCGCCGGCGATCCGCATGGAGGAGGGCATCGAGAAGGTCACCCGATGGAGCCTGGTGGCGCGCAAGGAAGGCCTGCTCGGCCTGGAGCCGATGGCCGAGCGCGAGCCCGACCCCTATGCCCGCAAGGCCATGCAGCTGCTGGCCGATGGCGTGGAGAGCGAGAACATCCGCACCATCCTGGAAGTGGAGATGTACAGCCACGAGGAGCGCGACTTGCAGGCCGCCAAGGTGTACGAGGCGATGGGTGGCTATTCGCCGACCATCGGCATCATTGGCGCGGTGCTCGGCCTGATCCAGGTGATGGGCAACCTGACAGATCCCTCCCAGCTGGGTACCGGTATCGCCGTGGCCTTCGTCGCCACCATCTACGGTGTGGCCTTCGCCAACCTGCTGCTGCTGCCGCTGGCCAACAAGCTCAAGGCAGTGATCCGGGTGCAGACCCGTTATCGCGAGATGCTCATCGAAGGCGTGCTGTCCATCGCCGAAGGCGAAAACCCGCGTTCCATCGAACACAAGCTCAAAGGCTTCCTGGTGTAGGGCCCAGCCATGCGTCTACGCCGTAGCCGACAGCAGGACACCGAGCCCAGCCATGACCGCTGGCTGGTGTCCTTTGCGGACTTCATGACCCTGATGTTCGCCTTCTTCGTGGTGATGTATGCCACCTCGTCGATCAACGAGGGCAAGTACAAGGTCCTGGCCGACACCCTGGTGGGCATCTTCAACCAGAACGAGAAGGCGATCAAACCGATCCCGGTTGGCCAGGAGCGCCCGCGCACCCGCGACTACGACCTCAGCATGGAAGATGACGGCGGGCCCATGCCCATGGAAGACGGCGACCCGCTGGCGCAGATCACCCGCAACATCGAGCAGGCCTTCGCCGGCTTGATCGCCGAAGGACAGCTGATCGTGCGCGGCACCGAGTCCTGGGTGGAGATCGAACTCAAGTCCAGCCTGCTGTTCCCCAGCGGCGACGCCATCCCCAACGACCACGCGTTCGACATCATCGAGAAGATCGCCAGGATTCTGGCGCCCTTCGACAATCCGGTGCAGGTCGAGGGATTCACCGACAACCTGCCGATCAGCACGCCGCTCTATCCCACCAACTGGGAATTGTCCGCCGCCCGTGCCGCCAGCATCGTGCGCATGCTGAACATGGACGGCGTGGCGCCCGGACGCCTGGCCGCCGTCGGTTACGGCGAGTATCACCCGGTGGCCGACAACGCCACGCCCGACGGGCGTGCCAAGAACCGTCGCGTGGTGCTGGTGGTGTCGCGCTTCCTGGAAACCCGGCGCAGCGGGAGCACCCGTGTGGAAAATCGCCAGGCGGTCACTGGCACGCAATCTGCACTGGCGCCGCACACTGACGCCCGGATCGAAGGTGCTGTCAAAACGCCGGCATTGATGGCCGGTAGTGGTCCGCGCTGAGTCGCGGACGAGAAGGAGCAGTTGATGAAAATCTGGGCAGTAGCCAATCAGAAGGGCGGGGTCGGCAAGACCACCACGAGCGTGGCCCTGGCCGGCCTGCTGGCCGACGTCGGCAAGCGGGTACTGATCGTTGACCTCGACCCCCATGGCTCGATGACCAGCTATTTCGGCTACAACCCCGACAACCTCGAACGCACCGGCTTCGAGCTGTTCCAGCATGGCGGCCAGGTGCCCGATGGGCTCGCCGCACAGCTGCTGCAGAAGACCAGTCATCCGCGCATCGCCCTGCTGCCGGCCAGCACCGCGCTGGCCACTCTGGAGCGCCAGACGCCCGGGAAGAGCGGCCTGGGGCTGGTGATTTCCAAGACGCTGGCGCAACTGTGGAACGATTTCGACCACGTGCTGATCGACAGCCCGCCGCTGCTCGGGGTGTTGATGGTCAACGCCCTGGCGGCCTGCCAGCAGTTGGTGGTGCCGGTGCAGACCGAGTTTCTCGCCGTGCAGGGCCTGGAGCGCATGGTTCACACCCTGACCATGATCAACCGCTCGCGCCGCCAGGCGCTGCCCTACCTGATCGTGCCGACCCTGTTCGATCGCCGCTCGCAGGCCTCGCTGTCGACGCTCAAATTGCTGCGCGACCGCCACAAGGAGCACATCTGGCCGGCTTATATCCCCACCGACGGGAGGCTGCGCGATGCCAGTCGCGCCGGTCTGGTGCCGTCGCAGTTCGATCCCGGCTGTCGCGGCGTGATCGCCTATCGGGCCTTGCTGAAATCCCTGCTGGCACGCCAGCCGGGACAGCCGGCGTGACGCCCGGCTATCAAGCTGTCGCCCCTGTCGGCCGATAGCATTCAGAGGAAAGACTTACGGATGCAGGATATGAGCACCCAGGACGCCCCTCGGATCGGACCGCAGCAGGCCCTGCAGTCCTATCTGGACGAGCTGTTGCAAGAGGCGACTGATGACCGGCCGGTACGTGCCGAGGATTTCTTGCGCCCGCAGGCGGTGCCTGCCAGCGCCAGGCCGGTGGCCGAGCCGCAGGTACTGGAACCGCGACCGCTGGTATTGCCGACCATCAAACTGACCGACATCAAACTGGTCGAGGCCCCCGTGGCGGTGATCGATGCGCCGGTGCCTGCCGCGCCAGTCGCCGTGAGCACGCCGAGCGAGCCGGAGCCGCTGGCGCCGGTCGCGGTGCCTGTGGTCGAAGCCCCCGCCAGGGTCGAGGCACCGGTGGTTGCGGCCCCGCAGGTCGAAGCGCCTGTCGCGCTGCCGGCGGTCGAGGTGCCGGTGGTTGCGTCGCCAGTGGCCGAAAGCCCGGTCGTTGCGCAGCCTGTGGTTGAAGCGCCTGTCGCGCCGCCAGTGGTCGAGGTCCCGGTGGTTGCGGCACCCGTGGTGTCCGCGCCTGTTGCTGAGGTCGCTGCGCCGGTGGCTCCGCCGCGTGTGCAGCCAGCCGAGGCGAAGGTCCAGGCACCGCTCGCCGAGCCTGTCGTTGCAGCCGCGGTGCCCCCGCTGCCACCGAAGGTGGTGGCTGGCCGTCCCGAGTGGGGTGAGCAGCGTTTCGAGTGCCTGCTGTTCGACGTGGCCGGGCTGACCCTGGCGGTGCCGCTGGTCTGCCTGGGCACCATCCATTCGCTGGAAGGCCAGACGCTGACCCCGCTGTTCGGGCAGCCGGACTGGTTCCTGGGCATGCTCAAGACCCACAGCGGCAACATCAAGGTGATCGATACCGCGCGCTGGGTGATGCCAGAACGCTATCGCGACGAGTTTCGCGATAACCTGTCGTTCGTCATCACCATCCAGGGCTTCGACTGGGGACTGGCGGTGCACAAGGTGGACCGTTCCATCCACCTGCACCCGGACCAGGTCAAGTGGCGCAGCCTGCGCACCCAGCGCCCGTGGCTGGCGGGTACGGTGATCGAACACATGTGCGCGCTGCTCGACGTGGCGTCGCTGGCCGACCTGATTGAAAGCGGTGCGCTCAAGCGCGCGCGCTGAAAGGCGCCCGCCAAGGCGGGCAGAACGGATACGCGCCGCGGGCCGGGCCCGGGCGTTCGACGACGAGGTGGACAATGAAGAATTCGACAGCGCAAAGCTCCGACGATCCGATGCTGCAGTGGGTGACCTTCCGCCTGGACAACGAAACCTATGGCATCAATGTGATGCAGGTCCAGGAAGTGCTGCGCTACAGCGAAATCGCACCGGTGCCCGGTGCGCCGAGCTATGTGCTGGGCATCATCAACCTGCGCGGCAACGTGGTGACGGTGATCGACACCCGCCAGCGTTTCGGCCTGGACTCGGCGGAGATCACCGACAACACCCGCATCGTCATCATCGAGGCGGACAAGCAGGTGGTCGGTATCCTGGTCGACAGCGTGGCTGAAGTGGTTTATTTGCGGCAGTCCGAGATCGAGACCGCGCCGAACGTCGGCAATGACGAGTCGGCGAAGTTCATCCAGGGCGTATGCAACAAGAACGGCGAGCTGTTGATTCTTGTCGAGCTGGACAAGATGATGACCGAGGAAGAATGGTCGGAACTTGAGAACTACTGAAGATGGGACACGGAATCGCCCTGATCGTACTGGCAGGGGTCTGCCTGGCGCTGATCATGACCTGCGTCTGGCTGGCCACTCGCCTGCAGCGCCTGAACAAGAGCATGGAATATCAGTTCAGGCAGCATGCCGAGCGTCACCTCAAGCGTGACCAGAGCATGCAGGAGCTGACCCGTCGGGTGGATACCTACATCGGCGTGTGCGTGAAGATGGGCGATGAACTGCAGGCGCTGCAGCAGCTTGCCGCGCCGCTTCCCGAGCGGCTCAGCAAGCTGGAGCAGAGTGACCCGGCGATGATTTCCTACATCCAGGCCTCGCGGCTGGTGACCCTGGGCGCGAGTGTCGAGGATCTCACCCAGTCCTGCGGCCTGACCAAGGGCGAAGCGGAACTGGTCAGCAAGCTGCACAAGGCCCGCGGCGCCACGCCACCGGCCAACTGAGCGCCACGCCGCTCAGTCCGCCATTGGCAGCGAGTCGTCCTGCCGGGTGAATCCCTCGGGCGCCTTGCCTTTCAGGTACCAGGCGAAGGCGATGATTGCCGCCACGCTGCGGTACAGCGCCTCGGGGATCTCATCGCCGACCTCCAGTCCGGCCAGCAGGCGCAGCAGGTCGGCATTCTCGTAGATAGGCACTTCGTATTCGCGGGCCAGCTCGATGATCGCCTGGGCGATCTCGTCGTCGCCCTTGGCTACCAGGGTCGGGGCGTTCTGGCCGTCGTAGCGCAGGGCAATGGCGCGGGGCTCGTTCATGCGGTCACGTGTATCCAGTGGGTTTCCAGGGGCGTGCTCGGCGGCGCGGGGGGCGTGCCGCGATGGCAGTCGAGTTCGCCGATTTCCAGTCCGGCCTCGCTGAGCGTGCGACGCAGTTCACCCAGCTCCCGATCAATCAGCGCCGCGGTGGCGGGGCGCTCGGCCCACAGCTGGCCGCTGAACTGGTTGCGACATAGCTGGGCCTGCACCTGCAGGGGGCCTAGTGGTTCCAGATCGAAGGCCAGATCGATCTTCCATTGCCGTTGACGCTCAGAACCCTTGCGTTTGCGCGGTTCGCCGTCCTCGCTGCGGATGCGCAGTTGGATCGGGGTGGGCAGTTCGCGTACCGGTATCTCCATCTGCAGCACGGTGGCCGGCTGGCCTTCCGTGCTGCTGGCCTGGCCCTGCGCCAGGCTTGCCAGCTGGTGGCTCTGCACCCGGGCCACGGCGCCGGCGGCGAGCTTCAGCAGCGTCTGCAGGCTGGGGTTCTCCAGACCCTCCAGGCGCTGCGTGGGTAGCGGAAAGCTCAGCCCCGGCTGGCGCTCGGGCCGCTGGCCGAGTGCGCCGAGCACCTGGCGGGCCAGGGTCGGCAAGGTGGCCATCAGCAGGGTGCCGGCGGGGGATTGCAGGGTCGTGGCCGGATTGAAGCTCGACAGCTGGCCGAGCAGGCGCAGCAGGTTGGCCTTCAGGTCGCTGTCCAGTGCGCCGCCCTGGCCACTGAGTACGCGGTGCTCCAGTCCGACGCCGGCGTTGCGCAGAATGGCCGCCAGCTGGCGGGAGTCGCTGAGCTGCGCCGCGCTGGGCTGACTGTTCAACAGGCGTTCGATGCTCTGCTGCAGGCCCGATGGCAGGGGCTGGCCCTGCAGCGAGCGCAGCGCGGTGAACAGTGCGGACAGTGGCGACTGGCGGGCGAACTGGCTGGCCAGTTGCTGCAGCAGGTCCAGTTGCTGGACGCGCGCGTCCGGGCTGATGGCTTGCAGGCTGCGATCGTCCAGCACGCGGGCATTGATCAGGCTGCCGACGGGTAGGGGCCTGGCGCTCTCCAGCAGCAGCTGACGGCCGTCCGGCAGCTGCGCGACGATCTGCTGCAGATTGCCGCTGGGCGTGCTGGACAGCACGCGGGCCTGCAACAGGCTGCCGGCGGGCAGGTCGAGGCGGGTCAGCGGGCGGGCCGCGTCGGGCTGAGTGATCAGCAGGCGGTTGTCCGGCAGCGCGGTGAGTTGCAGGCGCGTGCCGGCCGGCAGCTCGGGCTGTCGAGTGGCCAGGGCGTCCAGCGTCACGCTGCGCCCGTCGGCGAGGGTCAGGCGCAGGCTGATCTGCTGTCCCTGGGCAGCCTCGGCTCGGCCCAGCACCTGGGCCTGGGCCTGCTGGCCGGGAGCGAGCAGTCCCTCCAGGGTGGTGAGCGCCTTCAGTGTGTGGGGCGCCAGGCCGCCGGCGGCGCTGGTGGAGCCGGGCAGGGAAGGCGGAAGGGTAAAATTGATCTCGCTCATCAAAAAGGAATTGCCTTTACAACCTGTCGTAATTACCCGTCTTGATAGCCAAGTCACGCATGTATAATGCCGAGCCATTCGCCGGGGCGCCCGTTACTAGATAGCGGCTGCCGTTGGTCCGACTTAAGACGGATCGTCGATTTTCAGCGGCGGCCCGTCTGGCCCTGATTGCATACTGAAGTGGATACGCATGTCGTGAGCCGTCCATTCCTCGAAGCCGTTGCGTTGACCTGCGAGCGTGACTGGCGGCTGCTGTTCGAAGCGTTGGACCTGCGCCTGATGCCCGGTGACATGCTGCAGATCGTCGGCCCCAACGGCAGTGGCAAGACCAGTTTGCTGCGTCTGCTGTGCGGCCTGATGCAGCCGACCGCCGGCGAAGTGCGCCTGCAGGGCGAGCCGCTGGCGGCGCAGCGTGGCGAGCTGGCCCGTAACCTGCTGTGGATCGGCCACGCCGCCGGCATCAAGGGCCTGCTGACCCCCGAGGAGAACCTGGCCTGGCTGTGTGCGCTGCACCAGCCGGCCGAGCGCCAGGCGATCTGGCAGGCTCTGGCCGCCGTCGGCCTGCGCGGTTTCGAGGATGTGCCCAGCCATCGGCTGTCCGCCGGGCAGCAGCGCCGTGTGGCACTGGCGCGCCTGTACCTGGATGCACCGCCGCTGTGGATCCTGGATGAGCCCTTCACCGCCCTGGACAAGCAGGGCGTGGCCCAGCTGGAAGCGCATCTGGCCGGGCATTGCGAGCGGGGCGGCATGGTGGTGCTGACCACCCACCACACTCTGGAAAACAAGCCTTCCGGCTACCGCGAACTGGACCTTGGGCAGCGTGCCGCATGAGTAGTGTCTTCGCCCTGTTGCTGGCCCGCGAGAGCCGACTGCTGTTCCGCCGTCCGGCCGAGCTGGCCAACCCGTTGGTGTTCTTCGCCATCGTCATCGCCCTGTTCCCGCTGGCGGTGGGGCCGGAAAGCCAGCTGCTGCAGACCCTGTCGCCCGGCCTGGTCTGGGTCGCCGCGCTGCTGGCGGTGCTGCTGTCGCTGGACGGCCTGTTCCGCAGCGATTTCGAGGACGGCTCGCTGGAGCAGTGGGTCGTTTCGCCGCAGCCACTGGCGCTGCTGGTGCTGGCCAAGGTGCTGGCGCACTGGTTATTTACCGGCCTGGCGCTGGTGCTGCTGTCGCCGCTGCTGGCGCTGATGCTCGGCCTGCCGCCGCGCTGCCTGCCGGTGCTGCTGCTCTCGCTGCTGCTCGGCACGCCGGTGCTGAGCCTGCTGGGCGCGGTCGGCGCGGCGCTGACCGTGGGTCTCAAGCGCGGCGGCCTGCTGCTGGCGCTGCTGATTCTGCCGCTGTACATCCCGGTGCTGATTCTCGGCAGCGGGGCGCTGCAGGCGGACCTGCAAGGATTGCCCACAGCCGGCCACCTGCTGTGGCTGGCCACCCTGACCGCGCTGGCGGTCACCCTGACCCCGTTCGCCATTGCGGCGGGGCTGAAGATCAGCGTCGGTGAATGAGACATCAACGCGTCGGGCCCGCCCGGCGCAGGACGGTAAAACGCACGGGGCGGCGATCCGGCCCCGCGACACGAAGAGAGCTGCAATGAACTGGACATGGTTTCACAAGCTGGGTTCGCCCAAGTGGTTCTACGAAATCAGTGGTCGCTGGCTGCCCTGGCTGGGCGGCGCGGCGATTGTCCTGTTGCTGCTCGGCAGCGTCTGGGGACTGGCCTTCGCGCCGCAGGACTACCAGCAGGGCAACAGCTTCCGGATCATCTACCTGCATGTGCCCACGGCGATCCTCGCCCAGTCGATCTACGTGATGCTGGCAGTGGCCGGCGTGGTCGGCCTGGTGTGGAAGATGAAGCTGGCCGACGTGGCCCTGCAGCAGGCCGCGCCCATCGGCGCCTGGATGACCTTCCTGGCGCTGCTCACCGGCGCGGTGTGGGGCAAGCCCACCTGGGGTGCCTGGTGGGTGTGGGACGCGCGGCTGACCGCCATGCTGATCCTGCTGTTCCTTTACTTCGGCATCATTGCCCTGGGCAACGCCATCAGTAACCGTGACAGCGCCGCCAAGGCCTGCGCGGTGTTGGCCATCGTCGGCGTGGTCAACATTCCGATCATCAAGTACTCGGTGGAGTGGTGGAACACCCTGCACCAGCCCGCCACGTTCAAGCTCACCGAAAAGCCGGCCATGCCGGTGGAAATGTGGGCGCCGCTGCTGGTGATGGTCATCGGCTTCTACTGCTTCCTGGCCGCCGTGCTGCTGATGCGCATGCGCCTGGAAATTCTCAAGCGCGAGGCGCGCGCCAGCTGGGTGAAGACCGAGCTGCGCGCCCAGGTGGAGGGTCGTCCGTGAGCTTTGCCTCCTTCTCCGAATTCCTCGCCATGGGCAACCATGGCGTGTATGTCTGGACCAGTTACGGCATCGGCCTGCTGGTCGTGCTGATCAATGTCGCTCTGCCGCTGCTCGGACGCCGGCGTTACCTGCAAGATGAGGCGCGCCGTCTGCGCCGGGAGGAAATGAAGTGAATCCGGTCCGCAAGAAACGTCTGTACATCATCCTCGCCCTGCTCGTCGGGGTGGGCGCGACCGTTGGCCTGGCCCTCTCGGCGCTGCAGCAGAACATCAACCTGTTCTATACCCCGACGCAGATCGCCAATGGCGAGGTGCCGGACGGCGTGCGCATTCGCGCCGGCGGCATGGTCAAGGAAGGCTCGCTCCAGCGCACCGGGGATTCCCTTGATGTGGAGTTCGTGGTGCATGACGGCGCCTCCGAAGTGCGCATGCGCTACCGGGGCATCCTGCCGGACCTGTTCCGCGAAGGGCAGGGCATCGTCGCGCTGGGTCGCCTGAACGAAGAGAACGTGCTGGTGGCCGACGAAGTGCTGGCCAAGCACGATGAGAACTACATGCCGCCGGAAGTCGCCCAGGCGATGGACAAGGCGATCCAGGCGAAGGCGGAGAGCGCGCAATGATTCCCGAGATCGGCCATCTGGCCCTCATCCTGGCCCTGTGCCTGGCGCTGGTGCAGTCGACCCTGCCGCTGATCGGCGCCTGGCGCGGCGACCGTCTGTGGATGGGCATCGCCCGTCCGGCGGCCTGGGGCCAGTTCGCCTTCCTGCTGCTGTCGTTCGCCTGCCTGACTTACGCGTTCATGGTCGACGACTTCTCCGTAGCCTATGTGGCGCACAACTCCAACAGCGCACTGCCCTGGTACTACAAGTTCAGCGCCGTGTGGGGCGCCCACGAGGGCTCGCTGCTGCTGTGGGCGATGATCCTCGGTGGCTGGACCTTCGCCGTGGCGGTGCTGTCGCGGCAGTTGCCGGAGGAGATGCTCGCCCGCGTGCTGGCGGTGATGGGCATCATCAGCATCGGCTTCCTGCTGTTCCTGATCGTCACTTCCAACCCGTTCGAGCGCCTGCTGCCGCAGGTGCCCACCGACGGCCGTGACCTCAACCCGCTGCTGCAGGACTTCGGCCTGATCGTGCACCCGCCGATGCTGTACATGGGCTATGTAGGTTTCTCGGTGGCCTTCGCCTTTGCGGTCGCCGCGCTACTCGGCGGCCGTCTTGACGCTGCCTGGGCGCGCTGGTCCCGGCCCTGGACGCTGGTGGCCTGGGCCAGCCTGGGCATCGGCATCGTGCTCGGTTCCTGGTGGGCCTACTACGAACTGGGCTGGGGCGGCTGGTGGTTCTGGGACCCGGTGGAAAACGCGTCCTTCATGCCCTGGCTGGTGGGCACCGCGCTGATCCACTCGCTGGCGGTCACCGAAAAGCGCGGCGTGTTCAAGAGCTGGACCGTGCTGCTGGCCATCGCCGCCTTCTCGCTGAGCCTGCTGGGTACCTTCCTGGTGCGTTCCGGCGTGCTGACCTCGGTGCACGCCTTCGCCGCCGACCCCGAGCGCGGCACCTTCATCCTGGCCTTCCTGCTCATCGTGGTTGGCGCTTCGCTGACCCTGTTCGCCCTGCGCGCGCCGGTGGTGAAGAGCAAGGTAGGCTTCGCCCTCTGGTCGCGGGAAACCCTGCTGCTGGCCAACAACCTGATCCTGGTGGTGGCCTGCGCAATGATCCTGCTCGGCACCCTGTATCCGCTGCTGCTGGACGCCATCTCCGGCGCCAAGCTGTCGGTCGGTCCGCCGTACTTCAATGCCCTGTTCCTGCCGTTGATGGCCATCCTGATGGGCGCGGTGGGTGTCGGTGTGCTGGTGCGCTGGAAGGACACCCCTGGCAAGTGGCTGGCCGGCATGCTGATGCCGGTGCTGATCGCCAGCGCGGTGCTCGGCGGCCTGGCCTCCGTGCTGCTGGGCGACTTCCACTGGGCGGTGCTGGCGGTGTGCATCCTGTCTGCCTGGGTGGTGCTCACCGGCGTGCGCGACCTGCTCGACAAGACCCGCCACACCGGCCTGCTCAAGGGCATCCCGCGCATGACCCGCAGCTACTGGGGCATGCAGCTCGGTCACCTGGGCATCGCCGTATGCGCCATCGGCATCGTGCTGTCCACCCAGCACAACGCCGAGCGCGACTTGCGCATGGCGCCGGGCGACATGCAGGAGCTGGGCGGCTATCAGTTCGTGTTCGAAGGCGCGCAGCACCATGAGGGTCCGAACTACACCTCCGACCGCGCCACCGTGCGTGTGCTGGAGGAAGGTCGCGAGATTGCCGTGCTGCACCCGGAGAAACGCCTGTACACCGTGCAGATGATGCCGATGACCGAGGCCGGCATCGATCCGGGCCTGTTCCGCGATCTGTACGTGGCGCTGGGCGAGCCGCTGGAAGATGGCGCCTGGGCCGTGCGCCTGCACGTCAAGCCCTATGTGCGCTGGATCTGGCTGGGTGGCCTGCTGATGGCCTTCGGCGGCCTGCTGTCGACCCTCGACCGTCGCTACCGCATCAAGGTCAAGACCCGCGTCCGCGAGGCGCTGGGCATCTCTGGAGCACAACCGGCATGAAACGCGCATTGCTGCTGATTCCCCTGGCGATCTTTCTGGTGGTTGCCGGTTTCCTCTACAAGGGGCTGTTCCTCGACCCGCGCGACATTGGTACCACCATGATCGGCAAGCCGCTGCCCGCGTTCAGCCTGCCGTCCGTGGAAGACCCGGCGCGCACCCTGACCACCGCGGACTTCAATCCGGGCGAGCCGGCGCTGGTCAACGTGTGGGCCACCTGGTGCCCGACCTGCCGCGCCGAGCACGCGATGCTCAACCGCCTGGCCGGGCAGGGCGTGGCCATCTACGGCATCAACTACAAGGAAACCGGCGATGCGCGCCGCTGGCTCAGTGAGCTGGGCAACCCCTACCGGCTGAATGTCGCCGACCCGCAGGGCAGCCTGGGCTTCAACCTGGGCGTGTACGGCGCGCCGGAAACCTTCCTGATCGACAAGAACGGCATCATCCGCCACAAGTACGTGGGCGCCATCGACGAGCGTGTTTGGCGTCAACAACTGGCACCGCTCTACCAGGAGTTGCTCGAGCAATGAAACGCCTGCTAGCCGCCGTTTTCTGTAGCCTGGCCCTGGGCGGTTTCGCCCAGGCCGCCATCGACACCTACGAGTTCTCCAGCGAGACCGAGCGCCAGCGCTTCCGCCAACTGACCAGCGAACTGCGCTGCCCCAAGTGCCAGAACCAGAACATCGCCGACTCCGACGCGCCCATTGCCATGGACCTGCGCCGCGAGATCTTCCGCATGCTGGAAGATGGCCAGGCCGATGAGCAGATCGTCGAGCACCTGGTCGACCGTTACGGCGACTTCGTGCGCTACAACCCGCCGGTCGAGCTGCGCACCCTGCTGCTCTGGTACGGCCCGTGGGTGCTGCTGGGCGGTGGTCTGCTTGCCCTGGTGGTCATCGTGGTCCGCCGTCGCCGGGTCGAGAACGCCCCGCAGAATGCCCTGCTGTCCGCCGAGGAGCAGGAGCGCCTTTCCCAATTGCTGGATAAGAAAGACCCATGATCGATCTCTGGCTTGTCGCCGGCCTGCTGTTGCTGGCCGCCCTGGCGTTCATCCTGGTTCCGGTGCTGCGCGGTCAGCGCGCCCAGGCCGAGGAAGACCGCACCGCCCTTAACGTGGCGCTCTACGAAGAGCGCGTGCGTGAACTGGAAACCCAGCACGCCGCTGGCACTCTGACGGATGAACAGCTGGCCGCCGGCAAGGCCGAGGCTGGTCGCGAGTTGTTGGTGGATACCGAGGGCGATGCGCAGCGCCACGGCAACCTGGGTCGCGCCGTGCCGATCGCCGCCGCCGTGCTGGTGCCGGTGCTGGGCCTGGCGCTGTACCTGCACTGGGGCGCCAGCGACAAGCTGGAACTGGCCCGCCAGTTCGACCACCAGCCCGCCTCCATGGAGGAAATGGTCGCGCGTCTGGAGCAGGCCGTTAAGGCGCAACCCGATGGGGTGGAAGGCTGGTATTTCCTGGCTCGTGGCTACATGGCCATGGAGCGCCCGGCCGAGGCCGCCAACGCCTTCGAGCGCACCGTGGCACTGGCCGGTCGCGATCCCTCGCTGCTCGGCCAGTGGGCGCAGGCGCTGTACTTTGCCAACGGCCAGCAGTGGAGCGAACAGATCCAGGGGCTGACCGACGAGGCGCTGCAGAGCGATCCGGGCGAAGTCACCAGCCGCGGCCTGCTGGGCATCGTTGCCTTCGAGGCCGGCCGTTACCGGGATGCCATCGAGCATTGGGAATTCCTGATGAATGGCCTGGATCCCCAGGATCCGAACCGCATGGCCATTGCCCAGGGCATTCAGCGCGCCCGCGAGATGCTCGGTGAAGCAGCCCCGGCCGCTTCGGCCGACGAGGCGCCCGTGGAGATGCGCGTGCGTGTGGAGCTGGCGCCGAATGTCGCAGGCCAGGTGCAGCCCGAGGACAGCGTGTTCATCTTCGCCCGCCCGGCCGCTGGTGAGGCGATGCCCTTGGCGGTCAAGCGCCTCAAGGTCGCCGACCTGCCGGCGGAAGTGATCCTCAGCGACGCCGACGCCATGATGGAGCAGCTACGCTTGTCCAACTTCCCGCAGGTGGAGTTGGTAGCGCGCGTGTCGCGCAGCGGCAACGCCACCGCCGGCGAGTGGATCGGGCGCAGCGGTGCTGTCAGCAGCACGGAAGACCGGCTGCAGAGCTTGCGCATCGATCAGCCCGAGAAGCGCTGACGGCCGAACTGACCACCGGCCCTGGAGAGGATATGCAGCGTGCCGCAGGCCGGCTGCTGCTGCTCGGCAGCCTGCTGCTGAGCGGTTGCGCCAGCGATATCTACCAGCTGCCGGGTTCCCGGCAGACACCGCAGCCCTGGCCGGAACCCCGGCCAGCGCCCACGCCCGAGCCATCGCGCCCGGTGATCACCCCGGTGCCGCCGCGCCCGGAGGTTCCCTCGCAGCCGCAAAGCACTGGCACCCACCCACGCTACGCGCCGCCTCCGCATGTGGAAGCGCGCTGGGATGCGCGTCTGGGCGTCTATGTGGTGAGTGGGCGCGAGCTCTACTACCGCGAGCGGCTCTACTACCGCTGGGAAGACGGCTGGCTCTGTTCCGCGCAACCGGACGGTCCCTGGGAGTCGGTGGCCGAGGTCAGTGTGCCGATGGGGCTGCGTGGCCTGCATTGAGGCGTTGTGCCGGCAGAGTAGGGCGGGGGTGAGCGGCGGCTGTGGGAGCGGCGTCAGCCGCGATCAGGGCTGGGGTGGCTGTGAGCTCACCTGTGCGCTCCCACGCGTCGGAAAAGCAGATGGAACGGTGATGAATCGGCCTTACAGGGCCTTGTTGCGGGCGCGTTGAATGACTTGCTGCAGGCGTTCGCCCTGGCATTGCTCCGGATACAGGCGCTCGCTGTGGCGGGCGACACCGTGCTGGTCGACCAGGGTGAAGCTGAAGGTGCCCTTGCGGCCGGGGGCCACGATATAGCAGTGCAGTGGGGCGAAGGCTTCGCGCAATGCGCTGATGGCGTTCTGGGTATGCGAGTGGTTGCTCATGGTTCTTCCTTTTATTGTCTTGGTGGCGCCCGGTTCGCTTGGGGCGGGGGCCTGAAGAGGTCCGCCTGTATGGGAGCGACATCGGGGGCGATGGTTCCGTGCCTGATTTCAAGCAATTAATGGGCCGGAACAGCTGTCAGGGTGGCCCGTGCGGTGCCGTCGAGAGATCAGCTTAGCCGGGTTGCCAGGGTTTGCCGGGGTTCTGGCTGTGTCAGCGACCAGTGATCGCCTGCCAGAATGCTCGGAGAGTTTGACGACTTGATGACTGTTTTCCGGCGTCTCGTCAGGGCGGCGCGGAACAGTTTTCGGAATGACAAAACCCCGCCGTGAGGCGGGGTTTGCGGGGATTTGGTCGGAGCGACTGGATTCGAACCAGCGACCTTCTCGTCCCGAACGAGACGCGCTACCAAGCTGCGCTACGCTCCGTTTGGATGGCGCGCATTCTACCGAAAAACTTTTGATGCACAAGGGGTTAGGCGAAAATTTTTTTGCAGGGCGGGATGCAGGCGTTTTGCCGCTGGGCACGGCATTCCGTCAAACGGACTCATTGCAGCAGCTCCGGACTGTTGAGATTGGCCAGCCGGTCATCGTCCTCGGTGCAGTCGAGCGCCACGGCGCCCATAGCGGTGAAGATATGCCGGGGGCTGCGCTGGCCTTCCTGCCAGGCGCGCTCCAGGTCGGGTAGCACGCGGGTCGGCAGTAGGCAGAACAGCGGTTGCCACTGCGCACCCTGGCGCAGCAGCAACGGACGGCCTGGCAGGGCGGCCTGCCGCATGCTCGTCAGTAGGGCACTGTCCACCCTGGGTGCATCGCAGGGCAGCACCAGCAGCCAGGGATGCCGTGCCACGGCGAGGCCGGCGCGAATGCCGGCCAGCGGGCCGGGGAAGTCCGGCTCGGCATCCGACACCAGTTGATCGGCAAAGGGCTGGTAGCACTCGGCGTTGCGGTTGCACGAGACGATCAGGTCATCGGTGAGCGGGCGCACGACATCATGCAGCCAGGCGATCATCGGTCGGCCGCGCCACGGCACCAGCCCCTTGTCGCGCCCACCCATGCGCTGACCGCGCCCACCGGCCAGCAGCAGCACGGAGCAGGGCGCAAGAGAGGGAAGCGTTGGCACGATGGGGCTCCTGGGACGAGTGGCGAAAGGCCTGTGATATAACACCGGCATTGTGAACCCTCAACAGGATCCTCCATGTCCCACAAGGCTGCCGTTCCCTTCACTCCGCTGAACATCGCCGTCCTGACCGTCAGCGACACCCGCACCCTGCAGACCGACACCTCCGGGCAATTGCTGGTCGAGCGCCTGACCGAAGCCGGCCACCGGCTGGCCGACCGCGTGCTGCTCAAGGACGACCTCTACCACATACGCGCGCTGGTGGCTGCCTGGATCGCCGATGCATCGGTGCAGGTGGTGCTGATCACCGGCGGCACCGGCTTCACCGCGCGCGACAGCACGCCGGAAGCCGTCACCTGCCTGCTGGACAAGCAGGTCGATGGCTTTGGTGAGCTGTTCCGGCAGATCTCCTACACGGACATCGGCACCTCCACGATGCAGTCGCGCGCCCTGGCCGGGCTGGCCAACGGCACGCTGGTGTGCTGCCTGCCGGGCTCCACCAACGCCTGTCGCACCGCCTGGGACGGCATCCTCGCGCAACAGCTGGACGCCAGCCACCGGCCCTGCAACTTCGTGCCGCACCTGCGCATGGCGGTGGCCTGCGAGAGTCGCGAATGAGCCTGATCAGCGTCGAGGACGCCCTGCAGCGTCTGCTGGCTTGGGCCGAGCAGGCGCCGCTCGATGGGCAGGAAACCGTGCCACTGGCACAGGCCGACGGCCGCGTGCTGGCGGCGCCGCTGCTGGCCGGGCTGGACCTGCCGCCCTGGGACAACAGCGCGATGGACGGCTACGCCTTGCGCCTGGCCGACGGGCAGGGCGAGCCGCTGCCGGTCAGCCAGCGCATCCTCGCCGGCAGCGCGCCGCAGCCGCTGAAACCGGGCACCTGCGCGCGCATCTTCACCGGCGCGCCGCTGCCGCCCGGCGCCGACTGCGTGGAGATGCAGGAAAACACCGAGGTGCTGGCGGACGGTCGCGTGCGCTTCCTCGAAGCCTTGCGCCCGGGACGCAATGTCCGCCCGCGCGGCCAGGAAGTCCGTACTGGCGAGACACTGCTGGCGGCCGGTTCACAGCTCGGCCCGATCGAACTGGCACTGGCCGCCAGCATCGGTATCGGCACCGTGACGGTGCGTCGTCGGCCCCGGGTGGCGCTGCTGTCCACCGGTGACGAGCTGGTCGAGCCCGGGCAGCCGCTGGGGCCGGGGCAGATCTACAACAGCAACCGTCGCCTGCTGGCCGCCTGGCTAATGCGGCTGGGCTGTGAGGTGCGCGACGCCGGCATCCTGGCGGACGACCTGCAGGCCACGCGCGCGGCACTGGCCGGAGTGGGCGAGGTGGACCTGATTCTCTCCACCGGCGGCGTGTCGGTCGGCGAAGCCGATTATCTCGGCCAAGTGCTGCGTGAAGCCGGCGACCTGGCGCTGTGGAAGCTCGCCATCAAGCCCGGCAAGCCGCTGACCTGCGGACATTACCGGGGCGTGCCGGTGCTCGGCCTGCCGGGCAACCCGGCCTCCACGCTGGTGACCTTCGGCCTGCTGGCGCGCCCCTATCTGCTGCGCCGCCTGGGTGTCGAGGCTGTCGAACCGCTGGGCGTCGAGGTGCCGGCCGGCTTCGCCTGGGAGCGCGCCGGCAACCGCCGCGAGTACTTGCGCGCTCGTCTGGAACAGGGGCGCGCCGTGCCGCACCCGAACCAGAGCTCCGGCGTGTTGCGCAGCGCCGCCTGGGCCGATGGGCTGGTGGAAGTGCGCGAGGAACGCACCTTCGCCGAGGGAGCGCCGGTGCGCTTCATTCCGTTCAGCGAGCTGCTGGGCTAGCGCGGGATGCCGCGCGGCCCCGTTTTTTAGGAGCGGCTTCAGCCGCGATGTTTTCCGCGCAGGTTCAGCATGGCTGGACGGCCCTGGTCGGGCACCTCCCCCCCAAAAAAAGCTCGCGACTGAAGTCGCTCCTACAGTCGCTCTTACAGGTCCATGCCTGCCTCGAACCATCCTCCCTGCGGTGCTTTCCAATGCTGCGGCAGCACGGAACCAGGAGGCATTCATGCAGCGGCGGGCGTGGCTGATTCTGCACGGCAAGCAGGCGCAGAACGAGGCGGTGCGCGAGGCGGTCCAGGCGTGTCGTGAGCGGGGCTGGGAGCTCGCGGTGCGCCTGACCTGGGAAGCCAGCGACGCGCGGCGCCTGGTGGAGGAGGGGCTGCGGGCCGGTTACCCCTGCCTGATTGCCGGCGGCGGCGACGGCACTCTCAACGAGGTGGCCTCGGCGCTGATCGAGCTGCAGGGGGATGCCAGTCTGGCCCTGCTGCCGCTGGGGTCGGCCAACGACTTCGCCCGGGCCGCGCAGGTTCCCCTGGAGCCGGACGCCGCACTGGCGCTGCTGGAGCTGCAACCCACGCCGGTCGACGTGGGCATGGCCAATGAGCGCTTGTTCGTCAACATGGCCACCGGCGGCTTCGGCTCGCTGGTCACCGCCAATACCTCGGAGGAGCTGAAGAAGGTGCTCGGCGGTGGCGCTTACCTGCTCACCGGACTCACCCGCTTCGCCGAGGTGCGCAGCGCCTTCGGCCGTTTCCATGGTCCCGGCTTCGACTGGCAAGGTGATTTCCTGGCCATGGGCGTGGGCAATGGGCGCCAGGCCGGAGGCGGTCACGCCCTCTGCCCGCGCGCGACCATCACCGACGGGATGCTCGATCTCTGCCTGATTCCCGCGCCGCAGGATGTCGGCGAAACCCTGCGGGTAATGCTGAGCGGCGGCATGCTCGGGCTGGATACGGTCGCCGTGACCGCACGCTTGCCCTGGCTGGAGGTCGAGGCGCCGGACGGGCTGGATCTGAACCTCGATGGGGAGCCTGTGCACAGCCCCCGGGTGCGTTTCGAAGTGCGCCCGCAGCTCCTGCGTCTGCATCTGCCGGTGGATTCGCCGCTGCTGACCGGGGCTGCGGCGGAGTGACGCGGCCGAGCGCTGCCTTTGGTCTGCATTCCTGCGTGATGCCGGTTTGATATTAAACTCGCTGGCGTCGCGGCCGATAACTTTTGAAACGTTGCGCCGCAACTCACTTCGACGTCAGGTAAGCACATGGCGAGTATTCTCGACTCGGTCGATCAGCGCACCCAGCTGGTGGGTGAAAATCGCCTGGAAATTCTGCTGTTCCGCCTCGCCGGGCGGCAGCTCTTCGCGATCAACGTCTTCAAGGTGCAGGAGGTCCTGCACCTGCCGCGCCTCAACCGCATGCCGCACCGCCATCCGTGCGTGTGCGGGGTGATCAACCTGCGCGGCCAGACCCTGCCGGTGATCGACCTGTCCAAGGCCATTGGCATGCGCCCGCTGCAGCCGGAGGCCAACACCATCATCGTCGCCGAGTACAACCGCTCGGTGCAGGCCTTCCTGGTGAGCAGCGTCGAGCGCATCTACAACCTCAACTGGGAAGAGGTGCAGCCGCCACCCGGTGGCAGCGGCCGTTCCCACTACCTGACCTCCATCACCCGCGTGGATGACCAGCTGGTGGAAGTCATCGACGTGGAGAAGGTGCTGGCCGAGATCGTGCCCTACAACGCCCGCGTTTCCAGCGAGCGTCTGGCCGATCCGATTCTCGCCCGCGCCGCCGGTCGCGAGGTGCTGCTGGTGGACGACTCCAGTGTGGCGCTCGCCCAGCTGACGGAGACCCTCAGCCAGCTGAACCTGAAGATCCACACCGCCAGCAACGGCCAGATGGGCCTGCGCAAGCTGCGCCAGTGGGCCGACGAGGGCCACGACCTCAACGAGAAGCTGCTGATGGTGTTCACCGACGCGGAGATGCCGGAGATGGACGGTTACCGGCTGACCGCCGAGATCCGCAACGACCCGCGCATGAAGGACCTGTACGTGGTGCTGCACACCTCCCTGTCGGGCTCGTTCAACGAGGCGATGGTCAGGAAGGTCGGCTGCGACAACTTCCTCTCCAAGTTCCAGCCGGAACGCCTGATCGACGTGATCCGCGATCGCCTGCAGCGCGACGCCTGATCCTCGTGCGTGACGGAAGGCCGCCGATTATGCTGGCGCCTTCCGCTCACCACCGATCGAGGCCGTCATGCAGCTCGCCGCGCTATATCGCTACCCCCTGAAATCCGCCATCGGCGAGTCCCTCGACCGCGCCTGGGTCGACGGCCTGGGCATTCGCGGCGACCGCCGATGGATGCTGGTGGAAGCCGACAGCGGCCGATTCCTCACTCAGCGGGTGCTGCCGCAGATGACCCAGTTGCTGGCGCGCTGGAAGGCTGAGCAGGGGGTGCGCCTGCGCGCGCCGGGCATGCCGGACCTCGACGTGCCGGTGCCAGCGGAAGAGGCGCCGCTGCGCCGTGTGAGCATCTGGAAGGACGAACCGTCGGCCGCCGATGCCGGTGACGCCGCCGCCGAGTGGCTCAGCCAGTGGTTGGGGCGTGCCTGCCGTCTCGTTTATCTGCCGCCCGAGCGGGCCCGCCAGGTGGATCTTAAGTATGCCGAGCCCGGCCAGCGTGTGGCCCTCGCCGATGGCTTTCCGCTGCTGCTGATCGGTCAGGCTTCGCTCGACGACCTGTCGGCCCGCGTGGGCCGGCCGCTGGAAATGCGCCGCTTCCGTCCGAACCTGGTGATCGCCGGTAGCGACCCCTATGCCGAGGACGGCTGGCGGCGCATCCGCATCGGCGAGCTGATCCTGCGCCCGGTCAAACCCTGCACCCGCTGCATCATCACCACCCTCGACCCGGATAGCGGCGAGCGCAGCGCCGACCAGGAACCGCTGGCCACCCTGGCGCGCTATCGCAAGAGCGACAAGGGCGTGATGTTCGGCCAGAACCTGCTGGTCGACGGCCAGGGCTGGCTGGAAGTGGGCATGCCGGTTGAGCTGCTGGAGTGATCCCGCAAATACCGTAGGGTGGATTCGCTCCACCGATCCACCCAGTGCGCTGCAGGCGCGCTGGTGGACAAGAAAGACATTGTCCACCCTACGGCAGCCCACGAATCCGCACGCTGCTCCCCGAGGAATCCACCGGTTCGAAACGCGGTTCGTAGGGTGGATCGACGCCAGCGATCCACCAAGCGCGCCGCAGGCGCGCCGTGTCGGCGCGATGTACGTTGTCCGCCCTACAGGTGGATCCACCAGAGGCGCGGCTCAGTACAGCCATTCCCGCAGCCCATCCAGGTTGGCCACCACGATCTGCTGGGCCTCTGCCTTGGTGTGCACCTTGGTCGGGTCGATGTGGTAGCGCTGCAGCACGTACTGCACCAGCGCGCCCCGCGTGTCGATCACCAGCCGGCCGTCGCGCATGCCGAAGTCGTGCTCGATGATCGCCCGCTGCTCGGGCTTCAGGCGCGAGTCCGGCTCGATGATCACCTGCACCTCGGCATTCCAGCCGGCGTCGCCGTCGCGGCCATGCTCGGAGGGCAGGTCGAGCAGCTCCGGCGTGCCGCGCAGGCGACTGAGCACGAAGTCCCGGTAGTCGCGGTTGCGCTCGCAATAGGCGCGCACATGCCAGCGCATGCCGGTGTAGACCAGGGTGTGCGGCGCGATCAGGCGCGTTTCGCCATCCGGCGTGGCGAACGACACATAGCCGCACTCCAGGCGCAGCCCCTCGCGGCAGGCACGCAGCAGCGGGCGCAGCACCTCAGGGGTCACCGAGCGATCCGGCACGCGCAGCACCTCGGTGTGCGCATACGCCAGCGCCAGTCCCTCGATGTGCGGCGCGCGTTCGTGGTTCTGGTTGAGCAGGTGCAGGTAGGCGCTGGCGCTGTCGTCGATGAACAGCGGCGCGAAGTCGCGGGTCGGCACATAGCCCTTCAGGTGCCGGTCATATGTCAGGTTATGCGGCGCATGCTCGGCGATGTAGGTGTTGATGTCCCTGGAGGCTTGCTGACGGCTGATGCCGAAGCTCTGGATCAGGTGGTTGGTGGTCAGCCGGCCTTCCCACCAGGCCACCGTCTCGATTAGCCGGTAACGCAGCGCCAAGTCCCAGCGCACGGATTCGATCGACTGTTGGCGTTTCATGCTCACTCCATCTGCCTGAAAACTTTACCTGTACAGGTAAACACTCTGGATATGTCGGGTAACGCTACATATCGTTTCGCCACTATTCAAGCGGAACCGGCTGTAATAAGGAGAGTGCAGATGACCCATCAGGTTGCCGATACCGTGCTGTTCGAGGGCACACGCTATCTCAACTGGGATACCCCCCTGGATGGCTATTTCATCGAACGCGGGCTGATGACCCGCATCGTCGAGGAGGGTGCGCGCCATCCGGCTTGCCGGCGCGGCTACGTGGCGCGCTGGGTGGTGGTCGACGGCCTGCTGCGCCTGGCCGAGCTGGAGCGCCACCAGCAGCCGGGTAGCCTGTTCCGCCGCGTATTCGGCAAGGCCGCCGGCCGCCCGCTGGCGGCGCTCTGGTACAGCGGCACGCTGCGCCTGTTCGAGGCCGACAGGCCCCAGCCGGGGCGCTGGCTGGAACTGGACGTCAGCGCGGGGCGGGTGTGCGCGGTGCGGTGGATGCTGCGGGAGGGGTGGGAGAAGGCATAATCCACTGCACCTCGATCATCCGAACAGGCACGCGCTCGCCATGTCCGCCCTCGACCACCCGCTGATCGACCGCTTCCTCCAGGCCCTGTGGCTGGAGAAGGGCCTGTCGGCCAACACCCGTTCCTCCTACCGCAGCGACCTGACGCACTTTCATGGCTGGCTGCATGAGCGCGGTATCGGGCTGACCGGAGTCTCCCGCGAGGCGCTGGGCGATCATCTGGCCTGGCGGCTCGACCAGGGCTACAACGCGCGTTCCACCGCGCGGCTGCTGTCCGGCTTGCGCGGTTTCTACCGCTTTCTGCTGCGAGAAGGGGTGATAGCGGAAGACCCGACCCTGCTGGTCGAGCAGCCGCGCCTCGGGCGTTCGCTGCCGCAAAGCCTGAGCGAAGCGGATGTGGAGGCGCTGCTGGCTGCGCCCGATCTGGACGAGCCTCTGGGACTGCGCGACCGCGCCATGCTGGAGGTGCTGTACGCCTGCGGGCTGCGGGTCACCGAGCTGGTGTCGCTGACCCTGGAACAGCTCAATCTGCGCCAGGGCGTGGTGCGGGTGTTCGGCAAGGGCAGCAAGGAGCGCCTGGTGCCGCTGGGCGAGGAAGCCGTGCACTGGCTGGAGCGCTACCTGCGCGAGGGGCGCGCGGCGCTGCTGGCCGGGCGGCCTAGCGATGTGCTGTTCCCCAGTCGCCTGGGCGAGCAGATGACCCGGCAGACCTTCTGGCACCGCATCAAGCGGCACGCGCGGGTGGCGGGGATCGCCAAGCACCTGTCGCCGCACACGTTGCGGCATGCCTTCGCCACCCATCTGCTCAACCACGGCGCCGACCTGCGCTCGGTGCAGATGCTGCTCGGCCACAGCGATCTGTCGACGACACAAATCTACACACACGTGGCCCGCACGCGCCTGCAGGAGCTGCACGCCCGGCATCATCCGCGCGGATGAGCTGTGATAGGCTCTGGCGCCTCGCAACCCATTCCGGAGTATCCATGCGCTGTTCCTCGCTCTTCGCCGCCCTGGCCCTGACTGTCGCTGCACCCCTGGCGCAGGCCGCCGACGCCGAGCAGGCGATTCGCAAGACCCTGAACACCCTGCAGCCGGACCTCAAGGTCGAATCCGTCAGCGCGAGCCCGCTCAAGGGCCTGCATCAGGTGCAGCTGGAGGGCGGCCGGGTGCTCTACATGAGCGAGGACGGCCAGTACCTGATGCAGGGCTACCTGTACCAGATGCGCGACGGGCAGATGGTCAACCTCACCGAGCAGGCCGAGAACGTGGCCGTGGCCCGCCAGCTCAACGCGCTGCCGCGCAACGAAATGGTCATCTTCGCGCCGAAGAACCCCAAGACCCACATCACCGTGTTCACCGACACCGATTGTGGCTACTGCCAGCTGCTGCACAAGGAAGTCGCCGAGCTGAACCGCCAGGGCGTGGAGGTGCGCTATCTGGCCTACCCGCGCGCCGGCGTGGGTTCTCCGACCTACGAGACGCTGGTCAGCGTCTGGTGCGCCAAGAACCCTCAGGAGGCCATGAACCAGGCCAAGGCCCGCAAGAAGGTGCCGGCGGCCACCTGCGAGAACCCGGTGGCGAAACAGTTCGAACTGGGCCAGCGCATCGGCGTGCAGGGCACCCCGGCGATCTTCCTGGCCAACGGCCAACTGATCCCCGGCTACCAGCCGGCCGACAAGCTGGGCCCGACGGCGCTGCAGGCCCGCTGAGGCGTTGCTTCTGCGCGGAACCCCGTAGGAGCGACTTCAGTCGCGAGCGCTTGATGCGGCCTGCACGAACGCATCGCGGCTGAAGCCGTTCCTACAAAGCCTCCCCGGAACCGCCAGCGCCTCAGGTCCTCCAACACCGGTAGGTAAAGGAGGGCATGCGATGCACCTGCAAGGCTCCTGTCATTGCGGCGCGGTGCGTTTCAGCGTCGAAGCGCACCAGCCCTATCCGTTCATGCGCTGCTATTGCTCGATCTGCCGCAAGACGGCGGGTGGCGGTGGCTACGCCATCAACCTGGGCGCCGATTACGCCAGCCTCACCGTCGAGGGCGAGGAGCACCTTTCCATCTACCGTGCCCGGCTGGAGAGCGGCGAGGCGAGCACCGGTCAGCGGCATTTCTGCCGGCACTGCGGCAGCGCGCTGTGGCTGTACGACCCCACCTGGCCCGAACTGGTGCACCCGCACGCATCGGCCATCGACACACCGTTGCCGCTGCCGCCCGAGCATGTGCACATGATGCTCGGCTCTCGGGCGCCCTGGGTGGAGGTCGCGTGCAAGCCGAATGATCGCTGCTTCGACGACTATCCGGATGAATCCCTGGCCGACTGGCACCGGCGCCACGGCCTGACCGACTGACGCTTCCAACCGCAGGGCCAATTGACTTGACCCCCCTGGCCTTCGTAATGTGCGGCTCTTTTCCGCGCCTTGCGGGCGCGCCACGCCGCACACATGGGGAGTCAAGCGTGAAATCGGTGAAAGTAGGCATCTGTGGGTTGGGCACCGTCGGTGGCGGTACCTTCAATGTACTCAAACGCAACGCAGAGGAGATCGCCCGGCGCGCCGGGTGCACCATTGAGGTTGCGCAGATTGCCGCCCGTGACACCAACCCGAAGTGCGACACCACCGGTACCCCCATTACCGCTGACGTCTTCGAACTGGTGACCAACCCCGAGATCGACGTGGTCGTCGAGCTGATCGGCGGCTACACCATCGCCAAGGAACTGGTGCTCAAGGCCATCGAACACGGCAAGCACGTGGTCACCGCCAACAAGGCGCTGATCGCCGTGCACGGCAACGAGATCTTCGCCCGCGCCCGCGAGAAGGGCGTGATCGTCGCCTACGAAGCCGCGGTGGCCGGCGGCATCCCGGTGATCAAGGCGATCCGCGAGGGCCTGTCCGCCAACCGCATCAACTGGCTGGCCGGCATCATCAACGGCACCGGCAACTTCATTCTCACCGAGATGCGCGAGAAGGGCCGTGCCTTCGAGGACGTGCTCAAGGAAGCCCAGGCCCTGGGCTACGCCGAAGCCGATCCGACCTTCGATGTGGAAGGCATCGACGCCGCCCACAAGCTGACCATCCTGGCCTCCATCGCCTTTGGCATCCCGCTGCAGTTCGACAAGGCCTACACCGAAGGCATCACCAAACTGACCACCGCCGACGTGAACTACGCCGAGGCGCTGGGCTACCGCATCAAGCACCTGGGCGTGGCCCGTCGCACCGACGCCGGCGTCGAGCTGCGCGTGCACCCGACGCTGATCCCGGCCGACCGCCTGATCGCCAACGTCAACGGCGTGATGAACGCAGTGATGGTCAACGGCGACGCCGTGGGCAGCACCCTGTACTACGGCGCCGGCGCAGGCATGGAGCCGACCGCCTCGGCCGTGGTGGCCGACCTGGTCGACGTGGCCCGCGCGCTGTCCTGCGCGCCGCAAGGCCGCGTGCCGGCCCTGGGCTTCCAGGCCGATGCGCTGTCCGAGCTGCCGATCCTGCCGATCGGCGAGTGCGAGAGCGCCTACTACCTGCGCATCCACGCCCAGGACCGTCCGGGCGTGCTGGCCAAGGTCGCCACCATCCTCTCCGAGCGCGGCATCAACATCGAGTCGATCATGCAGAAGGAAGCCGAGGAGCAGGACGGCCTGGTGCCGATGATTCTCGTCACCCACCGCGTGGTGGAGCGCAACATCGACGACGCCATCGCCGCCCTGGAAGCCCTGGACGACATCAGCGGCAACGTCGTGCGTATCCGCGTAGAACAGCTCAACTAATGCTCAGGGCCCGGGGCGCAGGCGCCGGGCCCGCACCGAAGGTTTGATGACATGCGCTATATCAGTACCCGTGGCCAGGCGCCGGCCCTGAATTTCGAAGACGTGCTGCTCGCCGGCCTGGCCAGCGATGGCGGCCTGTACGTGCCGGAAAACCTGCCGCGTTTCACCGTCGAGGAGATCGCCTCCTGGGCCGGCCTGCCGTACCACGAGCTGGCCTTCCGGGTGATGCGCCCGTTCGTGGCCGGCAGCATCCCGGACGCCGACTTCAAGAAGATCCTCGAAGAAACCTACGCCGTGTTCGCCCACAGCGCCGTGGCGCCGCTGCGTCAGCTGGACGGCAACGAGTGGGTGCTGGAGCTGTTCCACGGCCCGACGCTGGCCTTCAAGGACTTCGCCCTGCAGCTGCTGGGTCGCCTGCTCGACTACGTGCTGGCCAAGCGCAACGAGCGTGTGGTGATCATCGGCGCCACCTCCGGCGACACCGGCTCTGCGGCCATCGAAGGCTGCAAGGCCTGCGAAAACGTCGACATCTTCATCCTGCACCCGCACAACCGCGTGTCCGAAGTGCAGCGTCGCCAGATGACCACCATCCAGGGCGACAACATCCACAACATCGCCATCGACGGCAACTTCGACGACTGCCAGGAGATGGTCAAGGCCAGCTTCGCCGACCAGGGTTTCCTCAAGGGCACCCGTCTGGTGGCGGTCAACTCGATCAACTGGGCGCGGATCATGGCCCAGATCGTCTACTACTTCCACGCCGCCATCCAGCTGGGCGCGCCGGCCCGTTCGGTGGCCTTCTCGGTGCCCACCGGCAACTTCGGCGACATCTTCGCCGGCTACCTGGCGCGCAACATGGGCTTGCCGATCAACCAACTGATCGTGGCCACCAACCGCAACGACATCCTGCACCGCTTCATGAGCGGCAACCAGTACGTCAAGGAAACCCTGCATCCCACTCTGTCGCCGTCGATGGACATCATGGTGTCCTCGAACTTCGAGCGCCTGCTGTTCGACCTGCACGGTCGCAACGGCGCCGCCATCGCCGCGCTGATGGACACCTTCAAGCAGGGTGGCGGTTTCAGTGTCGAGGCCGATCGCTGGAGCGAAGCCCGCAAGCTGTTCGACTCGCTGGCCGTGAATGACGAAGAGACCTGCGAGACCATCGCCCAGGTGTACCAGCAGTGCGGCGAACTGCTCGATCCGCACACCGCCATCGGCGTGCGCGCCGCCCGCGAGTGCCGCCGCAGCCTGGCCACCCCGATGGTTACGCTGGGCACCGCGCACCCGGTGAAGTTCCCGGACGCCGTGGTCAAGGCCGGCGTCGGCCAGGCCCCGGCCCTGCCTGCGCACCTGACCGACCTGTTCGAGCGCGAGGAGCGCCTGAACGTGCTGCCCAACGACCTCAAGGCCGTGCAGCAGTTCGTCAGCCAGCACGGCAACCGCGGCAAACCGCTTTAAAGGCGAACTGCGCAGGGGCGCAACGGCACCATGATGAAAAGCCCGCACCTTTCGGCTGCGGGCTTTTTCGTTGGTTAGTCAGACGTAGGGCGGACATCGCCGTTTTGTCCGCCGCAATGTGCACGCCGGGCGGTGGACAACGAAAAACGATGTCCACCCTACGTGGTCGCCATGACCGTAGGGCGGTCGGCGTTTTTCCGGCCGCCGATTCGGTGCCCCGGCGGCGGCCTACCTGAGCATCTCCTCCAGCAGCCGCTTCTCGGTGCGCAACTCGTCCTGCCGCGCTTCGATGCGTGCGGTCAGCGGGAAATTGCCGATCACCCGGCGCTTGGCGTAGTCCAGTTGGGTCAGGGCCTGTCCGTAGTCGCCCACCAGGGCAAAGAATTCGGCGCGCGCCTGGTGCACGCCGATGATGTTGCCTGCGAGGCCGCGCACTTCCGCGACCTGATACCAGATGTCCGGGTCCTTGGGCCGCTCGCGCAGCAGACGGTCAAGAATGGCCTCGGCGTCCGCCGGACGCGACTGGGCCAGCAGTAGCTCGACCTGCATCTGCAACAGCGGGTAATTGCCGGGATGGGCCTTGAGCAGCCGTTCCAGGCGCTGGCTGGCCTGGCTGTAGCGCTGCGCATCCATGTCCAGCTCGACGCGCGCCAGGTTGTAGACGATGTCGTCCGGGCTCTTGTCCAGCAGCGGTTGCAGGAGGCTGCCGGCTTCTTCCGACTGTCCGGCGCGACGCAGGCTGATGGCCAGGCCGTAGCGGGCGGCGTCGTTCTGCGGGCTTTCCTCCAGCTGCGCACGGAAACGCTTGGTGGCCAGCCCCGGCGTGCTTTCGAACTGCAGCTGGGTGCGGGCGCGCATCAATTGGTAGGCGAGGCTGTCGATCTTGCCGCCGGCCGGAGTCTGTTCGGCGCGGTTTCGGCTGTCGGCGACGCGCGATTCAGACAGCGGGTGAGTGAGCAGGAATTCCGGCGGCTTGGCGTCGTAGCGGTACTGCCGGGCCAGGCGCTCGAACATGCTCGGCATGCCGCGCGGATCGTAGCCGGCGTTGCGCAGGTTGCTCAGGCCGATGCGGTCGGCTTCCTGCTCGTTCTGCCGCGAGAAGCTGCGCTGGCTCTGGATGGCGGCGGCCTGCCCGGAGGCGATGGCGGCGATGGCTGCATCCCCGGCGCCGGCCGCCGCGGCGACCACGCCGGCGAGCATGGCCGCCATCAGCGGCAGCTGCATGCGCTGCTGCGCTTCCAGGCCGCGCGCGTAATGGCGCTGCGACAGGTGGGCCAGTTCGTGGGCGAGCACCGAAGCGAACTCGGCTTCGGTCTGGGCGTGCAGGAACAGGCCGCCATTGACGCCGACGATGCCGCCCGGCACGGCGAAGGCGTTGAGCTGCGGGCTGTCGAGGATCACGAACTCCAGGCGCCGGTCCTGCAACTGGCTGGTCTCGGCCAGGCGGTAGACGTGCCGTTCGACGAAGTCCTTGAGCAGCGGGTCGGACAGCTGCGAGACCTGGCCGCGCAGCATGCTCAACCAGGCGCGTCCGAGCTGGTACTCCTGTTCGGGGGCGACTATGGCCGAGCTGGCATCGCCCAGCGACGGCAGGTCGTTGGCGTGCGCCGCCGGACTCAGGGCCAGGCAGACGGCAAGCAGCAGAGTGGGGCGCGGGGCAGTCATGCGGGTACTCGCTCGAATCGCGGGGGCTAACTGTAGCCTTGTCCCGGCGTCGCTGGCCAGCCACGCCGGGGCTTGGGTATTCTCGCCCGCTCACTGCGCAGAGGTGTGAAATGACTGACCAAGTGCAGGCCCCGGCCTGCGATGCGGAACTGGACGCCAGCGGCCTGAACTGCCCGCTGCCGTTGCTCAAGGCCAAGCTGGAACTCAACCGCCTGCCCAGCGGCGCGGTGCTCAAGGTCACCGCCACCGATGCCGGTTCGCAGCGCGACTTTCGTGCGTTCGCGCGGTTGGCCGGGCATGAGCTGGTGCGTGAGGAAGAGGAGGCGGGGGTTTTCCGCTACTGGTTGCGCAAGGCGTGACAGCGCCGTGAAGCGGCGCTCAGGTGGCCGGCGATCCGGACCCCGTAGGGTGGTCAACGTTTACGTTGGCCACCATCGAGGCCGCGAATCGGCGGCCGGATAAAGCGCCGACCGCCCTACGCCGGCCGGCGAAGCCCAGCTCGGCCCCGATGCATCACCCGCCTCGGGCGGCCGAGATAAACACGGCCCCACAGGTTTGCACGGGGCGTCAGCGGCCTTCGTGCAGTGCCCGGGCGGCGTCCAGCACCGCCTCCACATGGCCCGGCACCTTCACGCCGCGCCACTCCTGGCGCAGCACGCCGTCCCGGTCGATCAGGAAGGTGCTGCGGTTTATGCCCATGTGCTCGTGACCGAAGAGCTTCTTCAGCTTGAGCACCTCGAACAGCTGGCACAGCTGCTCATCCTTGTCGGAGATCAGGTCGAAGGGGAAGCACTGCTTGGCCTTGAAGTTTTCGTGGGACTTCAGGCCGTCGCGGGACACGCCGAACACCAGGGTGTTGGCGGCCAGGAACTCGGCGTGGCGATCGCGGAAACCCTGGCCCTCGGTGGTGCAGCCGGGGGTGCTGTCCTTCGGGTAGAAATACAGCACCAGCTGGCGACCCTTGAGTGCACTCAACTGGACGGTCTGGCCGCCGGTGGCCTGGGCCTGGAAGTCGGGGACGGGCTGGTCGAGGCTGACGGTCATGGCGGATTCCTTACGGGTTGTTCGGGCGCCAGGGCTCGATCAGGGCATCAAGGTTCAGGGCATCGGCGAAATCCAGGAACTGGTCGCGCAGCCAGCTGATCTGGGTGCCCGGCGGCAGGGTGACGTTGAGGGTGGCGTTGAGCATGGTGCCGCCCGTGTGCGGCGCCTGGTAAGTGTCGCAGCTCAGGCTTTCCAGCTCGATGCGGTGATCGGTGAAGAACTGGCAGAGCTCGCCGAGGATGTCCGGCCGATAGGCCGCACTCACGTAGGCGACGTACGGCAGCGCCTGCGGGCGGACTTCCAGCGGCACACTGCGCACCACATTGAGGGTGAAGTCGTGACGCTTGGCGATCGACGGCAAGGTCCCTTCCAGGCGGGCCAGGGCGTCCCAGCTGCCGCCGACCTGCAGGGTGAGCACGCTGCATTCGCCGTGGCGGCTGAGCTGCGTGGAGGTCACTGCGCAGCGGCTTTCCTGGCAGGCCCGGTACAACACGCTGGTCAGCGTCATGGGGTTGTTGCCGAGGGCGCTGACAACCAGAAATTGTTCACGAACGGGCGGGGTGGACATGCAGGCTTCCTAACGCAGATGAAGACAACGCCGAAGGCGTCGAAACGAGGGCGAAAGGGTAGCGAAAAGCGCCGCCCAAAGGAATGGCGGGCCCCCGGAACTTCGCTTGTGCGAGGCCGGGGCCGACAGTACCATTGGCCCCTCTCTTTTCTGGCAGGAGTGGTGGTAGATGATTTCGGGCAGCATGGTGGCGCTGGTCACTCCCATGGATGCGCAGGGCGCACTGGATTGGGACAGCCTGAGCAAACTGGTGGACTTCCACCTGCAGGAAGGCACCAACGCCATCGTCGCGGTGGGTACCACCGGCGAGTCCGCCACCCTGACCGTGGACGAACACATCGAAGTGGTGCGTCGCGTCGTCGACCAGGTCAACGGTCGCATCCCGGTCATCGCCGGCACCGGGGCCAACAGCACCCGCGAAGCCATCGAACTCACCGAGCTGGCCAAGGGCGTGGGCGCCGATGCCTGCCTGCTGGTCACCCCGTATTACAACAAGCCGACCCAGGAAGGCCTGTACCGCCACTTCCGCGCCATCGCCGAAGCCGTGGCCATCCCGCAGATTCTCTACAACGTGCCGGGTCGCACTGTGTGCGACATGCTGCCGGAAACCGTCGAGCGCCTGTCCCGCGTGCCGAACATCATCGGCATCAAGGAAGCCACCGGCGACCTGCAGCGCGCCCGCGAAGTGCTCGAGCGTGTCGGTCAGGATTTCCTGGTGTATTCCGGTGACGACCCCACCGCCGTGGAAATGATGCTGCTCGGCGGCAAGGGCAACATCTCGGTGACCGCCAACGTCGCACCGCGCGCCATGAGCGACCTGTGCGCCGCCGCCATGCGTGGCGAGGCCGCCATCGCCCGCGCCATCAACGACCGCCTGATGCCGCTGCACAAGGCGCTGTTCCTGGAGTCCAACCCGATCCCGGTGAAGTGGGCGCTGCACGAGATGGGCCTGATCCCGGAAGGCATCCGCCTGCCGCTCACCTGGCTCAGCGAGCGCTGCCACGAACCGCTGCGCCAGGCCATGCGTCAGACTGGCGTGCTGGCCTAACACACCAAGGAAGCGAAACGCATGAAGCGACTGGCCGGACTCACCGCACTCGCCCTGATCATCACCGGCACTGGCGGTTGCAGCTGGCTGGGCTTCCGCGATCGCGGCAGCGATTACCTGCAGGCGCAACAGACTGCGCCGATGCGTTTGCCTGAGGGCGTCCAGGCCAAGCACCTGGACCCTCTGCTGCCGATTCCGACCCAGATTCCGACGCTGGCCGCGCGCGACGACGAGTTCGAGACGCCGCGCCCGCAAGCCCTGGCCGCTGGTCCGGACAGCGGCGAGTTCAGCCTGCAGAAGAGCGGTGATGCGCGCTGGCTGCTGGCGCTGCGCCCGCCGGCGGAAGTCTGGCCGCTGGCCCGTCAGTATTTCGAGCGCAACGGCCTGGCGATTGCCGAAGAGCGGCCACAGACCGGCGAGTTCATCACCGCCTGGCAGCGTTACGATCGCCTGTCACCGGAGCTGAGCCGCCGCCTGGGGGGGCGCGTGACGGTCGCCGCTCCCGATGCCCAGGTGCGGGTGCGGGTGCGCATCGAGCCGGGCGTGCAGCGCAACACCAGCGAGATCTTCCTGGCTGCCGTGGAACGCCCGGCGGACAGTACGGCCAACCTGAGCTTCCCCAGCCGCTCGGCCAACCAGGCGCTGGACAGCGCGCTGCTCGACGAGCTACTGGCCGGCCTGGAGCGTGGCGCGGGGCAGGGCGGTTCGGTGTCCCTGGCCGCGCGCAGCGCCGATAGCCGCGTGCGGGTCACCGCCGGCGAGGATGGTAGCGGCAATCCGGTACTGAACGTCGAGGCCGATTTCGACCGCAGCTGGTCGAGCATCGGCCGCGCCCTGGAGCGCGCCGACCTGCGCATCGACGACCTCAACCGCAGCCTGGGCCTGTATTACCTGAACCTGTCCGGCGATGCGCGCAAGCCCGGCGAGAAGCCCGGCTTCTTTGGTCGCCTGTTCGGCAGTGACGAAGCCGCCGGCGAGCGTTACCAGGTGCGCCTGACCCGACTGGGCAATGGCGTGCAGGTCTCGCTGGAGCAGGATGCCGATACCCTGGCACCCAAGGACATCGCCCAGCGCGTGCTGGGGCAGATCCAAAGCAATCTGAACTGAAACCCGCGTTTCAGCTCGAACCCCAGGCGAAACCCCGCAGCGTGGTTTCGCCTGTTTTCTTTCCGATGATGCGGACCTTTTTCGACATGAGCACACCCACCGCCCTGAGCCTGAAGAAACTCTACTCCGGCAAAGTCCGCGACCTGTACGAGATTGACGACAAGCGCATGCTGATGGTCGCCAGTGATCGCCTGTCGGCGTTCGACGTGATCCTTGAGGAGCCGATCCCGGAGAAGGGCAAGATCCTCACCGCCATCTCCAACTTCTGGTTCGACAAGCTCAAGGGCCTGGTGCCCAACCACTTCACCGGCGACAAGGTCGAGGACGTGGTGCCGGCTGCCGAGCTGCCGCTGGTGGAAGGTCGCGCCGTGGTGGCCAAGCGCCTCAAACCGGTACCGGTGGAGGCCATCGTGCGTGGTTACCTGGTGGGCTCGGGCTGGAAGGAATATCAGAAGAGCGGCACCGTCTGCGGCATTCCGCTGCCGGCCGGCTTGAAGGAGGCCGCCAAGCTGCCGCAGCCGATCTTCACCCCGTCCACCAAGGCAGCCGTGGGCGACCATGACGAGAACATCTCCTTCGCGCGCTGCGAGGAGATCATTGGCGCCGAGCTGGCCGCCAAGGTGCGCGACACCGCCATCGCCCTGTACAGCGCCGCCGTCGATTACGCCGCCACCCGCGGCATCATCATCGCCGACACCAAGTTCGAGTTCGGCCTGGACGAAGATGGCACCCTGACCCTGATGGACGAGGCGCTGACCCCGGATTCCAGCCGCTTCTGGCCGGCTGACAGCTACGCCGAAGGCAGCAACCCGCCGAGCTTCGACAAGCAGTTCGTGCGCGACTGGCTGGAATCCACCGGCTGGAACAAGCAGCCGCCGGCGCCCAAGGTTCCCGCCGAGGTCTGCCAGAAGACCGCCGACAAGTACCGTGAAGCGCTGACCCGCCTGACCGGCGACGCCTGAACCTTTCCCGGCGCAGTGCAAGCGCTTGAAATGCGAGCGAAAAACTTGCGTCGGGGGTTAGACAAATGCGCCGCAGCTGGTATGATGCGCGCCGACCTCTGGGGAGATGCCGGAGTGGTCGAACGGGACGGATTCGAAATCCGTTGTGTCCTCACGGGCACCTAGGGTTCAAATCCCTATCTCCCCGCCATACATCAAGCCTGAGCCCCTGATTTTCCTAGCGAATTTCAGGGGTTTTTGCTTTCTGGGACCCAGGTGTCGAAAGCCGGCCACTGGATCAACGGGCACCGCATCGTCATGGCCAGCGTGGCTCATCTCTGGACGATCCTCGCCCGTTGTTCGCCATGCGGGGTTGCACGGTAACCGCCCCAGTACCGAGGACATTTTGCATCGCGAGCTGCCCTCGGTCTTCCAGATGAACCTGCCGACTTTTTTCTTCCGATAGCCAACCTGGCGGGCAGCCTGACCGTTCAAAGGTGTCAACTCGCCATAACCCCTTGATGTAAAAGGAAATTTGCTCATCGCTAATGGCTATGAGATAGCAAATTGACACTTTTCCTCTGTTTTCGAGCTATCGACAAATAACCGGCGCTGAACGAAAATGTGCGCCGCTTCACAGTTCGAGGTCTGCGTTGGACGGCTGGAAAGCCCGTTCCAGACGCGTTTGTTGTCGGTGTTGCCGGTCAGGGCAGGCACCAATGGCGAAAACCAGGCCCGGCTCGCTGTGTAGTGGCCCTTTTTCGGTCGCAAGGTTGGCAGGCCGCATCGTCAGCAGTAGTCGCTCGCAGCACGCGCAGGAAGGCATGGTGCGAAACGGTCTTTGACAGGTAGCCTCAGTGGCGTGGTTGAAAAGGACGAAGCCCCTGCCAGACGGACTGGTGGGCCTGGAATTCAGTCATCAGGGCATTGCGCTTGCGCAGGTGCGCAGGCGTGCCGGCCAGGCACCTGAACTGCTGCACTGCGTGTATCGCGAAGCCGAACTGCCCGAGCGTGCCGCCGTGCTCAAGGCGCTGGTCGATGAGCTCGGCCTGTCCGGCCTGCCCGCCAACCTGGTGCTGCACTCCGCCGATTACCGTACCTTCCTCCTCGAAGCCCCCGAAGTTCCCGCCGATGAGCTGCGCGACGCCATGCGCTGGCGCGTCAAGGACATGCTCGGCGAGCCGCTGGACCAGGTCGTGCTGGATTGCTTCGCGCTGCCGGCCGATGCCTATCGCGGGCGCATGCGCATGGCCTATTGCGCCGTACTGGGCAAGGCGCAGATGAACCAGTACGCCGCCTGGCTGCGTGGCAGCGGCCTGCGACTGACCAGCATCGACATCTCGGAAATGGCCTACCGCAACCTTGGCCTGCTGGCCGGGGCGCCGGACCTTAACATCGCCGTGCTGCGCCTGCGCACCACGGAAAGCATGATCTGCATCCAGAAGGGCGCCGACCTGTACATGGCGCGACGCCTGGAGCAGGGCGCGCGGGGCGGGGTCGACGACCTGGCCAACATGACCCTGGAGATCCAGCGCAGCCTGGATTACTTCGAAAGCCAGATCGGCGCCGGCCGGCTCAACCGCATCCTGCTGCTGCCCATGAAGCACAAGGCCGCCGAGGCCCGCACAGAGCTGACCTACGGGCTGGCCACGCCGCTGCAGGTGGTCGATCTGCGCGAGCTGTTCCCCGGGCAGCCGGCCGCCGAGCTGGCCGAACTGCAGCAGGTGCAATGCCTGGGCGCCATCGGCGCGGCGCTGCGCCAGGATGCCGCCTGATGCAGAACATCAACCTCTACCAGCCGGAAACGCCCCAGTCGTCGGGTCCGCGCCCCCGGCAGATGCTGCTGGGCCTTGCCGTGCTGGCGTGTCTGCTGCTGTTGCATGGCGGCTGGACGCTGTGGCGCAGCCACCTCGGCAGCCAGGCTCTGGCGCGCGCCGAGCAGCAGTCCCGTGCCGTGGAAGCCGAGCTGCTCAACCGCCAGGCCAGCTTCCGCGAGCCGCAACTGGACAGCGGGCTGAGCGAGCGGCTGGCCGAGCTGCAATCCGGCAACCAGCGCCTCCAGCAGCTGGCGGACCACCTGTTGTCCCTGGAAGCCCAGCATCGCGCGGGCTTCGCGCCGCTTCTGGCCGGGCTGGCCGACCGGCACATCCAGGGGCTGTGGCTGACCCGTATCCGCATGCGGGAAGGCGGACAGCTGCTGCGTCTGGAAGGCCTGGCGCAGGAGCAGACCCAGGTGCCGCGCTACCTGGCCAGCCTGAGTGGCAGCCCCGCGTTGCAGGGCCGTGAGTTCGCCCAACTGCAGGTGCAGCGTGAAGACAGCGGTCTGCTGCGCTTCAGCCTGGCTTCGCAGGTCGAGCAGGAGCCGGGCGATGAATAGCCTCGTGCAGTTCTGGCGCCAGCGGGCGCCGCGTGAGCAGTGGCTGATGTATCTGGTCGGCCTGGCGCTGGTTGGTCTGCTGTACGTGCAGTGGCTGGCCGCGCCCCTGGCGGCGCGTACGGTTGCCCAGGAGCAACGCCTGCGCCAGGTGGAGCAGGGCATTGCGGCGGCGCAGGCGGCCATGCGCCAGCTGGATGAACGCCTGGCCGCCGACCCCAACCCCCGCTATCGCCAGGCCATCGGCGAGGCCGAGGCTCGACGCGAGGCGATCTTCGCCGGGATCGACAGCGGCACGGCCCGGCTGATCTCGCCCACCGACATGCAGAAGCTGCTGGAAGACCTGCTGCGTCGCCAATCCGGCCTGCGTCTGGTGGAGTTGCAGAGTTTCAGCGCCCCGCTCAGCCTGCCGGATGCGCAACAGGCCCCCTCGGTGCTCTATCGCCACGGCCTGCGCCTGACCCTGGAAGGCGGCTACTTCGACCTGCTCGCCTACCTGCAAGCCGTGCAGGCCAGTGGCTGGCAACTGCACTGGAACAGCCTGGACTACCGGGTCGGCGAAGCCGGGCCGGCCAAGGCGAGCATCCGCCTGGAGCTCTATACCCTCAGCCGACATGCGGGGTGGCTCGGTGTTTAGGTCCTGCCTGCCCCTCGCCCTGGCGCTGCTGAGCATTCCCCTGTTCGCCGCCGACCCGACCCTGCCGCCGCGCCAGGCGTTGCCGGCCGCTGCCAACCAGCCCGCTCCGGTTCTCGAACCGCTGCGCCTGCAGGCCATCCTGCGCACCGCCGATAGTGCGCGCGCGGTGATCAACGGCCAGACCCTGCGAGTCGGTGATCGCGTCGACGGCGCCCGCGTGCTGGCCATCGGCGCGCGCTCGGTGAGCGTCGAGCGCCAGGGGCGGCGCAGCACCCTGCAACTGGTTTCTCCCCTTCTGACTCCGAGCCGAAACACGCCATGATCTTTTCCTTTGCCCCGCGCTTCGGCCTGCTCGGCCTGTTCGTCCTGATCAGTGCCTGCCAATCCTTCCCGGACGGAGAACGGCGCCTGGCCGACGAGACCGCCCGGTCCTTCCAGGACAGCCTCGCCCACAGCCAGGCCGCCCTGCAGGCACCGCTGCCGGCCACGCGCGGCGCCCCGGTCGAACCGCCCGTGCCCGCTGCGCCGAGCGCCGCTGCGCCGCGTTTCGACGTGCTGGTCAGCGACATGCCGGCGCGCGCCTTCTTTCTCAGCCTCATGGATAGCGCCGGGCAGAACATCCTGGTGCCGCCGCAGGTCAGCGGCGAGATCACCCTCAGCCTGCGTCAGGTCACCCTGCCGGAAGTACTGGCCGCGGTGCGCGACGGCTACGGCTACGACTACCGGCGCACCAGCTACGGCTACCAGATCCAGCCCAACCAGGCGATCACCCGTACCTACGACCTCAACTACCTGAACGTGCAGCGCCAGGGCATGAGCGACACCCGGGTCAGCTCCGGCCAGGTGACCACCAGCGACAGCATCGGCGCCGGCGCCGCCGGCACCACCACGAGCAGCACCGCCAGTACGGTGAGCGCCAGCCACCTGCTGACCAGCAGCAACGCCGACTTCTGGAAGGAAGTGCAGGCCGTGGTGGCGATGATCATCGGTACCGAGGAAGGCAACAGCGTGGTGGTCAACCCGCAGGCCGGCCTGCTGGTGGTGCGCGCCTCCAGCGCCGACCAGCAGAGCGTGGCCGACTTCCTCGACAAGGCGCAGCGCAACCTGCAGCGCCAGGTGATCCTGGAAACCAAGATCCTCGAAGTCAGCCTGACCGACGAATTCCAGGCCGGCATCCGCTGGAGCGACCTGGGCCGCGAGCGCAACAGCCGCTTCGGGGTGGCCCTGGCCGGCGCCGAGCTGGCCGGCGCCCAGGGCATCGGCGGTGTGTTCAGCGCGGCGCTGAGCGTCGGTGATTTCGACGGCATCCTGCAGTTGCTGGAAACCCAGGGCGACGTGCGCGTGCTGTCCAGCCCGCGCATCTCCACGCTGAACAACCAGAAGGCGGTGATCAAGGTCGGCACCGACGAGTTCTTCGTCACCGACGTGTCCACCACCACCACCACCCTGGCCGGCGGCGGCACCGCCCCGGACCTGGACATCACCCTGACGCCGTTCTTCTCCGGCATCTCCCTGGACGTGACGCCGCAGATCGACGAGCGCGAGCAGGTCACCCTGCACGTGCGACCCACCGTCAGCCGCGTTCAGGACCAGAACAAGAGCATCCAGCTGGGCAGCTCCAGCAACACCTTCCTGCTGCCGTTGGCGCTGTCCACCACCCGCCAGTCCGACTCCATCGTGCGCGCGCGCAGCGGCCAGGTGGTGGTAATTGGTGGCCTGATCGAGAACGGCGCCGACAACACCGACGCGCAGGTCCCGTGGTTGGGCCGCCTGCCCGGACTCGGCTGGCTGTTCAAGCAGCAGCGCAAGGTCTCCACGCAGACCGAGCTGGTCATCCTGATGCGTCCGCTGGTGGTCGGCGACCAGACCTGGCACGAGGTGCTGCAGAGCAGTGCGCGCTCCTTCGACGAGAGCGGCCGGCGATGAACCAGGATTTCCGCCAGGGCCGCGTGCGGCTCGGTGATTTGCTGATCGAGGCCGGGCTGATCGACGACGCCCAGCTGCAGCGTGCCTTGCAGGAGCAGAAGCGCACCGGCGTGAAGCTCGGCCGCGCGGTGGTCGACCTCGGTTTCATCAGCGAGACGCGCCTGCTCAAGGCGCTCTCCGAGCAGCTGCGCATCCCGTTCGTCGAGCTGCCGCACTACAAGTTCGACCCGGCCCTGACCCAGAGCCTGCCCGAAGCGGTGGCGCGGCGTTTCCGGGTGATCGTGCTGTCGCGCCAGGGCGACGGCCTGCTGCTGGGCATGGCCGATCCGCTCAACCTCTATGCGCTGGACGAGGCCGAGCGCCTGCTGGGCAAGCGTGTCCATCCGGCGGTGGTGCTGGAGGCCGACCTGCTGGCCGCGCTGGACCGCATCTACCGGCGCAGCAGCGAGATCGCCTCGCTGGCGGGCGAGCTGGACGAGCGCCTGGAGGAAGCCGATTTCGACTTCGGCGGCATCAGCCAGGACAACCAGGACGCCCCGGTGGTGCGCCTGCTGCAGACGCTGTTCGAGGACGCGGTGCAGATGAAGGCCTCGGACATCCACATCGAGCCGGACGACAAGGTGCTGCGCCTGCGCCTGCGCATCGATGGCGTGCTCAACGAGCAACTGATCAAGGAAACCCGCATCGCCTCGGCGCTGGTCATGCGCCTGAAGATCCTCGCCGGCCTGGACATCTCCGAGAAGCGCCTGCCCCAGGACGGCCGCTTCAACATCCGGGTGAAGAACCGCAACCTGGACGTGCGCGTCTCGACCCTGCCGGTGCAGTTCGGCGAATCGGTGGTGCTGCGTCTGCTCGACCAGAGCGCCGGGGTGTTCAGCCTGGACGGCACTGGCATGCCGGTGGAGATGCTCGAGCGCTTCCGCCAGCTGCTGCGCCGTCCTCACGGGCTGGTGTTGGTCACCGGCCCGACCGGCTCGGGCAAGACCACCACGCTGTACGCGGGCCTGGCCGAGTTGAACAGCGCCGAAACCAAGATCATCACCGTGGAAGACCCGGTGGAATACCGCCTGCCGCGCATCAGCCAGGTGCAGGTCAATCCGAAGATCGAGCTGACCTTCGCCCGCGTGCTGCGCGCCGCGCTGCGTCAGGACCCGGACATCGTGCTGGTCGGCGAGATCCGCGATGGCGAGACCGCCGAGATCGCCCTGCGCGCCGCGCTGACCGGCCACCTGGTGCTGTCCACCCTGCACACCAACGACGCGCTGACCTCGCCGCTGCGCCTGATCGACATGGGCGCCGAGCCGTTCCTGGTCGCCAATGCCCTGAACGCCGTGCTGGCCCAGCGCCTGGTGCGCCGCGTGTGCGAACACTGCCGCGAGGAGCACGCGCCCGAGGAGCGTGAGCAACGCTGGCTGGAAGTCATCCATGGCCGGCCGCTGAACGGTCGGTGCTTCGTGCGCGGCCGCGGCTGCCATCACTGCCACAACACCGGCTACCTCGGGCGCATCGGCGTCTACGAACTGCTGGAAGTCAACGCCGCCATGGCCGCCGCGCTGCGCCGCAACGACCCGCAGGCGTTCGTCGATGCGGCGCGCCGGCAACCCCACTACCGTCCGCTGGCCCCGGTGGCGCTGGACTACGCCCTGGCCGGGCTGACCAGCGTCGATGAGGTGTTCCGCGTCAGCGCCAGTCTGGTTGAGGAGTTCGACTGATGGCCGCGTTCCGCTTCACCGGTCGCGACGCCCAGGGCCAGAAGGTCAGCGGCGTACGCCAGGCGGCGAGCGCCGAAGCGCTGGCCGGCGAGCTGCTGGCCGAGCGCATCACCCCGCTGACCATCGAGGCGCAGGCCGCGTCGACGGCCGGCGGGAGCGCGGATGTGCTGCGCCAGCTCAACCGGCTGCTGGGCCGCGAGCGGGTGTCGCTGGAGGAACTGATCATCTTCTGCCGGCAGATGCACAGCCTGAGCAAGGCCGGCGTGCCGATCCTGCGTGCCATGGGCGGATTGGCCGATTCCACCCGCAACCCCTATTTTGGCGAAGTGCTGCGCGAGGTACGCGCCGACCTGGAAGCCGGCAACGGCCTGGGCGTGGCGCTGTCCAGCCATCCCAGGGTGTTCACGCCGCTGTTCATCAGCATGGTCAGCGTCGGCGAGAACACCGGCCAGCTCGACTTGGCCTTCAAGCAACTGGCCGGTTATCTGGACATGGAGCGCGAAACCCGCAAGCGCATCCAGCAGGCAACCCGCTACCCGCTGTTCGTGCTGCTGGCCATGGGCGTGGCGCTGGTGGTCATCAACTTGCTGGTGATCCCGGCGTTCTCCAAGGTGTTCGCCCAGTTCAAGAGCGAGCTGCCACTGCCCACGCGCATCCTCATCGGTTTTTCCGAGTTCACCCAGCAGTGGTGGTGGCTGATTGCTTTGGCCCTCGCTGGTGGGTTGGTGCTGCTGCTGCGCTGGCTGCAGACCGAGCCCGGCGCGCGCCTCTGGGACCGCTACAAGCTGCGCCTGCCGATTGTCGGCGGCATCTTCGAGCGCATCGCCCTGGCGCGCTTCACGCGCACCTTCGCGATGATGTACCGCGCCGGCCTGCCGCTGCTGCAGGCCCTGGCCATCAACAGCAACACCGTGGGCAACCGCCATATCGGCCAGGCCATTCTGGCCATGCGCGACGGCGTCGAGCGTGGCGAGTCCCTGACCCGCGGCGCCGTGGCCAGCGGCCTGTTCACCCCGCTGGTGCTGCAGATGCTGGCGGTGGGCGAGGAGACCGGCGCCCTGGATGACCTGTTCATCGAGGTCGCGGACTTCTATGAGCAGGAGGTCGATTACGACCTCAAGCGCCTGGCCGACTCCATCGAACCGATTCTGATCGTCGCCATGGGCGGCATGGTGCTGGTGTTGGCGCTCGGCGTGTTCCTGCCCATGTGGGAACTTTCCGCCGCCACCAAGGGGGTGCGATGAGCCGGTACGCGCAACAGGGCTTCACCCTGCTGGAACTGGTGGTGGTCATCGTCATCGTCGGCCTGCTCGCCGCCGTGGCGCTGCCGCGCCTGATGAGCGCCGCCGGCGATGCCCAGGCCGCCTCGGTCAACGGCACCGCCGGCGCCCTGGCCGCCGGCGTGGCCATGGTGCGCGCCCAGTGGGAACTGAACCGCGCTAGCGGACGCGGCGGACTGAACAACGTCGCCGGCTTCGGCGACGGCGACGTGGACGTCAACGAACTGGGCTGGCCGATGGCGACCGCCTCCGGACCCGGCGCGCAAGGCTGCGCCGAACTCTGGCGCGGCGTGCTGCTCGGCTCCGCGCCCAGCGTGGCCGTGCGCGGCAGCGCCGCCTATCTCAGCGAATTCGCTGCGCCGCTGTGTCGCTACCGCTACCAGAGCGACACGCGACGCATCGAGTACGACACCCGAACCGGCGCGGTTACCGTCGCCGAATGACATTTGTTTTTAAACACACCCAAAGGGGGAGCTGTATATGAAGAAGCAACAGAGTGGTTTCACCCTGGTCGAGCTGATCATGGTGATTGTGGTGCTGGGCATTCTGGCGGCGTTTGCGTTGCCGCGGTTTGCGGATTTTGGGGGGCAGGCGCGGGTAGCAGCGGTGGAAGGCGTTGCTGGTAGCCTGCGTTCGGCGGCGGCGATTGCGCATGCTGCGGAGTTGGCAGGAACTGGCCCGGTAGTTCTGGAAGGGGTAACCATCGCCATGGTCGGTGGCTACCCGGCGGCGACTCGGGCGGGCATCGTTGCTGCTGCACAAGTAGATGGCGTGGAAGTTTCCGCCGACGCTGCTGGGTCTGCCGGCGTCCTGTATTTCGCACCGAATGGTGGCGAGGCTACCGCTGCGAGTACCTGCAAAGTGACCTACACCGCTGCTGATACGAGTACGGATCCCGTTACTCCGGCAAGCATCGCAGTGGACGATGACTGCTAATTCTTTGGTAGCTGATAGGTGGGCAGCGTGTTTCTGTCCACCGCGCGGACGCCACGGTGGCCAAGGCTGCGTCTTGACCACCCCACGTCGGGTTCATGCCTTATGAACACACAACGCGGTTTCACCCTGGTCGAGCTCATCCTGGTGATGGTCGTCATCGGCATCCTTGCCGCCGTGGCGGGGCCGCGTTTCTTTTCCCGTGATGTCTTCGACGAGCGGGTCTATTTCGAGGAGGCCCTGGCCGCCGTGCGCTATGCGCAAAAGGTGGCCGTGGCCTCCGGTTGCCCGATCCGTGTCGAGCTGGACAGTGCGGGCTACCGGCTGCTGCATCACTCGACCTGCGGCGGCTTGGCGCCTGAGGCGTCGGTCGCCGACCCGGCCGGCGGTCCTTACCAGGCCGGCAACCCACGCAGTGTGTCCGTGGTCCCGGCGCTGAAGGTGGTCTTCGACGCCCGCGGCGGCACGAGTAAGCAACACAGCACCACCGTCGGGGGCACCTTCATGATGACCGTGCACGAAACGGGCTTTGTCGAGGTGACGCCATGAGTATGCGCCCCCTGTGGGAGCGGACTTTTCCGCGAGTTGCTGGGTTCGGTGCGCACCGCATCGCGGACAAGTCCGCTCCCACGGTTCCTTGCGAGCTCCGGCCGCCGGTGGCGGGCCCGTGCGCCAGCCATGCGGCCAGCCAGCGCGGCATGACCCTGGTCGAGCTGATCCTCACCATCGTCATCGTTGGCATCGCCGCCACCGCGCTGTTCAGCGCCATGGCCTCGATCACCGCGCGTTCCGCCGATCCCATGCTGCGCCAGCAGAGCCTGGCGATTGCCGAGGGGTATCTGGAAGAGATTCTGTTGCAGGACTATGCATCCGCCCCAGATCCCTGCACCGGACGAGCCTGTTTCAACGATGTGCGGGACTACCACGATCTGGACGACCGTCCGCCCCGGGATATGAACAACGATGTGATTCAGGGGCTGGACAACTACCGGGTGGAAGTGGACATCGCCGCCCGGAGCGGGACGGAAGGCCTGGGGCCGATCGGGCATAAAGTCCCGGCCCTGCATATCCGCGTCACCGTCACCGACCCAGCCGGAGGCACACTGAGCCTCGATGGCTATCGGGCGGAATACTGACATGCGCCTTTCACCCCGTAGGGTGGACAACGTTGTCCTGTCCACCAGGCCGCCGCTCCAGGGCAACCCACAAGCCACCCCGCTTCGGAAACAGCACGGCTTCACCCTGGTCGAGCTCGTGCTGGTCATCGCCCTGGCCGGCGTCGTGGCGGTGATGATCTCCACCGTGCTCTCCCGCCCGTTGCAGGGCTTCGTGGATCAAAGTCGCCGCGCGGAACTGACCGATCAGGCCGCGACGGCATTGAACCGCATGGCCAGGGATATTCGGATGGCGGTGCCCAATTCCATGCGGGAATCGCCCGGAACAAACGGGCTGGATTTCGTGCCGCTGCACGAGGTTGGGCGCTACCAGGGCAGCCTGGACGAACACGGTGTTCTGCACGATCCGCCGATATGTGACACCGACCCTTGTCGTATCAGCATGGTTACCGATCTGGAAGCGGCATCTGTCGCCGAGTCGCGTTGGCTGGTGATTTACAACCTAGGCGCCGAGTCGGGTGGTGTGCCTGTGGATGGCCAGAATCTTTGGGCATATCAGGCTCCAGGTGTGGTCACCCCCTCCAACGCGCGGTTTGAACTGGATGTATCAGGTTCCTCGCAACGTCTGGTCGTGAAGGACGCAATCGGTTTCCGCTTTGCCTTTGCTTCTCCGCAACGTCGCCTATATCTGGCGCGCGAGGCGGTGCGCTACCGCTGCGATCTTGCTACGGGAGTGTTATGGCGGGAGACCTTCGACACGCTGGATCTGACGAAACCGCCCCTGAGTCGTACACCGTTGGCCGACAGCGTCTCCCACTGCGCTTTCACCTACCAGCACGGCACGCACACCCGCAACGCCCTTATCACCCTGCGTTTGTCCCTGAGCAAGGGCGGCGAAACCATCAGCCTCGTCCAGCAGGTCCACGTCGACAATGCACCCTGACTTCGCTCCCGCCCAACGCGGCTTCGGCCTGGTCGCCGCGCTGTTTCTGATTCTGGTCATCGCCGGCGTGATCGCCGCCATGGCCCGTCTGGCTGCGACCCAGCACAGCACCAGCAGCCTGGCGCTGCAGCAGGCCCGCGCCTACCAGGCGGCACGGGCGGGGCTGGAGTGGGGGATTTCTCAGTTCGTGAATCAGAAAACCTGTGCGATGAGTCTGGAGCTCTTTGCCTTGGATGCATTCGAGGTAACGGTGCAGTTCATACCCCGGCCGCCGGAAGCGGGAGTGGTGTTATGCACGGTATGGGCCACGGCCGAGTACTCCACTCCGGGCAGCCCGGACCATGTACACCGTAAGCTGGAAGCTGTTCTGGAAGAGGACGCACCGTGACGACTCGTTCTTTACTCCCCGGACTTGTCGGCCTGTTCGCCTGCCTGTTCGCCTCGCTCGCCCAGGCCGCCCTGCAATGCACGCAGGTCTTTCCGGGCGGCATCCAGAGCCATTCGCCCACGGGCTTCATCCAGATGGGCTACAAGTCGCGGGTCTATGGTAGCGGCCCGACACTGAACGCCCCCACCGTTACCCACACCCATTCGTGGGGGGATCAGGTGGGACTGTGCGATGGGGTCAAATGCACTGCGACCGGGAAACATGCCGCCAGTTCGGCCCCTGCCTTTCAGACAGGCTCCTTGATGCCGGGCATTTTCCGCACTGGCAACGCAGTGGATGGTCCTCTAGCTACGGAAAGCGGAAAGGAGCTGTCGAAGATCGCGGGCGACTACGGCGCGGTTACCGTGGCTCAGGAATCGACCCTGCGCTTCACGAGCATTGGAGGAACCTACCTCATGCGTGGCGTTACGACACGCTACAAGTCCGCCCTGGAATTTGCTCCCGGCGAGTATTGGGTAGACGGTTCCTTTACCAACGCCGAGCAGACTGTCATCCGTCCGCAAGTCGGTAGCGCCGGGGTGGTGCGCCTGTATGTGAGAGGCAGTTTCAAGTCCGGCTACATGCGCTTCGAGGGATTCTCGCCGGGACAGATCGAGCTTTACGTACAGGGCGACGTGCAGGTTGGCGAGAACTTCCGGTTTCCCGGTTCCATCCATGCCACTGGCAAAGTCGAATTCGGAACCCACGCGAAAGTGGAAGGTGGTGTATTCGCCCGGCAGTTCGCCAAGGGCAACTCGGCGACTATCACCTACGCGGAGGGCACAGAGGATCGCTATATGGGCATCCTCAGGCCTGACTACAACGCCACTTTCGAGCTGGGCACCGGCAGCTACTGGATCGACGGCGACCTGGATGCCAGTGTTGCCAGCCGGATTCGCAAGTTACCGGGCGCCGGGACGGTGCGCCTGTTTGTGAGGGGCGACATTCAACTGGCCTATGCTGCCCAGTTCGAGGGCTTCGCACCCGGCGAACTGCTGATGTACGCCACCGGTGATATCACCCTAAACAGCCAGAAGGACATTCCCGCCTTTGTCTATGCCGCGGGCGATGTCCGGATCAACTTCAGCGGCGGCGCCCGCTACCGCGGCGGTATAACCGGGCGCAATGTCTACATTGGGCAAGAGTCCATTGTTGAGTACGTGGATCCTGTGGACTTGGGGGATCTATGTGATAACTCGGGTGGCCATGTTGTCGACCATTACCGACTTTCGTTTTCTACCCCGCAATTCAGTTGCGAACCCATCCCGGTGCTCATCCGTGCCTGCGCCGACGCCAGCTGTTCCCGCACTGTGCCCGTGACCAAAAACCTGACCTTGACGCCGGCCAATCGCTGGCTCGGCAACGGTACGGTGACCTTTGTGGATAGCGACACGGCCACCGCGTATCTGAAACGGATACCCGGCCTGCTGCAGCTGGGGTTGGTTGGCGAACCCTATCGCTGCAACCGCGGGGACTGTGGGCTGGAAATTCTGGAGAGCGGCTTCGCGATTCGTGTTCCTGCCCTGATTGCCGGCCAGCAGGTGGCCGCCGAGGTGCAAGCGATGCGCCTGGACGAGAGCAGTGGCGCCTGCGTGGCGGACGGTAGCTTCGCCAGCAGCGAGCGGACGGTGGCGCTCTGGTCGGCCTACAGTGCGCCGGACAGCGGATCTCGGGTGGTGTTGATTGCCGGCGGCAGCATCGGTACGCATGCTGGCGACGCCAGCCTGAGAACCCTGCGCTTCGATGCCCAGGCGCGCAGCGGGTTCCCGATCCGCTATGACGATGCCGGGGCCTTGGATCTGCACGTCCGCTATCTGGGCAGCGGGGCGGAAGACGGGCTCGACATGCAAGGCAGCACGACCGTCGTATCCCGGCCCTACGGGTTCTGCATCGAGACGGGCGCATACCTTTCGGGGTGCAGCGATGCCGATTGTCCGCTGTTCGCGCCGGCTGGGAATACCGTGCGTGCTGGTGACCCCTTCGACCTGCGTATCACCCCGGTGGCGCTGCCAGCCGATGGCAATCTCTGTGCGGCGCAGCCGACCCCGAATTTCACCGGCCCGCTGGAGCTGCGCGCACTCGTTCAGGAGCTGGACGATGGCGTCGACGGCCCGTTGGAGATCGACCGTTACGCCCATCCCTTGGGCGGGCGTCACGAGCTGCAGCAGAAGCTGCACGAGGTGGGCATCTTCTCTATCGAGGTGCACAGCACCGGCTATCTTGGCGGCTCGGACTTCATGAGCCAAAGCGCTCCTTTTGGGCGCTTCGCACCGGCCTATCTTCAGGCGCGCCTCAACACGCCGGAGCTCAAGGCCGGATGTGTGTCGGCGACGGGCTCCTTCAGCTACCAGGACCAGCCCATCGAGTACGCTGTGACGCCCGAGCTCACGATCACAGGCAAGAGCAGCAACGGGGCAGTGACGCGCAACTATGACCGGGGCGCTTTCTGGAAGCTGGGGGATACCCTGGCCCCGACCCTGGGTTTTGCTCCGGGCCAGGTGCAGGATGCCTCGCGGTTATCCGGTTCCGGCGACTTCAAGGTGATACCCGACGCTACGTCGGGTGATGGTGAAAAGGCTTACCTGCTCACGGCGGGCCACATGGTCTACCAGCGTGCCGGCACCGGTCCCGCGGCCAGCGATGTGCCCTTTTCGCCGAATCTGCTGATGATGATTGCCGCCGGGCAATTGAGTGACAGCGATGGAACCCGCCACGGTGCGGGCAGTGGTGCGGATTTCGTATCCGAGCCATTCGGCTTCCAGACGCCGGGCGGCGAGATCCGCCTAGGCCGAATCCGTGTGGGTAGCGCCCATGGCCCCGAGCACGCACCGCTGGATCTGCCCTATCAGGTGGAAACCTGGCAGTCCGGCAATGCCTTCGTGCCGGATGGCAGCGATGCCTGCGCGGTGATCACCGGTGTGCAGTTGGGTTCGTACACCGGACAACTGGAGGGCAAAACCCAGGCGCAGGTTTCAGCGCTGGCCCAGGGCAGGGGCGTGATCCGCCTGACCGCTCCCGGCCCGGGTGGCGAAGGGAGCGTAGTCGTCACGCCGCAGGTCCCCGACTGGCTGACATACGACTGGAAGGGCGATGGCTTCGAGAACCCCAGCGGCCTAGCCACCTTCGGCATCTACAAGGGAAACGAGAAGATCATCTTCCGCCGCGAGGTGATCGGGCGCTGAGCTGGGTTGTGAACGAAGTTCGGCAATCCGGCCTGCCTTCCGTGGAGTCAACTTCAGTCGCGATGCGCGTGGGCCGGGGCGCACAAAAGCATCGCGGCTGAAGCCGCCCCTAAAGGTCCGGAGGCCGGCACCGCCTTAGTACCTCACCTCCAAGACCACCCGATTCTCCCCACCCTCCACCACCTCGAACGCACTGTCCTCGAAGCTCGGCGGGCCCATCACCGTGGGGTTGTTGGACAGCGCGTAGCCTTCGGTGGGGAACATGCCGAAGCGGCGGTTGAGTTCGCCGTTACCGTCCTCGTCGTGGTAGGCCATGATCGCGTAGCGGCCGGCGGGCAGGTTTTCCAGGGTCAGGGTGGCAGTGCCCGGGGTGGCCGGCAGCTTGTGCACCTGGAACGCCTGCGGTTCCTTGCGGAAGGTCTTGGGATCCTGGTACAGGCCGACGCTCAGCTCACCGCGGTCGTGCTGGATGCCGGTCAGTTCGATGGTCAGTCGGTTGTCGGCCAAGGCGGTGGCGCTGGCGAGCAGGGCGGGGAGCAGGAGGAAGACTAGGCGGAACATGGTGGTAGGTCCTTCAAGGGTGGGAAACACGGGGGCGCAGCACAACGTAAGCCAGCACGCCGAGGGCGATGCCCAGGCCATCGGCCAGCAGGTCGGCCCATTCGGCGAACCGGTAGCCGGTCAGGCCCTGCAGCAGCTCGATGAGCACGCCATAGCCGAGCAGGCCCGCCGTGATCATCAGCCAGCGGCCGCGCAGCGCCATGCAGCCCAGAAACGCCAGGCTGGCAAAGGCCAGCAGGTGGTTGCCCTTGTCCCAGCCGGTGCTCAGGCGTGGGTCGGGATCGGGAAGCAGGGCGAGTACCAGCACGGCAAGCAGGCAGGCGGTGAAGGCCAGGCGCCAGAGCGAAAGGGGAATGCGGTGGAGCAGGTGCATGGGTGGTCCTTGCGGTGAAAGCGGAAGCAGCGGGTACAGGCGGCGGGTGTATTCCGGCCGGCGTGAGGCCGGCCCTACAGGGTAGTGCCCCACAGGGACGGTCGCCCACCGGGGCCGCTTCGCATCACTCCAGGGCGAACTGGAAGGTACTGACCACACGCAGGCGCTTGCCGATGGTGCGCGAGCTGTCCATGTCGCTGCCGTCGTCGTCGAGTACGCGGATCACGCCCTGGTTGGCGTTTCTCAGATCGCCCAGGGTGGCGCCGGCGTCGGCGGCGAATTTGGCGGCCTGTTCGCGGGCGTTGCGGGTGGCTTCTTCGAGGAGCTGCGGTTTGACTTCGTTGAAGCCGCGCAGTTGGTAGCGGGGTCCGGCGAAGCCGTCGGGGTTCTCCAGCTGGATGCCGGCCTGGATCAGCGGATCGCTGGCGTTGGCGGCCTTGGCCACGGCATCCACGCGGGAGGACTTCACCAGCACCTGTCCCTGGCCGGTGAAGCGCAGCGCCACGTCGCTGTTGCCCCATTCGCGGGCCAGCAGGTCCTGCACCTGCAGTGGGCGCACCTCGATCTCCTCGGCGGTAAAGCCCTGCTCGCTCAGGAAGGCGACCACCCGCTGGCGGTCCGCGGCCAGCTGGCGCTGCACTTCGTCGAAACTCGATCCGCCCCGGCGGAAGCCCAGGGTCCAGATGGCGAAGTCGCTCTTCACGTCCAGCTCGGCCAGCCCCTTCACGGTCACCGAACGGTCTGCCAGGCGAAAACGCTCGATACCCTGGCCCACTGACCAGCCAGCGAAGGCCAACGCGGCTCCGAGGATAAGGGCGGGGACGATTCCGAAACGGGTCACGGGCATGGTGGCTCTCCGGTAGGCAGCGAGGCGAGTACAATGCCGGCTTTTTTTTGCAGGTGCCACCGCCAATGAACCCCGACGCCCTCGCCACACTGGAGCAGTGTGTGCTCGATGCGCTGGTCTCGCCGCCCGCCGAGACCCGCCGCCTGCTGCATGGTCGCGGCCGTTGCTGGCCGGGTCTGGAGCAGCTTACGGTCGACTGGCTGGAAGGCGTGTTGCTGGTGTCGCTGTTCCGCGAGCCGGAGGGCGACGGCCTTGAGGCGCTGCGCGCGCTGCTGCTGCGCCTAGGCGAGTCGGCTGCCTGGCAGGGCAGCGGTGCCCGTCATCTGTTGCTGCACCTGCGTTACCAGCCCGGCAGCCCGACCGAGTTCCTGGTTGGCGAGGCACTGGACGGCTGGCAGATCACCGAGGACGGCCTGCGCTACCAGCTGGATCTGGGCCGCAAGCAGAACAGCGGGCTGTTCCTCGACATGCGCTACGGGCGCCGCTGGGTGCGCGACAACGCGGCCGGCAAGCGAGTGCTCAACCTCTTCGCCTACACCTGCGGCTTCTCGGTGGCGGCCCTGGCCGGCGGCGCCGAGCGGGTGGTCAACCTGGACATGGCTGGCGCCGCCCTGGCGCGTGGCCGGGACAATCACCGACTCAACGGTCATGACCTGGGGCGGGTGAGCTTTCTGCCCCATGAACTGTTCAAGTCCTGGGGCCGGGTGCGCCGGGAAGGGCCGTATGACCTGGTCATCATCGACCCGCCCAGCTTCCAGAAGGGCAGCTTCGCGCTGACCCGCGACTACGCCAAGATCCTGCGCAAGCTGCCGGAATTGCTGACGCCGGGCGGTGGGGTGCTGGCTTGCATCAACGCGCCGGACATCGACGCCGCTTTCCTGATCGAGGGTATGGCCAGCGAGGCGCCGAGCCTGCGCTTCGAGCAGCGGCTGGAGAACCCGCCGGAGTTCGCCGATATCGATCCGCACGGTGGATTGAAGGCACTGGTTTTCCGCGACGCGTCGTGACATGCGTCAAGTTTTGCCGTTTGTTTCCGATAAATGCCTTAACGGGCACGCCAGGCCCATTCGCCAGTACAAAAGGGGGAGTGATGGATAACCGCACGCAAACGCTCAAGGCGCGTCTGTGGCTGCTGGGCTGCGCCAGCGTGCTCGGGGTGCTGGTACTGGCAGCGGTGACGCTGTTCTATGCGCAGCGCGCCAAGGATCAACTGGTCGAGTTCGTGGAGCATCACGTGGCGCTCAGCCAGCTGGCTACCGAGACCTATGCCAACGGCCTGCAGATGGGGCAGGCGTTGCGCAACATCCTGATCGATCCTGCGAATCAACAGGCGTACAAGAACCATCAGGCGGCCCTGGAAAACCTTAATTCCGCCGGTGAGCGGCTGGTCGCCCTGTTGGCGAACGATCCTGAGCATGTCGCCGATGCCGAGACGCTGCGGCGCCACCTGCGTGCCTGGCCGCCGCTCCAGGCGCAAGTCATCGAGCGAGTCCGGGTCGGCGAGCTCATCGAGGCGCGCTTGCTGCTGGTCGAACAGGAAACCCCGGCCTGGCGCGCCCTGCGCGGTCCGTTGCTGGAACTGGTGAAGCAAAGCGACCAGGAAGCCGATGCCGGCTACGTGTCGCTGGTGGCCGGGCTCGATGCGTCTTCGCGCATGGCCCTGTTCATCAGCCTGGCCACCCTGCTGCTGGTGGCTGGCGCCACGCTGCTGGTCGGTCGTGGCGTCTTCCGTCAGGTGGGCGGCGAGCCCGCCGAGGCGGCGCTGGCGCTGCGCCGGATAGCCAATGGCGATCTCACCCAGAAGCTGCCGGTGGCGGCGGATGATCGCAGCAGCATCCTGTTCGCCACCCGCGAAATGCAGGAGCAGCTGGCCACGCTGATCGGACGCATCCAGGGTTCGGCCACCCAACTGGCGTCGGCCTCCGAGGAACTGCACGCGGTCACCGAGGACACCGCGCGCGGCATCGCTCGCCAGAACGACGAAGTCCAGCAGGCCGCCACGGCGGTCACCGAGATGTCCACCGCCGTGGACGAGGTGGCTGGCAACGCCACGCGTACCTCGACGGCGTCCAGCGACGCCGAGCAGGAAGCCCGCGACGGCCTGCGCCAGGTGGCGGCGACCCGCGAAAGCATCGACCAGTTGGGCGGCAAGCTCGGACAGACGGCGGCGACCGTCGAGCGGCTGGCCGCCGAGGCGGAGTCCATCGGCCAGGTGCTGGTGGTGATCCAGGCCATCGCCGACCAGACCAACCTGCTGGCCCTCAACGCGGCCATCGAGGCGGCCCGCGCCGGCGACGCCGGACGCGGCTTTGCGGTGGTGGCCGACGAGGTGCGCGGCCTGGCGCAGCGCACGCGCAGTTCGACCCAGGAGATCGAACGGATGATAGGCGCCATCCAGAGCGCCACCCAGGCTGCCGTCAGGGAAATGCATGAAAGCAGCGAAGTGGCCGCGCACAGCCAGGGCATGGCCGGGCAGGCCGACCAGGCCCTGGCGCGCATCGCCGAACGGGTCGGGCAGATCAACGAGATGAACCTGGTGATCGCCAGCGCCGCCGAGGAGCAGGCCCAGGTGGCCCGCGAAGTGGACCGCAACCTGGTGGCCATCCGCGACATCGCCCAGCAGAGCGCCGCCGGCGCCCAGCAGACCTCGGCCGCCAGCGACGAGCTGACGCGCCTGGCCACCGATCTGACCCGCCTGACCAGCCGCTTCCAGCTCTAGATCGAGTGGGGGTGCCGAAAATGGACTCAATTTTCGGCATCTCCTGCCGATAACGGCGCGTCGGACCCGCTGCGGCGGGCTACCAGAACCCTATAAACCGACTGCCAGCGTCTGCGTGTCCCCTCTGGGGAAGCTTCCGAGGGCCGAAGCGCCGATGTGCTTCGGCGTTTCGCCGTGTTCACTTCAAGGAGAAGGCCATGTTGCAAAACTGGACCATACGCACCCGTCTGCTGCTGCTGGTCGGCATGATGCTGCTCGGTACCCTGATCACTGGCGTGGTGTCGCTGGTCGCCCAGCAACGCAGCCTGGTGGGGCTGAACTCGATGTACCTGGACCGCGTCGTCCCGCTGCGCGAACTCAAGGTGGTGTCGGACATGTATGCCGTGCAGATTGTCGACGCCGCGCAGAAGGCCAATCTCGGCCTGATGTCCTACGAACAGGCGCTGGGTGATGTGGACAAGGCCCTGGCGGACATCGACCGGGCCTGGAAGCGTTACCTGGGTACCTTCCTGCTGGAGGACGAGCAGCAACTGGTGGCGCGTATCGAGCCGATGATGCAGGACCTGCGCGCCCCGCTGAGCAACCTGCGCGAGATCCTGCGCAGCAAGAACTCCTTCGACCTGCAGCAGTTCGTGGACACCGAGCTGTATGGCCGCATCGATCCGATCTCCGCGGCCATTAATGCCCTGATGGATGTCCAGCTGCAGGCGTCCCGTGCCGTGTACGACGAGTCCGTGGCCCGTTACGAAACCAACCAGCGGATCACCATCGGCGTCATCGTGGTGCTGCTGGCGCTCGGCGCGGGGCTGGCCGCGCTGCTGCTGCGCAGCATCATGGGCCCGCTGGATACGCTCAAGCAGGCCGCTGGCCGCGTGGCGGAAGGGGATCTGACCCAACCGCTGAACCCGGTCGGTCGTGACGAGATCACCGAGGTGCAGCGTTCGGTGCAGCAGATGCAGCAGAACCTGCGCGATACCCTGCAGCGCATCCAGGGCTCGGCCACCCAGCTGGCCTCGGCCGCCGAGGAGCTGCACGCGGTGACCGACGACACCGCGCGCGGCATCACCCGCCAGAATGACGAAGTGCAGCAGGCCGCCACGGCGGTCACAGAGATGTCCACCGCCGTGGACGAAGTGGCCGGCAACGCCACCCGCACCTCGACGGCCTCCGGCGAGGTCGAGCGCGAGGCCCGTGACGGTCTGCGCCAGGTGGCGGCGACCCGCGAGAGCATCGATCAGTTGGGCGGCAAGCTGGGCCAGACGGCAGCCACCGTCGAGCGTCTGGCGGCCGAGGCGGAATCCATCGGCCAGGTGCTGGTGGTGATCCAGGGCATCGCCGACCAGACCAACCTGCTGGCCCTCAACGCGGCCATCGAGGCGGCGCGTGCCGGTGAGGCAGGGCGCGGCTTTGCGGTAGTGGCCGACGAGGTGCGCAGCCTGGCGCAACGCACCCACAGCTCGACCCAGGAAATCGAGCGCATGATCGGCGCTATCCAGACCGCAACCCAGGCGGCGGTCCGGGAAATGCACGAAAGCAGCGAAGTCGCGACCCATAGCCAGGGCATGGCCGGGCGCGCCGACCAGGCGCTGGGACGCATCGCCGAACGCATCAGCCAGATCAACGAGATGAACCTGGTGATCGCCAGCGCCGCCGAGGAACAGGCCCAGGTGGCCCGCGAAGTGGACCGCAACCTGGTGACCATCCGCGACATCGCCCAGCAGAGCGCTGCCGGCGCCCAGCAGACCTCGGCAGCCAGCGACGAGCTGGCGCGCCTGGCCACCGACCTGAACCGGCTGACCAGTCGCTTCCAGCTTTGAGGGGTGTGTCGCCCTGCTTGCGGAAGGAGGGATTTCAACTGCGGCTCCGTTCGGGGTAGGGCGGTCAGCGTCGTTCTGGCCGCCAAGGTCTGGGGCGGCACCGCAGGTTCTGATGCGTCAGATCAGCAGCCCCACCGCCATCAGCAGCGGCGTTCCCACGCTGACTGCCGCGTTCAGCCCCAGCGCCGGCAGCAGGCGTTGCGGTTCCAGCGCATTGCGGCGCAGCAGCCAGGCGGCGCGCAGTGCCAGCGGCAGGGTCAGCAAGCCCAGCGCGGCGCCGGCCAGTTCGCGCTGCCACAGGGCCGCCAACAGCACGCCATAGGCCAGCAGCCAGTGCAGCAGCGCCACCCGCAGCGCTCCGGCAACACCGATCTGCATGGGCAGCGTGCGGCGGCCGGCGGCGCGGTCGGCGTCGATGTCGGGAATCTGGCTGAGCAGCAGCAGGTTGTTGCACAGCAGCAGCAGCGGCAGCAGGGTCAGCAGCAGGTCGCCACTGTCCAGCGGGCCGCCGAGCACCAGACGTGCGCCAAGCACCATCAGGGCGAAGCCGAGGCCCGGGGCGAACAGGCAGAGCCAGGGATGGCGGGTCAGCCAGGGGGTATACGCCAGCACCAGCAGCAGGCCGGCCAACCCCAGGGGCGCCAGGCTGGCAAACAGCTGCGGCTGGCGCAGCAGGAAGAACAGGCCGATCAGCGCGCAGGTCAATAGGCTGCCAATGCCCAACAGCAGGGTGCGGCCGAGCAACTGCGGATGCGCCACCAGCGTGCCGCTGCCACCGCTGAAGGCGGTGCGCCGGGTGCGCAGGTCCAGCCCGCTGCGGTAATCGCCGTACTCGTTGAGGGCGTTGACCGCCACGTGGGCAGCCAGCGCGCCAATCAGTACGAGGAGGGCTTCGCCGAACGGCAGCGATGCGGATGGAGCCGGCGGCAGGGACAGCGCCAGTCCGAGCGCCACGCAACTCAGCGTCAGCGGCAGAAAGCGCCCACGCGCCACGCCCAGCCAGGCCCAGGTTTCGCTCATTTCGATGTTCCTTTTCCGGTATCGGGAGGGCAGGGCCGCGCACTCTGCCAGCAAACCGCGCGGCCGGTATTGATGGGGCTCAGTCGTCCGGGTGCTGGCAGCAGTGGCGCTCGTCCAGTGCTTCGAGCAGCCGGCAGTGCTCGGCCTCGGCACTCGGGCAGTTGCCCAGCTTGCGCAGTTCCTGCTGCAGGTTCTGCAGGTCGCGGATGCGTGTCTCGATGGCATCCAGATGCTCGCGGACCATGCGGTCGGCGCTGGCGCAGGGTTGTTGCGGGTGGGCGGCCAGTTCCAGCAGTTCGCGGATTTCCTCCAGGCTGAAGCCCAGCTCGCGACCACGGCGGATGAAGCGCAGCCGGCGGACGTCCTCGGCGCGGTAGCTGCGGTAGCCGGACGGGGTGCGCTGGGGCGCGGGCAGCAGGCCGGAGCGCTCATAGAAGCGGATGGTCTCCACGTTGACGCCGCTTTGCTTGCTCAATGCGCCGATGGTGAGGGGAGTGGACATGGTCTTGACCCTGTAGCAACTACAGGCTTTAGCCTACGGCCAGTTCTGAAAAACACCAAGGAGACTCCATGGGAGCCAATTGCTGCAGTCACGCGACCGCGCTGCGGTCGGGCCGTTACCGGAAGATTTTGTGGATCGCGCTGGTGGTGAACTTCACCATGTTCGTGGTGGAAATCGGCGCCGGCTTCACGGCCGGGTCGGTATCCCTGCTGGCAGACTCGCTGGATTTCGCCGGCGACGCTGCCAACTACGGCATCAGTCTGCTGGTGCTGGGCATGGGGGTGGTGGCGCGGGCACGGGCCTCGCTGTTCAAGGCGCTGTGCATGCTGCTGTTCGGCATCGCGGTGCTGGCCACCGCCCTGTGGCATCTGGTCAGCGGCACGGTACCGAGCGCGCCGACCATGGGCGTAGTGGGCACCCTGGCGCTGCTGGCCAACGTCGGCGTGGCGGCGCTGCTCTACGCCTACCGCGAGGGCGACAGCAACATGCGCAGCGTCTGGCTGTGTTCGCGCAACGATGCGCTGGGCAACCTCGCGGTGCTGATGGCCGCGCTGGGCGTGTTCGGCACCGGCAGCGCCTGGCCGGACCTGCTGGTGGCCGGCATCATGGCCAGCCTGGCGACCAGTGCCGCGACGCAGATCCTGCTGCAGGCGCGCGGTGAGTTGAACGGTGAGCAGGCGCACGCCGGTCACCGGCACTGAGCTGCGGCTGCGCGCTTTCCTGTAGGAGCGGCAACAGCCGCGATGCTCTTTCGTGCAGGCCGGCGGTGCGGCGGTTGCGGGCGGTGGGGGATCAAAAAAAGCCCCGGTCTCTGGCGAGGCCGGGGCTTTGCTGTACATCCGGATCAGCGCGGCATCAGCGCCATTCGTAGATGTTCTTGTCGGTGGCTTCGCCCATCGGCGTGGCCAGCTCGCGGAACTGCTTCATGGAGGTCCAGATGCGCTGGTTCAGGTCGCTCTCGGCGGCGAACTTGTCCATCACCTGCTCGGATTGCTGTTGCAGCGCGGCGAGCACGGTGTCCGGGAACTTCTTCAGGATCACGCCCTGCTTCTGCAGTTCCTGCAGCGCCTTGGCGTTGTTGTAGACGTACTCGTCGATCATCAGCTGCAGCGAGCCCCGGGCGGCCTCTTCGAGGATCGCCTGCAGGTCGGCGGGCAGTTCATCCCAGGCGGCCTTGTTGATCAGCAGCTCGATGGCGGCCTGCGGTTCGGCCCAGCTCGGGTAGTAGTAGTACTTGGCGGCCTTGTGGATGCCGGAAGCCAGGTCGTTGTACGGGCTGACCCAGTCGGTGGCGTCGATCATGCCGGTCTGCAGGGCGGTGAACACCTCGCTGCCGGGGACGATGATCGGCGTGGCGCCGATGCTGCCGATGACTTCGCCGCCCAGACCCGGCATGCGGATCTTCAGGCCCTTGAGGTCGTCGACGCTGTTGATTTCCTTGTTGAACCAGCCGCCCATCTGCATGCCGGAGTTGCCGCCCAGCAACGGCTTCACGCCGTGCGGCGCGTAGGCTTCTTCCCACAGCTGCATGCCGCCGCCGTAGGTGACCCAGGAGTTGAACTCCATGGTGGTCAGGCCGAAGGGCACCGAGGTGAAGAACTGTGCTGCCGGCACCTTGCCCTTCCAGTAATAGGAGGGGCCGTGGCCCATCTGCGCGGTGCCGCGCGACACGGCATCGAACACTTCCAGGGCTGGCACCAGCTCGCCGGCGGCGTAGGTCTTGATGACCAGGCGGCCGTTGCTCATGCGCTCGACGCGCTTGGCGAAGTCATCGGCCCCGGTGCCCAGGCCCGGATAGTTCTTCGGCCAGGTGGTGACCAGTTTCCAGTGCACGGTTTCCACCGGCGCGGCGGCGGTGGCTTGTGATTGTTGTTCGTCCTTGCACCCGGCCAGGCCGAGAGCCAGCAGTAGCGCCGAAGTGGCACCGAACAGTTGGCGGCGATTCATCAGGAGTGTTCCCCTCGCGGAAGGTTGGGCCCCGCCCGGTCGGTTCCGGGGGCGGGGAGACCGCGGTCCGGTGCCGAATTGCCTGGGCGGAGCGAGGCAGAGCCCGCGTGCCAGAGGCTGCGGGCGTCGCGCACAATAATCCAGCGTTGGCGCGATTCACAAGCTCGCGAGCTTCTGCACCGCCATCGACAGGCTCACCAGCACCAGCATCAGGGCGAACAGCCGCTGCAGCAGCGTGCTGTTCAGGCGCTGCGCCAGCAGGTTGCCGGACAGCACGCCGATGGCGCCGCCCAGGGCCAGGCCGCCGAGCAGCGGCAGTGGCGGATTGGCGCCGGTGAGGTAGATCAGGAAGCCGCCGCCGCTGACCAGAGCGATCACCGCCATGGAGGTGGCCATGGCGCTGAGCAGCGGCAAGGGTGAGAACCACAGCAGCGCCGGCACGATCAGAAAGCCGCCGCCCACGCCCATCAGTCCGGACAGGGTGCCGACGCCGACGCCGATGGCCAGCAGCGGGCCCGGACGCAGCGGACCCGGATCGACGCGAGGCGGCTGCCCGCTGCTGCGCCACAGGCGCCAGGCGGACCACAGCACCAGCGCGCAGAAGGCGACGATCAGCGCGGTTTCCGGCACGAAGCGACCCAGCCACTGGCCCAGGGCATTGCCCGGCAGGCCAGCCACGGCCAGCAACACGACGGGGCGCCAGGCCACCTGGCCGAGGCGCGCGCGGGGGATGGCGCCGATCAGTGCGGACATGGCCACCGCGCCGAGGCTCACGCCGATGGCGTCGCGCAGCGGCAGGTGCAGGCTGAGCAGCAGGGGCAGGGCGACTAGGGAGCCGCCGGCGCCGGTCAGGCCCAGCAGCAGGCCGAGCACCAGCCCGATGCCCAGCGCTTCGGCCAGTAGAAGTTCCATCAGCGGGTCCCGGGGTGGAGGGGCAGCGTCATGCGGATACTGCCTCCGGGTATCAGGTGTATTTGGTGAAGATGGTGCGTACCCGGCTGAGCATCTGTGCATCGTCCCGCTCGGGGTCCAGCACGGTCTCTTCCAGCAGGCAAGCGAGCATCTCCTGATAGGCCTTGTCGAGCGCCTTGCGCGCCGCAGCGAACTGCTGGGCGACCGCCTCGCAGTCCTCGCCCCGGCGAATCATGCCCTGGATGCCGCGTATCTGGCCTTCGACGCGGGCCAGGCGCTTGAGCATGGCCTCTTGGTGCAACTGGATGGAATCGGGCATTTCTACTCCCTGGGGGTATTGGTGGCGAAGTGTACTGTCGGGCGCAACGACGCGGCAACGCGACAACGGACCGGTGGCGAGCCCTGGATCATCCGCCTTGTCCGCGCACCTGCTGCCGGAGCAGGAAGCGGTTGGGGTGGCAGGCCTCGGCAACCGCCACTGGCACCGGCAGGGGTTCGGCCTCCAGCCAGGCGGCCAGTAGCTCGCCGCACAGCGGCGCGGTCACCACGCCCCGCGAGCCGTGGGCCAGGTTCACATACAGGCCGTCCAGCCAGGGGCAGGGGATATCCGGCACCTGGCGCGCGTCGCGGGCCAGTACGGCATAGCAGTTGGCGAATGCCGCTGCGTCAGCCAGCGGGCCGACCAGGGGCAGATAGTCCGGGCTGGTGCAGCGGTAGGCGGCGCGGCCTTGCAGGCTCGCCGGATCGAGCTGGCCGGCGTCCAGGCGCGTGGCCAGCTCGGGCGCGATCTCGCGCAGGCGATTCAGGTTGCCGATGTGCTCCTCGGGGGTGACGCCCTGGAAGCGGTTGTGCAGGTCGAAGCTCGCACCCAGGGTGTGCTCGTCGCCGCGCGGCGGCGCCACATAGCCCTCGGCGCACAGTACGGTGCGCAGGGCGCGGCTCTCCGGCGTGGCGGGCACGCGGGTGATCTGGCCGCGAATGCGCTTGAGCGGCAGCGCGCGGGTCGGCTCGAAGGCGGTGGCGTCGGCGGCGTTGGCCAGCACCAGGATCGGTGCGGCGGCGAGCAGGCCGTCCGCACCGTGGGCCTGCCATGCGCCGGCTTCGCGGCGAATCGACAGCGCTTCGCGGCGCGTCAGCAGCTGGATGTTCGGGTGATGGGCCAGCAGCCGGCAGAGCGCCGGCGGGTGCGCCCAGCCGGCCTCCGGGTAGAAGAGGCCGCCGCAGGGCAGGGCGATGCCGGCACGTTGTTCGGCCTCCGTCTGGCTCATGGGCTGCAGCAGGCTGGGCGGGAAGGCTGCCGCCAGTTGCGCCTGGCGCTCGGCTTCCTTGGCATCGAAGGCCAGTTGCAGCACCCCGCAGGCGTCCCAGTCGACGCCACGTTCCAGGCGCTCCAGCAACCGGCGGGTGAAGCCGAAGCCGGCGAGCAGCAGGCGCGACAGCGGCGTGCCGTGCGCCGACAGCTTCAGGTAGAGCACGCCCTGCGGGTTGCCCGAGCCTTCCTCGGCGACTTCGCCGTGGCGCTCCAGCAGCGTCACCTGCCAGCCGCGCGCGGCCAGGCTGGCGGCGCTGGCGCAGCCGGCCAGCCCGGCGCCGATGATCAGCGCGCGGCGCGCGGCTGGGCGCGGTGGGCGGGCGAACCAGGGTTTGCCGCCCGGCGCCGGCTGGCCTTCATAAAGCCCGGCGAGCATTTCGCGCTTGTGGCCGAAGCCCTTGACCTTCTCCATGCGGAAGCCGGCCGCGATCAGGCCACGGCGCACCGTGCCGGCGCAGGTGAAGGTGGCCAGGCTGGCGCCGGGGGCGGACAGCCGCGCCAGCTGCGCGAACAGTTCGGGCGTCCACATCTGCGGGTTCTTGGCCGGGGCGAAGCCGTCGAGGAACCAGGCGTCCACCTGCGCCTCCAGCTGCGGCAGGCATTCCAGGGCGTCGCCGACCAGCAGGGTCAGCACCACCCGGCCGCCGTCGAACAGCAGCCGCTGAAAGCCCGGCTGGATGCCGGCGTACTGTTCGAGCAGCGGTGTGCTGAACGGGGCCAGCTCCGGCCACAGTGCCAGGGCGCGCCGCAGGTCATCCTGACCGAGCGGGTACTTCTCGACGCTGACAAAGTGCAGGCGCGCGCCAGCTGGCGCCTGCTCGGCGAACGCCTGCCAGGCGCAGAGGAAATTCAGGCCGGTGCCGAAGCCTGTCTCGCCGATGACCAGGCGGCCGTCGCTTTCCAGCGCGGCGCAGCGCTCGGCGATCCGGTTGTGACGCAGGAACACGTGGCGGCTTTCCTCCAGGCCGCTGGCGCGGGAGAAATACACGTCGCCGAACTGGCGGGACAAGGGCTGGCCCTGCTCGTCCCAGTCGAGCTGGGCCCGGGAACTCTCGGTCATGAATCTGGCTCCGCAAAAGGTGCGGCATTGTAGCCTGCGTGATGGCATTTCGACTTTGTGGGCGAGTGCACATTTGGGTAGTCTGGCCGCCTTGCAGTCAGGAAGCTTTCTCCATGTTCGAATCCGCCGAAATCGGCCATGCCATCGACAAGAAAACCTACGAAGCCGAATTGCCCGCGCTGCGCCAGGCCTTGCTGGAAGTCCAGTACCAGTTGCGCGAGCAGGCGAACTTCCCGGTGATCATCCTGATCAATGGCATCGAGGGCGCCGGCAAGGGGGACACGGTCAAGCGGCTCACCGAATGGATGGACCCGCGCCTGATTCAGGTCTCCACCTTCGACCTGCAGACCGACGAGGAGCTGGCCCGCCCGCCGGCCTGGCGCTACTGGCGCCAGCTGCCCGCCAAGGGGCGCACCGGCATCTTCTTTGGCAACTGGTACAGCCAGATGCTGCAGGCGCGGGTCAAGGACAAGATCGACGATGCCCAGCTGGATCAGGCGATAGAGAGTTCGCAGCGCCTGGAGCGCATGCTCTGCGACGAGGGCGCGCTGATCTTCAAGTTCTGGTTCCACCTGTCCCGCGAGCAGATGGAAGCGCGCCTGAAGAGCCTGGCCGACGACCCGCTGCACAGCTGGAAGCTGAGTCCCCTGGATTGGCAGCAGAGCAAGACCTACGACCAGGTGGTGCAGCATGCCGAGCACATCATCCGCCGCAGCAGCCGGGACTATGCGCCCTGGTACGTGGTGGAAAGCAGTGATCGCAACTACCGCAACCTGACCGTCGGCAAGATTCTCCTGCAGGGCTTGCGCGCAGCCCTGGAGGGGGCGCGCGGCCCGCAGCCGGCGCCGCATGCCGCGCCGGTGGCGGTCAACCTGGGCACCCGTCGCCTGCTGGAAAGCCTGGACCTGGGCCAGGCGCTGGAAAAAGCCGACTACAAGGCGCAGCTGGCTCGCGAACAGGCGCGACTCTCCGCACTGCTGCACGACAAGCGCATGCGCCGGCATGCCCTGGTGGCAGTGTTCGAAGGCAACGATGCGGCCGGCAAGGGTGGCGCCATTCGCCGTGTGACCGAGGCGCTGGACCCCCGCGAATACCGCATCATTCCCATCGCCGCACCCAGCGACGAGGAGCGCGCGCAGCCCTACCTGTGGCGCTTCTGGCGGCATATCCCGCCGCGCGGGCAGTTCACCATCTTCGACCGCTCCTGGTACGGCCGCGTGCTGGTGGAACGCATCGAAGGCTTCTGCTCGCAGGCCGACTGGCTGCGCGCCTACGGGGAAATCAACGACTTCGAGGAAAGCCTGGTGGAGCACGGCGTGGTGCTGGTGAAGTTCTGGCTGGCCATCGACAAGGACACCCAGTACGCGCGCTTCAAGGAGCGCGAGGCCACGCCCTTCAAGCGTTTCAAGATCACCGAGGAAGACTGGCGCAACCGCGAGAAGTGGGACCAGTACCTGGATGCCGTGGAGGACATGGTGGACCGCACCAGCACTGGCCTGGCCCCGTGGACCCTGGTGGAAGCCAACGACAAGCGCTTCGCCCGGGTGAAGGTGCTGCGCACCATCAACGATGCGCTGGAGCGGGCGTTCGCGCGGGACCGGTAGCACGTAGGGGTGGTCGGCGCGCAGCCTTGGCCACCACGGTGGCCAAGGCGATGCCTTGACCGCCCTACGGAGTTAGCTGCCGCAGTTTCAAGGATCAGAGACTCAGGCGCATCGACAGGTCGATGGCCTTGATGTCCTTGGTCAGTGTGCCCAGGGAGATGTAATCCACGCCGGTCTCGGCCACGCCGCGCAGCGTGCGCTCGTTGATGCCGCCGGAGGCTTCCAGCTTGGCCCGGCCGGCCGTCAGGCGTACGGCCTCGCGCATATCATCCAGGCTCAACTCGTCGAGCATCACGATATCGGCGCCGGCCTCCAGGGCCTGGCGCAGCTCGTCGAGGCTTTCCACTTCCACTTCCACCGGCTTGCCGGGCGCGATGCTGCGCGCCGTGGCCACCGCCGCGGCGATGCCGCCGCAGGCGGCGATATGGTTTTCCTTGATCAGGAAGGCGTCGTACAGACCGATGCGGTGGTTGTGGCAGCCACCGCACGTCACCGCGTACTTTTGCGCCAGGCGCAGGCCCGGCAACGTCTTGCGGGTATCCAGCAGCTTCACCGCGGTGCCGTCCACCAGATCGGCGTAGTGCCGGCAGCGGGTGGCCACGGCTGACAGGGTCTGCAGGAAGTTCAGCGCACTGCGCTCGCCGCTGAGCAGCGCGCGCGCCGGCCCCTCGACACTGAACAGCACCTGGTTGGGCTCCACGCGGTCGCCATCCTTCACCCGCCAATGCACGGCCACGCGGGCGTCCAGCTGACGGAACACCGCGTCGACCCAGGCAGTGCCACAGACCACGGCCGCCTCGCGGGTGATCACGCTGGCGTGTGCCAGGCGTTCGGAGGGGATCAGCTGTGCGGTGATGTCACCGCTGCCGAGGTCCTCGGCCAGTGCCAGACGGACGTTGGACTCGATCTCGGCGCTCAGCTCGGCAAGGGTGAGGTTGGCCATGGCGGACTCCTGCGGGGTGGGGAGGGCGGCGATTATACGAGCCCTGGCGCCGGCGTGCCCGGGTTGCGTTCGTCGGAACAAAGCGGCGCCCTGTGAACCGCATCATGTCCGGGCCGCTCCGCACTTGAGCCCTTGGCGCGTCGGCCAATAATTCGGCCCGTTGGTTTCTCCGGCGCCTGGCACAGGCGTCCGCGGCCGGCAGCCAATGCTGTCGGCCGCTCTATCCCGAGGTTCTTACGATGAAAACTGAAGCCAAGGTGGTGGCCTTCGGTCTGCCGACGTCGCGCCGCCGTAACGATCAACCATTGCCGGTTCCGCTTGAGCAGATCCGTGACCTGGCCCAGGCCCAGTTGCGCCAGGGGATACAGGCGCTGTTCGACGACGTTGACGATGCGCTGTTCGATCGCGCCGATCGTGCCGACAACAGCCAGGAGCAGGAGCTGTACTTCGAGGCCATGCGCGATCTGCGCCTCAAGCGGCAAGGCATCGAGCGCACCTTCCTCGACCGCTGTGCGGGCGGCTTCGAGAGCCTGCTGCAGGAGCAGGGGGCGGAGCTGCGTACGCTCGGCCATGCCGAACTGGAGGCCCGCGTGGCAGACGAAGCGATGATCGGCAAGGCGTTGGGCCAGCTGGAACCGGGGCTCGGCCAGCTGAGCCTGCGTCTCGGCGCTTTGCTCGGGCGTCCGGTGGGGGAGGGCGGCAATCCGCTGGGGCCGCATGCCCTCTGCACATTCTTCGCCGAGGCCTGCAGCGAAGCGGACATGCCGATCCGCATCAAGCTGATCGTGCTCAAACTGTTTGAGCGGCATTGTTTGGGCCGCCTGGGCGTCCTCTGCAAGGAAGCCCATCGATTGCTGGAAGCGGAAGGCGTGCCGTCCGCCGAGAGTCCGCCAGCGGCGGTCACTGAGCAGGAGGCGGCGATGGACGCCGCTGCCGAGCCTGCAGATGCGCAGGTCGATCAGCTGCGAGTGGGCAGCTGGCTGGAGCTACGCATGGATGACGAACAGAAGCTGCGCTGCAAGCTGGCCGCTTTCATTCGGCCGACCGGCCGCTACATCTTCGTCAACCGCAGCGGCGTGAAGGTTCTGGAGAGGACGCGGGCCGAGCTGGCGGCCGATCTTGCGGCGGGGGCGGTTCGTCTGCTGGATGATGCGCAGATCTTCGATCGTGCCCTGGAATCAGTGATCAATCTGCGTCGGGTAAAGACGGACCAACCCTGACGGTTCCAGGGTTGTAAGCAAAAAAATAAAGGGGCGGAGGATGGCTCCGCCCCTTTCGTCCCGATCCCTGTGCTCCCCCGTCGTCCTGACGACGATACATCCTGCATCGGTTCCTGCGGGTCGCCTTCCTGGCAACCCGGTCGCTCCCTCGACACGCTGTGGATTCTAGTGTGCCGGCCGACGGCGGCAACCTTGCCGCCCCGTTCATTCGGGACGCTTCAGGTACTGAGGATGGAGGAAAAATTCAAGTATTTCAGATGGTTAGGCGAATGCCGGGGTGCGGGCTTGACGTATTTCGGGCGGCTCTCCTACAGCGGATGTAAGCAATTTCCTACAAGGAGCGCCGCGAGGAAGCGCCTGCTCCTCCCGTCCGTGGCCAATGGCCTGCGAGGGGGACGAGCGGGAGTGAACAGGCGCGGCCATTCTCGCCGCCCGCGTCTGAGGGCTGAATGACCGTCGTCAATTCCGCGAGGTAGTCGCTGAATCCGTGACCGCGGAACCTTGGCAGCCGCGTGTCACTCCTATCGCGGTAGCCAGTTTTCGCGGCGGGCTGCTAAGCTCGCCGCTTGATCGATACCCCCCGCAAGGCGGAAGAAGGAAACAGCATGAGACAACATCGGTTGGCGGCGTCCATGGCGCTGGTGGGTCTGGTTCTCTCCGGCTGCGATTCGCAGACCAGTGTGGAACTGACAACCCCCGCCCAGAAAGCCTCCTACGGCATTGGCCTGAACATGGGACAGAGTCTGGCCCGTGACGGCATGGACGATCTGGATCCGCAGGCAGTCGCCCTGGGTATCGAGGATGCGCTGGCCGATCGCGAGCCGCGTGTAAAGGACGAAGAGCTGATCGAGGCGTTTTCTGCCCTGCAGGCCCGTGTCGACGAGCGTATGGCAGCCCAGCAGGCGGAAAATGTTGCTGCGGGCAAGAAATTCCTCGAAGAGAACGGCAAGCGTGAAGGCGTGGTGACCACCGCCAGCGGGCTGCAGTACGAAGTGCTGAAGAAAGCCAACGGTGCCAAGCCGAAGGCCGATGACGTGGTGACCGTCCACTATGTCGGTACCCTTACCGACGGCAGCGTGTTCGACAGTTCGGTCGAGCGCGGTGCGCCCATCGACCTGCCGGTGGGTGGCGTAATCCAGGGCTGGGTCGAAGGCCTGCAACTGATGAACGTGGGCGAGAAGTACAAGCTGTACATCCCCAGCGAGCTGGCCTATGGCGATCAGAGCCCGAGCCCGCTGATTCCGCCGAGCTCGGTGCTGGTCTTCGAGCTGGAGCTGCTGGGTATCAAGGGCAAGAACGCCCAGTAAGCGTGCGTGAATGTCGAGCGCCCCGTCCTGACGGGGCGCTTTCGTTTCTACCGGTGGAAACCCGCATTGACGGCGACAGGTCTGAGAATAGGAGTCCGGGATCGGCGTGCGGATGAAATGCCGGCAACCCGTCCGAGTCCTGTGTACCCTTTCAGGGCAGTCCCCCTGTTTCGCGTCGAGATAGGAGTGCCGGCAATGCGGAGATCACCATGAATGTGCCGCGGCATCTGGCCCGCTTCCTGCCCCTTGCGGCGCGTATCCTGCGCGGCAAGCGGCTGCCCGCGTTGCTGCTGGCAGTGTCCGGCAAGGCGGCGCGCCGGGGTGCCGGTCAGCGCGGGCTGGTCGCGAATCTGGGACTGTTTCAGGCACTCTGCCTGGCCTGGTGGCGCGGCGAGTATCGGGCGGTCAGTGGCAAGGCGCTGCTGACTGTGGTCGCGGGCCTGGCGTATTTCCTCTCGCCGCTGGACCTGATTCCGGACTTCCTGCCGGGTCTGGGTCTGCTCGACGATGTGGCTGTGCTGTCCTGGATCATGCGGACCTGGAGCGGCGAGCTGGATGCGTTCGCCGCCTGGCGGGATGCGCAGTCCACCGCGCGGCGCCAGGCGCTGGAGCGCTTGCCGGACGAGGCGGAAATTCGTTCCCGTTCGGACTGATGTGCGCTCGGCGGACGTAACAAGAAGGCTGTGCTTGTTAAGATGTGGTCGCCGAGGGATCGGTGGTCGTACTTTCAGGAGACGTATCAATGAGTGTTCAAGTGATATTGCGCGAAGGCCAGCCGGAGTATGCCGTGCTGCCCTGGGATGAATACCAGGCGCTGCTGAGTGCCGCCGGCCAGTCCGGGGGGCAGGAAGAGGCTGCACCCGCGCCGACGCCGACCGGCGGTTTGGTTCTGGAGCGGCTCGCCGCGTTGCGTGAGGGCGTGGGCATGAGTCAGGCGGAACTGGCCCGCAGCGTGGGCATCAGCCCGTCCTACCTGGCGATGATCGAGCAGGGCGAGCGCGAGCCCGACGATGCGATTCGTCGTTCCCTGGCCCGGGTACTCGGTGTCGCCACCGAGGGGGTCTGAGATGCGTATCAGCCGACAGCATTGGGAAGCCCTGCTCGCTGAATTGAACGATGCCTGCCGCCAGCGTCACCTGCTGACCTATCGGGCGCTGATCGAACGCCTGCAACTGCCGGCGCCGGCCATGCAGACCCTGGTGGCTGCGTTGGAATATCTGGCTACGCTGGATGCGCGGTCCGAGCGACCGTTGCGCAGCTCGCTGGTCATCAGCCAGGGGGCAAGCCGGTTGCCGCGTCCGGGCTTCTTCGAATGTGTGACGCGCCTGGGTCGTTTCACCGGGCCGAGTGATGGCGCCGCCGCCGCTTCCTGGCATGCCGCCGAGGTGGCGCGGGTTTTTGAATTCGATTACCCACAGGAGCCTTGATATGGCGTGGTGGTGGCGGCTTCGGGCGCGACTGGGCTATGCGCTGGCGCGTCGCTTGTTTCATTGGCGCTGGCTGATGCAGAAACCTGGGGCCTGGCGCTGGATGGAAGGTCAGTTCGCGCGCATGGCCACGCTCGGTCATGTTCCGGCGCAGAGTTTCTATGGGCATGTGCTGCTGTTTCGGGGGCGTGGCCTGGGTGCGCGCGAGGAAGGGCTGCGGTTGCTGCGCCTGGCCGCCCAGGGGGGGGACAGCAAGGCCGCCTATCAGTTGGGGGTGACCAGTTTGGCGGGCAGCCCGCAGCAGGAGCCCGACGGTCAGGAAGCCGCCCGCTGGTGGATGCTGGCCGCCCAGGCGGGGCATCCGCTGGCGGCCCGCAAGCTGGCCGAGTTGTATCGCGACGGTGGTTATGGCCTGATGGCCGACGCCGACCTCGCCGAGCGCTACAAGCGCCGTGCCGAGGAGCTCGGGTTGTAGTTCGCTTGAATGAAAAAGCCGGCGTGAGCCGGCTTTTTCTTTTATACAGCGTCGCGAAGCTTCCAGAGCGGCCAAGTCAACGCTGTTTATGGCCGCCCAAGGCGGCTACCCTAGCCCCATGTCGCCCCTTTAGTGCCTGGCCACGCGGCTTTCCAGGGTCAGGTAATCGAGCAGGATGTGCCCGGTTTCCGCCAGGTAGGCATCTTCTTCCGGCTTGGGCTTGTCGGCGGTGTGTGGAATCGCCGGTTCCTCGTCCTCGGTCTTGATCTTCTTCAGCGGTTCCTCGCCGCGTGCCAGGCGACGTGCGTTTTCCAGTTTCAACTGGCGCGCCTCGATGGCGGCCTGCTGGCTGCGGCGCTTGGCTTCGTTCAGGGAAACCCGGGTTTCCTTCATCAGTTCCTGGGACAGCTGCAGGCGTTCGCGGGTGAACACGAAGTCCGGGTTCTGCGCGGCGCGGGCGTCATGGCGGGCCTTGAGGTCTGCCAGGAACGGCTTGAACGGATCGCTTTCCGGGCGTATCGCCGGATGGATGCGGTCCCAGGGCATCGCCTCGGGCAGGGCGCTTTCGCCGATCTCGTCGGTGTCCACCTCGGAGGGGTAGCTGATGTCCGGCACCACGCCCTGGTGCTGGGTGCTCTGCCCGGACACCCGGTAGAACTTGGCCAGGGTCAGCTTGAGCTCGCCGTGGTTGAGCGGCTGGATGCTCTGCACGGTGCCCTTGCCGAAGGTCTGCACGCCGATGATCAGCGCGCGGTGATAGTCCTGCATGGCGCCGGCGAAGATCTCCGAGGCCGAGGCGGACAGGCGGTTGACCAGCACGGCCATCGGTCCGGTGTAGTAGGCGCCGGGATTCTCGTCCGCCAGTACATCGACGCGGCCATCGCTGTTGCGCACCAACACGGTGGGCCCTTGCTCGATGAACAGGCCGGTCAGCTCGGTGGCTTCCTGCAGGGAGCCACCGCCGTTGTTGCGCAGGTCGATGACGACGCCATCCACCTTCTCCTGCTTCAACTCGGTCAGCAGCTTCTTCACGTCGCGGGTGGTGCTCTTGTAGTTAGGATCGCCGGCCCGGTAGGCCTTGAAGTCCAGGTAGAACGCCGGAATCTCGATGACGCCGAGCTTGTAGCTGCGGCCCTCGTGCTCCAGGTTCAGCACCGATTTCTTGGCCGCCTGCTCCTCCAGCTTCACCGCCTCGCGGGTCAGGGTCACGATGCGGCTGGTCTGGTCATTCGGCGCGTTGCTGGCCGGAATGATCTCCAGGCGGACCTTCGAGCCCTTGGGGCCGCGGATCAGCTTGACCACTTCATCCAGGCGCCAGCCGATCACGTCGACCATCTCGTCGTTGCCCTGGGCCACGCCGACGATGCGGTCGGCAGGCACCAGCTGCTTGCTCTTCTCGGCCGGGCCGGCGGGCACCAGGCGAACGATCTTGACCATCTCGTTGTCGCTTTGCAGCACCGCGCCGATGCCCTCCAGCGACAGGCTCATGTTGATGTCGAAGTTCTCGGCGTTGTCGGGCGAGAGGTAGCTGGTGTGCGGGTCGTAGGTTTGCGCGAAGGCATTGATGTAGGCCTGGAAGATGTCCTCGCTGCGCGTCTGGTTCAGCCGGGTCAGCTGGTTCCGGTAGCGCTTGGTCAGCAATTCCTGGATGGCCGCGGGCTCCTTGCCGGCGATCTTCAGACGCAGCACCTCATCCTTGACCCGTTTGCGCCACAGGTCGTCCAGCTCGGCGCGGTCGCGCGCCCAGGACGCCGTCTCGCGGTCGATTTCCAGTTCTTCATCGATCGTGAAGTCCAGGCTGTCGATGTTCTCGAGCAGACTCAGGGCGTACTCGATGCGCTGGATCAGCCGCTCCAGATGGCGCTGGTAGATGGTGAAACCGGGCTCCAGCTGCCCTTCCTTGAGGAAGTCATCGAACTGCAGGCGCCAGGGCTCGAACTCGGCGATATCGTCGGCGGTGAAATAGCTGCGCGCCGGATCGAGCAGCTTGATGTAGCTGTCGTAGATCTTGGCCGAGCGGGCGTCGTCCAGCGGGGGTTTGTTGTAGTGATGACGGCGCAGCAACTCGACGACGTTGAGGCTGGCGATCACCTGGTTGCGGTCGGGCTTGAGGCTGGCCCAGTCGAGATCGGTGGTCTTGGCCTGCAGGGGCAGGCTCAGGCCCATCACCAGGGCCAGGGCCGCACCGCCGAGCAGGCGCGGGAGAGTGGGTCGACGCAAGGACAAGTGATAACGCATAGTAGGCCGTCTATTGATACCGGTTTCGCACGAAACCGGCGTAATGGCGCGAAAGCCCGGCATCGTCCGGGCTCGATGTGAGAGTCACTATGGAGGCAGCGTGAAGGCATTGCAAGGTATCGAGGGACGCGTGGAGTGGGCCGAACGGACCAGTGAACCGTGCGGTTCCGGGCAGATTCGCATCCGTGTGGCCGCGGCAGGGCTTAACCGTGCCGATCTGTTGCAGCGGGCCGGTCATTACCCGCCGCCGCCTGGCGCCAGTGACATCCTCGGCCTGGAATGCGCCGGGGTGGTCAGCGAGGTGGGCGCAGGCAGTCCGTGGCGGGTGGGTGATCGGGTCTGTGCGCTGCTGGCCGGCGGCGGCATGGCCGAAGACGTGGTGGTGCATGCCGGACACGCATTACCGGTGCCGGACGGACTGAGCCTGGCCGAAGCCGCAGCGCTGCCGGAGGTGTATGCCACCGCCTGGCTCAACCTGTTCCAACTGGCCCGCCTGCAACCGGGCGAGAAGGCGCTGATCCATGCCGGCGCCGGCGGGGTCGGCTCGGCGGCCATCCAGCTGTGCAAGGCATTCGGCAATCCCTGCTGGGTGAGCGTCGGCTCGGCCGATCGCCTGGCCTATTGCGAGAGCCTCGGCGCCCAGGGCGGTGTGCTGCGCGGCGAGAATCTGGACAGCCTGAAGGACTTCGCGCCGTTCGACGTGATCCTCGATCCGGTGGGCGCCAGCTATGCGGCGCTGAACCTCAGTCTGATCGCCCTGGATGGCCGCTGGGTGGTCATCGCCATGATGGGCGGGCGTCGCGCCGAGCTGGACCTGGCCAAGTTCCTGGCCAAGCGCGTGCAGATCACCGGCTCGACGCTGCGCAACCGCGACGATGCCTTCAAGGCGGCGCTGATTGCCGAACTGCGCGACAAGGTCTGGCCGCTGTTCGCCGAAAAGCGGCTGGCGCCCCAGCTGGAGCGGACCTTCCGTGCCGATCAGGCCGAGGAAGCCTTCGCGCTGCTGGAGAGCAACCAGGTGAATGGCAAGATCGTGCTGCTGCTCGACGACAGTCTCTAGTCGAGAGGCCTCCAAAGCCTTTGAAACCGCAGGTTTCGGTAGGTTGGTCAACGCGTCGCGTTGGCCAACCTCGGGCCCGCCAGTCGGCGGCCGGAACAGCGCCGACCGCCCCTACGCTCCGGGCCGCGCTTTGCGGCTGGCATCACATCAGTGCGCTTTACCCCTCCAGCTCGCGAACCGCCTCCGGGGCGATCTCCAGCGCCACGGAGCGGCCGCTGGGCAACAGGTCCCCGGCGGAGCGGTTGAGCACATCCACGTACAGTTCCACACCGCGACTCTCCACGCGGTAGCGAATGACGTTGCCGAGCAGGCTGTGGCTGCGGATCAGCCCGCTGAGGTCGCCGCTGCCCAGGCGGATGGCTTCCGGGCGGATCGCCACGCGACGGCTCATCGAGCGGCCGAGCAGGCGCCCGGCCGCTTCGGCATCCAGCAGGTTGTAGTGGCCGATGAAGCCGGCGGCGAAGGCGCTGGCCGGCTCGGTATACAGGGCCTCGGCGCTGCCGCTCTGGACGATGCGTCCGGCGTCCATGAGCAGGATGCGATCCGAAAGGGTCAGCGCCTCCTCCTGGTCGTGGGTGACGAACAGCGTGGTCAGGCCCAGTTCCCGCTGGATACGGCGGATTTCCTCGCGCAGGTGTTTGCGAATGCGCGCATCCAGCGCCGACAGCGGCTCATCGAGCAGCAGCAGGCGTGGCCGCGTGACCAGCGAACGGGCCAGGGCGACGCGCTGGCTCTGGCCGCCGGACAGCTGCTGCGGATAGCGGTCAGCGAGCGCTTCCAGCTCCACCAGGGCCAGCACCTCGGCGACGCGCCGGGCACTTTCCGCGCGCGGCACCCTTTGCATGCGCAGGCCGAACGCCACGTTCTGGGCCACCGTCATGTTGGGAAACAGCGCATAGCTCTGGAACACCATGCCGATGCCGCGCTTCTGGGGCGGCAGGGGCAGCAGGTCCTGGCCGTCCAGCCGGATCGTGCCGCCGTCCACCTCGGTCAGGCCCGCCACGCAGCGCAGCAGGGTGGATTTGCCACAGCCCGAGGGGCCGAGCAGGGTGACGAATTCGCCCTGCTCGAGGGTGCAGTCGATGTCGCTGAACACCGGTGTGGCGCCGTAGCGCTTGTGCAGTCCCTGAATGACCAGAAAGCTCATGGCAGATCCTTGTTCAGGCGGTTGGCCGCCCAGGTGAACAGCAGCACGAAGAAGAAATAGGAGATCACCAGGGCGCTGTTGAAGTGGCCGCTGCTGTTGCGCATGTTGTTCAGGTACACCTGCAGGGTCTCGTAGCGGGTGCCCACCAGCAGATTGGCGAACACGAATTCGCCGAGCAGGAACGAAAAGGACAGGAACAGCGCCACCATCACCCCCTTGCGCAGGTTGGGCAGCACTACCCAGAAGGCCGCCTGCCAGGTGCTGGCGCCATGGACGCGCGCGGCGTCCATCAGGTCGCGCAGGTTCAGCGCCAGCAGGTTGTTGCTGATCGCCCGGTACATGAACGGCAGGGCCACGGTGAAATAGCAGCCAATGAGGATCCAGGGCGTGCCGATCAACGGCAGGGGTCCGCTGCCGTACACCTGCAGCAGCCCCACCGAGGAGACTACCGGCGGGATGGCGAAGGGCAGCAGGATCAGCACGTTCATCAGGCCGTCCAGGCGCGGGAAGTGGTAGTGCACCACGAACAGCAACGGCAGGATCAGCAGCACCGACAGCAGCAGCGCGCCGAAGCACACCAGCAGCGAATGGCCGAAGGCGCTGAGGAAGCGCGCGTCGCTCCACAGCGCCAGGTACCACTTGAGGGTCAGTCCGCTGGGCAGCACGGTCGCCGACCAACTGGTGGCCAGCGAGTAGAGCAGCGTGCCGGCCAGCGGCAGCAGCAAGATCAGGAACAGCAGCCAGACCACCAGCCGGTGGTAGAGCAGGACAGGGCCTTGTTCAGCGCGCCGCATGGTAGCTCCTCCTCAGCAGCCATTGATGCACCAGCGTGATCAGCGCCATCAGGCCGACCAGCAGCATGGCCAGGGCGCTGGCCAGCCAGGGGTCTAGGTTGATGTCGCCGGCCACCAGCGCGGCGATGCGGATCGGCACGATGTTGAAGTTGCCGGTGGTCAGCGCGTACACGGTGGCGTAGGCGCCCAGCGCGTTGGCCAGCAGGATCACGAACGTGCCGACCAGTGCCGGGGTGAGCACCGGCAGGCCGATGTGGCACCAGTAGCGCCAGGTCGACGCGCCGAGCAGTGCGGCGGACTCGCGCCAGTCCTCGCGCAGCGCGTCGAAGGCCGGGTAGAGCAGCAGTACCCCCAGCGGGATCTGGAAGTAGGTGTAGATGACGATCAGCCCGGTCTTGGAATAGAGGTTGAAGTCCTCGATCCAGCCGATCTGCCGCAGCAGCAGCGTGAGCGCACCGTTGAAGCCGAGCAGGATGATGAAGGCGAAGGCCAGCGGCACCCCGGCGAAGTTGCTGGTCATGGTGGCGAAGGCGTTGACGAAGTCGCGCAGCCGCGAGTCCACCCGGTGCAGCGAATAGCTGCCAAGCAGGGCGATGAGCAGGCCGAACAGGCTCGACCAGAAGGACACCTGCAGGCTGTGGCTGATCGCCTGCCGATAAAAGCGCGACTCCAGGATGCGGGTGAAGTTGGCCAGGCTCCAGCCGTCGGCCGTCTGCAGGCTGTTGACCGCCACCCAGAGCAGCGGCGCGATCTGGAAGGCGAAGAACACCAGCGCGAATGGCAACAGACAGAGCGCCGCCAGCCAGCGGCCGCGACGGGCGGCGCTCCACGGCGGCGCGCGGCGTGCAGGAGCCGTCATGGGCTGGCCGTGCTAGCGCATCTCGATGATCACGTGTTCCTGCCAGAGCTGCGGCAGCGCCCGGGAGGTCTTCTCCCAGGCAGCCGCGTCTCTGATCGGCTGGACATTGGCGTACTGCTCGTTGGGTAGCAGCCTGGCCTGCACATCCGCCGGCAGGGTCAGGTGCTCGGCGCGGATGGGGCGGGCGTTGCCCTTGGCCAGATTGATCTGCCCGGCGTCGGAAAGGATGTACTCGCGGGCCAGCTTGGCGGCGTTGGGGTGCTTGGCGTACTTGTTGATGATGGTGGTGTAGCCGGAAATCACCGAGCCGTCGGAGGGGATCAGCACTTCGAAGCGGTTGGGGTCGATCTGCTCGCGATAGCCCAGGCCGTTGAAGTCCCAGACCACGCCGACTTCCACCTCGCCCTTTTCCAGGGTCTGGATGGTGGGGTTGGCCAGCGACAGCCGGCCCTGACGGGCAATGTCGGCGAAGAAGTCCAGGCCCGGCTGGATGTTCTTCTCGTCGCCGCCGTTGGCGAGGGCCGCTGCCAGCACACCGTTCACCGCCTGGGCAGCGGAACTGACGTCGCCAATGGCCACCTTGTAGCGGCCGGTTTTCAGCTCGGCCCAGGAACGGGGCACCTCCTTGACCAGCTGCGTGTTGACGATGAAGGCAATGGAGCCGGTGTAGGCCAGCATCCAGTGGCCGTCCTCATCCTTGGCCCATTCGGGAATCTGCGCCCAGGTGCTCGGCTTGTAGGGCTGGGTGACGCCCTGCTGCACGGCGATGGGGCCGAACGCCGCGCCCACGTCGCCGATGTCGGCGGTGGCGTTGTTCTTCTCGGCGGCGAACTTGGCGATCTCCTGGGCCGAGCTCATGTCGGTATCGCTGTGTTCCAGACCGTACAGGCGCTTGAGGTCGGCCCAGGTGTCCTTCCAGTTGGCCCAGCTGTCCGGCATGCCCACGCTATCCACGCGACCCTCGGCGCGCGCAGCCTGTTCCAGCTGTGCCAGGTCCTGGGCGTTGGCCGGATTGCCTCCGGCCAGCGCCGCGCTCATCAGAGAAACCAGTAGCAGTCGTTTCATCGTGCAGCTCCTTGCAGGGGTGAGTCCTTGGGGCGGTACCGCCACTGTGGCGGCCCTGGATGACCGGTGAATGACAGGCGGGGCGTTGGCAAAGCGTAGACCAGGCTGGACCGCGTTCAGCCCGTTGTCGCTGCACCATAGAGGTGCGCCGGATAATGGCGAAGGGCCGCTAAAGCACCGAAAAGGAACGAAAAACCATGCAAAAGTGCCCGTAACCCTTTGTTTTTTAAGGTGGCACGCTTGCTGCTATGAGGTGTTCAGCGCGGTGTTCGAAATACTGGCCGCGCGTATCCCTAGACGTGGAGAACATCATGCAAGCCTTGGGTATTACGCTGGGTGCAATGCTGGGTGTGCTGTCGGTCGGCATCGCTCAGGCATCGGAAACCTTCGTTCCGGAAGTATTGACGGTCGAGAAGGCCATCAAGCCGGGCGCGAACGTCTTCGTTCTGGATCAGAGCTGGAAGGGAGCCAGTCGCATCAACGTGCTGTCGGCCGATGACCTTGAGCACAAGGGCATCCTGAGCGTCGGTATCACCGGCCAGATGGTCTACAGCAAGGATCGCAAGACGGCCTACGCCATGTCGGCGTATGCCACTCGCATCACCTACGGTCCGACCGAAGCGGTGCTGCAGGAGTTCGATGTCGACACGCTCACGCTCAAGCGCGAGGTGATCATTCCCGAGAAGATGGCGCAGGTCGCGCCCTCCAGCGCCGTGCTGGCGCTGTCCGGTGACGAGCGCTTCGCCTTCGTGCAGAACGCCACGCCGGCCACTTCGGTGACCGTGGTGGATCTGCAGGCCGGCAAGTTCCTCACCGAGATCCCGACCCCGGGCTGCTTCGGCATCTTCCCGACCCCGGCGGGCAGCCGCTTCACCACCGTGTGCGGTGACGGCACCCTGGCCACCTTCGAGGTCAAGGCCAATGGCGAAGCCTCCGCCCCGGCGCGCAGCGCCAAGCTCTTCGATCCGGATGCCGACGCCCTGTTCATCGTGCCCGAGCGGGTTGGCCAGGACCTGGTGTTCCCGTCCTTCAAGGGCAACCTGTACCGCGTCTCCGACAGCGGCAAGGCGCCGAAGCTGGTCGAGAAGTTCTCGGTAGTGGAGGGCATCGACGGCGACTGGGCGCCGGGTGGCGTCGATGTGTCCGCCTACAACGCGGCTCACAACGTGCTGTTCCTGACCATGCACTCCGGTGCCCAGGAGGGCAGCCACAAGAACGGTGCCGAGGAGCTGTGGGCGATTGACCTCAAGCGCAAGCAGGTCCTGTACCGCTCGGTGGTTCCGCATTTGGCCTCTATTGCCGTCACCAATGGCAAGCAGCCGGTGCTGTTCGGCCTGAATGAAGACAGTGAACTGATCCGCTACGCGATCGACCCGCAGGCCCGCTTCGCCGCCAAGCCGACCCACACGGTGGAAGGCGTGGGTGAGTGGACCGTGTACGCAGTTACCGGCGAGTAAGTGCCATGAATGCCTCTGTCCTTCATCTGGCAGCCCTGGCCGCGGTGGTCTTCCTGGCGCTGCTGTTCCTGCGAGCCGCTTGGCACAAGGCGGCTGACTACGGGCGCTTCGTTGGCTTCGTGGCCGACTACCGCCTGGTCCCCGACGCGCTGTTGGGCGTGGCCAGCCGCCTGCTGGTCGCCGCCGAGTTCGCCGTCGTGGCCCTGCTGGTCTGGCCGCCGCTGGCGGTCTGGGGGGCAGTGGGCGCGCTGGTGCTGCTGGGGCTGTATGCCCTGGGCATCGCTGTGAACCTGCTGCGCGGTCGCACTCGCATCGAGTGTGGCTGCGGCGGGGCGGCGCAGCCGCTGTCCTGGCTGCTGGTGGTGCGCAACGGGGTGTTGATGGCGCTGGCCGGTCTGGCCCTGTCGATCCCCTACACGCTCGCTGGTGTGCTGGAAACCGCTGTTGCGCTGCTGGCAGGCGCGTTGGCCTTCAGCCTCTACGTCATCGCCGAACAGGTGATGGCGAATCCGGGCCCCCTGTTGTTGGCACGCAAGGCCAACTCGCTTTCCCAACCGAACTGAAGAAGAAGCCGTCCCATGTCCTTACTTATCTTCGCCGTCTGTGTGCTCACTGTGCTGGTCCTGGCACTGATCGTCATGGTCTTCGCCCTGGCCCGCCAGATCGGCATCCTGTTCGAACGTATCTCTCCCGTCGGCGCCATGGTCAATGACAGCGGGCCGAAGCTGGGCGAGGTGTCTCCCGCCTTCAACCTGCCGAGCCTGACCGGCGGCCTGGTGCAGATCGGTGCGGTTTCTCCGAAACACACCCTGATCTTCTTCCTGTCGCCGACCTGTCCGATCTGCAAGAAGCTGCTGCCGGTGCTTGCGTCCATTCGCCAGAGCGAAACCTGGCTGGACGTGGTGCTGGCCAGCGATGGCGAGGAAGCGCGTCACCGCGACTTCATCGCCCGTGCCGAGCTGGAGCAGTTCCCCTACGTGATCTCCGAGCAGCTGGGCGTGACCTACCGGGTGGCGCGTCTGCCGTTCGCGGTCCTGCTCGATGGCGAAGGTGTGGTCAAGGCCAAGGGTCTGGTCAACACCCGCGAACAGCTGGAAAGCCTCTTCAACGCCGCCGAAACCGGTTACGCGTCGATCCAGGACTTCGCCAGCCGTACCGCACATTCCTGATCCCCCGTGGAGTCATCAATCATGTCCAAGTTCTTTGATCGCCTGTTCACCGTCATCGACAAGACCGCCGAAGCCGGCGCGCGAAAGACGGCCATGCAAACCGGTCGCCGCTCCTTCCTGGCCAAGGCCGGCGTGGCGCTGGCCGGTACCATGGCCATGCCGCTGTTGCCGTTCGACCGCTCCCTGGGCGGCCTGGCGATGGCCGCCACCGGCGCCGGTGGAGACGTCAATGACGAATACAGCTGTGACTACTGGCGCCACTGCGCCCTGGACGGCAACCTGTGCAGCACCTCCGGCGGCACCATGACGTCCTGCCCGCCCGGCAGCGAAGCGTCCAAGGTGGCCTGGGTCGGAACCTGCCGTAACCCCAACGACGGCAAGGACTACCTGGTCTCCTACAACGACTGCTGCGGCAAGGCCTCGGTGGCCAGCTCCACCTTCTGCTTCCGCAGCGAGCGCGAGCGTCCCGGCTACCGCATGGGTCTGCACAACGACATCAACTGGTGCATGGCCAACACCAACAAGGGCTACCACTGCACGGTGTCGGTGGTGGTGGGGCTGGCCGATGCGTGATCTGGCTGTAAAAGGCGGGGCGCTCTGCGCCCTGCTGCTGGCCCTGGGCGGTACTGCCCAGGCCAGTGAAGCGTTGTTCCAGAAGCACTGCGCCAGCTGTCATGGCGCCAGTGCCGAAGGCATCCCCGGACTGGCCCCGCCGCTGGCGCATCCCGCGCTGTGGCAGGGCCTCGGCGAGCAGGCTCCGCAGTATCTCACCGGCGTGATGGCATCCGGCATGAGCGGCAAGCTCACCGCCATGGGCCAGCTGTACATCGGCCTGGTGATGCCGCCGCAAAGCAACCTGCCCAGCGACGAGCTGGCGCAAGTGGCCAGCTACCTGTTGAAGCTCAACGGTGTGTCGGCCTCGGTGAGCGCGGCGGATGTGGAGCAGGCGCGCAGTCCGGCTCAGACCCATGCGCAACTGCGTGCCCTGCGGCCGCAGAATCTGTAAGCGAGGTAGCACTATGCAACGGTGGCAGTTGTGGGTGGTAGCGATGGGGCTATCACTGGCTGCCCCCGTGCTGTCGGCCCAGGAGTATTCGGCATCGGTCAACTATCAGTTGCGCTGCGCCGGATGCCACGGGCAGGACGGCATGGGGGTTCCAGCGGGTGGCATCCCGCCGTTTCCCAAGTATGTCGATGGCTTCTTCTCGACCGAGAACAGCCGCCTGTACCTGATGCACGTGCCGGGCATCAACGGGGCCAGTCTCACGGATCGCGAGATCGCCGCGGTGATGAACTATGTGGGCGAACGCTGGGGCGAGCCCGGTGCACGCAAGGCGTTCACGGCAGAGGAAGTGACGGCACTGCGAGCCAGGCCCGTGGAGGATGTGGTGGCGCTGCGCCGCGATGTTACGGAAGAGCTGAACCTCGCGGGCTACGAGGTTCCGGATTATCCCTGGCCGTGACGTTTTGAACCTTAGCGCGGTCAAGGCGCAGCCTTGGCCGCCGTGGTGGCCAAGGCATGGCGTTGACCACCCTGCGCAGTCAGCGCCAGTCGAGAATGTCCCAGCCCTGCGCCTCGGCGTGGGCGCGCAGGGTCGCATCCGGGTTGACGGCGTGCGGGACGTCGACCGCGCAGAGCAGCGGCAGGTCGTTCTGCGAATCCGAATAGAAGTGACAGGTTTCGGCGGGCCGGCTTTGCTGGCGTTGCCAGGCGTGCAGCGCTGCGATCTTGCCTTCCCGATAGGTGAGGATGCCCTGGGTGAGGCCAGTGTAGCGACCGTCTATCACCTCCATGTCGGTGCCCAGCGCGTGCTGGATGTCCAGCTGCGCGCAGATGGCTTCGACCAGGAAGCGCTGCGTGGCGGAGATCACCAGGATCTGGTCACCGGCTTCGCGATGGCGCTCCAGGCACTGCAGCGCCTCGGCATAGAACAGCGGCGCGATCACCTCGACCGCGAACCGATCAGCCAGCGCCCGGCATTCGGCGGGCGTGCGACCGGCCAGCGGTTGCAGGGTGAAGGCCAGGTAGTCTTCCAGCGTCAACTGGCGCTCGGCATACAGCCGTACCATCGCCTGCTCGCGCGGCACGAACTGTTCCAGATCCAGCCAGCCCTGCGCGCCCAGGTAACGGCCCCAGAGGCTGGGGCTATTGCCGGCGATCAGGGTTTCGTCCAGATCGAAGATCGCCAGCGCCATCAGGCCAGCTCGGCGCTGTTGTAGAAGGCGGTCAGCACCTTCACCAGATGCTCCAGATCCTGGCTGCCGGCCAGCTCGCGGATCGAGTGCATGGCGAAGGTCGGCAGGCCGATGTCCACCGTCGGCACGCCCAGGCGGCTGGCGGTGATCGGGCCGATGGTCGAGCCGCAACCCATGTCGCTACGGGTCACGAAGCTCTGCATCGGCACTTCGTTCTCCAGGCACAGGTGGCGGAAGAAGCCGGCGGTTTCGCTGCTGGTGGCGTAGCGCTGGTTGCTGTTCACCTTGATCACCGGGCCGGCGTTGAGCTTCGGGCCGTGGTTGCCGTCGTGCTTGTCCGGGTAGTTCGGATGCAGGCCGTGGGCGTTGTCGGCGGAGATCAGCAGCGAGCGCTGGGTGATGCGCACCAGGTCCTCGCCGGCGGCGAAGGCGCGCTCCAGGGTCTGTTCCAGGAACGGGCCATCGGCGCCGCAGCAGGAGGTAGAGCCCACTTCCTCGTGGTCGGTGCACACCAGCACGCAGCTCTGCTCGTCGTCGGCGGCCAGCAGCGCCTGCAGGCCGGCGTAGCAGGACAACAGGTTGTCCAGGCGCGCGCCGGCGATGAAATCGCCATGCAGGCCCACCACGGCGGCGGGCTGGGTGTCGTACAGGCTGAGCTCGAAGTCGAGGATGATGTCGGCGGTCAGCTCATGCTCGCGGCTCAGCTGGTCGGCCAACAGGGCGCGGAAATCGTAGGGCTCGGCGCCGGCGATCTGGGCGAGGATCGGCGGCAACTCGTTCTGCGCGTTGATCGCCCAGCCCTGGTTGGCCTCGCGATTGAGGTGGATGGCCAGGTTGGGAATGACCGCGATGGGCGCCTGGAAGTCGATCAACTGGCTTTCCACCCGGCCGTCGCGGCGGAAGGTCACGCGGCCGGCCAGCGACAGGTCGCGGTCGAACCAGGGCGCCAGCAACGCGCCGCCGTAGACCTCCACGCCCAGTTGCAGGAAGCCGTGACGCTGCATCTCGGGCTGCGGCTTGACGCGCAGGCAGGGGCTGTCGGTGTGCGCGCCGACCAGGCGCAGGCCACCTTCCAGCGGGCTGCGGGTGCCGGCTTTGAAGGCGATCAGCGAGGAATCGTTGCGGGTGACGTAGTAGCGGCCGCCCGGCTCGCACTGCCAGGGCTGGCGTTCATCCAGCGGCTGGTAGCCAGCGGCTTCGAGTCGCTGGGCGAGGGTGGCGGTGGCATGGAAGGGGGTGGGTGACGCCTTGAGGAAATCGATCAGACCTTGGGTGAGCTCAGCACGCATGACGGACTCCGAACAACAGTGGCGGCAGTGTATCGGATTTGTCCGCGGCTGAGGCGCGGCACAGGCTCAGATGATCTTGTCGCGCAGCTTGTCCGCCGCCTCGCGCAACGCCTCGATCACATGCTCCTTGTCGAGCTGCTGCAGGCTGTTGGTGTCCAGGTACATGGAGAAGCCGGGCAATTCGTGCTCGATGAAGCTGGGCGAGGCGCCCAGGTCGCGGCGGAAGTCGATCACCTGGTAGATGTGGATCGGCCGGGCGAAGCCCTTGACGGTGATCTGTCCCTTGTCGCGGCACATGATCACGTCCTTCACCAGTGAATAGGTTTCGTGGGAAATGAGGATCTCGCCGATCTCCGCCGCGTTTTCCAGGCGGCTGGCCAGGTTCACCTCGCGGCCGATGATGGTGTAGTCCATGCGCGTTTCCGCGCCGAAGTTGCCCACCGTGCAGTAGCCGGTGTTCAGGCCCATGCGGATTTCCAGCGGCTTGGTGATGCCCTGGGCGCGCCATTGCTGGCGCAGCACCTTCATGTGCTTGCGCATGGCGATGGCCATGGACACCGCCGCCACGGCATCCTTGCGCGCCCCTTCGGTGGTCGGGTCGCCGAAGAACACCATCACGCAGTCGCCGACGAACTTGTCGATGGTGCCGCCGTACTTGAGGGCGATCTTCGACATGTCGTTGAGGTAGGTGTTGAGCAGGTCGGTGAGCTGCTCGGCCTCCAGCTCCTCGGAGAGTTCGGTGAAGCCCTTGATGTCCGAGAAAAACACCGTGAGTTTCTTGCGCTGGGTTTCCAGGCACACGCTCTTGCGGCCGCTGAAGATGGATTCCCAGATCTGCGGCGACAGGTACTTGGACAGGCTGCGTGCCAGCCGCGCGGCCTTTTCCTGTTCGCGCTGGATCTCGCTGCGTGCCAGGTAGAGCTTGAGGCTCTGCTGGTGCACGAAATAGGCGGTGATGCAGATGTAAAGGCCGCTGGACAGGATGCTCACCAGCACCACCAGCGGCGGGGTGTCCAGGTGCAGTTCCGGCGGCCGGTGGTAGGCGTAGCCCAGCGCCGTGAGGCCGGCTACCAGCAGGGTCATCAGGAATGACAGCACGCCGCCGCCGATCATGGCGCTGAAGCCGAGGATCAGCAGGATCATCAGCGCGGGGATGGCCGACAGGCCAAGCAGCACCAGGGCGAAGCCGGCATGCAGGGCATCCAGGAGCAGCAGCGCCTGGTCGGTTCGTTGCGGGTTGCGCCGGTGGAACGGGCGGCTCAGCAGGTGGGCCAGCTGGGGGTACAGCAGGGTGTAGGGCACCATCCAGAGGATTTCCTGCGGGCAGTGCTGCACATAGGTGCCGGTTACGACGGTGGCGGCCACAGTGAGGTAGGCGAGCACACGGGAGTAGTAGTCGCGAAGGGGCAGGAGGCTTCCCCGGGAACCGGACACGATGGCGGACTTGATAGGCACGACGTTTCCCTGTGTACGCTACTGCAAAGCCAGGTGCCGGATCATAACCAAGCGGAAGGAAGGGGCCAAGCGGTGCGACGGGCCGCGCCAGCCTTTGGGCCGCCCTCCGCACCCTTGCCGGTCGTCGTGGTCTATTGGCCCGGGCGCAAGGAAAGGAGGGCAGGCGATGCGGCGGTGGCGCTGGGTGCTGATGCTGGTGGGGAGCGGCCTGCCCCTGTTCTTGCAGGCTGACGAACAGACCCTGTTCAGCTTCGTTCGCCCGCTGGATGTGGTGCAGGTGTCCACCGAGGATGCCTGGTTCCCGGAACTGACCGCGGAAACCACCCCGGAGGGCGCCATCCTGCGACGCCTGAGCTTCAACAATGCCGCGCAGCCGACGCTGTCGCTCGAACCGCAGGACGGCGTCTGGGACTGGACCGGCCAGCGCACCATGACCCTGCGCCTGCGCAACGCGATGGAGTGGGACCTGACCCTGCATGTGCGTATCGAAAGTGGCGATGGCCAGGCGCTGGAGGCGCGGATCGGCCTGCCAACCGGGCCGACGCAGACCCTCGCCGTGCCCCTGCAGGCCACCTCGCCGCAGGCCTGGGGCATGCGCGCCGGTCCGCCGATGCCCTGGTCGCAGGGCGGCCGGCGCTTGCTGGTGGCCACCCAGGTGCAGGGGGAGATCAGCCTGGATCGGGTGCGCGCGGTCAAGGTCTACCTGCGCAATCCCGATGTGCCGCAGCACATCCTGCTCGGCCAGTTCGGCGTCAGCGCCAGCGATGAGCTGGTGACCGCCTACCAGGGGCTGGTCGATGGCTATGGCCAGTACACCCGGCGCGCCTGGGGCGACAAGATCAACGCTGACAGCCAGCTGCGCCGTCTGCTCGACAATGCCAGCGCGGCGCTGGACAGCTGGAACCGCCAGTTGCCTGAGCGTGATCGTTTCGGTGGCCTGCGCGGCGGTGCGCGCTTCGAGGCCACCGGCTTCTTCCGCACCGAGAAACAGGCGGAGCGCTGGTACCTGGTGACACCGGACGGCCACCCGTTCTTCTCGCTGGGGGTCAATGCGGTGAGCCGCCAGCACAGCCAGACCTACGTGCAGGGGCGCGAAGTAATGTTCCAGTCGCTGCCGGCGCCCCATGAGCCGCTGGCGCTGTTCTATGGCCAGGGCGACAGCCGCACCGGTGTGATGGCCACGCGCGAGCGGCAGTTCGCCCACGGTCGCTGGTTCGATTTCTACAGCGCCAACCGCTACCGCGCCCAGGCCGAGCAGGCCTGCGAGCGCCACGAGCCCTGTGCACCCTGCCGGACGCGGCAATCGCTGCCCGACGCCGAGCGCCGCGACGAGACCGCCTGCCTCGTCCTGCGCACCCAGGCGGTGAACGCCCTGTGGCCCGAACAGACCCTGGCACGCCTGCAGGCCTGGGGCTTCAACACGCTGGGCAACTGGAGCGATGCGGAGCTGCACGAACAGCCGCGCATGCCCTATGTGCTGCCGCTGTCCATTGCCGGTGACTACGCCAGCATCCCCACCGGCCACGACTGGTGGGGTGCCATGCCCGACCCGTTCGATCCGCGTTTCGCGATGGCCGCCGAGCGCGCGGTGGCCATTGCCGCGCGCGGGCGGCGCGAGGATCCGTGGCTGATCGGCTACTTCGTCGACAACGAACTGCCCTGGGTGGCGCCTGGTGACACGCCCCAGGCCCGCTACGCGCTGGCCTACAACACCCTGCGCCAGACCACCGATGTGCCGGCCAAACGCGCCTTCCTGAAACAGCTGCGCGACCGCCACCGCAACCAGCAGGGGCTGGCGGCCGCCTGGGGCATCGAGCTGCCGGCCTGGGAGCTGATGGAGGACCCCGGCTTCGAGGCGCCGCTGCCCGACCCGGCCCATCCGGCCATCGAAGACGATCTGCGGCGCTTCCTGGCGCTGTACGCCGACACCTACTTCCGCACCGTCGCCGAGGCGCTGGCCTGGCATGCGCCGAACCACCTGCTGCTGGGCGGGCGCTTCTCCATCGCCACGCCGGAAGCGCTGGCCGCCTGCGCGCGCTATTGCGATGTCCTCAGCCTCAACACCTACACGCGTGCACCCCAGCAGGGCCAGGATTTCACCGCGCTGCACGCGTTGAACAGGCCGGTCCTGATCGCTGAGTTTTCCTTCGGCTCGCGGGATCGCGGGCCCTTCTGGCCGGGGCCGCTGGAGGTGCCAGGCGAAACCGCGCGAGGCGCCGCCTATGCACACTTTCTCGAGCGGGCCCTGCAGGAGCCGGTGATTGTCGGCCTGCACTGGTTCCAGTATCTGGACCAGCCGGTGACGGGCCGCCTGCTGGACGGCGAGAACGGCCATGTCGGCCTGGTGGCCATCACCGACGTGCCGTTCGACGGCTTCGTCGACGCCGTGCGTCGCGCCAACCTGCGCCTGCTGCGCCGCTGGCTGCCCCCGGCCGAGCGCACGGCGCCATAACCGCCGTCCCCTATACGCCGTCGGCCCGCCTAAGGCCGGCCCTGCAGGGTTGCTGCGCACAAACTTGCCGCACGCGCCGCGCCGCGCCGACAATACCGCCCATCCAATCGATACCCCGGAGTGCGAGCGTGCAGATCCAAGGCTATTTCGACCTGCGTTTCGAGGCGGTTCGCGACGCGTTCGCCGCTCTGTTCGACAATCCCGGTGAGCGCGGCGCGGCGCTCTGCGTGCAGGTCGCCGGCGAGACGGTCGTGGACCTGTGGGCCGGCCCTGCGGACAAGGACGGCCAGGAAATGTGGCAGCAGGACACCCTGCTCAACCTGTTTTCCTGCACCAAGGCCTTCGCCGCCGTCGCGACCCTGCAACTGGTGGGTGAGGGCAAGCTGGAACTGGATGCTCCGGTGGCCCGCTACTGGCCGGAATTCGCCGCCGCCGGCAAGGAGCGCATCACCGTGCGCCAGTTGCTCTGCCACCAGGCCGGACTGCCCGCCATTCGCGCTCCGCTGTCGGGTGAGGCGCTGTACGACTGGCCAGCCATGTGCGCGGCACTGGCCGCCGAGGAGCCGTGGTGGACGCCGGGGACCGCCCACGGTTACGCGCCGATCACCTTTGGCTGGCTGGTTGGCGAGTTGCTGCGCCGTGTCGAAGGCCGCGAGCCGGGCGAGGTCATCGTTGCGCGCACCGCCGAACCGCTGGGTCTGGATTTCCATATCGGCCTGGACGACGCCGAATTTCACCGCGTGGCCCACATCGCCCGGGGCAAGGGACCCGTCGGAGACGAAGCCGCCCAGCGGCTGCTGCGCACCATCATGCGCGAGCCGCAGTCGCTCACCACCCGTGCCTTCACCAATCCGCCTTCCGTGCTGACCAGCACCAACCGCCCGGAATGGCGCCGCATGCACCAGCCAGCGGCCAACGGTCATGGCAATGCCCGCTCGCTGGCCGGCTTCTACACCGGCCTGCTGGAGGGTCGGTTGCTCGAGCCGGAGCTGCTCGCCGAGCTGACCCGTGAACATTCTCGGGGCGAAGACCGCACCCTGCTGACCTCCACCCGCTTCGGTCTCGGCTGTATGCTCGACCAGCCGGGCGTCGCCAATGCCACCTATGGTCTCGGACCGGGTACCTTCGGCCACCCTGGTGCGGGCGGCTCCGTCGGCTGCGCCGATCCGCAGCGGGAACTTAGCTTCGGTTTCGTGACAAATACATTGGGACCCTATGTGCTGATGGATCCGCGTGCGCAGCAGTTGGCCCGGGTGGTAGCCGCCTGTCTGGCCTGATCGGCCAATAGGCGAGCGATTTACGCAGTCTTTCAAGTGCTTACCGTCCGTCAGCTGGTTGGCGCCAATATCTTGCGTATTCCTCGCCTGCCGGCAAAATGCCACTGGCATGCCAATGAACGGGCGGTCTGAAACCGACTGCTGTTATCAACTTTTGTGCTAGGGCAACCGTCCATGAATATGAAAATGATCCACTCCGCGACCCTGATGCTCTGCATGGCTGTAGCGGGTTGCAGCTCCACCGGCAACACTGGCAGCGCGCGTCCCGAGGTCTCCCAGTCCTGGCTGGACAGCCAGGAAACCGCCTTGCGCACCGCCATGGCGGGCAGCAGCTTCACCCTCAGCCGCATCGACAACGCGCTGGTGGTGACCGCTCCGGCCGATACCACCTTCAACGCCGATCGCCCCGACATGCTGCTGCCGGCCAGCCTGAAACCCATCACCACCGTGGCCAAGCAGGTGGGTGGCAACACCGAAGCCGGCGTGCTGATCGTGGGTCACCTGGACAACACCCTGAACACCGAAGCCGCCGCCAAGCTGAGCCAGTCCCGCGCCCGCGCCGTGGCATCCATCTTCCGTCTGAGTGGTCTGAAGCACGATCGCCTGCAGGCGCTGGGTCTGGGCGGCGCCCAGCCGGTGGCCAGCAACGACAGCGCTGACGGCCGTGCCAAGAACCGTCGCGTGGAAATCCTGGTGACCGAGCAGAAGGCCCTGGCCGCCGTGGCTGCCGACTACCGCGCCAGCGCCACCAAGCTTGCAGCCAAGTAAGCGGCGTCTCGGTTAAGCTGGGGGCCGTTTCTACCTTCCGGAGACGACCATGTCCCCCAGCCTTGCCGATATGCGTCGCGAATACGTTCGCGACGGTCTCACCGAAGAACAGGCGCCGGCCGAACCGCTGGCCCTGTTCCGCACCTGGTTCGCCCAGGCCGTCGAAACCGAGCACCTGCCGGTCGAGCCCAACGCCATGACCCTGGCCACCGTGGATGCCAACGGTCGCCCGCATTGTCGGGTGCTGTTGCTCAAGGGCCTCGACGAACAGGGCTTCACCTTCTTCTCCAACTACGACAGCGCCAAGGGCGAGCAGCTCAGGGCCAATCCCTTCGCAGCCATGACCTTCTTCTGGCCAACCCTGGAACGCCAGGTGCGCATCGAAGGCCGCATCGAGCGGGTCAGCGCCGAGGAGTCCGATGCCTATTACCGTGTGCGTCCGCTGGGCAGCCGTCTCGGCGCCTGGGCCTCGCCGCAGAGCCGTGTGATCGCAGGGCGCCACGAGCTGGAACAGTTGATGCGCGACACCGAGGAACGCTTCCGCGACCAGGAACCGCATTGCCCCGAGCACTGGGGCGGCTACCGTCTGGTACCGGAGCGCATCGAGTTCTGGCAGGGTCGGCCCAGCCGACTGCACGACCGCCTGAATTACCGCAGGGTCGGCGACGCCTGGGTGCGCGAACGACTGGCGCCGTAAGAGATCTTGTAGGGGGGCTGCAGCCGCGACCGGGTGCGGGTCGCCACGGTGGACAAACAAAGCGTTGTCCACCCTACGAGGCTGCAGGGTTCTCGACTCATCGGCGGCCGGAAAGGCGCCGATCGCCCTGCAAACGCAGTCTGCCGAGCCTCGTGGCTAATGCTTCTGGCGGGCGGAGAGGGCAATCGCCAGTAGGATCAGCGCCCCGCCGGCCGCCATGCGCAGGGTGGGCTGTTCGTCGAACAGCCACCAGGCCACGGCGATGCCGTAGACCGGCTCCAGGGCGAAGACCAGCGCCGCGCTGCGCGCCTTGAGTACGCTCAGGCTGGCCACGAACAGGCTGTGGGCAATGGCCGTGCAGAACACGCCGAGCAGTCCCAGCCACAGCCAGTCCAGTGGCCTCACCGCTGGCAGCAGATGCCACGCCAGCGGCAGCAGGCACAGGGCGATGGTCAGGTTCTGCCAGAGTGCCGCCTGGAACGGGTGGATGCCCTTCACCGAGGCGCGGTTGGCCACCGACAGCAGGGCGAACAGCAGTCCGGATAGCACGGCCCACAGCAGCCCGGTGGTCTGTGTGCTGGCCAGTTCGAACTGGGGGGTCACCAGCAGCAGCCCGGCGCTCACCAGCACCAGTGTCAGCCATTCCATGCCCCGAATGCGCTCACGGAACAGCAGCCCTTCCAGCAACACGGTGAAGGCCGGGAAACTGGCGAAGCCCAGGGTCGCCACCGCTACCCCGGACAGCTTCACCGCGTGGAAGAACGTCAGCCAGTGCCCGCCCAGCAGCAGGCCGCCACCGGCCAGCAGCAACAATTGGCGCCAGCCTGGCCGGGCATGCCGCCAGGCCAGCGGCAGCAGGCTGATCACCGCGAACAGCGCGCGTCCGAAGACGATCACCAGCGGTGCGGCGATCGCCAGTTTGCCGAACACGCCGGTCAGGCCGAACGCCAGGGCGCCGATGTGCAGCCCGAGCAGGGCGCGTCGTGGGGTCATGGGGGCTCCGGTAGATAGGGCAAGGGTGCGTAGGGTAAGCGCTTTTGGTAGGCGCGGACCTGTCCGCGAGGCAGGCCGACACCTGGCCGGCCACACCGGGCGGCTCGCGAACAGGTTCGCTCCTACTGGTTCGTGCAGGGCTCGGGTTTCGGAAGCGGGCTATGTGCGGGCAGTGCTCGCCGCGCAGCGCGCATGAGCGCCACGGCCAGCAGTGCGCAGGTCAGCGCCCAGGCCACGGCCTGGCCATTGACGATTCCTTCCTGCCATAGCTGCAACGGGATGCCCAGCGCCAGCACGCCTGCCAGTAAACGCCCCTCGCGCGGGCGGATGGGGCGCGGGTGCAGCAGGAAGAAGATGGCCGGAAACAACAGCGCGTACCAGGGAAACCCACGATAGCGCGCATCCAGCACCAGCCCAAGCATCAGCACCGCGCCGGCAAAACCGCTGGCCAGCAACAGCGGCGCGTCGAGCCATGGCCAGGTTCGGCGCCGTGCGGTGGCTGACAACGCCGCCTGGGCCAGCACCAGCAGATTGAGGCATATCAGTGTGGAACCCCACAGCCACTCCGCCGGGCTGCGGCTGATCACCGCGAGCTGCTGCGCCTGGAACGCCACGCAGCCCGCACCCAGTGTCGCCAGCGGCGGCAGCCAGAGCCGCGTACCCGGCCCGGCCAGCAACAGGGCCGCTCCGTACAGGGCCAGCGCGAGCGCGAGCCACACCGGCCAGTCCGGCAGGTTGGATACCGGCCCGCTCAGTACCCCCTTGTCGGCGCGATCGGCGTCGAACAGCCCCCAGTAGCCGCCCACGGTGCCTTCGCTGCGCCGCTTCCAGGGTTGATCGAAGGCTTCGATGAGGTTGTAGCGCCAGCCCTGGGCCTCGGCCTGTTGCACGAAGCCGCGAATGAAGCGCGCCTGGTTGAGTGGGCTGGGCACGGCGGTTTCCCGCTGCCGGCCCTGGCTGGGCCAGCCGGTTTCGCCAATCAGGATGTCCTTGGGAGCAAAACGTTGAACAAACTCGTCGTGAACACGGGCAGCCTCGTCCAGCGCGCTGTCGATGCCCTTGGGTTCGTCCTCCCAGTAGGGCAGCAGATGTACGGTAAGGAAATCCACCGCCGGGGCGATTTCCGGGTGGCGCAGCCAGAATTCCCACACATCCGCGTAGCTGACCGGTTGCGGCACGTTGTCGCGGACTCGCTCGATCAAGCGGGCCAGTTGCGCAGCGGTGACCTCACGACGCAGCAGGGTTTCATTGCCCACCAGCACCGCCCGGACCACATCGGGGTAGGCGCGGGCGGTCTCGATAAGCAGGCGGATCTCGGCTTCGGTATCCCGTGGATCGGCATTGACCCAGGCGCCCAGCAGGAGCGTGAGGCCGTGCTTGCGGGCCAGCGCCGGCAGGGCCTCCAGCCCGCTCATCGAATAGAGGCGTATGCAGGAAAAGCGCTGAGCGAGCAGTGCCAGATCGGCATCCAGCTGGGCGCTGTCCAGACGCAGCGGCAGGTCGAAGGGCGACTGCTCACGGCCGAACGGGCTGTACGACACGCATTGCAGACGCTGGTCGTCGGCGATGGCGTCGGCCAGCGGATGGCTGCGACCGAGCCAGGCCCAACTGGCGCTCAGCAGCAGGGCGAAACACAGCAGGAAGGCAAGGTAGTGAAGGCGTGGTCGCATGGGGCGGGCCGGCGGAAGCGTCCTTGCAGCTTAGCGCCGTCCAACGACCCTGCCGGTCCGCTTGGCGGATCAGGCCTGATGGTGCAGCCAGGCATGTTCCGGAATGGGGGCGGGGGCCGACTTTCCGAAGCGCTCCCAGAGCTTCTCGTGGAAGTAGAAGCCCACCGAGTTGCACAGGGGTTCGATGGCCGCCACCAGTCCCCCGATGGCCACGCTGCCGGTCAGGGCATAGGTCACCGCGAAGGCAATGCAGAAGTGCATGACGGTGAAGGTAGCGGTCTTGAGCATGGTGGAGTCCCCGGATTGAGTTGGGAATCGTTGTCGTTTGTGTGAACCTTAACGGGGGCGGGTCGATTGAGAAAATTTTTCTCCTGTATAGGGGTGATAGCTTTTTGACGATGGAATAACGGCGCGGCCTTCGGGCAGGCCAACTCAGGAAATGTCGACCACAGCAACCTTTTGCGACCGGCGGCCAATTCGACCAATGTCGACTTTTGTTGACGGGGCAGGGGCTTAGAGTGCCCCCCGTCCAGAATTCCCTGGCTTTTAGGACAAGAACAAGATGTACGACGTTGTAACCCAGCGGATTGAACAAAGTCCGCGCTTCAAAGAACTGGTGGCCCGTCGCGGTCGCTTCGCCTGGACCCTGTCCGCCATCATGCTCGGCCTCTACGTGGCTTACATCCTGGTGATCGCATTCGATCCCCAGCTGTTCGGCACGCGCATCAGCGCCGACTCGTCCATCACCTGGGGCATCCCCGCAGGTCTGGGCCTGATCTTCTCCGCCTTCATCCTGACCGGCATCTACGTCAAGCGCGCCAACGGCGAGTTTGACGACCTGACCGCGGAAATCATCGAGGAGGCGCAGCAATGATGTCCCGTCTCCTGGCAGGTGCCGCCCTGCTGTTCGTCGCCCCCAGCCTGTGGGCGGCCGGTGCCCTGGAAGGCGAAGTGGTCAAGCAGGCCACCAACTACACGGCCATCGTCATGTTCCTGGTGTTCATCGCAGCCACCATGGGCATCACCAAGTGGGCCGCCAAGCGCAACACCTCGACCTCCGACTACTACACCGCCGGTGGCAGCATCACCGGTTTCCAGAACGGCATGGCGATCGCCGGCGACTACATGTCCGCCGCCTCGTTCCTGGGTATTTCCGCCCTGGTGTTCGCCTCCGGCTATGACGGCCTGATCTACTCGATCGGCTTCCTGGTGGGCTGGCCGATCATCCTGTTCATGATCGCCGAGCGCCTGCGCAACCTGGGCAAGTTCACGTTCTCCGACGTGGCTTCCTACCGCCTCGGCCAAACCCAGATCCGCATCCTCTCCGCCTTCGGCTCGCTGACCGTGGTGGCCTTCTACCTGATCGCCCAGATGGTCGGCGCCGGCAAGCTGATCCAGCTGCTGTTCGGCCTGGACTACCTGGTCGCCGTGGTGCTGGTCGGGGTGCTGATGGTCATGTACGTGCTGTTCGGCGGCATGCTGGCCACCACCTGGGTGCAGATCATCAAGGCGATCCTGCTGCTCTCCGGCGCCACCTTCATGGCCATCATGGTGATGAAGCACGTCGGCTTCGACTTCGGCCGCCTGTTCTCCGAAGCGATCAGCGTGCACGCCAAGGGCGAGTCGATCATGAGCCCCGGCGGTCTGGTCAGCGACCCGATCTCCGCGATCTCGCTGGGCCTGGCGCTGATGTTCGGCACCGCCGGCCTGCCGCACATCCTGATGCGCTTCTTCACCGTGGCGGACGCCAAGGAAGCCCGCAAGTCGGTGTTCTACGCCACTGGCTTCATCGGCTACTTCTACATCCTGACCTTCATCATCGGCTTCGGCGCCATCCTGCTGGTGGGCACCAATCCGGAGTTCAAGGACGCCTCGGGCGCCATCGTCGGCGGTAACAACATGGTCGCTGTACACCTGGCCAGCGCCGTGGGTGGCAACCTGTTCCTGGGCTTCATCTCGGCCGTGGCGTTCGCCACCATCCTGGCCGTGGTGGCCGGTCTGACCCTGGCCGGTGCCTCGGCGGTGTCCCATGACCTGTACGCCTGCGTCATCAAGAAGGGCAAGGCCCGCGAGCAGGACGAGCTGAAGGTCACCAAGATCACCACCCTGGCCCTGGGTGTGGTCGCCATCCTGCTGGGTATCGCCTTCGAGAAGCAGAACATCGCCTTCATGGTCGGCCTGGCCTTCTCGATCGCCGCCAGCTGCAACTTCCCGGTGCTGTTCCTCTCCATGTACTGGAAGGGCCTGACCACCCGCGGCGCGCTGTTCGGCGGGATCCTCGGCCTGGGTACCGCGGTGGTGCTGACCATCCTCAGCCCGACCGTGTGGGTGAGCATCCTGGGCAACGCCCAGGCGATCTTCCCCTACGAGTACCCGGCGCTGTTCTCGATGATCGTCGCCTTCGCCACCACCTGGTTCTTCTCGGTCACCGACAAGTCCCAGGCTGCCAGCGAGGAACGCGCGCGCTTCCTGCCGCAGTTCATCCGCTCGCAGACCGGCCTCGGTGCCAGCGGCGCTGTCGCGCACTGATCCCTGTCCCACCAATGAAAAAGGCAGCCGCAAGGCTGCCTTTTTCGTTTCCGGAATGGATGAGCGTCAGGCCGTCACCGCCGTCCGCGACAGACGCTGGATGGCTTCGTCAAGCACTTCCAGCGCTTCGTGTGCCTCCGGCGCGTCCTGCTTGAGCAGGGTTTCGCAGCGTTGGCAGGCGGCACGCAGCTGGGGCACGCCGCAGTAACGGGTGGCGCCATGCAGGCGGTGGATGCGCTCGATCAGCGCCTCGCGGTCCCAGCGCTCCCAGGCGATCAGGATGGCCTGGCGGTCGGCGTTCAGCGAATCCAGCAGCATGGCCAGCATGTCGGCCGCCAGGTCAGCCTTGCCGGCGGCCAGGCGCAGGCCTTCCTCGGAGTCCAGTACCGGCAGACCGCTGCCGGGTTCGCCCGCCGGCTCGCTCGGACGTACCGGCTGACCGCCGCGCAGGCTCAGACCGGTCCACTTGAGCACCACCTGGCTGAGCTGGTGCTCGTTGATCGGCTTGGTCAGGTAATCGTCCATGCCGCCCTGCAGCAGGGCGCGCCGTTCGTTGGCCAGGGCGTGGGCGGTAAGGGCGACGATGGGCGTCTGTGCCCGGGCCTGCTCGGTTTCCCAGGCGCGGATCACCTCGGTGGCCTTCAGGCCATCCATGCCGGGCATCTGCACGTCCATGAAGATCAGGTCAAAGCTGTGCCGGCGCACCTGCTCGACGGCGGCGAAGCCGCTGTCCACCGCGGTGACCTCTGCCCCCAGGTCGGCGAGCAGGGTTTCCACCAGCAGGAGGTTGGCCGGGTTGTCATCCACGCACAGCAGGCGCGGCGGACGCGACTGGCCCGCCAGTGGCGCAGGAGATTCGTTGCGACTCGCCAGACGGCCGCCGCGCAGCTCCCACAGGCCGTTATGCAGCTGGCGCGTGCAGATCGGCTTGCTGAGCAGTTGCTGATGTTCGTCGCCGAGCTCCTGGTTGTAGAGCATCTGGTCCGTGGTCGGGCAGAGGATGAGCGCCTTGCAGCCCTGGGCTTCCAGCTCGTGCAGGTACTGTCCCAGCCGTTCCGGCGGCAGGCTGCGGCTGTCGATGCTCAGCACCGTCAGCTCGATCGGGCGGGCATCCGGGGAGTTGGCGACCGCCTCCAGCAGCTCGCCGGGGTTGGCGTACTCGAGTACCTCGAGACCGGCGTCTTCCAGTTGATGACGCAGCGCCTGGCGAGCCAGGTCGTGGCCATCCAGCAGCGCGACGCGCAGGCCGCGCAGGTCTTCGCAGGTTTCTTCGTCCAGCGGCTCGGCCTTGGGCAGGCTGATGCTGATCCAGAAATCCGAACCCTGGCCCGGCACGCTTTCCACGCCGATTTCGCCGCCCATCTGCTCGACCAGGCGCTTGGAAATCACCAGGCCCAGGCCGGTGCCGCCGGCCTGGCGGCTGATGGAGTTGTCGGCCTGGCTGAAGGCATGGAACAACTGGCGCAGGTCGTCCTCCGACAGGCCGATGCCGGTGTCGCTGACGCTGATGCGCAGCTGTGCGCGTTCGTCGTCTTCGTCCTCCACCATGGCGCGCACGGCCACGGTGCCCTGGTGGGTGAACTTGATGGCGTTGCTCACCAGGTTGGTGAGTACCTGCTTGAGGCGCAGCGAATCGCCGACCAGCGACTGCGGTGTATCGCGGTAGATCAGGCAGACCAGTTCCAGCTGCTTGCCATGCGCTTCCGGGGCCAGCATGGTCAGGGTGTCCTGCAGCAGGTCGCGCAGGTTGAACGGTGCGTTCTCCAGCACCAGCTTGCCGGCCTCGATCTTCGAGAAGTCGAGGATCTCGTTGATGATGCCCAGCAGGTTGTTGGCGGACTTCTGGATGGTCTGCAGGTAGTCGCGCTGGCGCGGGGTCAATTCGTTGCGCAGCAGCAGCTTGGTGAAGCCGAGGATGCCGTTGAGCGGTGTGCGGATCTCGTGGCTCATGTTGGCCAGGAACTCCGACTTGATGCGACTGGCCTCCAGCGCCTCCTTGCGCGCCAGGTCCAGCTCGATGTTCTGGATCTCGATGGTTTCCAGGTTCTGGCGCACGTCCTCGGTGGCCTGCTCGATGCTGTGCTGGAGCTCCTCCTGGGCATTCTGCAGGGCAGCGGCCATGCGGTTGATGCCGGCGGCCAACTGGTCCATCTCGCGGCTGCCCAGGTCCGGCAGGCGGGTCTGCAGATCGCCGTCCTTCAGGCGCGCCACGCCCTTCTGGATGATCGTCAGCGGCACGTTGATCGCCCGGCTCATGCGCAGGGCCAGCAGCGCGGCCACCCCCAGGCAGGCGCCGATCAGCATCAGGCTGGCGAACAGGCTGCGGTAGCCGCGCAGCAGGGTGCCCTGGTGGGAAATTTCCAGCTCGATCCAGCCCAGCGGCCGGTCGTCAGTGGCAGCGGCCTCGCCAAGGGTCAGGTGGCTGATCAGGATCGGCTGGATGAAGCGCGTGGTATCCCGGTCGGTCAGCCGTTGCGGCTGATCGGTTCGGCGGACGGGACGGGTCTGCGGCAGCATGTTCGGCCCGGCATGGGCGCGCATCTGACCGTCCTGGTCATACAGCGTCACCGCACGCACGTCGGGCTGTTCGAGCGCCTTGCTGGCGATGCGCTGCAGCAGTGCGGGATCGCTGTTGGGCAGCGCTGGCGCGGTGAGCGGTGCAAGGTGCTCGGCGACCATCTGACCGCGTTGCAGCAACTGTGACTGCAGGTCCGCCAGTTGCATCGAGGTGAAGTAGATACCCAGCAGCAAGGCCAGCAGGCTGGTGGGCAAGAGGGTCAGCAATAGGACGCGACCCTTGATGCCGAGTTGGCTTAACACACTGGAGTCCCCTGGTTGACCGATGGCGTGAGTGTAGCGAGACGACCGCTCATCGGGCAGTCGGAGGGTGTGATACCGATCAATCCAGTCCGCGAATGTTCTCGGAATCGTACTGCGGCAGGCGCCAGCCGAAGCGGATGGCCAGCATGCGCAGCAGGAAACCCGACACCAGCGCCGCCAGCGAGGCAATCTGGATGTCGATGCCCAGCCACAGCAGGGACACGTAGAGCACGCCGGTGAACAGGGCCACGGTGGCGTACAGCTCGCGGCGCAGCACCATGGGCACCTCGTTGCACAGGATGTCGCGCAGCAGACCGCCGAAGATGCCGGTGATCACGCCGGCCAGCACCACGATGGAGGGGTGCGCCTCCATGCCCATGGCCACGTCGCAGCCGATCACGGTGAAGGCCACCAGGCCCAGGCCGTCGACAATCAGGAACAGCTTGCGCAGATGGTGCATCTGGCGGGCGATGAAGGCTGTGACGATGGCCGCGCCGATGGTGAAGGACAGGTACTCGGGGTGCGCGATCCAGCCCACTGGGTAGTGACCGAGCAGTACGTCGCGGGCGGTGCCGCCACCCAAGGCGGTGACCGTGCCCAGCAGGCTGATGCCGAACAGATCCATGCCGCGCCGCATGCCCATGATGGCCCCGGACATGGCTTCGGCGGTGATGGCGATCAGGTAGATGACGTACAGCAGGGTGAGGGTCACGACAGGCTCCGGAGCACGCGGATGTGAGGGGCGCGATTATCCGTGGGCCGCCGGGAAAATGAACATGGCTAAGGTTTTTTAGGGTATACAAACATTTTCTTAATCCGAGCCCTGTCATGCAGTTGGACCCTAGACAAACGCAGGCTTTCCGGGCCGTGATCGAATGCGGCAGCTTCGAGCAGGCGGCGGCGCGCCTGCACCTCACCTCGCCGGCCATTTCCCAGCGGGTGCGCGCCCTGGAAAGCACCCTAGGCACGCCGCTGGTGGTGCGCAGCCGGCCGTGCCGGCCCACCGAGCTGGGCCAGCGCCTGTTGCAGTACCTGCGCCGCGCCCAGCTGCTGGAGGCAGACCTGCTGGCCGAGCTGGCCGAGCAAAGCGACGCGCCGCTGGTGGTGGTCGCGGCGCTGAATGCCGACAGTTTGGGCACCTGGTTCTTCCCGGCGCTGGCCGAGGTGCTGATCCGCGAGCGGGTGCTGCTGGACCTGACCGTCGAGGACCAGGACTACACCTACAGCCTGCTGGAAAGCGGTCTGGCCATCGGCTGCATCAGCACCGAGCCCAAGCCGATGCGAGGCTGCACGGCGGCGCCGCTGGGCATCATGCGCTACCGGCTGGTGGCCAGCGAACCGTTCCGCCAGCGCTTCTTCCCCCACGGCCTGACGCGCGCCGCCGCACGCCGCGCGCCGGTTGTCGCCTACACCCGCAAGGACCGCCTGCAGTCCGCCTTCCTGCTGGAACGTTTCGGCCTGCCGCCGGGCGCCTATCCGACCCATTACGTGCCGGGGGCCGAGCCGCACTACCAGGCCATCCGCTACGGCCTGGGCTACGGCATGGTGCCGGAGCTGCTGATCCGCGACGCGCTGGCCGGCGGCGAGGTGCTCGACCTGACTCCGGACGCGCCGCGCGATGTGGCGCTGTACTGGCACACCTGGAAGGTGCAGTCGCCGCGCATGGAGCACCTGTCGCGGCAGATCGTCGAGGCCGCGCCGCGCCTGCTGATGCCCGTGACGTAGGGCGGCCGGCGCCTTTCCGGTCGCCGCTGCGGATTGCGCCGATGCCGCGTCCGGCGGCCAAGGCGTTGCCGTGACCGTCCTAGGTGCCGTGGGAGCGAGTTCATTCGCGAGCGTGTGGCGTCAGCCCGCCGAAAAGCTCGCGGACGGGTCCGCTCCCACGGAAGCGGGATGGGACTGTTGGTGCCCGCGTGCCATCCACGCAAGCGCCGCCGGGTTATGCCTTGGCGCTATAACCTGTGATCGTTCTGCGATATAGGCCAGAGCGGTTTGCGGCTATCATAGGCGCCCTTTTTCCTGACCCTGCGATCGCGAAGTCATGTCCCAGCGCTATCCCACCATCGCCGAATGCATTGGCAACACGCCCCTGGTGCGCCTGCAGCGCATGCCCGGCGATACCAGCAACACCCTGCTGGTCAAGCTCGAAGGCAACAACCCGGCCGGTTCGGTGAAGGATCGACCGGCGCTGTCGATGATCACGCGGGCGGAGCTGCGCGGCGATATCCGTCCCGGCGATACCCTGATCGAAGCCACCTCCGGCAACACCGGCATCGCCCTGGCCATGGCCGCGGCGATCAAGGGCTACCGGATGATCCTGATCATGCCGGACAACTCCAGCGCCGAGCGCAAGGCGGCGATGACCGCCTATGGCGCCGAGCTGATCCTGGTCAGCAAGGAACAAGGCATGGAAGGCGCCCGCGACCTGGCGCTGGCCATGCAGGCCCAGGGCAAGGGCAAGGTGCTCGACCAGTTCGCCAACGATGACAATCCCGAGGCGCATTACCAGACCACCGGCCCGGAGATCTGGCGGCAGACCGGCGGCACGGTGACGCATTTCGTCAGTTCCATGGGCACCACCGGCACCATCATGGGCGTGTCGCGCTATCTCAAGGAGCAGAACCCGGCCGTGCAGATCGTCGGTCTGCAACCCATGGAAGGCTCGGCGATTCCCGGCATCCGCCGTTGGCCGCAGGAGTACCTGCCCAAGGTGTTCGATGCCAGCCGCGTGGATCGCGTCGTCGACATGTCCCAGGCCGAGGCCGAGGACACCATGCGCCGCCTGGCCCGCGAAGAGGGCATCTTCTGCGGCGTGTCCTCCGGCGGCGCGGTAGCGGCGGCGCTGCGCCTGAGCCGCGAGGTCGAGAACGCGGTGATCGTGGCGATCATCTGCGACCGTGGCGATCGCTACCTGTCCACCGGAGTCTTCGACCCGGCGCGCTGAATCGCCGGGTTGCATCCGCTTCCCCCAGGAATCACACACATGGCCAAACGTGCACCGAGTCTGCGTTTCCAGACCGGTAACGGCACCCGTTCGGCGTCGCTGCCCACGGGCAAGAAACAACAGTTGCAGATCGAACGTCTGGCCCACGATGGCCGTGGCATCGGCTTTGTCGACGGGCGCAGCTGGTTCGTCGCCGGCGCGCTGCCCGGCGAGCGGGTCGAGGCGCGGGTGCTGGCCGCGCGCAGCCAGGTCGTCGAAGCACGCGCCGAGCGCATCCTTGACGCCGCGCCGGAGCGCCGCACGCCGCCCTGTCCCCATGCCGGCCAGTGTGGCGGCTGCACCCTGCAGCACCTGCCCCATGAGGCGCAGCTGGCACTGAAGGCGCGCACCCTCGAAGAGCAATTGCAGCGCATCGCCGGCCTGCAGCCCGAGGAATGGGCGGCGCCGTTGAGTGGTCCCGAATTCGGCTACCGGCGCCGCGCGCGCATCGCCGTGCGCTGGGATGCCAAGGCTCGGCGCCTGGAGGTGGGTTTCCGCGCCGCCGCCAGCCAGGCCATCGTCGCCATCGGCGACTGCCCGGTGCTGGTACAGCCCTTGCAACCGATTCTGCGTGCACTGCCGGAATTGCTGGGCAGCCTGTCCCGGCCGCAGGCCCTGGGCCATGTCGAGCTGTTCAGCGGCACCGCGCAGGCCGTGCTGGTGCGCCATACTGCGCCGCTGGATGCTACTGATCTCGCGCGCCTGCAAATCTTCTGCGCCAACCATGACGCGCAGCTGTGGCTGCACGGCGCTGGCGAGCCGCAGCCGGCCAGCGAAGGCGCGGCGCTGGGCTATTCACTGCCGGACTGGCAACTGGCCCTGGCCTACCGGCCGGGGGATTTCGTGCAGGTCAACGCCCCGGTGAACGAGGCGATGATCGCCCAGGCGCTGGACTGGCTGGCGCCGGGCAGCGATGAGCGGGTACTGGATCTGTTCTGTGGGCTGGGCAATTTCGCCCTGCCGCTGGCGCGCCGGGCAGGCGAGGTGGTGGGCGTCGAAGGTATAGCAGGCATGGTCGAGCGGGCGCGCGACAATGCCGCCGCCAACGGCCTGCACAACGTGCAGTTTCACCAGGCCGACCTGGCCCAGCCGTTGGCCGAGGCGCGCTGGGCGCGCGGTGGTTTTCCCGCCGTGTTGCTCGATCCGCCTCGCGATGGCGCGCTGGAGATGGTCCGTCAGCTGGAAACCCTGGGTGCGCGCCGCGTGCTCTATGTTTCCTGCAATCCGGCCACACTGGCCCGGGATGCCGCCGAATTGGCGACCCGGGGCTATCGGCTCAGGCGAGGCGGCATGCTCGACATGTTCCCGCAGACGGCGCATGTCGAAGCCATGGCCTTGTTTGTGCGCGACCCGGCCTGAGCCGGGCTGTCATGCGTTGATCGACCGACCCCGCGAGAGGGCGGCGTGATGTAGTTGCCGGCATGCGTGGCATGCCACAGGGGAAGCAGAAATGGTACAGGTCAGGGCACAGCAGCCGATCAACACCGACGGGAGCGTCAACCTCGACGCCTGGCTCGAGCACATGGCGACGCTCGACCCGGCGGTGGACCGCGAAGGGCTGCGCGCGGCGTGCGAGTTTGCCCGCGAGGCCGAGCTGCAGGCCAAGGAAGGTCAGCACCGCTGGGCCGAGAACGCGTCGAGCTTTCGCACCGGCCTGGAGATCGCCGAGATCCTCGCCGACCTCAAGCTCGACCAGGATTCGCTGGTCGCCGCGGTGATCTACCGCGCCGTCCGGGAGGGGCAGGTGCCGCTGGAGAAGGTCTCCGAGCGCTTCGGCCCGGTGGTGGCCAAGCTGATCGAAGGCGTGCTGCGCATGGCGGCCATCAGCGCCAGCGTGAACCCGCGCGACACCACGGTGTTCAACAGCCAGGTGCAGGTGGAGAACCTGCGCAAGATGCTGGTGGCCATGGTCGACGACGTGCGCGTGGCGCTGATCAAGCTGGCCGAGCGCACCTGCGCCATCCGCGCGGTGAAGAACGCCGACGAGGAAAAGCGCCACCGCGTGGCCCGCGAGGTGTTCGACATCTATGCGCCGCTGGCCCACCGCCTGGGCATCGGCCACATCAAGTGGGAGCTGGAGGACCTGTCCTTCCGCTACCTGGAGCCCGAGCAGTACAAGCAGATCGCCTCGCTGCTGCACGAGCGGCGACTCGACCGCGAGCAGTACATCGCCCGCGTCATGGACCAGCTGCGCGAACGGCTGAACGCCACCGGCATCAAGGCCGACATCAGCGGGCGGGTGAAACACATCTATTCCATCTGGCGGAAGATGCAGAAGAAGGGCCTGCAGTTCAGCCAGATCTACGACGTGCGCGCGGTGCGCGTGCTGGTGCCGGAAATTCACGACTGCTACACCGCGCTGGGTATCGTGCACACCCTGTGGCGGCACATTCCCAAGGAGTTCGACGACTACATCGCCAACCCCAAGGAGAACGGCTACCGCTCGCTGCACACCGCGGTGATCGGCCCGGAAGGCAAGGTGCTGGAGGTGCAGATCCGTACCCACGCGATGCACGAGGAAGCCGAGCTGGGCGTGTGCGCCCACTGGCGCTACAAGGGCACCGACGTCAAGGCCACCTCCAGCCATTACGAGGAGAAGATCTCCTGGCTGCGCCAGGTGCTGGAATGGCACGAGGAGCTGGGCGACATCGGCGGCCTGGCCGAGCAGTTGCGCGTGGACTTCGAGCCGGACCGTGTCTACGTGTTCACCCCGGACGGCCACGCCGTCGACCTGCCCAAGGGCGCCACGCCGCTGGACTTCGCCTACCGGGTGCACACCGAGATCGGCCACAACTGCCGGGGCGCCAAGGTCAACGGGCGCATCGTGCCGCTCAACTACAGCCTGCAGACCGGTGAGCAGGTGGAGATCATCACCACCAAGCAGGGCGGGGCGCCCAGCCGTGACTGGCTGAACCCCAACCTGGGTTACATCACCACGTCGCGGGCGCGCGCCAAGATCATCCACTGGTTCAAGCAGCAGGCCCGCGAGCAGAACGTGATCGCCGGCAAGACGCTGCTGGAACGCGAGCTGGCGCGCCTGGACCTGGCCTCGGTGGACTACGACAAGCTGGTCGAGCGCACCAACCTCAAGTCGGTGGAGGACATGTTCGCCGCCCTCGGCGCCGGCGACCTGCGCCTGGCGCACCTGGTCAACCAGGCCCAGCAGCTGGTCGAGCCGGAGCGCGACTACGACCAGCTGGAGCTGATTCCGCGCCGCGCGCCCAGCCAGGTGGTTCGCCCCGGCGGACGTGGCGACATCCAGATCCAGGGCGTCGGCAACCTGCTCACCCAGATGGCCGGCTGCTGCCAGCCGCTGCCAGGCGACCCGATCGTCGGCTACATCACCCAGGGTCGTGGTGTGAGCATCCACCGCCAGGACTGCCCTTCGGTGCTGCAGCTGGAAGGTCGCGAACCGGAGCGCATCATTCAGGTCAGCTGGGGACCGGTGCCGGTCAAGACCTACCCGGCGGAGATCGTCATCCGCGCCTACGACCGTTCCGGCCTGCTGCGCGACGTGTCGCAGCTGCTGCTCAACGAAAAGATCAACGTGCTGGCGGTCAACACCCTCAGCAACAAGGAAGACAACACCGCGCTGATGTCGCTGACCATCGAGATTCCCGGCCTGGATGCCCTCGGCCGGCTGCTGGCGCGCTTGTCGCGCCTGCCCAACGTCATCGAGGCGAAGCGCCAGCGGGCGTCGTGACCGCCGAGGAATAGCCCATGTACCAGCTCGACGACCTGCTGCACCTGATGGCCCGCCTGCGCGATCCGCAGCGCGGCTGTCCGTGGGACCTGCAGCAGGACTTTCGCAGCATCGTGCCGCACACCCTCGAGGAAGCCTACGAAGTGGCCGACGCCATCGAGCGCGGTGACTTCGCGCACCTGCCGGGCGAGCTGGGCGACCTCTTGTTCCAGGTGGTCTACTACTGCCAGCTGGCCGGCGAGGAAGGGCGCTTCGGCTTTGCCGAGGTGGTGGATGCCATCACCCGCAAGCTGGTGCGCCGTCATCCCCATGTGTTTCCGGATGGCGACCTGTACGGTTCGCCGGACCTGCCGCGCCTCGACGAGGTGGCCATCAAGGAACGCTGGGAGCAGATCAAGGCCGAGGAGCGCGCCGAGAAGGCCGCCGCGCCGGAACAGCTGTCGCTGCTGGACGATGTGCCGACCGTGCTGCCGGCGCTGAGCCGCGCCGCCAAGCTGCAGAAGCGCGCCGCGCGGGTCGGCTTCGACTGGCCGGAAGCGCTGCCGATCCTCGACAAGCTGCGCGAGGAGCAGGACGAGCTGCTGGAAGCCATGAGTACCGGTGACGAAGCGGCACTGAAGGAAGAGTTGGGCGACCTGCTGTTCACCGTGGTCAACCTGGCCCGCCATCTGGACGTGAATCCCGAGGACGCCCTGCGTGCGGCGAACCAGAAGTTCGAGCGGCGCTTCCGTTTTATCGAGCAGGCCTTGCGGGAAGCCGGCCGGCCCATCGAGAATTGCCCCCTCGCCGAGCTGGATGCGCTCTGGGGCGAGGCCAAGAAGGCCGAGAAGGATGCTTCCTGCGGTTAGTCGCCCCTTTCACGAACCGATCAACGACGAGTCGAATCATGAGTCTTTCCCTTCGCGACCAGCTGCTCAAGGCCGGGCTGGTCAACGAAAAGCAGGCCAAGCAGGCCGTCAAGCAGAAGCAGAAACAGGAACGCCTGGAGAAAAAGGGCCAGGTGGAGAAGGACGATTCGCAGCGTCAGGCCGCCCTGCAGGCGTACGCCGAAAAGCAGGCGCGCGACCAGGAGCTGAACCGTCAGCAGCAACAGAAAGCCGAGCAGAAGGCGCGCACCGCGCAGATCAAGCAACTGATCGAAACCAGCCGCCTGCCCAAGCTGAAGACCGAGGACTACTACAACTTCGTCGATGGCAAGAAGGTCAAGCGCCTGGCGGTCAACGACGCCCTGCGTGACAAGCTGTCCCGCGGTTCGCTGGCGATCGTGCGTTACGAAGGCAGCTACGAACTGATTCCCCGCGACGCGGCGCTGAAGATCAAGGAGCGCGACCCGCAGCGCATCATCCTGCTCAACGAACCCAAGAGCCAGGACGTGGATCCGGACGATCCGTACGCCGCCTACCAGGTGCCCGACGACCTGATGTGGTAACGCGCGGCACGGCGCGCCCAGGGGGGCGCGCTTGGTGGATCGGTAGAGCGCGATCCACCCTACGTGGGTACGTGGGTACGTGGGTACGTGGGTACGTGGGTACGTGGGTACGTGGGTACGTGGGTACGTGGGTACGTGGGGCGTAGGGTGGACAACGTTGTTTTTGTCCCCCATCGCGCCGGCACGGCGCGCCAACCAACCAGCGCTCACCGCCCCTTCACCGCCTCGCCGTTCACCTCGCCGCTCTTCAGCATGATCTGGTACTCCTTGCCGTCGTTCTCCCGCTGGTGCAGGCGCACCAGCAGGTAGTTCCAGCTCGGCGCGAACCACAGGGTGGTCTGCCGGCGGCTCTGGCCCGGGTCGCGCACACGCTCCACCTTCAGCGCGCGGATCAGCCCGGCGCGGGTGCGCACGTTCTCCTCGCCGAGCACGCGGAAGTCGTAGGTTTCCACCTCGGTCTCGTCCAGCACCTGATAGGTCATGCTGGTCTTGCCGCGTGCCACGTCCTGCTGCAGGGCCAGCTGATAGGTCGAGCGATCCAGCAGGCCGCGATGCAGGGGTACGCGGTAGGCCTTGCCCTTGCGCAGGCCGAGGATCTGCCGGGTGCTCCAGTCGAAGTCCTGCTCTACCGTCCGCGAGGAGCCCAGGCCGTTGCGTGAATACTGGTAGCTCACCGGCACCAGGGCGCCCTGTTCGATACGGAAACGGCTGCGTTCGGTAAGGCGCGCCACCAGCATGGCGGCCTCGAAGCGCAGTTCCCAGCTGCCATCGCGCAGCTGGGCCAGGCTGCGTTCGGCGGTGCCGGCGAACGGCGCGTTCTTGAAATCGGCGGTATAGCTGGCGGAGAAGGGTTGCAGCTCGAAGGCCTGCGCAGGCGGCACAAGCAGGGTGACGAACAACAGCAGGGTGACGAACAACAGCAGGGTGCGAACCATCGGCATCTCCCAGGATAGGTTCCGGCCGCCATCGGCCGGAACGCACCTCAGGAGCGGATCAGCCTGCCGGTCGGGAGCAATGACTCGCCATCCAGCATTGCCCCATCGCCTTCCAGTCGCAAGCGACCTTCCGCGAACCAGCGCACAGCGAGCGGATAGATGCGGTGTTCCAGGCCATGGACCCGCTGTGCCAGGCTTTCCGGCGTGTCGCCCGGCAACACCGCGGTAGAGGCCTGTACGACCAGCGCACCGCCGTCGAGTTCCTCGGTGACGAAATGCACGCTGCAGCCATGCTCGGCATCGCCGGCGTCCAGCGCCCGCCTGTGGGTGTCCAGTCCCTTGTACTTGGGCAGCAGCGAGGGATGGATGTTGAACATGCGGCCATGGTAATGGCGCACGAACGCGGGGGTGAGGATGCGCATGAAGCCGGCCAGCACCACCAGGTCGGGGGTGTAGGCGTCGATGGCTTCCTGCAGGGCGGCGTCGAAGGCCTCGCGGCTGGCGAAGGCCTTGTGGTCCAGCACTTGGGTGGGAATGCCGGCGTTGGCGGCGCGCACCAGGCCGTAGGCATCCGCGCGGTTGGAAATCACCGCGCGGATGCGCGCCGGGGTATCCCCGGCGGCCAGGTCGTCGATCAGCGCCTGCAGGTTGCTGCCGCTGCCGGAAATCAGCACCACGACATTGCAGGGTGTGCTCATCAGTGCTGCTTCAGGTTGTTCAGGACGACGCGCGGGGCGTTCTCGGCGGCGCTGTCGATACGGCCGATCACGAAGGGCTGTTCACCGCTGGCCTTCAGGTTGGCCAGGGCGGCATCGACTTGGTTCTGGGCCACGCAGATCACCATGCCCACGCCGCAGTTCAGCACGCGGTGCATTTCCACCTCGTCCACGTTGCCCTGCTGCTGCAGCCAGTCGAACACCGCCGGACGGGTCCAGCTGGCCACGTCGATGACCGCCTGGGTGCCTTCCGGCAGCACGCGCGGGATGTTTTCCAGCAGGCCGCCGCCGGTGATGTGCGCCATGGCCTTCACCGCGCCGGTGTCCTTGATCAGCTTGAGCAGCGGCTTCACATAGATGCGGGTCGGGGCCATCAGCAGGTCGGCCAGCGGCTTGCCGTCCAGCTGGATCTGTTCGATGTCGGCACCGGCCACCTCGATGATCTTGCGGATCAGCGAGTAACCGTTGGAGTGCGGGCCGGAGGAGGGCAGGGCGATCAGCGCGTCGCCGGCCTGCACCTTGGAACCGTCGATGATCTCGGACTTCTCCACCACGCCGACGCAGAAGCCGGCCAGGTCGTAGTCCTCGCCCTCGTACATGCCGGGCATCTCGGCGGTTTCACCGCCGACCAGCGAGCAGCCGGCCAGTTCGCAACCGGCGCCGATGCCGGTGACCACGGTGGCGGCCACGTCCACGTTGAGCTTGCCGGTGGCGTAGTAGTCGAGGAAGAACAGCGGCTCGGCACCGCACACCACCAGGTCGTTGACGCACATGGCGACCAGGTCCTGGCCGATGCTGTCGTGCCTGCTCAGGTTCAGGGCCAGGCGCAGCTTGGTGCCCACGCCGTCGGTGCCGGACACCAGTACCGGCTGTTTGTAGCCGGCCGGGATTTCGCACAGGGCGCCGAAGCCACCCAGACCGCCCATCACTTCAGGACGAGCGGTGCGTTTGGCCACGCCCTTGATGCGTTCGACCAGCGCTTCGCCTGCGTCGATGTCGACACCGGCGTCCTTGTAGCTAATGGAGGGTTGCTTGCTCATAAAATCCGGGCCTTCTGGGGGAGAGTGCGGGGGAGGCGACCGGCCATCGGGGGCGGTCCGGGAAGGCGCGCGATTTTAGCAGGCTTGCCGGGCAGCGACTATCCTGTGCCGTCGCGGTTGCCGCTGGTCGAGCGGCTGTTTAAGGTATGGAACTTTTCCAGCTCATGGCCACTGGCCTTCTCGGGGAACCCCACATGCGTGTCATCGCCCCTCTGCTTGCCCTGTGCAGCCTGTCCCTGCTGAGTCTGAACGCACTTGCCGCGCCGGTTCCCGGCCTCTACCAGGTGCGCGAAACCGTGGGCAGCCAGCATGCCGCCGAGCGCTTGCTGGTCCTGCAACAAGCCCTGGACACCCTGGTGCTGCGCCTGACCGGCGACCCGGAAGCCAGCCTGCGCCCGGAACTGCTGGCGCTGCGCGAAGCGCCCCAGCGCCTGGTCAGCCGCTATGTGTACGACGGCAATACCCTGGTGGTGGACTTCGATCCCGCCACGACCGGCGCGGCGCTGCGCGAGGCCGGCCTGTCGCTGTGGGGGGCGGATCGTCCCGAGCTGCTGGTCTGGTGGATGACCGAAACCCCCGACGGTGCGCAACTGGTCGGTGATGCCCAGGACAGCGCCTCCCTGTTGCAGAAGGCCGCCCAGCACCGTGGCCTGCCGCTGCGACTGCCACTGGCCGATCTGACCGAGCAGATGATGATCACCCCCGATGTGCTGATGGCCCACGACGCCCAGGAGCTGCGCAAGGCGTCCCAGCGTTATGGCGTGGATGCCCTGCTGGCTGTGCAGGCCAAGCCGGCCCGGGGGAACTGGCAGGGCCGCTGGCAGGTATGGCTGGGCAAGGACCTGCTGCAGGGCGAGGCCACCGGCAACAGCCTGGCCGCACTCGGTGATGCCGTGATGCTCGCCGTGCAGCAGAAACTGGCGCCGCGTTTCGTGGTGCGCCCGGAGACGGGGGCGGCGGTGACCCTGGTGGTCGATCACGCCGATCTGCTGCGCTATGCGGAGCTGGAACGCCTGCTCGAACCCTTCCATCCGCGCCTGCGCAAGGTCGAGGGCGCGCGCCTGACCTATCGCCTGCAGGCCAGCCCCGACCAGTTGCGTGCCCAGCTCGCTCTGCTGCGCCTGCGCGAAGTGCCGCCGCCGGTACGCCTGGCGAGCGATCCGGCACAGCCTGGCGCTGCACTGGCCCAGGCGTATAGCGACAACGCGCTCTACTTCCAATAGGGCCGGCTCGGGCTAAGTATTTGATTTTCTTTGATGTGCCCGCGCATTGTGTGGGCCGTCGCCGCAGCGATACACTGGCCGCGTTTTTTCGACCGAGTGCCTTGCCGCAGCGGCCTGCATGAAACCAGTCCAGCTTCCCCTGGGTGTGCGTCTGCGAGACGACGCCACCTTCGCCAACTACTACCCCGGCGCGAACGCGGCGGCCCTCGGCTATGTCGAGCGCCTGTGCGACGCCGACGCGGGTTGGGCGGAGAACCTCATCTATCTGTGGGGTAACGACGGCGTCGGGCGCAGCCACCTGCTGCAGGCCGCCTGCCTGCGCTTCGAGCAGCATGGCGAACCGGCCCTCTACCTGCCGCTGGGCGAAGTGGTGACGCTGGGCCCGGAACTGCTGGACAACCTCGAACAGTACGAACTGGTCTGCCTCGACGACCTGGACGCCATCGCCGGCCGGGCCGACTGGGAAGAAGCCCTGTTCCACCTGTTCAACCGCCTGCGCGACGCCGGCCGACGCCTGCTGCTGGCCGCCAGCGCCTCGCCCCGCGAGCTGGGCATCCAGTTGCCCGACCTGCAGTCGCGCCTGTCCCTGTCGCTGGTGTTCCAGCTGCAGGAACTCTCCGACGAAGACAAGCTGCGCGCCCTGCAACTGCGCGCCTCGCGCCGCGGCCTGCACCTCACCGACGAGGTCGGCCGCTTCATCCTCACCCGCGGCGCGCGCAGCATGAGCGCCCTGTTCGACCTCCTCGAACAACTCGACCAGGCCTCCCTGCAGGCCCAGCGTAGGCTGACCATCCCGTTCCTCAAGGAAACCCTCGGCTGGTAAACAGCCCCTAAGCCCCAGCTCCCTCCTTCCCTCCCTGTGGGAGCGAACTCGTTCGCGAGCTTTTCAGCCCGCCCACCCAAACGCTTGGCGCTGATGGCACATCGCCTTATGCTGCCCAGCAAATCGGTGCGCCTGCGCCTGCCCAAGAGAACGAAATCTCCATCGTCAGGGGAGGGCGGTAGCGTGCCTGCCCATTCAGCCCAGCGGACTGCGCACTCCGGCAAAACCCTGCCCCAGCACATGGGTGTAGATCTGCGTGGTACGCACATCGGCGTGGCCCAGCAGGGTCTGCACCGTACGGATATCGCTGCCGCGCAACAGCAGCTCGGTCGCGAAGGTATGGCGGAAGGTGTGGCAACTGGCCGGTTTGCGTACCGAGGAACGGCGCACCGCCCCTTTCACGGCCTTCTGCACCGAAGACGCATGGATGTGGTGCCGCACGGCCGTGCCGGTCGCGTCCTGGCAAAGGGTGGCGGACGGAAAGAACCACTGCCATTCGAACGCGCGCGGCGCGCCGGGATACTTTCGCGCCAGGGCAAAGGGCAGGCTGACGCCCGCCTGATAGAAGGGATCACCGCGCTGCCACGCCGTCAGCATGCGCTGCTTGCGCTCCGCCAGCGGTTCGATCAGCGAGGCCGGGAGCAAGGTGGTGCGGTCCTTGGCCCCCTTGCCGTCACGAACGGTGATGATCTGCCGATCGAAGTCCACATCCTTGATGCGCAGACGCGTGGCCTCCACCACGCGCAGCCCGGCGCCGTACATCAAGGAGGCCAGCAGGCGATGCGGCTGACCCAGCAGGCCGAGATCTCCGTGGCCTCTGCATGGGTCAGCACCGGAGGAAGCCGCGCAGGCCGTTTGACGCGCACCACCTCGCCGATCTCATCGAGCGGCTGCAGCAGCACCTTCGCATACAGGAACACCAGCGCATTCAACGCGAGGTTCTGCGTCGCCGCCGCCACCTGACGGTGCGTGGCCAGCCAGCTGAGAAAGGCATTGACCTCCAGCGTGCCCATCTCGCGCGGATGGCGCATGCGGTGGAAACGGATGAAATAACGAATCCAGTACCAGTAGGTGCGCTCCGTGCGAATGCTGTAGTGGTGCAGGCGGATCACCGCCTCGAACTGGTCGCGAAGACGGGGTTGGGGAGCGGGGCTGTCCATGTCGGCTCCAGATGGTTGTGGCTGTATGTCTGTACAGTGTTTAGGCGAGGGTTAGACGGCAGTCAAGCGAATACGGGGTAGTGGGGGAGGGGGAAGGCAACTGATTGATTTAAAAGGAGATCGTCCTCCCGTGGGGAGGATCGAATGCGGAGTTATACCGAATCCACTGTTATCCGTTAGCATGGATTCCATCTAATTACTGTTAGCTGCCCATGCCGAAAGTCATTGCATCAATCCTAGGAGTGTTGCTTTTAATGAGCGCTAAAGCAGATGAGCCAAAAGGAATAATTGGCAGGATGTACATTGACGGCTTCCCAGTCATCTACAAATTCGTCAATGAATTTCCAGCAGAAGAAATTCGCTTGCAATATCCAAGGCTTGTCGTCGTTTCATGGCAATATGATGGCAGCGAAAACAATGGCATGCCTAAAGAATCCGTCAACAAGGAAATGATAGAACTTGAAGACACCCTAGAAGAAGGGATAGAAAATCAAGGAATTTGCAAGCATGTTTATAGCAGAACAGGAAAAAATCTTAAAGAGCTCGTATATCAAATACGAAGCGACGAAACATTTTTAGAGTCACTAAATAAATCTCTTGCTGGTCACCCAAGATATCCGATTGAAATTACTTTTTATGAAGACAAAGAGTGGCAGGATTTTAAGGAATTGCTAAATGACTTTAATAAAGGCAGCTAACAAGTCGCTCAACGCTGCTCACTTCGTTCGCCGGACAGTCAAAAGCTACGCTTTTGCCTGCCCGTTAGCTTAATCGTTAAGTAGTCTGGGTCTTTCGTATGGAGTTCGAGTTCTCTGAAGGGCGAATCGGCCCATTAAGCCAAGGTATGACAAGGAAAAGAGTGCGCTCCGTACTTGGTGGGGATTTTGTTGAGTTTCGGAAGACGGAGTTCTCTAAGAACACGACCGATGCATACGATGAGATTGGTGTGCACGTCTATTACGCTAGTAATGAGCTGATCAAAGGGGTGGAGTTATTTCCTGCGTCCGCCACGCTAATCTACAAACGTCTTCAGGTGTTTTACTACAAGTGTACCGATTTATGCGCTCTTCTTAATGAGCTTGGCGTATGTTTGGAGCACGGCTCTGACCTTATAGTGATTGATAGCCAGATTAGGCTGTATGTTCCTGACAAGGGCCATGATGATAATGCGAGAGTCGAATCGGCTTATGTCTCTCTGGCTTGAAATTGTTTCTTCAAGAAGCTTAACCATTCGTTCAAGCCGACCCGCTAAAGCGGTCGGCTTAACTCAACGTTAGAGGCAACATCAATGTCCCGCGCCTACCGAATAAGACTGATGTTCGAATGGGGCGGAGGTTCTTTGTGGTGCGGCAATGAAGCAGCATCAAGAAAGTTTGATGTCGGCCCTGTAGAAGATAAATTATCTTTGAGCAACACAGTGCTCGAACGATTAAACGCATTATCGCAATGGCACGACACGGCCTTAAATTGGGAGTATCCGCCCGATCCAGGCCCTTGGGGTCCCGACGAATATGCAAAATTCGAGACAGAAGCACTCGCTTTTTTATCGGAGCTTCAAGCGGAGCTTGGCCCTGATTTTGAGGTCGTTTATGAACCAAACTAGGTTGCCCCTAACTAGTGGTTCAAATCGTTCGCTTCGCTCACTGGGACGGGCTAAAGCCCGCCCCTTAACCAAACGTTAGGCACTCAAAATGAGCTTCGACATCATCATCCTAAAACCAGTGGAAGTTTCAATAACTGATCTAGCAGAGGCGGAAGAAATCACTCCACTGGGAAGCACTGATGTAGTTTCTGAAAAGTTCAGCGCTATATTTCCAGGCTGCCTAGAGGGTGGGTTCGTTTCTGGCGAAAACTACTCGCTTGAGCTTACGCTTTCTGGAGAACCTGTAGAGTCAGCACATTTGACGCTGCATTTCGGCCCATTTTGGGGTAATCAAGCCGAAGCTCTTTTTGAGCAACAACTAACTAGTATTTGCAGTTCTACCGGCTGGGTCGCCTTTGCAGTTTCAGACAACTCACGCATGGCTCCGTGAGGTTGCCTAACAATGCGCTCAACTATCGCTCACTTCGTTCGCTGGACAGCCAAAAGCTGCGCTTTTGTCTGCCCGTTAGCTTAATCGTTATGAGCCGTCATCGGAACAAACATGATCGAACAGGGAAAAATATACACAAATGTAATGATCAACGAGCTTCATGTGTCTCGTAACGGCGATGCATTTGATATAAGTTTTTCATTCGTGAGCGATGGAAACAAGGAAAGTGCCTTACTACTAGGTGTCCGCGACCCTAGCAATCTTCATGAAATATTATCGGCGGAAAGACTTTGGGTAGAAGCCATAAACAACCGCCAACTCGAATTTGGCCGCTATGTCCTAGGTATATCTCATGAGTATTTCACAGAGCTAGGCTTCGATGAACTGAGTAGCGACTCATAACAATTGGTTCAAGTCGCTCGCTTCGCTCACTCGGGACCGGCTAAAGCCGGCCCCTTAACCAAACGTTATGTTTCAAATGAGATAGTGCAATGGATGTTGTGACCACAGAAGAAGAGATCATAGAAAATCTTTCTATATTTGAAGATTACCTGTGTGACGGATCAGAAGAAGAGCAGCAGTTTGCCCATGATCTGATTCGTCGAGGAAGCTGTTTTATTGCGTACCAAATAGAAGGCGAACTAAGATTTTCACCAAGCCGGTACGCTGGCTATCTAAGTAACACTAGAGCCAGGCACCTTGCTAACCCAGATAAAGATGGAAAAGAAACTAACGCCGCAATAAACAAAGTCATCGGTTATACGTTATCGCCAAATGATGAGCTTGAGTCAGAATATTTGGCATTTACATCAAAACTTGGCATAACACCTAATAACAAGAACAGGAAGTACTGGCGCTTAAATTTGCAGGGTATTGACTTCGTAAATAATGCTGCTGCGGATGATGGGTTCCCGGAAGGAAAGCTTGTAGAGCGGAAACATAAATCGAGAGAACGAAATCAAGCTTTGGTTGCAGCTGCTAAGGATGCGTTCTTAAAAAATAATGAAAAGTTGCACTGTGAAATATGCGGCTTCGATTTCGAAACAAAATACGGAATAAGGGGTAGAGGCTATATCGAAGCGCATCATACTGTTCCAGTAAGCGATATGGCGCCAGGTCAGAAAACACGCTTAGAAGACATTGCGCTAGTGTGCTCGAACTGTCACCGGATGCTGCATCGTTCACGTCCTTGGTTAGAAATGGAACAACTTCGAAAGTTGGTCATAGATGAAACATAACAATCACATTCACTCGGACATCAAAAAGCGACGCTCCTTCGTCGCTATGCTTTTTGCTGCCGGTGATGTGAGGCGTTAGCTGTACAAAGGTATCACCGTGCTAAGCAAGATTAAAAACATATTTAAAAAGAAGCCTCCTGAGCTAAGTCTTACGGATAAGCTTTGGGAGCTGCTTCAGAATGAAAAATACGAAGAAGTAATTTCTGAAGCAAAGAAGCTAATTGGGCATAAATCTGCGGTCATTGCTAAAGATGCCAACAAGCTGATGGGTATGTCGTTGTTTCGACAAGCCAAATATCAGGAGGCCCTTCCACACTTTCAAAATGCTACTGAATACAATCCAGAGATCAATGACTGGTTCAATGTCGTCACCTCCGGAACTCTGTCAAAAAATGTCGAGGTTGGGCGTAATGCCTTTGATAAAGCTGTACAGTTGCAGCTAGATTCGGGTCACAAAGAACAGCCAAGCATTCCATGCATGCGCCAATATTACGCTTGTGCATTACGCGACATCGGTGAATATGAATTGGCGCTAGAGCAAATAAACGAATTGCGTCAAATATATGAGCAAATAATAATCACTGATACAACGTTTTTTTATATCCGCGGGGTTCCGTTTCTCTCCCATACAATGGATGTTGCAGTGGACGTATTCAATGGCCTTGGAGCCAGTTTTGACGCTAAAGAATGGATTGATAGCTTCTCGTCTAAACTAGACGACGAAGGCCGGGAGTATTTAAATGAGGTCAAAGCCAAAATCCACAGCTAACAAGGCGCTGCTGTCGGACAAATTTTCCGCTGCGCTCCAAATTTGCCGAAGAGCGCGGCGTTGCCCAGACAATATGACGCAATGTAGTAGTGGAACTGTAAATGGCAAGGAATCAGGGTGGCGGAAAGCCGAAAAAGCAGCTATTCCGCTGTATAGAGACTCGGGCGGGCATAGCGTAGCTATGAGCGACCCGAGTCTCTATACAGCGGTACGCCGAAGTTTTTCGATTTTCCACCGTCCTGAGTTTTCATTGCATTTACATGCTCTGCTGCGCAGAGCGGTGTGTATTGCTGGACAACCAGTCGCTAAGTCACACACTCGTGCAAGCACGAGTGGCGCTTAGCTCCGTACGTTAGGTGCTTATGCTAGCGCTCTACAAAGTACGGCTTATGTTCGAGTGGGGAGGTGGCTGCATCTGGTGCGGAAATAATGCTGCGCTCGAAAGATTTGATGTAGGCCCTATTGAAGAAAAGTTATCGCTGTCAGCGGCAACGCTTCGAGAGCTCGAAGAGTTATCTAATTGGCACGACAAGGCGCTGAATTGGGAGTATCCGCCTGACCCAAGCCCTTGGAGTCAGGCGGAATTCAAGAGCTTTGAAGCCGCTGCACTGTCTATGCGGGAAAAACTGCAAGCAGAGCTTGGGGCGGGTTTTGAGGTGGTTTATGAGTCCATTCCGTGAGTCAGCACCTAACCACTGGTTCAAGTCATTCGCTTCGCTCACTTGGACGTCCGCAAGCTGCGCTCGCGGCCGCCACTTAACCAAACGTTAGCCAGTAGGGCATCCTGTGAGATCGGTAGAGACTCCGCTAGGAAGTTTAAAATTTCATGCAGTGGTACATGGCGAAGCGGAAATGCAGATACTGGATCTGCCATGTACTCTTCAGAACGGCATGACGCTTGAGCGGGTAGTTGCATGCGTGCTAGCTGTTAAGCCAAGCATCGATGGCGCTGACCTTGCGTTCTCAGCACAGCTTGATAATGACAGCCTGGCTGGATCTCCTGAGTCTGGCGAATGTCTCGACTGTGTATCGTGGGAGTCTTCGGGATGGGCTTTGTCGCTAGGAACTGAAGATGGCGATGCTCTTTCTCAAAGGCTTAATTGTCTGGATTTCGAATCAAGCGCATATCCAATATTATACTCCCAGTCGGGCCTTGAACTCCGCCTAGCGCGGCTGAAAAGAGGGAAAGCTTTGTCATTTCACTTCATAGTCGCATATAAGAGTCTCCCGGATGATCGGGAGTGTTCCACATGGTTTGCGGTCGATGTTCCGCATGAGGTGGCTAACAAGGCCATGCACGCGACAAGCGCGTGATGGCGGCGTTATGTGGGATCGCAGAGAAACGAGCATGGATGAATATTCCAAGATCGAAAAGTACATTGTAGCGAGTGATGTTGGTGCTGATAGGGATGGGATCGGAATAGAGATTTATTCTGACAACGAGATGCTTCTGGAGGTCTTTCGAGATGATACCAAAAAGACCAGAGAAGTAACCCTTTACAAAAAGGAACTCGATCTTGAGCTTGTAGAGCAAGCAATCGCATTATTCAAAAAGGAAATCCCGTGGGAATTTCAAGAATAACATCGGCTTGCAAGTCGCCACATAACAAAGCCCAGCAGTTTGCAGGCTTCGGCTGCCGGACTCGCTACGCTCGCCGCTGTGGGCGGCGTTATGATTTTTCGAACCGAGAACATCTATAAAAAGGAAGTAAATTGGACAAGAGAAATAAACGTTTATTTTCAGTCATTGTTTTTCTGTTTGTCGTTGGAGCTTTTATATGGCAGTTAAAGATAAGCGATAGACAAGCCAAATTAGGGGAAGTTGGGGCAAAAGAAGAAACAGGAAACGCCCTGTACATTGGGCAAATTGAAAAGCATTATTGCTCTAGAGAAAGCGCAGTCGAAGTTAATGGTATTTTGAAATATTTAGAGGCTGACTTTGCGTACGCCGAGGAGGTGCTCACTAGAATTATCTCACGCGATCGTGACTGTGTGCTTGCAATCCATACTCTTGGAACGGTTCACAGTTTCAAGAGAGAATATTCAAAAGCTCTTGATACTTATCAAAAAGCTCTTAATTTATCACCTGAGGCCGCTGTAATATACCAAAGTATCGGAACGGTTAATTTCAGGTCAGGGGAGCCAGAGCTAGCTATCAAAAATTTAAAAAAGGCTGTAGAGCTAGAACGTGGTATGTGGTCGGCTCACCGAGGTCTTGCGGTCATATATAAAATGCAAGGTAAGTATCAATTAGCTAAAAAGCATTATGTAAAAGTAATAGAGCTTAGCGACGACATGAATTACGTTGATGAAGTAAAAGAAACTGTGCGTCTGCTAGAGGAGAAAGGGTACTAGAATTGAATGGCTATCATAACAAAGCCATCTTGCCTCGCACTTGCTATGCAAGCGCTGGACAAATTTTCCATGGTCCTTTTTTTGTGGCTTAACGCTACGCTACCACAAAACGGCCCATTCCAAATTTGCCGCAAATGGCGGCGTTATGCGAAGGAGATAGCATGAGCTTCCTTGAAGAGTCTTGGGAAGATCGAGAAGAAAAAGCCTATAGAGAAATATTTGGTGATACTGGGCCCGGAATTTACCAACTTTCAAACGAAATATTTAGTCGGATGAATGCCAAAAGTGTGGACCCTCGATGGCTGACACATGGTGTGTTTATGTGTCCACCTTATGGCAATAGAAGCTCGTGGGCTTATGTAACTTCTGGCATGTCTAACCCGTGGGAAGCTGAAGAGCCTGCTGAATTCTCAGGTCTTGGTGTAGAGTTTCTTATGGAAACCGAAAATGAAGAAATTTGGGCAATTGAAGTTCTTCAAACATTAATGGTATACAACCTTTTGCTTGTGTCGGGGCAAATGGGAGAGTTTCCACCCCTGGATTATGGTCATAGGGTGCCTTTAGCCTTGTCTGATTCCATTAAGGCCATGATGTTTGTACACCCAGCTAAATTTCAAAGCACGTTCGCTATAAAGTCGGGCAAAGTCGATTTGTTGCAAGTGGTAGGCATCACTCCGGCAGAATTGGCCGCTGCGAAGCAATCTTCCTCTGATGAGCTTTCAAAGTTGATAATCAATGTCACCGGCGGGCTTATAACAAAAAAGGAACGAGCCAGTGTTCTGTAAATCGCATAACAAGGCGCTGTACTCGGACCAAACTACGCGCGGCAAGCTTGTGGTTTGCTACGCAAACTTTACCACAAGCTTGCCGCACGCAGTTTGGCCGGTAAGCTGAGCGTTATGCCTACGGAGGCTAATCTCAGATGGATCAAGATTGGATTCTTCAAAAGAAGGAGACCCGTCGTACATTTTCTAAATCGACTTGGGTACCTTTGCGAGCTTCTGTAGAGAACGAGAACGGTAACGTTAAAAACATAGGTTACAGCAACGAGTTCTTTGGATGTGGGTCCGTTGCTTTCTCTCCAGAAAACCGTGAAATAGCTGAGGAATTAAGCTGGGGGGACATCGGGCTTAGCAGCACAATTGGCCCTTATGCATACGAGGATGGCTTCTACTCGACTATTGATGAGTATCAATATAACGATAAAGAACCGATAGGCGTTCACTTGGTCCTAGAGTTGCCTTTACCAGTTGTCGGGGGAAGGCAATGGATATTGAATCCGGACCTTGTTGCAGCCCTTCGCCTTATTAAAGAAGGAGATAGTTGGGTTAGGCCTGAGGAGAATTTTGTAGTTGTCGCTCGTGAGATTCTCGATGAGAACGGTGAGCAGCGCCTCATAGAAATCAAGAGAGAATACTTACTTGATTACTTGGCAGCTAGGAACCTAGCGTTACGGCTCTCTTACTACCGTCAAAGAGTGGAAAATGTAACCTCTCTTGAAACTAGCGGCTATGCAGGTCTAGAAGGCCATCAAGAAGAGCGAGATGGTGGTCGATATGAGCTACTGATTCGCGACATCAACGACGTTTTTGGCGGAAGCTGGGCGATGTTCCGCGCTTGGCGAACCGACGTAGATGAAGACGAAGATGCACCCGTAATGGGGCCAGAAACCAACGAAAATACTGATTATGAAAGTTCCCAAGGACACCAAGGTGGCTATGAAGGTGTTCGAGTGGAGGGGGAGTTCTGGCGGGACGAATGGATAGATCACCAAGGGACTAGCACTCGTGTAAGAGGGGATGCAGATAACAACCTACCTCAGTTCATAGTGGAGACTGATGGTACTCGTTTGCCGTCTGCTGAATTAAATAGTGAACATATTGGAAGATGGCTTTGGTTTCGGTCCAGTATTGTTAATGAGCTTCTTGAGCTACGTGGATTTTCGCTCGGGTGGTATACAGCAGAAACTGGCAGTATCAAATCGACTTCCGGGTATTCGATTCACTTTGGGATAAACTCTTCAGATTTAATCACCATCTATGCTTATGACATTGCTCGCCTTCCTGCATGGGAGCAGCATATTTGGGCGGCACAAAATGTCGTTCCAGATGGGAAGGTATCAAGTGAGCTGTTGGACTCACAAGTGAAAGCTCGACCGGCATCTACGCATGCTGTGGAGGAGCTTCTTTTGGAAGTGCTAGATATGCTTGAAAACGGCTTTCGTGAATCCTTTGGCGTTCCGCTTTTCACACATGAAATTAACCGTTTAGACGCTATGAAGCACATCTCTCGTTTCGCCAGCAAGGATCAGGCATCTCTTCTACGGTTGGCAAAAGAACTCGTTCGTATTTTTTCTGATAGGTTGGATGTGCGCGAGCTTCGTAAACTTTCAACGCATTCGAACAAGGATAAATTGGGTTCAAATAAACTCCTTGAGGATGTGCTGGCTCAAAAAGTAGGGCCCGAAAAAGCTCGTAAAGTGTTTGGCCCAATTGCGGGGGTTTACGATATGCGAGTAGGTGATGCACATCCTACCAGTTCGAAGATCGGGGATGCATTAAAGCTCGCGGGGATTGACGACAGCAACTCATATTTACGGCAAGGAGAACAGTTAATATCCAATTTTGGCCAATCAATTTGGTGGATTGGAAAGTTACTGTTCGGAAAGCCGTAAATTGAAATACGCAGGACGTTGGCATAACAAGGCGCTGCTGTCGGACAAATTTTCCGCTGCGCTCCAAATTTGCCGCGGAGCGCGGCGTTATGCATCCTAGGAGATATTGGTGTACAACACAAATGCTATAGCCTTTGGCTCTGTGGTCTTTCTGTCGCCGTGCCGATAGTTATTTTGCTTTCGCTTTGGGTATGGCCAAAGTGAAATTTATATCGAATGGAGATGCAGGGTAGAGTAGCATTAAAAGAATCCGAATGGCTGCCCATTTATATATATAGTTTATAGCCTTTAATAAAATATGACTTTTTTTCTTAAGATTATTGCATTTTCCTTTTGGTCGGCCACGTGCTTTGGCTGTGCTTTTTTTGGGGCGGGATTAGTTGCTCCGCTGCTTTTGAGTTTGATTAGGGGTGACGATTTATTTTTGAATTTTGATTTTAATTTGTTTGCGGTTGGCTTTGTGTTTGGTGGCGCTTTGGGCCTGGGTCTGTATCTTTTAAATATGTTTCGCAGTCGAGGGCCATAAATTCGTTGCCTCTAAAAAGGAAGGAATTGTATTTAGTCTGTTGACTTTTTTAGGCCCGGCGTAGAGCCAAGAAACAAAAAGGGCCAAATTTATTTTCAGCGAAGTACATTTGTCCCACTTTTCCTTAGTGTGTTGCGCCGGTGTTGTTAAATAGTCCGAGCGTATCTGTTTTGCCTAACAAGGCATTCAAGAACGCTCGTATCACTCGCTGGGGCGCCCGCAAGCGGGCGCCCCTTAATTTCGCGTTAGGGCAAAAGATGCTGTGTAACTGCGCCAACCTACCCAGCTGCGTTAGTTATGGTGGGTCAGAAGAAGAATTTTGCAGCGGTTTTAAACTGGTCTCGGAGCGTGAATGGTTGCGCCTATATCAGTGCTGCGGCTGCAATAAATACTGGCAGCTCGATGTAGATGGTCGCTCCGACTTTGCTATAAAAGTCTCGCAGCCTGAAATGTGGGGATCGTTTGATGATCGTCCGTACCGAAGAGAGTTCTTCATTAAATTTCATGGTGGTGAAGGCACGGGAAAATGTTCTTGGGCTAGGTGTAATCGGTCTGCATTGCAAAACATGGCCATTTGCGTGGACCACGCCTACCCAGAATTTTCATGTACTGATGAGCAACCCTAACATGGCGCTCAACTGTGCTCCCTTCGGTCGCTGGGCGCTGCGCGATAAAGCTGCGCAGCGCCGGTTAGCTTTACGTTAGGTACGCTTCATGATGACACCAGTTGATCCTGACGAGTACATGGGCAGCGATGTTATTGCTGCACTGCAAAAACTTAGGCCGTTTGTCGATTTGATTGAGTACCACAAAATAGAAGATGATGAGTTTCTAAAGCTGCCTGAGTTAGGCATTAGCTTTCACGCTAGAAGAAACTCAAAATTATCAGACGTCCGGATCTACTTGGTTGGGCGTGATGAGTTTTATGCTGCTAAAGATTCGATCGTAAATAAGTATTTTATATCAAGAAAGATTGATGATGCAGTCGTAGAGCTAGGAGAGGTTTATCGAGATATACCAAGTATAAAAATTCCTGGTGCGCGCCAAACGCTGCCGGGTAGGGCGTTTGTCAAAAACGGATGTGCCCTGACACTTTATTATGATGAACATGGTGAAATAGTGAGTGTAGTGGTGCGTCCGCATGTTAGCTCTTGAATCCCTAACAATACGCTTAACACCGTTCGCGCCGCTCACTGGACTCGAAAAAGCTACGCTTTTGCTCGCCTGTTAGCTAATCGTTAGGCCTACATTGCTTGGGGGTTGGGCATGGCCGTCAAAGAGCTTCCTGCTCCATATCCGGTCCTGGAAACTCGAGAAATTGGAAGTCTAGTCGTGGTCGTTTATGACTACATGTCGTTTCCAGAGGGTGAGCCGGCTAGGAATCTATTCGCCTATTCAGCTAAAACTGGTGTAGAAGTTTGGCGGGCTGATGACATCGGTCTCGGACAGACTGATGCTTATACAAATATAATCTCGGAAACTCCCCTAATCGTGGGGAATTTTGCTGGATACAGTTGCTGGGTTGATTTGGCTACTGGTACGGTCGTTAGCAAAGTCTTCACAAAATAAGGCCTAACCATTCATTCAAGCCGACCCGCTAAAGCGGTCGGCTTAATTCAGCGTTGAGGCTGTAGAAAAACCTGCTACCAGCCACTTTACCCACTGATACGCTGCGAATTTCAAATCGCAGGGGGGCGCAAGATGCTCGCCTCGAGCACCGTTGAGCTGGATTCCTGTGAAAAACCCCTTGCGCCACTGTCCCACCCACTACCGTTTGACTTCGACAAAGCACGACGATGAAGGAATCTGACTGGAAGCTGTTCCAAGCGCTGAAACCCACCCTGCTCAACCGACTGTGTGAGCGAGCTCTTCAAGAGTGTGTTGAGGCTATGGCTGATGAGACGCAGTCGGCACATGAGCGTTTTCTCAAGGTTTTTTACCTGATCAATGAAAGAAACGAGGATGTCGCGGTCTGTTTCGACGATCCCCGGCGCTCGAACCTGTTCTTCAAACTGGTCGAGCTTAAGGTGCGCGACTTACTTGAGCCGGATGAGCTGGCTCGGTTCAGTGAAGAGGCGCAGGCGCTGCTGAACCCCCAGCCGGGCCGATAGCCATGAACGACGCCTCTCTGCTCCAGATTCTCAAAGCCCGTTTCGACAAGCACCCTGAGCGCCACGCGGCCATCGGCTGGTCCGAGGTTCAGGCCAGGCTGGAACGGGCCCCGGAGGCGCTTGCTGCCCTGCGCGCCATGGAGGAGACGGCTGGCGAGCCGGATGTGGTCGGGCGCGATGACGATTCCGGTCAGATTCTCTTTTGCGACTGCTGCGCGGAAAGCCCGCCTGGCCGCCGCAGCCTCTGTTACGACCAGGCCGCCCTTGACGCTCGCAAGGCCAACAAGCCGCAGGGCAGCGCGCTTGAAATGGCCGCTGCCATGGGCGTGAGCCTGCTGACCGAAGCGCAATACCGGGCGCTCCAGGAACTGGGCGAGTTCGATCTGAAAACCTCCAGCTGGATACAGACGCCAGCGGAGGTGCGTGCGCTCGGCGGGGCGCTCTTCGCAGACCGCCGCTACGGCCGAACCTTTGTCTACCACAATGGCGCGCAGTCGTATTACGCCGCCCGCGGCTTTCGCGCCGTGCTGCGGGTTTGACCCGTTCGTGCCGGTGCTTCTGGTCTTAACCTGATGCGTCTGAGGGCGCCATGTTCCGGTTGACCCCGACACCGCTGGAATGGTTGCCTGCGCAGCATTGCAACCGCTGTTGGAGAAAGGTCATGTGGGATGAACGTTACGCCGCCGAGGAATACGCCTACGGCACGGAGCCCAATCAGTATCTGGCCGAGCACTATCAGGCGATTCCGAAGGGCCGGGTGCTGAGCCTGGCCGAGGGCGAAGGGCGCAACGCGGTGTTCCTGGCGCGGCAGGGCTATGCCGTGACCGCGGTGGACGGCTCGGCGGTCGGCCTGCGCAAGGCCGAGAAGCTCGCTCTGGAGCACGGCGTGGAGATCGAGCTGGTACATGCCGACCTGCTCGACTACGAGATCGGCGAGAACTGCTGGGACGGCATCGTTTCCATCTTCTGCCCGCTGCCGGCCGGCCCGCGGGCGGCGTTGCATCGCAAGGTGGTGGCCGGACTCAAGCCTGGCGGCGTGTTCCTGCTGGAAGCCTACACGCCCGAGCAGCTCCGTTATGGCACCGGGGGCGGCCCGTCGCCGGAAACCAAGACCAGCCGGGAATCGCTGATTGAGGATCTGCGCGGACTGACCTTCACCCATCTGGCCGAACTGGAGCGCGAGGTGGTGGAAGGCATCTACCACACCGGTCTGGGTGCGGTGGTGCAGGCCATCGCGGTCAAGGAGCGCTGAGCCATGAGCAGCACCGATCTGATCCTCGGCGCCCAGCCATTGGGACCGCAGATGCCCGGCATCGATCCGTTCATCTTCGCCGCCTATCACCAGGACCATTACCCCAAGGGCAACGGCCGCCTGGGGCCGGATGCCGCGCTGTTGCGCGGGCGCGACATCGGCATGGATTTCAGCGGCCGGGACGGCTGGAGCATGTACCACGGCGAGGAGATTCCGGGCTTTCCGGCGCACCCGCACCGTGGCTTCGAAACCGTGACTATCGTGCGCCAGGGACTGGTGGACCATGCCGATTCGCTGGGTGCCACGGCGCGCTACGGCGAGGGCGACGTGCAGTGGCTGACCACCGGCAGCGGCGTGCAGCACGGCGAGATGTTCCCGCTGGTGCACGAGGACCAGGGCAACACCCTGGACCTGTTCCAGATCTGGCTGAACCTGCCGGCCAAGAACAAGCTGGCGCCGCCGGATTTCACCATGTTCTGGGCGCACACCATTCCGCGCGTGACGCTGCCCGGTTCCGAGGTGGAGGTGATCGCCGGGAACTATGGCGCGGTACGCGCGTTGCCGCCGCCGCGGGCGTCCTGGGCCAGCGAGGCGGATGCCGATGTGGCCATCTGGATCGTGCGCATCGAACCAGGCGCGAGCGTCACGCTGTCGGCGGCCTCGGATCGGGCGCGGCGGGCCATCTACCTGACTACCGGGCGCTCCTTCGTGGTGGGCGGTCAGCACTTCGACCGGCGCGTGATGGTGGAGGTACGCGCCAACCAGCCGGCGCCCTTGCACAACGACAGTGCCGAGGTGATCGAGCTGCTGGTGCTGCAGGGCAAGCCGATCGGCGAACCGGTGGCCGCGCGCGGCCCGTTCGTGATGAACACCCAGGAAGAGCTGGTGCAGACCATCCGCGACTACCAGCGCACCGAGTTCGGCGGCTGGCCGTGGCCGAGCCGCGAGCATACGCATGGCACGTCGGGGCGTTTTGCGCAGCATCCGGGTGGGCGGGTGGAAAGGCCGGAGGTTTAAGTGGCTATGGGGGGACGACGGTGTGCCTGTCCGCCACCGCGCCGGTCTGGCGCCGCTTGTGCGGCGCATGGTGGATCGGTGAAGCGTGATCCACCCTACGATTGCCTCAGCGCCGTACCGCGACGTAGGGTGGACAACGTTTTCTTGTCCACCATCGCGGCGCGCTTGGTGGATCGGTGAACGCGCGATCCACCCTACGATTGTGCGCTCAGCTTTCCCCGGCCAGCTTGCGATCCAGCTGGAACTTCCAGCGCGTGTACATCAGCGCGCTGCAGAACAGCACCAGGCTGATGAGCGCTTCGGCCCAGCCGTACAGGGCACGCGCCGGGTCGAAGGCGGCCAGCACGCCCTGGATGAAGTAGATGTTCACCACGAAGCACAGCCAGGCATGGCCGCGTGCGTGGCCGAGCAGCACGCTGGGGGCGAGGATCAGCAGCGGCACCAGCACGATGCTCAGCACCACCCAGGTGCGTGCGCCGTGCAGGTCGGCGAAGACGCCGTTCCAGACGCCGATCAGCAGCAGCAGCGCCAGGTAGCCGATCAGGCTGACCCAGCGGGTGAAGCGCACGCGCGGTTGTAGCCATTCCATGGCCGGCAGCGGTTTCTTTTGCTTAGCCACGGCGCTCTCCCAGTTGGCCGGCGGTCTGCGCCAGGCGCAGGCCGAGGGCGCGGCACAGGGCGATTTCATGCTCGTCCAGCGGACGCTTGCCGTCGGCGCCGGCGTGGTGGCTGGCGCCATACGGCGTGCCGCCGCCACGGGTCTCGATCAGCGCCGCTTCGCTGTACGGCAGGCCGCAGATCAGCATGCCGTGGTGCAGCAGCGGCAGCATCATCGACAGCAGGGTGCTTTCCTGTCCGCCGTGCAGGCTGGCGGTGGAGGTGAACACCGCCGCCGGCTTGCCGACCAGCGCGCCGGTCAGCCACAGGCTGTTGGTGCCGTCGAGGAAGTACTTCATCGCGGCGGCCATGTTGCCGTAGCGGGTCGGGCTGCCGAGCACCAGGCCGGCGCAGTGCTTCAGGTCGTCGAGGGTGGCGTACAGCGCGCCCTCGGCGGGAATCTCCGGGGCCACGGCTTCGCACTCGGTGGACACCGCCGGCACGGTGCGCAGGCGCGCTTCGAAACCGGCTTGCTCAATGCCGCGGGCGATGTGCCGGGCCATCTCGGCGGTGGCGCCGTGGCGGCTGTAATACAGCACCAGGATGTAGGGTGAACTCACGGCAGGATCTCCAGCACTTTCTCGGGCGGACGGCCGACCACGGCCTTGTCGCCGACCACCAGGATCGGGCGCTCGATCAGCCGCGGGTGGGCGACCATGGCCTCGATCAGTTGGTCCTCGCTCAGGGCGGCGTCGGCCAGGCCGAGGGTCTGGTACTCCTCTTCGCCGCTGCGCAGCAGTTGGCGGGCGCTCAGGCCGAGCTTGCCGAGCAGGGTACGCAGGTCGGCGGCGCTGGGCGGGGTTTCCAGGTAACGCACCACGGTGGGGGCCAGGCCGCGGGCTTCGAGCAGTTCCAGCGCGCCGCGCGATTTGGAGCAACGCGGGTTGTGGTAGAGGGTCAATTCACTCATGGCAGGTCGCTTCCGACGTAAGGTGGCGGGTATTCTACCCGCCCGGGTTGGCGGAGGCGCGAGGCCTTTCGCGACGCCGGTGGATTCGGCAAGGAGACGGCATGCGGCAGTGGCTGGCCAATGTGGTGGAGTTCTGGAGCTTCCTGTTCCGCCGCTTCCTCGATGACCGTGGCCTGGACAGCGCCGCGTCGCTCACCTACACCACGCTGTTCGCGGTGGTGCCGACCATGACGGTGACCTTCTCGGTGATCTCGATGGTGCCGGCGTTCCGCGAGCTGGGCGGCGAGCTGCAGAGCTTCATCTTTCGCAACTTCGTGCCCTCCACCGGGGCGACGCTGCTTTCCTACCTGCAGGCGTTCAGCGAACAGGCGCGCCAGCTGACCTGGCTGGGCGTGCTGTTCCTGGTGGTCACCGCGCTGATGATGATGCTGACCATCGAACAGGCCTTCAACACCATCTGGCGGGTGCGCCAGCCGCGCCGGGGGGTGAGCAGCTTCCTGATCTACTGGGCGATCCTCAGTCTTGGTCCGCTGCTCCTGGGCGCGGGCTTCGCCATCAGCACCTACGTGGCCTCGCTGTCGCTGCTGGCGGGGCCGGATGCGCTGTTCGACGTCACCTGGCTGATTCGGATCGCGCCGCTGCTGCTGGAGGTTGCCGCGTTCACGCTGCTCTACGCGGTGGTGCCCAATACCCGCGTGCCGGTGCGCCATGCCTTGCTCGGCGGCCTGTTCAGCGCGCTGCTGGTGGAAGCGGCGAAGAAGCTGTTCAGCCTGTATGTCAGCGCCTTCCCGGCCTACCAGCTGATCTACGGCGCGTTCGCCACCGTGCCGCTGTTCCTGCTGTGGATCTACGTATGCTGGCTGATCGTGCTGCTCGGCGCGGAGCTGGCCTGCAATCTCTCATCGACCCGTGCCTGGCGCACGCGTCCCTTGCCTCGTCTGCTGGCGCTGCTGGGTGTGTTGCGGATCTTTCAGGATCGCCAGCGCACCGGCGCGACGCTGCGCCATGCGCAGCTGCGGCGCGAGGGCTGGCCGCTGCCGGAGGAGGAGTGGCACGAGATTCTCGGCTTCCTGCAGCGCGAGCACCTGGTATGCCGTACGGCCGGCAACGCCTGGGTGCTGTGTCGCGACCTGAATGCCTACCCGCTGGATCGCCTGCTGGCGCGCAGTCCCTGGGTACTGCCGGCATTGCAGAGCCTGCCGGAGGAGCTGCCGGAGGGCTGGTATCCGGCGTTGCGCGAAGGGCTGGCGGAGCTGGAGCAGGCGCGCGAGGACATTTTTCACGGCAACCTGGGTGACTGGCTGAGCGCCGGTCGCGAGGAAAGAACATGAACGGATGGAAGCGATGGGCGCTGGCGCTGTGCGTGGCGCTGGCCGGCTGCGGTGCGGCCGATCTGGGGACCGACCAGCATGGCCAGACGGTGACGCCCGAGAGCCTGCAGGGCCAGTGGCTGGTGATCAACTACTGGGCCGAATGGTGTGCACCGTGCCGCAAGGAGATCCCCGAGCTGAATGCCCTGCCGCAGCGGATCGACAAGGTGCGCGTGCTGGGCGTCAATTTCGACGGCCTGCAGGGCGAGGCACTGCTGCGGGCGGCCGAGGGCATGGGTATCGACTTCACCGTGCTGGCCGACAATCCGGCCGAGCATTTCGGCCTGGAGCCCAGTGGCGTGCTGCCGGTGACCTATCTGGTGGACGAGCGTGGCAAGGTGCGCGCGCGGCTGCTCGGCGAACAGACCGCCGACGGCCTGGTGGCAAGGCTGCAGGCGCTGCGGGAGGGCTCATGAGCATTGCCTTGCAGGCATGGGTGAGCGGCCGGGTGCAGGGCGTGTGGTTCCGCCAGGGCACCGCCGAGCAGGCGGCGACGCTGGGTGTGCACGGCTGGGTGCGCAACCTGCCGGACGGGCGGGTCGAAGCCTGGCTGGAAGGGGAGGAACTGGCGGTACGCGGCCTGGCGCGCTGGCTGGAGCAGGGGCCGCCGAAGGCGGCAGTCACCGGCGTGCAGGTGCAGGAACAGGCGCCGCAGGGATATACGGATTTCGAAGTCCGGCGCTGAAGCAACCGTAGGATGGATCGCGCTTCATCGATCCACCAAGCGCCGCCGCCAGGCGCGGCCGGCCAGGCGCGCCGTACCGGCGCGATGGTGGACAAGGAAGGCGTTGTCCACCCTACGGATCGAGGTACGGCGCCGAGGCAATCGTAGGGTGGATCACGCTTCACCGATCCACCGCGCGTGCCGCAAGGCGCGCTGTGCCGGCGAGTTGGTGACCAAGGACAGCGTTGTCCACCCTACGGGTCGAGGCCAGCGGTGAGGCAACGTAGGGTGGATCGCGCTTCACCGATCCACCAAACGTGCCGCCCCCGGCGTCAGCCGCCGATGCGCTGCTTGAGGAACTCCAGGATGCCGTCAAGGGCGACGTTCTGGCTTTCGCTATCGCGGCGGCCCTTGTACTCCAGGGTGCCTTCGCCCAGGCCGCGGTCGCTGACCACGATGCGGTGCGGGATGCCGATCAGCTCCATGTCGGCAAACTTCACGCCGGGGCTGGTCTTCTTGTCGCGGTCGTCCAGCAGCACTTCGTAGCCGGCGGCGGTGAGCTGTGCGTACAGCGCATCGGTGGCCTGCTTGACGCTCTCGTTCTCGTACTTCATCGGCACGATGGCGATCTGGAAGGGCGCCAGGGCGTCCGGCCAGAGGATGCCGCGCTCGTCATAGTTCTGCTCGATGGCGGCGGCCACCACGCGGGACACGCCGATGCCGTAGCAGCCCATGATCAGGGTGACCGGCTTGCCGTTCTCGCCCAGCACATTCAGGTTCATGGCCTGGCTGTACTTGGTGCCGAGCTGGAAGATGTGGCCCACTTCGATGCCGCGCTTGATCACCAGGGTGCCCTTGCCGTCCGGGCTCGGGTCGCCTTCCACCACGTTGCGCAGGTCGGCCACTTCGGGCAGCGGCAGGTCACGCTCCCAGTTGATGCCGAAGTAGTGCTTGTCGTCGACGTTGGCGCCGGCGCCGAAGTCGCTCATCAGCGCCACGGAGCGGTCGATGATGCAGGGGATTGGCAGGTTGACCGGGCCCAGCGAACCCGGGCCGGCGCCGATGGCGGCGCGGATCTCGGCTTCGGAGGCGAACACCAGCGGGCTGGCGACCCGTTCGTGGTTGGCGGCCTTGATCTCGTTCAGCTCGTGGTCGCCGCGCACGATCAGGGCGATCAGCTTGCCTTCCTCGGCGGCATGCACCACCAGGGTCTTGACGGTCTTCTCGACGGCCAGGTTGTAGCGCTCGACCAGCTCGGCGATGGTCTTGGCATCCGGAGTGTCCACCAGGCGCAGGGCTTCGCTGGCGGCGCCGCGTGCCTTCTCGCGCGGAATGGCCTCGGCCTTCTCGATGTTGGCGGCGTAGTCGGAGCTGTCGCTGAAGGCGATATCGTCTTCACCGGACTCGGCCAGCACGTGGAATTCGTGGGAGCCGGTGCCGCCGATGGAGCCGGTGTCGGCCTGCACCGGACGGAAGTTCAGGCCCAGGCGGGTGAACACGTTGCAGTACGCCTGGTGCATGCGGTCGTAGGTTTCCTGCAGCGACTCCTGGCTCAGGTGGAAGGAGTAAGCGTCCTTCATGATGAACTCGCGGCCGCGCATCAGACCGAACCGCGGGCGGATCTCGTCGCGGAACTTGGTCTGGATCTGGAAGAAGTTGATCGGCAGCTGCTTGTAGCTGTTCAGCTCGTTGCGGGCCAGGTCGGTGATGACTTCCTCGTGGGTCGGGCCGACGCAGAAGTCGCGCTGGTGACGATCCTTCAGGCGCAGCAGCTCGGGGCCGTACTGCTCCCAGCGGCCGGACTCCTGCCACAGCTCGGCGGGCTGGATGGCCGGCATCAGCACTTCCAGGGCGCCCGCCTTGACCATTTCGTCGCGCACGATGGCTTCGGCCTTGCGCAGGGCGCGCAGGCCCATCGGCAGCCAGGTGTACAGGCCGGAGGCAAGCTTGCGGATCATCCCGGCGCGCAGCAGCAGTTGGTGGCTGATCACCACGGCATCCGACGGGGTTTCTTTCAGGGTCGAGAGGAGATACTGACTGGTACGCATGTTGGCCGTTTCGTCCGTTGCGGGAGCGGAATAGAGCCCGGCATTGTACGGCCACGCCAACAAGGCGTACAGGCACAAACCGGGGAGGGAACATGGCGAATCTGAGCGCACACGAGGTGCAGGCACTGATCCGCGCAGGCGTGCCGATGGCCGAGGACATCGACCTGCGTATCGAACGGGTCGATGGTGAGCGGGCGCTGGCAAGGGTGCCGTTCAATGGGCGATTGGTGCGGCCGGGCGGCACGTTGTCGGGTCCGGTGCAAATGGCGCTGGCCGATACGGCCATGTATGCCGTGGTGCTGGGGGCCTTGGGCCGGGTGGAGATGGCGGTCACCAGTCACTTGAACATCAATTTCCTGGCCAAACCCGCGCCAGTCGATCTGCTGGCCGAGGCGCGCATCCTGCGCCTGGGCCGACGCCAGGCGGTCTGTGAGGTTTCCCTGTTCTGCGCGGGGCAGGAGGATGTGCTGGTGGCCCATGTCACCGGGACCTACGCGTTGCCGGGGTGAGGTGGGGCTTTGGTAGCGCACTAGGCCCGATTGGGTGAGCGCCAGCACCAGAAGCTCGCGAACGAGTTCGCTCCCACGGGCTGTGCCGCTTGCGTGGGAGCGGATTCGTCCGCGATTGGTTAGAGAATACTCAGCGGGTACTCGATGATCACCCGCACCTCGTCGATGCTCGGCGAGCCGTAGTAGACGCCGTCACTGCTGCGATAGGTGGCCTGGCGCAGGCGCAGGCTTAGGTCTTTGGCCGGGCCTTCCGGCACCACGTAGCGCAGTTCGATGTCGCGTTCCCATTCCTTGCCGTTGTCGGTGGTGCCGACGTCGGCGTCGTCGCCGTAGATGTAGCGGGTCATGAACTTGAAGCCGTTCAGGCCGACCGCCGCCAGGTCCAGGTCGTAGCGGGCCTGCCAGGACTTCTCGTCCTGGGCGTTGAAGTCCGAGCGCTGCACCGAGTTGGCCAGGTACACGGTGCCGCCACCATCGATACCGTAGTCGTAGCCAATGCCGTCGAAGCCGCCGATGGACTTCTGGTAGGCCAGCATGAAGCTGTGGGCGCCCAGGCTGTAGGTGGCCGCCAGGCTCCAGATGGTGTTGCCCTCGTCATCGCCGGTACCGGTGTACTCTGCCTCGTAATCGGTACGGTAGATGTTGAAGTCGAAGTTCAACGACTGCTCATTGACCAGCGGCACCGTGTAATTGAGGTTGCCGTAGACTTTCTGGAAGGCGTCGTGGGCGTCCGAGTAGTACAGCGAGAGCGAGAAGTTGTCGTCGACGGCGTAGGTACCGCCGACGAAGTCGAGACGTTTCAGGCCAACACTGTCATGGCCGGTCTGTGCCTGGGCATTCAAGGCAGTGAAATGGCCAGCGTTGAGCTCCAGCCCTTCGAGTTCGTTGCTGGTCAGCATGAAGCCGGTCGCGGTTTCCGGCAGCAGGCGGCTGTCGTCGGTGGCGAACACCGGCACGCCGACGATCTGCTGGCCGTACTTGAGCACGCTGCTGGAGACCCGCGCCTTGACCACGCCGCCAGCCTCGGCGTATTCGTCCTCGGCGTAGCCGTCGGAGCCGACGGGCAGCAGGCCGGTGCCGGCACGGCTCGGGCTGCTGTCCAGCTTCAGGCCGATCATGCCATAGGCATCAAAACCGAAGCCGACCGGGCCCTGGGTGAAGCCGGACTCGAAGGTGGCAGTGAAGCCGTGCGCCCATTCTTCGACCTTGCTTTGGGTGCCGGGTGCGTTGTTCTGAAAGTCGCGGTTGAAGTACAGGTTGCGGTTGAAGAGATCAAGGCTGCTGTCCTCCATCAGTCCCTTCGCTTCGGACTGGGCGCTGGCCATGGCCAGCTGGGAGGCGCCTGCGGTAACGGCCAGGGCGATTGCGCTCAACTTCATCACGTGCATGTGACTGCTCCTTTTGATTGAAGATCGAGGCCGCCCGGGTACCCCCGGGTCGGCTCCTCGTCAGGCTTGCTCTCACCCCGTTGGACCTGCTGCATCCAAGGCGGGTAATTGACGTGGTGGACGGATTCGTTCAAGGCCCCCTGCGGCTGGTACGCGTCCAAGGTTGTAAAGGCGTTTCGATATCAATGGGATATCGTCAGAACGCTTCTGTAAGAAGGCATAGCAATAAATGCCGGCAAGTCAAAAAGGCCCTGGCGCATTTGTGCGGACGTCCATGGAGCGATGAAAAACGCGAGGGCAGGCGCTATCCTCCCGGCAGGCGCCGTCGGCGCCCGGAATTCTCAGGAGAACCACGATGTTCGTGCTGGCCGAGCAACTTGCAAAAGACACCCTGCCTATTGGCGACTTCCCGCTGTGCCGTCTGCTGTTGATGAACGACAGGCAATACCCCTGGTTCATCCTGGTGCCGCGCCGCGAGGACGTCAGCGAGCTGTTCCAGCTCGACGAGGCGGACCAGCGTCAGCTGTGGAAAGAGACGACGCAGCTGGCGGAGATCCTCAAGGACACCTTCGCGGCGGACAAGATGAACGTCGCCACCCTGGGCAACATGGTCAGTCAGTTGCACATGCATGTGATCGTGCGCCGCAAGGGCGACGCGGCCTGGCCGGCGCCGGTGTGGGGCAAGCATCCGGCCCAGCCCTATTCCGCAGCCGAGCTGCAAGGCATCCGGGACAAGCTTGGCCTGGTGCTGACCGAAGATTTCCATTTCGAGGAGGGCAAGGCATGACGGTAGAAGAACGTATCGCCGACCTGGAAAGCCGCCTGGCTTTCCAGGATGACACCCTGCAGGCCCTGAACGACGAGGTGGTTCGCCAGCAGCGCGACATCGAGCGACTGCAACTGCTGGTCAGTGCGTTATCGCAGCGCCAGGACGAGTTGCAGACGCAGATCGGCAGCGAGGATGAAGACGAGGTTCCGCCCCATTACTGAAGCGTCAGGCAACTGGTGAAGGTGCGCGCTTGCCCATTCAGCGGGTCCTGGAAGCTCAGGCTCCGGGCGAGCAGCTGCAGGGGGCGGGTGTGGTCTTCGGGTGCGTCGCTCAGGCTCGGATACAGCGGGTCGTTGAGAATCGCCGCGCCCAGCCCGGCCATGTGCAGGCGCAACTGGTGCTTGCGGCCGGTGACCGGGTAAAGCGCGTAGCGCCAGTGCTCGCCGCAGGGCTCCAGAACCTCGATACGCGTTTCGCTGTTGGGCTTGCCGTCGCCTTCCTGCATGCGGAAGAACGGCTCGCCCTGCTCAAGATGGGTTTGGCGCAGGACGGGGAAGTTCAGCCGAGGCAGCGGCGGCGCCATGGCCTCGTAGCGTTTGACGATGCGCTGCTGGCGAAAGAGGGCCTGGTAAGCGTCGCGGGTTTGCGGGTTGCAGGAAAACAGCACAAGCCCGGCAGTCAGGCGATCCAGCCGATGCAGCGGCACCAACTGCGGGTTGTCGAAGCGCTCCACCAGCCGGTTGAGCAGAGTTTCCCGCACGTAGCTGCCGGCGGGGACCACCGGCAGGAAGTGCGGTTTGTCCACCACCAGCAGGTGCTCGTCCTGGAACAGCACCTGCTCCTCGAACGGGATGCGCGCCTCGTCGGGCACTTCACGAAAGTAGCGGACGCGCAGGCCTTCCCGGTAGGGATGATCGGCGCGCAAGGGCTGCCCCTGCTCATCCAGCACGCGATGGCGGGCGAAGCGGTCGAGCCAGACCTCGCGGCCGATCGCCGGGAAATGTGCACACAGGCAATCGAGCACCGTCGGCCAGCGCCCGGCGGGCAGGTGCAGCGTGCTGTGTTTCAACGCCGCATCGCTTCCGTCACGCCTGCTTGCGCTCTGCGGCCAGGCAGGCGGCCGCAGTGAACAGCACGTCGGTCGACGAGTTGACGGCGGTTTCCGCGGCATCCTGCAGGATACCGATCACGAAGCCGATCGCCACTACCTGCATGGCCACCTCATTGGGAATGCCGAACAGGCTGCAGGCCAGCGGAATCAGCAGCAGCGAGCCCCCTGCCACGCCAGACGCGCCGCAGGCACTGACCGCCGAGACCACGCAGAGCAGCAGGGCAGTGGGCAGGTCGACGCTGATGCCCAGGGTATGCACGGCCGCCAGGGTCAGCACGCTGATGGTGACTGCTGCGCCGGCCATGTTGATGGTGGCACCCAGCGGAATGGAAATGGAGTAGGTGTCCTCGTGCAGGCCCAGGCGTTCGCAGATCTGCAGGTTGACGGGAACGTTGGCCGCCGAGCTGCGGGTGAAGAAGGCGGTAACGCCGCTTTCGCGCAGGCACAGGAAAACCAGCGGGTAGGGATTGCGGCGAATCTTCCACCAGACGATGACCGGGTTGACCACCAGGGCCACGAACAGCATGCAGCCGATCAGCACCAGCAGCAGCTGGGCGTAGCCGAGCAGGGCCTGCAGGCCGGTGTCGACCAGGGTGGTGGCCACCAGGCCGAACACCCCGAATGGGGCGAAATGAATCACCACCTTGACGATCAGTGTGACGCCGCGGGCCAGGTCGCTGAAGGCCGCGCGGGTGCTGTCGCTGCCCTGGCGGATCGCCAGGCCGAGGCCGATGGCCCAGGCGAGGATGCCGATGTAGTTGGCTTCCAGCAGGGCGCTGATCGGATTGCTGGTGATGTTGAACAGCAAGGTCTTGAGCACTTCGCCGATGCCGCCGGGCGGGTTGGCGCCGGTGGCGGCCTCGGCCAGCGGCAGGGTAGTGGGCCACAGGCTGCTGGCGATCACCGCGACGATGGCCGCGCACAGCGTGCCTACGAGATAGAGCACCAGGACCGGACGGATATGGGTCGGCTGACCCTGCTGGTGGCTGGCGATGGCAGAAATGACCAACAGGAACACCAGCACCGGCGCCACGGCTTTCAGCGCGGCGATGAACAGTTCGCCGAGCAGGCCGACGTGCGGGACGGCCTGGGGCAGTAACAGGGCAAGCAGGATGCCGGCGACCAACCCGATGAAAATCTGGACGACCAGGCTGGTGCGGGTGAACAACTGCAGGAGAGGACGCTGAATCATGTGGGTTTCCTGGGGTCGCCCATGCGGCGAAGCGAAGCGGTGGTTCCCGGTCATGTAGGAGAGAAGCCGAGGCGGCTGCTGTCGTACAGAACCGGAGCGATTGGGGTGTAGGTCGGCAGCAGAGTCCGACGTGGTCCGTCCCGTCCGTGGCAAGGCGGGGCGATTTTACTGGGAGTGGCGGGAAATTGCGGGCATTTTCCTCGCCGCTGGTCCTTTGTCGGGCAAAAAAAAGCCGCGCCCTTAGGCGCGGCTTTCTCGCAGCGGTATCAGCGGCGGTCGGTGGTGACCACGTCCTCGGCTTGCAGGCCCTTGTCGCGCTGCATCACGGAGAACTCCACGCGCTGGCCTTCGACCAGCACGCGGTGGCCTTCGCCACGAATCGCGCGGAAGTGCACGAAGATGTCGTCCCCGGAATCACGGGAAATGAAACCGAAGCCCTTGGTGGTGTTGAACCATTTGACCGTGCCGGTCTCGCGATTCTCACCGAGCGGCGCCTGGTAGGCATCGCCTGCGGCCCGGCGCGACGGACGGGACGGCTGCCAGTTGAGCAGCAGATGCAGCAGCACGGCCAGGGCGGCGAGCGGCAGGGCGGCGGCAACGCCCGGCAGGCCGGCGATGAACTCCAGCGGCCCCAGCAGTACCGCGGCCTGAACGGCGGTGGCAATGATCAGCAGCACGCTGGCGAGGATCTGCAGCGGACGCCGGTTGCTGAGCTGGGCATGCTCCGGCAAGGCGGCAAAGGCCAGGTTGAGCAGGCCGAACAGGGCCAGGTAGAGCGCATCGGGTTGCAGCAGGTAAGGCAGGGAATCGCCGGTGAGGCTGGGTACGAAGGACAGTAGGAGGGCGGCAACGCCCGTGAGGAGTTGGACGATTTTCAGCATTGGAATTGAACTCACAGTAGGCATGATGCAGGGAGAGCCAGTCGCCGCGCAGCTCCGCAAATACAGGTAAGGAGTGGTACAGCGGCAGGCCTATGCCGCGGGATGGAGTGCGGCACGGCGGGTATTTAACAGCAAAGCGGAAAGGGGCTCAAATCGCAGCGCCGCAAGTGAGCGCGAAGTCGCGAGCCGGGGCAGGGCGGCCAGAGGGTCGCCCTGCTGGCGGGATGTCAGGCGAGCAGGCTGCGCAGCATCCAGGCGGTCTTTTCGTGGACCTGCATGCGCTGGGTCAGGAGGTCGGCGGTGGGCTCGTCGTTGACCTTGTCCAGCAGCGGGAAGATGCCGCGTGCAGTGCGCACCACGGCTTCCTGACCCTGTACCAGCAGACGGATCATGTCCTCGGCGCTGGGTACACCTTCCTCCTCCTTGATGGAGGACAGCCGCGCATAGGCCGCGTAGGTGCCCGGTGCCGGGAAGCCCAGGGCGCGGATGCGCTCGGCAATCGCGTCCACCGCCAGCGCCAGCTCGGTGTACTGCGTCTCGAACATCAGATGCAGGGTGTTGAACATCGGACCGGTGACGTTCCAGTGGAAGTTGTGGGTCTTCAGGTAAAGGGTGTAGGTGTCCGCCAATAGACGGGACAGGCCTTCGGCGATGGCCGCACGGTCCTGCTGGGAAATGCCGATATCGATGTCCATGGTGATTCCTCCGACGATGCTTCTATGAGGTGCTATCAGCCTAACAGGGGTTTTCGCTTGCGGGCATGGATCTGGATCAACCGCCAGCGCACCGTGCGCCACGGCTGCGCGGCAGGCATTTACCCTATATAATCTCGCGCTTTGCCACGCTGGCCCGATCCGCAGGCGCCAGGGGTGGCCGGTCAAGATGAAACCAGACTCCCAGAGAGAAGCGAACACACCATGATGCGCAGCCACTATTGCGGCCAGTTGAACGAGGCCCTCGACGGTCAGGAAGTCACTCTTTGCGGTTGGGTCCATCGCCGTCGCGACCACGGTGGCGTCATCTTCCTCGACATCCGCGACCGTGAAGGCCTGGCTCAGGTGGTCTTCGACCCGGACCGCGCGGAAACCTTCGCCAAGGCCGACCGCGTGCGCAGCGAATACGTCGTCAAGGTCACCGGCAAGGTGCGCATGCGTCCGGAAGGCGCGCGCAACCCGAACATGGTCAGCGGCGCCATCGAAGTGCTGGGCTACGCGCTGGAAGTCCTCAACCAGGCCGAAACCCCGCCGTTCCCGCTGGACGAGTACTCCGACGTCGGCGAGGAAACCCGCCTGCGCTATCGCTTCATCGACCTGCGTCGCCCGGAAATGGCCGCCAAGCTCAAGCTGCGCTCGCGCATTACATCGAGCATTCGCCGCTACCTGGACGACAACGGCTTCCTCGACGTCGAAACGCCGATCCTGACCCGCGCCACTCCCGAAGGCGCGCGCGACTACCTGGTGCCGAGTCGCACCCACGCCGGCAGCTTCTTCGCCCTGCCGCAGTCCCCGCAGCTGTTCAAACAGCTGCTGATGGTCGCCGGCTTCGACCGCTACTACCAGATCGCCAAGTGCTTCCGCGACGAGGACCTGCGCGCCGACCGTCAGCCGGAATTCACCCAGATCGACATCGAGACCAGCTTCCTCGATGAAGCCGACATCATGGGCCTGACCGAGACCATGATTCGACAGCTGTTCAAGGAAGTGCTGGATGTCGAGTTCGGCGAGCTGCCGCACATGACCCTCGCCGAGGCCATGCGTCGCTTCGGTTCGGACAAGCCTGACCTGCGCATCCCGCTGGAACTGGTCGACGTGGCCGACCAGCTCAAGGATGTGGAATTCAAGGTGTTCTCCGGCCCGGCCAACGATCCCAAGGGTCGTGTTGCTGCCCTGCGCGTGCCGGGTGCCGCCTCCATGCCGCGCAGCCAGATCGACGATTACACCAAGTTCGTTGGCAACTATGGGGCCAAGGGTCTGGCCTACATCAAGGTCAACGAGCGCGCCAAGGGCGTTGAGGGTCTGCAGTCGCCGATCGTCAAGTTCATCCCCGAAGCCAACCTGAACGTCATCCTCGATCGCGTCGGCGCGGTCGATGGCGACATCGTGTTCTTCGGTGCCGATCGCGCCAAGGTGGTCTGCGACGCCCTGGGCGCACTGCGTATTCGGGTCGGTCACGACCTCAACCTGCTCACCTGCGAGTGGGCGCCGCTGTGGGTGGTCGACTTCCCGATGTTCGAGGAAAACGACGACGGCAGCTTGAGCGCCATGCACCACCCGTTCACCGCACCCAAGTGCAGCCCCGAGGAGCTGAAGGCCAATCCGGCCGCCGCACTGTCTCGCGCCTATGACATGGTGCTCAACGGCACCGAGCTGGGTGGCGGTTCGATCCGTATCCACGACAAGAAGATGCAGCAGGCGGTCTTCGAAGTGCTGGGCATCAGCGAGGAGGAGCAGCAGGAGAAGTTCGGCTTCCTGCTCGATGCCCTGAAGTTCGGCGCGCCGCCGCACGGCGGGCTGGCCTTCGGTCTGGATCGCCTGGTCATGCTGATGACCGGCGCATCCTCCATCCGCGAAGTGATTGCCTTCCCGAAAACCCAGAGCGCAGCCTGTGTCATGACCCAGGCGCCGGGTGTCGTGGACAACAAGGCGCTGCGCGAGCTGCACATCCGCCTGCGCGAGCAAGCCAAGGCGGAATAATCGCTCCTTCGAAGCCCGGTGAAAGCCGGGCTTCTCCGTTCGGGGCGGCATCATGGCAGCGGGCGGCACTGATCGCCCGCGGAAGTGCCAGACTAGACAGGCGGGCCGGGAGCGGCCCGTTCCAGAATCTGAAACGAGATGGAGTGAGTTATGGCTGGTCATTCCAAATGGGCCAACATCAAGCACCGCAAGGGTCGTCAGGACGCCAAGCGTGGCAAGATCTTCACCAAGATCATTCGCGAGCTGACCGTGGCCGCCAAGAGCGGTGCGGTGCCGGCCGACAACCCGCGCCTGCGCCTGGCGGTGGACAAGGCGCTGACCAACAACATGTCGCGCGACGTGATCGACCGCGCCATTGCGCGGGGCGCCGGCAACAACGAGGCCGACAACGTTGTCGAGCTCAGCTACGAAGGTTACGCGCCGAGCGGCGTGGCGATCATCGTCGAGGCGATGACCGACAACCGCAACCGTACTGCGGCCGAAGTGCGCCATGCCTTCAGCAAGTGTGGCGGCAACCTGGGCACCGACGGCTCGGTGGCTTACATGTTCGACCGCAAGGGGCAGATCAGCTACGCACCCGGTGTCAACGAGGATGCGCTGATGGAAGCGGCCCTGGAGGCGGGTGCTGATGACGTGGAAATGGGTGATGACGGTTCCGCGCTGGTGTCCACCAGCTTCGCCGATTTCCATGCGGTGAACGAAGCGCTGGCCGCTGCCGGCTTCAAGGCGGATGAGGCGGAAATCGCCATGATCCCGTCGATCAGCGCGCCGATCGCCGATCTGGAAACCGCCCAGAAGGTGATGAAGCTGATCGACATGCTGGAGGACCTGGACGACGTGCAGAACGTCTACCACAACGCCGAGATCCCCGACGAGATCATGGAGCAGCTGGGCTGATTGCCTGGTGTTGGCGACCTAGAAGGCAGCGCTCGGCGCTGCCTTTTTTGTGCTGCAAAGCATCGCGACGCTGAAGCCGTCCCCGCGAAAGGCCGGCATTGAACGGGCCCCGTAGGAGCGACCTCGGTCGCGGGCTGGCGGTGGTCCGCATTCGGCTGGGTGACGCCATCGGCGTCGGCCCGTATACTTCCGTGCTGGATAAATAGACAGTGATGGCGGTGGCATGACGCTGATCCTTGGAATCGACCCGGGCTCGCGGATTACCGGCTTTGGTGTGGTGCGCGATACCGGGCGGGGCTGCGAGTACATCGCCTCCGGCTGCATCCGCACCGGCACCGGGTCGTTGCCGGAACGCCTGCAGACGGTCTATCGCGGCGTGAGCGAGGTAATTCGCCAGTACGGGCCGATCACCATGGGTATCGAGCAGGTATTCATGGCGCGCAACGCCGATTCGGCGCTCAAGCTCGGTCAGGCGCGCGGCGCGGCGATCGTCGCTGGGGCCGAGTCGGGCCTGGAGATTGCCGAGTACACCGCCACCCAGGTCAAACAGGCCATCGCCGGCACCGGCGGTGCCGACAAGCAGCAGGTGCAGATGATGGTCATGCACCTGCTCAAGCTGCTGCAAAAGCCTCAGATTGATGCTTCCGATGCCCTGGCCATTGCGCTCTGCCATGCCCACCATCGGCAAAGCCTGATTCCCCACGGCCTGACCCAGGCCAAGCGACGCAGTGGCCGGCTGCGTCTGTGAGGTGTGTGCGCGACGTTGCTGGCCCCAATTGATGTGAGAGGAATGGACGCGTGATTGGTCGATTGCATGGCACCCTGGCGGACAAGCAGCCGCCTTTTTTGCTGCTGGATGTGAATGGCGTCGGTTACGAGCTGGAAGTGCCGATGACGACCCTTTATCGTTTGCCCCCGGTTGGCGATTCCTTGACGCTTTACACCCATCTGGTGGTCAGAGAGGACGCGCAGCTGCTCTATGGCTTTGCGGAAAAGCGCGAGCGAGAGCTGTTCCGCGAGCTGATCCGGCTGAATGGCGTGGGTCCCAAGCTGGCGCTGGCGCTGATGTCCGGAATGGAGGTGGATGAGTTGGTACGTTGCGTGCAGGCGCAAGACACCTCCACCCTGGTGAAGATTCCCGGCGTGGGCAAGAAAACCGCCGAGCGCCTGCTGGTGGAGCTGAAGGATCGCTTCAAGGCCTGGGAAGCGATTCCAGGCATCGCGCCGCTGACGTTGGAACCTTCCACTCAGGCAGTGGTCTCATCGGCCGAAAATGACGCCGTGAGCGCGTTGATCGCCCTGGGCTTCAAGCCCCAGGAGGCCAGCCGGGCTGTCGCCGCGGTGCAGGAGAACGGTTTGAGTAGTGAAGAATTGATTCGGCGCGCGCTGAAGGGAATGGGTTAAGTGATCGAAGCCGATCGATTGGTGACCGCCTCCGCCCGGGATCGCGACGAGCAACTGGACCGCGCCATGCGTCCGGCCCGTTTGGCCGACTACATCGGCCAGCCGCTGGTGCGCGAGCAGATGCAGCTGTTCATCCAGGCCGCACGCGGTCGCGCCGAAGCCCTGGATCACACGCTGATCTTCGGACCACCCGGGCTGGGCAAGACCACCTTGGCGAACATCATCGCCCAGGAAATGGGGGTCTCCCTGAAAAGCACGTCCGGTCCGGTGCTGGAGCGTCCCGGCGATCTCGCCGCGCTGCTGACCAATCTGGAGCCCGGGGATGTGCTGTTCGTCGATGAGATCCATCGCCTCTCGCCGGTGGTCGAGGAGGTGCTGTATCCGGCCATGGAGGACTTCCAGCTCGACATCATGATCGGCGAGGGCCCGGCCGCGCGTTCCATCAAGCTGGACCTGCCGCCCTTCACCCTGGTGGGTGCGACCACGCGGGCCGGCATGCTCACCAATCCACTGCGCGACCGCTTCGGCATCGTGCAGCGCCTGGAGTTCTATTCAGCCGAGGACCTCACCACCATCGTCAGCCGTTCGGCCGGCATTCTCGGTCTGCCGATCGAGCCGGAAGGGGCCTTCGAAGTGGCCCGCCGCGCGCGCGGTACGCCGCGTATTGCCAATCGCCTGCTGCGTCGCGTGCGCGATTTCGCCGAGGTGCGTGGCAAGGGCGAGATCACCCGCCAGGTGGCCGACCTGGCGCTGAACATGCTGGATGTCGACGAGCGCGGCTTCGATCACCAGGACCGCCGCCTGCTGCTGACCATGATGGAGAAGTTCGATGGCGGTCCGGTGGGCATCGACAGCCTGGCCGCAGCCATCGGCGAGGAGCGTCACACCATCGAGGATGTGCTGGAGCCCTTCCTGATCCAGCAGGGCTACATCATGCGCACGCCGCGCGGGCGCGTGGTCACCCGGCATGCCTACCTGCACTTTGGTCTGCAGTTGCCCGGGCGCCTGAGCAATCCGTCCGGCACCGATGACGCATGAAGCGGAACTTTTTCTGAAATGAGCACTCTTACGCAGCCGTTCGCGCTTCCCTGCCGGGTCTACTACGAAGACACCGACGCCGGTGGAATCGTCTACTACGTCAATTACCTGAAATTCATGGAGCGTGCGCGCACCGAGCGTCTGCGTCGCCTGGGTTTCGCCCAATCGCAACTGGCCGGCGATAACCTGCTGTTCGTGGTCCACTCGTGCGAAGCGCGCTATCACGCGCCGGCGCGGCTGGATGACGAGTTGAGCGTCTCGGCCGAGGTGGTCGAGTTGAACCGTGTCAGCCTGCGTTTTCGTCAACAGGTGCGCCGCGTCAACGATGGACAGCTGCTCTGCGAGGGCAGCGTCCTGGTGGCCTGCGTGCGTGCCGATACCCTGAAACCCCGGTCCATCCCCGAAGCGCTGCGTGACGCCTTCGTGGGGGACCTGGCCAGTACCCGTCCAGGAGAGTAAGCGTGGAACCCAACGCCGTCGATCACATGTCCCTGTGGAGTCTGATCAGCAATGCCAGTCTGCTGGTGCAACTGGTGATGCTGATTCTTGTGGCTGCCTCGGTCATTTCCTGGGTGCTGATCTTCCAGCGCGGCAGCTTGCTGCGCGGCACCAAGCATGCCCTGGAGGAATTCGAGGAACGCTTCTGGTCCGGCATCGACCTGTCGAAGCTGTATCGCCAGTCCGGCAATGCCACCGATTCGCACAGTGGCGTGGAGCAGATCTTCCGCGCCGGTTTCCGCGAGTTTTCGCGACTGCGCCAGCAGCCGGGCGTCGGTCCGGATGCGGTGATGGACGGGGTCAGCCGGGCCATGCGGGTGGCGATCTCCCGCGAGGAAGAGAAGCTGGAGCAGGCGCTGCCGTTCCTGGCTACCGTCGGCTCCACCAGCCCCTACATCGGTTTGTTCGGCACCGTGTGGGGGATCATGAACTCCTTCCGTGGCCTGGCCCAGGTGCAGCAGGCCACACTGGCCACCGTGGCGCCGGGCATCGCGGAGGCGCTGATCGCCACCGCCATCGGCCTGTTCGCGGCGATTCCCGCCGTCATCGCCTACAACCGCTTCTCCGCCCGGGGCGAGCAGCTGATTGCCCGCTACTACACCTTCGCGGACGAGTTCCAGGCGATCCTGCACCGCAAGGTGCACACCTCCGAAGAATGAGGCGCGGCTGATGGCCAGAATTCGTAACAGACGCAAGCCGGTCGCCGAGATGAACGTGGTGCCCTACATCGACGTGATGCTGGTGCTGCTGGTCATCTTCATGGTGACTGCGCCGATGCTCAACCAGGGGGTCAAGGTCGACCTGCCCAAGGTGAGCACCGAGGTGCTGCCGCAGGACAACAATGCCCGCGTGCTGACGGTGTCCATCAAGGCTGACCGCACCTACTACTGGAACATGGGCGAAGAGGTGCAGACCGAGCAGACCCGCAACAGCGAGGCGGCGGTTTCCCTCGACAAGCTGGTGGGCGCCGTGCGCGGCATCCTGGCCGAGAACAGTCGCCAGGGGAAAAAGGTCCAGGTGTATGTGCGCGGCGACAAGGCAGTGGACTACGGCGCGGTGATGGCCGTGATGGGCGGCCTGCAGCAGGCCGGTGTCGGCAACGTCGGTCTGATTACCGAGGCCCCCTGATGCGTCCCGCGGAACAGGCGTCCTCTTCACCGTGGTTCTGGCCGGTCCTCGGCGCCGTGGGTCTGCACGCGGTGCTGTTCGGTCTGCTGTTCGTGAGCTTCGCCAGCACGCCTGACCTGCCACCGGCGCGCCCGGTGGTGCAGGCCACCCTGTATGAAATGAAATCCAAGAGCCAGGCCGAAAGCCAGACTCGCCAGAAGATTGCCGGCGAGGCCAAGAAGACCGCTGCCCGGGAATTCGAGATGGAGCAGCTACAGCAGCGCAAGGCCGAGGAGCAGCGCATCGCCGCCGCCAAGGCTGAGGAACAAAAGCGCGCCGAAGCGGCTCGAAAGGCCGAGGCCGAGAAAAAGGCCGCCGAGCAGAAGCGCCAGGCGGAGGTCGCCCGCAAGAAGGCTGAGGACGAGGCGAAGAAGAAGGCTGCCGAGGCGGAGGCCCGGAAAAAGGCCGAAGAGGAAAAGGCCCGCAAGGCCGCCGAGGCGCTGGCCAAGAAGAAGGCCGCCGAGGAAGAGGCTGCCCGCAAGGCGCAGGAAGAACTCCGCGCCCAGGCACTGGCTGAGCTGCTCAAGGAGGATACCGAACGCCAGGCCGCGCTGGCCGATGAGGTCAGCGAAGAGGCGATGGGCAACATCGACGATCTGCTGCGTCTGCGCGCGGCCCAGGGCTGGAGCCGTCCGCCCTCCGCTCGTCCCAACATGACGGTACGGCTGCGCGTGACCATGCTGCCCGACGGGACCATTACCGGCGTCAACGTAGCGAATTCCAGTGGCGATATCCCCTTCGACAACTCGGCGGTCGCCGCGGTGCGCAACATCGGGCGTGTCAGCGAGGTGCAGAGCCTCAAGCCCAAAGAGTTCGAGCGGTATCGCTCCTTTACCATGACCTTCACGCCAGAGGATCTCGCGCTGTGAATACTGTCTTTCGAATGCTCCTGCTCGGCTTGTGCTGCCTGGCCGGTGCGGCGGTGGCACAGGAAGCCGACATTCGGGTCACCAGCGGCGTCGATCGGGCCATCCCGGTCGCCGTGGTGCCCTTTGGTTGGCAGGGCGCCACCGTGCTGCCCGAGGACCTCGCCTCCATCGTCGGCAACGACCTGCGCAATTCCGGCATTTTTGAACCCATTCCGCGGCAGAACATGATCAGCCTGCCGACCCAGGCGTCGGAGTTGATCTACCGCGACTGGCAGGCCCTGGGCGCCCAGTACGTGCTGCTGGGCAGCATGGAGCTGAACGCCGGGCGCTACCAGGCGCAGTTCGCCCTGTTCAACGTGGCCACCCAGCAGCAGTTGCTGACCGGCACGGTAGGCGGCAGCGCTACCCAACTGCGCGATATGGCCCACCATATCGCCGACCTGGTGTTCGAGAAGATCACCGGCACCAAGGGTGCTTTCTCCACCAAGCTGCTGTACGTGACGGCCGAGCGCCTGGGAACCCGCAATACCCGCTACACCCTGCAGCGCTCGGACTACGACGGCGCGCGGGCGGTGACCCTGCTGCAGTCGCGTGAGCCGATTCTTTCGCCACGCTTCTCGCCGGATGGCAAGCGCATCGCCTATGTGTCCTTCGAGCAGGGGCGCCGGCCACGCATCTTCATCCAGCATGTGGACACCGGGCAGCGTGAGCAGATCACCGCATTCGAAGGTCTGAACGGCGCCCCGGCGTTCTCGCCGGACGGCAGTCGGCTGGCGTTCGTGCTGTCCCGCGACGGCAACCCCGAAATCTATGTGATGGAACTGGCGAGCCGGCGGATGCAGCGGGTGACCAACCATTATGCGATCGATACCGAGCCGTTCTGGGGGCGGGACGGGCAGACCCTGTACTTCACCTCGGACCGCGCAGGCCGCCCGCAGATCTACCGCCAGCGTATTGGCGGCCCGGCGGCGGAGCGCATCACCTTTGTCGGCAACTACAACGCCGCGCCGAAACTGTCGGCGGACGAAAAGACCCTGGTGATGGTGCATCGCCAGGAGGGCTACACCAATTTCAAGGTGGCGGCACAGGACTTGCAGCGTGGGAATCTCCGCTTGTTGTCGGACACCACACTTGATGAGTCGCCCACTGTTTCGCCTAATGGCACGATGCTAATCTACGCCACTCGTCACCAGGGGCGTGAAGTGTTAATGCTCGTCTCCATCAACGGACGAGTCCGGATCGCGTTACCCACCGCACAAGGTGAAGTTCGCGAGCCTTCCTGGTCCCCCTACCTGAACTAGGCAGCGGGGGCGCCACAAGTGTTCCTATCATCCCTGACTGTTGGAGTTGTTATATGGAAATGCTGAAGTTCGGTAAGCTCTCCGCCCTGGCCCTGGCCCTGGCTGTTGCCGCTGGTTGTGCCTCTACCGGCGGCGATACCGCTGGCGAAACCACCTACGAAGCCGACACTGCAGGTACTGCACCGGCTCAGGTAGAGTCCACCGTCGACACCAGCGCAAGCGATGCCGAAGCTGCTCTGCGCGCCATCACCACCTTCTACTTCGAGTACGACAGCGCTGATCTGAAGCCCGAAGCCATGCGCGCCCTGGACGCCCATGCCAAGGTGCTGAAGGCTACTGGTGTTCGCGTGGTCCTGGAAGGTCATGCCGATGAGCGTGGCACCCGCGAATACAACATGGCCCTGGGCGAGCGCCGTGCCGGTTCCGTGCAGCGCTACCTGAGCATGCAGGGTGTTTCCCCGGCTCAGCTGGAGCTGGTTTCCTACGGCGAAGAGCGTCCGGTTGCCATGGGCAGCAGCGAAGAGTCCTGGGCGCAGAACCGTCGCGTAGAACTGCGTCAGAACTGATTGCGATGATCAAGTACCGCCAGATTCTGATCGCCTGGCTGGCCAGCCTGCCGCTGGTCGCCATGGCCCAGGTTCCGGTCAGCGAAGGCGGGGGACGCCTGCGTCCCCTGCCTACGGTGAGTGGTTCCGGCGGTGCCCAGGTTGGGGGCGGGACGATGGTCCCGCCTTCGGCCCAGGGCGAACTCTTCATCCAGCTGCAGCAGATGCAGGAAGAACTGGCCCGCCTGCGTGGCATGGTCGAAGAGCAGCAGTACGAAATCCAGCGCCTGAAACAGGAGTCGCTGGAGCGCTATCAGCAACTGGACAATCGCCTCAACGGGGCAGGGCCTGTGTCACAGGCGCCGGCACCCGCACCCTCGCCGGCACCCGCAGACAGCGAACCCGCGGACCCTGCGAAGGAAAAGCTTTACTACGATGCCGCCTTCGATCTGATCAAGGCCAAGGATTTCGACAAAGCCAGCCAGGCGTTCGGCGCCTTCCTGCGCCGCTATCCCAACAGCCGCTACGCGGCCAATGCCCAGTACTGGCTGGGTGAGGTCAGCCTGGTGAAGGGCGATCTGCAGGCCGCCGGTCAGGCTTTCGCCCGCGTCACCCTGGATTATCCGAACCACAGCAAGGTGCCGGATGCGCTCTACAAGCTGGCGGATGTCGAGCGCCGTCTGGGACGCACCGACAAGGCCCGGGCCGCGCTGCAGCAGGTGATCGACAAGTACCCAGGCAGCTCCGCCGCCAAGCTGGCCGAGCGCGATCTGAAGAACCTGCGCTGACCCCCGAAAATCCCGCCGCCTGGCGGGATTTTTTCAGGCCATGACCCGGCTGCGCTGCAGGCGCTCACTGAAGCGGTCGGCCGGTTCCGGTTTGCCGAACAGGTAGCCTTGCAGGTAGTCACAGGCATGGTTGGCGAGGAACGCCTGCTGAAGGGGAGTTTCCACCCCTTCGGCGACCACCCGCAGCCCTAGGCTGTGGGCCAGGCCGATGACCGCCGAGGCGATCTTGGCATCGTTGGCGCCTTCCTGAATGTCATTCACGAAGCTGCGATCGATTTTCAGCGTGTGCACCTGGAACTGGCGCAGGTAGGCCAGTGACGAGTAGCCGGTGCCGAAGTCGTCGATGGCCAGGCTGACGCCCAGCGCGCAGAGCTCGCCGAGGATGACCAGGGTGCGCTCGATGTCGCGCATCAGGATGGTTTCGGTCAGCTCCAGTTCCAGCAGCTGGGGTGGCAGGCGATATTCCTGCAGGGCGTCGCGTACCAACTGCACGATGTTCTGGTGGGCGAACTGCTGTCCGGACAGGTTGACTGCCACGCGCACCGGCTGACGGCCCGCATTCAGCCAACTGCGGACCTGCCGGCAGGCTTCACGGATCACCCATTCGCCGATTGGCACGATCAGGCCGGATTCCTCCGCGGCCGGCAGGAAGCGATCGGGTGTCAGCAGGCCTTCCTCGGCATGTCGCCAACGCAACAGTGCCTCGCAGCTGCGCAGCGTCCCGTCCCGTGCATCCACCTTGGGCTGATAGAACAGGCACAGTTCCTGGCGTTCCAGGGCGCCCCTTAGCTGGTGTTCAAGCAGCAGCTCGCCCAGGCGGGCGGTGTTCATGTCCGTCGAATAGAACTGGAAGCCGTTGCGGCCTTCGGACTTGGCCCGGTACATGGCGGCATCGGCGTTGCGCAGCAGCAGGGAGTCGGTGGTGCCGTCGCCGGGAAAGACGGCAATGCCGATGCTGCAGGTGACGCTGAGTTCATGGTTGCCCAGCATGCACGGCTGGGTGATCGCCGCCAGCAGCTTGCGCGCCACCAGGCCGGCGTCCTGGGCTTGCTGCAAGCCGGGCAGGATGGCCACGAACTCATCGCCGCCCAGGCGTGCCAGGGTGTCGGACTCGCGCAGCACATCCAGGCAGCGCCGGGTAATGGTGCGCAGCAGGTGGTCGCCGGCGTCGTGGCCCAGGGTATCGTTGATCCACTTGAAGCGGTCCAGGTCCATGAACAGGATGCCCACCTGGCTGCCCTTGCGCCGGGCTTCACGGATCGCCTGCCCCAGCCGGTCCTGGAGCAGCAGCCGGTTGGGCAGGCCGGTCAGGGCATCGTGGTGGGCCAGGTGATGAATGCGCGCCTCGGCCTCCTTGCGTTCGGTGACGTCGGAGAAAATGCCGATGTAGTGGGTCGTCTCGCCTTCGCTGTCGCGCACTGCGGCGATGGAGAGCCACTCGGGATAGATGTCGCCGCTACGGCGGCGGTTCCAGATCTCGCCTTGCCACTGGCCGCGCTCCTTCAGGGCGGACCACATCTTCTGGTAGTAGTGCTCATCCTGCCGTCCGGACGAGAGGACCGCCGGCGTGGCGCCGGCGATCTGCTCCAGCGGATAGCCAGTGATCTCGGTGAAGGCCGGGTTGACCGCGATGATCTGAGCGCTGGCGTCGGTAATGACCATGCCCTCCCGGGCGTTGGTGAACACCGTGGCGTAGCGCTTGAGTTCGGCCTGGGCCTGGTGCAGCGCTTCCAGGCGCTCGTGCAGTTCGCGATTGGCGTCCGCCAGTTGCGCGGCCAGGCGCCGCCGGCGCGCCACGGCCATCACCAGATAGATACCCAGCCCCAGCGCGACCACGAACAGCAGCACCCGATAACGCCGGGCTTTCTGCAACGCCTGGTTATAGGCCTGGGCGTAGCTCTGGCTCAGGGTGTCGCCCAGGGCATGGGTCGGCAGTTCAAGGATGTCGTGGGTGATGGCATCCAGCGTGGGCTTGTGGGTCAGGATCAGAGCGGCATGGCTGAGCAGGATGCGCAGCGTCTCCGCCGTGGCGGGAGGTAGCCGTTGGGCCACCCCGGCCAGACGATCATGTTCCTGGCGCAACCGCTCGCCACGCCCAGGATCGTCACTGAGCAGAAAGGTCATCACCGAGCGGCCGAAGATGCCCACCTCGCGTGACAGCGCCGGCTGCAGCACGCCATCGCGGATCAGGCTGTCGGTGATCAGTGGGAAATAGCTCTGGGAATTGCGCAGGATTGCCGTCTCGCGCTTGAAACGGTCTACCGCGTCCGCCTTGTCGAGGCTCGCCTGGCGCAGTCGAGCGACCTGCTCCTCCAGCGGCTGGCGATCTCGCAGGGGCAGATAATCGGGCAGCTGCGTCAGTGTACGGGTGATGGCCAGGAGGTCCTTCACGCCCTGGCTGCTCCGGTCGAAATTGCGGTAGAGGTCGTAGCGGCTGGCCAGGACCGAAGCATTCAGCTCGGCGTCGAGCTGCTGCAGGCGCAGCAGCTGTCGCGAGTAGTCCTGGTGCTGCTCAATGGAAATGCTGTCGGCGCGTGAGAACAGCCAGGCCAGCGACAGGCCGATCAACAGCACCATGAGCAGGGCGCGGGCAACGCGTTGCCAGTCAGGGAGAGACAGGAAGGACATCTTCATGCAGATAGGCCGTGGTGGGCAGGGAGGGCAGCTCCCCGGTCAGGGTGTCGAGGAAGGCAATAATCACTCGGGTCTCTTCGTGGGAGAGCCGCCGGCCTAGCTGGTAGCGGCCCATGATGCGTACGGCGTCCTCCAGGCGCGCCACCGAGCCATCGTGGAAATAAGGCCCGGTGACGGCGACATTGCGCAGGCTGGGAACCTTGAAGACGTGGCGGTCCTCGACGCGCCCCGTGATGCGCTCCCGACCGGTGTCGGCGGCATTGTCCGGATGGTCGGCGAAGTAGTCGGCGATGATGCCGAAGCGCTGGAACAGGTTGCCGCCCACGCCGACGCCCTGGTGGCAGCTGGCGCAGCCGAGCGATTTGAACAGCGCGTAGCCTTGCCGGGCTTCGGCGTCAATGGCGGCGGGATCGCCCCGCAGGTAGCGGTCGAACGGAGCCGGTGTGGGCAGTGTTTCCAGGTAGCTGACCAGGGCATCGCTGATGCTGTGCCGGTCGACCAGTCCGCCGTAGACGTGACCAAAGGCCTGCGCATAGTCGCCGTCGGCGCGTACCAGGGCCTCGATGCGGGACCAGCTGGAAGCCATTTCCTGCGGATCGAGCAGCGGGCCGATGACCTGCTCGGCCAGCGTGGCGGCGCGGCCATCCCAGTACTGGGCGAAGTTGAGCGAGGCGTTCAGCACGCTGGGCGCGTTGCGCTCGCTGAGTTGGCCGCCCACACCGATCGAACGCGCCCGGCCATCGGTGCCGTAGGGCAGCGGGTGACAACTGGCGCAGCTGACCGAGCCGTCGCTGGACAGGCGGGCGTCGTGGTACAGGCGGGCTCCCAGTGCCACGCGCTCGGAGGCCGGTGCGCCCGCCGGGATGGGCAGCGGGGCGAGGGGCTCCAGGCTGCGCACCGACCGGTGGGTATGCTCGGAAGCGGGCGCGCGGGGTGGTTCGCTCCAGGTCAGCAGGATGAGCAGCGCGGCCAGGGCGATCAGCATGGGAAGCAGTAGCAGCTGGGACAGGCTTGATTTCATCGGCGCATCTTAGAAATTCGCCTGGGTGCGCCTGTTGAGGCCGGTCAAAGGAAACGCAGGTAAGCCATTCACCGTTTTTTTTCGGTCAGCATAAAAAAACCGTTGATTTCCTGAATTAAATCAGTATGATGCACAGCCATCGGGTCGTTAGCTCAGTTGGTAGAGCAGTTGACTCTTAATCAATTGGTCGTAGGTTCGAGCCCTACACGACCCACCAGTTGAAACGAGTAGAAGCCGGAAATCAGTTGAAAGATTGATTTCCGGCTTTTTCGTATGCGCTCGCCATGCCGCAGGCAGCCGCCGGTGGCTGGGTCGGGTGTATACTCGCCTTCCGCTTCAGTCGAGTTTGCAGGTCCTGCCGTCATGTCTCAGATCCCCGAGCGCATCCTGGTCCAAGCCCACCTCGCCGCCAAGCAGCCCAAGCCGCTGACGCCCGAGCAGGAGGCCAGCCTTCGCGCTGAAATCGCCGCCGAGCTGAAGAAGCAGGATGCCGTGCTGGTTGCCCACTACTACTGCGATCCCGTGCTGCAGGCACTGGCCGAGGAAACCGGTGGTTGCGTCGCCGATTCCCTGGAGATGGCCCGCTTCGGCAGTCAGCACCCGGCCAGCACTCTGCTGGTGGCTGGGGTGAAGTTCATGGGTGAGACCGCCAAGATCCTCAACCCGGAAAAGCGCGTGCTGATGCCCACCCTCGAGGCCACCTGTTCCCTCGACCTCGGTTGTCCGGTGGAGGAATTCGCCGCCTTCTGCGACCAGCATCCCGAGCGCACCGTGGTGGTGTATGCCAACACCTCGGCAGCGGTCAAGGCGCGTGCCGACTGGGTGGTGACCTCCAGCTGCGCGCTGGAGATCGTCGAGAGCCTGATGGACAATGGCGAGAAGCTGATCTGGGCACCCGACCAGCACCTGGGTCGCTACATCCAGCGTGAAACCGGCGCGGACATGCTGCTGTGGGATGGCGCCTGCATCGTTCACGAGGAGTTCAAGGCCAAGCAACTGGCCGACATGAAGGTCCTGTACCCCGAAGCGGCTGTGCTGGTGCACCCGGAATCCCCCGAAGCGGTCATCGAGCTGGCCGACGCGGTAGGCTCCACCAGCCAGTTGATCAAGGCGGCGCAGACCCTGCCCAATCCGACCTTCATCGTCGCCACCGACCGCGGCATCTTCTACAAGATGCAGCAGCTCTGCCCGGACAAGGAGTTCATCGAGGCGCCCACCGCCGGCAGCGGTGCCACCTGTCGCAGCTGCGCACACTGCCCGTGGATGGCCATGAACACCCTGGAGCGGACTCTGCATACCCTGCGCGAGGGCAGCAACGAGATCCTCGTGGACTCGGCACTGGTGCCGCGCGCCGTCAAGCCGCTCAAGCGCATGCTGGATTTCACCCAGGCCGCGCGCCTGCGCCTGGCTGGCAACGCCTGACGGAACTTTCCGCCTTTGCCGGCCTCAAAGCCCCGGTTTTTCAATCGGTTACCGGGGCTGTATCGGATGGACATGAATGCACTGCTGGCCGCGCTGGCTTCCTACAACGTCACCCTGGGGCCGCGCCGGCCCGATGGCGGTCGTGTCATCACCCTGCATGACGAAAAGGGAGAGCCACTGATCAGTCGGGTGGTCGGCCGTGCGCTGCTGGGTCACCCCGCCGGCCTGGCCGAAGTGCTGGACAGCGTGCGCCGCGACCTGCTGGTCGCCGGTGGCAGCACCGACGAAACGGTGCTCGCCGCATTGCGCGGCAGCGACCGGGTGCGTACCTACGCCTGATGCCGGCGGGCGCCCGGGTGGCGCTTCAGGTAGAATTGCCGCCTTTTCTCCGGACGAGCCCGCCATGGCCCTGCAAGCCACGCCCTACAAAGTCGAACTCAATCTCACCGATCTGGATCGCGGGATCTACGAGAACCTGCGCTTCACCGTCGCCCGCCACCCCTCGGAAACCGAGGAGCGCCTGGCGGTGCGGCTGATCGCCTATGCCCTGTGGTACGACCCGCAGCTGGCCTTCGGTCGCGGCCTGTCGGATGTCGATGAGCCGGCGCTCTGGGAGAAGAGCCTGGACGACCGGGTGCTGCACTGGATCGAGGTGGGTCAGCCGGATGCCGATCGCATGACCTGGTGCTCGCGCCGCGCCGAGCGCTTCAGTCTGGTGGCCTATGGCAGCCTGCGGGTCTGGCAGACCCGGGTGCTCGACAGCGTGCGCAACCTGAAGAACCTCAGCGTGGTGGCGGTCGACCAGCCCGCGCTGGAGAATCTGGCCCGAGACCTGCCGCGCTCGCTGAGCTGGAGCGTGATGATCAGCGATGGCGAACTGTTCGTCACCGATGAGCGTGGCCAGCACGAGATTCCCCTGGAGTGGCTGGCCGGCGAGCGCTGAAGCCCGCGCCCACCGCTTGGTGGATCAATAAAAGTGCGATCCACCCCACGACTGCCCTGCGATCCGAGTTGTCCATGCGTATCGAACCCCGCCCGTTGCCCGACTCCCTGCCCGATCTGGGCGACCTGCCGCCGCTGCTGACCCGCCTGTATGCCGCCCGTGGCGTGCGTAGCGCCGTCGAGTTGGAGAAGGGGCTGGCGCGGCTGCTCCCCTACCAGCAACTGGCCGGCATCGACGCGGCGGTGGCGCTTTTGGTCGAGGCGCTGGAGCAGCATCGGCGGGTGCTGATCGTCGGTGACTTCGATGCCGACGGTGCCACCGCCAGCTGTGTCGGTGTGCTGGGCCTGCGCATGCTTGGTGTGGCGCATGTCGACTACCTGGTGCCCAACCGTTTCGAGTACGGCTACGGCCTGACGCCGGAAATCGTCGCGGTGGCGCTGCAGCGACGGCCGGAGCTGTTGATCACCGTGGACAACGGCATCTCCAGCGTGGATGGCGTGGCGGCGGCCAAGGCGGCCGGACTCAAGGTACTGGTCACCGATCACCACCTGCCGGGCCCCGAATTGCCCGCAGCCGATGCCATCGTCAACCCCAACCAGCCGGGCTGCGACTTTCCCAGCAAGGCGATGGCCGGGGTCGGCGTGATCTTCTATGTGCTGCTGGCGCTGCGTGCGCGGCTGCGCGAAATCGGCTGGTTCGCCCGCGCCGGCCTGGCTGAGCCAAACCTCGGCGAGCTGCTGGATCTGGTGGCGCTGGGCAGTGTTGCCGACGTGGTGCCGCTGGACGCCAACAACCGCATCCTCGTGCATCAGGGGCTGGCGCGCATCCGCGCCGGCCGGGCGCGGCCCGGCCTCAAGGCGATCCTTGAAGTAGCCGGCAAGCAGGCCGCGCGCATCACCTCCACTGATCTCGGCTTCATCCTCGGCCCGCGCCTGAACGCCGCCGGCCGCCTGGACGACATGAGTCTGGGCATCGAATGCCTGCTCTGCGAGGACGAGGTCCTGGCCCGCGACATGGCAGTGCAGCTCGACCAGCTCAACCAGGATCGCAAGGCCATCGAGCAGGGCATGCAGCGCGAGGCGCTGGCCCAGTTGAAGGACCTGCCGGTCGAGCAACTGCCGTTCGGCCTGTGCCTGTTCGAGCCGGAATGGCACCAGGGTGTGATCGGCATCCTCGCCTCGCGTCTGAAGGAGCGCTACCACCGCCCGACCATCGCCTTCGCCGATGCCGGCGACGGCCTGCTCAAGGGATCGGCGCGCTCGGTGCCGGGCTTCCATATTCGCGATGCGCTGGACGCCGTGGCGGCCCGCCATCCGGGGCTGATCAGCAAGTTCGGCGGGCACGCCATGGCCGCCGGCCTGTCGTTGCCGGTAGCGAACTTCGGCGCCTTCGCCGCCGCCTTCGATGCCGAGGTGCGCCGCCAGCTCAGCGACGAGGATCTCACTGGCCGGCTACTGTCCGACGGCCAGTTGGGCGCCGAGGAGTTCCACCTGGAGCTGGCCCGCGCCCTGCGCCACGCCGGGCCCTGGGGTCAGCATTTTCCCGAGCCGCTGTTCCATGGCATGTTCCAGCTGGTGCAGCAGCGCCTGGTAGGCGAGCGGCACCTGAAGCTGGTGGTGAAGACCGAATGTGGCAGCCGCACGCTGGATGGTATCGCCTTCAACATCGACCGCGAACAATGGCCCAACCCGACGGTGCGCTGGGTCGAGCTGGCCTACAAGCTGGACGTCAACGAGTACCGCGGGCAGGAAAGCGTCCAGCTGCTGGTCAGCCACCTGGCGCCGCGCTGACGGCCCTCGCCCCGCCGTATTGCGGTCAGCGCTTTCCCGGCCGCCACAGGCACGCGGTAGCGCACGTTCACACCTGGAAGCGCCCCACCAGCCGCGCCAGCTGGCCGGACAGCTCCGACAGGCCGCGGCTGGCCTGGGTGCTTTGCTCCGACATCTGCGTCGCCTGGTTGGACAGGGTACGGATCTCGTCGATGTTGCGCGCGATCTCCTCGGTCACGCTGCTCTGCTCCTCGCAGGCGGTGGCGATCTGCGCGGCCATGTCGTTGATGCGCTGGATCGCGCCGCGCGTGCCGTCGAGCACCTGCTCCACATCCGCCACGCGCTGCACGCTGTCGGTGGCCTTGCCGCCGCCGCTTTCCATGGCGCGCACCGCTTGCTGCACGCCGCTCTGCAGACGCTCGATGCGCGCCTGGATGTCCACCGTGGATTCCTGGGTGCGCGCCGCCAGGGCGCGTACCTCGTCGGCTACCACCGCGAAGCCGCGACCCTGGTCGCCGGCGCGGGCCGCCTCGATGGCGGCGTTGAGGGCCAGCAGGTTGGTCTGTTCGGCAATCGTGCGAATCACCTCCAGCACTGCGCCAATGCTGGCGGTTTCCTCCTCCAGGGCCCTGATGGTCTTCGCGGCGTTGCCCACGTCGCTGGCCAGGGCGCGGATCACCGTGATGCTCGCGCCGACCACCTGCGCGCCATGGCGCGACTGCTCATCGGCTTCGCGCGCCGTGTCGGCGGCCTGCTGCGCGCTGCGCGCCACCTCGTGCACGGCAGCGCTCATCTCCGTGGCGGCGGTGCTGACCTGGTCGACTGCGGCGAACTCGTTGCTGATCAGCTCGTCGTTGCGCGCCGCCAGGCCCGCCTGGTCGCGGGCCGAGGTGGACACCGATCCGGCCAGGGAGCCGATCTCGGCGATCATCGGCTGCAGCTTGTCGAGGAACCGGTTGAAGGCGCGCCCGAGCTGACCCAGCTCGTCCCGGGAGCTGGCTTCCACGCGTCCACGCAGGTCGCCGTCACCGTCTGCGATCTGCTCGAGCCGCTCCAGCAGGCGCTGCAGCGGCCGGGTAACCAGCATCGGAAAGGCGAAGGCGAGCAGCGTGCAGATCAGCAGGCCGATCATCACCAGCGTGCCCTGTTGCACCCGGTTGGCGATGCCCTGGTCAATAGCCGACTGGCCCAGTGCCTCGGCGGTGGCGTCTTCCAGCTCGCCGAGCTTATCGATGGCGTCGCGGGCCGCCTCGAACAGCTTCTCGCTTTCGCCGAAGCTCAGCGCGGTCGCGCCGGCCGGGTATTCACGGGTCATCGCCAGCACCCGTTCCGAAGTGGCCTTCCAGCGTTCGAAGCCCCGATTGAACTCTTCCACCAGGCGGCGCGCCTCGGGGGAGGGCTGCAGCGTCGCGTAGCGATTGACCCGTTCGTGGGCCTGGCTCAGATTCTCGCGGTGACTGTCACGCAGCGCCTGGGCATGCTCTTCGGTGAAGTCGCCGAGCAGGCTGCGTTCGGCGATGAACGCCTGGTACAGGTCGCGGTCGGCATTGAGCAGCAGGCTCACCGCCGGCAGCGAACGGTTGGTCAGTTGTGTGGAGGCCTGCACCAGATGTTCGATGCTGCGCATCGCGAGCAGGCCCATGAGCATCAGCAGCACGGCCAGGACAAGGATGGGGAGGGCGATTTTCCAGCGGAACTTGAGATCGGCGAACAGGCGAAGCATGGGGCACCTTCCCTTGCATTTCGTTGTTGTTGTAGTGGGTCGGAGGATCCACCGCCCGCGCACCCGGCGGCCGGGTTTTCCTTGCTGACCATACGGGTTATCGGCCAGCCGGGTGGTCGGCTTTATAGCGGGTCGACTGCTTCAGGCTGTCGCAGGAGGTCTTTACTGGTGGGTGAAAATCGTTCGGGAGATTCGTCATGTCGCTGCTTTTCCAGCCGCTGAACCTGCGTCAGCTGACCTTGCCCAACCGCATCGCGGTGTCGCCCATGTGCCAGTACTCGGCGGGCGAGGACGGTCTGGCCACCGACTGGCACCTGGTGCACCTGGGCAGTCGCGCCGTCGGCGGTGCCGGCCTGGTGATCTTCGAAGCCACCGCCGTGCTGCCCGAGGGCCGGATCAGTGCCCATGACCTGGGCATCTGGAGCGAGGCGCACGTGGAGCCGTTGCGGCGCATCACCGCGTTCATCGAGTCCCAGGGCGCCGTGGCCGGCATCCAGCTGGCGCATGCCGGACGCAAGGCCGGCACCTGGCAGCCCTGGCGTGGCAAACGCGGCAGCGTGCCGTTGAACGAGGGCGGCTGGGTGCCGGTCGGCCCGTCGCCGCTGGCCTTCGATCCCGAGCACGCGGTGCCCGCCGAGCTGGACGCCGAGGGCATCGCCGGGATCGTGCGCGCCTTCGTCGAGGCCGCCGAGCGGGCGCGGATCGCCGGTTTCAAAGTCGCCGAAGTGCATGCTGCACACGGCTACCTGCTGCACCAGTTCCTCTCGCCGCTCTCCAACCGCCGTGGGGATGACTACGGCGGCTCCTTCGAGAATCGCATCCGCCTGCTGCTGCAGGTGACCGAGGCGGTGCGTCAGGTCTGGCCGGCTGACCTGCCGCTGCTGGTGCGCCTTTCCGCCACCGACTGGGTGGAAGATGGCTGGAATCCAGACGAGACGGTGGAGCTGGCCTGCCGGCTCAAGGCACTGGGCGTGGATCTGATCGATGTGTCCTCGGGCGGTACCTCGGCCAACGCGGAAATCCCCATCGGCCCTGGCTATCAGACCCAGTTCGCCGAACGCATCCGCCGCGAGGCGGGGATCGCCACCGGCGCGGTGGGGCTGATCACCGAAGCGGTGCAGGCCGAGCACGTGCTGCGTACCGGCCAGGCCGACCTGATCCTGCTGGCCCGCGAGCTGCTGCGCGATCCCTACTGGCCGCTGCACGCCGCCGGCTACCTGGGCGATGCCTCGGTGCCGTGGCCGGCGCAGTACGTGCGGGCGGCGCATCGGGATACGCCGATCCGCTAGTTCCCTTCAGTGCCTGATCATGACGTGGCGTACCGCCGTGTAGTCCTCCAGGCCATACATGGACAGGTCCTTGCCATAGCCGGAGCGCTTCATGCCGCCGTGCGGCATCTCGCTGACCAGGGTGAAGTGGGTGTTCACCCAGGTGCAGCCGTACTGCAGACGCGCCGCCAGGCGATGGGCGCGGCCGATGTCGCGGGTCCACACGGAGGAGGCCAGGCCGTAGCTGGAGTCGTTGGCAAAGGCCAGCGCCTGGGCCTCGTCTTCGAACGGCGTTACCGACACCACCGGGCCGAACACCTCGTGGCGGACGATTTCGTCCTCCTGGCGAGCGCCGGCCAGCACGGTCGGCAGGAAGAAGAAGCCGGCATCCCCCGGCGCCTTGCCGCCGGTCACCACCTCGACGTGAGGCAGGGCGCTGGCGCGCTCGACGAAGCCGGCGACCCGCTGGCGCTGGACCTCGCTGATCAGCGGCCCCAGTTCGGTGGCCGCATCGTCCTGCAGGCCCTGGCGCAGGCTGGCCACGGCTTCGCCCAGGCGCGCAACGAACCGTTCATAGATGCCTTTCTGCGCATAGATGCGGCAGGCGGCGGTGCAGTCCTGGCCGGCGTTGTAGAAACCGAAGGTGCGGATGCCCTCGACCACGGCCTCCAGGTCGGCGTCGTCGAAGACGATCACCGGCGCCTTGCCGCCCAGTTCCATGTGCAGGCGCTTGACGCTGGCGGCGCTGCCGGCGATGAGGTTCGCGCCGGTGGCGATGGAGCCGGTCAGCGACAGCATGCGCACCTGGTCGTGGCCGGCCAGGGCCGAGCCCACGCTGGCGCCGCGCCCGAACAGGATGTTGGCTACGCCGGCAGGAAAGATCTCGGCGATCAGCTCGCCCAGGCGCAGCGCGGTCAGCGGCGTCTGCTCGGAGGGCTTGAGTACCACGCAGTTGCCGGCGGCCAGCGCTGGCGCCAGCTTCCAGGCCGCCATCATCAGCGGGTAGTTCCAGGGCGCGATGGAGGCGACCACGCCGATGGGATCGCGGCGGATCAGCGAGGTGTGCCCGGGCAGGTATTCGCCGGCGGCCGAGCCCTGCAGGCAGCGGCTGGCGCCGGCGAAGAAGCGGAACACGTCGGAGATCGCCGGCAGCTCGTCGTTCAGGGCGGTGGTATAGGGCTTGCCGCAGTTCTGCGACTCCAGCCGGGCCAGCTCCTCGGCGTGGGTGTCGATGGCGTCGGCCAGGGCCAGCAGGCAGGCGGCGCGGTCCTTGGGCGGGGTCTGTGACCAGCCGTCGAAGGCGGCATCGGCCGAACGCACCGCCGCATCGATCTGCTCCGGACCGGCTTCGGCAATCCGCAGCAGCTCGCTGCCCAGGGACGGATTGAGGACCGGCTGGGCCGGTCCCTGGCCAGCGACCAGCTCGCCGTTGATCAGCAGTTTGGTTTGCATCTTGGGCTCCCTAGATGAACGAGATGGAACGGTTGGGTGGCTCGGTGTCATTTGTCGCCGCCCGCCACCTCGTCACCGCCCCGGGTCAGGTAATAGGCGGCGAGGATCGGCAGCATGGTCACCAGCATCACCAGCAGGGCCACCACGTTGGTGATGGGCACATCGCGCGGGCGGGACAGCTGGTTGAGCAGCCACAGCGGCAGGGTGCGTTCGTGGCCGGCGGTGAATGTGGTGACGATGATCTCGTCGAAGGACAGGGCGAAGGCCAGCATACCGCCGGCCAGCAGCGCCGAACCCAGGTTGGGCAGGACGATGTAGCGGAACGTCTGCCAGCCATCGGCGCCCAGGTCCATGCTGGCCTCGATCAGGCTGTACTGGGTGCGGCGGAAGCGGGCGATGACGTTGTTGTAGACGATCACCACGCAGAAGGTGGCGTGGCCGATGACGATGGTCAGGATGCCCGGCTCGATGCCGAACCGCTTGAAGGCGGACAGCAGCGCCAGGCCGGTGACGATGCCGGGCAGCGCGATGGGCAGGATCAACAGCAGCGACACGCTTTCCTTGCCGAAGAAGTCGCGCCGCCACAGCGCCGCGGCCGCCAGGGTGCCGAGCAGCAGGGCGATCAGCGTGGCCAGGGCCGCCACCTGCAGCGAGAGGCTGATGGCCTGGAGCACATCGTGACGGGCGAAGGCCACGCCGAACCAGTGCAGAGTGAAGCCCTTGGGCGGAAAGCTGAAGCCGGCGGTCTCGGTGTTGAAGGCATACAGGCCGATGATCAGGATCGGAAAATGCAGGAACAGCAGGCCGCCCCAGGCGGCCAGCCGGAGCCCCAGGGACGGCCGGTCAGAGCGCATCGAACGCCCCCAGTCGCTTGACGACGGACAGGTAGAGCGCCACCAGCACGATGGGCACCAGGGTGAAGGCGGCGGCCATGGGCAGGTTGCCGATTGAGCCCTGCTGGGCATACACCATGTTGCCAATGAAGAAGCCCGGCGGGCCGACCAGCAGCGGCACGATGAAATCCCCCAGGGTCAGGCAGAAGGTGAAGATCGATCCGGCGGCGATGCCGGGAATGGCCAGCGGCAGGATGACCAGGCGCAAGGTCTGCGCCGGGCGTGCGCCCAGGTCCGCCGAGGCCTGCAGCAGGGAGCGCGGCAGGCGTTCCAGCGCGGCCTGGATCGGCAGGATCATGAAGGGCAGCCAGATGTAGACGAACACCAGAAAGCGGCCCAGGTGCGAGGTCGACAGGGTGCTGCCGCCCACCCCGGGAATGGCCAGCAGCGACTCCAGCAAGAAGCGCAGTCCGAGCTGGTCGATGAACCACTGGGCCACGCCGCCCTGGGCCAGCAGCAGCGTCCAGGCGTAGGCCTTGACGATATAGCTGGCCCACATCGGCAGCATCACCGCGATGTAGAAGAACGCCTTGGTGCGCCCTGAGGTGTGCAATGCCATGTAGAAGGCGATCGGAAAGGCCAGCAGGGCGCTGGCCACGGAAACCGCCACGGCCATGCTCAGGGTGCGCAGGATGATGTCGAAGTTGGCCGGCTGGAACAGCGCGCGCAGATTGTCCAGGGTCAGCGTGGGCGTGACCGTCATGCTGAAATCGTCGAAGGTGTAGAAGCTCTGCCAGAGCAGGCCCAGCAGCGAGCCCAGGTAGATGACGCCGAACCACAGCAGCGGCGGGATCAGCAGCAGCGACAGATACAGGGTCGGCTTGCGGTACAGCAGGTCGGCGAACCGGCGCACCGGGCCCGCCTGCTCCCGCGGTTGTGCAGTGACCGGGGTGGCCATCAGGGCGCCTCGCGCAGCGGCACCATGGCCGCTCGCGGCCAGCGGGCGCTGACCCGCTGGCCGGGCAGCACCGGCGGGGCGTCGAGGCTCCAGTGCGTGTTCGGCTGGCTGACGGTGAAGTTCTGGCCGTTGTCCAGGCGCAGCTCGAAACGGGTGGCGGCGCCCAGATACTGAATGTCCTGCAACTGGCCACTGATCTGCAGCTCCTCGGCGGACGCCGGCTTGCTATCGGCCAGGCGGGCGTGCTCCGGGCGAATCGAGAAGGGTTGCGGCGAGCCGCATAGCTGCCGCGCCAGCTCGCCGCGGATCACGTTGCTGGTGCCGACGAACTCGGCGACGAAGGGTGTGGCCGGTTGCAGGTACAGATTGCGCGGCGTGTCCAGCTGTTCGAGGCGCCCCTGCCGGAATACCGCCACCCGGTCGGACATGGACAGGGCCTCGCCCTGATCATGGGTGACGAACACGAAGGTGATACCGAGTTGGCGCTGCAGCTTCTTCAGTTCGCCCTGCATCTGCTCGCGCAGCTTGAGGTCCAAGGCGCCCAGGGGCTCGTCGAGCAGCAGCACGCGCGGACGGTTGACCAGCGCCCGGGCCAGGGCCACGCGCTGGCGCTGGCCGCCGGACAGCTGGGACGGCCTGCGTTCCGCGAAACCGTCGAGCGCCACCAGACTCAGCGCCTCCCGGGCCCGCGCCAGGCGTTCGGCCTTGGCCACGCCCTTGACCTTCAGGCCATAGGCCACGTTGTCCAGCACCTTCATGTGCGGGAACAACGCGTAGTCCTGAAACACCGTGTTGACGTCGCGGCGGTAGGGCGGCAGGCCGGCGGCCTCGACGCCCTGGATGCGGATGGAGCCCGAGCTGGGCTGCTCGAAGCCGGCGATCAGGCGCAGGCAGGTGGTCTTGCCCGAGCCCGATGGGCCCAGCAGGGAAAAGAACTCGCCGTCGCGGATATCCAGGGTCAGCTGGTCGACGGCGCGAACCTGCCCATACAGGCGGGACACCTCGGTGAATTGCACGGCAACGCTCATGGTGTGCTCCCCGCGCCGTCACCTGCCGCCCATGATCGAGATGTAGTCCTGGGTCCAGCGGCTGTAGGGCACGTACTTGCCGCCCTCCGCCTGTGGCGTCTTCCAGAAGGCGATCTTCTCGAAGTTGTCGAAGCCGTTGGTCTTGCAGCCCTCGGCGCCCAGCAGTGCGTTGCCCGTGCAGGCCGCCGGCACTGCCGGCACCGAGCCGAACCAGGCGGCCAGGTCGCCCTGGACCTTGGGTTGCAGCGACCAGTCCATCCACTTGTAGGCGCACACCGGATGCCGGGCGTTGGCATGCAGCATGGTGGTGTCGGCCCAGCCGGTGGCGCCTTCCTTCGGCACCACCGAGGCGATCGGCTGGCCCTCGGCCTTGAGGGCGTTGACCTGGTACGGCCAGGCGCTGGACGCCACCACGCCCTCGTTCTTGAAGTCGTTCATCTGCACCGTCACGTCGTGCCAGTAGCGATGGATCAGGCTGTGCTGCTGGCGCAGCAGGGCCAGCGCGGCGGCGTACTGCTTCTGGTCAAGCAAGTAGGGATCGGCGATACCCAGCTCCGGCTTGGCCGACTTCAGGTACAGCGCGGCATCGGCGATGTAGATGGGGCCGTCGTAGGCCTGGACGCGGCCCTTGTTGGGTTTGCCATCGGGCAGGTTCTGCGCTTCGAACACCGTGGCCCAACTGGTCGGGGCGCTCGGGAAGATCTTGGTGTTGTACATCAGCACGTTGGGTCCCCACTGGTAGGGGGTGCCGTAGTGCACGCCGTCGACCGTGTGCCAGGGCGCATTCTTCAGGCGGTCATCGACGCTGTTCCAGCTCGGGATCAGGGTGATGTTGACCGGCTGCACGTGCTTGCCGGCCACCAGGCGCAGCGAGGCGTCACCCGAGGCGGTGACCAGGTCGTAACCGCCCTTGGACATCAGGCTGACCATCTCGTCGGAGGTACCGGCGGTCTTCACGTTGACCTGGCAACCGGTGCTCTTTTCGAACGCGGTCACCCAGTCGTATTGCGGGTCGGTATCGCCGCGCTCGATGTAGCCGGGCCAGGCGATGATATCCAGCCGCCCCTCGGGCTGGCCCAGGGTCTTGAGGGGTTCGGCCGCCTGCGCGGCGGTTGCCGCCAGGGCGGCGCCGAGCAGGCTGATCACTGCGGTGTGCGACGCGGACATGGTATTCCCTCTTGTGGGCTCGGTTGGCGGGGTCGTCGAAATGTCGGGCGAGTCGCGTCAGTCTAGTAGCTGGCGACCCGCTTGATCCGGCGCCGGTGGCCACCGTGGTGCGGACGAATCCCGTCGCCCGGCGTGCTGTCAGCCGCAGTTCGCTGGGGTATACTCGCCGGCTTTTCCGAAGCTTCATCTGCGAGTGCCGCCTGCCATGGAAATCAATCCGATCCTGAACAGCATCAAGGACCTGTCCGAACGGACCCAGACCATTCGGGGGTATCTTTGACTACGATCAGAAAGCTGATCGCCTGGTCGAAGTAAACCGCGAACTCGAAGACCCGAACGTCTGGAGCAATCCTGAATATGCCCAGAATCTGGGCCGCGAGCGCTCCACGCTGGCGCAGATCGTCGAGACCCTGGACGAACTGAGCAGTGGCCTGGCCGACTCCCGCGAACTGCTGGACATGGCCGTCGAGGAAAACGACGAAGGCGCGGTGAATGATGTGGTCGCCGAGCTGGCACGCCTGCGCGAATCCCTGGAAAAGCTGGAATTCCGCCGCATGTTCAGCGGCGAGATGGACGCCAGCAACGCCTTCCTCGATATCGTGGCAGGCTCCGGCGGCACCGAGGCCCAGGACTGGGCCAACATGCTGCTGCGCATGTACCTGCGCTGGGCTGCCAAGCATGGCTTCGATGCGGAAATCGTCGAACTCACCGAGGGCGAAGTCGCCGGCATCAAGAGTGCCACCGTGCACATCCGTGGTGAGTACGCCTTCGGCTGGTTGCGCACTGAGATCGGCGTGCACCGCCTGGTGCGCAAGAGCCCGTTCGACTCCGGCAACCGCCGCCACACCTCGTTCACCGCGGTGTTCGCCTCGCCGGAAATCGACGACAACATCGAGATCGAGATCAACCCGGCGGACCTGCGCATCGACACCTACCGCTCCTCGGGCGCCGGTGGCCAGCACGTGAACACCACCGACTCTGCGGTGCGTATCACCCACCTGCCGACCAACACCGTGGTGAGCTGCCAGAACGAACGCTCACAGCACGCCAACAAGGACCGCGCGTTCAAGATGTTGCGCGCCAAGTTGTACGAGCTGGAAATGCAGAAGCGTCGCGAGGCCTCCCAGGCCCTGGAAGACACCAAGTCGGACATCGGCTGGGGTCACCAGATCCGCTCCTACGTGCTCGACCAGTCGCGCATCAAGGACCTGCGCACCGGCATCGAGGAGAGCAACTGCGACGCGGTGCTCGACGGCGATCTGGACGAGTTCATCGAGGCCAGCCTGAAGCAGGGCCTGTAAGCACATCCCGGGGCATGCGCGTGGCATGCCCCGATTCGAATGCCTGCCTTCGTGCAGACGAAACAACCCGGTGCGCCCCGCGCACCCAGCGATGACGCGGCACCGGCCGCGCCCTGACGGGAAACACAGACACCATGAGCGAACAACCGCTGAACCCGCACGCCCTGCATGAGGAAGAAAACCGCCTGATCGCCCAGCGCAAGGAAAAACTTGCCGCCGAGCGCGCCAAGGGCAATGTCTTCCCCAACGACTTCCGCCGCGACTGCCTGGCTGGCGACATCCTGCAGAACTACGCGGACAAGACCCGGGAAGAGTTGGAAGCGGAGCGCATCCCGGTCAAGGTGGCGGGGCGCATCATGCTCAACCGTGGCGCCTTCATGGTCATCCAGGACACCAGCGCGCGCATCCAGGTGTATGTGGATCGCAAGACCCTGCCGGAAGAGACCCTGGCCGAGATCAAGACCTGGGACCTGGGCGACATCATCGGCGCCGAGGGCACCGTGCAGCGCTCCAACAAGGGCGACCTGTTCGTGCACATGGAGAAGGTACGCCTGCTGACCAAGTCGCTGCGCCCGCTGCCGGACAAGCACCACGGCCTGACCGACACCGAGCAGCGCTATCGTCAGCGCTACGTCGACCTGATCGTCAACGAGGAAACCCGCCAGACCTTCCGCGTGCGTTCCCAGGTCATCGCCCACATCCGCAAGTTCCTCGCCGAGCGCGGCTTCCTCGAAGTGGAAACCCCGATGCTGCAGGTGATCCCGGGCGGCGCGGCGGCCAAGCCGTTCGAGACCCACCACAACGCGCTGGACCTGCCGATGTACCTGCGCATCGCGCCGGAGCTGTACCTCAAGCGCCTGGTGGTCGGGGGCTTCGAGAAGGTCTTCGAAATCAACCGCAACTTCCGCAACGAGGGCGTGTCCACGCGGCACAACCCCGAGTTCACCATGCTCGAGTTCTACCACGCGTACGCGGACTACGAGGACAACATGGACCTCACCGAGGAGCTGTTCCGCGAGCTGGCCCTCGCGGTGCTCGGCAGCACCGACGTGCCCTACGGCGACAAGGTGTTCCATTTCGGCGAGCCGTTCGCACGCCTGTCGGTGTTCGACTCGATCCTCAAGTTCAACCCGGAAATCTCTGCGGACGACCTGCAGGACGTCGAGAAGTGCCGCGCCATCGCCAAGAAGGCGGGCGCCGACGTGAAGGGCTTCGAGGGCCTGGGCAAGCTGCAGACGATGATTTTCGAGGAGCTGGTGGAGCACAAGCTGGAGCAGCCTACCTTCATCACCCGCTACCCGTTCGAAGTCTCGCCGCTGGCGCGTCGCTCCGACGACGATCCCAGCGTCACCGACCGCTTCGAGCTGTTCATCGGCGGCCGCGAGATCGCCAACGCCTACTCGGAGCTCAACGACGCCGAAGACCAGGCCGACCGCTTCATGCAGCAGGTCAAGGACAAGGACGCCGGCGACGACGAGGCCATGCACTTCGATGCCGACTTCGTGCGCGCCCTGGAATACGGCATGCCGCCGACCGCCGGTGAGGGCATCGGCATCGACCGCCTGGTGATGCTGCTGACCAACTCGCCGTCGATCCGCGATGTGATCCTGTTCCCGCACATGCGCCCGCAGAACTGATCGCTCCTACGAGAAACCGCCTTCGGGCGGTTTTTTGTGGGCGTTTGACGGCTGAGCCCGGTGGGCGGAAGATCGCTGCCGCAAGACCACCGACTACGCTTGGTTCACGTCGTTTCGACAAGGAGAGAAGAGCATGCGCATCTGGCGCGCGCTGGTGATGGCGTCGCTGCTGCTGTTGGGCGGCTGCCTGGTGACCTTCCGTGAACCGCTGCCGGCCAGCGAGGCGGCGCCCATTCCGCTGCTTGGCGTCTGGCAGGGCGAGGATGAATGGGGTGATGAGCTGTTCCTGCGCATCAGCCGGGTGGGTAACCACCAGTACCGGGCGGTGCGCACCGAGGGTGATCCGGACAACCTCGACAGCGCCGAAGAATATGGCTTCACCGTTGCCCGCCACGGTCGGCGCTGGTACCTGTCGGCCGGCCTGCCGCGCAAACTGGGCGGAAATTTCGCCATCCTCGGCTTCGAACTGACCCGCAGCGGTGAGCTGGTGCTGTTCAACCTGGACGTGGCGCGCCTGTTGCGGGAAGTCGAGGCCGGGCGGCTGGCCGGCGAAGCGGTGGAAACTGCCGAGGGCGAGGGCGTGCTGATCCGCTCGGCGCTAGCCGAGGTCTTCGGTTACCTGGACGATCCGGCCAACGCCGACGTTTTCGTTGAAGTGGCGCGCCTGCAACGCGTCGAGCAGTGAGGAAGTATGCCGCTGGACCCTTATCAGCAGACGGTGCGTGACCTCTCCGATCGCCTGGTCGAGGCGCAGGCGCCGATCCGTATCCTGGATGCGGTGAAGTGGGACGATTCGGTCCGCCGGGCGTTCCTCGCCTCGGGAGGCCAGCGGCTACCCGAGGTGGACCGCAGCTACTACCACACCCGGCCGCTGGCCTTCGATGCCGAGGCCAAGAAGCGCGAGTTCCAGGAAATCGAGCGGGACATCACCCGTCAGCTCGGCCAGTTCAGCCCGGTCGGGCAGATCATGCGGCGCATGTGCCGCGAGTACCGCATGGTCATTCGCATGTTGGAGGCGCGCGGCACCAGCGATTTCGGGCTGATCTCCCAGGAGCTGTACGGCGCGGCCTCGGACGCCTTCCACGCCGGTGATCCGACGCTGGCCGACCTGGGGCTGATGCTCTCCGACTACCTGAACAACATCGCCAGCCGGGGCGACCTGGCCGATGAGCCCAAGACCCTCAACGCCGCCCAGGCAGTGGAAATCCTCCAGTGGCGCCTGGACCGGGTGTTCGGCGAAGGCGAGGGGGAGGGCGTGGTGCGGGTCTTCGAGTCCGACGGCATCGTCGCTGACGCGGCGGCCGGCGCCGACTACATCAAGATCCGCAGCGACGCGATGTTCAACGAGCGCGACCTGCAGGCTCTGGAAGTGCATGAGGGCCTGGTGCACGTGGGCACCACGCTGAACGGTCTCAATCAGCCGATCTGCACCTTCCTGGCCAAGGGCCCGCCAACCTCCACAGTGACCCAGGAGGGCCTGGCGATTCTTATGGAAGTGATCGCCTTCGCCTCGTACCCGTCGCGCCTGCGCAAGCTGACCAACCGCACCCGGGCCATTCACATGGCCGAGGAGGGCGCCGATTTCATCGACGTCTACCGCTTCTTCCTGGCCCAGGGTTACGGCGAGGACGACAGCTACGGCAACGCCAGCCGCGTGTTCCGCGGCTCGGCGCCGGACGGCCTGCCGTTCACCAAGGACCTGTCCTACCTGAAGGGTTTCATCCTCATCTACAACTACATCCAGCTGGCGGTGCGCCAGGGCAAGCTGGAGCAGATCCCGCTGCTGTTCTGCGGCAAGGCCACCCTGGAAGACATGCGCACCCTGCGCCAGCTGGTGGAGGAGGGGTTGGTGGCGCCGCCCAAGTACCTGCCGGCGCAGTTCCGGGATCTGAACGCGTTGTCGGCCTGGATGTGCTTCTCCAACTTCCTCAACCACCTGAGCCTGGACCGGGTCGAGGCGGATTACGCGAATATCCTCTAGGGTGGGCGCGCCGGAAAAGCTCGCGGACAAGTCCGCTCCCACAGAAACACTGCGGACCTGTGGGCGGATGTGTCCGCGGGCTTCCAGGTGTGGCCTCGCGAGCCTCGCCATCAGGCTTCCCGCTCCGCCCCCGTGCCTATAAGCTTGCCTCCCTTTTCGCTGAATCCGGATACGAGCATGGCCGAGCGCAATCTCATCCCCTACATCCTCACTGCCGTGGGTTCCGTGGTGGGTACCGTCGCGGTACTCAGCTACTACGGCTACGTGCATTTCGCCAAGCCGCAGGACGCGCTGCTGCTGGCGGAGTTCACCATGCTCAAGACCGTGCCCGGGGAGGATTACCGGCTGTCCCTGAAGCCGGCGGACCAGGTTGCCCAGTGCATTGATGGCGTGCTGGTGCTGTTCGACACCAAGCAGAAAGGCCTCACTGGCGTGCTGGTCGATGACCGCAAGCAGGCGGTGCGCTGCATGGGTCAGGAAACCCCGCAGGTCATCACCGAGTAAGCGGGATCAGTGGGGCTTCTGCCCCTCGCTGAGGCGCTGCAGGTACTGCCGGGACAGCGCCAGGAAGCGTGGGGTGGGACCGATGTCCTCGTAGAGCGGATCGCCCTGTTCGTCCACCGCCACCACCTTGCTGCCCTTGACGTAGGGCAGACTGGCTTCCAGTTCCTCCAGGGCGGCTGACACCAGCTCGCCCAGCAGCACCTCCACGTTGCGCTTGGGGTACATCTCGGCCAGCGCGTTGAGGCGCGCGGCCGACTCCAGGTCCAGGTGCAGGCAATAGGTTTCCTGGGTCAACTGGCCCCTGGCGTTCTGTTCCCAGTGCCCGATCAGTTCGCGAATCTTCATGGCGTGTCCCCCACGCATCCGTTGTCTATTGCAAGGCTAGTTCAGCCCGTGGTCGGCGCGGCGGCTTGTAATTGTCTGTCGCACTGTTCAGGCTGGATGCATCGCGCCTGGAGGAGCAGCCATGACGGAGATCGACGCACGCCTGCGAGAAGAGGTTCACCTGCTGGGTGAACTGCTTGGCGAGACCATTCGTGCCCAGCTGGGCGACGCCTTCCTGGACAAGATCGAACGCATTCGCACCGGTGCCAAGGGCGGGCGGCGCGGTTCCCAGGCCGCCGCCGATCAGTTGGGCGAGACCCTGGACGGCCTGCGCGAGGATGAGTTGCTGCCGGTGGCGCGGGCCTTCAACCAGTTCCTCAACCTGGCCAATATGGCCGAACAGCACCACCAGGTGCGCCGCCAGGCACCGGGCGAGCCGGAGCCGTTCGAAAACCGTGTGCTGGACGAGCTGCTGCCGCGCCTGCTGGCCGGCGGCGCCGATCCCGCGGAGCTGGCGAGCCGGCTGGCAGGTCTGGATATCGAGCTGGTGCTCACCGCGCATCCCACCGAAGTGGCGCGCCGCAGCCTGATTCAGAAATACGATGCCATCGCCGCCGAGCTGGCTGCGAGCGATCACGACGACCTCACCGAGCGCGAGCGGGCCGCCAGCCGGCTGCGCCTGCGCCGCCTGATCGCCGAGGCCTGGCACACCGAGGAAATCCGCCGCCAGCGGCCCACGCCGCTGGACGAGGCCAAGTGGGGCTTCGCGGTTATCGAGCATTCCCTGTGGCGCGCGGTGCCGGACATGCTGCGCGATCTCGACGACGCGCTCCTGACCCACTGCGGCCAGCGCCTGCCGTTGGAGGCGGTGCCGGTGCGCTTCGCTTCCTGGATGGGTGGCGACCGCGACGGCAATCCGAACGTCACCGCCGAGGTCAGCCGCCAGGTGCTGCTGCTGGCGCGCTGGATGGCGGCCGACCTGCACCTGCGCGACATCGACCGGCTGCAGGTCGAATTGTCCATGCAGGATGCCAGCGCCGAGTTGCGAGACGCCGTAGGTGACCACGCAGAGCCCTACCGGGTACTGCTCAAGCCGTTGCGCGAGCGCCTGCGTATTACCCGTGACTGGGCCGAGGCCTGCCTGCGCCGACCGGTGCCGGAGCCCGAGGGCGTTTTGCGCGACCAGCACGAGCTGTATGCGCCGCTGGCGCTCTGTTACCGCTCGCTGTGCGCGTGCGGCATGGCGGTGATCGCCGATGGCCGCCTGCTCGACTGCCTGCGCCGGGCGGCGGTGTTCGGTCTGCACCTGGTGCGCCTGGACATCCGCCAGGAAGCCGGCCGTCACGCGGCCGCGCTGGACGAGATCACCCGCTTCCTCGGCCTGGGCCATTACTCGGAGTGGGACGAGGCGCAGCGTCTCGACTTCCTGGTGCGCGAGCTGGACAACCCGCGTCCGCTGCTGCCGGTCGACCAGCCGCTGGCACCGGAGAACGCCGAGGTGCTCGCTACCTGCCGGCTGATCGCCGCGACGCCGGCAGCGGCCCTCGGCTCCTACGTCATCTCCATGGCCGGCGCAGCCTCGGATGTGCTGGCCGTGCAGCTGCTGCTCAAGGAGGCCGGCCTGCGTCGGCCGATGCGCGTGGTGCCGCTGTTCGAAACCCTTGCCGACCTGCGCGGCGCGCGGGAGGTCATGGCGCGCCTGCTGGCCCTGCCGAGCTATCGCGCCCGGCTGGCCGGCCCGCAGGAGGTGATGGTCGGCTACTCGGATTCGGCCAAGGACGCCGGCACCCTGGCCGCCGCCTGGGCGCAGTACCGGGCCCAGGAAGAACTGGTGACGCTGTGCCGGGAGCAGGGCGTCGAGCTGCTGCTGTTCCACGGGCGCGGCGGCACGGTGGGGCGCGGCGGCGGACCGGCCCACGCCGCCATTCTGTCCCAGCCCCCGGGCTCAGTGGCCGGGCGGTTCCGCACCACCGAACAGGGCGAGATGATCCGCTTCAAGTTCGGGTTGCCGCAGATCGCCGTGCAGAACCTCAAGCTGTACCTGGCCGCCGTGCTGGAAGCGACCGTGGCGCCGCCGCCCGAGCCGGAGCCGGAATGGCGCGAGGAGATGGAGCGCCTGTCCGCCGATGCGCTGGCCGCATACCGGGGCGTGGTGCGCGAACATCCCGGCTTCCTGGAGTATTTTCGCCAGGCCACGCCCGAACAGGAGCTGGCGCGCCTGCCGCTGGGCAGCCGGCCCGCACGGCGGCGCGAGGGCGGCATCGAGAGTTTGCGGGCCATTCCCTGGATCTTCGCCTGGACCCAGACCCGGCTGATGCTGCCGGCCTGGCTGGGTTGGGAGACGGCGCTGCGCAACGCGTTGCAGCGCGGGGAAGGTGCCCTGTTGCAGGACATGCGCGCGCACTGGCCGTTCTTCCGTGCCCGGCTGGACATGCTGGAGATGGTGCTGGCCAAGGCCGATGACGAGATCGCGCGCCTTTACGACGAGCGTCTGGTGCGCGATGAGCTGCGACCCCTGGGCCAGGAATTGCGCGACCTATTGTCGCAGGCTGAGCAGGTAGTACTCGATCTGACTGGTCAGTCACGGGTGTTCGAGCACAACCCGCAGACCCTCGAGTTCATCAGTGTGCGCAACACCTATCTGGATCCGCTGCATCTGCTGCAGGCCGAGCTTCTGGCCCGTTCCCGCCAGTCCGGCACGGAGGTTCACCCGCCGGTCGAGCAGGCGCTGCTGGTCAGTGTGGCGGGTATCGCCGCCGGACTGCGCAACACGGGATAGGGAAGAGGCCACGCCGGGTAGGCGCTTGTACGCGAGATAGGCGCTGTGTATCTTGAACGGCCTTTTTCGGTCGCGCCACTGCCCAGCCCCTTATAACGGGTTGGCCCTCTGACGGGCTATTAGACTTCCTGATTACCTAAAGGAGCATAACAACGATGCGTGTGATTCTGCTGGGTGCGCCCGGTGCTGGTAAAGGCACCCAGGCCCGCTTCATCACCGAAAAGTTCGGTATCCCGCAAATCTCCACCGGCGACATGCTGCGTGCCGCCGTCAAGGCCGGTACCCCGCTGGGCCTGAAGGTCAAGGACGTGATGGCCAGCGGCGGCCTGGTTTCCGATGACATCATCATCGACCTGATCAAGGAGCGCATCACCCAGCCGGATTGCGCCAATGGCTTCCTGTTCGACGGTTTCCCGCGCACCATTCCGCAGGCCGAGGCCCTCAAGGCTGCCGGCGTAACCATCGACCACGTGCTGGAAATCGCCGTGGAAGACGAGGAAATCGTCAAGCGCATGGCGGGCCGCCGTTTCCACCAGGCCTCCGGCCGCACCTATCACGTTGAGTACAACCCGCCGAAGGTGGCTGGCAAGGACGACGTGACTGGTGAAGAACTGATCCAGCGCGAAGACGACAAGGAAGAGACCGTGCGTCATCGCCTGTCTGTCTACCATTCGCAGACCAAGCCGCTGGTGGACTTCTACCAGAAGCTGTCCGCTGCCGAAGGCACGCCCAAGTACAGCCTGGTTCCCGGTGTCGGCTCGGTGGATGAGATCACCGCCAAGGTGTTCGCCGCCCTGAGCTGATCGGCTCTCCGGCATTTCGACAACGGCCCGCTTGCGGGCCGTTGTCGTTTCCGGCGTTCGGCGATTCCGGCACACGATCGCCAGCGGACGGGCTTATAATGCCGGCCCTTTATTTCCCACCGGACGATGTGATGACCACCCTGCTGGCCCTGGATACCGCCACCGAAGCCTGCTCCGTTGCCCTGCTGCACGAGGGCCGCCTGCTCAGTCGCTACGACGTGATCCCGCGCCTGCATGCCCAGCGTCTGCTGCCGATGGTGCAGGAGCTGCTCGGCGAGGCTGGCATCGCGCTGTCCGCGGTGGACGCCATCGCCTTCGGGCGCGGCCCGGGCGCGTTCACTGGGGTGCGCATCGCCATCGGCGTGGTGCAGGGCCTGGCCTTCGCGCTGCAGCGTCCGGTGCTGCCGGTCTCCAACCTGGCGGTGCTGGCCCAGCGCGCCCATCGCGAACGTGGCGTCGAACAGGTGGCAGCGGCCATCGACGCGCGCATGGGCGAGGTGTACTGGGGTTGCTACTGCCTGGAGGCGGGCGAGATGCGCCTGGCCGGTGTCGAGGCCGTGCTACCGCCCGAACAGGTGGCCCTGCCGCGTGGCGCCGCCGGCGAGTGGTTCGGCGCCGGCACCGGCTGGGCCTTTGCCGATCGCCTGGCCGTGCGGCCGTCGTTGGGTATGGATGCCAGCCTGCTGCCGCATGCCGAGGATCTACTACGCCTGGCCGAGTTCGCCTGGGCGCGCGGCGAGGCCGTGGCGGCCGACGCGGCGCAGCCCGTCTACCTGCGTGACCAGGTCGCCACGCCAAAAGCCTAGGAATGCACGAATCGGTGAACCTGCACCGGCGACGCCGGTCTCAGCCGTCAGGATGCGCGGCGGGTCACGGGCTGCGCGTTGCATCGAGGTGGGGCGCTGCATAGAGTGGCGACACCTGTGAGGTTCAGCCATGCGCATCGACGGATTTCGACCCCTCTCCCAACACTCGCGTGCCCGGCGCCCCGGCCGTACGCATGCCGCCGACGCAGACGACATGGATCGCCTGCCCGCGCTGATCGAGGCGACGGCGCTGGTGCCCAGCGAAGCCGAGTTCGAGCGCATGGCCCGCACGCCGAACGCCCTGCGTACCCTGTCGCCGCTCGCTGCGCCCGGCGCCCAGGTGCTGGAGGCGTTGTCCAGCTACAGCCGCATTGCCGCTCTGCTCGACGAGCCGCCCGCACGGCACTACATCGATCTTTACGCCTGACCCGCCGCGTCGCCTACAATCGGCCCCGAATCCGTCCGGGGACTCCCCATGCTGCCCTACTACCTAGGCTGCCCGTCGTGGAACGAGGCGGGCTGGCGCGGCTCGCTGTATGCGCCGTCGACGCGGCCGGCCGAGTTTCTTGGCGACTACTGCCGTGTGTTCAACGCCGTCGAAGGCAACACCACCTTCTATGCCTGGCCATCCGCCGACACCGTGCGCCGCTGGAGCGAGCGCATGCCGGCGGGCTTCCGCTTCTGTGCCAAGCTGCCGCGCGACATCAGCCACGAGGGCGACCTGCGGGAGCGCCTGGGCGCCACCCGCGAGTTCCTGAACCTGTTGGAGCCGCTCGGCGAGCGGCTCAGTCCGTTGTGGCTGCAACTGTCCGCCGCCTTCGGCCCGCAGCGTTTGCCGGAGCTGGGCGACTGGCTGGACGCCCTGCAGGGGCGTCCGCTGGCGGTGGAGGTGCGGCATCGCGCCTTCTTTGCCAAGGGGGAGGAGGAGCGCCAGCTCAATAGGCTGCTGCACGAACGTGGCGTGGAGCGCATCTGCCTGGATTCCCGGGCGCTGTTCGCCTGCGCCTCGTCCGATCCCGCCGTACTGCATGCCCAGGCCAAGAAACCGCGCGTGCCGGTACGTCCGGCGGCGTTCACCACCCATCCGCAGGTCCGCTTCATTGGCGGTCCGGACCTGGATGCCAACCAGCCCTATCTGGAGCCCTGGCTCGACAAGGTAGCGGGCTGGATCGAGGAGGGTCGCCAGCCCTATGTCTTCCTGCATACCCCGGACAACCTGCTGGCCCCGCAGCAGGCGCGGCGTTTCCATGCCGGGTTGTGCCAGCGGCTGCCCGGCCTGCCGGAATTGCCGACGATTGCCGACGAACCGGCGGAGGAGCAGCTGGGTCTGTTCTAGTGCTCACTAGACCGGGGGAAAGCCATGGCGATGACGCAAGCGCAACGGGCAGAGCTGTTTCGCGACCTGCACTTCGGCACGCACCTGCTGGTGCTACCCAATCCCTGGGATGCCGGTTCGGCGCGCCTGCTGGCGGGTCTGGGCTTCGAGGCGCTGGCTACCACCAGTGCCGGGTTGGCGTTTTCCCTGGGGCATCGGGACGGTGTGGGCGAGGTCAGCCGCGAGCAGGCCCTGGCGAATGCCGCTGCCATCGTCCAGGCCAGCGGCCTGCCGGTAACCGCCGACCTGGAAAGCGGCTACGGCCCGACCCCCGAGGATTGCCGGCGCTCCATCGAGGAGGCCGCGCGGGTCGGGTTGGTGGGCGCGTCCATCGAGGATGCCAGCGGTGATCCGCTGGCACCGATCCTGCCGCTGGAACAGTCGGTCGAGCGCGTGCGCGCCGCCGCCGAGGCGGCCCGCGGCCTGGGCTTTCCCTTCATGCTCTGCGCCCGTACGGAAAACTTCATGCATGGTCGCGCCGACCTGGACGACACCCTGCGGCGCCTGAAAGCCTACGCCGAGGCCGGCGCTGACGTGCTGTACGCACCGGGCGTGACCCAGCGCGACCAGATCCTGGCTCTGGTGCGTGCCGTGGCGCCCAAGCCGGTCAACGTGCTGGTGGGTATTCCCGGCATCCAGATGTCGCTGGAAGGCCTGTTCGAGCTGGGCGTGCGGCGGGTCAGCCTCGGTTCCAGCCTGGCGCGGGTAGCCTATGGCGCCTTCTACCAGGCGGCCAGTGAACTGGCCCGCCGTGGCAGTGTGCAGGCGGTGCGCCAGGCCATGTCCTTCGAGCGTCTGAACGACCTGTTCCGGAGCTGAGGGTGCGCTGGCTGCTGCTGGCGGTGTTGGTCGCGGTGCTGGGGCTGGCGCTGGGCGTGCAGCGAGGCTGGCTGGAGTTGCCGCCGCGCTGGGATCCCCGCACCCCGCTGGAGGTGCGCGCGCCGCCCGACTGGCTGAGCGGCTGGCGGCTCTGGCGGTTGCGCCGTGATCCGGCGCTGTGCGCGCAGGTGCTGGCCAGCTCGCAGCTGGACTACGTCAGTCAGCCGGACAGCCGGCTGGACAGCGACTGCCCGCTGCGCAACGTCGTGCGGGTGCGCGCCGGCCATGCCGCTTTCAGCGCCAGCTTCCTGGCCACCTGTCCGTTGGCGGTGTCCTATGCGCTGTTCGAACACCACGACCTGCAGCCGCTGGCCCGGGAGATCCTTGGCCAGTCGGTGGTGCGCGTCGAGCACTTTGGCAGCTTCGCCTGCCGCAGGATCGGCGGGAGCCAGCGGTGGAGCCGGCACGCCAGCGCCGATGCGCTTGACGTCGGGGCCTTCCGCCTGGCGGATGGCCGCAGCGTCAATGTGGCGGGGCACTGGCGGAGCGAGGGGACCGAGGCGCGCTTCCTGCGCGCGGTGCGGGATGCGGCCTGCCAGCATTTCCAGGCGGTGCTGGGACCGGAGTACGACACCGCGCACCAGGATCATTTCCATCTGGAGGTTGGCGGGTTCGGCGTGTGCCGCTGAGCCCCCGAGCTCTGGCACAATGCCCGGCCCTTTTTCCTGCTTCGCCAATGCCATGTCCGAATCCCTGTTGTGTGTCCAGGCTCTTGAACCCCGCTTCGACCAGGCGGCCCGCCAGTGGGCGGCGCGGCTGAACCTGCCGATGAACCAGGAGGCCTTGTTCGCCCTGCAGTTGGGCGAGGCGGGACTGCAGCTGGCCGAACTCGGCCCCGGCGCGCCGGGGCCGGTGCGCGTGGATTTCGTCGAAGGCGCGGCGGCGCACCGGCGGCTGTACGGCGGCGGTAGCGGGCAGATGATCGCCAAGGCGGTCGGCGTGCAGGCCGGCATCCGCCCGCGCATCCTGGACGCCACCGCCGGACTGGGGCGCGACGCGTTCGTGCTGGCCACGCTGGGTTGCGAGGTGCAACTGATCGAGCGTCAGCCGGTGATCGCCGCGCTGCTGGAGGACGGCCTGGCGCGCGCCGCGCGGGCGCCGGATGTTGCCGACATCACCGCGCGCATGCGCCTGCTGACCGGCAACGCCATCGAGCTGATGCGCCAGTGGGCGGGCGAGCGGCCCCAGGTCATCTACCTGGACCCGATGTTTCCCCACCGCGACAAGAGCGCGCTGGTGAAGAAGGAGATGCGCCTGTTCCGCCCGCTGGTCGGCGACGATCTGGACGCGCCGGCGCTGCTGGAAGCCGCCCTGGCGCTGGCTAGCCATCGCGTGGTGGTCAAGCGCCCGCGCAAGGCGCCGATCATCGACGGGCCGAAGCCGGGCTACAGCCTGGAAGGCAAGTCCAGCCGCTACGACATCTATGCGCTGAAGAAGCTGGGGTAGGGGGCGGCGGACCTTGGGTAGGGCGGTCTACGTTGTATTTGGCCGCCGGGCGCGCGCACGGTGGACAAGGAAAAACGTTGTCCACCCTACGATTCTGGCCACCGAGGTTGGGGAGCCAGCCGCCCAACAGAATGGTCGGGGCTTAGCGTGCCGTGTACCCGCCGTCCACCACGAACTCGGCGCCGGTGATGAAAGAGGCTTCGTCCGAGGCCAGGAACACCATCACCCCGGTCAGTTCCTCCGGCGCGGCGATGCGGCCCATGGGCGTGGCCTCGGCGAGCATCTGCCGGTCGGTCTCGCCGAGGATCGGGGTGTCGACGAAGCCCGGATGCACCGAATTGACCCGCACGCCTTCCTTGGCCCAGGCCAGCGCGGTGCTCTTGGTGAGCAGACGCACCGCACCCTTGGCGGCGTGGTAGGCCGGCGAGGAGCCGAAGCCGCCGACAATGCCGAACATGGAGCTGACGTTGATCACGGCGCCGTTGCCGCTGGTCTTGAGCGCCGCGGAGGCGGCCTTGTGGCCAAGGAACACCGAGGTCTGGGTAATGGCGATGACGCGTTCGTAGGTGGCCAGGTCGGTGTCCTCGATCAGCCCTGAATCGCCGATGCCGGCGTTGTTGACCAGCACATCCAGCCGGCCGAATTCGGCCACCGTTTCGGCCACCACCCGTTGCCAGTCGTCTTCGCTGGAGACGTCCAGGTGCTTGTAGACCGCCACGCCACCCTTGGCGGTGATCGCATCGGCGGCCTGCCGGCCCAGCTCTTCCTGTACATCGGCAATCACCACCCGCGCGCCCTCGACGGCGAAACGCTCAGCCGTGGCGCGGCCGATGCCGCTCGCTGCGCCGGTGATCAGGGCGACCTTGTTGTCCAGACGTGCCATGGGAAGACTCCAGGGCTGATAGTTGGAGCAGGCTAGCCGCTCCCCGGTGACGCGACATCGATCCAGCTCAATGGAACGCGTGATAAAACCGCCTGCCGGCTAGAGCCGATGGGCACGCACGAACAGTCCGACCACTTCCTGCACATGCCGCTCGGCCTCCTCGGCAGACTGCGCCTGGGCCAGGCCGATCAGCAAGCGGAAGTTGTGCCCGCCCTTGAGCAGGGCGCAGAAGTGCTCGGCGGCGGCGCGCGGCTGGGCAATGCGCAGTTGGCCGCGGTGGTCGGCTTGGCGCAGGAACCGCTCCAGCTCGCCTAGGATTCGTCCAGGCCCGGCGTCATAGAACAGCTGCACCAGGGGCGGATTGGCATGTGCCAGGCCGAACATCAGGCGGTGCATGGCCAGGGATTCCGGGCTGTTGATCAGCGCCAGGAACGCACGTGCGATGTTCAGCAGCTGATCGTCGATGGGGCCTTGTGCGTCCCGGTGGTTGAACAGCTGCGGCAGCTGCTCTTCGCACTTGGCCTTCACCGCTTCGAGGAACAGGGTGTCCTTGTCACTGAAGTGGCTGTACACGGTGAGCTTGGAGACTCCGGCTTCGCGGGCGATGGCCTCCATGCTGCTGCCTTCGTAACCGTGACTGAGGAACTGCGCCTTGGCGGCCTCGAGAATAGCCTGGCGCTTGGCGGGGTCTTTGGGGCGCCCTGGCCCGGGGGTCGTTGAGGTCATGCGGAAGTTACTGGACTGGGAAGTTCAGTATTTCTACTATGCGCGGCACAACAAATCCAACGCCATGCGTGAAAGGATCCACCATGCTCCGTCATGTCCTGTCCCTCGCCCTGCCTTTTTCCCTGATAGCGCTGCTCGGTGCCTGCGGCAACGGCCAGGAGGTCGAAACGCCGCCGCGTCCGGCCATGGTGGTACAGCCGCAGCCGGCCGCCGCGCTGCTGGAAACCTTTCCCGGCGAGGTGCGCGCGCGCTTCGAGCCCGAGCTGGCCTTCCGCATCGGCGGCAAGGTGGCCAAGCGTCTGGTGGAAGTCGGCGAGCGCGTGAAGAAGGACCAGCCGTTGGCCGAGCTCGATCCCCAGGACGTGCGCCTGCAACTGGAAGCGGTGCGCGCGCAAATGGCCGCCGCCGAGGCCAACCTGAACCTGGCGCGCGCCGAGCGCGACCGCTACCAGACCCTGCTGGAGCGCCAACTGGTCAGCCGTTCGCACTTCGACAGCGCGGACAACACCTATCGTTCCGCCGAAGCCCAGTTCCAGCAGGTCCGCGCCCAGTACGACGTGGCGCGCAACCAGGCCACCTACGCCGTGCTGCGTGCCCCGCAGGATGGCGTGATCGCCAGCCGCCGCATCGAAGTGGGGCAGGTGGTGGCCGCCGGGCAGACGGTGTTCACCCTGGCCGCCGATGGCGAACGCGAGGTGGCCATCAGCTTGCCGGAACAGGCGCTGGAGCGTTTCCGCATCGGCCAGGAGGTCGCGGTGGAGCTCTGGTCGCAACCGGGTCGCCGCTTCACCGGCCAGATTCGCGAACTGGCCCCGGCCGCCGATCCCCAGTCGCGCACCTTCGCCGCGCGGGTGGCTTTCCAGGAGAACGGCGTGCCGGCCGAGCTCGGGCAGAGCGCCCGCGTGCTGATCAGCCATGCCGATAGCGTGCCCCTGGCGGTGCCGCTCTCGGCGCTGTCCGCCGAAGGTGGCGAGCCCTTCGTGTGGGTGGTCGACCCGGCCACACAGACCTTGCAGCGCCGACTGGTCCGCGTCGGGCCCTACGGCGAATCCCAGGTGCCGGTGCTCGAAGGGCTCAGTGCCGACGAATGGGTGGTGGCTGCCGGCGTGCAGGTGCTGCGTGAAGGCCAGAAGGTGCGCCCGGTCAATCGCGACAACCGACCGGTCCAGCTGACGCGCGCGGAGTAGGTCGCCATGAATTTCAACCTCTCCGCCTGGGCATTGCAGAACCGCTCGATCGTCCTGTACCTGATGATCCTGCTCGGCATCGTTGGTGCCGTGTCCTACACCAAGCTCGGTCAGAGCGAGGACCCGCCGTTCACCTTCAAGGCCATGGTCATCCAGACCCAGTGGCCGGGCGCCAGCGCCGAGGAAGTCTCGCGTCAGGTCACCGAACGCATCGAGAAGAAGCTGATGGAGACCGGCGCCTACGAGCGCATCGTCTCCTTCTCGCGGCCGGGCGAGTCGCAGGTGACGTTCATCGCCCGCGACTCCCTGCGCTCCAGCGAAATCCCCGATCTCTGGTACCAGGTGCGCAAGAAGATCGGCGACATCCGCCACACCCTGCCCCAGGGCGTCATCGGGCCGTTCTTCAACGACGAGTTCGGCACCACCTTCGGCAACATCTACGCGCTGACCGGCGACGGCTTCGACTATGCGGTGCTCAAGGACTATGCCGACCGCATCCAGCTGCAGCTGCAGCGGATCAAGGACGTCGGCAAGGTCGAGCTGATCGGCCTGCAGGACGAGAAGATCTGGATCGAGCTGTCCAACACCAAGCTGGCCACCCTCGGCCTGCCGCTGACGGCCGTGCAGCAGGCGCTGGAGGCGCAGAACGCGGTGGCCGCCGCCGGGTTCTTCGAGACCGCCAGCGACCGCATCCAGCTGCGGGTCAGTGGTCGCTTCGAACGCGTCGATCAGATCCGCGACTTCCCGATCCGTGTCGGCGACCGCACCTTCCATCTCGGCGACGTGGCCGAGGTGCATCGCGGTTTCAGCGATCCGCCGGCGCCGCGCATGCGTTTCATGGGCGAGGACGCCATCGGCCTGGCTGTGTCCATGCGCGATGGCGGCAACATCCTGCTGCTCGGCGAGGCGCTGGAAGGCGAGTTCGCGCGGCTGCAGGCCAACCTTCCGGCCGGCATGCAGCTGAGGAAGGTGTCCGACCAGCCGGCCGCCGTGCGCACCGGGGTCGGCGAGTTCGTCCGGGTGCTGGCCGAGGCGGTGATCATCGTGCTGCTGGTGAGTTTCTTCTCGCTGGGCCTGCGCACCGGCCTGGTGGTGGCGCTGTCCATCCCGCTGGTGCTGGCGATGACCTTCGCCTGCATGTACTACCTGGGCATCGGCCTGCACAAGATCTCCCTGGGCGCCCTGGTGCTGGCGCTGGGCCTGCTGGTGGACGACGCGATCATCGCGGTGGAGATGATGGCCATCAAGATGGAGCAGGGCTACGACCGGCTCAAGGCGGCCAGCTACGCCTGGACCAGCACGGCCTTCCCGATGCTCACCGGCACGCTGATCACCGCCGCCGGTTTCCTGCCGATCGCCACCGCGCAGTCGAGTACCGGCGAGTACACGCGCTCGATCTTCGAGGTGGTGGCCATCGCCCTGCTGGTGTCCTGGATCGCCGCCGTGATGTTCGTGCCCTGGCTGGGCCATCGCCTGCTGCCGGACCTGGCCAGGCTGCATGCCGCCAAGCATGGCAACCAGGCCCATGACCCCTATGCCACGCCGTTCTATTCGCGGGTGCGCCGGGTGGTCGGCTGGTGCGTGCGTCGCCGCAAGACGGTCATGCTGCTCACCCTGCTGGCCTTCGTTGCCTCGGTGATGCTGTTCCGTCTGGTGCCCCAGCAGTTCTTCCCGCCGTCGGCGCGCCTGGAACTGATGGTTGACATCAAGCTGGCCGAGGGCGCCTCGTTGCGCGCCACCGAGGACGAGGTGGCGCGGCTGGAGACACTGCTCGCCGAGCAGCCGGGCATCGACAACTACACCGCCTACGTAGGCAGCGGTTCGCCGCGCTTCTACCTGCCGCTGGATCAACAGCTACCGGCCACCAGCTTCGCCCAGTTCGTGGTGCTGACCGACAGCATTGAGTCACGCGAGTCGGTGCGTGCCTGGCTGATCCAGACCCTGGCCCAGCAGTTCCCGAGCCTGCGCAGCCGCGTGTCGCGCCTGGAGAACGGCCCGCCGGTGGGCTACCCGATCCAGTACCGCGTCAGCGGCGAGCACATCGACGAGGTGCGCCGCCTGGCCCGCGAAGTCGCCGCCCGGGTGCGCGCCAACCCCCACGTGGCCAACGTGCACCTGGATTGGGAGGAGCCGAGCAAGGTCATCCACCTTGACCTTGACCAGGAGCGCGCCCGCGCGCTGGGCGTGAACACCGCCGAGCTGTCGCGCTTCCTGCAGGCCTCGCTGTCGGGCACGCGGGTCAGCCAGTACCGCGAGGGCAACGAGCTGATCGAGATCCTGGTTCGCGGTGGCGAGGAAGACCGCCGCAGCCTGAGCCTGCTGCCCAGCCTGGCGGTGCCCACCGACAGCGGCCAGAGCGTGCCACTGTCCCAGGTGGCGACCCTGGAGTACGGCTTCGAGGAAGGGGTGATCTGGCACCGCAATCGCCTGCCCACGGTGACCGTGCGCGCCGACATCTACGGCGAGGAGCAGCCGGCCACGCTGATCGGCCAGATCCGTCCGGCGCTGGACGAGGTGCGCGCCAGCCTGCCCGACGGCTACCTGCTGGAAGTCGGCGGCACCGTGGAGGATTCCGCGCGCGGCCAGAAATCGGTGAACGCCGGCCTGCCGCTGTTCGTGGTGGTGGTGCTGAGCCTGCTGATGCTGCAGCTGCGCAGCTTCTCGCGCTCGCTGATGGTATTCCTCACCGCGCCGCTGGGATTGATCGGCGTCACCCTGTTCCTGCTGGTGTTCCAGCAACCGTTTGGCTTCGTCGCCATGCTTGGGACCATCGCCCTGTCCGGGATGATCATGCGCAACTCGGTGATCCTCATCGACCAGATCGAGCAGGACATCGCCGCAGGGCATGAGCGCTGGAATGCGATCATCGAGGCCACCGTGCGCCGCTTCCGGCCCATCGTGCTGACCGCCCTGGCGGCGGTGCTGGCGATGATCCCTCTGTCGCGCAGCGTGTTCTTCGGGCCGATGGCCGTGGCCATCATGGGCGGGCTGATCGTCGCCACCGTGCTGACCCTGCTGTTCCTGCCGGCGCTGTATGCGGCCTGGTTCCGGGTGCGCAAGGATGAGGGCGCGAGGGCGGGCTGAGGCTTTTCTGTGGGAGCGGGCGGGTCCGCGAGCTGGGCGGGGGTTTTCCGAAAAGCTCGCGAATGCATTCGCTTCCACAGCGGTACCATGGCTGTCCGACGAAAGGAGTCTCCCATGCCCGCGCCCCGTATCCTGCTGCTCACCCTGCTGGCCATGCTCGGCTTCGCCGGCAACTCCCTGCTCTGTCGGGTGGCGCTGAAGAGCGGCGCGCTGGATGCCGCCACCTTCACCAGTGTGCGCTTGCTCTCCGGCGCGATGATGCTCTGGCTGCTGGTCAGCGTTGGGCGGCGGCGCCCCGAGGGCAGCTGGCCTTCGGCCCTGGCGTTGTTCGTCTATGCCGCCGCCTTCTCCTTCGCCTATGTGCAACTGGATACCGCCAGCGGCGCGCTGCTGCTGTTCGGCGCCGTGCAGCTCGGCATGCTGGCGGCCGCCTGGCGGCGCGGCGAGCGTCTCGGCCGCTGGCAGGCGGCGGGGCTGGTGCTGGTGATCGGTGGTCTGTTGGTGCTGTTGTTGCCGGGCGCCAGTGCCCCCGATCCGCTCGCCGCGCTGCTGATGCTGGGTTCTGGTCTGGCCTGGGCGCTGTATTCGCTGCGCGGGCAGGGTACCAGCGATCCGCTGGCGGCCACCGCTGGCAACTTCCTGCGCGCCACGCCGCTGGCGCTGGTCTTGAGCATCGTGCTGCTGGCCGATGCGCGTTGGGATGCCATGGGACTGTTTTACGCGGTGCTGTCCGGCGCCCTGGCCTCGGGTGTCTGCTATGCCATCTGGTACAGCGCGCTGCGCGGGCTGACCGCCGTGCAGGCCGGCACCGTGCAGCTCAGCGTGCCGATCCTCGCCGCGTTGGGCGGCAGCCTGTTGCTGGCCGAACCTTTCACGCCGCGCCTGGCGCTGGTCTCCGTAGCGGTGCTGGGCGGCGTGGCGCTGGTGCTGCGTGCCCGGGCCGCCAAGCGCTGAGGCTCAACTTCGTGGCGGATGGCGGGTCGTAGGGTGGTCAACGTCACGTTGGCCACCAACCCGCCGGCACGGCGGACCAGAGCGAGAGCCCCGTAGGGTGGGGAAACTCGCGCAGCGATTTCCCGCCGAGCAGCCAATGGGAGGAGAGAGTCATGCCACCCCGATTCAAAGTCGGCGACCACGTCAGCTGGAACTCCGAGGCCGGCCGGGTAAGCGGGCGGATCACTCGCGTGCACACTCGCGACACCACGTACAAGGGCCACCCCCGCCATGCCAGCGCGGAGCACCCGCAATACGAGATCCAGAGCGACAAGACCGAGCACGTCGCCATGCACAAGGAAGACGCGCTGACCCGGCTCGACGACTGATGCCGGGCCGCGTCTGGACCATCGGCCATTCCAACCTGCCGGCGGAGCGCTTCCTGGCCCTTCTGGAACGGCACGGCATCGAGGCGTTGGCCGATGTGCGGCGCTTTCCCGGCTCGCGGCGCTGGCCGCAGTTCGGCGCCGAGGCGCTGGCGCAACGGCTGGCCGAGCGGGGCATCGAATATCAGTGGTTCGAAGAACTGGGCGGGCGGCGCCGGCCGTCGCCGGACTCGCCCAACGACGCCTGGCGCAACAGCGCGTTTCGCGGCTATGCGGATCACCTGGCCAGCGATGAATTCGCCACGGGTCTGGCACGGCTGCTGGCGCTGCTCGCGCGCAAGCGCACCGTGCTGATGTGCGCCGAGGTGCTCTGGTGGCGCTGTCACCGTTCGCTGGTGGCGGATGTGTTGCAGGTGCGGGGATTCCAGGTGCTGCACATCCTTGGCGAGCAGCCGGCCACCGAGCACCCCTACACCGCACCGGCGCGGCTGTTCGAAGGCCGCCTGAGCTACCGCGAAGGGCAGGGGCGTCTGCTCAACGAGGCTGCGCGGCAGCGCGGCGAGCAGGGGAAATTGCCGCTGTGAAGGCGGCTGAGCGCGGTTCCTGTCCCCCTCTCCCATGAAGGGAGAGGGGAGGCAGGGTTACGGCTCGACGCTGTCCGGCTGCGGACTGCGCTGGCGATCCAGGGTGACCTGGCGGATCGACAGGCGCACCTCGGCGGGCAGCACGCGCTTGGCGACGCTTTCCACCAGCTCGCCCAGCTTGGGATGGTGGCTGAGCTTGCCCTCGGCGTCGGTGCGCAGCACACCCTGCTCCAGCAGCGTGGCGATGAAGTGGCGGAACAGCGTCTTGTCGAAGAACTCCGGGGCGTTCAGCCCATGCAGGATCGACAGGCGCTGGGCCATGACCGAGCACAGGCTTTCCAGCTCCTCGGCCGTCAGCGACTGCTGCGGGTGGTCGAGGATCAGCGCGATGGTCATGTAGAAGCGCTGCAGGGTCTGCACGATCGAGCGCGACAGCAGGGTGAGCAGCACGAATTGTCCGGAACTGGGCGCCGGGCGAATGAACACATCATCCTCGCGGCGCAGCAGCTGCATGTCGACAAAGGCGTCCAGCCACCGGTCGACCGCCGCCTCCAGCTCCTCGGCCTCGAAACGGATGAACAGCTCCGCCTGCAGGTACGGGTACTGCGCGCGGGTGTAGCGCAGGATCTGCTCGCGGCTGATGCGTCCGCTGTTCTGGAAGAAGCTGGCCAGCAGGGCGGGCAGGGCGAAGATGTGCAGCACGTTGTTGCGGTAGTAGGTCATCAGCACCGCGTGCTGTTCGTTCAGGTAGATGATCTCGCCGAGCGCATCGCGCTGGCTGTCGATCAATGCCATGTCCAGCACATGCTGGATCAGCGCCTCGCCATTGCCCTGCGGCACGGTGGTGTGCGGCGAGTAGGGCACCTGGCGCAGCAGCGTCTGGTAGGCCTCCAGTATGCTGGCCAGGCCGGGACGGTCGATGGCCAGCTTGCTGGTGGAGAGCATGACCATGGCCACCAGGTTGACCGGGTTGATCGCCGCCGCCTCGTTGATGTGGCGCGCCACCTCGGTGCCCAGCTGGTTGGTCACGCCGTTCAGCCATTCGGGACGGTAGTCCGGCCCGCCGCTGTTCTGGCGCCAGTCCGGCTGCCGGCGGTCGAGGAACTCGGCCAGACGGATCGGCTCGCCGAAGTTCACCGACACCTGGCCGAAACGCTGGCGCAGCGCGCCGAGTACGCGGAACAGGTCGCCGATGGACTCCTTCTTCTTCGCCGCGCCGCGCAGCTCGCCCAGGTAGGTGCGGCCCTCCAGTACGCGCTCGTAGCCGATGTACACCGGCACGAAGGCGATCGGCAGGCGGCTGGAGCGCAGGAAGCTGCGCAGGGTGATGGCCAGCATGCCGGTCTTCGGCTGCAGGGTGCGCCCGGTGCGCGAGCGGCCGCCCTCGACGAAGTACTCCACCGGGAAGCCCCGGCTGAACAGGGTGTGCAGGTACTCGTTGAACACCGCCGTGTACAGCGGGTTGCCCTTGAAGGTGCGGCGCATGAAGAAGGCGCCGCCGCGGCGCAGCAGTCCGCCGATCACCGGCATGTTGAGGTTGATGCCGGCGGCGATGTGCGGGGTGCTCAGGCCGTTGCGGAACAGCAGGTAGGAGAGCAGCAGGTAGTCGATGTGGCTGCGGTGGCAGGGCACATAGATGATCTCGTGGCCGTGGGCGATGTGCTTCACGCCGTCCACGTTGTTGACCTGTACGCCGTCGTAGATCTTGTTCCAGAACCAGGTCAGCACCAGCTCCAGGAAGCGGATGGCGGTGTAGGCGTAGTCGGAAGCGATCTCGTTGCCATAGCGCAGGGCGCGGGCCTCGGCCTTTTCCAGGCTGATGCCGTCGCGTTCGGCTTCGGCGGCGATGGCCTCGCGTACCAGCGGCGCATGCACCAGGCCCTTGACCAGGTTGCGCCGGTGCGAGATGTCCGGGCCGATCACGGCGGCCTTCTGGTTGCGGAAATGCACGCGCAGGATGCGGTGGGCCATGCGCTGGGTGCGTTCGGCACCCTTGCCCTGGCTGACCAGTTCGCGCAACTGGATCGGCGCGGAGAACTGCACGCGGGTCTTGCGGCCGAGGAACAGGATGGTCAGCAGCTTGCGCAAGCGCCCGGTGACCGCCCAGCTGTCGGCGAACAGCAGTTTCCACGGGCTGGTTTCGCGTGACGGCGACTGACCCCAGTACACGCTGACCGGCACGATCTGCGCCTCGGCCAGCGCGTTCTGGCTGACCAGGGTGACCAGGCGGGTCAGGGTGGGTGCAATCACCGGCTTGCTGCGCCGGCCGAGCCAGCGCGACGGCGCGTCGAGGAAGAAGCAGGCTTCCGGCTCCTGGTGGCCCTCCATGGATACCTGGGCCAGCGGACGGGGCAGGGCATTCTTCCGGCATTCCTGCTCGACCACCATCAGGTCGCTCAGGGACGGACTCTGCAGCACGTAGAACACCGGCTTGCTGCGATCGAGGTCCAGTGTCAGGGCGGATTTGCCAATGGTCTCGGAGCGAACCCAGAGATACAGCAGGCGACGCAGGGTGCCGACAACCAGACGGCTAAAGGGAAGGCGGGGCATACGGGATTCAGGTCAAACGAGCAATTGCTCGGGAGGCGCTAGTGTGCCCCATGGCGGGGCGGTGGAAAAGCGTAAAACGCTGAAACGCAATGACCTTTGGCAGGCGCGCGGCCTGGTCGCTGGCGTCTTGCCAGTGCCGCCGGGCTGCTTCTATAGTCCGCCGTCATTTGCAGGCACGGGTGACGGGCCGCGCAGGCGCCTGGCACCCGCGACAACGGAGGGTTAATCAAGCCATGATCGAACTGCGCCAATTGACCAAGCGCTTCGCTCGGCACACGGCGGTCGACGCCCTGTCCCTGACCGTGCGCCCCGGCGAGGTACTGGGCTTTCTCGGACCCAACGGGGCCGGCAAGTCCACCACCATGAAGATGCTCACCGGCTTCCTGGCGCCCACCTCGGGCACCGCCCTGATTCAGGGCTTCGATATCCAGACCCAGACCCGCCAGGCCCAGCGGCTGATCGGCTACCTGCCGGAAGGCGCGCCCTGCTACGAAGACATGCGCGTCGGCGCCTTCCTCGGCTTCATTGCCGAGGTGCGCGGCTACCGGGGCGAGGAGCAGCGTCGGCGGGTCGCCCGCGTGGTCGAGCAACTTGAGCTCGATCGTGTCCTGGGTCAGACCATCGACACGCTGTCCAAGGGCTTCAAGCGCCGCGTCGGGCTGGCCCAGGCAATCCTCCATGATCCGCAGGTGCTGATCCTCGACGAACCCACCGACGGGCTGGACCCCAACCAGAAACACCAGGTGCGCGAGCTGATCCGCGGACTGGCGGCGGACAAGATTGTCATCATCTCCACCCACATCCTCGAAGAAGTCGGCGCCCTGTGCTCCCGCGCGGTGGTGATTGCCAACGGCCGGCTGGTGGCCGACGACACGCCGCTGGCCCTGGAACGTCGCTCCCGCTATCACCAGGCGGTGACCCTGGTCAGCGATGAGGCGCTGGACAGCGAGGCGCTGCGCGCGCTGCCCGGCGTGGCGGGCATCGAGCGCAACGCCCGCGAGCACAGCCTGACGCTGCTGGCCGCGCCGGGGCAGGTGATCTACCCGCAGGTCAGCGAGCTGATCCGCCAGCGCGGCTGGGCGGTGCGCGAGCTGGACGTCGAGCGCGGCCGGCTGGATGAAGTGTTCCGCAACCTGACCCGGGGAGAGGCGGCATGAGGCAGTTGTCGGTGATCTTCAAGCGTGAGCTGGCCAGCTATTTCGCCACGCCGCTGGCCTATGTGTTCCTGATGATCTTCCTGGTGCTGTCCGGGGTGTTCACCTTCTACCTGGGCGGTTTCTATGAGCGCAACCAGGCCGATCTCACCGTGTTCTTCGGTTTCCATCCCTGGCTGTACCTGTTCCTGGTCCCGGCCATCGCCATGCGCCTGTGGGCCGAGGAGCGCAAGTCCGGCACCATCGAACTGCTGATGACCCTGCCGATCAGTCGTGCCGAGGCAGTGGCCGGCAAGTTCCTCGCCGCCTGGGTGTTCTCCGGGTTGGCGCTGCTGCTGACCTTCCCCATGGTGCTGACCGTCAACTACCTGGGCGAGCCGGACAACGGCGCCATCCTCACCGGCTACCTGGGCAGCTGGCTGCTGGCCGGCAGCTACCTGGCGGTGGGCGGCTGCATGTCGGCCCTGGCGCGCAACCAGGTGATCGCCTTCATCCTCGCGGTCAGCGTGTGCTTCCTGTTCATCGTCAGCGGCTTCCCGATGGTGCTCGACCTGTTCAGCGCCTGGGCGCCGCAGGGGCTGGTCGACGCGGTGGCCTCGCTGAGCTTCCTGGTGCGTTTCGACGCCATCAGCAAGGGCGTGATCGACCTGCGCGACCTGTTGTATTTCCTCAGCTTCATTGCGGCCTGGCTGGCTGCGACAGCGGTGGTGATCGATCTGAAGAAGGCGGACTGACCCATGAAACGCATCCTGTATTCCGGACTCGGGCTGCTGCTCATCGCCGTGGCCTTCCTGCTCTTCAACGGCCTGTCCGGCGCGCTGCTGAGCGGCGCGCGACTGGATCTCACCGAGCAGAAGCTCTACACCCTGTCGCCGGGTACCCGGCAGATCCTCGCGTCGCTCGACGAGCCGCTGACCCTGCGCCTGTTCTATTCCGACCAGGCCACCGGCGAGCTGCCGGCGCTGCGCAACCAGGCGCGGCGTGTCGAGGAACTGCTACGCACATACGTGCGTGCCGCCGATGGCAAGCTGAGCCTGCAGGTGATCGATCCGCAGCCGTTCTCCGAGCAGGAGGACGAAGCGGCCCAGGCGGGCCTGCAGGCGGTGCCGCTGAATACCTCCGGCGACCAGGTCTATTTCGGTCTGGTGGCCAGCAATGCGCGCGGCGACCGGCAGGTCATTCCGTTCTTCGCGCTGGATCAGGAGGCGTTCCTCGAATACGAGATCAGCCGGCTGATCCATGGTCTTGTGCGACGTGAGCTGCCGGTGGTGGGTGTGCTGTCCGGGCTGCAGCTCAATGGCGGCTTCGACATGCTGGCCCGCCAGCCCACCGCGCCCTGGATGATCATGGAGGAGATCCGCCAGCTGTTCCGCATCGAAAGCCTGGACGCCGATCTCGACGAGATCCCCGAGCATGTCTCGGTGCTCATGCTGGTACACCCCAAGCAACTGTCGCAGCCGACGCTGTATGCCATCGACCAGTTCGTGCTGCGCGGCGGCAAGCTGCTGGCGTTCGTCGACCCCTACAGCGAGGCGGATACCGGCACTGGCTTCCCGGGCGAGGAGATCGAGCGCGCCTCCAGTCTCGACCCGCTGCTGGCCGCCTGGGGTGTGCGCCTGGCACCCGATCAGGTCCTTGCCGACGGCGGCTACGGCATGACCGTAGGGATGGGCGCGGGCCGTGCGGTGCGCCATCCGGCCTGGGTCAGCCTGCCGTCCGAGGCAGTGGATCCGGAGGATGTGGTCACCGCCGGCCTGGAGGCGGTCAACCTGGCCAGCGCCGGTCTGCTCGAACCCCTGGCGGGCGCCAGCACCCGTTTCACGCCACTGCTGCGCAGCTCGCCGCTGAGCATGCCGGTGGACGCCAAACGCCTGGGCGTGCTGGGCAATCCCGAGGAGCTGCTGCGCGACCTGCGACCGGACGGCCAGCGCAAGGTGCTGGCCGCCCGCATCGAAGGGCCGGCGCGCAGTGCCTATCTCGAAGGCATCGAAGGTCGCAAGGACGGCCTGCAGGAGGCCGGGCGCATCGACCTGATCCTGGTGGCGGATACCGACCTGCTCAGCGATCACCTGTGGGTGCAGGTGCAGCAGTTCTTCGGTCAGCGGGTGCCGCAGCCGTTTGCCGACAATGCCGGCTTCGTCGTCAACGCGCTGGACAACCTGGCCGGCTCCCCGGCCCTGATCAGCGTGCGTTCGCGCGGCCGTTACCAGCGCCCGTTCGAGGTGGTGCAGACGTTGCAGCGCCAGGCGGAGACGCGCTTCCTGGAACAGGAACAGCGCCTGCAGCAGCGCCTGGCGGAGACTGAGCGCCAACTGGCGGAGCTGCAGCGCCCGGCGGATGATGGACAGCTGCTGGAACTGAACGCTGAACAGGAAACGGCGGTCCGCCGCTTCCTCGACGAGAAGCTGCGTATCCGCAAGGAACTGCGCGAGGTGAATTACCAGCTCAACGCCGATATCGAAGCCCTGGGGCGGACGCTGAAGTTTCTCAATATCGCCCTGGTGCCGCTGCTGCTGACGCTCGGTGCGCTGGCAGTGTGGTTCTGGCGTCGGCGGCGGGCCTGATGAAGCCCTGGCTGGCGCTCGCGCTCTTGCTACCGTTTGGCGCGCTTGCCGCGCCGGCGTCGTCCTGGACGGCGCGGCTGGCGGAGCTGGATGGGCTGGAAGTGCACCGCGCAGGGTTGCCACCCGTCCGCCTGGCGCGCGAGAACGAACGCTGGGTACTGGTCGACAAGGCCGGGTACCCGGCCGACCCGACACTGGTGCGGACCTTTCTGGCCGCCCTGGCCAGCGCGCAACCCCTCGAGCACGTGGCAGCCGAGGCAGTGCCTCGCGACATCCGCATCACCTTGCGCCATGGCGAGGCCGTGGAGTCGCTCCACCTGGCGAGCGAAGCCGGCCAGGAAGGACGCCTGCTGTATCGAGGAGACGAGCTCCGGCCGTGGCGGGTGGACGGCGTGCTGCCGTTGCCACTGCAGGAGTTGCACTGGCTGGATCGCCGACTGATCACCGTTCCGCCCGCCGAGATACGTGAACTGCAGTTGCACAAGGCCAACGGATCGCAGCTGGTGTTCTTCCGGCACGGCGATGCGCCGATGCGCCTGGAGCAGTTGCCTGGCCTGCAGGTACCGGATGCGCGGGCGCTCGACGAGCTGCTGGCGGTCTTCGCCGATCTGCGTTTCAGCGAGGTGGTGCCTCAGGACCAGTTGGCCTTCAGCAAGCGCCCCCGGCTGCGCTTCACCCTGCGTACCCAGGCGGGCGCAAGAGTCGACGGTGCGGTTTATCGTCACAGAAGCTTCCACTGGCTGACCCTTTCTCCGGGCAGCAGCCTGCCGGAGGCGCAGTGGGGGGGACGGGCCGGTTGGCTGTATCGACTTGAATCCTGGCAAGTTTCCTTGCTGGAACGCGAACTGGCTGCCTACAGCGGGCAACGGCAGTCAAGGCATTGAGCCAGCAAGTTGGCCAAAAGGGGTCTTTTCAGAGCAGGCGGTTTCTTTATACTGCCCGGGCGGTCCGCTCTGCGAGCAAGCCTTTCAGTGGGGAGCTGAGTCTCGCCGGCATCATGGAACGCACTGGCCCCTCGATGGATTCCAGGGGGCCCCTACTAATAAAAATTGCTTAGTTGGAGATGTGGTAAAGATGGCTAATCGTGAATTGGGCACCGTCAAGTGGTTCAACGACGCCAAGGGCTACGGATTCATCCAGCGTGAGGGCGGCGCTGATGTGTTCGTCCACTACCGTGCCATTCGTGGCGAAGGTCACCGCACCCTGACCGAGGGACAGCAGGTGGAGTTCGCCGTCATTCAGGGCCAGAAGGGCCTGCAGGCCGAAGACGTTGCCGCACTCTGACTAAGCAAAAAGCCCGCCCTCCGGCGGGCTTTTTGCTGTAAGCGTGTCGAGCAGTGCTTCCATCAGGGTCGGGCCGTCGGATGGCGGCCGATCCTTTCGTCAGCCCGTGCGCCAGGCAATCTCTGTCACGCCCTCGTCGCTGACCCGCAGCCAGCGGTCGGCGTCTTCCTCCCCCAGCTTCTCATCCCAGCTCCCCGGCGAGCAGCGTACTTCCACGCCCAGCGCGGCATGGGCCGCCTGCGCGCAGGCGAGGTCGTCCGCCCAGGGCGTGGCGTCGCTTTCCAGGTACAGGCTGTGCCACTTGCCCACCGCCTGCGGCAGCCAGGTCACCTCGATATCGCCGCTGAGGCACTTGAAGGTCTGCCCCTTGCGTTGCCAGGGCGTGCAGGGGCCGATGGCCTGTTCCAGCCAGGCGGTCACGGCCTGCTGATCGGCGTCCTTGAGATAGATCTCGATGTCCGGTTGGCGCATGAAGGGCGATCCTGAAGAAGGGCGGAAAGTGGGCGGAGTTTATCCTGTTGCGGCGATGTCTGTACCGGGCTGTCCGCTCCCACAAACAAGCAGCGGCCTGCACGGAACCCCGAGGGAGCGAATTCATTCGCGAGCTTTGGGGCGGCCGGCTAGGTGCGGCCGGCTAGGTGCGACCGGCCAGGCGCAGCCTGCACCAAGAGCTCGCCGCCAAGTCCGCCCCCACTAAAACCAAAAACAGCCTAACCGCGCGTGATCCAGTCATAGCGAATCGACACCGTCACCTCCAGCGGCGCGTCCACCACGGCGGCGCGGCGCTCGGCGGTGGCGCGCCAGCCGTGGGGCGTCATGGCGAGCAGATCGGCGCGGGCCTGGGCGTCGCCCAGGCGTAGGCGGTATTCGAGGGTCTCGCTGTGGGCCAGCGCCATGCCGTCCGGAATCTGCGTCAGGTGCTTGGCGTCGTCGTAGGGGCGCACCTCGTCATACAGGCGCGCGCGCAGCTCCAGCAGGTGCTCCTGGGTCGGCCCCATGCGCAGCAGGCCGCCGCCTGGCGCCAGCAGGCGGCGGGCTTCCAGCCAGTCCAGCGGGCTGAACACGCTGGCCAGCAGGTCGCAGCTGGCGTCGGCGAGCGGCACGCGGGCCATGCTGGCGACCATCCAGGTCGATTGCGGCGCACGCCGGCAGGCACGCTTGACCGCCTCGCGGGAAATGTCCAGCGCGTAGCCGTCGGCCTCGGGCAGTTTTTCCGCGATCTGCCCGGTGTAGTAGCCCTCGCCGCAGCCGATATCCAGCCAGCGGCGCGGCGTGTAGCCGGCCGCCAGTTCCGCCAGGCGCCGGGCCAGCGGCGCGTAGTGGCCGCCGTCCAGGAAGCGCCGGCGTGCTTCCACCATGGCCTGGTTGTCGCCGGGGTCGCGGCTGTTCTTGTGCTGTACCGGCAGCAGGTTCAGGTAGCCCTGGCGGGCGCGATCGAAGCGGTGGCCGGCCGGGCAGGCCACGCCGTTGTCGACGTTGTGCAGCGCGCCCTGGCAGAGGGGACAGATCAGCATGGTCAGGCCGCCAGCAGTTTCACCAGGGTCTGGTAGTAGACCTCGGTGAGCAGATCCAGGTCGCTGGCCAGCACGCGCTCGTCGATCTGGTGAATGGTGGCGTTGACCGGCCCCAGCTCGACCACCTGGGTGCCCAGGGTGGCGATGAAGCGCCCGTCCGAGGTGCCGCCGCTGGTGGACGGGGTGGTGTCATGGCCGGTGATCTCGCGAATGCTCGCCGCCACGGCATCCAGCAGTTCGCCCGGCTGGGTGAGGAACGGCAGGCCGGACAGCGACCAGTCGATGCTCCAGTCCAGGCCGTGCCGGTCGAGGATCGCTGCCACGCGCTGCTTGAGGCCGTCCTCGGTGGATTCGGTGCTGAAGCGGAAGTTGAACACCACCTGCAGCTCGCCGGGGATCACGTTGGTGGCGCCGGTGCCGCCGTTGATGTTGGAGATCTGGAAGCTGGTCGGCGGGAAGAAGGCGTTGCCGTCGTCCCAGTGCTCGGCGGCCAGCTCGGCCAGCGCCGGGGCGGCCAGATGGATCGGATTGCGCGCCAGGTGCGGGTAGGCCACATGGCCCTGCTTGCCGCGCACGGTGAGTACGGCGCCCAGCGAGCCGCGCCGGCCATTCTTCACCACGTCGCCGAGGCGCTCGGTGCTCGAGGGCTCACCGACGATGCACCAGTCCAGGCGCTCGCCACGCGCGCGCAGGCGCTCCACCACCGCCTTGGTGCCATGCTCGGCCGGGCCTTCCTCGTCGCTGGTGATCAGGAAGGCGATGGCGCCCTTATGGTTCGGATGGTTGGCCACGAAGCGCTCGACGGCGATGATCATCGACGCCAGGCTGCCCTTCATGTCCGCCGCGCCACGGCCGCGGAGCATGCCGTCGGCGTCGATCTGCGCCTCGAACGGACTGAGCTGCCACTTGGCCTCCGGGCCGGTGGGCACCACGTCGGTATGGCCGGCGAAGCAAAGCACCGGGCCTTCGCCGCCGCGCCGCGCCCAGAAGTTGTCCACCTCGGCGATGCGCATCGGCTCGACGGCGAAGCCACAGGCTTCCAGGCGACGCATCATCAGCTCCTGACAGCCCTCGTCCAGCGGCGTGACCGAGGGACGGCGAATCAGCTCGCAGGCGAGTTCCAGGGTGGGGGACAGGGTGCTCATGAGGGCTCCACGGTGGGTTGGCGAATCGGGCGCGTATCTTAAAGGAAAGCCGCGCGTCGCCGTCAGCCCTCGGTGGCCAGTGTTTCCACCCGCTCGCGGGCCGGTAGCGAGGACAGCAATGCCATGATCAGCGCCGCCAGGTAGGGCAGCGACTGCACCAGCAGCACCAGCACCCAGAAGTACAGGTCGCCGCCCGGGTTGTCCTCGGTGAGCAGCAGGCCCGCCGCTGCGCACCACAGCAGCAGCATGACGAACACCTCCTCGCGCGCTTCCGCCAGCGCCTTGAACAGCCCCGAGCGGCTGGCCAGCTTGGGGGTGCGGAAGAAGGGAATGCTGCGGGTGACGAAGCCGAACAGCACCGCCTTGGCGATGGTGTAGGACAGCGCCAGCCCGGCCACCGCCGCGTACAGCGCATCGGTCAGGCTCACGCCCACGGCGCGGCGGTACAGGTAGAGCATCTTGCCGACCTTGAAGACGAACAGCGCCAGCGGCGGCAGGGCGAAGATCAGCAGCGGCGGATCGACGCGCTGCGGCACGATGATCATCGCCGCCGACCACAGCAGCGCGCCGAGGGTGAAGAAGATGTTCAGCCCGTCGGCGATCCACGGCAGCCAGCCGGCGATGAAGTGGTAGCGCTGACCGGACGTCAGCTGGCAGTCCTTGCCGAGCAGCAGGCAACGGGCGTGGTGCTTCATGATCTGGATGGCGCCGTAGGCCCAGCGAAAGCGCTGTTTCTTGTAGTCGCTGAAGGTGTCGGGCATCAGGCCACGACCGTAGCTGCGCTCCGAGTAGCCCGCCGATAAACCCTGTTCGAACACCCGCAGGCCCAGCTCGGCATCCTCGGTGATGCACCAGTCGGCCCAGCCCAGCGCGTCCAGCACGCTGCGGCGCGTCATGGTCATGGTGCCGTGCTGGATGATGGCGTCGCGTTCGTTGCGGGTGACCATGCCGATGTGGAAGAAGCCCTTGTACTCCGCGTAGCACAGGCGCTTGAAGGTGCTTGCCTCGCCGTCGCGAAAATCCTGCGGTGACTGCACCACGGCGATCTTCGGGTCGGCGAAGTGCGGCACCATGTGCCGCAGCCAGTCGGGTTCCACGCAGTAGTCGGCGTCGATCACCGCGATCACTTCGGCATCCGGCGCGGTGTGCGGCAGCACCCAGTTCAAGGCGCCGCCCTTGAAGCCTTCCAGCGGTGCGACGTGGAAGAAACGAAAGCGCGGACCAAGCCGTTCGCAGTGGGCCTGCACCGGCTGCCACACGGCCGGGTCTTTGGTGTTGTTGTCGATCACCAGCACCTCGAAATCCGGATAGTCGAGGCGGGACAGCGCATCCAGGGTGCGCTTGAGCATGTCAGGCGGCTCGTTGTAGCAGGGCACGTGCACGGACACCTTCGGCCGGTAGGCATCGTCGCGGGTCACCGGCGGAAAGGGGCGCCGGCGCCGGCTCAGCCAGACGGTTTCGGCCAGCTCGTGGGCCTCGGTGAGCAGCACGATGAACACGCCCAGGGCGCCAACGCCGAGCAGCGCGCCCACCGTCAGGGTGAACCAGGTGGCGTATTGCAGGCTGTAGTCGTAGGCCATCCACACCAGCAGTGAGCCGAAGGCGAAGGCCACCAGGGCCAGGAAAGCGCGGCCGTGGGTGCGCAGGTTGCTACCGTCGATCAGCAGCAGGGTCAGCGCCAGCACGGCCAGCACCGCCGAACCGATGGCCAGCAGGCGCCACTGCGGGATGGCGATCACCGGGCCGCTGAAGGCGAACTTGGGCTGTCGCTCCAGGTTCCAGACGCCCCAGTAGGCACCCACCGAACCTTCGTCATCCATTTTCCACGGCTGGTCGAAGGCCTCGATGATGAAGTAGTTGTAGCCGCGCAGGTTCAGCGCATTCACCAGGGTGCGCAGGTAAATGGCCTGGTCCGCCGGGCTGGCCTCGGCCGGGCCGCGCGCCCGGCCGTTGCTGGGCCAGCCCACTTCGGAAAGCAGCAGTGGCTTGCCGGGGAACTGTTTCTTCAGGTCCTGCACGCGTTCCAGCACGAAGGCAGTGGCGTGCTGGCGGGGAATGAATTCCCAGTAGGGCAGGATGTGCGCGGCAATCAGGTCCACTTCGCGGGCCAGCTGCGGGTGCTCCTGCCAGATGTGCCACTGCTCGGAGGTGGAAACCGGCACCTTGACCGCCTCGCGCACGCGGCGGATGTAGGCGATCAGCGCCTCGGGCTCGATTTCGCCCCGGTACAAAGCTTCGTTGCCGACCAGCACGCGCACCACGCTGCGCGACTGGTTGGCCAGCTCGATGGCCCGGGTGATCTCCCGTTCGTTGCGCTCGAGATCGGTGCTGATCCACACCCCCAGGGTCACGCGCAGGCCGAACTCCTCGGCCAGGCGGGGAATGTCGGCCTGGCTGCCTTCCACCGAGTAGGTACGGATGTTGTTGGTCTGGCCGCTGACCAGCTGCAGGTCGCCGCGGATGTCCTCGTCGCTGGGGTAGCGGTTGTCGCGCGGGTCCTGGCCGGGCCGGAACGGCGAGAAGGAATAGCCCGCCACTTGCTCAGGCCAATTCGGCGCGGGCATCGGGCGGTTGACCAGCGCCCAGGCGCCGATGAACAGCGCGGCGATGGCCACCACGATGACCAGGGTCAGCAGTGGTCGGGTGGGGTGGTTCATGAACGCGGCCTCCTTGGCCTCACCGCAATGAGCATTGGTCAGCAAGCGGGTGGCGGAAGTTCTCTGCCCGACAAAGCATCGCCACTGAAGCCGCTACGCGCCCGCAGGTGCACTTCATTACTCCGTTGAACGCGCGGATAATGCCGACCCGTTCGTGAGGTACGGCAATGAATAGCGAAGATCAGCGTTTCGGCGGCATCGCCCGCCTGTATGGCCGCGAGGGCCTGGACCGCCTGCAGGCGGCGCATGTGGCGGTGGTGGGGATCGGCGGGGTCGGTTCCTGGGCGGCCGAGGCCCTGGCGCGCAGCGGGGTGGGCGAGATTTCCCTGTTCGACCTGGACGATGTCTGCATCACCAACACCAACCGCCAGTTACACGCCATCGAAGGCAACGTCGGCCGCGCCAAGGTGGAGGTGATGGCCGAGCGGATTCGCGCCATCAACCCGGCCTGCCGGGTGCATGCTGTGGCGGACTTCGTGACCCGCGAGACCATGGCCGAGTACATCACCCCGCAGCTCGACTACGTGATCGACTGCATCGACAGCGTGCAGGCCAAGGCGGCGCTGATCGCCTGGTGCAAGCGCCGCAAGATCGGCATTGTCACCACCGGCGGCGCGGGCGGGCAGATCGATCCGACGCAGATCCAGATCGCCGACCTGAACAAGACCTTCAACGACCCGTTGGCCGCCAAGGTGCGTTCGCTGCTGCGCCGCGACTACGGCTTCTCGCGAACCCCGGGCCGCACCTACAGCGTGCCCTGCGTGTTCTCCAGCGAGCAGCTGCGCTATCCCAAGCCGGACGGCGGGGTGTGCCAGAGCAAGAGCTTCGTCGGCGAGGGCGTGAAGCTGGACTGCGCCGGCGGCTTCGGTGCGGTGATGATGGTCACTGCCAGCTTCGGCATGGCCGCCGCCGCCAAGGCGGTGGAGAAGCTGGTAGCCGGCGCGCGCCGGCCGGCGGAGCGGGGCGTTTCTTAGGGCGGCAGTGTAGGTGCGGCTGCCCGATGCTCTGTCCGGTGGCCAACGCGTTGCGTTGACCACCCTGCGCGGCATTCTGGCTGGGCGTTCCCGGGCCTGAAAACGTAGGGCAGTCGGCGTATTTCCCGGCCGCCGATGCGGCAGGCACCAACGCCGCGTCGCAGGACAACGTTTTCTTGTCCGCCATCGCGCCGTCCCGGCGCGCCGTGGCGGCCGGAACAACGCCGACCGCCCTACGAGCGGGTCAGCTCCCGCATGCGCTGCAAGACGGCATTCATGCCGTTGCTGCGCGACGGCGAGAGTTGGCGGGACAGGCCCAACTGGTCGAACCACTCCGCCACATCGAGCTGGGCCAGCTCTTCACCACCGAGACCATCGACCCGCGCCAGCAGCGCGGCCAGCAGGCCGCGCAGCAGGCGGGCATCGCTGTAGGCGCGAAAGTGCCAGCAGCCCTCGCGCCGTTCGGCCAGCAGCCACACGCTGCTTTCGCAGCCCTGCACCTGGTTGGCCGGCACGCGCTCCGCCTCGCCGAGCGGTTCAAGACGTTCGCCCCACTGCATCAGCAGGCGCGCGCGCTGCTCCCAGCCGGGACAGCCGGCGAAGGCGTCCAGCGCCGCCCGTGCGGCAGGTGGCAGGCTCATCGCAGGATCTCCAGCGCCTGGTCCAGGGCGGCGAAGAAACGGGTGAGGTCCTCGCCGTCGTTGTACAGCCCCAGCGACACGCGAATGGCGCCCGGCACGCCGAGGCGCTGCATCAGCGGCATGGCGCAGTGGTTGCCGCCGCGCACGGCGACACCCTGTTCGCCCAGCAGCTGGGCCAGGTCGGCGTGGTGCACGTCGTCCACCACGAAGCTGGCCAGCGCCGCCTGGGGCTCGCCGAGCAGGCGAACGCCCTCGCGTACCGACAGGCCGGCCACCAGATGCTCCAGCAGTGCCTGCTCGTGCCGGCGCACGGCCTGGGCATCCAGGCTGCACAGGTAGTCCAGGGCCGCGCTCAGGCCAATCACCCCGGCGATCGGCGGCGTGCCGGCTTCCAGGCCCATGGGCGCGACATGGAAGTCCGCGCTGTGGAAGCCCGCCCGGCGCACCATCTCGCCGCCGAACTGCCAGTGCTTGAGGCGATCCAGGCAATCGGCGCGCCCGTAGAGCACGCCGACGCCGTCCGGCCCGTAGAGCTTGTGGGCGGAGAAGGCATAAAAGTCGCAGCCCAGCGCCTGCAGATCGTGGCGGCCGTGCACGCTGGCCTGGGCGCCGTCGACCACGGTGATCGCGCCCTGCGCCCGGGCCAGTTGCAACAGTGCCTCCACGGGCTGCCAGCGGCCGAGCACGTTGGACAGCTGGCTGACCGCCAGGATGCGCGTGCGCGGGCCGATCAGGCGGGCCGCGGCGTCCAGTTCGATCTCGCCCCGGGCGTCCAGCGGCAGGATCACCAGCCGGGCCTGGGTGCGCAACGCCAGTTGCTGCCAGGGCAGCAGGTTGGCGTGGTGCTCCAGGGCGCTGATGACGATCTCATCGCCCGCCGCCAAGCGATGCTCCAGGCCGTAGGCCAGCAGGTTGAGCGCTTCCGTGGTGCCGCGGGTGAAGACGATCTGGCTCGAACTGGCGGCGTTCAGCCAGCTCGCTACCCGCTGCCGGGCGGCCTCGTACAGGCGGGTGACCCGCTCGGCCGGCGAATGCTGGGCGCGATGCACGTTGGCCACGCCGCTGGTGTAGTAGCCGGTCAGCGCGTCGATCAGCGCCTGCGGCTTCTGGGCGGTGGCGGCGCTGTCCAGATAGGTCTGGCCCTGGGCTTCGAACAGCGACAGGGCCGGAAAGTCAGCGCGCCAGGGGGAATGCAGAACCATGCGTACCACCTCAGGCGGCGGCCGCGAGTCGCGGTCGCGGCCTGTCGTGACAGGTCAGTTGTGGGCGTGCAGCGCTTCGTTGAGCTCGATGGCGCTCTTGTTGGTCTTGCATTCGACCGCGCCGGTCTGGGAATTGCGGCGGAACAGCAGGTCCGGCTGGCCGGCCAGTTCGCGGGCCTTGACTACCTTGACCAGCGCGTTCTGGTCGTCGAGGACCGCCACCTTGGTACCGGCGGTGATGTACAGGCCCGACTCCACGGTGTTGCGGTCGCCCAGCGGGATGCCGATGCCGGCATTGGCGCCGATCAGGCAGCCTTCGCCGACGCTGATGACGATGTTGCCGCCGCCCGACAGGGTGCCCATGGTGGAGCAGCCGCCGCCCAGGTCCGAGCCCTTGCCGACGAACACGCCGGCGGAAATGCGCCCTTCGACCATGCCCGGGCCGGCGGTGCCGGCGTTGAAGTTGACGAAGCCTTCGTGCATCACCGTGGTGCCTTCACCAATGTAGGCACCCAGGCGGATACGCGCGCTGTCGGCGATGCGCACGCCGCTCGGCACCACGTAGTCGGTCATCTTCGGGAACTTGTCCACCGAGAACACTTCCAGCAGGCGGCCCTTGAGGCGCGCTTCGAGCTGGCATTCGGCCAGTTCGGCAAGATCGATGGCGCCTTCGCTGGTCCAGGCCACGTTGGGTAGCAGCGGGAAGATGCCGGTCAGGTTCAGGCCGTGGGGCTTGACCAGGCGATGCGACAGCAGGTGCAGCTTCAGGTACGCCTCCGGGGTGGAGGTCAGCGCGGCGTCTTCCGCCAGCAGGGTGGCTACCAGCGGCTTCTGGCTTTCGGCCAGGCGCACCAGCAGCGCGGACTGGACCGCGTCGATGCCTTTCAGGGCGGCGGCCAGGTCGGCAGCCTTGTCCTTGTTGATGGCGATGGCCTGGTTGCCGCCGGTGTAGTCCAACAGCGGCAGCACGGCGGCTACCAGCTCGGCAGACGGCTTGAGCAGCGGCTGGGCGTAGAAGATTTCCAGCCAGGCGCCCTGACGATTCTGGGTTCCGACCCCGAAGGCCAGGCTGAAGAGAGAGGTGGTCATGGTCGGTATTCCTTCTGGGTCGTCAGGTGTAAAGGGGAATCAGCCGATGGCTTCGCGATACAGATCGGGCTTGAAGCCGACCAGCGTGCGCGCGCCCAGGTCGAGCACCGGGCGCTTGATCATCGAGGGCTGGGCCAGCATCAACTCGATGGCCCGGGCTTCGTCCAGGCCGGCCTTCTGGCTGTCGTCGAGCTTACGGAAGGTGGTGCCGGCGCGGTTCAGCACGGTCTGCCAGCCATGTTCGGCACACCAGCGCTGCAGGTGCCCGCGCGTGATGCCGGCGCTCTTGTAGTCGTGGAAGGCGTACTCGGTGCCGTGCTCGTCGAGCCAGGCGCGGGCCTTCTTCATCGTGTCGCAGGCCTTGATGCCGTAGAGGGTGTAAGCCATTGGTTTCGATTCTCTTGCGGTCGCCGGCGGGCGGTGCCGGACGGGCGGCGAATTATGCCACGCGCCGCCGTTGTGTTGTTTGCGCGTGAGGCGCGTATCCGCATGGGACGTAGGGGGGCAACGCTGCGCGTTGGCCACCAGGGCGGCCAAGGCTGCGCCTTGACCGCCCTACAGGGTTGGATGGCCCGCCGCCCTAGGCGGCCAGGAAGCGGCGGATGCGCTCGGCTGCCTCGACGCATTCCTCCAGCGACGCTACCAGCGCCATGCGCACGCGGCCCGCGCCGGGGTTGAAGCCATCCACCTCGCGGGACAGGAACGAGCCGGGCAGCACGGTGACGTGTTCGGCGGCGAACAGTTCGCGGGCGAAGGTGGCATCGTCCCCCGGGGTTTTTGCCCACAGGTAGAAGCCGCCGTCCGGGCGCTGCACGTCGAGTACCGGCGCGAGGATGTCCAGCACCGCATCGAACTTCTGCCGGTACAGGGCGCGGTTGGCGCGCACATGTGCCTCGTCCTTCCAGGCCGCTTCGCTGGCCAGCTGGACATGGCCGGGCAGGGCGCAGCCATGGTAGGTGCGGTAGAGCAGATAGCCCTTGAGGATCTCGGCGTCGCCGGCCACGAAACCGGAGCGCAGGCCCGGCAGGTTGGAGCGCTTGGACAGGCTGTGGAACACCACGCAGCGCTTGAAGTCGCTGCGCCCCAGCGCGACGCAGGCACTGAGCAGGCCGGGCGGCGGGCTGTTCTCGTCGAAGTAGAGTTCGCTGTAGCACTCGTCCGCGGCGATCACGAAGTCGTGTTCATCGGCCAGGGCAATCAGCTTCTTCAGGGTTTCCAGCGGCAGCAGGGCGCCGGTGGGGTTGCCTGGCGAGCAGATGAACAGGATCTGCGTGCGCTGCCAGATCTCGGCCGGCACGGCATCGAAATCCGGTGCGAAGCCGTTGTCGGCCAGGCATGGCAGGTAGTGCGGGGTGGCGCCGGCCAGCAGGGCCGCGCCTTCGTAGATCTGATAGAAGGGGTTGGGGCTGACCACCAGCCCGCCCTGCTCGCGGTTGAACACCGCCTGCACGAAGGAGAACAGCGCCTCGCGGGTGCCGCTGACCGGCAGCGCGTGGCGCCCGGCGTCCATCCAGCCGTCCGGTACGCCGAAGCGCTGCTGGCACCAGGCGAAGATGGCTTCGCGCAGGGCGGGCGAACCCAGGGTGGCCGGATAGACCGACAGCTGGTCCATGTGCGCGGCCAGCGTCTGGGCGACAAAAGCCGGCGCGGCATGCTTGGGCTCGCCGATGGACAGGGCGATGTGCGACCGGTCGGCCGGCGGCTGCGCACCGGCCATCAGGGCGCGCAGCTTCTCGAAGGGGTAGGGGTGGAGCAGGGACAGGGCTGAATTCATGGGAGTGTCAGATGCTGAGGTGGTTCAGGTTGATGGCGGGACTGCCTTCCACAGCAAGCTGTTCAACAATGGCCTTTTGCAGGCGTGCGCACAGCTCGGGATCGGAGAGGGGCTGGTTGTGGGCGTCGGTGATGAAGAACACGTCTTCGACGCGCTCGCCCAGGGTAGTGATCTTGGCGTTCTGCAGAGAAAGATCGAAGTCCAGGAAGATCTTGCCGATACGCGCCAGCAGGCCGGGGCGGTCCGGGGCGATCAGCTCCAGCACGGTGACCGCGCGCTGCGCATCGTTGTGGATGGTCACCTGGGGCGCGAAGGCGAAGTGCTTGAGCTGGCGCGTCACCCGACGCTGGATGATCGCCGGATAGTCGGGACTCTTCAGGGCATCGATCAGGCCGCGGCGAATCTCCTCGACGCGCTCGGGCGTGTCGATCACCCGGCCGTCCTCGGCGTCCAGCACGATGTAGGTGTCCAGGGTGAACTGGCTGGTCGAGGTGATGATCCGCGCGTCATGGATATCCAGGTTGAGCTGGTCCATGGCGGCCACGGTCACCGCGAAGAAGTCGTGCTGGTCGGGGGCGTAGATGAAGATCTGGCTGGCGCCTTCCACCTCGCGCTGGGCGGTCTGGCGGATCAGCACCAGCGGTTCGCCGCCGGGCGGATGGTCGAGGATGGCCTGGGTGTGCCAGGCGATGTCGTCGGCGCTGTGGCGCAGGAAATAGTCGTCGCCCAGTTGGCTCCACAGCTGTTCCGCCGCATCCGGGTCGATGCCGGCGGCGGCCAGCAGGTCGAGCGCGGCGCTCTGCGTCTGGCAGATCTGCTCCTCGCGATCCAGCGGGTTGGCCAGACCCCGGTTCAGGGCGCGCTTGGTCTCGTCGTAGAGCTGGCGCAGCAGGCTGGCCCGCCAGGAGTTCCACAGGGTCGGGTTGGTGGCGTTGATGTCCGCCACGGTCAGTACGTAGAGGTAATCCAGCCGCGTGCCGTCGCCGACCATCTGTGCGAAGTCGTTGATCACCTGCGGGTCTGAGAGGTCCTTGCGCTGCGCGGTGGTGGACATCGCCAGGTGGTTGTTGACCAGCCAGACGATCAGCCGGCTGTCCCACGGCGGCAACTGGTGGCGGGCGCAGAAGGCTTCGGCGAACTGCGCGCCGATCTCCGAGTGGTCGCCCCCGCGGCCCTTGCCGATGTCGTGGTAGAGGCCGGCCAGGTAGATCAGTTCCGGCTTGGGCAACTGGTCGATCAGACGGCTGGCCAGCGGGAACTTCTCCGCCAGCTCCGGCCACTTGAACTTGCGCAGGTGCTTGATCAGGTTGAGGGTGTGCGCGTCCACCGTGTAGATGTGGAACAGGTCGTGCTGCATCTGTCCGACGATCTGGCCGAACTCCGGCAGGTAGCGGCCGAGGATGCCGTAGCGGTTCATGCGCCGCAGGTTGCGGTGAATGCCCTGGCTGCTGCGGAACAGCTCGATGAACAGGCTGGTGTTGCGGATGTCGGCGCGGAACTCGTCGTCGATCAGGTAGCGGTGGTCGCGCAGCTGGCGAATGGTGTCGGCGCGCACACCCTTGATGCCCGGCTGCTGGGCCAGCAGCACGAAGATTTCCAGGATGGCGAAGGGCGTGCGCTCGAAGACCTGATCGTGGGTCACTTCCAGGTAGCCGTTGCGGATCTGGAAGCGGTTGTTCAGCGGTACCGGCGGCTCGTCGCCGTCGTGGGCGAGGATGACTTCCTCGAAGTGCTGCTTGATCAGGTCGTTGAGTTCCGCCACGCCCATGACCACGCGGTAGTACTTCTGCATGAAGCGCTCGACGGCAGTCTTGGCGTCGTTATTGCTGTAGCCGAGCAGGCCAGCGATGCGCCGCTGGTGGTCGAACAGCAGACGATCCTCGGCGCGGCCGGCCAGCATGTGCAGCGCGTAGCGCACCTTCCAGAGAAATTCCTGGGCGCTGGTGAGGATGGCGTACTCGCTTTCCAGCAGGAAACCCTGCGCCACCATGGCCTGCATGTTCAGGGTGCCGAAGTGGCGGCGGGCCATCCAGAGGATGGTCTGGATGTCACGCAGTCCACCCGGCGAACCCTTCACGTTGGGCTCCAGGTTGTATTCGGTGTCGTTGTACTTGGCGTGGCGGGCGCGCAGTTCCTTGCGCTTGGCCAGGAAGAACTCCTCGCTCGGCCACATCTGCTGCGGGCTGGTTACCGCCTGCATGCGTTCGCGCAGGTGCTCGGGGCCGGCGATGGTGCGGCTTTCCATCAGGTTGGTGATCACCGTCAGATCGGCGCGCGCCTCTTCGGCGCATTCGTCCACCGAGCGCACGCTCTGGCCGACATCCAGGCCGATGTCCCAGAGCAGGGTGAGGAAGCCCTCGATGGGCTCGCGGAACAGCTCGTGATCCTCGCCGTCCAGCAGAATCAGCAGATCGATGTCCGAATAGGGATGCAACTCGCCACGCCCGTAACCGCCCACGGCCAACAGGGCGATGGCCGCATCGTTGCTCCAGTCGAACCGTTGCCAGGCCAGTTGCAGGATCTGGTCGACGAACCAGGCGCGATCCCGGACCAGCTGGCGGATGTCGTGGCCCGCCAGGAAGCGGCGATCCAGCACCTCGCGGGCGCGGGCAATAGCCTTCTTGAAGGCCGCGATGGGGCTGGCCTTGAGGGACAGTTCCGCCTGGAACTGGCTGGGGTCGAACAATTCGGTATCGGTCTGGAGCATGACGGCGGCCTTACTGCGGGATGGGCGGCTGAGGCAAGTTTCAGGCCGATCGGTGAGCGATGGTGTCGTCCTTGCGCAGGGTCAGGATTTCGTAGCCGGTGGCGGTGACCAGCAGGGTGTGTTCCCACTGGGCGGACAGCTTGCGGTCCTTGGTGATGGCGGTCCAGCCATCGCCCAGGGTGCGGGTTTCCGGGCGACCCTGGTTGAGCATCGGCTCGATGGTGAAGGTCATGCCTTCCTTGAGTTCCAGGCCGGTGCCTGCCTTGCCGTAGTGCAGCACCTGGGGTTCCTCGTGGAAAACCGCACCAATACCGTGCCCGCAGTACTCGCGCACGATGGAGAAGCCGTGGCTCTCGGCATGCTTCTGGATCACTTCGCCGATATCGCCCAGACGGGTGCCTGGACGCACCAGTTCGATGCCCTTGTAGAGGCACTCCTGGGTGATGCGGCACAGGCGTTCGGCCCATTCCGGCACGTTGCCGACCATGAACATCTTGCTGGTATCGCCGTGGTAACCGTCCTTGATGACGGTGATGTCGATGTTGATGATGTCGCCGTTCTTCAGCGGCTTGTCATTGGGGATGCCATGGCACACCACGTGGTTGATCGACGTGCAGATCGACTTGGGAAAGCCGTGGTAGTTGAGCGGGGCGGGGATGGCCTGCTGAACGTTGACGATATAGTCGTGGCAGATGCGATCCAGCTCCTCGGTGGTGACCCCGGCCTTGACGTGGGGCTCGATCATTTCCAGCACCTCGGCGGCCAGGCGGCCGGCGACGCGCATCTTCTCGATTTCTTCCGGGGTCTTGATGGACACGGTCATGGGGGATCTCTTTCCGGCGCTCGGCGGCGCGCTCTGCAATACAAGGAAGCGGAATGATAAACCAAAGCGATTGCCGTCGGGCGGCTGGCGCGGCCGGCCGGGTCGGCAAAAAAGCCGCGCGCCAGCGCCTGCCCTTCTAGCTTCCGATTGCCCGTTATGCTATAAAACGCGCCGCTCGACGGGGTGGTCCCGTCAGGCGATCAAATCCGCACACGCGTCGACACGGTTTCCTGGGTGCCCGAAAGGGTTGGAGATCGGGATGCGTGGAGGCCTAACCCGACTTATAGAGGAACGATCATGTCCCAAGTCACCATGCGCGATATGCTGAAGGCCGGTGTGCACTTCGGCCACCAGACCCGTTACTGGAACCCGAAGATGGGCAAGTACATCTTCGGTGCGCGCAACAAGATTCACATCGTCAACCTGGAAAAGACCCTGCCGATGTTCAACGAGGCTCTGGCCTTCGTTGAGAAGCTGGCTGCCGGCAAGAACAAGATCCTGTTCGTGGGCACCAAGCGTTCCGCTGGCAAGATCGTTGCCGAAGAAGCCACCCGTTGCGGCATGCCCTATGTCGACCACCGCTGGCTGGGCGGCATGCTCACCAACTACAAGACCATCCGCGCCTCCATCAAGCGTCTGCGCGAGCTCGAAGGCCAGTCCCAGGACGGCACCTTCGACAAGCTGACCAAGAAGGAAGCCCTGATGCGCACCCGCGACCTCGAGAAGCTCGAGCGCAGCCTGGGTGGTATCAAGGACATGGGCGGTCTGCCGGACGCGCTGTTCGTGATCGACGTCGACCACGAGCGTATTGCCATCAGCGAAGCCAACAAGCTGGGCATCCCGGTCATCGGCGTTGTCGATACCAACAGCAGCCCGGAAGGCGTGGACTACATCATCCCCGGTAACGACGACGCCATCCGCGCTGTCCAGCTGTACCTGGGCGCGATGGCCGACGCTGTTCTGCGTGGCAAGCAGAACGGTGGCGCTGGCGACGAGTTCGTCGAAGAAGCTGCTTCCGAAGCCGCCGCTGGCTGATAGCTCGACACCGTTGAGCGAAGCGTCAAGCGAAAAAGGGGGCTAGGCCCCCTTTTTCGCCACTCCCGAATCGACTGGCCCGCCTGGCGGGCAAGCAAACGAATCAATCCCTTTCCTGAGGATCGCGAACATGGCAGAGATTACTGCAGCCCTCGTCAAAGAACTGCGTGAGCGCACCGGCCAAGGCATGATGGAGTGCAAGAAGGCCCTGGTTGCCGCCAATGGCGACATCGAGAAGGCCATCGACGACATGCGCGCTTCCGGCGCCATCAAGGCCGCCAAGAAGGCTGGCAACATTGCCGCCGAAGGCTCCATCGCCGCCAAGGTTTCCGATGACAACAAGACCGCTGTCATCATGGAAGTCAACTCCCAGACCGACTTCCTGGCCCTGCAGGCCGATTTCAAGACCTTCGTCGCCGAGAGCCTGGACAAGGCGTTCGCTGCGGGCTACACCGACGCCGCTCCGCTGGTCGCTGATCGCGAAGAAGCGCGCCAGGCCCTGGTTGCCAAGTGCGGTGAAAACGTCAACATCCGCCGTCTGACCCGCGTGGAAGGCGACGTGGTGGGTGCCTACCTGCACGGTCATCGTATCGGTGTCCTGGTCTGCCTGAAGGGCGGTAACCCGGAGCTGGCTCGCGACATCGCCATGCACGTGGCTGCCGCCAACCCGGCCGTTCTGAACCCCTCCGACGTTTCCGACGAGCTGATCGCCAAGGAAAAGGAAATCTTCCTGCAGCTGAACGCTGAGAAGATTGCCGGCAAGCCGGAAAACATCGTCGAGAACATGGTCAAGGGCCGTATCAGCAAGTTCCTGGCCGAAGCCAGCCTGGTCGAGCAGGCCTTCGTCAAGGATCCGGAAGTCAAGGTCGGCGAGCTGGCCAAGAAGGCCGGCGCTGAAATCGTCTCCTTCGTGCGTTACGAAGTAGGTGAAGGCATCGAGAAGGTCGAAGTAGACTTCGCTGCCGAAGTAGCTGCCCAGATGGCTTCTTCCAAGTAACAAGTCTGACGGTTTTCGAACTGTCGCCCCGAAGAGGCTGCCCGCTCACGCGTGCGGCCTTTTCGTCAAAGAGGGGGCGCAAAACCGTTTCAGCCGGACGTGTCCGGTATTTGGGTGGTCTCACGGGCACCCATTCGCAGGCCAGGCCTGCAAGAACAGCAAAACGCCGCAGGAGAGATACGCAATGGCACAGCAGGTGAGTGGTCAACCTCGCTATAAACGCATCCTACTCAAACTCAGCGGCGAAGCCCTGATGGGGTCTGAGGATTTCGGGATTGACCCCAAGGTGCTGGATCGTATGGCGCTGGAGGTCGGGCAACTGGTCGGTATCGGCGTCCAGGTCGGTCTGGTGATCGGCGGCGGCAACCTGTTCCGCGGTGCCGCGCTGTCGGCGGCGGGCATGGACCGCGTCACCGGTGACCATATGGGCATGCTGGCCACCGTGATGAACGCGCTGGCCATGCGTGACGCCCTGGAACGCTCCAACATCCCTGCGTTGGTCATGTCGGCCATTTCCATGGTCGGCGTCACCGACCACTACGACCGCCGCAAGGCCATGCGCCACCTCAAGAGCGGCGAAGTGGTGATCTTCTCCGCCGGCACCGGCAACCCGTTCTTCACCACCGACTCGGCAGCCTGCCTGCGCGCCATCGAGATCGATGCGGATGTGGTGCTCAAGGCCACCAAGGTGGACGGTGTCTACACGGCTGATCCGTTCAAGGATCCGAATGCCGAGAAGTTCGAGCGCCTGACCTATGATGGCGTACTGGACCGCAAGCTGGAGGTCATGGACCTGACGGCCATCTGCCTGGTCCGCGACCACAAGATGCCGCTGCGCGTCTTCAACATGAACAAGCCTGGCGCCCTGCTGAACATCGTTCTGGGCGGCGCCGAAGGAACCCTGATCGAGGAGTCGAACGTATGATCAACGAGATCAAGCAGGATGCGCAGAGCCGCATGGAAAAGAGCGTCGAGTCGCTCAAGACCGCTTTCGCGAAGATCCGTACCGGTCGCGCCCACCCCAGCATCCTGGATGGCGTGATGGTCTCCTACTACGGTAGCGACACCCCGCTGCGCCAGATCGCCAACGTCACCGTCGAGGACTCCCGCACCCTGGCGCTGACCGTGTTCGACAAGGGCATGATCCAGGCCGTGGAGAAGGCGATCATGACCTCTGACCTGGGTCTGAACCCGGCTACCGCTGGCACCACCATTCGCGTGCCGATGCCGCCGCTGACCGAGGAAACCCGCAAGGGCTACACCAAGCAGGCGCGTGGCGAGGCCGAGAACACCCGTGTGGCCATCCGCAACATCCGGCGCGACGCGCTGGCTCAGCTCAAGGATCTGGTCAAGGAAAAGGAAATCAGCGAAGACGACGAGCGCCGCGCCGCCGACGAGGTGCAGAAGCTCACCGACAAGTTCGTCGCCGAGGTTGAGAAGGCTCTGGAAGCCAAGGAAACCGACCTGATGGCCGTTTGAGGTCTGCAGGAACCAGCATGAGCAAGCACAACCAGGAAACCCAGCCGGCAGTACCGCGGCATGTGGCGATCATCATGGATGGGAACAATCGCTGGGCCAAGAAGCGCTTGCTGCCCGGTGTCGCCGGCCACAAGGCCGGCGTCGACGCGGTGCGGGCCGTCATCGAGGTATGCGTCGAGTCGGGCGTGGAGGTGCTGACGCTGTTCGCGTTCTCCAGCGAGAACTGGCAGCGTCCCGCTGACGAAGTCAGCGCGCTGATGGAACTGTTCCTCACGGCCCTGCGCCGCGAGGCGCGCAAGCTGAGTCAGAACGGCATTCGCCTGCGCATCATCGGCGACCGCTCGCGCTTCCACCCCGAGCTGCAGGCCGCCATGGCCGAGGCCGAGGCGCTGGCCAGTGAAGGCCGCTTCCTCCTGCAGGTGGCTGCCAACTATGGCGGCCAGTGGGATATCACCCAGGCCGCACGGCAACTGGCCGAACGGGTGCAGGCGGGCGAGTTGCGCGCCGAGCAGATCGATGCAGCGATGCTGGAGGGCTGCCTGGCCACCGCCGGTCAGCCGTTGCCCGACCTGTGCATCCGCACCGGCGGCGAGCACCGCATCAGCAACTTCCTGCTCTGGCAACTGGCCTACAGCGAGCTGTATTTCTCCGACCTCTACTGGCCGGATTTCAAACACGAGGCCATGCGCAAGGCGCTGGCCAATTTCGCCACCCGGCAGCGACGTTTCGGCAAGACCGGAGACCAGGTGGCTGGGGACTCTCGCGGATGTTGAAACAACGCATTATCACCGCCCTGATCCTGCTGCCGGTTGCGCTGGCGGGTTTCTTCCTGCTGGAAGGCCAGTGGTTCGCTCTGTTCATCGGCGCCGTCATCACCCTTGGTGCCTGGGAGTGGGCGCGGCTGGCTGGCCTGCAGGCCCAGAAGCTGCGTATCGCCTACGCGCTGGTCGTGGTGATCCTGGCGAGCTGGCTGTTCCGCTTTCCGCAGCTGGCGGTGCCGGTGCTGGTGCTGGGGATGCTCTGGTGGTTGGCCGCGATCTGGGCGGTGCTGCGCTACCCGGCCAGCGCCGAAGCCTGGCGCGCCCAGCCGGTGCAGCTGCTGATCGGCCTGCTGATCCTGCTGCCGGCGTTCCAGGGCCTGCTGCTGCTCAAGCAGTGGCCGCTGGGCAACTGGCTGATCGTGGCGGTGATGGTGCTGGTGTGGGTTGCCGATATCGGTGCCTATTTTTCCGGTCGCGCGTTCGGCAAGCGCAAGCTGGCGCCGAAAGTCAGCCCGGGCAAGAGCTGGGAAGGGGTGTTCGGTGGACTGCTGGCCAGTCTGCTGGTGACGCTGGGCGTCGGCCTCTATCGCGACTGGCTGCCCAGCGAGCTGCTGCTGGCCATGCTGGGCGCCGCTGTGGTGGTGCTGATCTCGGTGGTCGGTGATCTGACTGAAAGCATGTTCAAGCGCCAGGCCGGGGTGAAGGACAGCAGCAACCTGCTGCCCGGGCACGGCGGCGTGCTGGATCGCATCGACAGCCTGACCGCGGCCGTTCCGGTGTTCGCGGTCCTGCTCTGGGCTGCTGGTTGGGGAACCCTGTGAAACCTCAATGGATTACCGTGCTGGGTGCTACCGGCTCCATCGGCCTGAGCACCCTGGACGTCGTGGCGCGGCACCCCGAACGCTACCGCGTCTTTGCGCTGACCGGGCATTCGCGTCTCGTCGAACTGGAAACCCTGTGTCTGAAGCACAAGCCGCGCTTTGCCGTGGTGGCCGACCAGGCCGCCGCGCGGCACCTGCAGGAGCGCCTGCAGGCCGCGGGCCTGGAAACCCGGGTGCTGGCAGGCGAGGAAGGGTTGTGCGAGGTCGCCGGTCACCCTGAGGTGGATGCGGTGATGGCTGCGATCGTCGGCGCCGCCGGCCTGCGTCCGACCCTGGCGGCCGTGCAGGCCGGCAAGCGTGTGCTGCTGGCCAACAAGGAAGCGCTGGTGATGTCCGGCGCGCTCTTCATGCAGGCGGTGCGCGAGCATGGTGCGGTGCTGTTGCCCATCGACAGCGAGCACAACGCTATCTTCCAGGGCTTGCCCGGCGATTACGCCCGCGGGCTGTCCGCAGTGGGCGTGCGCCGCATCCTGCTGACCGCGTCCGGCGGCCCGTTCCGCGAAATGCCGGCCGCAACGCTGAGCGATGTCACGCCCGAGCAGGCCTGCGCCCATCCCAACTGGTCGATGGGGCGCAAGATTTCCGTGGACTCGGCGAGCATGATGAACAAGGGCCTCGAGCTGATCGAAGCCTGCTGGTTGTTCGATGCGCGTCCCGAGCAGGTGGAAGTGGTGGTTCATCCGCAAAGCGTGATCCATTCGCTGGTCGACTATGTAGACGGTTCTGTGCTGGCCCAACTGGGCAATCCGGACATGCGTACGCCGATCGGTCATGCCCTGGCCTGGCCGGAGCGCATCGACACCGGTGTGGCGCCGCTGGACCTGTTCAAGGTCGCACGTCTGGACTTCCAGGCGCCGGATGAAACGCGGTTCCCCTGTCTGCGCCTGGCCCGCGAAGCCGCCCAGATCGGCGGCAGCGCCCCGGCGATGCTGAACGCGGCCAATGAGGTGGCGGTTGCCGCCTTTCTCGAGCGGCGTATCCGCTTTACCGACATTGCACAAATCATTGAAAGCGTACTGAACGCCGAGTCCGTGGTGGCTGTCGAAGACCTTCGGGCAGTTCTGCATGCCGACCATCTGGCCCGTGTGCGGGCACAGGAATGGCTGCAGCGGCATGCTTGCTAGCCGTCCGGCAGTACCGGAAGTCGTTGAGGCAGGGACTCGCCGCGGAGGATTACGATGAGCGCTGTATACATGATCGTGGGCACCCTGATTGCGCTGGGTGTGCTGGTGACCTTCCACGAGTTCGGCCACTTCTGGGTTGCCCGCCGGTGTGGCGTTAAGGTGTTGCGATTCTCGGTGGGCTTCGGCACGCCGTTGCTGCGCTGGCACGATCGCCACGGCACCGAGTTCGTGGTGGCCGCCATTCCGCTGGGTGGCTATGTGAAGATGCTGGACGAGCGGGAAGGCGAGGTGCCGACAGAGCTGCTCGGCCAGACCTTCAACCGCAAATCCGTCCGTCAGCGCTTCGCCATCGTTTCCGCCGGACCGATTGCCAACTTCCTGCTGGCCCTGCTGTTCTTCTGGCTGATCGCCATGCTCGGCACCCAGCAGGTGCGCCCGGTGATCGGGCAGGTGCTGCCGGGAACGCCGGCCGCGGAGGCTGGACTGCAGGCCGGACAGGAAATCCTTGCGGTGGACGGCAAGGCCGTCGATGGCTGGGGTGCGGTCAATCTGCAGTTGGTTCGCCGGCTGGGCGAAACCGGCATGCTGCAGGTGCGGGTCAGCGAGCCGGACAGCTCCGTCGAGCGTGACTACCAGATCAGCCTGAATGCCTGGCAACGCGGTGTCGAAGAGCCGGACCCGATCGGCTCGCTCGGCCTGCAACCCTGGCGTCCCGCCGTTCCGGCCGTTCTCGCGCATATCGATCCGAGCGGGCCGGCGCAGGCTGCCGGCCTGCGCACGGGAGACCGTCTGCTCAGCCTGGATGGCGTCGCCCTGCGCGACTGGCAGGATCTGGTGGAGCGGGTGCGGGCGCGTGCCGATCAGCAGGTGGTGCTGCAAGTCGAGCGCGCAGGCCAGCCACTGGCAGTCCAGGTGCAGCTGGCTGGCCGTGGTGAAGGCGAGGCTCGCCAGGGCTATCTGGGCGCCGGGGTGAGCGGTGTGGACTGGCCAGCGGAAATGCTTCGCGAGATTCGTTATGGTCCGCTCGATGCGGTCTGGCAGAGCGTGCAGCGCACCTGGTCGATGAGCCAGCTGACCCTGGATTCACTGGGCAAGATGCTGTTCGGGGAGCTCTCGGTAAAAAACTTGAGCGGTCCGATCACCATTGCTAAAGTGGCCGGCACTTCGGCCCAGTCCGGGCTGGCGGATTTCCTGAATTTCCTTGCCTATTTGAGCATCAGCCTGGGCATTCTCAACCTGTTGCCGATTCCCGTGCTTGATGGCGGACACCTGCTCTTCTATCTCTACGAATGGGCAAGAGGAAAACCGCTGCCGGAAAAGGTCCAGGCCTGGGGGATGCAGATCGGCATCGCGCTGGTCATAGGGGTCATGTTGCTGGCCTTGTTCAATGATCTGGGGCGGCTGTGAGCCGCAGTTCTGACGTTCAGCAGTCACATAATCAGTTTTAAAAAAGGACTTCATGAAACGCCTGCTACCTGCGGCGATTGCCGCCCTCCTGATCGCCGAGGCCCACGCGGAGTCCTTCGTAGTCAACGACATTCGTGTCAACGGCCTGCAGCGGGTCTCTGCCGGCAGCGTCTTTGCGGCGTTGCCGTTGAACGTCGGCGAAAAGGTCGACGAGCGCCGCCTGGTGGATGCTTCGCGCGCGCTGTTCCGCACCGGCTTCTTCCAGGACATCCGCCTGGGTCGCGACGGCAATGCGCTGGTCATCGATTTGGTCGAACGTCCGTCGATTTCCAGCATTGAGATCGAAGGCAACAAAGCGATCCAGACCGAAGACCTGCTGCGCGGCCTGCAGCAGTCCGGGTTGGCCGAGGGCGAGATCTTCCAGCCGGCCACCCTCGAAGGCGTGCGCAACGAGCTGCAACGCCAGTATGTCGCCCAGGGCCGCTATTCCGCCGAGATCGTCGCCAAGGTCGAGCCGCAGCCGCGCAACCGTGTGGCGCTGAAGATCGAAGTCAACGAGGGCAGCGTCGCCAGCATTCAGCACATCAATGTGGTGGGCAACAGCGTCTTTTCCGATGAGGAAGTCACCGACCTGTTCGAGCTGAAGGCCAGCCACTGGGCCTCGTTCTTCAAGAACGACGACAAGTACGCCCGCGAAAAGCTCTCCGGCGACCTGGAACGCCTGCGCTCGTTCTACCTGGACCGCGGCTATATCAACATGGATATCGTCTCGACCCAGGTGTCCATCACGCCGGACAAGAAGAACGTCTATATCACCGTCAATATCGACGAGGGCGAGAAGTTCACCGTGCGTGACGTGCGCCTCTCGGGCGACCTCAAGGTGCCCGAGGAGGAAATTCGAGCGCTGCTGCTGGTCAAGCCTGGCCAAGTGTTCTCGCGCCGGGTGATGACCACCACCTCCGAGCTGCTGACCCGTCGGCTGGGCAACGAGGGCTATACCTTCGCCAACGTCAACGGCGTGCCCGAGACCCATGCGGATGACAATTCGGTCACCGTCACCTTCGTGGTTGATCCGGGCAAGCGCGCCTACGTCAACCGCATCAACTTCCGCGGCAACACTAAGACCGAGGACGAGGTGCTGCGCCGCGAGATGCGCCAGATGGAAGGCGGCTGGGCCTCCACCTACCTGATCGACCAGTCCAAGGCACGCCTCGAGCGCCTGGGCTTCTTCAAGGAAGTCAACGTCGAGACCCCGGCGGTTCCAGGTACCGACGACCAGATCGACGTGAACTACACGGTCGAGGAGCAGCCGTCCGGCTCGATCATGGCGAGCATCGGCTTCGCCCAGAACTCCGGCCTGATCCTCGGCGGCTCAATCAGCCAGAACAACTTCCTCGGCACCGGCAACCGCGTCAGCCTCGGCCTGACCCGCAGCGAATACCAGGAACGCTACAACTTCAGCTTCCTGGACCCGTACTGGACACCCGACGGCGTCAGCCTCGGCTACAACGCCTTCTACCGCAGCACCGACTATGACGAGCTGGACTACAGCATCTCCAGCTACTCGGTGAACAGCCTGGGCGTGGGCCTGACCTTTGGTTACCCGATCAGCGAGTACTCGCGCCTCAGCTACGGGCTCTCGGCGCAGCAGGACGAGATTCAGACCGGTCTGTATACGGTCGACGAAATCGTCCAGTTCATCGAAGGCGAGGGCGACAGCTACACCAACTTCAAGGCCAACATCGGCTGGTCGCAATCGGCGCTCAACCGGGGCGTGCTGGCCACCCGCGGCCATTCGCAGAGCCTCTACGTCGAAGCCACGCTGCCGGGCAGCGACCTGTCCTTCTACAAGATCGACTACCGCGGGCAGATCTTCGCGCCGCTGGGTGACAAGTATGCGCTGCGTTTCCATACCCAGCTGGGTTATGGCGACGGCTTCGGTGACAGCGAAGGCTTGCCGTTCTACGAGCATTACTACGCGGGCGGTTTCAACTCTGTGCGTGGCTTCGAGGACAGCAGCCTGGGCCCCCGCAGTACGCCGAGCGTGGTCCGCGATGCCAACGGGGATATCGTTTACAGCGTTCGCGACCAGTACGGCCGTGTCACCGATCCCGATCAGGACCCGCTGCCCTTCGGCGGCAACGTGCTGATCCAGGGTGGCGTCGAGCTGCTGTTCCCGCTGCCCTTCGTCAAGGACCAGCGCTCGTTGCGCACGACCCTGTTCGTCGATGTGGGCAACGTATTCGACACCAACTGCAGTGCGTCCCAGAAGAACCGTAACGATCCGAGCTGCGACATCGACATCGGCAACATGGCCAGCTCCGTCGGCGTCGGCCTGACCTGGATCACCGCGCTGGGCCCGCTGAGCTTCAGCCTGGCCAAGCCGATCAATGAGCCGGAAGACTCCGACACCCAGGTCTTCCAGTTCTCCCTTGGTCAAACCTTCTGATCCACCCAACCCTGGAGTACACCGTGCGTAAACTCACCCAGCTGGTTCTCCTGGCCTCCGCCCTGGTGGCTGCCCCGGCTTTTGCCGAAATGAAGATCGCCGTACTGAACTACCAGATGGCGCTGCTCGAGTCCGATGCCGCCAAGCGCTACGCCGTGGACGCCGAGAAGAAATACGGTCCGGATCTCAACAAGCTGAAGACCCTGGAAAGCGACGCCAAGCGTCTGCAGGATCGCCTGACCAAGGAAGGCGACAAGCTGTCCACCGCCGAGCGTGAGCGCCTGGAGCTGGAGTTCCGCCAGAAGGCTCGTGACTTCCAGGCTCAGTCCCGCGAGTTGAACGAAGCCAAGGCGCGTGGTGACCAGGAAACCCTGCAGCAGCTCAAGCCCAAGCTCGACCAGGCCGTTGCCGATGTGCTCAAGAAGGGCAACTACGACCTGGTTCTGGACCGCGCCGCCGTCATCGACGTCAAACCGCAACTCGACATCACCCGCCAGGTGATCGAACGGATGAACCAACTGCGCTGAAGTATGAAGTCTCTAGCATTCACTCTCGGCGAGCTGGCCGAGCGACTGGGCGCCACCCTGCGTGGCGCCGCCGACAAGCAGATCTCCGGACTGGCTACCCTGCAGGATGCCGGCCCCGGGCAACTGACCTTCCTGGCCAATCCCCAGTACCGCAAGTACCTGGACCAGACCCGGGCCGGCGCCGTGCTGCTCAAGGCTGCAGACGCCGAGGGGTATGCAGGCGACGCGCTGGTGGTACCGGATCCCTATCTGGCCTACGCGGGGCTCTCGCACCTGTTCGATCGCAAGCCGGTCGCCGGCGCGGGCATTCATCCCTCCGCCGTGGTGGCCGATGACGCCGAAATCGATCCTAGCGCCAGTATCGGGCCCTGTGCCGTCATCGAAAGCGGCGCCAGGATCGGCGCCCATGTGACCATCGGTGCGCACTGCGTGATCGGCGCCCGCTCCGTGGTGGGCGAGGGTGGCTGGCTGGCACCGCGGGTCACCCTTTACCACGACGTCACCATCGGCAAGCGCGTGGTGATTCAGTCTGGCGCGGTGATTGGCGGCGAGGGCTTCGGCTTCGCCAACCAGAAGGGTGTCTGGCAGAAGATCGCCCAGATCGGCGGCGTGACCATCGGCGACGATGTGGAAATCGGCGCGAATACCACTGTAGATCGCGGAGCGCTGGCCGATACCCTGATCGGTAACGGCGTCAAACTCGACAACCAGATCATGATCGCGCACAACGTGCAGATCGGCGACCACACCGCCATGGCGGGCTGCGTGGGCATTTCCGGCAGCACCAAGATCGGCCGTCATTGCATGATCGCCGGCGGCGTCGGCATGGTCGGGCACATCGAAGTCTGCGACAACGTGTTCGTCACCGGTATGACCATGGTGACCCGTTCGATCACTGAACCGGGCTCCTATTCCTCCGGTACGGCCATGCAACCGGCGGCCGAGTGGCGCAAGAGTGCGGCGCGCATCCGTCAGCTCGACGAGATGGCCCGCCGTCTGCAACAACTTGAAAAACGTCTGGCGGCCGTGACCCCGGACGGGGATGCCTCATCTGAAGCCTGAAGGTTTCAACCGCATTCTTCCTGAGTATCAAGGCTTCCTGAACATGATGGACATCAACGAAATACGTGAACTGCTGCCGCACCGCTACCCGTTCCTGCTGGTGGACCGGGTCGAGGCCATTGATCTGGAAGGCAAGACCATTCGCGCCTACAAGAACGTCACGATCAACGAGCCGTTCTTCAACGGGCATTTCCCGCAGCACCCGATCATGCCGGGCGTGCTGATCATCGAAGCCATGGCCCAGGCCGCCGGCCTCCTGGGTTTCCGCATGCTGGATGCCACGCCGGCGGACGGCACCCTCTACTACTTCGTCGGTTCCGACAACCTGCGCTTCCGTCAGCCGGTCGTGCCCGGCGACAAGCTGACCCTGCAGGCGCGCTTCCTTAGCGCCAAGCGTGGCATCTGGAAGTTCGCCTGCGAGGCGAGCGTGGACGACAAGCCGGTCTGCTCGGCGGAAATCATTTGTGCGGAACGCAAACTATGAGTTCGATTGACCCGCGCGCGATCATCGACCCGAGTGCCCGTCTGGCCGAAAACGTCAGCGTCGGCCCCTGGTCGATCATCGGCCCGGATGTGGAGATCGGTGAAGGTACCGTCATCGGCCCGCATGTGATCGTCAAGGGTCCCACCCGCATCGGTCGCAACAACCAGATCTTCCAGTTCTCTTCCATCGGCGAAGACACTCCCGACCTCAAGTACAAGGGTGAAGCCACTCGCCTGGTGATCGGTGACCACAATGTCATCCGTGAAGGCGTGACCCTGCACCGGGGCACCGTGCAGGACCGTTCGGAAACCACCATTGGCAGCCACAACCTGATCATGGCTTACGCCCATGTGGGGCATGACTGCGTGATCGGCAACCACTGCATCCTGGTGAACAACACCGCGCTGGCGGGTCACGTGGTGATGGACGACTGGGCGATCCTCTCCGGCTACACCCTGGTGCACCAGCACGTGCGTATCGGTGCCCACAGCTTCTCCGGCATGGGCACGGCCATCGGCAAGGACGTGCCGGCCTTCGTCACCGTATTCGGCAACCCGGCCGAGGCGCGCAGCATGAACTTCGAGGGCATGCGCCGGCGCGGTTTCTCCGCCGAGGCGATCCAGGCCCTGCGCCGCGCCTACAAGATCGTCTACCGCCAGGGTCTGACCATCGAGCAGGCCTTGGCCGAGCTCGAAGGCACGGCCAGCCAGTTCCCCGAAGTGGCTCTGTTCCGTGACTCCATCCGCGCCTCCACGCGCGGCATCACCCGCTGACGCCATGGCGGCTTCCTTGCGCGTCGCACTGGTTGCCGGCGAAGCGTCCGGCGACATCCTCGGCTCGGGCTTGATGCGTGCCCTCAAGGCACGCCATCCGGAGGTGGAGTTCATCGGCGTCGGCGGTCCGCGCATGGAGGCCGAGGGCCTGGTCTCCATGTTCCCCATGGAGCGCCTGGCGGTCATGGGCCTGGTCGAGGTGCTCGGCCGACTGCCCGAGCTGCTGCGCCGCCGCAAGCAGCTGATCGCCGACCTGACCGCCGCCAAGCCCGACGTGTTCATCGGTATCGACGCCCCGGATTTCAACCTCGGTGTCGAGCTCAAGTTGCGTCAGGCCGGCATCAAGACCGTTCACTATGTCAGCCCCTCGGTGTGGGCCTGGCGGCAGAAGCGCGTGTTCAAGATCCGCGATGCCTGCGATCTGATGCTGACCCTGTTCCCGTTCGAGGCACAGTTCTACACCGAGCACCAGGTGCCGGTGTGCTTCGTCGGCCACCCGCTGGCCGACGATATCCCGCTGCAGGCCGACCGCGCCCAGGCGCGCCGCGAGCTGGGTCTGGCAGAGGAGGGCGCCGTGGTGGCCCTGCTGCCAGGTAGTCGGGGCGGCGAAGTGGCCAAGCTGGGTAGTCTGTTCCTGGATGCCGCCGAGCGCCTGCGCGCCCTGCGTCCGGAGCTGCACTTCGTATTACCCTGCGCCAACGCCGAACGCCGCGCCCAGCTCGAACAGATGCTGGCCGGCCGCAACCTGGCGCTGACCCTGCTCGACGGCCAGTCGCACCAAGCGCTCGCCGCCTGTGATGCGGTGCTGATCGCCTCGGGCACCGCCACCCTGGAAGCGCTGCTGTACAAGCGGCCCATGGTGGTCGCCTACAAGGTAGCGCCACTCACCTACCGCATTCTCAAGCGGTTGGTGAAAAGCCCCTACGTATCGCTGCCCAACCTGCTGGCCCAGCGCCTGCTGGTGCCCGAGCTGATCCAGGATGCCGCCACCCCGGACGCCTTGGCGCAGACGCTGGCGCCGCTGATCGTCGATGGTCACGCGCAGACCGACGGCTTCGACCAGATCCACCGCACGCTGCGCCGCGATGCGTCGGCGCGTGCGGCCGACGCGGTGCTGGCACTGGTGGGCCGCTAAGATGCAGCTGGGCCTGGATTTCGAACTGGTCGAGGAACTGGTCGCCGGTGTCGACGAAGTTGGCCGCGGTCCGCTCTGCGGCCCGGTTGTCACCGCCGCGGTGATCCTCGATCCGGCCCGCCCGATCCGGGGCCTCAACGACTCCAAGAAACTCACCGAAGCGCGCCGCGAGGCGCTGTTCGACGAGATTCAGGAAAAAGCCCTGGCCTGGTGCATTGCCCGCGCCGAGGTGGACGAAATCGACCGCCTCAACATCCTCCACGCCACCATGCTGGCCATGCAGCGCGCTGTGGAGGGGTTGAGCGTCACCCCGAAACTCGCCCTGATCGACGGCAACCGCTGTCCCAAACTCTCTGTGCCCAGCGCCCCGGTGATCGGCGGCGACGCCGAGGTGCCCGCCATCGCCGCCGCCTCCATCCTCGCCAAGGTCAGCCGCGATCGGGAAATGCAGGCGCTGGACCTGATCTACCCCGGCTACGGCCTGGCCGGCCACAAGGGCTATCCCACGCCGGCACACCTTGAAGCGCTGCAGCGGTTGGGGGCGACGCCGATTCATCGGCGGAGTTTTGCGCCGGTGCGAATGGCACTTGAGGCGAGCGAAGTCAGTCTGGATTGCGGTACAGCGTAGCCTCGAGCGGATAACCGGCACTCTGTCCAGTCCTTGGGTCTGAAAATTCGATCCGCATCACGGATTGATGTCTTTGTGACATCATCGAGTTCTCGGCTTCGGTATATTGCGCGTCGCTCAAAGCTGTATGGGCTCGCTTGCCGAGATCTAGCGCGCGCTCGCATCGCAAGGATGCCGCATGATTTTCTCTCCCACCATGTATGCCGTTCCGGGGTTTGCCTTGCTGCTCAGCAGCGTTGCGCAAGCCGCCTCCCCGGATCTCGCCCAGCAACAGCTCCTGCTCCAGCAGGAGCGCGAGCGTGTGCAGCGCGAGCAGCTCGAATCACGCCCGGACGTCAGGCTAGAGGCGCCTGTAGCCGACGACTCGCTGCGCCTGCCTGTATCCGAAACGCCCTGTTTCCGCATCGATGAAATCCAGCTGGTGGGCGAGCACGCCGATGATTTCCAATGGACGCTGCGGGCAGCCAATCCCTCCCGTGATCCCGCGCTGGGGCGCTGTCTGGGCGCACGGGGTATCAACCTCAGCATCAAGCGCATTCAGGATGCGATCGTCGCCCGAGGCTTCATTACCACTCGTGTCCTGGCTGAATCCCAGGATCTGAACAGCGGCCGGCTCGTCCTGACTCTCATTCCCGGTGTTATTGATGCGATACGGGTCGCTCCGGGCAGCAGCCCGCTGGCCAACGTTGGGAGTGCTGTGCCGGCACAGCCCGGTGATCTGCTCAACCTGCGCGACATCGAGCAGGGACTGGAAAATCTCAAGCGCGCGCCAACAGCGGAAGCGGATATCCAGATCGAGCCCGCGCGCAGGGAAAGCGCCGGGCCCGGCGCCAGTGATCTGGTCATTCATTGGCGGCAGCGTTTCCCCGCGCGGCTCAGCCTGTCGCTCGACGACTCCGGCAGCGAATCGACGGGCAAGTATCAGGGCAGCGTCGCGGTGTCGCTGGACCATCTCTGGCATGCCAACGACCTGTTCCATGCCAGCTACGCCCATGACCTGGGGGGCGGTAATAAGGGAAGCAAGGGCACCGAGGGCCACTCGCTGCATTACTCGGTGCCGTTCGGTTACTGGAGTCTGGCCGCCACGCTCAACTCATACGACTACTACCAGTCGGTTGCGGGCGCCAACCAGACCTACCGCTACAGCGGCACCAGCGAAAACAGCCAGGTGAAGCTCACCTGGCTGGCGTACCGCGATGCCATGCGCAAGAGCCATGTCTCGTTGGCCGGCTGGGAACGCGCGTCCAGCAATTTCATCGACGACACCGAGGTGCTGGTGCAGCGCCGACGGATGGCCGGTTGGGAGGTTTCCCTGGGTCATCGCGAACACCTCGGTGCCGGCAGCCTTGACGCCGGCTTGACCTACAAGCGCGGTACGGGCGCGCGTGACTCGCTGCCGGCGCCGGAAGAGGCGTTCGGCGAAGGCACCTCCCAACCCCAATTGATTACCGCCCACGCCCAGTTGAGCCTGCCTTTTGCGCTGGGTGATTGGCGCCTGCGCTACCAGCCGAGCTGGCGCGCACAATGGAACCGAACACGCCTGATTCCCCAGGACCGTTTTTCCATCGGCGGGCGCTACACGGTGCGTGGTTTCGACGGTGAAAACATCCTCTCCGCCGAACGCGGCTGGTTGGTGCGTCAGGAACTGGCCCTGGCCCTGGGGCAAACCGGCCAGGAAGCGTTTATGGCGATCGATCACGGTCAGGTCGGCGGTCCCAGCGCCGAGAACCTGATCGGCACGCACCTCACCGGCGGTGCGCTCGGCATACGTGGCGGTTACCGGGGTTTTACGTACGAAGGCTTTATTGCGGCGCCGCTCGACAAGCCCGCGCAATTCAGCACTGCCGATGTTACTGGCGGTTTCAATTTGAACTGGTCGATCTAGGCGGCCAGGAATCCGATTGCAATGACAGGAAGTTGCCATGAATAAGCATCTGTACCGGGTGATTTTCAACAAGGCGCGCGGCCTGCTGATGGTAGTGGCCGAGAACGTGAGCTCGGACGGCAAGGCCGGAGGCTGCGTAGCCGGCTCGCCGGCGGGTCTCGGAAGTGGAGCGGTCAGCGTGACGCTCGACCCGCTGCGCTTTGCCTTCCTGCTGGTGCTCGGCCTGATCCTGCCCGGTGCCGCCACGGCCGCCATCGTGGCCGATGCCTCGGCTCCGGCCGGCCAGCAGCCGACGGTGATCACCACCGCCAACGGCGTGCTGCAGGTCGACATCCAGACGCCCAGCGCCGCCGGCGTGTCGCGCAACACCTACAGCCAGTTCGACGTGGACAACCGGGGTGCGATCCTCAACAACTCCCGGGTTGATGTGCAGAGCCAGCTGGGTGGCTGGATTACCGGCAACCAACGTCTGAACGATGGCACGGCGCGCATCATCCTCAACGAAGTGAATTCCAGCGCCGCCAGTCACTTGAACGGCTATATCGAGGTGGCCGGCGACCGCGCTCAGGTGGTCATCGCCAACCCGGCCGGTATCAGCTGTGCGGGCTGCGGCTTCATCAACGCCGACCGTGCGACCCTGACCACCGGCGCACCGATCCTGAACGAGGGGCGCCTGGACGGTTACGCCGTCAGCCGGGGCGAGGTCAGCATCCAGGGCGCGGGCCTGGACGGCCGCAGCACCGCCTACACCGACATCATCGCCCGCTCGGTGCGCATCAACGCCGGCATCTGGGCCAACGACCTGAAGGTCACCACCGGCAGTAACCAGGTCAGCGCCGATCACAGCCAAGTAGTGCCCTTCGCCAGCCTGGGCGCCAAGCCCGAGTACGCCATCGACGTCGCCCACCTGGGCGGCATGTATGCCGGCAAAATCCGTCTGGTCGGCACCGAGCACGGGGTTGGGGTACGCAACGCCGGCACCCTGGCCGCTGAAAGCGGCGATTTGGTGGTGACCCTGGACGGCCGGCTAGAAAACACCGGTCTGCTGCAGGGCAAGCAGAACATTCAACTGACCACCACAGGCGGTGTCCGCAACAGCGGCACGCTCAGCGCGCAGCGGGAGCTGCTGCTCAGCACCACGGCGGACCTGGACAACAGCGCCGGGCGCATCAACGCCGCGCGGCTCGACATCGGCGCCCAGTCACTGAAGAACCGCGACGGCGACCTGGAGCAAACCGGCACGCAGGTGCTGGCAATCGTCGCCGAGAGCCTGACCAACCGCGAGGCGGGGCGTATTGGCGTAGCGGAGACGCCGAGCAGCGGCACGGGGAGTGAGTCCGGCTCGGGCAGTATGCCAACCGTCCCGGAAACCGGCGCGACGCCGCCGAGCTCAGGTGAAAACAATGGCAGCGCACCGGAACCCGAACACATCGAACGACTGGCCGACGGCCAACTGCTGATTGGCGAGCTACTGGACAATGACGCCGGACGCATCCTGGCCGGGGGCAAGGTCACCCTCGCCACCGAGAACCTGAACAACGATCAGGGCCGGCTCGGCGTTCATCAGCTCAGCGTGAACGGTGGCGAGTTCAGCAACCGGGCGGGTGAGCTGACGGTGACTACCGACGCGGATATCACCACGACGCGCCTGCGCAACGACCAAGGCAAGTTCAGCGTCGGCGGCGCGCTGGACTTGCGGGCCGGCGAGCTTTCCAACCGCGGCGGCGAGCTGGTCCACAGCGACTCCTCGGCCACCGAGATGAGCGTCACGGGGCGCCTCGACAACAGCGCCGGCCTGCTGGCCACCAACGCGGCCAGCCTTACGCTGGACGCCGGGGTTTTGGTCAACGAGGACGGCCGACTGGAGCATGCCGGCGAACAGGGATTGACCCTGCGCCTGGGCGACCTGCACGGCGCTGGAGGGCGCATCACCACCGGCGGTGCGCTGGACTTGGACGCCGGCGACATCGACCACCGTGGCGCGACCCTGACCGCCACCCAGGTGAACCTGCGCGCGGACAATCTCGACAACCGTGCCGGCTCGTTGATCAGCTCAGGCACCGAAAACAACCGCCTCGACGTTGCCGGCCGCCTGGACAACAGCCAGGGCGGCTCCATCGCCAGTAACGGCGACCTCAGTCTGAGCGCCGCGCACCTGTCGAACGCCCGGGGCAGCATCCAGCATGCCGGTGATGGCCAACTGGCGATCCAGGCGGGCACCCTGGACGGAGTCGCTGGCACGCTGGTCAGCAACGGCACGCTGACGCTCGGTGGTGGCCAGCTCGACTTAGGCGAGGGCAGCACCAGTGCCCAGCGCATCCAGGTGGAAGCAAACAGTCTCCGCACCGCCGGTGGCCGCCTGGTTGCCACCGGCACCGAGGCGCTGGAGCTGAGAATCAAGGGTTTGCTGGACAACGCCGGCGGCACCATCGCCGGCAACGGCGCGCTGGAACTGAGCGCCGGCGAATTGGACAACCGTGCGGGCACCCTGCAGTCCTCCAGCGAACAGGCCAGTCAGATCTGGGTGGCCGGCAGCCTCGACAACAGTGCCGGCATCCTGGCGACTACCGGAGAGCTGAGTCTGACGGCTGGTGAACTGCATAATGCCGGCGGCCAGGTGCAGACCGCCGGCGACAGCGCGCTGCGCCTGACGGTCGATGGCCTGCTGGACAACAGTGCCGACGGGCGTATCGCCACTGCCGGTGAGCTGGCGATTCAGGCACAGACCCTCGATAACCGCACCGGGCGCATCGAGCACGCTGGCGAGGCCGGCCTGTCCATCGCGGTAGAAACCCTGTCGGGTGCCGGCGGCACCCTGGCCAGCAACAGCGGCCTGACGCTGAGCGGCGAACACATCGACCTGCGCGAAGGCGAAACCAGTGCAGAGCGCATCCAGGTAAAGGCAGACGCGCTGATCACCGCCGGCGGGCGGCTGGTGGCCACCGGCGAAGAAGCGCTGGAGCTGCGGGTCAGCGGCCTGCTGGACAACGCCGGCGGTACGATTGCCGGCAACGGCGCGCTGGAACTGAGCGCCAACGAATTGGACAACGGTGCGGGCATCCTGCAGTCCTCCAGCGAGCAGGCCAGCCAGATCCACGTAACCGGAAGCCTCGACAACAGCGCCGGTACCCTGGCGACCACCGGTGCGCTGAGCCTTGCGGCTGGCGAGCTGCACAACGTCGGCGGCCGTGTGCAGACGGCGGACGACAGCGCGCTACGTCTGGCGATCGACGGCCTGCTGGACAACAGCGCCGATGGACACATCGCCACCGCCGGCAAGCTGGCGATTCAGGCACAGACCCTGGACAACCGTGCCGGACGCATCGAACACGCCGGCGAGGCCGGCCTGTCCATCGCGGTAGAAACCCTGAAAGGCGCAGGCGGCACCCTGGCCAGCAACAGCGACCTGACGCTAAGCGGTGAGCACATTGACCTGAGCGAGGGCAACACCAGCGCCCAGCGTATCCAGGTGGATGCCGGTGACCTGATCAATGCTGGCGGACGGGTGATCGCTAGTGGCCTCGACGCCCTGCAATTGCGGATCCGCAACCTGCTGGACAACACCGCCGGCCTGCTGGCCGGCAACGGCGACATGACGCTAACGGCGCAGAGACTGGTCAACGAGAGCGGTGCCATTGAGCACGCCGGCGAGGGACTGTTGTCCATCGCTGTGCAGCGCCTGGACGGCGCCGGTGGCAGCCTGGTCGGCAACGGTGCCCTTGAGATCAGTGGCGAGCACATCGACCTGACGAATGCCACGACCCATGCCGAGCGCATCCAGGTTCAGGCGGGCGAGCTGATCACCGCCGGCGGGCGGCTGATCGCCACCGGCATCGAGACCCTGCACCTGCAGGTGAGCAACCTGCTGAACAACGCCGGCGGCACGCTGGCCGGCAACGGCGCGCTGGATCTGAGCGCCGGGGCGCTGGATAACCGCGGCGGTACCCTGCAGGCCGCCGGCGAGCAAGCCAGCCGGATCCAGGTGGCGGGCAGCCTCGACAACCAGGCTGGCGTACTGGCTACGCGCGGAGACACCGCGCTGCAGGCTGGCGAACTGCTCAACACGGCGGGGGCGTTGCAAACCGAAGCCTCCCTGACATTGGCCGTCGAGGGTTTGCTGAGCAATGACGCGGGTGGTGTGATCAGTGTCGGCGGTGCGGCCGATGTGCGGGCCCGGTCTCTGGACAACCGCGCCGGCACCGTCAGCGCGGGGGACGAACTGACCATCGTCACCGCCGAAGGCATCGCCAACCGTGCGGGTGTGCTGGTCGGCGGCGATGGTGTGCGGGTCTCGACCGCCGCGTTGGACAACCGCGAGGCTGGCACCGTCGCCTCGCTGCGCTCCGATCTCGATCTGATCAGTGCCGGCCGGGTGGACAACGCCGGTGGCACGTTGCAGGCCGCCGGTGCGCTGACGGTGGAGTCCTCGGGCCTCGGCAACGCGCAGGGCACCCTGCTGGGTGCCAGTCTGTCGGTTGATACGCGTCAGCAGGCACTGGACAACCGGGGTGGCACCCTGGCCACGACCGAAGCGGGGATGATCCTGCGCACCGGCGCCCTCGACAATACCGGCGGCCTGCTGCAGGCCGCCGGTGATCTCGCCGTGGACACCCATGGTGCGGCGCTGCTCAACAGCGGCACCGGCGAGTCGGGCGGCATTCTCGCCGGGGGCGACCTTGCCGTCGTCAGCGGTGACCTGGACAACCGGGGCGGCCTGATCCATGCCCAGGACGACCTGGCGGTCCATGCCGGCCGCTTCGACAACCGCAACGCTGGTTTGACCGGCAGTGGAGGGCACAGCCTGCTGCGCGTCGATACGCTGGACAACAGCGGCGGCACACTGCACGCCGGCCTCGGCCTGGACGCCTGGGTAAAAGGCATCCTCACCAACAACGGCGGCCTGATCTCCGCCGGCGAGCTACTGAAACTGTCGGCCGCCGCAGTGCTCAACCGCGACACCGGTGCCGCCAACCCGGCCACGCCGCTGGGCTTGCAGGGTGGTCAAGTGGAGATCACCACCGGCCAACTGGACAATAGCGCGGGCCTGATCGCCGCTGACGAACGCATCGCACTGACCGGCACCGCCGCCAACAGCAGCCTGAACAACAGCCAGGGCACGGTCTCCTCGGCCGGCAGCCTGCTGATCGAGACGGGCGCCATCACCAATACCGGCGGCACCCTGCTGGCGGCCACCGACAACCGCATCACGGCCAATTCGTTGACCGGCGACGGGCGCGTCCTCTCGCAGGGCGACCTCGGCCTGACCCTCAAGAGCGACTTCAACAACAGTGGCGAAGTGACTGCCAACGGCCAGGCGCGCATCGAGACCAGTGGCCAGCTGACCAACAGCGGCAGCCTGCGCGCCGGCGATCTGGATGTGCATGCCAGTGCCATCACCAACACCGCCACAGGCGAGATTTCCGGCGGCCGGACGCGCCTGACCACCCCGGGCACGCTGACCAACCGGGGACTGATCGATGGCCAGCAGACCTGGATCAACGCGGGCACCCTGAACAACATCGGCACCGGGCGCATCTATGGCGACCACATCGCCATTGCCGCAGGCAACCTCACCAACCGTGAGGAAACCGTCGGGGGTGTGATCAGCACCGCCACCATCGCAGCCCGTGAGCGCCTGGACCTGGGAGTGTCTGGAACCCTACTCAACCGGGAAGAGGCGCTGATCTTCAGCGCCGGCAGTGGCTCGCGTGCACTCAACATCGGCGGCGCACTGGACGCCAACGGCTGGGCCATAGGCCGAGCCGGCAATGTGGAAAACCGCAGCGCCACCATCGAGTCGCTGGGTGGCCTGAGCCTGTCGGCGACCACGCTGCTCAATGTCAATGACCATCTGCAGACTGCCGAGGTGCGGACCCTCGGGCCTACCGCCGTCACCTACATCCAGCCAGAGGGTGATAACAACAAATACGACATCAGCAATTTCCGCTGGAAGAGCTGGAGCCGTGCTGGTTATTACCGCTGGAAGGACGATCCCGATATCGGCGAATCCGGCGTGCTGGGCAAGTCGCCGATCGTTGGCGTACGCGAAGTCGAGTGTCTGGCTGAGGATGACGACAGCTGCACCTTCCTGCCGGGCGCGGAGTACCCGGCGGATGATCCGGCCTGGGCGTATTTCAAGGTGGCAGCACCTGATCCGGAGCCGCAGCCGCCGCGCCGGGAGGATTACCAGGTGCCCGAGCCGCAACCCGAGGTGCAACCGGGTTCCGAAGGTGCCGAGCCCGTAGCGGAAGGCGAAGTCGAGTCGCAACCGGAACCCGCGCCCTGGCCGGACCCGGTGCTGGTGGCGGAACTGGAGGCGGCCTACCAGGCGGCACTGGAGGAGTGGCAGCTCGCTCATGCCGCCTGGGAGCTGGAGACCGAGGCCCGCTATGACGCGCTTGACGCCAAGGTTCAGGCCTACAACAGCCAGTTCGATGGCCGCAAGATCAAGCGCTGGACCCAGTACGAAGTCACGCGCACGGAATACACCACCCAGGTCACCAAAACAGCGCCGGCGAAGATCATTTCCGGCGGTGCCATGTATCTGGAAGGCTTGAGTCTGACCAACCGCAACAGCGAGATCATCGCCGGCGGTGCCCTGACCGTGGTGGGCGGGGAGCTCAAGAACGAGGACGAAAAAGGCAAGCACCGCGTTCATGAAGAGGGCACTCACCGATATACGCACGAGTATTGGCGAGGTGGCTTCAAGCGATATCACAAGCGTGATTGGCACGACAAGGTCTCATACAAGCCCGCAGACCAGGTGACAACGATCAACCTGAACGTCGCACAGGTCGTCACCCACGCCAACGGCGAGGGCAGCGACTACCGGGTCGGTGCGCGTGACGCTGTTACAGTCCAGGCCAACGCCTCGGGGGCCTCGACCGGGTCGCTGCAACAGGATGCACGCACGGTAGCCGGCGGCGGGGTGCGCCTGGAGAGTGGCCAGGCACTGGGCGCCATCGGCGGGCAGAAGGCTGACCAGGTCACCGTAAGCCTGGGCAAGGCCGTTGCGGCAAGCGCGGCCGCCAGCGCTGCCAAGGCCCAGGGCAATGGTGTGGTCGGCATGGCCAGCGGCGGCTCGGCCGGCAACGTTGAGCAGACCACTCCCGACAACGTCGGCCCGGTCGGCAGCGTCTGGGACCTGCCCACCAGCAGCCTGTTCAAGGTCAGCCCCGGCAGCGGCAGTTTCCTGGTGGAAACCGACCCGCGCTTCACCAACCAGCGCACCTGGCTGAACTCCGACTACCTCCTGGGCCAGCTGTCGCTGGACGCCGCCGGCATGCAGCAGCGCATCGGCGACGGCTTCTATGAACAGTGGCTGATCCGCGAACAGGTGGCGCAACTCACCGGGCGACGCTATCTGGAAAACTACGCCGACGACGAGGCGCAGTACCGCGCGCTGATGGAAGCCGGCGCGACCCTGGCCCAGGACTGGAACCTGCGCCCGGGCGTGGCGCTCTCCGCCGAGCAACTGGCGCGGCTGACCAGCGACATCGTCTGGCTGGTGGAGGAGACCGTGCGCCTGCCGGACGGCACGCTGACCACGGCGGTGGTGCCCAAGGTCTACCTGGTGCCGCGCGAGGGCGACCTGGACGGCAACGGCACGCTGATCTCCGCCGAATCCATCGACCTGCGCCTGGAAGGCGATCTGGTCAACAGCGGCACCATCGCCGGGCGCAGCGTGGTGCAGCTGAGCGGCGACAACCTGCGCAACCTGGGCGGACGCATCAGCGGCGAAGACGTGCTCATGCAGGCGCGCACCGACCTGGAAAACCTGGGCGGGCGCATCGACGCGCAGGACAGCCTGCTGCTCAGCGCCGGGCGCGACCTGACGGTGGCCAGCACCACGCACAGCGAGCAGAACAGCGGGGAGAACTGGTCGGCCAGCCGCACCCACCTGGATCGCGTGGCCGGGCTGTACGTCAGCAACCCCGGCGGCACGCTGGTCATGGCGGCGGGCCGGGACATCACCCTGGCGGGCGCCGAGGTGGTCAACGCGGGTGCGGGCAGCCAGACGCTGATCGCCGCCGGGCGCGACCTGACCCTGGCGGCGGTGCACACCGAAAGCCAGCACACCAGCTCTGCGCGCGTGGAAACGCCCGAGCCCAAGGGTTTCGAAGGGTTGTTCCGGCGTCGCCCGGCCGACACCCACAGCGAATCTCAAACCAAGGACATCGGCACCACCCTGCGCGCCGGCGGCGACCTGACCCTGCAGGCCGGCGGCGATCTGTTCGCCCAGGCGGCGCAGGTGCGCAGCGGCGGGAATCTGCACGCCAGCGCCGGCGGCGACCTGCTGATCGTCTCGGGCAGCCAGAGCGCGAGTTACAGCCTGGCTGGCGAGGGCGTGACCGTCGAGGTGCAGGACAGCGCCCAGCGCTCCAGCAGCTTCGACGTCACGGGCGATATGCATCTCTCAGCCGGCAACGACCTGCTGCTGATGGCCAGCCAACTGAAGGCCGGTGGCGACGCCAGCCTGACGGCGGGCAACGACATCGCCCTGCTGGCCGGGCAGAACTACAGCTACTCGCTCACCGAGTATCAGCACAAGGGCAGCTTTGGGCGCCAGACCCACCAACGCGACGAGGTCACGGATCTTTCCCATGTCGGCAGCAGCGTCGCCAGCGGCGGCAACCTGACCCTGCAAAGCGGCGGCGACCAGCGCTACCAGGCGGCCAACCTGCAAAGCGACGGCGATCTGACCCTGGACAGCGGCGGGGCCATCGCCTTCGAAGGTGTCAAGGACATGCACCAGGAAAACCACGCCAGCAGCAGCAACGACTGGTCGTGGATGAAGAGTTCGGGTGAAGGCTGGACCGACGAAACCCTGCGCCAGAGCCAGCTGGTGGCCCAGGGCAACCTGGTGATCAAGGCGGTGGAAGGCATCTCGCTGGACATCAAGGAGATCGACGAGCACAGCGTCAGCCAGACCATCGACGCGATGGTGGAAGCCGACCCGCAACTGGCGTGGCTCAAGGAGATGGAACAGCGCGGCGACATCGACTGGCGGCGCGTGAAGGAAGTGCACGACTCCTACGAGTACGACCAGCAGGGCATGGGCCCGGCGACGGCGTTGGCGGTGGCGATTGCGGTGTCGGCGGTGGTAGGGCCGGCGGCGGGTGCTGTCGGCAACATGGCTACCGTGGGTACGGGGGCTCTGGCGGCGGGTACGAGTGCAGCCGCCGCGGCAGGCGTTACGGCGATTTCGGTGCAGGCGGCGACGAGCCTCATCAACAATGGCGGCGATCTGGGCGCGGTGGGCAAGGATGTCTTCTCCGAGGACAGCCTAAAGGGCTATGCCACGTCCATGCTGGCGGCGGGGTTGGTCTCGGGAGTCGTCGATTCGAATATCAAGGGTGGCCAGTCAAGCGACGTGGCCAATACCTCGAAGGATGCCGCCACGGCGGGCTCGAAGGCGGCCAACACAACCAAAGGTTTCGATCTCAGTACCTGGAGTGGCAAGGGCGGCTATGCCCTGAATGGTTTGGGCCAGGCCGGCGCGCAGGCCACTGCGCAAACAATCGTCAACGGCGGCAGTTTCCAGGACAACCTGGAAGGCGCGTTGGTGAGCCAGGCATACAGCACCATGCAGGCGTTGGCGTTCCATGCGGTGGGAGATTTCGCGAAAGAAAAGCAATGGGATGACGGCTCGCCGGAAAAGATCGCATTGCACGCGACGGTCGGTGGATTGCTTAGCAAGGCGATGGGTGGCGATTTCGCCACTGGCGCGGCTGCGGCCGGGGCCAATGAGGCGCTGACCAAGCATCTGTCCGATGGCCTGGGGCTGGATACCAATACGAAGCGGGGGAAAGAACTGGAGCAGGCTGTCTCTCAATTGATAGGTCTGGTCGGGGCAGGGGTGGTTGAGGGGAACTTACAACAAGGGTCGGACATTGCGAAGAATGCGACGGCGTTCAATAGGCAATTGCACCCGGATGAAATTGAATTTGCTTCCGATGAGGAACGCGTTAAGCGCTATGCAGCGGAAAATGGCTTATCCGAAATTGATGCTCGAAAAGAGCTTCTTCGCACCGCAGCGGCAATGGTGGATAAGGGTTGGAGTGCGGCTCTTAGTGAGCAAGATGGTAAAACGCAAAAAGCAGCGGATTTTCTGCGAGCAGAATTGACTGGAAATCAGGCAGGGCTTTTCCAGGTTACCTTGGCGGATTACAACAACGAACGCTTGGGCCTGAAAGAGCTTTTAACAGACAGAGGTAGCTTAGATACTATTCTGAAGAATGTGGCGCTGGTTGATCCGCTGGCATATAAAACAGACCCTAAGTATTTCAATGAGGTCATGAATGCTAAAGGGGTTGGTAGTCAGGAAGGATTTGGAGCTGCTATTAAGGGGGTCGTCTCCGCGCCGTCTCAAGCTGCTCTTTGGCTAATGAAGTCAGCGAACTGCCCTTCTTGCGCGCTGAATGATATTCAGGCTGCTTGGAGTGGCTTCACTTCCATTCCTGAAGAGTTAAGCTATAAAGGTTATCTTGATAATTTGCATATAATGCAAGGGTTGGGGACTGATGTTGTTAGGCAAAATTCAGCATCTTCTTCTCAGTTGGGTGTTGAAATTGGATTGGGTGCGGCAGGCGCCAAGAATCTTTCAGGACAGACTGATGGAGCAAAAACATTTGGGCTGGCCCCAATGCCTTCGAAATTGGAAGGCCCAAATGCAGGCGCGCTGGCTGGTGCCGTAGATAATGAATTTGGTGCGGCTTCTACTCAACGGCTGGCCGATTTTAAAACTTTTGGAATGGAAGTGGATCCCAAGAGTATCCCGGAGGGCGTGGCTATAATCGAAGAATACAAGCTTGCGGGGCTGAGCTCTGATAAGGCTGAAATTTATGCAAAGAGCTTAATCGAGTCTGGATCCACGGTTCCTGTTCAAAAGACCATTAATGATCCAATTTATAAGGTTGTGTCTGTAGGTGGAGAGCCTTCTCCTCTAACTCCCTATTGGGTTTCCGGTGAGGAGCTGGCTAATCTTAAGGTTGATCCGGTCAACGCTCTTGGTAAATTGGGGATTCCTCTTCAGAGTCATGGGGTTAAGTTCGATGTTTTTGAAATTAAGCCTAAGGGCGATGCTGTGGTATTTGAAAGTACAGTTGCGCCGACCCAGCAGGGCGCGTATAGGCAGTCGGGTGGGGCAGTTCAAACTCTTGTTCCCAATCGGAATCAGTTTACTGATGCACTTAAGATAGAAACGATAAGCCTTGATACGGCGGGGAGATAAGCGTGCATATTGATTTGGATGTCTTAAATGGTTCAGCTTCAATTCCCTCTGGTGTTTCGGAGATAACTATTCCTGCAGATTTGTCAAGAGAAATTTATCTGGCGAATATTTTCTTATTTCTGAAGGAAAACAAAGCCATCAAAAAGATATTTATTTGTGATGACTACCTGGATCCTCTGGATGTGAAGACGAGGTATTTTTGTAAGAAGTTGGCCGAAGATCTGCCCGGAGTCGAATTGGTTTGGATTCAAGAGCTTAAGCTAGATGGGCGGCATGGCAGATAGTGCCGAAAAAGCGTAAAAAGGGGACAGATTTATTTTCCCGTCTAGGCTGCCTTCTCCACGGATGGAGAAGAGTCATGCCCAGGATGGGACGTATCGTGTTGCCGAACTACCCGCACCATGTGGTCCAGCGCGGCCACAACAAGCGAAAAAAGGGGACGGATTTATTTTTTCCCTCGACACGCCGAACAGGAAAAATAAATCTGTCCCCTTTTTCTCTTTCTTTTTCTCGTTTTCTAAAATTCATTTTTGAGTGGAGAGTCTTGCTCCACGCAGGAGCAAAAAGACGAATTGGTAGCCAATGCTAAAGCACTAAGTGAGTTCAGGGATAAACAGTTTAACAGGTCGTGCGCTAACGACCCTGGTAGTGCCAGTTGTAGGGGTTCAATGAATTCCGCTATGGAATATGCTGCCATGCCAGATGCATGGGATTATATAAAGGATTATGTGCATAGATCCTCTGATAATGCTTTTGACAATCTTAATAATTATGAGGGTGCTGCCGATAGGTTTACTTTCTACCTTGATGGCATTGATCAGCGTGCAAATTTCTTTGGTGCAAGCCATCTATATCAGCAGAATGTTGGGGCGGGAGTTCAGTGGTTTGGTGGTGCTGAGTATGTGTCGCGTGCTCACTTGACCGGTTTGGGTGCGGATGGCTCAGCATCACAATATACCTTTGCTTTGGGTTCGTTACTTGGCGGGGTATGGCCAGTTTACGATTGGCGAGCAGCGGCGGGAGATGCGCTAATGAACGGAGGGTTTGCCACTTTTAGAAATTTATATAACTCCGGAACAAATAACCCTGTGGCCTGGGATGTAGCGCAGCTTAGGAATGAACAAAAGTTATTGCAGCCTATCCATGAAGAATATTTGAGTGGGTTTTGGTTGGGATTGTTCCGGGGCGCATCAAACATTGCAACTAATTCTGATTATCTTGGGCTTACGTCGCTAGCTGGACTTGAGCAAAAGCAAACCATGCCAGGAGGAGTCGAAATTCTAGATTATGAATCCAGAATTAATTATGGTTGTAAGTTGCTCGGGCTCCACGGTCAGAGTGCATGCTCTCCATGAACAAAATATATCCGCGCCGCAGAGTAGTGATTTTCTTTTCCTTGAGCCCATGCTTGGTTAGTCTTTCTCTTGGGCTTGCTTTGGGGCTTAAGGCTATTGCTCTGGGAGTGTCTGATCCTAAAGCTTGGCTTTTTGTTTTTATTGTGGCTTTTTTAGGTTCCATGCTTGCGCTTTTCTTATACGGTGTGCCAGCATTTATCCTAGGCTGTCTGTGTTGCTTGCTGAGATTGCATAGAACATTACCTTCTTTGATTTTAATTTCTTTTCTAGGCGGTTTCGCAGCTTACGCAGGAGAGTGGGTGGCGGTTAATTTTTACGGAGACAGAACCCCGTTGTCAGTTTTCTTAGAGCCTTGGATTATTTGGCTTCTTGGAGGGGGGGCGTCATTAATGGCAGGTTCTTTTGCTCTTCCAGGGAGAAAAAGAGGGTTGTCCGAAAAAGGGGGCTGAAAGAAAAAAAGACAGAAAAAGGGGACAGATTTGAATGGCACTTACTTAGCCCTCTTTGGAAAAAGGGACAGATTTATTTTCCCGTCTAGGCTGCCTTCTCCACGGATGGAGAAGAGTCATGCCCAGGATGGGACGTATCGTGTTGGCCAACTACCCGCATCATGTGGTTCAGCGCGGCCACAACCGGCAGGTTGTCTTCGCGGCCGACGCGGACTATCAGCGCTACCTGACGGATCTTCGCGAGCTCAAGGATGCCTTCGGGGTCAAGGTCTACGCCTACTGCCTGATGACCAACCATGTGCATCTGCTGCTGGCGCCCGGTGAATCCACGACCGGTTTGAGCCAACTGATGAAAACGCTGGCGGCTCGCGCCACGCGCTATCGCAACCGGCTGGAAGGGCGCTCCGGTACGCTTTGGGAAAGCCGCTACAAATCCAGCGTGGTGCAGACGGATACCTACCTGCTGGCTTGTTCTCGCTATATCGAACTGAACCCGGTGCGCGCCCGCATGTGTGCGGAGCCGGGCGACTACCCGTGGTCAAGCTATCGCGGGCGCATCAGCGAAGATGCCCCGGCGGACTGGCTGGATACCGATCCCTACTTCCTGGCGCTGGGTGCTGATCCAGGCGCGCGGCGAGAGCGGTACGCTGCATTCGTGAAGCAGGCGATTCCGGAAGAGGAGACGCGGCTGATCCGCGATGCGTTGCAGCGCGGGCAACTGACGGGTAGCGATCGTTTCGTCGAGGAGATCGAGCGCATCGCGGGCCTGAGAATCGAGCGGCGTGGGCAGGGGAGGCCAAGGAAGTGCAGTGAGAAATAAATTTGCTCCCTGTGGTCAGACGGCCAGCGACCTCGGCCTTGCGCTTGGGTGCTGCAATCTGTAGAAAGCTCTTCCCGGCGATGATATCAAAATGACTGCATGGTCACATTGCCATTCAAAAGGAAGAGAGAGCTTAGGATGAAGTACCTATTCAAACTGCTGCCCGTCATGCTGCTTGGCCTCGTTGTAACCGGCTGTGCCGGTATCAAGACCACCGAGTTCACCACGCAGGATTCCGTACGATTGGAAGGCAAGACCCTGGCCGTGTCCCGCTACAACGAACTGCCCAGTTTTGCGGCCCAGACGGCCGTAAACGTGCAGTTCGGCATGCTGGGCCTGGCGTCTGCCCAGTCGAGCGGCAATCAGATGATCAGGAACAATGGCATCGAAGATCCGGCCATGTCGATCGCCCGTGAGATTTCTCGGGGCCTGGCCAGCAACTACCGAGTCAAGGTTGTCGAAGCGGAACAATCCGTTCCGTTGAACAGCAAGGTAGATGCATTGGCAAAGACCTACTCGGATTATGACTTCATCCTTGACGTGAAGACGCTGGGCTGGGGTTCTATCTATTTCCCCTCCGACTGGAACAATTACCGCGTCATGTATTCGGCCCACGCAAGGCTGATCGATGTGGCAAACAAGAGTGTCCTCGCCGAAGGTCTGTGCTCCCACGTGCCCGACTATGACAATACGGACGACGCGCCCACCTACGAGCAACTCGAAAGCGGCGAAGGCCTGCGGGACTCGCTGGCAAACTCAGTTGCATTCTGTGTCGAGACCATCCAGACCGCTACGAAACTGCAGCAACCGACCGACACTGCTCTGGCCAGCGCCAAGTAAGCCGGTACTGCTTGGCAGTCGATTTAGAGGGGCCGTCTATCGGCCCCTTTTTTATGTGGTGCGCTTCGAAAAAGCGAAAAAGGGGACAGATTTATTTTCCCACTGGCCGGCCGCAACCTGGCCCTGACCCTGCTCGACGGCCAGTCGCACCAAGCGCTCGCCGCCTGTGATGCGGTGCTGATCGCCTCGGGCACCGCCACCCTGGAAGCGCTGCTGTACAAGCGGCCCATGGTGGTCGCCTACAAGGTAGCGCCACTCACCTACCGCATTCTCAAGCGGTTGGTGAAAAGCCCCTACGTGTCGCTGCCCAATCTGCTGGCCCAGCGCCTGCTGGTGCCCGAGCTGATCCAGGATGCCGCCACCCCGGACGCCCTGGCGCAGACGCTGGCGCCGCTGATCGTCGATGGTCACGCGCAGACCGACGGCTTCGACCAGATCCACCGCACGCTGCGCCGCGATGCGTCGGCGCGTGCGGCCGACGCGGTGCTGGCACTGGTGGGCCGCTGAGATGCAGCTGGGCCTGGATTTCGAACTGGTCGAGGAACTGGTCGCCGGTGTCGACGAAGTTGGCCGCGGTCCGCTCTGCGGCCCGGTGGTCACCGCCGCGGTGATCCTCGATCCGGCCCGCCCGATCCGGGGCCTCAACGACTCCAAGAAACTCACCGAAGCGCGCCGCGAGGCGCTGTTCGACGAGATTCAGGAAAAAGCGCTGGCCTGGTGCATTGCCCGCGCCGAGGTGGACGAAATCGACCGCCTCAACATCCTCCACGCCACCATGCTGGCCATGCAGCGCGCTGTGGACGGCTTGAGCGTTACACCGAAGCTGGCGCTGATCGACGGCAACCGCTGTCCCAAACTCTCTGTGCCCAGCGCCCCGGTGATCGGCGGCGACGCCGAGGTGCCCGCCATCGCCGCCGCCTCCATCCTCGCCAAGGTCAGCCGCGACCGGGAAATGCAGGCGCTGGACCTGATCTACCCCGGCTACGGCCTGGCCGGCCACAAGGGCTACCCCACGCCCGTCCACCTCGAAGCGCTGCAGCGCCTTGGCGCCACGCCTATCCACCGACGCAGCTTTGCGCCGGTGCGCAAAGCACTGGAAATGATCTTGCCCAGCAGTAGTGGACACGGATTTAGGCACTCATCCGAGCTTCAAAGGCTTCCGGGCTGATGTGCCCCAGCGTGCGCATTGTCGTAGCAGTTGCCTTTCGCGCTCATGCTGCAGCGCAACTGATGGGCTCGGATCAGCGTCTGGTAGGCCATCGAGCAGTACTGGCTGCCGCGGTCGCTGTGCACGATCACACCGGTGGGCTGCTTGCGTCGCCACAGCGCCATGCGCAGGGCATCGCAGACCAGGTCGGCCGTCATGCGTTCGCTCATGGCCCAGCCGATCACCCTCCGGGAATACAGATCAATGATCACCGCCAGATACAGCCAGCCTTCTTCCGTGTGCAGGTAGGTGATATCGCCCACCCATTTCTGATTCGGAGCCGATGCCGTGAAGTCCTGCTGGAGCAGGTTGTCCGCAACGGGGAGCGAGTGCCGGGAGTTGGTCGTGGCCTTGAACTTCCTGGCCGCTTTGGCGCGCAATCCTTGCCGTCGCATCGAGGCAGCAACCGTCTTGCGATTGCAGGGCAACCCCGCGTCCCGCAGGTCATGGCAAAGCCGTGGAGCTCCGCTGCGGCCTTTGCTTGCGCTGTAGGCCTGCGCGACCCGCTGATCCCGTTCGGCCCGTTGCTGATGGCGTGTAGAGGGGCGGCGTGAGCACCAGGCGTAGAAGCCGCTACGAGCGACGCCCAGCACACGGCACATGGCTTTCACCGAAAACTGCGAGGTGTGGGTTCTCATGAAGGCGTACTTCACTTGAGGCTCTTGGCAAAGTACGCGGCGGCCTTTTTTACGATGGCCAGCTCTTCGGCTTGCTCGGCCAGAAGCCGCTTGAGTCGGGCGTTTTCGTCGGCCAGAGATTGCTCACGCTCACTGTTGGTCTGTGATTGCTGCTGCTTGCTCCGCCAGCCATAAAGCTGGGACGCATGAAGGCCAAGCTGCTCGGCGGCTCTGCTGACGCCGACTCGCTCAGCGAGCGCCAAGGCTTCATCCTTGTAGGCTTGGGAGTGGCGGGTACGGGTTTGCTTCATCGTGCTTGCGGGTCTTGCCATGGTTCACCTCGTGCAGTGTATCGCTTAACGGGGTGTCCACTGGAGCTGGGCAAGATCAAAATTCTCTAGAGCTTTCCAGCCGATCTGCTGGTGGCTTCGATCCCGGTCAAACGCTTGCGTCATCCTTCTTGGTAACGAAAACGGGGCCTACTCTTTCGAGTGGCCCCGTCTGCCCGGCTAATGCTGCGTAATAGGTGGCGGGTTTAGTTACGCTTCCGGTTCCGCATACGCATTGGCATTGTTTCTATTGTGTTGAATGACCACACCGATGAGGCAGGCCACGGCGATCAGGATGCCAATCGGTTTGGCATAGTGGATTGGCAGGTTAAAACCAATCCCGGCCGTTGCGATATACGAAATGGTCACGGCGGTGCCGATCACGGCGGGGATGCTGACAATCCAGTGGAAGCTGCCCCGATCCAACAGATACTTGGTTGCCAGCCACAGCACGCTGGTGGAGAGCAGCATGTTGGAGAAGGCGAAGTATCGCCAGATCAGCGAGAAGTCCAGGAACGTCATCAGATACGCCACGCCCAGCAGCGGCGCCGACAAAGCCAGGCGGCGCATGGCGGACTGGGGAATGTTGAAGGCGTCGGTGATGGTCAGGCGCAGCGAGCGGAAAGCGGTGTCGCCGGAGGTGATCGGGAAGATGGCCACTGCCAGGATCGCCATCACTCCGCCAAAGATGCCCAGGTAGCTGGTAGCGATATGGTTGACCACAAAGCCCGGCCCGCCCTGGTCGAGCATAGCCTTGAGTTCGACATAGCCGCCGGGGAAGGTGGCGATGCCTGCCGTAGCCCACACGCAGGCGACTATGCCTTCGCACATCATCGCGCCGTAGAACACCGGGCGAGCATATTTTTCATTGGTGAGGCAGCGGGCGATCATCGGCGACTGGGTAGAGTGGAAACCACTGATGGCCCCGCAGGTTATGGTCAGGAACAGCAACGGCCAAATGGGCAGTCCGCTGGGGTTGGGCGTCAGGAAGTCATGCTCATGGTGGCCGTCGAAGTAGGCGAACAGATCGGTGACCTGAGGCAGATGGGGCGCTTCACGCAGCAGCGCCAGAGCAACCAGGCTGGTCATCACGATCATCAGCAAGCCAAACAGCGGATACAGTTTGGCGATGATTTTGTCGATGGGTAGCAAGGTCGCGAAGAAATAATAGGCGAGAATTAACAATACCCAAAATGTATTTCCGGCCAGGAACGTGCCTTCGAAATAGGACAGGTTGCTCAGCAGGCCTGCCGGGCTCATGATGAAAACCACGCCAACGAAGAAAAGCAGCATGCAAGTGAAGACCAGCATGAAGCCTTTGAAGATCACGTTGTAATAGTTGCCGGCAATCTCCGGCAGGCTTTTACCATCTTCCTTGAGGCTCATCACGCCGGAGAAATAGTCATGCACCGCACCGCCAATAACGTTGCCGATGACAATCCAGACCAGCGCGATCGGGCCATACAGGGCGCCCAGGATGGGGCCGAAAATAGGGCCGATACCGGCAATGTTCAAAAACTGAATCAGAAATGCCCGCATGGGGCTGATGGGGACGTAGTCGACGCCGTCATGCAGGCGCTGTTGGGGGGTTATGGCTGTAGGGTCTATGCCCGTTTGTTTTTCAACAAATGGGCTGTAGAACTTGTAGCCGAGTAAAAGTATTGCAAGGCTGGCAAAGAAAATGAGCATTTATGGACCTCGTTTTGTAGGAGTAAGCTCCGCTGGCTGCTCTGCTCTAATGGGAGCTTTTTTGAGGGTAAGCCAATGAGCGCTCTCGCTTATTGAGCATCAGCCTAAAGTCGTAGATATAGAGCGAAAGGGGGCAGATTATTTTTTCGTCTAGGCTGACTCGTGCAGGAATGAGGGAAAAGACACGGCATTTATTTATCGCCCCATTCTTTAAAGCAGAAGATCGCGGGTGACGGCTCGGTTAGCCCCCTCCGGGACCTGATTTTGCCCAGATGGACACCCCCTTGACCCGTCACGCAACACTGGAAACGTCCGCCATGCCCGCCACTCGCCTCTGGATCAAGAACCCCCTCGCCCTGTTCACCGCCAACGAGCAGCGCGCGCCGGGCGGGCTGGTGATTGAAGGCGGGGTGATCGTCGAGCTGCTGGGCGCCGGTCAGGCGCCGGCGCGGCCGGTGGACAGCACCTTCGATGCCCGCGAGCACGTGGTGTTGCCGGGGCTGGTCAATGCCCATCATCACTTCTATCAGACCCTGACCCGCGCCTGGGGGCCGGTGGCCAGTGTGTCGCTGCTCGACTGGCTGATGACGCTCTACCCGGTGTGGGCCGGGCTGACGGCCGAGCAACTGGCACTGGCCAGCCGGGTCGCGCTGGCCGAGCTGTTGCTGTCGGGTTGCACCACCACGGTGGATCAGCATTACCTGTTCCCGGACGGCCTGGAGCAAGCCATCGATATAGAGGTGGAAGCGGTGCGCGAGCTGGGTATGCGCGCCACCCTGTGCCGGGGCTCGATGAACCTGGCCAAGCCCGACGGCGGGCGGCCCTACCGGCGCCTGGAGCAGGACGCCGAGGTGATCCTCGCCGACAGCGCGCGGCTGATCGACCGCTACCACCAGCGCGGCGACGGCGCGCAGATCCAGATCGCCCTGGCGCCCTGTTCGCCGTTCTCGGTCACCCGTGAGCTGATGCGCGACACCGCCGTGCTGGCCGAGGCGCGCGATGTGCGGCTGCACACGCACCTGGGCGAGACGCCGGACGATGCGGCGTACTGCCTGCGGCGCCACAACATGCATGCCGTGGACTACCTGAAGAGCGTCGGCTGGCTGGGGCCGCGCACCTGGCTGGCCCATGGCATCCACTTCAGCCAGGTGGAGATCGACCGCCTCGGCGCCGCCGGCGTCGGTATCTGCCATTGCCCGAGCGCCAACATGCGCCTGGGCAGCGGTATCTGCCGGACCCTGCAGCTGGAGGTCGAAGGGGCGATCATTGGCCTCGGCGTCGATGGCTCGGCCGCCAACGATACCTCCAACCTGATGCTCGAGGCGCGCCAAGCGCTGTACCTGCAGCGTCTGCGCTACGGCGCGGCGGCGATCACGCCGGAGAAGGTGCTCGGCTGGGCGACCCGGGGTTCGGCGCGCCTGCTGGGCCGCACGGATATCGGCGAACTGGCTGTGGGCAAGCAGGCCGACCTGGCGCTGTTCAAGCTCGACGAGCTGCGCTTTTCCGGCAGTCACGACCCGCTGGCGGCGCTGCTGCTGTGCGGCGCCGAGCGGGCCGACCGGGTCATGGTCGGCGGCCGCTGGCGGGTGGTCGATGGGCGGATCGAAGGGCTGGACGTTGCCGCGCTGATCGCCGCGCACAACCAGGCGGCGCGGCAGCTGATTGCCGGTTAGCAGTTGTGGCGCTGCCCACCGCCCCGCCTGCGCGCTTTCCGTTACAATCCCGCCCCTTACCGTCAGCCGTGCCCAGGTCAGCCATGCCCGTTTCGTTCGTCCATCTGCGTCTGCATACCGAGTTCTCGCTGGTCGATGGCCTGGTGCGCGTCAAGCCGCTGGTCAAGGCCGTGGCGGCGGCGGGCATGCCGGCGGTGGCGGTGACCGAAATCAGCAACATGCATTCGCTGGTGCAGTTCTACAAGGCGGCCAATGGCGCGGGCATCAAGCCCATCTGCGGCGCGGACATCTGGCTGGCGAGTCTCGAGGAAGACGGCCCGCTGAGCCGCATGACCCTGCTGGTGATGGATGCCAAGGGCTATCTGAACCTCACCGAGCTGGTCTCCCGCGGCTGGACCGAAGGCCAGCGCAACGGCATGGTGGTGATCGAGCGCGACTGGGTCAAGGAAGCGTCCGAAGGGCTGATCGCCCTGTCTGGCGCCAAGGAAGGGGAGGTTGGCCAAGCGCTGCTGAATGGCGACGAGGCGCTGGCCGAGCGTCTGCTGCGTGAATGGATGGATGCCTTCCCGGAGCGTTTCTACGTCGAGCTGCAGCGCACCAACCGGGTCAACGACGAGGAATACCTGCACGCCGCCGTGCCGCTGGCCGATCGCTGCGGCGCGCCGATCGTGGCCACCAACGATGTGCGCTTCCTCAAGCAGGACGATTTCGCCGCCCACGAAACCCGCGTGTGCATCGGCGAAGGCCGCTCCCTGGACGACCCGCGCCGCCCGCGCCTGTACAGCGACCAGCAGTACCTGAAATCGCCCGAGGAAATGGCCGAGCTGTTCAGCGACCTGCCGGACGCTATCGAGAACACGGTGGAAATCGCCCGGCGCTGCAACATCGAAGTGAAGCTGGGCAAGCACTTCCTGCCGGATTTCCCCACCCCCAACGGCATGAACATCGACGACTACCTGCGCCATGCCTCCTACGAGGGGCTGGAAGAGCGTCTGGCGGTGCTTTGGCCGAAGGACACCACGCCCAACTATGAGGAAGTGCGCCAGCGCTACGTGGATCGCCTGGAGTTCGAGCTCAACACCATCATCCAGATGGGCTTCCCCGGCTACTTCCTGATCGTGATGGACTTCATCCAGTGGGCCAAGAACAACGGCGTGCCGGTGGGGCCGGGGCGGGGCTCGGGTGCGGGCTCGCTGGTCGCCTATGTGCTGAAGATCACTGACCTCGATCCGCTGGCCTACGACCTGCTGTTCGAACGCTTCCTGAACCCCGAGCGGGTGTCCATGCCCGACTTCGACGTCGACTTCTGCATGGACGGCCGCGACCGGGTGATCGAGTACGTGGCCGACAAGTACGGCCGCAACGCGGTGAGCCAGATCGTCACCTTTGGCACCATGGCCGCCAAGGCGGTGGTGCGCGACGTGGCGCGCGCCCAGGGCAAGTCCTACGGCCTGGCCGACAAGCTGTCGAAGATGATCCCCTTCGAAGTGGGCATGACCCTGGAGAAGGCCTTCGAGATGGAGGAGCCGCTGCGCGAGTTCCTCAAGAACGACGAGGAAGCCCAGGAAATCTGGGACATGTCCCTCAAGCTGGAAGGCATCACCCGCGGCACCGGCAAGCACGCCGGCGGCGTGGTAATCGCACCGACCAAGCTCACCGATTTCTCCGCCGTACTGTGCGACGAGGACGGCAACGGTCTGGTGACCCAGTTCGACAAGGACGACGTGGAGCAGGCCGGCCTGGTGAAGTTCGACTTCCTCGGCCTGCGCACGCTGACCATCATCAAGTGGGCGCTGGAGACCATCCACCGCGAGCAGCGCCGTCGCGGCGAGACCGAGCTGGTCGACATCGACCGCATTCCGCTGGATGACAAGAAAACCTACGACATGCTGCAGAAGGCCGAGACCACGGCCGTGTTCCAGTTGGAATCGCGCGGCATGAAGGAGCTGATCAAGAAGCTCAAGCCCGACTGCCTGGAAGACATGATCGCCCTGGTGGCGCTGTTCCGCCCCGGCCCGCTGCAGTCGGGCATGGTGGACGACTTCATCAACCGCAAGCACGGCCGCGCGCCGCTCTCCTACCCGCACCCCGACTACCAGTACGCGGGTCTCGAGCCGGTGCTCAAGCCCACCTACGGCATCATCCTGTACCAGGAACAGGTGATGCAGATCGCCCAGGTGATGGCCGGCTACACCCTCGGCGGCGCCGACATGCTGCGCCGCGCCATGGGCAAGAAGAAGCCCGAGGAAATGGCCAAGCAGCGCGGCGGCTTCATCGAGGGCTGCGCGAACAACGGCATCGATGCGGAGCTGGCGGGCAACATCTTCGACCTGGTGGAAAAATTCGCCGGCTACGGTTTCAACAAGTCCCACTCGGCCGCCTATGGTCTGGTTTCCTACCAGACCGCCTGGCTGAAGGCGCATTACCCGGCGCCGTTCATGGCGGCGGTGCTCTCGGCGGACATGCACAACACCGACAAGGTGGTGATCCTCATCGAAGAGTGCCGCAGCATGAAGCTGCGCCTCGATGCGCCAGACGTGAACACCTCGGAGTTCAAGTTCACCGTCAACGAGGATGGCCGCATCGTCTACGGCCTGGGCGCCATCAAGGGCGTTGGCGAGGGGCCGGTGGAGGCCATCGTCGAATGCCGCGCCGAGGGAGGGCCGTTTAAGGACCTGTTCGACTTCTGCAGCCGCGTCGACCTCAAGCGCATCAACAAGCGCACCCTGGAGGCGCTGATCCGCTCCGGCGCGCTGGATCGCCTCGGTCCCTACTATCAAGACGAGCCGAAGGCCTACCAGGCCAGCGTGGACCTCAATCGCGCGGTGCTGCTGGCCGCCATGGAGGAAGCCGTGCAGGCTGCCGAGCAGACCGCGCGCAGCGAGCAGAGCGGCCACATGGACCTGTTCGGCGGCCTGTTCGCCGAGCCGGAGGCGGACGTGTACGCCAACCACCGCAAGGTGCGCGAGCTGTCGATCAAGGAACGCCTGCGCGGCGAGAAAGAAACCCTCGGCCTGTATCTGACCGGCCACCCCATCGACGAGTACGAGAAGGAAGTGCGGCGTTTCGCCCGCCAGCGCATCGTCGATCTCAAGCCGTCGCGCGAGCTGCAGACCATCGCCGGGCTGATCGTCAACCTGCGGGTGATGAAGAACAAGAAGGGCGACAAGATGGGCTTCATCACCCTGGATGACCGCTCTGGGCGCATCGAGGCTTCGTTGTTCGCCGACGCCTTCGCCAGCAACCAGGCGCTGCTGCAGAATGACGCGCTGGTGGTGGTGGAAGGCGAGGTCAGCCACGACGATTTCTCCGGCGGCCTGCGCCTGCGCGCCAAGCGCGTGCTGAGCCTGGAAAGCGCGCGCACCGCGCTGGCCGAGAGCCTGCGCCTGAAGGTCGATCATCAGATGCTGCAGGGCGAGCGCCTGCGCTGGATGGCTGATCTGTTCAAGCGCCATCGGGGCGCCTGTCCGCTGACCCTGGACTATACCGGTAGCGAGGCACGCGCCCAGTTGCAGTTCGGGGAGGCCTGGCAGGTGGACCCGACCGACAACCTGATTCAGGCGTTGCGTGACCAGTTCGGACGCGACAACGTCTTCCTGCACTACCGCTAGCGGGAATGACCGCCAGCTCGACCACGGGAGCCCCGAATCTTCGAGGTGGGCTCCTCCCGGAACAGCCGCCCGGCCCCTGGCCGCGAAACAAGACGGATGACTATGAACCCGAACTTTCTGGATTTCGAACAGCCGATTGCCGACCTGCAGGCCAAGATCGAGGAGCTGCGCCTGGTGGGCAACGACAATTCGCTGAACATCGGCGAAGAGATCGGTCGTCTGCAGGAGAAGAGCCTGTCGCTGACCGCCAGCATCTTCAGCAACCTGACCAGCTGGCAGATCGCCCAACTGGCCCGTCATCCCAAGCGTCCCTACACCCTGGATTACATCAGCCACATCTTCAGCGAGTTTGAAGAGCTGCATGGTGACCGGCACTTTTCCGATGACGCCGCCATCGTCGGTGGTGTGGCGCGCCTGGGCGAGCGCCCGGTGATGATCATCGGCCACCAGAAGGGCCGCGACGTGCGCGAGAAGGTGCGCCGCAACTTCGGCATGCCGCGTCCGGAAGGCTACCGCAAGGCCTGCCGTCTGATGGAAATGGCCGAGCGCTTCAAGATGCCGATCCTCACCTTCATCGATACCCCCGGCGCCTATCCGGGCATCGATGCCGAGGAGCGCAACCAGAGCGAGGCCATCGCCTGGAACCTGCGCGTGATGGCGCGCCTGAAGACGCCGATCATCGCCACCGTCATCGGCGAGGGTGGTTCGGGTGGCGCGCTGGCCATCGGCGTGTGCGACCAGCTGAACATGCTGCAGTACTCCACCTACTCGGTCATCTCGCCCGAAGGCTGCGCCTCGATCCTGTGGCGCACCGCCGAGAAGGCGCCGGAAGCCGCCGAGGCCATGGGCATCACCGCCGAGCGCCTGCGCGAGCTGGGCATCGTCGACGAGATCATCAAGGAGCCGCTGGGCGGCGCCCACCGCGATCCGGGCAGCATGGCCGCCAGCCTGCGCGACAAGCTGAATGCTCAGCTGGATATGCTGCAAGGCCTGGAAACCGACGCCCTGCTGGCGCGTCGCTACGAGCGCCTGATGAGCTACGGCGTGGCCTGATCGGTCCGTCCGCGCTGCTGCACCTCGGAGCCGACGTCAGTCGGCTCCTTGCTTTTCGGGGTCTGGCCCCGCTAGCCTCCCGCCATGACCCTCCCTGATCGACTTCTCCATGCCCTCTCGCCCTGGTGCGACGCGGCTGCCTGGCGCGTGGCCTTTTCCGGTGGGCTGGATTCAACGGTACTCCTGCATCTGCTCGCCGAGCTGCGCGAGCGCGAAACCCTTCCGCCGCTTTCCGCCATCCATGTCGCCCATGGCCTGCAGGCCGCCGCCGAACCCTGGCCGGCGCATTGCCGCGCGGTGTGTGAGCGGCTGGGCATCGCACTGCAGGTTGTCCGGGTCGAGGTGGATCGCAATGCCGCCAGCCTGGAACAGGCGGCGCGCGAGGCGCGCTATGCCGCGTTCGCCGCGGCGCTGCGGCCCGGCGATGTGCTGCTCACCGCCCAGCATCGCGACGACCAGGCCGAGACGCTGCTGTTTCGCCTGTTGCGCGGCGCCGGCGTGCGTGGCTTGGGCGGCATGCCGGTGAGTCGTCCGCTGGGGGCGGGGAGCCTGGTCCGGCCGCTGTTGGCGGTGTCGCGCGCCGAGCTTGAAGGTTGGGCGAGACACCACGGTCTGCAGTGGGTGGAAGACCCTTCGAACACCGATACCCGCTTCGCCCGCAATTTTCTGCGCCAGCAGGTCATGCCGCTGCTGGCGGGCTACTGGCCTCAGGTGGCGGGCAATCTGGCGCGCACGGCCGCGCACCTGCGCGAGGCGGATGCCCTGCTGGGCGAGCTGGCCGACCAGGACCTGGTCGCGGCGAGCGAACCGTCGCCCTGGCCCTGGCTGAGCCTGCCTTCATTGCGCCTGGGACCGCTGCAGATGCTGTCCGAAGCACGTCAGCGCAACGCGCTGCGTCACTGGCTGGCGCCGCTGACGCGGCTGCCGGACAGCGAGCATTGGGCGGGCTGGGCCTGCCTGCGCGACGCCGTCGACGATCGTGCGCCGGTCTGGCGTCTGCAGGGCGGCGAGCTGCGTCGCGCCGCCGGCCGGCTCTGGTGGCTGTCGGGCCCCTGGCTGAACAGCGTTCATCTGAAGGCCGGCTTTGCGGGAGGGCAGATCGATCTGCCGGGCAATGGCCTGGCGCGCTGGCAGGGCCGCCTGCCTTCGGGGGAGCTGCGGCTGGCCTACCGGCAAGGCGGCGAGCGGATGACGCTGGCGGCGCGCGGCACGCGTGACCTGAAACGGCTGCTCAACGAGAGCGGGCTGCCGCCGTTCGTGCGCGACCGTTTGCCACTGCTGCTGCGCGGCGACGAGCTGTTGGCGGTGGCCAACCTGCCCGCGCTATGCACCTCGGAAGTGCGAGGTCGCCTGCATTGGGAATGCCCGAAGGCCAACCTCGGGTTTGAGCTGACCGGTTGATTCCGGTAGACTGCGCTCCCGTCTTATTACAGCTTCTGCGGCTTCCTCCGGAACCCGTGGTAGCTGGCTATTGTCGCATTGCGCAATCGCTCCTTCGCTTACCCCGCGGCGCCGGCCGCTTACTAACGCAGACTTCTAGGGTTTTTCATGACGCGCTACATCTTCGTCACGGGTGGTGTTGTTTCTTCATTGGGGAAAGGCATCGCCTCGGCTTCATTGGCGGCCATCCTGGAGGCGCGGGGCCTGAAGGTCACCATGCTGAAGCTGGACCCCTACATCAACGTGGACCCGGGCACCATGAGCCCGTTCCAGCACGGTGAGGTCTTCGTCACCCACGACGGCGCCGAAACCGACCTGGACCTGGGCCACTACGAGCGCTTCATCCGCACCCGGATGACCCAGAACAACAACTTCACCACCGGCCGCGTCTACGCCGACGTGCTGCGCAAGGAGCGCCGGGGTGACTATCTGGGCGCCACCATCCAGGTGATTCCGCACATCACCGACGAGATCAAGCGCCGGGTGATCAAGGGCGCCGGCGACGCCGACGTGGCCCTGGTGGAAATCGGCGGCACAGTGGGTGACATCGAATCCCAGCCGTTCCTGGAAGCGATCCGCCAGTTGCGCGTGGAAGTGGGCGCCAAGCGCGCCATGCTGATGCACCTGACCCTGGTGCCGTACATCGCCACCGCCGGCGAGACCAAGACCAAGCCGACCCAGCATTCCGTCAAGGAGCTGCGCTCCATTGGCCTGCAGCCGGACGTGCTTGTCTGCCGCTCCGAACAGCCCATCGACGTCTCCTCGCGCCGCAAGATCGCCCTGTTCACCAACGTGGAAGAGCGCGCGGTGATCAGCCTGCCGGACGCCGACACCATCTATCGCATCCCCGGCATCCTGCATGCCCAGGGCCTGGACGACTACGTGCTCGAGCGCTTCGGTCTGGAGTGCGACAGCGCCGACCTGTCCGAATGGGAGCGCGTGGTCGACGCCAAGCTGCATCCGGAGAAGGACGTCACCATCGCCATGGTCGGCAAGTACATGGAGCTGCTGGACGCCTACAAGTCGCTGATCGAGGCGCTGAACCACGCCGGCATCCAGAGCCGCACCAAGGTCAATCTGCGCTACATCGATTCCGAAGACATCGAGAACCAAGGCACCGGCCTGCTGGAAGGCGTCGACGCCATCCTGGTTCCTGGTGGCTTCGGTCTGCGCGGCGTGGAAGGCAAGATCAAGACCGTGCAGTACGCCCGCGAAAACAAGATCCCCTACCTGGGTATCTGCCTGGGCATGCAGGTGGCGGTCATCGAATACGCCCGCAACGTGCTGGGCTGGAGCGACGCCAACTCCACCGAATTCGACAAGTCCAGCCAGCACCCGGTGGTCGGCCTGATCACCGAATGGCAGGACGCGACCGGCGCCGTGGAAACCCGTACCGACGCCTCCGATCTGGGCGGCACCATGCGCCTGGGCGCGCAGGAATGCCGTCTGGAAGCCGGCTCGAAGGTGGCCCAGGCCTATGGCGCCGAGGTGATCGAAGAGCGTCACCGCCACCGCTACGAAGTGAACAACAACCTGCTGCCGCAGCTGACCCAGGCCGGCCTTAAGGTCTCCGGCCGCTCGATGGACGGCGCGCTGGTCGAAGTGGTGGAAGCACCGAACCATCCGTGGTTCGTGGCCTGCCAGTTCCACCCGGAATTCACCTCCACCCCGCGTGACGGCCACCCGCTGTTCAGTGGCTTCGTCAACGCCGCGCTGGAATACAAGGCGAACAAGGCATGACCCAGAAGATCATCCGCGTCGGTAACATCGAGATCGCCAACGACAAGCCGTTCGTGCTGTTCGGCGGCATCAACGTGCTGGAGTCCCGCGACCTGGCGATGCAGGCCTGCGAGGAGTACGTGCGGGTGACCGAGAAGCTCGGCATTCCCTACGTGTTCAAGGCCAGCTTCGACAAGGCCAACCGCTCCTCGATCACCTCCTTCCGCGGCCCGGGCCTGGAAGAGGGCATGAAGATCTTCGAGGAAGTGAAGAAGACCTTCGGCGTGCCGGTACTCACCGATGTGCACGAACCCTACCAAGCCGCCCCGGTGGCCGAGGTGTGCGACATCATCCAGCTGCCGGCCTTCCTGTCGCGCCAGACCGACCTGGTGGTGGCCATGGCCAAGACCGGCGCGGTGATCAATATCAAGAAGGCCCAGTTCCTCGCCCCGCAGGAGATGAAGCACATCCTGCGCAAGTGCGAGGAGGCCGGTAACGATCAGCTGATCCTCTGCGAGCGCGGCTCCAGCTTCGGCTATAACAACCTGGTCGTGGACATGCTCGGCTTCGGCATCATGAAGCAGTTCGAGTACCCGGTGTTCTTCGACGTGACCCACGCGCTGCAAATGCCGGGTGGTCGTGCCGACTCCGCCGGCGGCCGCCGCGCCCAGGTCACCGACCTGGCCAAGGCCGGTCTGTCGCAAGGCCTGGCCGGCCTGTTCCTGGAAGCCCATCCGGACCCGGACAACGCCAAGTGCGACGGTCCCTGTGCTCTGCGCCTGAACAAGCTGGAAGCCTTCCTCACCCAGCTCAAGCAGCTGGACGACCTGATCAAGCAATTCCCCGCTATCGAGACCGCTTGAGGCGCTCGCCCAAGCCCCTTTCACTGGAGTGTTAGCAAGCATGGCAAAAATCGTCGACATCAAGGGCCGCGAAGTCCTGGACTCCCGCGGTAACCCGACCGTGGAAGCCGACGTGATTCTCGACAATGGTATCGTGGGCAGCGCGTGCGCCCCGTCCGGCGCCTCCACCGGTTCGCGCGAAGCGCTCGAGCTGCGCGATGGCGACAAGAGCCGTTACTTGGGCAAGGGCGTGCTGAAGGCCGTGGCCAACGTCAATGGGCCGATCCGTGACCTGCTGCTGGGCAAGGACCCGGCCGACCAGAAGGCCCTGGACCGCGCAATGATCGAGCTGGACGGTACCGAGAACAAGGCCAAGCTGGGCGCCAACGCCATCCTGGCGGTCTCCCTGGCCGCCGCCAAGGCCGCTGCCAAGGCCAAGGGCATTCCGCTGTACGCGCATATCGCCGACCTGAACGGCACCCCCGGCGTCTATTCCATGCCGGTGCCGATGATGAACATCATCAACGGCGGCGAGCATGCCGACAACAACGTCGACATCCAGGAATTCATGGTCCAGCCGGTAGGCGCCAAGACCTTCGCCGACGCGCTGCGCATGGGCGCCGAGATCTTCCATCACCTGAAAGCCGTGCTGAAGGCCCGTGGCCTGAACACCGCCGTCGGCGACGAAGGTGGCTTTGCGCCGAACCTGGCCTCCAACGAAGATGCCCTGGCCGCCATCGCCGAAGCCGTGGCCAACGCCGGCTACAAGCTGGGCACCGACATCACCCTGGCCCTGGACTGCGCGTCGTCCGAGTTCTACAAGGATGGCCAGTACGACCTGGCCGGTGAAGGCAAGGTGTTCAGCGCCGAAGGCTTCGCCGACTACCTGGCCGGCCTGACCCAGCGCTACCCGATCATCTCCATCGAAGACGGCATGGACGAATCCGACTGGGCCGGCTGGAAGGTGCTGACCGACAAGATCGGCGCCAAGGTGCAACTGGTCGGCGACGACCTGTTCGTCACCAACACCAAGATCCTCAAGCGCGGCATCGAAGAGAAGATCGGCAACTCGATCCTGATCAAGTTCAACCAGATCGGCTCGCTGACCGAGACCCTGGAAGCCATCCAGATGGCCAAGGCCGCCGGCTTCACCGCGGTGATCTCGCACCGTTCCGGTGAGACCGAGGACAGCACCATCGCCGACCTGGCCGTGGGCACTGCCGCCGGTCAGATCAAGACCGGTTCCCTGTGCCGTTCCGACCGTGTGTCCAAGTACAACCAGCTGCTGCGTATCGAAGAGCAGTTGGGCGGCAAGGCTCCGTACAAGGGCCGCGCCGAGTTCCGTGGCTGATCGCCGACGGTGAAAAAGGGCAGCGCAGGCTGCCCTTTTTGTATGTGTGGGCGTGGATCTTTGTAGGAGCGGCTTCAGCCGCGATGCTTTGTGCGAGGTCTAGCCTGGCCGGCCGCGCCTAGCCGGTCGCCCCTAGCCGGTCGCCCCAAAAGCTCGCGACTGAAGTCGCTCCTACAGGTCTTTGCCGGTCGCCGCTTTTGTGGGGGCGGGCCTAGCCGTCCGGGCATGCACGCATTACCTTAGCCCCTCACTCTGGCTGGGCCGATTCATGTTGAGACCTTTCTACCTGCTTTTTGCTGTACTGCTTCTGCTGCTGGCCGGCCTGCAGTACCGCTTGTGGCTGGGCGATGGCGGCGTGGCGCAGATTCGCGACATGAACCGGCAGATCGAGGCCCAGCGCAGCGAGAACGCCCGCCTGCTGGAACGCAATCGCATCCTCGAAGCCGAGGTCAGGGAGCTCAAGCAGGGCATGGAAACCGTGGAAGAGCGGGCGCGACATGAACTGGGCATGGTCAAAGAGGGCGAAACCCTCTTTCAGTTGACGGAATGATGTCTGACTCCCTGCCGGCCTTCTGGGCCGTGATTCCCGCCGCCGGCATCGGCAGCCGCATGCGCGCCGACCGTCCCAAGCAATACCTGGCGCTGGCCGGCCGCACGATCCTCGAACATACCCTGGCCTGCTTTCTCGACCATCCCGGCCTCAAGGGTGTGGTGGTCAGCCTGGCCGAGGATGATCCGTTCTGGCCGCAGCTGTCCTGCGCCCGGGATCTGCGCATTCACCGCGCGCCGGGCGGCAGCGAGCGCGCTGATTCGGTGTTCAATGCCCTGCTTCGGCTGGTCGAGCTGGGCGCCGGGGAGGACGACTGGGTGCTGGTGCATGACGCCGCGCGGCCCAACCTGGCGCGCAGCGACCTGGACAACCTGTTGGCGGTGTTGGCCGACGACCCGGTGGGCGGCCTGCTGGCGGTACCCGCGCGCGACACGCTCAAGCGCGCCGGCCCGGACGGGCGGGTGCGGGAAACCGTCGACCGCTCGGTGATCTGGCAGGCCTACACGCCGCAGATGTTCCGCCTGGCGCCGCTGCAGCACGCACTGGCCGATGCCCGGGTGGCTGGTGTCGCAGTCACCGACGAGGCTTCGGCCATGGAATGGGCCGGACTGGCGCCGCGCCTGGTGGAAGGGCGCGCCGACAACCTCAAGGTCACCCGCCCCGAAGACCTGCAGTGGCTGGCCCAGCGCTGGGGCCGATGAGGCGAGCGTAGGGCGCTCGGCGCTGTTCCGACCGCCGGCACGGCGTTGGCACCAGGGTGGCCAACGCGACATGGCCAGCCCCGTAGGGTGGGTAACTCGCGCAGCGATTACCCACCGAAAGGTGCAGGCCGGTGGTGGACAAGCAAAGCATTGTCCACCCTACGCCAGCGACATCGGCCGTGTGCGGTGGCTAATACCGGTAGATCGCCGCCGCCCCGCTGCGGGTCGGCATGCGTTCCTGCGGCACCACCACGACCTCACCCCCCTGTTGGATCGTCCAGCTGGCCAGTTCCTCCAGCAGGTCCGCGCAGTTGCTTTGCTCGCTGTCCACCTCCAGCGCCTGGCCGGCGCTCTGGTCGGCATGGCCGGGGATCTTGCGATCGGCTTCCACCAGCAGGGTGGATACCCGCCCTTCACGGGTGGCTTGGGCGATCAGGTTGAGCTGGTCGCTGGACTGCCCCCGGTTGGCCAATGCCTGGAACTGCCCCACCAAGCCCTCCAGGCGCTTCAGGTAGCGCGGCTGCATCACCTGCCAGCTCTTGTCCCGCAATTGCTGGTCATTGAGCAGGCCGGGGTCCAGCGGTATGCCTTCCGGCAGTAGGAACTCGTTGCGGCTGAGCGCGCGGAACATCGCCTGGTTATCCGGTAGCGCGGCCAGCAGCAGTGGCAGCTCGGTGGGGCGGCTGTGATGTTCCAGGATGGCCTTGTCCAACAGGCGGAAGAAGCGCTCGCGATCGCTGTTGATCTCGTCCTGCTTGCCGGAACCGCCGCTTTCGGCGTGCATCGAGCCGGCTCGCTCGCTGGCGCGACCGTAACCCTGGGGCAGTCCGCTCTGGCCTTTCTCGGTCAGCTCGCTGCCCAGCGCCGCTTCCAGCGTTTCCGGGACGCCTTCGGCCAGCGGTACGCGGCTGATGCCATCGCGGTTGCCTTCATACAGGCGCACCCGCTCCAGGGTCAGGCAGAGGATCTGGTAGCGGTCGGCCGATTGCACGATGCGCACCAGTGGGCGAATGCTGGGGCGATCATTGACCACCGCCAGTTCGGGAACGCGGCGTTGCAGGTGAAACACCTGGAAATGACCGGGTGCACTGAAGGCGGCCAGTCCGTCCAGACTGTGGTTCCAGAATTCCTGGGCCTGGGCCAGGGTGCGCAAGGGCTTGAGCAGATCCTCGATGAGCGGTTCGCTGACATCCTTGCGCTCGCGCAGCATGCTCTCCAACTGGCGGATCAGGGCCTTGAAGCGGATCGGGTCCTGTTCCCGTTCGGGGAAGGTGCGGTGGGTCGGCTGGTAGAGGGAAAGGCAGGGGGTGGCGCTTTCGGTCAGCAATTGGCGAAGGGATTCGCGGGTGAGCAACGCAGCCATGACGCATCTCCTTTGAGGTCAAGAAAGATTCACAGTTGATGCTTGCCGATCAGATGGTCCAGCGCGTTGCCCAGCTTGGTGGTGGCCCCCGTGATGGCCAGTTCGAGGGAGTCGGCCTTGTGGGTCACCGACAACGGATCATGATTCTTCAGTCGTGCCTCGATCTGGCAGCGCTTGTCCTGGGCGCCGCCCTTGCCGCCGTTCTCGTCGTGCAGATGCACCTGCAGGCGGGTCAGGTAGTTGTCGAAGCGGTTCAGCGTGCTTTCCAGCGAAGCGCGCACGCGGTCCTCCAGACCCTGGCTGACGTCGATGCTGTGGTTGCTGTGAACCTGAATGAGCATGGGGGTCTCCTTTCATGTTCAGCGGGCCGAAGAGCCAGGTTTCCCCGGGGCGTCTCGGAAGGCTGATATGCTCTAACGCCATAAACGCCTCTGGAGCATGCTCATGACCATCCGCTCACGCGCCGCGGTTGCCTTCGCCGCCAATCAGCCCCTGCAGATCGTTGAAGTGGATGTGGAGCCACCCCGCGCCGGCGAAGTGCTGGTGCGCATCGTCGCCACCGGGGTCTGCCACACCGATGCCTACACGCTTTCGGGGCAGGACTCCGAAGGCGTGTTCCCCTGCATTCTAGGTCACGAAGGGGGAGGCATCGTGGAAGCGGTGGGCGAGGGTGTCACCTCGGTGGCAGTCGGTGATCATGTGATTCCGCTCTATACCGCCGAATGCGGGGCTTGCAAGTTCTGCACGTCCGGCAAGACCAATCTGTGCAGCGCGGTGCGCGAGACGCAAGGCAAGGGCCTGATGCCCGATGGCACCACGCGTTTCAGCTACCAGGGCCAGCCGGTCTACCACTACATGGGCTGCTCGACCTTCTCGGAGTACACCGTGCTACCCGAGGTCTCGGTGGCGAAGATCCCCAAGGAAGCCCCCCTGGAAAAGGTCTGCCTACTGGGCTGTGGCGTGACCACCGGTATTGGCGCGGTGCTCAACACCGCCAAGGTCGAGGAGGGTTCCACGGTGGCCATCTTCGGGCTGGGCGGCATCGGCCTGGCGGCGATCATCGGCGCCAAGATGGCCAAGGCCAGCCGCATCATCGCCATCGACATCAACCCCGCCAAGTTCGCCATCGCCCGCGAGCTGGGCGCCACCGACTGCGTCAATCCCCAGGACTACGACAAGCCGATCCAGAACGTGGTGGTCGAGATGACCGACGGTGGTGTCGACTACAGCTTCGAATGTGTCGGCAATGTGCAGCTGATGCGCGCCGCGCTGGAGTGCTGCCACAAGGGCTGGGGGGAGTCCACCATCATCGGCGTGGCCCCGGCGGGCGCGGAAATCAGCACCCGTCCGTTCCAGCTGGTCACTGGCCGGGTCTGGCGCGGTTCGGCGTTCGGCGGCGTCAAGGGCCGTACCGAACTGCCCGGCTATGTGGAAAAGGCGCAGCGCGGCGAGATCCCGCTGGACACCTTCATTACCCACAACCTGCCGCTGGACAAGATCAATGAGGCTTTCGAGCTGATGCACGAAGGCAAGAGCATTCGTACCGTCATTCACTTCTGATTCGTGGGCGTGGAGCCGTCGCCGCCAGGCGCCGCCTCCACCTCGACTGCACGAGGCATCGGCATGACCCTTGAACTCCTTTCCAGCAACAAGTGCTTCGGTGGCTGGAACAAGCGATACCGCCATCGTTCCCGCACCCTCGACTGCGAGATGGTATTCGGCATCTACCTGCCGCCCCAGGCCGTGCGGGGTGCGAAGTTGCCGGTGGTGTACTGGCTGTCCGGCCTGACCTGCACGGACGAGAACTTCATGCACAAGGCCGGTGCGCAGCGGCTGGCGGCGGAGCTCGGCCTGGTGCTGGTGACGCCCGACACCAGCCCGCGCGGCCCCGGTGTGCCCGATGATCCGGAGGGCGCCTGGGACTTCGGCCTGGGTGCCGGCTTCTATGTGGATGCGACCCAACACCCCTGGGCTCAGCATTACCGCATGCACGACTACGTGGTGCGGGAGCTGCCCGCGCTGATCGAGGCCGAGTTCCCGGTATCGGAGCTGCGCGCCATCAGTGGCCACTCCATGGGCGGTCATGGTGCGATGGTCTGTGCGCTGCGCAACCCCGGACGCTACCGCTCGGTCTCGGCCTTTGCGCCCATTGGCAATCCGATCAGCAGCCCCTGGGGGGAGAAGGCCTTCACCCACCTGCTGGGAGACGATCACGCAACCTGGAAGCCCTGGGATGCCTGCGCGCTGATCGCCGCCACCCGCGGCAAGGACTGCGAGCGTCTGCCCATTCTGGTGGACCAGGGGGAGGATGACGAATTTGTTGATCTGCAGCTCAAGCCCGAGGTGCTCAGGGCCAGCGCCGAGACCAGCGGCTACCCCCTGACGCTGCGTCGCCAGCCCGGTTACGACCACAGTTATTACTTCGTGGCCAGTTTCATCGAGGATCACCTGCGCTATCACGCCCAACACCTGGCGCAGCCGAGCGCCTGATAGCCGAGTCGGGTAGAATCACGCCCTGTTTTTCTCCAGGGCGTTTCTTCATGCGTATCGGCCACGGCTACGACGTTCACCGCTTCGGCGAGGGCGATTTCATCACCCTTGGCGGAGTGCGGATTCCCCACAAGTTCGGGCTGGTTGCCCATTCCGATGGCGATGTCGTGCTGCACGCGCTGAGCGACGCGCTACTCGGTGCGGTCGCCCTGGGCGACATCGGCAAGCACTTCCCGGATACCGACCCGACCTTCAAGGGCGCCGACAGCCGCGTGTTGCTGCGCCATGTGGTCAAGCTGGTGCGCGAGAAGGGCTGGCAGGTCGGCAACGTGGATGCCACCATCATCGCCCAGGCGCCCAAGATGGCGCCGCATATCCAGGTCATGCGCGAACGCATCGCCGAGGATCTGCAGGTGGAGCTGGATCAGGTGAACGTCAAGGCGACCACCACCGAGAAGCTCGGTTTCACCGGCCGTGAGGAAGGTATCGCCGTGCATGCGGTGGCCCTGCTGCTGCCGCTATGACCGAGACCGATCTGCTCGGGCCTCGCGCCCATGGTGAGCCCTGCGGCAGCGCGCTGCTGAAGGAAACCGCCGAGGACTTCCAGGTCGACGAAGTGCTGGACATCCCGCTCAGCGGCAGCGGCGAGCACCTCTGGCTGTGGGTCGAGAAGCGCAATCTGAATACCGAGGATGCCGCGCGGCGCATCGCCAAGGCCGCGCGCCTGCCGATCAAGGCCGTCAGCTATGCCGGCCTCAAGGACCGCCAGGCGCTGACGCGCCAGTGGTTCAGCCTGCACCTGCCGGGCAAGACCGATCCCGATCTGAGCGCCGCCGAGGACGACAGCCTGCGCCTGCTCAAGCAGGTCCGTCACAGCCGCAAACTGCAGCGCGGTGCCCATGCCGCCAACGGCTTCACCCTGCGCCTGACCCACCTGCAGGCTGACCGCGAGGCACTGGAGCAGCGCCTGCTGCGCATCCAGGCCGAGGGTGTGCCGAATTACTTCGGCTTGCAGCGTTTCGGCTTCGACGGCGGCAATGTCGCGCAGGCGCGCGAGTTCGCCGCCCGGCAGGAGCTTCCGGTGCAGCGCAACCTGCGCTCGCGCCTGCTGTCTGCGGCGCGCAGTTATCTGTTCAACCGGGCACTGGCCGCGCGGGTTGCCAACGGGACCTGGAACCGCGCGCAGGTGGGTGATCTGCTGGCCTTCACCGACAGCCGCAGCTTCTTTCCCGCCGGCGAGGCGGAGTGCAGCGATCCGCGCCTGGCCATCCTGGACCTGCATCCCACCGGTCCGCTGTGGGGCGAGGGGGAGACGCCCGCCGCGGGCGCGACCGGAAAGCTGGAGCAGGAGTTGGCGGCGCGCGAAAGCGAGCTCTGCGCCTGGCTGCAACAGGCGGCCATGGCGCAGGAGCGGCGTATCCTGCGCCTCCCCATCGTCGGCCTGGCGTGGCATTATCCGGCCCCTGACATTCTGCAACTGAGCTTCGTCCTGCCGTCCGGCTGCTTCGCCACCGCTGTGGTGCGCGAGCTGCTCGAGCTGATCCCGGCGGGGCCGACGGATTCTTCATGCGTATTCTGATTGCCAACGACGACGGGGTGCATGCGCCGGGCCTGGTCGCGCTGCACGATGCCCTGGCCGACTATGCCGACTGTACGGTGGTCGCGCCGATGCGCGACATGAGCGGCGCCAGCAGTTCGCTGACGCTCGACCGTCCTCTGCACCCGCAGCGCATGCCCAACGGTTTTATCGGCGTGGACGGCACGCCCACCGACTGCGTGCACCTGGGCCTCAACGGCCTGCTCGAGGACAAGCCTGACCTGGTGGTGTCCGGCATCAACCTGGGCGCCAACCTCGGGGACGATGTGCTTTACTCCGGCACGGTGGCGGCCGCCATCGAGGGTCGTTTCACCGGCAAGCCCGCCTTCGCCTTTTCCCTGCTGTCGCGTAGCCCGGACAACCTGCCGAGCGCGGCGCATATCGCGCGCACCCTGGTCGCCAATCATCACCGGCTTGATCTGCCGCCGCGCACGGTGCTCAGTGTGAACATCCCGAACCTGCCGCTGGGGCATATCCGGGGCATCCGCCTGACCCGTCTGGGGCACCGTGCCTGCGCTGCGCCGCCAGTGAAGGTGGTCAATCCGCGTGGCAAGGAAGGCTACTGGATCTCGGTGGCCGGCGACGCGGAAGACGGCGGTCCGGGCACCGATTTCCACGCGGTGATGCAGGGTTATGTTTCGGTCACGCCGTTGCAGCTGGACCGCACCTTTCATGAGGCCTTCAAGGGGCTCGATACCTGGCTGGAGGATTTGTTGTGATCAACCGCGAGCCACGCCTCTCCCATCGCGGCATCGGGATGACTTCGCAGCGCACGCGGGAACGTCTGATCCAGCGCCTGTACGAAGAAGGCCTGTCCGATCCACGGGTGCTGGAAGTGATTCGTCGCACGCCGCGCCACCTGTTCGTCGACGAGGCCCTGGCGCATCGCGCCTACGAGGACACCGCGCTGCCGATCGGCCATAACCAGACCATTTCCCAGCCCTATATCGTCGGACGGATGACCGAGCTGCTGCTGGCCGCCGGCCCGCTGGACAAGGTGCTGGAGATCGGCACCGGCTCCGGCTACCAGACGGCGGTACTGGCCCAGCTGGTGGAACGGGTATTCTCCGTGGAGCGCATCCAGGCGCTGCAGGACCGCGCCAAGGACCGCTTGCAAGAACTGGAATTGCGCAACGTGGTCTTTCGCTGGGGCGATGGCTGGGAAGGCTGGTATGCGCTGGCGCCGTACAACGGCATCCTGGTCACCGCGGCAGCCTCGCAGGTGCCGCAGGCCCTGCTGGATCAGTTGGCACCGGGTGGCCGACTGGTGATTCCGGTGGGCGGCAATGGTCATGATCAACAGCTTCTGCTGATCACCCGGGAGGAGCAGGGCTTTGTCCGCCAGGTGCTCGACCCGGTCCGCTTCGTGCCTCTTCTCAGCGGGCCGCTGGCCTGATTTGCATGGACGACACATGAAAGACGCGTTTCTGTTGTACATCAAGGGAATGGCCATGGGCGCCGTGGACGTGGTACCCGGCTTTTCCGGCGGCACCATGGCGCTGATCACCGGCATCTACGACCGGCTGCTGGCCGCACTGGCCGCCACGCCCCAGGCACTGGGGCTGTTCGTGCGCGGTCGCATCGGCCAGGCCTGGCAGGCCTGCGATGCCAGCTTCCTGCTGGTTCTGCTGCTGGGCATTGCCACCAGTATCTTCAGCCTGGCCAAGGGCATCAGCTACCTGATGGAGCATCACCCCATACCGCTGTGGTCGTTCTTCTTCGGACTGGTGATGGTTTCGGTCTGGCTGGTGGGGCGCGAAGTGTCCCTCTGGCGCTGGGACCGGCTGCTGGGGCTGGTCGCCGGCACTGCCTTCGCCATCTGGATCACCCTGGCGGCGCCGCTGCAGCTGACCGCTGATCCCGTGACCCTGTTCTTCGCCGGTGCCCTGGCTATCTGCGCGATGATCCTGCCGGGCATCTCGGGCAGTTTCATCCTGGTGCTGCTGGGGCTTTACCCAGCGGTGCTCGGCGCGCTCAAGAGCTTCGACCTGCCGGTGCTGGCGGTCTTTGCGCTGGGTTGCCTGCTGGGCCTGATGAGCTTTTCCCGCCTGCTCAGCTGGCTGCTGGAACGCGTCCGCGACCTGACGCTGGCCTTCCTGGCCGGCATCATCCTCGGGTCCCTCGGCAAGGTCTGGCCCTGGAAGCAGACGCTGACCTGGCAGACCAACAGCCGGGGTGAGTCCTACCCTTTGCTGCAGGAAAACCTGTTGCCGGAGCGTTACGCCGCCCTCAGCGGCCAGGATCCCCAGGTGCTGCTCGCCCTGTCGTTGGCTGTGCTGGCCATCGTGCTGGTGCTGGGCATCGAATGGCTGGGCCGCCGTACCGCCCCTGTTCGTCCGGGCCTGGCGGACTGATGAAGCGCAGGAGGTCGGCTTGAAGCGAGCGAAGCCAGGCTACCTCGGACTGCTGATCGGCGGAGCCGTGCTGGTCGCCGGGCTGCTGGGCGGTTGCGCCTCGTCTCCCCCTGGCGGGGTGCAGGTCATCGACCGCAACCAGAGCGCCTACATGCGCGAACCCTTGCGTCGCGGTCGCTATCTGGTTCGCCCGGGTGACACGCTCTACTCGATCGCCTTCCGCTTCGGCTGGGACTGGAAGACGCTCGCCGTTCACAACGGCATCGGTGCGCCCTATCTGTTGCGCCCGGGTGATTACATTCGCTTTGACGGTCCTCTCAAGGGCGAAACTTCCCGACAGACGGCAAGCGCGGCGCCACGCCCCCGTGCTCCTGTGCAGCCGGTTACCAAGCCGTCGCCCCCGCCCAGCCCTCCGCCGGTATCCAAACCCAGTCCCGCTGCGGTTGCCCGGCCCAGCGTGCCGCCGACGCCGTCACGCCCCCCGGCGAGTCGGTCAGCAACCGCCTGGACATGGCCAACGGCGGGAACTATGGTTGGGCGCTTTGCTCCAAACGGTAGTTTGAATAAAGGCATTGATATCGCCGGGGAATTGGGACAGCCTGTTTTCGCCGCATCGGATGGCATGGTGGTGTACGCCGGGAGTGGTTTGCGGGGCTACGGCGAGCTGTTGATCATCAAGCATGACGATGTGTATGTGAGCGCCTACGGCCACAACCGTAGGCTGTTGGTGCGGGAGGGACAGCAGGTCAAAGCCGGGCAGACCATTGCGGAAATGGGCTCGACGGGTACTGACCGGGTGAAGCTCCACTTCGAGATTCGCCGTCAGGGCAAACCTGTCGATCCACTGCAGTATCTACCGCGGCGTTGATCCGCAGCCCATCCCGCGAGCGGATGGGCTCTGGTGTACTAGGGAAAGTGCATCTGAGCTGTTGTCGAACTCAGTAAGGGACAATAACAATGGCACTCAAAAAAGAAGCGCCTGAGTTTGATGTCGACGACGAAGTGCTCCTGCTGGAGCCGGCCCTTGTTCTCGATGAAGTCGAGGAGAACGAGAAGTCCTTCGTCAGCGCCAGGATCAAACCGGCGACATCTTCAGCCAGGCAGCACAAGCACATCGACTATAGTCGGGCACTCGATGCCACGCAGCTCTATCTCAATGAAATCGGTTTCTCACCTCTTCTGACTCCCGAAGAAGAGGTCTACTTCGCGCGGCTGGCCCAGCGGGGCGACCCAGCCGGGCGCAAGCGCATGATCGAAAGCAACCTGCGCCTGGTGGTCAAGATCGCCCGTCGCTACGTCAATCGAGGCCTGTCGCTGCTCGATCTGATCGAGGAGGGGAACCTCGGTCTCATCCGTGCGGTGGAGAAGTTCGATCCCGAACGCGGGTTCCGCTTCTCCACCTACGCCACCTGGTGGATTCGCCAGACCATCGAACGGGCCATCATGAACCAGACCCGAACGATTCGCCTGCCGATCCACGTCGTCAAGGAGCTCAACGTCTACCTGCGGGCCGCCCGCGAGCTGACGCAGAAACTCGACCACGAACCATCCGCCGAAGACATCGCCAACCTGCTGGAGCGCCCGGTCTCCGAGGTCAAGCGCATGCTGGGCCTCAACGAGCGGGTGACGTCCGTGGACGTGTCGCTGGGGCCGGATTCCGACAAGACCCTGCTCGATACCCTGACTGACGACCGTCCCTCCGACCCGTGCGAGCTGCTTCAGGACGATGACCTGTCCCAGAGCATCGATGCCTGGCTGTCGGACCTGACCGAGAAGCAGCGTGAAGTGGTGATCCGCCGCTTCGGCCTGCGCGGCCATGAAAGCAGCACGTTGGAGGAGGTTGGGCAGGAAATCGGCCTGACCCGTGAGCGGGTTCGGCAGATCCAGGTGGAGGCGCTAAAACGTCTGCGGGAAATCCTCGAAAAGAACGGCCTGTCGAGCGAGGCGCTGTTCCAGTGAAGGGGTGATGACAACGAAACGGGGCGCCGCAGGGCGCCCCGTTTCGTTTGTACGCGCTGGACTCAGCGTTCGGCGAGCCGCACGCCAAAGTCCTGGTAGCCGCCGGCATTGATCACGTGGCGGTAGCCCATCTCGAGCAGGCGCTCCTGCGCCAGGGACGAGCGCCGCCCGCTGCGGCAGTAGAGCACGATGGGTGTGTCCTTGTCGGGCGCTACGGCGGCAATGCCCTCGGCAATGCGGAAATGCGGAATGTGCTGCGCCCCTGGCAGCGCACCCGCGGCGAATTCCTGGCTGGTGCGCACATCGATCAGCACGGCGCTTGGCCCGGCCATGGCCGCCACTGCGGCAGAGTGATCGATGGGGCCGGCCACTGCAGGGCCGCCGGCGAGCAGGGTGGCAGCGAGAAACCATGAGCGCATGGGAACCTCCGGCTACTGATGTCCCTGCCAGCATACTCCCGCGGCGTGATAGCATCGCGCGGTTTTTTCGCGGGTGTCGTCATGCTGGCCGAACTGTTCGCCATTCTGGCTCCGGTGCTGATCACGGCGGGTATCGGCTACGGCTGGGCCCGCAGTGGCCAGGAGTTTCCCTCCTCCTTCATTGCTCAGCTCACCCTGCGCATTGGTACGCCCGCGCTGGTGCTCTCCGCGCTTACCCGCACGCGTATCGAACCCGATGCCTTCCTGGAGATGGTGTTTGCTTGCGTGCTGGTGACCCTGCTGATGGGCGCCACGGGTTGGCTGATCAGTCGCCTGCTGCGCAAGGACTGGCGCATCCTGGTGCCTGCCTTCCTGTTCTCCAACACTGGAAACCTCGGCTTGCCCATTTGTCTGTATGCCTTTGGCGAGCCGGGGCTGGCGCTGGCGGTGGCCTTCTTCATCGTGCTCAGCGTCAGTCAGTTCAGCCTGGGTGAGCTGTTCTCGGGCGAGCGTTCCCTGAAAAAGGCCTTGCTCAATCCCACCCTGCTCAGCGTCGCGCTGGCCTTGCCGGTGGTGTTTCTGGAGCTGCAGCTGCCGCGCTGGCTGCAGAACAGCCTGGACCTGCTGGGCGGCATGACCATTCCGTTGATGCTGCTGACCCTCGGTGTCTCGCTGGCCACCATTCGCGTGCGCCACCTGGCCCAGGGCCTGGTGCTGGGGGGCTTGCGGGTGGGCAGCGGTGCGCTGCTGGCCTGGCTGGTCGGCACCGCGTTGGGCGTGCCGGCCCTGACCCTCGGGGTGCTGGTCCTGCAGGCGGCCATGCCGGTCGGGGTGTTCAACTACCTGTTCGCGCTGCGCGCCAACCGTTCGCCGGAGGAGGTGGCCAGCCTGGTGCTCTGTTCCACGCTGCTGGCGCTGCTGCTGTTGCCCGTGCTGCTGGCCTGGTTGCTGCCGGCCCTGCGCCTCAACTGAACAGACGCGGCAGATTGGGCAGCACCAGCACCAGGGTGACGCCGGCCAGGATGAATCCGGCATCGCGCAGTTTCTTCGACGATTTGCGCATGATCGGGGCCTCGATTCTTGTTGTTGGCACCCTCGCTTCGACTCGCCGGACTTCTACGGGGTTCTGCCGGTTGGCGTACACCCGCCTTGCCGCAGGCAGGAAGGGCGTTCCAGACGCTGCGCTGCAAGCCGCCATTCATCTGAGCACTGCCGTCAACCCGGCTGAGCGCATTGGTCATTGCCCAACGGCTCGCCGCGGCTAAGGTAGGACGAGCGCCGCATCGTCGGCACCTACAACAAGAGAGACAACCTATGACCGATGCCTGGATTTTCGACGCGGTGCGTACGCCGCGCGGCAAGGGCAAGCCGGACGGCGCGCTGTACAGCGTCAAGCCGGTGGACCTGGCCGCCGGACTGCTGCGCAGCCTGCGAGCACGCAACGACCTGGACACCGCCGAGGTGGACGACATCCTGCTCGGCTGCGTGACGCCGGTTGGCGACCAGGGCGCCGACATCGCCAAGACCGCCGCGCTGGTCGCCGGCTGGGACGAGCGGGTCGCCGGCGTACAGCTCAACCGTTTCTGCGCCTCGGGTCTGGAGGCGGTCAATATGGCGGCCATGAAGGTGCGTTCCGGCTTCGAGGACCTGGTGGTGGCGGGTGGCGTGGAGTCCATGTCGCGGGTACCGATGGGCTCCGATGGCGGCGCCTGGGCGCTGGACCCGGCCACCAACCTCGCGTGTCAGTTCGTGCCCCAGGGCATTGGCGCCGACCTGATCGCCACCCTGGAAGGCTTCAGTCGCGAGGATGTCGATGCCTTTGCCCTGCGCTCCCAGCAGAAGGCGGCACAGGCGCGGCGCGACAACCTTTTCGAGCGCACGCTGGTGCCGGTCACCGACCAGAATGGCCTGGTGCTGCTCGATCACGACGAGTTCATCCGCCCCGATACCAGCCTGGAAGGGCTGGGCAAACTCAAGCCCAGCTTCGAAATGATGGGACAGATGGGCTTCGATGCCACCGCGCTGCGCAAGTACAGCCAGGTGGAGCGCATCAACCATGTGCACACGCCGGGCAACAGCTCGGGCATCGTAGACGGCGCCGCGCTCATGCTGGTCGGCAGCGAAGCCAAGGGGCGCCAGCTGGGGCTGGCGCCGCGCGGCCGCATCATCGCCACGGCGATGACCGGCAGCGACCCGACCATCATGCTCACCGGCCCGGCGCCGGCCACCCGCAAGGCACTGGCCAAGTCCGGGCTCTCCATCGACGATATCGACCTGTTTGAGGTCAACGAGGCGTTCGCCTCGGTGGTGCTCAAGTTCATGAAAGAACTGCGCGTACCGGAGGAGAAGGTCAACGTCAACGGCGGCGCCATCGCCATGGGCCACCCGCTGGGCGCCACGGGCTGCATCATTCTCGCCACGCTGCTCGATGAGCTGGAGCGCCGCCAGCTGCGCTACGGGCTGGCCACGCTCTGCGTGGGTGGCGGCATGGGCATCGCCACCATCATCGAACGGGTCTGAGCAGGGAGAACGCCATGAGCCAAGCCATTCGCTACGAAGCCGGCGCCGACGGCATCGTCCTGCTGACCCTGGACATGCCCGGGCAGAGCGCCAACACCATGAACGCCACCTACCGCGCCGCGATGGCCGAGACCCTTGAGCGCCTGGAAGCAGAGCGTGAGCAGATCGCCGGCGTCATTCTCACCTCGGCGAAGAAGACCTTCTTTGCCGGCGGCGACCTCAACGAGCTGGTCGCGGTTACCCGTGCCGATGCCGAACCCTTCTTCCGCATGGTGCAACTGCTCAAGCAGCAGCTGCGCCGCCTGGAAACCCTCGGCAAGCCGGTGGTCGCCGCGATCAACGGTTCCGCCCTGGGCGGCGGCTGGGAAATCTGCCTGGCCTGCCAGCACCGTATCGCCCTGGACGCGCCGGACGTGCAGCTCGGCCTGCCGGAGGTCACCCTGGGTCTGCTGCCGGGCGGCGGCGGCATCGTACGTACGGTGCGCCTGCTGGGCATCGAAAAGGCCCTGCCGTTCCTGCTGGAAGGCAAGAAGCTGCGCCCCCGCGAGGCGCTGAAAGCCGGCCTGCTGCATGAAGTGGTGGGCAGTCGCGAGGCGCTGCTGTCCCAGGCCCGCACCTGGATCCTCGCCAACCCCGAGGCCACGCAGCCCTGGGACGCCAAGGGCTACAAGCTGCCCGGCGGAACCCCGAGCCACCCGGGCGTGGCGCAGATGCTGGCGATTGCCCCGGCCATGCTGCAGGACAAGACCAAGGGCTGTTTCCCGGCGCCGGAGAAGATCCTCTGCGCCGCCGTTGAAGGCGCCCAGGTGGACTTTGCCACCGCCGAGCTGATCGAAACCCGCTACTTCACCGAGCTGGCCACCGGGCAGGTGGCCAAGAACATGATCGGCGCCTTCTGGTTCCAGCTCAACGAGATCAATGCCGGCCGGTCCCGGCCGTCCGCGCCAGAGCGCCGTCAGGTGGGCAAGGTCGGTGTGCTGGGCGCCGGCATGATGGGCGCCGGGATCGCGTACGTGAGCGCGGCCGCCGGGGTCGAGGTGGTGCTCAAGGATGTGTCCGTCGAGGCGGCGGAGAAGGGCAAGGCATACTCCGCCGGCCTGCTCGACAAGAAGCTGAGTCGTGGCCACCTGACGGCGGACGAGCGCGAGGCTTTCCTGGCGCGCATTCGCACCACTAATGACGAAGCGGACTTCGCCGGCTGCGACCTGGTCATCGAGGCGGTGTTCGAGAACCGCGAGCTGAAAGGCCGGGTGACCGCCGCGGCCGAAGCCGCCGCGCTGCCCGATGCGGTAATCGCCTCGAACACCTCGACCCTGCCGATCACCGGGCTGGCCCGGGCGGTGCAGCATCCGGAAAGGTTTGTCGGCCTGCACTTCTTCAGTCCGGTGGACAAGATGCCGCTGGTGGAGATCATCCGTGGCGAGCAGACCAGCGACGAGACGCTGGCCCGCGCCTTCGACTTCGTGCAGCAGATCCGCAAGACGCCCATCGTGGTCAACGACAGCCGTGGCTTCTTCACCTCGCGGGTGTTCGGCACCTATACCAACGAGGGGTTGGCCATGCTGGGCGAGGGCGTCAGCGCGGCGATGATCGAGAACCAGGCGCGCCAGGCCGGCATGCCGGTTGGGCCGCTGGCGGTCTCGGACGAGGTCTCGCTGAGCCTGATGGCGCATATTCGCGCGCAGACCCGCGCCGATCTCGCCGAGGAGGGCAAGTCGATCCCCGAGCACCCGGCCTTCGTCGTGATCGATGCGATGCTGGAGCGCCACCAGCGCCCCGGCAAGGCGGCCGGCGGCGGCTTCTATGACTATCCCGCCGGTGGCAGGAAACAGCTGTGGCCCGGCCTCAAGGAGGCCTTCGCCGAGTCCGCGCAGCAGCCGCAGGCGCAGGAGGTTCGCGACCGTCTGCTGTTCATCCAGGCCATCGAGACGGTTCGGTGCCTGGAGGAAGGCGTGCTGACCTCGGTCGCCGACGCCAATATCGGCTCGGTGTTCGGCATCGGCTTCGCCGCCTGGAGCGGCGGGGCGCTGCAGTTCATCAACCAGTACGGCGTGGCGCGGTTCGTCGCCCGTGCCCGCGAGCTGGCGGAGCGACATGGCGAGCGGTTCGCGCCGCCGTCCCTGCTGCTGGACAAGGCGGCCACAGGCGGGCAGTTCTAGTGCGCGGGGCCCGTCGCCAGGAGTGGCGGCGGGCCTGGGGCATCTGGTAGAAAGAGGGCGCACCGCACTGTCTTTCGAGTAACCCCTCATGCCCCTGCGTATCTGCATCCTCGAAACCGATCACCTGCGTCCGGAGCTGGCGGACACTTTTGTCGGCTACGGCCACATGTTCAAGCAGTTGTTCACGGACCAGCCCATCGAGGCCGAGTTCGAGACCTTCAACGTCGTGGACGGCCAGTACCCGCCCGAGGATCGGCACTACGACGCCTACCTGGTCACCGGCAGCAAGGCCGACTCCTTCGGCACCGACCCCTGGATCCAGACCCTCAAGGACTACCTGCTCAAGCGTTATGAAAAGGGCGACAAGCTGCTGGGCATCTGCTTCGGCCATCAGCTGCTGGCGCTGCTGCTGGGCGGCCAGACCGAACGTGCGCAGCAGGGCTGGGGGGTCGGGCTGCACCAGTACCGCCTGGAGAATCGCGAGCCCTGGATGCAGCCGGCGCTGGAAGACCTGTCCCTGCTGATCAGCCACCGCGACCAGGTCACCCGTCTGCCGGAGAACGCCACTGTCCTGGCCTCCAGCGAGTTCTGCCCGGTCGCGGCCTTCCGCATCGACGACCGCGTGCTCTGCTTCCAGGGCCACCCGGAATTCGTCGTCGATTATTCGAAGGCGCTGCTCGATGCTCGCCAGGACATGCTTGGCGAGGTCCTGTATCAACAGGCGCTGGGCAGTCTGCAGGAGTCCCACCACGGCAAGGCGGTGGGCGAGTGGATGCTGCGCTTCGTCGCCCAGGGCCGGGACCCGCAGCCGGCTTGAGCGGCGAGGTCAGTGGCCGGCGGCTGAGGGGAGTGCAGCCGCCGTCTCGGCGCTCAGTTCATCGATCACCGTGCTCATGCGTGCACGGCAGCGCTCCATCAGCGCCGGCATGTCGTCAAGCGTCAGTCCGGTGGTGGCGATGGCTGGCAGCGCGCGTACCTTCACCCGCACGCTTTCCGGCCGGTTCAGGTCCAGCAGCTCGGTATAACGGCTGACGCACACCGGCACGATGGGGGCGCCGGCGGCAATCGCCATCTGGAACGCGCCCTTCTTGAAGGGCAGCAGCTCGGTCCCGGCGTTGCGGGTGCCTTCGGGGAATACCCAGATGGATACTTGCCGGTCGCGCAGGGCTTCGGTGGTGGTCAGCATGGCCTGCTTGGCGCGGATGGCGTTGCCGCGGTCGAGCAGCACGTTGCCGGCCAGCCAGTAGAGCTGGCCGAACAGCGGAATCCACTTCAGGCTCTTCTTGCCAAGGCTCACCGTGCGCGGCGGCACTACGCCGCCCAGTACGAACAGGTCGTAGTTGGACTGATGGTTGGCGACGATCACGCAGGCCTGATCAGGCTTGTTCAGTTCCTCGATATCGGCATCCACCCGGATGCCCAGGAAACGCTGGCTGGGCAGCGCGAACAGACGGGCGCAGCGCCGCGTATTCTCCGGGTTGAAGGGATGCAGGAGGCACAGGAATAGGCCAGTCAGACTGGCCAGGGCGGAGTAGGCGCACAGCAGGAACAGGCGCAGAGCAGACAACATGGACAGGCTCGTGGCGATTCGGGCGGCTCAGTGTACGGATGTCCATTGAGCCGGGCAAATCAGGCGAAAGGCGAAGAGCAGGGGCCGTCGACCGGCCCCTGCTTGGGTTCAGAAGCCGTACTGCTTGTCCAGTTCGATGGCCTTGTCGAGGGTTTCCAGCAGGTCCTTGCGTACCTTCAGCTTGGTCTGGCGGTGGGCCTTCATGTTGATCTTCAGTAACTGGCCGGCTACCTCGCGGGCGGTAGCCATCAGCGCCTCCGGCTCGACCACGCGATCCAGGAAACCCGCGTCCAGGGCGCCCTGCGGATCGAACATCTCGCCATTGATCACCGAGCGCTGGAAGGCCGCCTTGCTCAGCCGGTCGCGGGACAGCTCGATGCCCACATGGTGCATGGTCATGCCGATCTGCACTTCGTTGAGCCCGATATTGAACGGCCCCTTGACGCCGATGCGGTAGTCCGAGGACAGCAGCAGGAAGGCGCCCTTGGCCACCGCGTGGCCCGGGCAGGCGGCGATGATCGGGTAGGGGTGGGCCAGCATGCGGCGCGCCAGAGTCGAGCCGGAGGCGACCAGATCCAGGGCGTTCTGCGGACTGGAGGTCATGACCTTGAGGTCGTAGCCGCCCGAAAGAATGCCCGGCTGGCCGGTGAAGATGACCACCGCGCGATCCTGCTCGGCGCGATCCAGCGCGGCATTGAAGGCGGCAACCATGGCCGGGGAAATCGCATTCACCTTGCCGTTGTTCAGGGTGAGGGTGGCGATGCCGTCGGCGAATTCGTAGGAGATCAGCTCACTCATGGCGGGTTCCTTGTTGGCAGTGGCGCTGACGTTAACCAGCCGCGGCGGTCAGGTAAAGCACGGTGACCGACCGGTGGGTCATGCGGGACGCCGTTCCACCCGTCTCGCCAGCCCCAGTGTTCGGATGGAACCCTAAGCGCATGAAAAAAATGAAGAAAATGAAAAATAAAATTTGCTTTTGGAAAAACACTCGACTAGATTAGCGGGCCTCGACGGGGTGAACGCCTCGATCGAGATCCGGTGAGGTGTCCGAGCGGTTGAAGGAGCACGCCTGGAAAGTGTGTATACGGGAAACCGTATCGTGGGTTCGAATCCCACCCTCACCGCCACTTTCAATACACAAAGCCCTGCAGATGCGGGGCTTTGTCGTTTCCGGGGTTTGGCTATTCCACACCAGCCCAGCTTCACCCTTCCTTGGCCTGACCGCTGGGGGTGAAGTGCCCTCCACGATCATTTCTTCGTGCTGCAAAGCCGGGATAATGGCGAACATTCTTTCTCGTATTCCGGTAGTGCCGCATGGAAATCAAGGTCAACTTTCTCGACAACCTTCGCCTCGAAGCCAAGTTCGATGACTTCACCGTGGTGGCGGATCAACCCATCCGCTACAAGGGCGATGGCTCGGCGCCCGGGCCGTTCGATTACTTCCTGGCTTCGTCGGCGTTGTGTGCGGCGTACTTCGTGAAGCTGTACTGCCAGACCCGCGATATTCCCACCGAGAACATTCGCCTGTCGCAGAACAACATTGTCGACCCGGAAAACCGCTACCAGCAGATCTTCAAGATCCAGGTCGAGTTGCCTGCGGATATCTCGGAAAAGGACCGCCAGGGCATCCTGCGCTCCATCGAGCGCTGCACGGTGAAGAAGGTGGTGCAGACCGGACCGGAGTTCGTGATCGAGGAAGTCGAGAACCTGGACGCCGATGCCCAGGCCTTGCTGCTGCCCGGCACGAACCCCGAAGCGAGTACCTATATTGCCGGCAAGGACCTGCCGCTGGAGCAGACCATCGCCAACCTGTCCGGCATCCTGGCCGGCCTGGGCATGAAGATCGAGATCGCCTCGTGGCGCAACATCGTGCCCAATGTGTGGTCGCTGCACCTGCGCGATGCGCACTCGCCGATGTGCTTCACCAACGGCAAGGGCGCGACCAAGGAAAGCGCGCTGGCGTCGGCGCTGGGCGAGTTCATCGAGCGGCTGAATTTCAACTTCTTCTACAACGACCAGTACTGGGGCGAGGAGCTCGCCAATGCGGCGTTCGTGCACCACCCGGACGAGCGCTGGTTCCAGCCCGGTCACGACGATGCGCTGCCGGCCGAGATTCTCGACGACCACTGCCTGGAGATCTACAACCCCGATGGCGAGCTGCGCGGTTCGCATCTGTACGACACCAACTCCGGCAATGTGCAGCGCGGCATCTGCTCGCTGCCGTTCGTGCGTCAGTCGGACGGCGAGGTGGTGTATTTCCCATCCAACCTGATCGAGAACCTGTTCCTCAGCAACGGCATGAGCGCCGGCAACACGCTGGCCGAGGCGCAGGTGCAGTGCCTGTCGGAAATCTTCGAGCGCGCGGTGAAGCGCGAGATCCTGGAGGGGGAACTCGCCCTGCCGGACGTGCCGCACGAGGTGCTGGCCAAGTACCCGGGAATTCTCGCCGGCATCCGGGGGCTGGAAGAGCAGGGCTTCCCGGTGCTGGTCAAGGATGCGTCCTTGGGCGGGAAATACCCGGTGATGTGCGTCACCCTGATGAACCCGCGTACCGGCGGTGTGTTTGCCTCGTTCGGGGCCCACCCGAGCTTCGAGGTGGCGCTGGAGCGCAGCCTGACCGAGCTGCTGCAGGGCCGCAGCTTCGAAGGCCTGAACGACCTGCCTCAGCCGACCTTCGAAAGCCATGCGGTGACCGAGCCGAACAACTTTGTCGAACACTTCATCGATTCCAGCGGCGTGGTGTCCTGGCGCTTCTTCAGTGCCCGGGCCGACCATGCGTTCGTCGAGTGGGATTTCTCCGGCCAGGGCGAAAACTCCAATGCCGAGGAGGCCGCCACCCTGTTCGGCATCCTCGAAGACATGGGCAATGAAGTGTACATGGCGGTCAATGAGCATCTGGGCGCTACGGCGTGCCGCATCCTGGTGCCGGGCTACTCGGAAATCTATCCGGTGGAAGACCTGATCTGGGACAACACCAACAAGGCCCTGCTGTTCCGCTCCGACATCCTCAACCTGCACAGCCTGAACACCATGGGTCTGCGGGCGCTGCTGCGCCGGCTGGAAGACAGCGAGCTGGATGACTACAGCGATATCGCCACGCTGATCGGCATCGAATTCGACGACAACACCGCCTGGGGGCAGCTGACGATTCTGGAGCTGAAGCTGCTCATCTGCCTCGCCCTGAAGAAGTTCGCCGACGCGAAGGAGCTGGTGGAAGCCTTCCTGCAGTACAACGACAACACCGTCGAGCGGGGCCTGTTCTACCAGGCCCTGAACGCGGTGCTGGAAGTGCAGCTGGACAAGGACCTGGCGCTGGAAGACTACGAGGTCAACTTCCGCCGCATGTTCGGCAACCCGCGCATGGACGCGGCGCTCGGCTGCCTCGACGGCAGCGTGCGCTTCTACGGCCTGACGCCGACCAGCCTGCAGCTGGAAGGGCTCGAGCGGCACCAGCGCCTGATCGACAGCTACCGGAAGCTGCATGCGGCGCGCGCCCGGGTCGTGGCGTAACGAGTGCGACGCGCCCGCACGGCGGGCGCGCCTTGTGTCCGGGTCACTCGGCCTGCGTCACCCGCCAGACCACATTGGCCAGATCGTCGGCGACGATCAGCGCCCCGCGCGGATCGACGGTCACGCCCACCGGCCGGCCGCGCGTCTTGCCATCCTCGGTTCGAAAGCCTGTGACGAATTCCACCGGCTGTCCCGCCGGCTGCCCGCTGCTGAACGGCACGAAGATCACCTTGTAGCCCACCGGGTGCTTGCGGTTCCAGCTGCCGTGTTCGCCAATGAACACCCCGTCGGCGAATCGCTCGCCCATCGCCGGGGTGGAGAAGTCCAGGCCCAGGGCGGCGACGTGGGAACCCAGCGCGTAGTCGGGGGTGATGGCCGAGGCGACCTTGTCAGGATCCTGCGGTCGCACGCGGTCATCGACGTTCTGCCCCCAGTAGCTGTACGGCCAACCGTAGAAGCCGCCTTCGCGCACCGAGGTCAGGTAGTCCGGCACCAGGTCCTCGCCCAGTTCGTCCCGCTCGTTGACCACCGCCCACAACTGCCCGGAACCCGGCTGGATCGCCAGCGCCGTCGGGTTGCGCAGGCCGGTGGCGTAGGGCTTGTAGGCGCCGGTTTCCGCGTCGATCTGCCAGACCATGGCGCGGTCCACCTCGGCCTCCATGCCGCGCTCGGTGATATTGCTGTTCGAGCCGATACCGACATACAGGTAGCGCCCATCCGGGCTGATGGTCAGCGCCTTGGTCCAGTGATGATTGATCTCGGCGGGCAGGCGGGTGATCTCGGCGGGCGGTCCACTGGCCTTGGTCTGCCCGTCCCGATAATCGAAACGCACCAGGGCGTCCTGGTTGGCCACGTACAGATTGCCCTCGAACAGCGCCAGCCCATACGGCGCGTTGAGGTTGTCGGCGAAGACCGTCTGCAGCTCGTAGCTGCCGTCGCCATCGGCGTCGCGCAGCAGGGTCAGGCGATCGCCGCTCTCGACCGGGGTGGTGCCCCTGGCCTTGATAACGCCGGCGATCACATCCTTCGGCTGGAGAGCCGGCGCGCTGCCGCCGCGTCCCTCGGCGACGAGAATGTCGCCATTGGGCAGCACCAGGGTCTGGCGCGGGATCTTAAGGTCGGTGGCGATGGCCGTGACGCGGTAACCCGACGGTACGGTCGGCGTCTGGTCGCCCCACGGCACCGGTTCGGCAATGTTCATGCTCGGCAGCAGCCCGCGCGTGGGCTCGGGCAGGGTGGGGGAGGTGCCGTATTCCTGGGCGGTATCCTCACCGCCGCCGCAACCCGCGAGTGCCAGGGCCAGCGCCGAGGCGGTCAATGCATTCGACGGTTTCATCGGACCTCCCTCGCGTGCGGGCCGGCAAGGCCGACCCAGGTCGCAATGCATGCCAGCAGGGTGACGATCACCGAAAGCACCAGCCCGGTCGGCATGGTCGCCCAGGCGTCCTTGGCGTGCTGGAGGGCATTGATGAAGCCCAGCCCCCAGGTCGCCACCAGAAGCAGCACGTAGGTCATGGCCCGTCCCCGGCGGCCGGCAGAGATCAGGTTGGCCAGGGCAAACAGAATCGCCAGGCCGCAGAAGACCAGCCCCCCGGCAATCAGCCAGGAGGCGAAGTTGCTCCACTGGATGTGGTAGCTGCGGTAGTAGGCGATATCGCTCAGCAGGGCGCCGAGAAACAGCGGCACGGTCCCGGCCAGCAGCGTCGCATGCAGCGGGTTCGGCGTGCTTCGATAGGTGCGGTAGATGGTGTCGGTCACGGTGTTCCCCTCATTGCTGGGTGAGCCGGCTCGCTCTGACTGTGCCTAGAAGGGGATCGTGCGCTTGGCCCAGAGTTCAGTCGTCTGGTGGCGCCGCCTCGGATTCGCAACTGATCGGGCCCCTGTGCCCAGTCACGAACTAACCCCCTGGCCATGGAGTCATGTGCACGTCTGCGGCGAAAAAGCCGGAACTGCCTCGTCAGCCGGCATGAGGAGCACGCCATGAACAACATGACGGTCAGCGACTACTTCGTCGAACGGCTCTATCAGTGGGGCGTGCGGCGCATCTATGGCTATCCCGGGGATGGCATCAATGGCGTGTTCGGCGCGCTGAACCGGGCCGATGGCAAGATTCGTTTCATCCAGGCGCGCCATGAGGAAATGGCGGCGTTCATGGCCTCGGCGGATGCCAAGTTCGGTGGCGGACCGGGGGTGTGCATCGCCACCTCAGGCCCCGGAGCTTCCCACCTGGTTACCGGCCTCTACGATGCGCGCCTCGACCACATGCCGGTGTTGGCCATCTGCGGCCAGCAGGCGCGTACCGCCATGGGCGCCCATTACCAGCAGGAGGTCGACCTGGCGTCCCTGTTCAAGGACGTCGCCGGCGCCTTCGTGCAGCAGGCCGCCGCGCCGGCCCAGGTGCGTCATCTGGTGGACCGCGCCATTCGCAGCGCGTTTGCCGAACGCAAGGTGGCGGTGATCATCCTGCCCAACGACCTGCAGGACGAGCCCTACAACGAGCCGCCGCGTGCCCACGGCGCGGTGCGTTCCGGCATCGGCTACAGCCGCCCGAAGGTGGTGCCCTACGAGCGCGAACTGCAGCAGGCTGCCGAGGTGCTGAATGCGGGCAACCGCGTGGCGATCCTGGTGGGCGCCGGCGCGCTGGATGCCACCGACGAGGTCATCGCGGTGGCCGAGCGGCTGGGCGCCGGCGCTGCCAAGGCGCTGCTCGGCAAGGCGGCCCTGCCGGACGACCTGCCGTGGGTCACCGGCTCGATCGGCCTGCTGGGCACCGAGCCGAGCTATAAGCTGATGACTGAATGCGACACCCTGCTGATGATCGGCTCCGGCTTTCCCTACGCCGAGTTCCTGCCGGAGGAAGGCCAGGCGCGCGGCGTGCAGATCGATATCAACGCCGACATGCTGAGCATTCGCTACCCCATGGAAGTGAACCTGCATGGGGATGCCGCCGAGACCCTGCGCGCCCTACTGCCACTACTGGAAGAAAAGACCGACCGCGGCTGGCGCCAACAGGTGGAGCACTGGCGTGGCGAGTGGGAGAGGACCCTGGAAGCACGGGCGCTGGCCAGCGCCAACCCGATCAACCCGCAGCGGGTCGCCTGGGAACTGTCGCCGCGCCTGCCGGACAACGCCATCATCACCTGTGATTCCGGCTCCTGCGCCAACTGGTTCGCCCGGGACATCAAGATCCGCCGGGGCATGCGCTGTTCGTTGTCCGGAGGCCTGGCCTCCATGGGCGCCGCAGTGCCCTATGCCATCGCCGCCAAGTTCGTGCACCCGGATCGCCCAGTGGTGGCGCTGGTGGGCGACGGCGCCATGCAAATGAGTAACCTGGCCGAGCTGATCACCGTGGCCAAGTACTGGCGGGAGTGGCAGAACCCGCACTGGGTCTGCTGCGTGTTCAACAACCAGGACCTCAACCAGGTGACCTGGGAGCAGCGCGTCATGCAGGGTGATCCGAAGTTCGCGGCCTCCCAGGACATTCCCGACGTGCCCTACCACCGCTTCGCCGAATCCATTGGGCTGAAGGGCATCCATGTCGATCGGGAAGACGCCGTGGCGGCTGCCTGGGACGAGGCGCTGGCGGCCGACCGGCCGGTGGTGATCGAATTCAAGACCGACCCGGATGTCCCGCCGCTGCCGCCACACATCAAACTGGAACAGGCCAAGGCTTATCTATCGGCGCTCTGGCAGGGCGATCCCGACCGCTCCGGAATCATCCGGCAGACCGCCAAACAGGTACTGGGATCGCTGATGCCGGGGCATCGCGACAGGCAGTGAACGCTCCCGCGGCTTCTGCCGCGATGGGGCTGCGCCAGGACATTGCGGCTGAAGCCGCGTCACAAAGGCGGGCCGGCAGCCGCGTCCGCCGATGGAACTAATTCCAGCCGACGAACCCGAAAAACCTGGGCCTGTCCGTTCGGGCAGGCCGTTTTTTGCGTGTTGATAGGAGGTTCAGGCGATGAATTGGGAGCTGTTATTGGAAGAGGCGCTGTGGATCCGGGTCGCCCTGATCGTGGCCGTGACGCTGCTCAGTTACTGGGTACTGCGCGTGGCGCTGTCCTTCGTGACCAAACGGCTGCACAAGCGTGCCGAGGCAACCGCCAGCCGGCCGCTCAGTATCGTGGCGCAGATGCTCGCCCACACCAGCCACCTGCTGCTGTTCGCCTTCTCGCTGCTGATCGGCTTGAAGGTGGTCGAGCTGCCGGCGCGCTGGGAAGTCGCCCTGTCGCACGGCTGGTTCATTGCCCTGGCCTTCCAGGTGGCCCTGTGGGCGGACATGGCGGTGCGCCTGTGGGTGGAGGGTCTGACCCGCAACGGCAAGGCACGCAATCCGGTCACCACCACGCTGATCGGCATCATGGTGCGCCTGGTGGTGTGGACCATCATGCTGCTGTCGATCCTGGCCAACCTGGGCGTCAACATCACCGCGCTGGTGGCCAGCCTGGGGGTGGGCGGCATCGCCATTGCCCTGGCCGTGCAGACGCTGCTCAGCGACGTGTTCGCCTCGCTGTCCATCGGCATCGACAAGCCCTTCGAGATCGGCGACTTCGTGGTGTTCGGCGAGGTGGCCGGCACCATCGAGCACATTGGCCTGAAGAGCACCCGCATTCGGGCGTTGAGTGGCGAACAGGTGGTGTGTTCCAACGCCGACCTGCTCGGGCAGATCGTGCACAACTACAAGCGCATGAATACCCGACGCATCGTCTTCAAGTTCGGCATCGCCTACGAGACATCGAGCGCCCAGGCCCGCCAGGTGGGGCAACTGGTCAAGCGCATCATCGACGGGCTGGACGAGGTGACGTTCGATCGAGCCCACCTGCTGGCCTTCGACGACAGCCAGATGACCTACGAGGTCGTCTACATCATGCAGAGCGCCGACTACAACCGGTACATGGACATCCAGCAGGAGATCAACCTGGCGCTGATCGACGGGCTCGACGAGCTGGGCGTGAGTTTTGCCCATCCGGTGCGGCGGGTGGAGTTTATGGGCGGGCGCTTCCCGGAGGTCAAGGTGGCCGGCATCGCGAAGGAGGCGACTCGGCAGGATGCTGCACGGATGGGTTAGCGGTGACGGCTGCGGTTGTGCTGACGGACGCATGATCTGGCAAACTGCCATGCCCTCTCGGAACGCCCGCGCTGTCGCCGATGCCCACGCCGTTGTTTGCCTGTCGTCTCCTGCTGCTGCCCACCCTGTTGCTGCTCGCCGCCTGCGCCGGGGTTCGCGTGTCTGCCCTGGACACCCAGGACTACATGGCGCAGCGGCGTGGCGATGTGCTGACCACCGGCCGGCTGAGTGCCTCGGTGGGGTCGCCCTGCAGGTCACCGGCATCGAGGCGGATGCCTGCGCGGATCGGCCGCCCTCGTGCCGTGAGGCATTGAAGGTGGCCGAGGGTCTGTCGGATGAGCTGCGCCTGTCGGTGCTGGCCGAGCTCTGGCTGCAGGAGGCGCTGCGGCTGGACGACGCACGCTACGAGCAGCGGGTGGTGGCCTACCTGGAAGCGGCGCGTTACGCCTACGCCTACCTGTTCCTGACCGGGCGCACGCTGGAAGAGCGGGCACTGGACGACCGGCAGACCCAGGTTCGCGACTACTACCACTTCGCGGTGCAGCAGGCCGCGCTGCTGATGTTTCGCCATTACCAGCGCAGCGCAAGCGTGGCGCAGCCGGATCGCGCGCGGCGGGTCGGCGACTGGACGGTGGTCGAGGCGTTCGGCGATCTGCCGTTCGATCCGCGCCAGTCGCAGCCCCTGGAGCTGATGCCGGCCTCGGCACTGAGCTTCGCCGGCGTGCGCAACCAGTACCGCCGGGACGGACTGGGTGCCGAGCTGGTGCTGGGCACGGCGCGAAGGGTGGTCGACCGGCACAGCGCCACCCGCAGCTGGAGCGAGACGCCCTTCATCGCGCTGACCGCCGTGGTGACCTTCCCCGGCGACAGCCTGGAGGCGGTGCTGAACACCCGCGAAGCGGTGATCAGTGCCTACGACCCATACCGGCATGCCAGTCTGCCGCTGGCCGGGCGGGTCATCCCGCTGGCCGCCAATTTCACTTCTGCCTATGGCGTGTGGCTGGCGCGTTCGGGCTTCGCCGCGCAGTCGCTGCTCACCCTGATCGGCAAGGGTGAGGTGCTCGAGCGCCCGCATGTGTACCTGCTACAGCCTTACGATCCCGGGCGCCGCACCCTCGTCATGCTGCACGGCCTGGCGAGCAGTCCGGAAGCCTGGATCAACGTGGCCAACGAGGTGATGGGCGACGAGGCACTGCGGCAGAACTACCAGATCTGGCAGGTCTACTACCCCACCCAGGTGCCGCTGGCGCTAAACCACCAGGAGATCCGCGATGCGCTGCTGGGCACCCTGCGCCACTTCGACCCGCAGGGCACCGCCATCGCCTCGCAGGACATGGTGCTGGTGGGGCACAGCATGGGCGGCGTACTGGCCAAGCTGATGGTGTCGCGGTTCGACGAAGGCCCGTGGCGGGAGTATCTCGCGCAGCAGAAGCTCGATGGCCTGGCCAGCGAGCGGCTGGAGCACTTGGCCCGCGAGCGCCTGCAGCCGCTGCCGCAGGTCAGCCGTGCGGTGTTCATCGCCGCGCCGCACCAGGGCACGCCGTTCGCCGAGCATTTCCTGGCGCGCTGGGCGACACGACTGATCCAGTTGCCGCTATCGGTGATGGTGCGCCTCAACGAAATGGCCCAGCTGCTGGTCGATCCGACCTCGGCCAAACCGGTGGTTCTGACGCAAGGCGTGACCAGCATTCACAACCTGGCCAGCCACAATCCGCTGATCCAGCTGGGCGCCCGGCTGCCGATTACGCCGTCGGTACGCTACCACTCGATCATCGGGCAGGACTCGCCCGATCAGCCGCTGGAAGCCTCCAGCGACGGCATCGTGCCCTACGCCAGTGCCCACCTGCCCGGGGCGGAATCCGAGCGGGTCATACCCGGTGGGCACAGCGTGCAGGAAACGCCTGAGGCGATCGTCGAGCTGCGCAGGATATTGCGCGTGCACCTGGCGGCGCTGCGTCAGCCACCGGTGGAGTAGCCGTCAGCGGTGCAGCACGTACTCGCCGCGCAGGCGCACGGCGTCGGCGCCGTCGGCGGCGGGAATGCGGATGTCCAGGTACAGGCGGGCCAGGCCGCGGCGGCGGAACTGGCTGGTGAACTTCTCCCAGTCCGCCGCGGACGGTGCCGCGCAGATGGCCACGGCGTCGTCGGCCACCGGCAGCGGGTAGTCGATCTGTCCGCCCTTGATGACGATGTGGCCTTCGCCCAGCTCGCTGTCGCGCAGGCGCAGCGTCAGCCAGCCCCAGCCGGCCAGCACGCACAGGCTGTAGAGGCTGCCGCCGAACATGGTGCCCTTGTGGTTGCTGTTGGCGGCCAGCGGCATGGCCAGCTGCAGGCTGTCGCCATCCCAGGCGCGCACGCTGAGCTGCATGGCGCGGGTCAGCGGGATGTCGTGGTGGATGAGGTCTTCGAGGAAGCGGCAATCGGTGGTCATGGTGTGTTCCTGGTCCAGCGGTGCGCCACATGATCCTCGCCGGGCGCATGGCCTGCAATTGCCCCCGCGTTCAATAGCCCAGCCAGATCAGGCACAGCGACAGGGTGAGCAGCGAGCCCAGGGTCGAATAGAGCACCACCCGCGACACGCGCGCGCCGCTGCGCTGGTAGTACTCGGCCAGCATGTAGGGGCCGGTGCCGGTGGGCAGCGCGGCCAGCAGCACGGCGCTGTGCGCCCACAGCGTCGGCAGCTCCAGCCACTCGAAGGCCACATACCAGGCCAGCAGCGGTTGCAGGATCAGCTTCATCGCCACCAGCGGAAGCACGCCGGGGGTGCTTTCCTGCTGCTTGTGGGCGAGGAACAGGCCCAGCGACACCAGCGCGCAGGGTGTGGTGGCGGCGCCGAGGATGCTCAGCAGATCGCTTGCGGGTTTGGGCAGTGGTACGCCGCCCCAGGCCCACAGTGCACCGAGCACCGGCGCAACCACCAGCGGGTTACCGGCCAGCGCCCGGCTGACCTTGCGCAGCGCAGGTCCCAGGGCCTTTTCGCCCTGCAGGGCCACTTCGACGCCGACCAGCGCCAGGGCGAAGATGCCGCACACCACCACCAGCGAGGCGATCAGCGCCGGCTCCAGGCCGTTCTCGCCGAAGACGATGATGCACAGCGGAATGCCCACGTAACCGGTGTTGGCATAGGCGGCACCGAGGGCGTCCAGCTGGGCATCGGCGGCCGCCCCCTTGCGGATGCGCCACACCAGGGCGAGCAGGAAAACCACCAGCGCGCTGCCGCCGAAGGCCAGCAGGAAGCCCGGCTGCCAGAGCCGTTCCCAGCTGGAGTTGGCGGTCACGCTGAACAGCAGCGCCGGCAGCGCCAGCCAGACCACGAAGCGGTTGAGCTCCGAGGCGGCGTGCGGGCCGAGGCGGTTGGTCCTGCGGCACACATAGCCGATCAGGATCAGGGCGAACACGGGCAGGACGATGGTGACGACGGAAAGCATGGACTTCCTCACCGGACAGGAGCCGAGCAGCCTACTTGAGCCAGGCATCGCTCGCCAAGGCGAACCACCGGCTCTGGCGCCGGGTCTATCGGCCATTGCCCGGGGAGGAATGACCGTGACACGGATGCTCTGCCTGTTGACCTGCTGCCTGGCTCTGGCCGCCTTCGAGGCGCCGGCTCGCGATTACCGCTTCGCCGACGCCCATGTCCACTACCTGGATTTCTTCCAGGAAAGCGAAGGCATGGACGCGCTCTTCGCCGCAATGGACGCCGCCGGGGTGGAGCATGTGATGCTCTCCGGCATCCCGGTGGCCAAGAAATGGCACGAGGATGAGCCCAAGCGTCCGCGCTACTACGCGGGCGACGATGCCGGGGCCTACTGGTACAGCGCCACCGATGTGTTCGTCGCCGCCGCGGTGAAGGCCCTGCCGGCGGATCGCCGGCGCCGCATGCACCCCTTCCTGACCGGTTTCAACCCCGCCGACAAGAACGCCGACGCTCATATCCGTCGCATGCTGGAGCTTGACCCCGGGCTCTGGCAGGGCATAGGCGAGGTGTTCACCCGGCACGATGACCTTACCGCGCTCACCTATGGCGATGTGCCCCGCGCCAACAACGAGGCACTACGGCGCGTCTACCATCTGGCCGCCGAATACGACCTGCCGGTGCTGCTGCACGCCAACATTACCTCCAAGCGCGAGCGCAACCCGCTGTACCTGCCGGAAATTGAGGAGGCGCTGCGCAACCATCCCCATGTGCGCTTCATCTGGGCGCACGCTGGCACCAGCATGGAAATCCATCGGCACCAGGAAAAACTGGAATTCCTTCGTCCGACCCTGGCGCGCCTGCTGGAGGACTATCCCAACCTGTACATCGACCTGTCCTGGACGGTGCTGCGGCCGTACCTGCTGGACGCCAAGGGCCGGCCCGACCCGCGCTGGGTGGAGCTGGTGGAACGCTACCCGGAGCGTTTCATGCTCGGCTCCGACGTAGTGGGCAGCTTCGGCAGCCTGGGCGAACTGATCCACGACTTCCGCCCGTTCCTCGACGCACTACCGGCCCCGGTGGCGCGGCGGGTGGCGCGCGACAACTTCCTGGCCATCCTGCCGGCGCGCGGCTCGGCCGACCAGCGGTAGAAAAATGCATTAAAGGTACTGGGGCGGACGTCGATACCCGTAATGTGACCGTTCGGTCACGATCCATCCTGCCCGCTATGTACGAGTGATCCATCGATGTTCCGAGATATGAAAGTGGCGCCGCGCGCCGCGCTGGGATTTGGCCTGATTGCGTTGGTGGTCCTGCTGCTGGGGCTATTCGCGCTCAATCAGATGTCGGTCATGCGCGAGCAATCCCGGGACGTCGACGAGAACTGGCTGCCGAGTATCCTGGCGCTGAGCGAGCTGGATCGCACCATGCTGCGTATCCGCGCGGTCACCCTGCGCCTGTCGGCGGTGCGCGACGAGCGCAGCCAGCAGCAGACCCTGGCGCAGCTGAACGAGTTGCTGGGCACGCTCGATGGCCTGGAGCGGGAGTATCGCCGCTACCTCAACGACGAGGAGGAGCGCCAGCTGTACGAGCGCTTCACCCGCCACCAGCGCAACTACCTGGGCGAGCATGCGCGCCTGATGGACTTCATCCGCGCCGGCAACGACGCGCAGGCCATGGAGGTGCTGGCCGGCGCCATCAACCAGCATGCCAATGACATGTCCAGCAGCCTGGGTGCGCTGCTCGACTTCAATCGCGCCGCGGCCGGCAAGGCGGCACGCTTTGCGGAAAACGTCTACGGCAACGCCATCGTCGGCGTGATCGTGGTCATCGTGGCGGCGGCGCTGCTGACCATCCTGCTGGCCTGGCTGTTCACCCGCAGCCTGCTGGTGCCGCTTGGCCAGGCGCTGGAGGAAGCCCTCGCCGTGGCGGCCGGCGACCTGACCCGCGAGATCCGCGTCACCGGTCGCGACGAGCCGGCGCAGTTGCTGGACGCCCTGCGCACCATGCAGGGCAACCTGCGCAGTGCCGTGCAGCAGATCGCCGACTCCTCCAGTCAGCTGGCCTCGGCCGCCGAGGAGCTGAACGCGGTCACCGAGAACTCCTCGCGCGGCCTGCACCAGCAGAACGACCAGATCGAGCAGGCCGCCACCGCCGTCAACGAGATGACCAGTGCGGTGGAGGAGGTGGCCCGCAGCGCGGTGGATACCTCCCAGGCCACCGGCGAAACCAACCGCACCGCCCTGCAGGGCCGCGATGCCGTGAAGCAGACTGTCGGCGCCATCCGCCAGCTGAGCGCCGAGGTCAACAGCAGCGCCGGCCAGGTGGGGCAACTGGCGGTCAAGGTACGCGACATCGGCCAGGTGCTCGACGTGATCCGCGCCATCGCCGATCAGACCAACCTGCTGGCGCTCAACGCCGCCATCGAGGCCGCCCGTGCCGGTGATGCCGGGCGCGGCTTCGCGGTGGTGGCCGATGAAGTGCGCGCACTGGCGCACCGCACCCAGCAGTCGACCCGAGAGATCGAGCAGATGATCGGCGGCGTGCAGCAGGACACCGAGCAGGCGGTCGGTGCCATGCAGCACAGCCTGGAGCGGGCCCGCAGCAGCGAGGACGTGGCGCAGGCGGCCGGTGAGGCGCTGGAGCAGATCGCCCAGGCCATCGCCGGCATCAACGAACGCAACCTGGTGATCGCCAGCGCCGCCGAGGAACAGGCCCAGGTGGCGCGCGAGGTGGACCGCAACCTGGTGGCGATCCGCGACCTGTCGCTGCAGAGTGCCGCCGGCGCCAACCAGACCAGCGCCGCCAGCCAGGAGCTGTCGCGGCTGGCGGTGGGGCTCAACGGACTGGTCACGCGCTTCCGCCTGTAGTCGCCGGACGACCTTCGTCCGGGTCGTCCTGCCGGAGCGCAGCCACTAGAATGGGCCGCCCAGCCCTTCAGACAAGTGCATCCATGGACATCGAGCTGGCTCGAACCTTTCTGGAAATCACCCGGGGCGGCAGCTTCATTGCCGCCGCCGAGCGCCTGCATGTCACCCAGACGGCCATTACCGCGCGGGTGCAGAAACTCGAAGCCCAGCTGGGCTGTTCGCTGTTCGTGCGCAACCGCGCCGGCGCGCGCTTGACCGCCAACGGCGAGAAGTTCATCGGCTACGCCAGCCAGCTGGTGCAGAGCTGGGAGGCTGCGCGCCGCGACCTGCCGCTGCCGGAAGGATGCGATTCCAGTCTGGCGGTGGGCGGCGAGATGAGCCTGTGCAACCCGCTGATGCTGTCCTGGGTCGCTGAGCTGCGCGAGCGGATTCCCGGCCATGCGATTCGCGCCGAGGTGGGGGAGAACGGTTACCTGCAGGAACGCCTGGAGCTGGGCCTGCTCGACTGCGTGCTGGTCTACCACCCCAGCTACTGGCCGGGCCTGCAGGTGGAGCCGGTGCTCGAGGAGCGCCTGATCCAGGTGCGCAACCCGGCCAAGCCCGAACCCTACGTGTATGTGGACTGGGGCGAGCCGTTCCGGCAGCGTCACGACGCGGCGCTGCCCGAGCGGGCGCGCGCCTCCCTGGCCTTCAACCTGGGGCCGCTGGCCCTGCAGTACCTCCTGCAGCAGGGTGGCAGCGGCTACTTCCGCAGTCGGGTGGTCGAGCATTACCTGGCCAGCGGGGCGCTCGAGCGCGTGCCGCAGGCGCCCGAATTCAGCTACCCGATCTACCTGGTCTATTCGCGCGAGCGCGACAGCCAGGTATTGCGCCAGGCCATCGGCCTCCTGCACGACGTGCTGGCGCGTCCCAGCGACTGGTCGCAGCGCTGGGATCCGATGATCTGATCAGCCGGCCTGGCGCAGCAGATCCTGTTGCAGGGCGGCGATGACATCGGTCTGGGTGATCATGCCCACCAGCACCTGATTCTCCAGCACCGGCACGCAGTGCAGCCCCTGGCTGGACATCAGGGTGATCAGCTCGGCCAGATGCAGCCGGTGGTCGACGCTCACCACCGGGCAGGTCATCACCTCGCGCAGCAGGGTTTCCCGGCGGCGGCCCAGCGGCCACAACTGGCGGCGGCGCGACTGGCCGATCAGGTCGATGACGCTGACGATGCCCACCAGCCGATTGTTCTCCAGCACGGGCAGGTTGCGCAGCCGATGGCGCTTGAGCATGGCCAGCGCCTGGTCGACAGTGGTGGTCGGGCTGGCGATACGCAGGTCGCGGGACATGATCTGCGCCGCGTTGATGTCGCCCATGCGCCGGCGCAGGGCATGACGCTCGGTGCTGCGCAGCAGCTGTTCCAGGTCGTCGGGCGTGATGTCGACGAAGCCGTCGAACTCGTCCAAAGCCTGGCGCAGATCGTCCGGGGACACGCCGGTGCGTTGCTCCGGCAGCGGATCGGCGGTGCCATGCAGCTCGTTGGAGCTGGCGGCAGCCTTCGGATAGCGGACGCCGGTCAGGTTGTTGTACATCAGGGCGCTGACCAGCAGCGTGAGCGCGCCGCTGAAGGCGGGCAGTACCAGGGCGAGCCCCGCGCCCTGGGTGTCCGCACCCGTCACGATCAGGCTTAGCGCCATGGCCCCGCCCGGGGGGTGCAGGCAGCGCAGCAGGTACATCAGCAGCAGCGATACACCCAGGGTCAGCGCGGCGACCCACAGACCGACCTCGCCGCCGTGGAAGTGAACCACCAGCGCGGCGCACAGGCCTGCCACGGCATAACTGCCCAGCAGCGACCAGGGTTGGGCCAGCGCGCCGGAGGGCACCGCATACAGCAGCAGCGCCGAGGCGCCGAGCGGGCCGAGCAGGTGCAGCGTCAGCGGCAAACCGAACAGTTGACTGTTGACCCAGGTGCACAGGGCGACCGCCAGGCCGGCGCCCAGGGTGGCGCGCAGCCACTCGCGAGGACGCGGTGAAGGGGTGGTAGGCAGCAGGTTGGCAAGCCAGGCGGGCAGGGGGGAAACCGGAAGGGCCATGATGTCCAGCAGGGTACGGCGGCAAGGCGAAAGGCGTGCAAGTCTGTACAAGGACCGAGATCAAGACAAATGAAATAAATTGGCTTTCGGGTGCAGGAAAATTGATATCAATGGCCTTTTGGTTGGCTTTGCATCAGTAATGGTGCAGGTCTGGAGCAATTTATTTCATTGTCGGCCCTCGTAAACGAGCGACTAGCATGGGCTGCACGCTGCATAGAGAGGAGCCATGCGATGAACAACAACGAGCGCGAGGCATTGATTGCCGCATTCAACGAGCTTCTGGCCGCCGAGCGCGCCGGCGCGCAGGTGGCTGCCGCCAGCCTGAAAGAAGTGCAGAGCGAGGCGCAGCGCAGCGTGCTGCAGCAGATCCATCGCGGGGAGGCGGACAGCTGTCGGCGCCTGCGCGACTGCCTGTTGCAGATGGGCGCCGAGCCCACCAGGGAGCGCGGAGCCTTCTACGAGAAGTGCATGGCCATCCCCGATCTGGTCGAACGCCTGAAACTGGTGGATCGAGGCCAGCAATGGGTGATCCGCAAGCTGGAAGCCCTGCTGCCGCAACTCGGCGACCCGCGCTTGCGCGAGGAGATGGAGGCGGTGCTGGTCACCCATCGCGACAACAGCCACGACTACGCCGCGCGGGCAGGACAGCTGTAGGGCGATCGGAGCTATCCGGGCACGTCCGGTGCGCGGGTGTTCACCGGCGGGGTCACGGCCTCGGGCGACACCGCTGGAGCTTCTGCCCATCCCCCCGTCCTGGCCGTTTGCTGGTCGTACTCCTGCTTGACCTCCTTGGCCACCTGCGCCGCCTTGAACATGGGGTAGATCAGCAATCCCAGGCGGGCCAGGGTGCCGACACGGCCCAGGCGCTTGCCGAACAGCGCGAGGAAAGCGGTGGCGCCGATCACCCAGGGCGCCTTGCGGGCATCCTGGTAACGCCCGGGGGCGCCGCCCATCAGCTGGCGAATATGGTCGAGCGGATGACGCAGCGGCTCGGCGTTGTACAGCACCTGCTGGCGATACATTTCCATGCGCAGACGAATCAGCTCCTTGTGTTGATCCATCGAGGCCGGTCGGCTCAAGGGTTCGTTCATGGCAACAGGCGCTCCCGGTTGCGGGCCATTTCTTCAAGGGTGTCGTGGAAGGGTCTTGCCTGGTTGCGGACCTGGCTCTTCGCCTTGCCGAAGCAGATGGCCACGCCGATGGCATACAGCACGCAGAGACCCAGGATCGCCAGCATGCGATGTTCGTCCCAGGCGGCGATGACGATGGCCGAGGACAGGCCGATCACCAGCAGCAGGCCGAACACCAGGCCCAGCGCCGCGTAGGTCAGCAAGCGCAGCGTGCGGGCCTTTTCCTCCTTGATTTCCAGGCCGAGCAATTCCACGTGACCTTCCAGCAGGCCGAGCAGGGCGCCGCCAATGCGGCGCACCGATGGCCCGTCGTCGGCGCGGCTCTGGGCCGCGGCGGAAGGCGGAGTGAGGTTCTCGTCCATGGTCGCTCCCATCAGCGACGCGGTGCGCTGAGCAGTCCCAGGAGGAAGCCGACGCCGGCGGCGATGCCCAGCGATTGCCAGGGATGTTCGTGCAGGTAGTCCTCGGTGGCCTGGCGGGCCGCCTGGCTCTGCTCGCGCAGGCTGTTCTCGCTGTCCTTGAGCAGGCCCTTGGCGCGCTCGATGTTGGCGTTGATGCGATTGCGCAGCTCTTCGGTCTGGCCGCTGGCGCTGCCGGTGGTCTGCTTGAGGAGACTTTCGGCGTCGCTGATCAGGGTCTGGAATTCCCGGGAAATGGCGCGCTGGACATCATGCAGGTTGCGCCGGTGCACCTCCTTGTCGAAGGGGCGCTGCCCGCCCGCGCCGCCGCTGCCCATGGAGCCGAAGGTGCCCATGCCGGCGCCGCTGCTGGCGGAACCGGTGGTGCTGCCGGGATTGAGGGGTTCGAACGGATCATTCGTGGCCATGCGCGTTCTCCTGACGGGTGTGAACTCCCCGTTTCGAGCCCCGCTGCGCTGCAAGGTTCCTTGCCGCTGCCGACAGGATGGCGCGCGGTATACTGCGCGCCCCCGTCCGGAGAACGCCCATGCTTCCTGAATGCCAACTGTTCGGTACCCTCGGCTGCCACTTGTGCGAAGTGGCCGAGGCACTGCTGATGCCCTTCGTCGAGCACGGCCTGTTGGTGGAGCTGGTCGACATCAGCGAGCGCGAGGAGTGGGTGGAGCGCTACGGCCTGACGATTCCGGTGCTCCGCCGTTGCGACAGCGGTGCCGAGCTGAACTGGCCCTTCGACGCCGAACAGGTGGTGGCCTTCCTGCGTTAAGCCGGTCAGCTGATGCTGCGCGGCAGCCAGAAGAACATCACGAAACAGAACACCGTCAGGCCGATGCAGAAGGCCGCGAAGCGCCGCAGGCGCTTTTCGCGCGCCTGCTCCTCCAGCGCCGGCAGCGGCATGCCGCAGTCCTGGCAGTCGTCACGCGCAGATGGATTGTCCTGCTGGCAGTAGAGACACCTGGCCATCGTTACCTCCCCATGGCGTTTGGCGTGTGCCGGTTCATTCGAACTGCTCCAGGCGCTGGCGATCGAGGATGGTGATCACCCGGCCTTCCTGGCTGATGATGCCGTCGTCCAGCAGGTGGCGCATGATCCGCGAGAAGGTCTCCGGCTGGATCGACAGGTGACCGGCCACCAGTTGGCGGGTCATCGGCAGCTCGAAGGACGGACTGCCGTCCTGCACGCGGCCAAGCTGGGTGAGCAGGTAGCGCACCACGCGGTGGGTGGCGTTCTTCAGCGACAGGGTCTCGATCTCGTTGAGGCGCTGGTGCAGGCGGATACTCAGCTTGCCGAGCAGTGCGAAGGCCAGGCGGTTGTTGTCCTGCAGCAGGCGCATGTAGGTGGCGTTGGGGAACCGGTACAGCTGGGTGGGCGTGACCGTCTGCGCGGAGGCCACGTAGTTGGGGGTGTCCATCAGCATCATCGCCTCGGCGAAGGTCTGCCGGTTGGTCAGCACCTCGAACACCTTCTCCTGGCCGTCCGGCGTGAGCCGGTAGATCTTCACTGCGCCGGAAATCACGAAATAGAAGAAATGCGCCGGGTCGCCCTGGCGGAACAGCGTGTCGCCCTTCTCCAGGTTGAGCAGTTGGCTGCCCTGCATCAGTTGATCGAGCTGCTCGTCGCTGAGCGGCTCGAACAGATGGTGGCTGCGCAGGATCTGGCTGTGGACTCGGTGTAACACCATGAGCGTCTCTCCGTTCAGGCCGCTTGATCGGTAAGGGTGACTGCCTTCAACGGGCAAACAGTACGTTGTTTTCCAGGTGGATGTGCTGCATCAGGTCATCCCGCAGCTCCGCCAGTCCGCGATAGAGGGCGCGCCAGGTGTTGCAGGCATGCGGCGGCGGGGTGATGTCGTCGGTCATCTCATTCAGGCGAGCCAGCGCCTCGCCGTGCTGGTCGTGCTCGTAGCGCATCACCGCGATGGGGCCCTGCGCATGGGGATGGGGTGGCTCGCTCAGCAGTAGCGGGAAGAGGATCTTTTCCTCCTTGAGCATGTGGCTTTCCAGTTCCTGCTGCATGTTCCACAGGTGTTCGGCCAAGCCGTTAGGGCAGGTCGGATTCTGGCCATGCACCTGCTCCACCCGGCTGGCCAGGCGGATCAGCTCGGGCAGCTGTTCGCGATGGCGGGCGTGGAAGCGGGTGAGGATGTGCTCGATCAGCTCGGTGTTGCTGGCCTGGCGCCAGTCGGGCTGGTCGGTGTCGCCGTGCAATGCTTGCAGCTGCGCGGTGATGGCGTCGGCATCCAGGCCGCGCCTGACGCAGGCCTCGCGCAGGGTCTGCTGGCCACCGCAGCAGAAGTCCAGTTGGTGCTGGTGAAATACGCGGGTGGCACCGGGCAGGTCGGTGGCGAGGTCGCCGAGGGTCTGGTCGATCAGGGATGTCATGGCAGGGGCTCCGTTGAGCAGGCTTGCTGGTCTATCGCAAAGCACGTGCCACATACAACCTATTGATATAGCTAGGATTTTAAAAAGCAATGGTCAAAATAACCCGAAGCGGGTAGGGTTCTTTCGACCCTATACGGTACTAATCACCATGATGGACGACAGCCTACTGGCCGACCTGGCCACCGAATTGCCGCACACCGTGCGCCTTCAACGCCTGGTGCACACCCTGCAGCAGCGTTTCCGCTGTGGCGCCGTGGTGCTGCTGCGCCTGGAAGATGACAGCCTGCTGCCGGTGGCGGCGACCGGCCTGGTGCGCGAGGCGCTGGGACGGCGTTTCGTGGTGGCCCGGCACCCGCGGCTGGCGACCATCCTCGCCCAGCGCGAGCCGGCCTGGTTCGAGCCGGGCAGCCGCCTTCCCGACCCCTATGACGGGCTGCTGGAAGGGCAGGAGGGCGACCCGCTGCCCGTGCACGACTGCATGGGGCAGAGCCTGTACGTGGAGGGTCGCCTGTGGGGCGCGCTGACTCTCGATGCGCTGCATGCCGGCACCTTCGACGATGCGGCGCGCCGCGACCTGCAGCGTTGTGCCCTGCTGATCGAAACGGCGGTGCGCATCACCCGCCTGGAGCATGAGAACCGCAGCTTGCGGATGGCGCGCAGCGACGTGCTGGAGCAGAACGTCAGCCTGGTGGAGGGCGAGCTGCTCGGTCGTAGCGAGGCGATCCGGGCGCTGCTGCACGAGCTGCAGGTGGTGGCCGAATCCGAGCTGCCGGTGTTGTTGCTCGGCGAAACCGGGGTGGGCAAGGAACTGTTCGCGCGCTGGTTGCACCGGCATTCGCCGCGCCGCGACCGGCCGCTGGTGCATGTGAACTGTGCGGCGCTGCCTGAGTCCCTGGCCGAAAGCGAACTGTTCGGCCACGCCAAGGGCGCCTTCTCCGGCGCCAGCAGCGAGCGACCGGGACGTTTCGAGGCGGCCAATGGCGGCACCCTGTTCCTCGACGAGGTGGGCGAACTGCCGCTGAGCGTTCAGGCCAAGCTGCTGCGCACCCTGCAGAACGGCGAAATCCAGCGCCTGGGCACCGACCAGCCGCGCCGCGTGGATGTGCGCATCATCGCCGCCACCAACCGCAACCTGCAGCAGAGCGTGCGCGAGGGGCTATTTCGCGCCGATCTCTATCACCGGCTGTCGGTCTACCCGGCGCCGATCCCGCCGTTGCGCGAGCGCGGCAACGATGTGCTGCTGCTGGCCGGTCACTTCCTGGAGCTGAACCGCACGCGCCTGGGGCTGCGCAGCGTGCGCCTGTCGCCGGCCGCCGAGCAGGCGCTGCTGGCCTATCCCTGGCCGGGCAATGTGCGCGAGCTGGAGCATGTGATCAGCCGTGCGGCGCTGCGCCTGCTCAGCCGAGGCGGCGAGCGCGGCGCGATTCTCACCCTGGAGCCGGAATTGCTGGATCTGGACAGCACCGCCAGTGCGCCGCCGTCGGCGGCGCCGCAGAGCTCCAGCGCGGTCTTGCCGGTGACGGACCCGCAGCCGTTGCGGGTCGTCGTCGATGCCTGCCAGCGCCAGGCCATCCGCCAGGCCCTGGAGGCGACCGGCGGCAGCTGGGCCCAGGCCGCCCGCCTGCTGGAACTGGACCCCAGCAACCTGCACAAGCTGGCGCGAAGGCTGGGCATGAAGTAGGGCGTGCACCCGAACCAGTAGAGCGACTTCAGTCGCGAGCTTTGGGTGGGTCCCGCACGAGCGTCACGGCTAGAAACTCGCGGACAAGTGCGCTCCCACAAATAAGGCAAGTGCGGCTCCTGGACCCCGTGGGAGCGAATTTTCATTCGCGAGCTTTTCCGCATTCATTCACCCCCCTGATAACGCCCATCGGCTGCCGGCGAGCGGATTAGACTCCGGCACGGCACAACAACAAGAAGGGCGATACCGCTATGCACAACCGCATCATGATCACCGGCGCCGGTTCTGGACTGGGCCGGGAAATCGCGCTTCGCTGGGCCCGCGAGGGCTGGCAACTGGCGCTGGGAGACATCAACCCGGACGGCCTGGAAGCAACCCTGGCCCTGGTACGCGAGGCGGGCGGCGATGGCTTCACCCAGCGCTGTGACGTGCGCGACTACAGCCAGCTCACCGCCTTCGCCCAGGCCTGCGAGGCGCGACTCGGCGGCATCGATGTGGTGGTCAACAATGCCGGCGTGGCTTCCGGCGGCTTCTTCAGCGACCTGTCGCTGGAGGACTGGGACTGGCAGCTGTCGATCAACCTGATGGGCGTGATCAAGGGCTGCAAGGCCTTCCTGCCGCTGCTCGAGCGCAGCCAGGGGCGCATCATCAACATCGCCTCGCTGGCCGCGCTGATGCAGGCGCCGGCGATGAGCAACTACAACGTGGCCAAGGCCGGCGTGGTGGCGCTCTCGGAAAGCCTGCTGGTGGAACTCAAGCCGCAGGGCATCGACGTGCATGTGGTCTGCCCGTCGTTCTTCCAGACCAACCTGCTGGATTCCTTTCGCGGCCCGGACCCGGCCATGAAGGCGCAGGTGGGCAAGCTGCTGGACAGCTCGCCGATCAGCGCGGCGGACATCGCCGACTACATCTTCACGGAGGTCGCCAAGGGCAGCTTCCTGATCCTGCCCCACGAACAGGGGCGCATGGCCTGGGCGATCAAGCGGCAGAACCCGGAGGTGATCTACCAGCAGATGATCGCCATGACCGAGAAGCTGCGCGCCAAGCGCGGGGCATGACGCTTGCCGGCCGGCGGGCGCCTGTGTAGGGTGCCCGGCTGGTCAACCGTTCCGGATGTTTCCGCATGCGTTCTCCCTCCCGCCTGTTGCTGCTGCTGGCGCTGGTCGTGGCCGCGCTGAACCTGCGACCCGGCATCACCTCGCTGGCGCCGCTGATCGAACGCATCGCCACCGAGCTGGCGCTGAGTCGCGCCAGCATCAGCCTGACCACTGTGCTGCCGGTGATGTTCATGGGCCTGCTGGCGCCGCTGGCGCCCCGCCTGGCGCAGCGCGTTGGGCTGGAACGCACCCTGCTCGGTTGCCTGCTGTTGATCGCCCTGGCGCTGTCGCTGCGCCTGGCCGCCACTTCCAGCCTGGTGCTGATCGGCAGCGCCGCGCTGGTCGGCATCGGCATCGCCGTGGCCGGTCCGCTGATGTCCGGCTTCATCAAGCGTCACTTCGCCCAGGGCCTGGGCGCGGCCATCGGCTGGTTTTCCCTGAGCATGTCCATGGGCGGCGCCGCCGGCGTGGTGCTGACCCAGCCACTGACCCACGGTTTCGCCGACCGCTGGCCGCTGGCGCTGGCCTTCTGGGCCCTGCCGGCGCTGCTGGCCGCATTGTTATGGCTGCGCCTGCCCAACCGCAGCGAGCCGCCCGGGCTGGTGCCAACCGGTGGACTGCCATGGACGGTGCCGCGCGCCTGGCTGATCACGGCCTTCTTTGCCCTGCAGTCGGGGTTGTTCTATGCGCTGAGCACCTGGCTGGTGGCGCGTTACGGCGAGGCCGGTCTAGGGGCGATGCGCAGCAACGGCCTGCTCAGCCTGTTCATGCTGGCCGGCATGCCCTGTTCATTCCTGGTGCCCTGGCTGGCGCACCGGGGCGTGAGCCGGCCGCTGCTGCTGGGTGGCTGCTCCACGCTGGCGCTGCTGTGCCTGTCACTGATCGCGCTGGCGCCGGCCTTCCAGCCCGAACTGACGGCGGCCTTGCTCGGCATCGCGCTGTCGAGTTCGTTCGCGCTGGCGCTGATCCTGCCCATGTACGAGGTGAACTCGCCGCTGGAGGTCAGCCGCTGGACGGCGATGATGCTGTCGGTCGGCTACACCCTGGCCTGTGTGATGCCGCTGCTGGTGGGCCTGTTGCGTGACCTGTCCGACAGCTACCGGCTGCCGTTCACGGTGCTGGCGTTGATGGCCGCTGTCATGCTGCTGGTGACCCTGGCGCTGCGCCGGCGCGGCTGATGCGTCCTGCGCGCCCCTGTGCTAGCTTCCCCGCCCAGACCGTTTCTCTGGATAGAGATTGATCCGTGCAAGCCGAATCCATCGTCTATGGCTGCATTCGTGGCTGGCCGGCCACCGACCCGCTGGGCGCCGAAGTGCGCCAGGCCCACAATCGCCGCATGCTGGCCGAGCTGCCGGATGAGCAATGGAGCTTCCTGGGGCGGGAGATGTTCTCCTGTTGCGAGCAGCCCGGGGCCGGTCTGTTCCAGACCCAGGTGATCCATTTCGGCGCCAGCTATCCCGGCATCGAGTACGAATGGAAGCTGTGGGTCGCGCAGTTCGAAGAGCTGCTGCGGCGGCTGTACTGGAGCAGCGCGGTGGTGCACCTGGAAACCGAGCTGAGCGGCACCCACACCTTTCACTGGGAGTCGGAAAGCGGCTTGCACAGTCCCCGCCAGGGCGAGCTGCGCATGCGCTGTGCCTGGGAGCGCGAGGGCGCGCGGATCTGAGGGTCTGTGCGGGCCCGCTTATCTGGCCGCCGTCGCCCTGCACCCAGCCCCCGTTATTCCTCCAGCCACTCCTTCGGCACCTCCTCGCGCAGGGCCAGCTGGCACTGCTGGCTGTCCGGGTCGAAGACGATGACCGCCTGGCCCTTTTCCAGGGCGCGGCGGGCGCGGGCGACGCGGGTGTCCAGCGGGGTGTCGTCGCCGTTGTCGGTACCTTCGCGGGTGACGAAGTCTTCCAGCAGGCGGGTCAGGGTCTCGGCTTCGATCAGGTCGTGGGGAATCAGCATGAAGGCTCTCCGGAATGCGGCCGCCATGCTAGTGGGCGGGCGGACGAATGCAAAGCCCGCCCTCCCGTTCCTCAGCCCTTGTCCTTGCCGCAGCTCACCAGGCTGTCCACCGCCGGCACGCGGGTTTCCGGTTCCATCTGGGTTTCGTGCTCGAGCTGGTGGCTGAAGGGTTCCAGCGAAGCCTGGGCCGGCTTGGCGTCGCTGGCGAACACCGGCGGGCTGATCACATAGGCAGCGATCAGCCGGGTCAGCGCCAGCAGGCTGTCGCGGTGGGTGCGTTCGTAGCCGTGGGTCGCGTCGCAGCCGAACGCCAGCAGCGCGGTGCGAATGTCGTGGCCGGCGGCGATCGCCGATTGGGCGTCGCTGTGGTAGTAGCGGAACAGGTCGCGGCGCACCGGGATGTCCTGCTGTTCGGCCAGGCGCAGCAGGTGGCGCGACAGGTGATAGTCGTAGGGGCCGCCGGAATCCTGCATGGCCACGGTCACCGCGTGTTCGCTGGAGCTCTGCCCCGGCGCCACCGGGGCGATGTCCACGCCGACGAACTCACTGACATCCCAGGGCAGGGCGGCCGCCGCGCCGGAGCCGATTTCCTCGGTGATGGTGAACAGCGGGTGGCAGTCGATGGGCGGCTCGATGCCGCTGTCCACCACCATCTTCAGGGCGGTGAGCAGGGCGGCGACGCCGGCCTTGTCGTCGAGGTGGCGGGCGCTGAGGTGGCCGCTTTCGCTGAACTCCGGCAGCGGATCGAAGGCCACCACATCGCCGATCCGCACGCCCAGCGCTTCCACTTCCGCGCGGCTGGCGGCCAGGGTGTCCAGGCGCAGCTCGATGTGGTCCCAGCTCACCGGCAGGCTGTCCACCTCGGTGTTGAAGGCGTGCCCGGAGGCCATCAGCGGCAGCACGCTGCCGCGTATCACCCCGCCATCGGTGAACAGGCTCACCCGGCTGCCTTCGGCGAAGCGGCTCGACCAGCAGCCCACCGGCGCCAGGCACAGGCGGCCGTTGTCCTTGATCTCGCGCACGCTGGAGCCAATGGTGTCCAGGTGCGCGGAGATCGCGCGGTCCGGGCTGTTCAGCCGGCCCTTGAGGGTGGCGCGCACGGTGCCGCGCCGGGTCAGTTCGTAGGGAATGCCCAGTTCGTCCAGGCGCTCGGCGACATAGCGCACGAGGGTATCGGTAAAGCCGGTGGGGCTGGGGATGGCGAGCATCTCCAGCAGCACCTGGCGCAGGTAGGCCGTATCCGGGTCGGGCAGGGGGTGGGACATGATGACTCCTTGGCGCGCGACGCCTCAGCCCTGCGTCTGGCTGAGCGGGAACAGCAGGTCGATGAAGCGTTCGGCGGTCGGTTGCGGTTCGTGGTTGGCCAGTCCGGCGCGCTCGTTGGCCTCGATGAACACATAGTCCGGTTGGTCGGCGGCGGTGACCAGCAGGTCCGCGCCGACCACCGGGATGTCCAGGGCGCGTGCCGCCTGCACGGCGGCCTCGGCGAGCGCCGGGTGCAACTGCGCGGTGACGTCCTCGAGGATGCCACCGGTGTGCAGGTTGGCGGTGCGCCGCACGGCCAGGTGCTGGCCGTTCGGCAGCACGCTGTCGTAGTCGAAACCGGCGTTGAGCAGGGTGCGCTGGGTTTCCTCGTCCAGCGGGATGCGGCTTTCGCCGCCGGTGGCGGCCTGGCGGCGCCGGCTCTGCGCCTCGATCAGCGCGCGGATGCTGCGCTGGCCGTCGCCGATCACCTCGGCGGGGTGGCGTAGCGCGGCGGCCACTACCTCGAAACCGATGACCAGCACGCGCAGGTCGCGGCCTTCATGGAAGCTTTCCAGCAGCACGTGGCTGTCGAAGACGCGGGCAGCGGCGATGGCCTGTTCCAGTTCCTCTTCGTTGCGCAGGTCGACCGCCACGCCCTGGCCCTGTTCGCCGTTCAGCGGCTTGACCACCACACGCTGGTGCTCGGCGAGAAACGCGGCGTTGTCCTCGGCGCTGCCGGCCAGTTGCTGGGCGGGCAGGAACAGCCCGGCCTTGCGCAGGCAGCGGTGGGTCAGGCGCTTGTCCTGGCAGAGGGTCATGCTCACCGCGCTGGTCAGGTCGCTGAGCGACTCCCGGCAGCGGATGCGCCGCCCACCGTGGCTGAGGGTGAACAACCCGGCCTCGGCGTCGTCCACCTGCACCTCGATGCCGCGGCGCAGGGCCTCGTCGACGATGATGCGCGCGTAGGGGTTGAGCTCATCCTGCGGACCGCGCCCCAGGTACAGGGCCTGGTTGATGCTGTTGCGCCGCTTGACCGCGAAGGTGGGCAGGTTGCGAAAGCCCAGCTTGGCGTACAGCGCCTTGGCCTGCTGGTTGTCGTGCAGCACCGAGAGGTCCATCCAGGCCAGGCTGCGCGACTGGAAATGCTCGATCAGGTGGCGCACCAGCGCCTCGCCGACCCCCGGTCGCGGGCACTGCGGATCGACCGCCAGGCACCACAGGCTGCTGCCGCGCTCCGGGTCCTGGAACACCTCCTGGTGATTGAGGCCCATCACCGTGCCCAGTGCCTGGCCGGTGTCGGTGTCCTCGGCCAGCCAGTACACCGGGCCGCCCTCGGCGCGCGGGGTCAGGCGCTGCGGGTCGACGGTCAGCATGCTGCGCGTCTGGTACAGACGGTTGACCGCCTGCCAGTCGGCGTCACTCTGCACCCGGCGGATCTGGAAGCCACGGAAGCTGCGACGGGCCGGGCGGTAGTCGGAAAACCACAGGCGCAGGGTGTCCGAGGGATCGAGGAACAGCTGTTGCGGCGCGTAGGACAGCACCTGCTGCGGCGCTTCCACGTAGAGGGCGATGTCGCGCTCGCCGGGGTTTTCGTTGAGCAGCTCGCGCGCCAGGCTTTCTGCGTCCGGGAAGGTGTGGCCGAGCAGCAGGCGCCCCCAGCCGCATTGCAGGATCTGCGGAACACCGACCTCGCCCTGGCCTTCCTCGGCCAGGCGCGCCTGCAGGCGCTGGTAGGAGGGCGCCTGGCCACGCTGCAGGCGCTGTTCGTACTGACCATGGGAGGAAGACTTGGACATGGGGCGTCTCCTGCCGTTCGGCGGGGGTGTCATCGAGGTCACGTTTACAGTCCTTGTTCACTGAGCCACAGATTCAGGGCGGCCAGCTGCCAGAGCTTGGAGCCGCGTAGCGGGGTGAGTTGTCCCTCGGGGTCTCTGAGCAGGCGATCCAGCATGCGGGTATCGAACAGGCCGCGATCCTGGCCGGGGTCCAGCAGCAGGCTGCGCACCCAGTCCAGGGTGGCGCCGTCCAGGTGCTTGAGGCCGGGCACCGGGAAGTAGCCCTTGGGACGGTCGATCACCTCGGCGGGAATGACCTTGCGCGCCGCTTCCTTGAGCACATGCTTGCCGCCGTCGGGCAGCTTGAAGCGCGCCGGGATGCGCGCCGACAGTTCCACCAGCCGGTAGTCGAGGAACGGCGTGCGCGCCTCCAGGCCCCAGGCCATGGTCATGTTGTCGACGCGCTTGACCGGGTCGTCGACCAGCATCACGGTGCTGTCCAGGCGAAGCGCCTTGTCCACTGCCTCGCTGGCGCCGGCGGCGGCGAAATGCGCGGCGACGAACTCGGCGGAGAAGTCGCGGCTGACCCAGGCCGGCAGCACGGTGGCGCGGTACTCGTCGAAATCGCGGTCGCGGAAGGCGCGCAGGTAGGCGTCCAGCGGATCGCTGGCACCGTTCACCTGCGGGTACCAGTGGTAGCCGGCGAACAGTTCGTCGGCGCCCTGGCCGCTCTGCACCACCTTGCAGTGCTTGGCCACCTCGCGGGACAGCAGGTAGAAGGCGATGCAGTCATGGCTGACCATCGGCTCGCTCATGGCGCGGAAGGCCGCCGGCAGCTCGCTGAGGATCTCCGCTTCCTGGATGCGCAACTGGTGATGATCGGTGGCGAAGCGCTGGGCGATCAGGTCCGAGTAGACGAACTCGTCGCCGCGCTCGCCGCCGGCGTCGGCAAAGCCGATGGAGAAGGTCGAGAGGCGCTCCACGCCGACCTCGCGCAGCAGCGCCACCAGCATGCTGGAGTCCACGCCGCCGGAGAGCAGCACGCCGACGTCCACGGCGGCGCGCTGGCGCACCGCGACGGCGTCGCGCAGGCTGTCCAGCACGCGATCGCGCCAGTCTTCGAGGGCGAACGCGCGCTCGGCCTCGTGCGGGCCGTAGTCGAGCTGCCACCAGGTGTGCTGCTCGCAGTTGCCCTGCGCATCGATGCGCATCCAACTGGCCGGCGGCAGCTTTTCCACCCCCTTGAGCAGGGTGTGCGGCGCCGGCACCACGGCGTGGAAGCTCAGGTAATGGTTGAGGGCGACCGGGTTGATGGCGGTGTCGATGTCGCCGCCCTGCAGCAGCGCCGGCAGGGTCGAGGCGAAGCGCAGGCGCGCGCCGGTGCGCGACAGGTATAGCGGCTTGACGCCCAGGCGATCCCGGGCGATGAACAGCCGCTGGCGGTCACGCTCCCAGATGGCGAAGGCGAACATGCCGTTGAGCTTCGGCAGCAGGGCTTCGCCCCAGGCGTGGTAGCCCTTGAGCAGCACTTCGGTGTCGCCACCGGAAAAGAACTGGTAACCGAGGCTTTCCAGCTCGGCGCGCAGTTCGGGGTAGTTGTAGATGGCGCCGTTGAACACCATCGACAGGCCCAGGTCCGGTGCACTCATGGGCTGTCCGGACGCCTCGTCGAGGTCCATGATCTTCAGGCGGCGATGGCCGAAGCCCAGTGGCCCCTGGCTGTGGAAGCCGCACGCGTCGGGACCGCGCGGGGCGAGGTGGTGGGTGATACGGGCGAGGGCGGCGAGATCCGCCGGCTGCCCATCGAAACGTAGTTCTCCTGCGATGCCACACATGACCTTACCGGTTCTCCGTTGGGGTATGGGGTGGGTTGAGGTTCCTTTTTACCTAAGCAAGAAAAATACTTTCATGTCAAACCTTATTCTGGTCTATTGGTCTGATAAGGTCTGGGTTAGTGGGTAAATATAGTTATGACTGAAACTAATAAGGCCCTCGATGATGGCTATGCGGTGTCCATCTACCAGGCCTTGCGGCGCCTGCAGCAGGCGGCCGAGGTGCATGCCAAGCGGCTGTCGCGCTACGGCGGGATGACCCCTCTGCAACTGCTGATCCTGCAGACACTGGCGGTACGGGATCAGTTGACCGCCAGCCAGTTGTCGCGTTGCGTCAGCTTGTCGGCTGCGACCTTGTCCGGGGTGCTGGAGCGCCTGGAAGGGCGCGGGCTGGTCAGCCGCACGCGCGACGAGCAGGACCGCCGCCGGCACTGGCTGCGCCTGGAACCGGCGGGGCGGGCGGCGCTGGCCGAGGCGCCGTCACTGCTGCCGGCGCATGTGCTGGAACGGTTTGCGGAGCTGGAGGAATGGCAGCGCCACGCGCTGCTGGCCGGCCTGCTGCGCGCCGCCGACCTGTTCGAGGCGCCGGAAGAGGAGGAATAGGGCGCGCCTCGCGGCGCGTTGGCGTCGAGTGTCCGGCGTGCACCTGGCAATCGAAGGGCGGTCAACGCGACGCGTTGGCCGCCATGGGGTGCGGCGCTGCACCCAGTGGCGGCCGACCGCGCTACGTGGCCAGCTGGCCTCAGAGCTTGAAGCGCGCTACCAGACGGTTGAGCTCCGTGGCCAGGCGCACCAGTTCGTCGCTGATCTGTGCGCTCTGGCTGGCCTCGTGGGAGGTGGCGTCGGCGCTGCGGCTGATGGAGATGATATTGCGGTTGATCTCCTCGGCTACGGCACTCTGCTCCTCGGCCGCGGTGGCCACCTGGGCGTTCATGTCGTTGATGGTGGTGACCTCGCTGGCGATGCGCCCCAGGCTCTCGGCCGCGCGACTGACCTGTTCGGCGCCGCTGCGCGCCTTGTCCTGCGCGCCTTCCATCGCGTCCACCGCGTCGTCCACGCCTTCCTGCAGGCGCTCGATCATGGTCTGGATCTCTTCGGTGGACTTCTGCGTGCGCGAGGCCAGGGTGCGTACTTCATCCGCCACCACGGCGAAACCGCGACCGGCCTCGCCGGCCCGCGCCGCCTCGATGGCCGCGTTGAGGGCCAGCAGGTTGGTCTGCTCGGCAATGCCCTTGATCACGCCGACCACCGCGCCGATGTTGTCGCTGTGGCTCTCCACCTGACGGATCACCCCGGCGGCCTTCTCGATCTCGCGGATCAGCGCCTCGATGCCCTTGAGCGCCTCGTCGGCCACCTGCACGCCGTTGCGCGACTCGTCCTCGGCGCTGCGCGAGGCGGCGGCGGTCTGGGTGGCGTTGCTGGCCACTTCCTGCACGGTGGCGCTCATCTCGTTCATGGCCGAGGCCACCATGTCGGTTTCGCTGCGCTGTTCGTTGACGGCGCCAAGGGTCTTTTCGGACACCTGCGACACCCGTCCGGAGACCTCGCCCAGCTGGCTGGTCACCCCGGCCACCGCACCCAGGCTATGGCGGAACTTGCCGATCATCTGGTTGAAGGCATGACCCATGGCGCCGATCTCGTCGACGGTCTTCACCTCCACGCTGCGGCTCAGGTCCTCGTCGCGGGTCATGGCTTCCATGGTGTGACGCATGTCGACGATGCGGCGGATGATCACCCGGCGCACGGTCCAGATCATGATCCATAGCCCGGCGACCAGCAGCAGCAGTTGGATCAGCGCGGAAACCAGGATGTTGCGATCCACCTGGGCGTCCAGCTTGGAGAGGTCGTAGCTGATGCGCACCGCGCCCACCACGGCATCTTCCGGCACCTGGTGGCACATCAGGCAGTTGGTGCCGCGATAATCCTTCTGCGCATGGATCGGGTTGACCACGGTCAGCACCCGACCCTTGTCGGTCTCGGTGATTTCCATGATCGCCTCGCCGTTCAGGGCGCGACGGTCGAATTCATCGGCGGGCGCCTGGTGATCGAAGCCGGGACCGAAGACCTTGTTGATCTCCTCGTCGCGGATGATGCGCGCCTCGATGATGCCCGGGCTGGCGAGGATCTTGTCGCGCAGGATGCCGCGCTGCGCCATGGTCCCGGTGAGCATGCTGGTGTTGATGAAATCGAAGTAGGTGTCGGCGGTGTCGCGGGTGCGCTGCTCCATCACCTGCTGGATCAGGTTGCGCTCGTTGTTCGCGGAGTAAATCAGCGAAGCCAGCATGAGCAGACCCAGCACCAGCAGCATGGCCAGGTTGATCTTGGTCTGCACGGACATCTGATGTTTGACGGCGTTGCTCATGGTGCTCCTTGAATCTCCGGGCCCGCCGGCCTGGAGGAGAAGGTCTTGGGTGGCGAACCGGGCCGATCAGATGGCTTATCGGCAGCGATGCCGAGGGCTTGAACAGCTTCGATGTTCTCGGCGGTCGATGATATTAAACCAATGGCCATTGCAGCCGGATGTACGCGCGGGGACGATGCGCGTCACGCCGTGGAACACTCTGCGCACAGGCTTACAAAACATAACGATCAGTCGATTGTCAGCGCTTTGCGGCGCTGTCTAGGATACCGACGACCATCCCCGACAGAGGGCTGGCCCACAATAACAATAAGGAGAAAGGTCCATGAGTGAGCCCAAACGGCGCACACAGGCGGGTTCGTGCGGGTATTCCCCCCGGCGGCCGACAGTCTCGTCATTCCTGTCGCTGCGCTCAGTGCTCGCCCTGTGCGGTATTCTCGCCGGCCTGCCGCTGGCCGCCATCCCTGCCCAGGCGCAGGATGATGTCGTGCAGTATTCCATCGAATCCCCCAAGGCCGTGCAGGGCCTCGTCCTGGACATCGCCCACGCCGGCAAGCGCCTGGTGGCCGTCGGCGAGCGGGGCCACATCCTCTATTCCGACGACAGCGGCCGCAACTGGATCCAGGCCCGCGTGCCGACCCGCCAGCTGCTGACTGCCGTCACCTTCGTCGATGAGCAGTACGGCTGGGCCGTCGGCCATGACGCCCTGATCCTCGCCACCCAGGACGGCGGCGCCACCTGGGTGCAGCAGTTCGAGGACCGCGAGCGCGAATCGCCGTTACTGGACATCTGGTTCCGTGACCGTCAGTACGGGCTCGCCGTGGGCGCCTACGGCGCGCTGCTGGAAACCCGTAACGGCGGCCGTAGCTGGGACGACGTCAGCGACCGTCTCGACAACGAGGACGGCCAGCACCTCAACGGCATCGCGGCGGTCAAGAACGCCGGCCTGGTGATCGTCGGCGAAATGGGCGCACTGTTCCGCTCCGCCGACTGGGGCCAGAGCTGGGAGCGCCTGGAAAGCCCCTATGAAGGCACCCTGTTCGGCGCCCTGGGCACCGCCCGCAACGACACCCTGCTGATCTACGGCCTGCGCGGCAACCTGTATCGCTCCGCCGACTTCGGCGACACCTGGCGCGCCGTTTCGCTGCGCAGCGCTGCCGGCGAGCTGGTGTTCGGCCTCAACGGCGGCACCCTGCAAGGCGATGGCACCCTGGTGCTGGTGGGGCATGGCGGCAGCGTGCTGTCCAGCGTGGATGACGGGCGCAGCTTCACGGTATTCAACCGTCCGGATCGCCAGTCGCTCTCCTCGGTCGCCGATGACAGCGCCGGACGCCTGGTGCTGGTCGGCCAGGGCGGCATCCATGCCACCGGCCTCACCGCCGAGCAGATTGCCGACAGGCCGGTCGCCGGCACGCCCGCTGCCAAACAACAATAAGAGCGAGTATTCACATGTCCAGTCATCGCCAGAATCGTGCCGGGCTGCTTGAGCGGCTGATCTTCAACAACCGCCCCGTGGTCATCCTGCTGTGCCTGCTGGCCACGCTGTTCCTGGCCTGGCAGGCCAGCCAGATTCGTCCCTCGACCAGCTTCGAGAAGATGATCCCGCTGGAGCACCCCTACATCCAGAACATGATCGAGTACCGTGACGACCTGGCCAACCTGGGCAACACGGTGCGCATCGCGGTCGCGGTGAAGCAGGGCGACATCTTCAACGCCCAGTACATGGAAACGCTGCGGCAGATCCATGACGAAGTCTTCTACATCAATGGCGTCGACCGCTCTGCGCTGAAGTCGCTGTGGAGCCCCAGCGTGCGCTGGACCGAGGTGACCGAAGAGGGCTTCGACGGCGGCGAAGTCATCCCGCAGAGCTATGACGGCTCCCGGGCCAGCCTCGACGAGCTGCGCTCGAACATCCTCAAGTCCGGCCAGGTCGGCCGCCTGGTGGCCAACGATTTCCGTTCCAGCATCGTCGATGTGCCGCTGCTGGAGGTGTTTGCCGATCCGGAAGACCAGAGCCGTCTGCTCAACCTGGACTACCGCGAGTTCTCCCACGCGCTGGAAGAGAAGATCCGCGACAAATACCAGGCCCAGGACCCGAACGTGGAAATCCACATCGTCGGTTTCGCCAAGAAAGTCGGCGACCTGATCGACGGCCTGGTGGCGGTGGTGATGTTCTTCGGTGTCGCCTTCCTGATCACCATGGTGCTGCTGTACCTGTTCACCCACTGCTCGCGCAGCACGGCGGCGGTGCTGATCACCACCCTGATCGCCGTGATCTGGCAGCTGGGCCTGATGAACCTGGCCGGCTTCGGTATCGACCCGTACTCGATGCTGGTGCCGTTCCTGATCTTCGCCATCGGCATTTCCCACGGCGTGCAGAAGATCAACGGCATCGCCCAGCAATCCAGCGGCACCGACAGCCCGCTGACCGCCGCCCGGCTGACGTTCCGCCAGCTGTTCCTGCCCGGCATGATCGCCATCCTGGCCGACGCAGTGGGCTTCATCACCCTGCTGATCATCGACATCGGCGTGATCCACGAACTGGCCATCGGCGCCTCCATCGGCGTGGCGGTGATCGTGTTCACCAACCTGATCCTGCTGCCGGTGGCGATTTCCTACCTGGGCATCAGCAAGCGGGCCGTGCAGCTCAGCAAGCAATACGCCGCCAGCAATCACCCGTTCTGGCGCCTGCTGTCCAACTTCGCCAATCCGGTGGTGGCGCCCATCTCCGTGGTGCTGGCGCTGGTGGTGGCCATTGGCGCGTTCTGGTACCAGAAGGAAAACCTGCAGATCGGCGACCTGGACCAGGGCGCGCCGGAACTGCGTCCGGACTCGCGCTACAACCAGGATAACGACTACATCATCCGCCACTACTCGACCAGTTCCGACGTGCTGGTGGTCATGGTCAAGACCGGTGCGGAGGGCTGCTCGGCCCACCAGACCCTGTCGGCCATCGACGAGCTGATGTGGAAAATGGACAACACCCCCGGCGTGCAGTCCGCGGTGTCGCTGGTCAGCGTGTCCAAGCAGGTCATCAAGGGCATGAACGAGGGCAGCCTCAAGTGGGAGACGCTGTCGCGCAACCAGGACGTGCTCAACAGCTCCATCGCCCGCGCCGAAGGCCTGTACAACAACGCCTGCTCGCTGGCCCCGGTGCTGATCTTCCTCGAGGATCACAAGGCCGCGACCCTCAAGCGCGTCACCGCCGAGGTGGAAGCCTTCGCCGCGCAGTACAACCGTGACGGTCTGGAGTTCCTGCTGGCCTCCGGCAATGCCGGCATCGAGGCGGCCACCAACGAGGTGATCGCCAGCTCCGAGCTGACCATCCTGATCCTTGTCTACCTGTGCGTGGCGGGCATGTGCCTGATCACCTTCCGCTCGATTGCCGCGACCATCTGCATCGTGCTGCCGCTGATCCTCACCTCGATCCTCGGCAACGCGCTGATGGCCTTCCTCGGCATCGGCATGAAGGTGGCGACCCTGCCGGTGATCGCCCTGGGCGTGGGCATCGGCGTGGACTACGGCATCTACATCTACAGCCGTCTGGAAAGTTTCCTGCGCGCCGGCCTGCCGCTGCAGGAGGCCTACTACGAAACGCTGAAGTCCACCGGCAAGGCGGTGCTGTTCACCGGCCTGTGCCTGGCGGTGGGTGTGGCGACCTGGATGTTCTCGGCCATCAAGTTCCAGGCCGACATGGGCCTGATGCTGACCTTCATGTTCATCGTCAACATGTTCGGCGCCCTGTGGCTGCTGCCGGCCCTGGCGCGTTTCCTGATCTCCCCGCAGCGTCTGGCGGGCAAGGAGGGTGGTTCGCTGTTCGCGCACTGATCGGCAGCGTCGTACCCGAAAAGACCGCGGCTCCGGCCGCGGTCTTTTCGTTTCCGTCCGTCTCCAGCGTGGAATGCGGCAGTCCACGCGCCATCCAATCTGGCCTACGCATACGGCGGCACCACGCCGCCAGGAGGTCAGCCATGACAGCCGAGCATTCCGAAATCCGTGCCTTGATCGAACGCTGGGTCAGCAGCGTGCGCCGGCGCGATCTGGAGGGCATCACTGCCACCTACGCGCCGGACGTCGTGGCGTTCGACGCCATCGGGCCGCTGCGCTTCACCGGCCGGGCCAGCTACCGCGAGCACTGGCAACGTTGCCAGGAGCAGGTCAGGGGCGAGCCGCTGCTCGAAATGAATGACCTGCGCATTGAGCAGGACGGGGCGCTGGCCTGCGCCTATGGGCTGTGTCACTGCGGCTGCGCCAATGAAAAGGGCGAAATGGAAAGCGCCTGGATGCGCTTCACCCAGGTGTTGCGGCGCATCGACGGGCAATGGTTGATCGTGCACGAACACTGGTCCGCACCGTTCGATCCGCAGAGCGGCCAGGCCCACTTTGATCTGCAACCCGAATGAGGATCCCCCCATGACCCAGGCAATCCCCAACGAGTACCCCGGCCTGATTCCCTACCTGAGCATTCGCGGGGCCGCGCAGGCCATGGAGTTCTATCGGAAGGCCTTCGGTGCAGAAGTTGCCTACCGCATCAACGGCCCCGAAGGGCGACTCGGCCATGCCGAACTGCGGGTCGGCAAGGCCTGTTTCATGCTCGCCGATCCCTGCGATGCCAACAGCCACATGGCTGCCGCCCCCGAGCATTCCAGCGCCATCAGCCTCTATTTGTATGTGGAGGACGTCGATACCTGTTTCGCCCAGGCCCTGACCGCCGGGGCCGAGCAACTGATGGCGCCGCAGGACATGTTCTACGGCGACCGCAGCGGCATGCTGCGCGACCCTTACGGTTTCGTGTGGAACCTGGCCAGCCATGTCGAGGATGTCGCCCCCGACGAGCTGGAACGCCGTGCTGCCGAGATGTTCACCCAGCCGCCGCCGGGCACGCCCTGAGCGAAGCTGTTAGGCCGGGCCGGGGCACATCCGGCGAGGTTTGCGGCGGCCAGAGCGAGCGGTGTTCCTGGGAGCGGCTCTCTAAAAGCAGACGACGGGCGCAGCCGTGCAATCCCCCCGGCGGCTGTGTAGGCTAGCCGCTGGTCGGCGCGCTTCGCGCCGAGTGCTGGAGTTTTCTGCTCGTGCGCATTGCCTCCAAGACGCTGCTCCGCGTGCTGCTCGCCCTGCTGCTGCTGGCTCTGTTGCTGTGGTTCTGGCGACCCTGGCAGGGGCCGCTGGTCACCGGCTACCAGCTGGAGGAACGCGCGCTGGTGCAGCGGGTGGTGGCCAGCGGCGAGGTCTCCAGCCAGTCGCTGGCGCGCATCGGCAGCGAGCTTACGGGGGTCGTGAAGGCCCGCCATGTACGCGAAGGCGACCGCGTCGAAGCCGGAGACCTGCTCATCGAGCTGCGCGACGACGAACAACAGGCTCGCCTGCGCGAAGCCCAAGCCGCGCTGCGCCAGTTGATCGATTCCAGCCGCCCGCAGGCCGAGGCACTGCTGCGTGATACCGAAAGCCAGCTGGCCCAGGCCAGCCGCGAGCGCGAGCGTCGCGAAACCCTGTTCGAGCGTGGTCTGCTGTCCGCCGAGGCCCGTGAACAGGCGCGGCGCGCTGAACTGACCAGCCGCGTAGCCCGTGACCGCGCCCGTCTGCAGCGCGACGCGCTGGCCGAGGGCGGCAGCGAGGAACAGCAACTGCGCCAGCGCCTCGAACAGGCGCACGTCGCCGTGGCGCGCACGCGCATCCATGCCGCCCACGCAGGCACCGTGCAGAGGCGCAATGTCGAGCCCGGCGATCTGGTGCGCCCCGGCGACCTGCTGCTGGAGATCGCCCGCGCCGACAGCCGCGAGATTCTCCTGCCGCTGGACGAGAAAAATCTTGGGCCGGTGGCCCTCGGCCAGCCGGCCTGGGTGATCCCCGATGCCTGGCCCGAGCGCGTGCTCAACGCGCAGGTCAGCTACCTGGCCCCCGCCGTGGACCCCAACCAGGGCACCCTGGACGTTCACCTGGAACTGCTCGACGAGGCGGATTTCCTGCGCCAGGGCATGAGCGTGTCGGTCAACATCGAAACGGCGCGCCGCGAGCGCGCCCTGGTGATCGGCAACGATGCCCTGCTCGGTCGCGAAGGTGGTCAGGCGCAGGTACTGCGGGTCGCCGCCGACGGCACGATCGAACGGGTAGGGGTGCGCCTGGGCCTGCGCAGCGTGGCGCTCAGCGAGGTGCTGGACGGGCTGCAGGCGGGCGATCGCGTGCTCAACGTGAATGCCGAGCCGGGCCGCCGGGTGCGTGTCGACCTGCTGCCGCTGCCGGGCGCGGAGTGAGCCATGCGCTGGCTGGATGCGCTGTGGCTCGAATGGAAGATCGCCCTGGCCTTCCTGTTCGACAACAAACTGCAGACCCTGCTGATCATGGTGGGCATCGCCGTGGGCTCGGCGGTGATCGTGTTCATCACCGCGCTGATCACCGGCCTGCAGGCCAACGTCATCGAGCGCACCCTGGGCACCCAGGCGCACCTGAAGGTGCAGATGCCCGATGACGCCAACCGGGTGCTGCCCGCGCCGGATGGCGCCGTGGCCCTGGTGCTGGAAAGCCCGCGCGCCCAGCGCCTGCGCTCGCTGAGCAACTGGCAGGCGCTGCGCGACCTGCTGGACGGCCAGCCGCAGGTACTGGCGGTATCGCCGCTGGCCACCGGCCCGGCCATCGCCCGGCGCGGCCTGGCACGCGCCTCTGTGGCGTTGATGGGCATCGACCCGGACCGTTACCAGCGCATCGTGCCCGTGGCCCGCGACCTGGTGGCCGGCCGCTTCAGCATCGAGGGCGATCAGGTGGCCATCGGCAGCGAGCTGGCCAAGGACCTCGGGCTGAGCGTTGGCGACAAGCTGCGCCTGGACGGCGGCCAGGGCCGCGAGCTGATCATGCGGGTGGCCGGCATCTTCGAGCTGGGCGTGCGCGAGCTGGATTCCCGCTACGTCTACCTGGACCTGCGCCAGGCGCAGATCCTCCTCGACCTGCCGGGCGGAGTGACGCAGATCGACCTGACCGTGGAGGAGATCTTCGCCGCCGAGGAGATTGCCGAGCGCCTGGCGCGGCTCACCGGCATGCAGGCGGAAAGCTGGATGGCCACCAATGGCCAACTGCTCAACGCCCTCAGCTCGCAGACCATGACCACCCAGATGATCCGCATCTTCGTCGGCCTGTCGGTGGCGTTCGGCATCGCCAGCGTGCTGGCGGTCAGCGTGGTGCAGCGCACCCGCGAGATCGGCATCCTGCGCGCCATGGGCAGCGCGCGCCGGCAGGTCATGCGCGTGTTCCTGTTGCAGGGCGGGCTGCTCGGCCTGGCCGGCTCGGCCCTCGGCGGGCTGGTGGGCTGGGCGCTGGTCATGGTCTTCAACCTGATGGGCCCGGGACTGTTCTTCGTGCAGGTGCCCACCGGGCTGGTGCTGTCGGCGATGGGCGTGGCAACCCTCACCGGCGTGCTGGCGGCCGTTGCGCCGGCGCGGCGCGCGGCCCGTTACGATCCGGCGGTGGCGATCCGTTATGTCTGATACGCAGGAGGTGCTGCGCCTGGAAGGGCTGCGCAAGGTCTACAACCCCGGCACCCCGCAGGAGCTGGAAGTGCTGCACGGCCTGGACATGCGCCTGGCGCGCGGCGAGCTGACGGCGTTGATCGGCCCCAGCGGCTCGGGCAAGAGCACGCTGCTGAATGTCATCGGCCTGCTGGACTCGCCCAGCGCTGGCGAGCTCTACCTGCTCGGCCAGCCGACCCGCACGCTGGACGACGAGGCGCGTACCCGCCTGCGCAACGAGGCCATCGGCTTCGTATTCCAGTTCCACCACCTGATCTCGGCCTTCAGCGTGCTGGACAACGTGCTGATGCCGCTGATGATCCGCCACGGTAAGCCGGAGCCGGCCGATGTGCAGCTGGCCGAGCAGTTGCTGGTCCAGGTGGGCCTCGAAGGCTTTGCCGGCAAGCGCGCCGGGCAGCTGTCCGGCGGTCAGCAGCAGCGCGTGGCCATCGCCCGCGCCCTTGTGACGCGCCCGGCGCTGCTGCTGGCCGACGAACCCACCGGCAACCTGGATACCCGCACGGCGGAGCAGGTGTTCGAGCTGTTCCGCGAGATCAACCGCGAGTTCGGCTGCGCCGTGCTGGTGGTCACCCACGACCCACGCCTGTCGGCCAGTTGCCGGCGCAGCATCGAGCTGGTCGACGGGCGCATCGTGCGGGATACGGGCGTGGCGTAGGGCGTTCAAAACCGAATCGGCAACGGCCGGAAATCGCGCGGGGTCAGGCTGTGGGTGGCCAGCAGGTCGATCATGCGGCCATCCAGCCGGGCAGTGGCCTCCTCGATCTGAATGGTGAGGTTCTCGGCGCACACGGCCTCGCCTTCCAGGAAGGCATCGGCATAGCGTTCGGCGGACGACTGGCCGAACTGGTCGATGGCCAGCTCGCCTTCCAGCACGGTCTCGCCCTCCGGGGAAAGCGCCTTCACGGCGACACGCAGGTCGGTGATCTCGTGCAGGCCGCTGTCGAAGGAAAACACCGCCGAGCACTGACCCTGGCCGGCCCAGATGGTGCTGGAATGCCAGAATTCGACCGCTTGCGTCAGGTTGGGCAGCCCGAGGGTGAGCAGGCTGACGGCGAGGATGAGGGGGCTACGCATCGGGGACTCCTGTTCTTGTTCTTCACTGAACCCACGAAACACTGCGGCGGCCCTCACTGGCCGGCCGGACGATGAAACTGCTTGCCGATCGCCAGCAGACCGACGATCAGCGCGCCGACGAGGATGCCGAACAAGGCGGCAAGCAAGGTCGGTGCCAGAAACGCCAGCACCTCGCCGGCCGGCAGCGCGGCAGTGCGTTGGGCGAGCTGATCGATGACGCGCTGCACGGGTGGCAGGCCATGCACGAGGATCGCGCCGCCGACCAGGAACATGGCGGCGGTACCGGCCACGGAAAGCCCCTTCATCAGCCACGGGGCGGCGCCGAGGATGCCGCGGCCCGCGCGTTGCGCCAGTGACGAGGCACTCTGGCTGAGGTACAGGCCCAGGTCGTCCAGCTTGACGATGCCGGCCACCAGGCCATACACGCCCACCGTCATGGCCAGGGCGATGCCGGACAGCACCAGCACCTGTTGCACGAAGGGGGCGCCGGCCACGGCGCCCAGGGTGATGGCGATGATTTCCGCCGAAAGGATGAAGTCGGTGCGGATCGCACCCTTGATCTTGTCCCGCTCGAAGGTCTTCATGTCCACCGCCGGGTTGGCGACCGCTTCCAGGCGCTGGTCGTGGTCGCTGGCGTCCTCGTCGCGGCTGTGCAGCAGGCGGTGGGCGATCTTCTCGAACCCCTCGTAGCAGAGGAAGGCGCCGCCGAGCATCAGCAGCGGCGTGATCGCCCAGGGTGCGAAGGCGGCGATCAGCAGGGCGGCCGGGACCAGGATGGCCTTGTTGAGCAAGGAGCCCTTGCACACCGCCCAGACCACCGGCAGCTCGCGGTCGGCCTTCACGCCGGTGACCTGTTGGGCGTTGAGTGCCAGGTCGTCGCCCAGCACCCCAGCGGTCTTCTTGGCGGCCACCTTGGTCATGACCGAGACGTCGTCGAGCAGGGTAGCGATGTCGTCGAGCAGGGCAAGCAGGCTGGAACCGGCCACGGTGGATCCTTGCAATGAATGGGGGCGACCGCATGGTCACGGGATGGAGCGCGATTTTGCTCCGTTGGATCACGCCCCGGCAGGCAGCGTTCAATTTTATGTGAAGGCTGTCACATCCATGGCGCCAGAAGTCCGGCTTCAGGTGCCGTGCGTCAGTAGGCGCTCTTGCAGCATGCGGTCCCACGGCGGCAGCTCGCCGAAGCGTTCTTGCAGGAAGGCCAGCAGCAGGCGGGTGCGCGACTGGGTCTCGCGGTTCAGGTTCAGGGCATAAATGCTGCTCGGTTCCGGGCGGGGCAGGCCATCGGGGCAGAGCAGGGGGACCAGCTCACCGCGCAGCAGGTGTTCGCTGACCAGCCAGGTCGGCAGATGGGCGATGCCCAGCCCGGCCACCGCGCCGAACAGCAGGGTTTCGGCGTTGTTGGTGGTCATGCGCTGGCGGCGCGGCCGGCACAGCTGGCGCTGGCCATTGATCTCGAAGCGCCAGGCGTACTGCGGTGTCAGGCCATCCCAATCCAGGCCGTCGTGGTCGACCAGTTCCAGCGGCGAGCTGGGCGCGCCGCGGCGCTCCAGGTAGGCCGGGCTGGCGCACAGCACCCGCACCAGCGGCGCCAGAGGCGTGGCGATCAACCGGGTATCGGCCAGCGGGCCGATGCGCAGCACCAGGTCCACCTCACCCAGGTGATCGCCGCGCAGGTCGACGAAGCTGTCGATCAGCCGCAGCTGCACGTCCAGGCCCGGGTAGAGGGCCAGGAAATCGGCGATCACCGGCGCCAGCCGGCGACGCCCGAAGGGGGCCGGGGCATCGATGCGGATGCGCCCCTCGGGCGCACTGCTCAGGGAAACCGCCTCGGCGCGGGCCTGGCGCAGTTCATCGAGGATTCGCTGTGCCCGTTGCGCAAAAGCCAACCCTGCCGGGGTGGCGCGCACGGCATGGGTGCTGCGCAGGAACAGGCTGCTGCCCAGGGCCTTTTCCAGGCTGTCGATGCGTCGCGCCACGGCCGAGGGCGTCAGCGGATGCCGGCGCGCGGCGGCGGAAAAGCTGCCGCATTCCAGAACATCGAGGAAGATCGCCAGCTGATCGGTGAGTTGATCCGGGTTCATGAAACGGTGCCTTTGCGGATTGCGCAAAGCCATTGTGCGCGGCATCCCGTTTCCCGGCCAGTGGGTCGTGGCTAGCATGGCGGCCCTGCGACTGGAGGCACCATGCAATTCCTCGATTTCTCCCTCAATCTGATTCTCGGCCTGCTGCTCGGTACGGTCGGCGGGCTGTTCGGCATCGGCGGCGGCCTGATCGCCATCCCGGCGCTGGGCATCCTGTTCGGCCTCGACCAGCAGATGGCCCAGGGCACCGCCCTGGTGATGGTGGTGCCCAACGTGCTGCTCGCGGTATGGCGTTACAACCAGCGCAACCGCATCGACCTGCGCTACGCGCTGGCGCTGGGCATCACCAGCTTCCTGTTCGCCGTCATCGGCGCGAAATGGGCGGTCAGCCAGGACCCGCGCCTGATGCGCCAGGCCTTCGTGGTGTTCCTGTTCCTGCTCGCCGCCTACAACCTGCTGCGCATCTATTACCGCCCGCAGGCCGGCAGCACCGAGCTGCGTTACCCGTGGCCCTGGCTGGCGCCGCTGGGCGCGGTGGCCGGCCTGGCCGGCGGCCTGCTCGGCGTGGGCGGGGCGGTGGTGGCCACGCCGGTGCTGACCAGCGTGTTCGGCACCACCCAAGTGATGGCGCAGGGACTGTCGCTGGCCCTGGCCATTCCCAGTACCTCGGTGACGCTGGTCAGCTACGCCTGGCATGAACAGGTGAACTGGGCGATGGGTATTCCCCTGGCCATCGGCGGCCTGCTCAGCATCAGCTGGGGCGTGAAGATCGCTTATGGCCTGCCGGAGCGGCGGCTGAAGCTGCTGTTCTGCGGTTTCCTGGTGGTGTGCGCGGTGGGGCTGGCGTTCAAGGTGTGAAGTCGCGACGGTAGGGCGGTCAGTGCTTTATCTGGCCGCTGTGGGGGCTCCTCGGTGGACAAGGAAAACGTTGTCCACCCTACGCCTGGCTGGAACCCCGGTGCGGGTAGACGTAAAACGTCAGTGCTTTATCTGGCCGAGGTGGGGGCACCTCGGTGGACAAGGAAGGCGTTGTCCACGCTACGCCGGCTCCCTACAGCCGGAAGCCTTCGACGATATGTTCGGCCATGGTTTCGGTCACCGGGTTGCTGCGGCTGCGGCTGCGGTTGCGCAGCAGCACGATGCTGGAGGTGGGTAGCTCCGGCAGGCCGCTGCCGGCATCCAGCACGCGCAGCTCCGTGGGGATCACGCTCTGCATCTGCGCGCTGATCGCCAGTCCGGCGCTGACGATGGCCAGGATCGCCGCCAGGCTCGGGCTGGTGTAGGCGACCCGGTAGTCGATTTCCCGCGCATCCAGTGCGTTGCAGGCCCAGGCGCGACAGAAGCAGTCCTCGTTGAACATGGCCAGCGGTATCGGCCGCTGGGCATGCACATCGAAGCCCAGCGCGCCCACCCATAGCATGCGGTCCTGGCGCAGCAACTGGCCGATCTCCTCGCCGGGCTGGCGGGTGACGATGGTCAGGTCCAGATCCTGGCGCTGCAGCAGACGCGCGGACGGGTCGCAGTGCACCTCCACCTGCACCATCGGATAGCTCTGCGCGAAGCGCGACAGGATGCCGGGCAGAAAGCGCATCACGTAGTCGTCCGGCGTGCCGATGCGCACCGCGCCGACCATGTGCGGCTCGCGCAGGGTGTTCATGACTTCCCCATGCAGCTTGAGAATGCGCCGCGCGTAGCCGAGCAGCACCTGGCCCTCGGCGGTCAGCCGCACCTGGCGCCCGTCGCGCTCGAACAGCCGGCGCTGCAGCACGTCTTCCTCCAGGCGTTTCATCTGCATGCTGATCGCCGACTGGGTGCGGTTCACCGACTCCGCCGCGCGGGTGAAGCCGCCGTGATCGGCGATGGCCACGAAGCTGCGCAGCAGTTCGGTATCGATGGCGGGATAGTGGGCCATTGATCAACCTCCGAGATGTGAGGCATCAGAAACATTCGTTGGATTGATCGTAGGCCCGGCGCAAGACTGTCGCCAACCCCACGGGAGGGCAGACCGATGAAAACTTCACACGTCGTCATGGACGTCCTGCACACACCTCGGGAAGAGGGCATTTCCCTACTCCATCGCGCCCAGCGACTGCTGCGCCAGCTGCGGCGCTGGAAGACGCTGCACGACCAGCGTCACCAGCTCGCTTCACTGAGCGATGCCATGCTCAAGGACATCGGCCTGAGCCGCGCGGATGCCGAGCGGGAGGCGAGCCGCCCGTTCTGGGACGACCCCGGCAAGCCGCTGTGAGTCGCCGGGTGATTGGCAACCGCCAGTCGTTCTGGAATGATGCGCGCCGACTGAACGGAGCCGCCCTGGCTCCGTTTTTTTTATGGGTGATCGGGAGGTCGGCATGAGCGTGGCCCGCAAAGGCGCGGATGGGTTTCTGGTCCAGCTGATGGTGCTGCTGTGCGCCCTGTGGGGCTTTCAGCAGGTGGCGATCAAGCTGGCCGCGCCGGACCTGTCGACCCTGCTGCAGGTGCTGCTGCGCTCAACCATTGCCGCTCTGCTGGTGGCCACGCTCATGCTGCGTCGGGACGACTGGCGCCAGGTGTCGTTCACCTGGTTGCCAGGCCTGCTGGCCGGCGGGCTGTTCGCCCTGGAATTTTTGTTCATCGCCCTGGGCCTGCGGCACACCACGGCGTCGCGCATGGCGGTGTTTCTCTACACCTCGCCGATCTTCTCGGCGCTGACCCTGCACCTGCTGCTGCCCGGCGAGCGCCTGAACCCGCTGCAATGGCTGGGCATCGGCCTGTGCTTCACGGGGCTGGCAATCGCCTTCGGGCTGAGCGGCGAGGGCGGTGGCGACGCGCAATGGCTGGGCGATCTGTTCGCCCTGCTGGCGGGTTTCGCCTGGGGCATGACCACCGTGGCGGTACGCTGCTCCAGCCTTTCCGAGGCGCCGCCGGGGCTGACCCTGTTCTATCAGTTGGCGGTGTCCGCCGTGCTGTTGCTGGGCTTCGCCGTGATGCTCGGCGCGTTCGAACCGCTGAACGTCACCGCGATCGCCGTGGCCAGCGTGCTGTTCCAGGGCGTGATCGTCTCCTCATTCAGCTATTTCGCCTGGTTCTGGCTGATGCGCCGTTACCTGGCCTCGCAACTGGCGGTGCTGTCCTTCATGACGCCGTTGTTCGGCGTGCTGTTCGGGGTGCTGATTCTCGATGAGCCGCTCACTGCCGGCTTCCTGATCGGCACCGCGCTGGTGCTGGCGGGCATCAGCCTGGTCAGCGGCGCCGACTGGCTGCGCCGGCACCTGCGCGGCGTCAGCGCCTGAACAGCAGGCGCAGGGCCTGGCGCGGCGAACAATCCTTGAGGACGTTGGCCTTGCGCAGGATCCACAGGCCCAGCCCCACCAGCAGCAGCGCGAGCGGGCAGACGGCCGGGCGCGCGGCGATCAGCAACAGACTGCTGAAGATCAGCATCAGGGCGAAGAACTTCAGTTCAAAGGCGCTGCGTTCCTGGTCCCAGTTCGGGCTGAGGCAGAACGGGCATTCGCTGTGGCCGTGATGAACGCGCGGCACCATGAGCCGACCGCATTGCTTGCAGCGCACGTTGTGGGGGGAGTGATCCATCTCGGGTTACCTGGGTTGAGGCCATCGTCCATGTTCCAGTTCATTGCCGGGCCCGCAGTGCAATAGCCTGACAATGGACATGGATATTGTGCCGCCAGGCTCGTCAGCCAAAAGTGGCTTTTTGCCGCATCGGCGTTGGCACGCCTGTTCCGGGCCGCCGACACGTCGGCGCTAACGCAAAGAGCCGGCGCGATGCCGGCTCTTTGCGGTGGTGCGTGCCTCATTGGCGGCCCGAAAGGCGCGGACCGCCCTACGACTCAGAAGTGCAGTTTCACCAGCAGGCTGGCGGTGTTCTGGTCGGTCTCGAAGGCAGGGCTGTCCTCGATGCCGTACTTGTTCTTCCAGTAGTCGTACTCGATACCCACGTACAGCTGTTTGGCGCTCAGGCTCAGGGCCTTGCCCAGGTCGTACTTGATCTGCGGGTTGAAGTGCAGGTTGTTGCGGTAGTTGTCTTCGTTGCCGACCACCCAGTCGATGAATCCGTCGATCACCAGGTCGGAGTTGCCGACCGGCAGGGTGTAGCTCCACACGGGGGTGATCTGCCACAGGCCTTCGTCATCGCCCTTGACGCTGCTATCGGTGTGGCGGCGATAGAGGTTGACCTGGAAGTAGTCGAAGCCGGGGATGGCCAGGTCGAAGCCCGGGCCGATCAGGTAGTTCTTGATGTCGCCTTCGCCGAACTCGTAGGTGGCGGCCAGCAGTACGTCCGTTACCGGGCCGGCCTTCAGGTTGGCGCCGGTCAGCTTGCCGAACGACAGGCGCGGCGAGAATTCGCCGTAGTAGGTGGTGTCGTCGCCTTCGCTCACATCGGAGTAGTGGATGGTGTCGACGAAGAAGAACACATCACCGAAGCTCCAGCCGCTGGCGTGTTCGAAGGTCAGGGTCTGTTGCTTTTCCGGGTTGACCTTGAAGTTGTCGCCATACAGGACGGTGAGGCTGTTGTTCTGCCACTGCAGCAGGTCGGCAGCGTTGGCCTGGGCGCAGGCCAGGGTGGTGCAGCCCGCCAGTAGCGAGGCGGTGAGGAAACGGGACATGAAATACTCCTGGATAGATACGTCCCGGGCACGTATGGCCCGGCCTCGACTACGAGGCGGGGCGCATTCTATACGTCTCGCTGTACGGATGGCTGCGACATCGTGACCGTTGTGGCGGGTCAGCTGCCGCGCTGCATCAACTCCCGGCGGATATGCCCGATGGCGCCCATGGGGTTGAGGCCCTTCGGGCACACCCAGCTGCAGTTGCCGATGCTGCGGCAGCGGAACAGGCTGAACGGATCGTCCAGCGCCGCCAGGCGTTCGGCCGTGGCCTGGTCGCGGCTGTCGACGATGAAGCGCCAGGCCTGCAACAGCCCCGCCGGGCCGATGTACTTCTCCGGGTTCCACCACCAGGACGGGCATTGCGAGGTGCAGCAGCCGCAGAGGATGCACTCGTACAGACCGTCCAACCGGGCGCGCTGCTCCGGCGATTGCAGGCGCTCGATGGCCGGGGCGGGCTCGTCGTTGATCAGCCAGGGGCGGATGCGCTCGTACTGGCGGAAGAACAGGCTCTGGTCGACCACCAGGTCGCGGATCACCGGCATGCCCGGCAGTGGGCGGATCGTCAGGCGCGCCCCGTCCAGCACCTCGGCAACCGGGGTGATGCAGGCCAGGCGATTCTTGCCGTTGATGTTCATGCCGTCCGAGCCGCATACGCCCTCGCGGCAGGAGCGCCGGTAGACCAGGGAAGTGTCCAGCTCGTGCAGGTGCTCCAGCACGTCGAGCACCATGCGTGCGCGGAACTCCTCCGGCACCGGGAACACCTGCATGCGGGGTGCGCGGTCCTGCTCCGGGTGGTAGCGGTAGATGTGCACCTCGATCATGGTGCTTCCTCTGTGCGGGCGGTCGCGGCATTGGGCGCCGCCGGCCCGGCAAGGTTCACGCCGGGCGACAGGCAGGCCGGATCAGGCCTCGTTGGCTCCCAGCGCGTCGGGGCACAACGGGATTTCCTTCAGGCGAAAGCCCTCGCGGCGACAGCCCCGCGTGTTGAGCAGCAGGTAGCGGCCCAGCAGGTGCAGCACATAGATCGAGCCGAAGATGCGGTAGCCCAGGCGCAGGCAGGACTTGAGCGAGTCGAGGTTGTGCGATTCCACATAGGCCACCAGGCCGGCCTTCCCGCAGCGCTGGTACCACTGCAGCGCGCGGTTGATACCGATCGGGTACAGGCGCAGGCCGCGGTGTTCGGCGCGGGTCATGCCCTTGTACATGTAGACGTAGCGGGTATCGAACTCCAGCAGCAGTTGCGGCGGATGGATCCGCGTCGGCTGCAGGGAATACCAGCTGTACGCGGCCAGGCAGCCGTCCTTCAGGATGGCGTAGCAGCGGTCGCCCTTGGCCAGCGCCTCGTCGAGGAAGTCGCCGTCCAGCTCGTTGCGCGGGTCCATGGCGTAACGGCGCAATTGTGGCTCGCTGAGAAAGCCGCAGGTGTAGCCGGCCGGGCAGGCGAGGTACGCCTGGTTGACGTGGTGCAGGTACATTCCGCGCAGGATTCTGAACAGGGCGAACTTGTTGATGACCTTTATCATCAGCAGGTAGAGGGTGCGATACAGGCCGTGGCGCTGCAGATCGAGTCGCAGCCGGCGCAGGGCACGCTGCTGGGGCATGGTTTCCATATTGGCCTCGTGGCATCGGACGGAACATGCGACTCCCGACGCCAGGGCACTCCCGCCCAGTAACGTTTCACGAGCCGCTCCTTGGCCCCGCCCGGGTGGGCGGGTGGCTCCTGCTGCCGCGCCGAGTATGCACGCGTGCGTCGCAAGGGCCGGGCTGTATGAGCCGCTCGCCGGAAAAAAATTCCCGTTGGAATAAAGAAATGTGAATTGATAGCCCCTTGCGATAGCTCCACCGAACATTCGGTCGGGTCTGCGCGCCGCGAAGGACTCAGGCCGGCTTTTCGTCCGCCGGCGCCGCAACGTCCAGGTCCTGCAGGTCGGCGCCGCCCGTTTCCTGCTCGGCCTCCTGGGCTTCCGGCATCATCTCCAGCACGGTGGGCGTGGTGTTCACTAGGGTGACGTGATGGGCCTGGCGCCTGGCCTGCTCGCGCACCTGGTGCATGCGCAGCAGCGTGAACAGCGCCAGCAGGCCCAGGATCAGGGTGTGGTACAGCGGCAACCCCGGCGCGCCCAGCCAGTGCATCAGCGCACCGGCCAACACCGGCCCGAAGGCCGCGCCCAGGCCGTTGAGCACCAGCATGCCGGAAGACCCGGCCAGCACGTCCTCGGGGGCCAGGCGGTCGATCATGTGGGTGACCGCGATCGAATAGGTGGAAAAGCTCAGGCCGCCCCACAGGAAGGCCGCCACCCACAGTGGCGCGGCGGCCGGCAACAGGCTCATGGCCAGCGAGACCAGCGCCGCCAGACCGGTGATCCACAGCAGCACCAGCGGGCGCGGGTAGCGGTCGGAAAGGCGTCCGATCGGCCACTGCAGCAACGCGCCGCCCAGCACCGTCAGGCTCATCAGCGAGGCGATGTCCGCCGTTTCGAAACCGCGTTGTCCGGCATACACCGGCGCCATGCCCCAGAAGGCGCTGAGCGCCAGGCCCGACAGCACGGAGGCGGTCACCGCCAGCGGCGATTTGCGCGCCAGTTGCACCAATCTGATGCTGGGCACATCGGGCAGGGTGGGTTGGGCATGGCGGGTGAGGGTGATCGGGAGGGTGGCCGCGCTGATCAGGATCGCCGCCAGCGCGAACAGGAAGAAGGTCATGATGCTGCCCAGCTGCAACAGCTGCTGGGCGACGGTCAGCGCACCGAGGTTGACGAACATGTACACGGCGAACACCTGGCCGCGTTTCTCGCCGGTGGCGTCGGCGTTCAGCCAGCTCTCGATGACCATGTACAGGGTCACCAGCGCGACGCCGAGCAGCACGCGCAGCAGCAGCCACGCCCAGGGGTTGACCACCATGGCGTGCAGCAGGGCGATGATGCAGGCCAGGGCGCCGCAGAAGGCGAAGGTGCGGATATGACCGATGCGGCGGATCAGCGGCGCGGTCAGCCATGAACCGAGCAGGTAGCCGGCAAAGTACCCCGACATCATCAGGCCCAGCAGGCTCTCGGAGAACCCTTCGGCCAGTCCGCGCACGGTGATCAGGGTATTGAGCAGGCCGGTGCCGAGCAGCAGGAGGGCAACACCCTGGAGCAGGGAAATGGCCGAGGGGAGGGCAGCGTACATGGATGAATCCCGGTCGGTGCGCGCGACGCACTGAACGTCTCGCCTTGGCGAGCGCTCATCAGGTCGCGGTGCTCATTGGTTGCGAGGCTTCCCGCGGGAGACGTGCGAAGGCCTCCACCCCGGGAAGCGGACCTAAGCTCTGAGCCTGCCGGGCGCGCTCAGTTCCGGGCCATCCGTGTCGGAGCGCTCAATCGTCCCGGGTCAGCACTTCCAGCAGCTCGATCTCGAATACCAGGTTGGCATTGGCCGGAATGCGCCCGACCTGTCGCTCGCCATAGCCCAGATGGGCCGGCACGAACAGCTTGCGCTTGCCGCCCACGCGCATGCCCATCAGCCCCTGGTCCCAGCCCTTGATGACCCGGCCGGTGCCAATCACACACTGGAACGGGCGACCCTTCTCCACCGAGGAATCGAACACCGTGCCGTCTTCCAGCCAGCCGGTGTAATGGGTGGTGATCAGCGCGCCCTTGACCACGGCCTTGCCGTCGCCGGGCTGGAGGTCTTCGATCTGCAGTTCGTTGCTCATGGCGAATGCCCTGTGGGATTGAAAAGGCGTGCGTTTTCGCAGGAAACGCAGTGCAGGGCAAGGGTGCCACCCTGTCGGTTGTTTGCCCCCGGCGCGGCGCGTTACCCTCCGGGCATCTCCGCTGGCAAAGGGAATTGCTGTCTTGCTGCGCACCTTACACCGTACTTCTCCTTCGCACTTCCACGGTTGCCACCGCCGTGCTCCATGCCGGCACCGGCAGCTGCCGCCTGCGTGATAGATCGACGTCACGCGAATACGGTGTGTCGGTGAAAAGCTCGGGTAAATGGTTGGGTGGAGAAGGATTTTTTCGTTGAGGCTAGGGGCGGGTTCGGAGTTATACGGAATCCACTGTTATCCGTTAGCATTGATTCCATCTAATCACTGTTAGATTTTAAAAGCATGAACTACAAAAAATTCTACGCCGATCTGTTTTCAGGAATAGTCAACGAGTATGGAGAGCTGGACCCCGAAACGCTAACGGCAATTATTGGTTTTTCTGGCGGCGGGCCGGTGTCCCTGAACAAAATTTCCAGGAAAAATTTATTTGTCACATGCGAGCTAGCGCTTTACCCCGAGCAGAAGCGGAGTACCGAACAGTTACGTTACGAATTTATGGCTACTGATTTCTCTGACGTAGGCTGGTGTCAGTCAGTATTCACGGCACTTGGAAATCTTTCCTTCAATGCTGTCCTTGGTGATAAGCACACAATTGATATTACAGGGGTTTCAGAAAGCGGGCCGAGGCTTATAAGGCTGTCGCTGTTCTCGCGATGCTCAATAGATGGTGGCCAATATGGGATCTACAAGGTTTCACCTGCGTAAGCATCTAACTAAAGGTTCAATTCGTTCGCGTCGCTCACTGGGACGGGCTAAAGCCCGCCCTTTAACCAAGCGTTAGGTCGCAAGATGGAAATCACAGAGATCGGTCGCTGCAAGCTGAGCTTTGATGCAACTCAGTTCTCCATTGAATGCCCGCTAGGAACAGCTAAGTTCTCCGGCCTTGCAACATCCAGACTACCAAAGCTTTACGTAGCTAGTGTTGACGACAAACCCATTTATGTCGGCATCACCAAACAGTCTATTCGCAATCGTCTTCGCCTTGGCTGGACGGCTAAAGGAGACAGTGGCTACTACGGTTACGCTTGGCGACACAAGTTCACGGCGGCGCACCTCGATCTTTGGTGCCACACCAATCCGGCGGCTGAGAAAGACTGCTTAGACATCGAAACAGTAGAGGCTGAACTGGTCTACCTCATACGCAAATCCGGTCAGTGGCCTTTGTTCCAGACAGAAATTCATTTCCACCCTTCAAACGAAGTGCATCGCGCAATCGCAGCGCAAATTGGATCAAGGTACGGAATTGCGCCCTAACATGGCATTCAAGAACGTTCGCTTCGCTCACTGGGACCGGCGTACCGCCGGCCCCTTAATTTCGCGTTATGCAAGCTGAGATGAGTATGGATTCTACACCGCGATATTCAGGAAAGCCGACGCTCTACTTAGATCAAAACATACTCGACCTTTTCGTTAAAAATGGTGTGGGTAGTTTTGGGCGAGAGCTTATGAACAGGTTCCAGATTGTTTATTCTGACGAAACTCTCAAAGAGATAAGACGCTCTGCTGGCTATGAAAGCGACTTTCTTATTGTTTTAAAAAACCTTGATTCATATCATTTAAAAATCGTTGTTGAGCTACCTGGCTTCATTGTAACTGACAAAGCGACCATCACTAGTAGGGACGTATTTGAAGTATTCGAAGAATACTGTAGCAATGATGATGAATATGGAAGCATTGAAAACTCAATGCACCAGTGGCTGTTCAAGTTCTCTGGCGGAAGATCGGGTGATAGCATTTCTGATATTCATGAGGAACAGTTGGCTGCTTTCGAACAGCTTATGGGCGGTATGCTCGCAAACGCTGATGAACTTCCTGCTGAAATGAGGGTGCAGATTAAAGAGTGTTCCGAACTGATGATGGAGCAATATAAATCTACACTACATGAGCTTGAAAATACGATGTCAAAAGACATTCCTGATACGAAGGAGTGGAATGGAATAAAATCCTATAGAGAGTCAGTGGGTATAGGTCCAAAGGAATTAAATAACTTAGAGCCACCGAATGTGATCGAGAAAATATGGGATGCCTTCAAAGCTAAGCTTCCAAAAAACGACCACATCAACAGCTTAGAAGATTTTTTCCAGATCCGCATAAACCCTATCTACCCTGACAGACCTTACCATCTACACCAGAAGGTAACCGGTATGTATAACATGCTTAACACTCTTGGCTACTTTCCCGACTCCAAAGTACATAAGGAAAGACGATTTATTGCCGCTATGAGTGATAATAGTCACGCATCAATGGCCTCATTTTGTAATTTATTATTATCTAGAGATGAGAACTTTGTAAAAAAGGTGCGGGCAGTTTATGAGTATCTCGGAGTGCAAACAGAAGTAAAGCTGGTTACGGTAAGTAATGCATAACAAAGTGCTGCTATCGGAAAAAATTTCCGCTGCGCTACAAATTTGCCGCAGAGCGCGTTATAAGGCTATGTGACATGAGCGTTGCCATCTATTACAAAGTTGTGCGGGTCGCGCCTCTGACAGATGCCGAAAAGAAAGCCATCGACGGGTTGGTTGAAAAATACTCGGTAGATAACGACATTGAAAAATATCTAAAAACTGGAAAAGGGCTCAACTGGGAGTCATTCAGTTTTTCTGAGGCCAACGAAACAAAGGTAGTCCTCTCCGGCTCCACTACGCTCCCAAACAACACCGAAGACGCTACCTGGGTAGGTGTACAGCACTGGTGCAAGCTTCTAAGTGAAATTAGGCGGCTGATTCCAAACGCAATCTGGAACGTTCATGTTGAAAATCATGAAATTCAATGGGACTCAAAAGCGTTTGTCTATGACCCAAACAAATAATGGACTTATAACACGTCGCTCAAGCCGACTCGCTATGTCGGCGCTCCGCGCCGCCTTCGCTCACGGCTTAGCTCAGCGTTAGGCTCGCATGGAAACTACAAAGCTAATCCACGGATCGGAGAAAGTTGTCGAAACCCTAGGGTTCTGGCCAGGCTTCCATGACGCAGAGGTCATATCCTTTTCCGCATCACCTGCGCTGCCACTAGACGCAAACTCTCCAATTGCAAATTTGGTCGTGCGTGTCAGGCAGTACACTGAGGTTGGTGCAGGAACCGCCGACTATGAGCTCGCAATCACCAAAAGCATCTTGGTAAATTTTAATTTTGGTGGCATCAGCGACATATCCATATCAGAGTTCAATCACCAGAACGTCATAAATTCAATCAAGTTCACGCCTATCGAGAATGGAGAAATGGTAGTCCTAATTGAATCAATTTGGGGTTTCGGTGGCAAAATAAAATGCAGTTCGGTCTCAGTTGAGTCCGTCCAAGAGCTACCAGTTGTTGTGCGCGCCTAACAATGCGCTCAACTATCGCTAACTTCGTTCGCTGGACGTCCAAAAACTGCGCTTTTGGCCGCCCCTTAGCTTAATCGTTAAAACGTTATAGGCCTCGCCATGGAAATTAGAGGAATACCATTCGGGACCACCGACTGGTCGAAAATTGAAGCGACGGAGCATCATGGCGAGACGGGTGCCGCTTACTGGAGAACGTGCCAGTTTGGAGTTATCCGTGTTCGCATGGTTGAGTACACGCCAGGTTATCTGGCAGATCATTGGTGCTCAAAAGGTCATATCCTTTTATGCTTGGAAGGCGAACTCGATACAGAACTCCCTGATGGGCGCAGGTTTACCTTGGCTCCCGGAATGAGTTACCAAGTGGCTGACGGAGCAGAACCGCACCGCTCATCCACAAAGGTGGGTGCCAAGCTTTTTGTGGTTGACTGAAATTTCTAATAGGTGGTTCACGTTCGCTTGCACAATGGGGCGTCGCCGCCTCATAACCTGAACGTTAGGCCAAGGAGGCCCGCATGAAAGCATTCGCCGCAATCCTTTTGGCACTGTTCGCAGGCCTGCAGGCGCTAATTGCCCGGTATTGGTCTCATACAACAGCCGCCGAGCAACTCAAGAGTGTCTTCACCTCTATGTATGGAAGTGTGCCCGCTTGGTCCGAGCTAGCCTTCTCTATTGGCGCAGGCTGGCTCGCGGTACCAATCCTTATTGCTGCCTTTCTTGTGGCATCCATATTTTCAGCAGGCTTACGGTCTTATCTTGGAGCGGCCTCATTCGCGGCTTTTTTCATCACCATCCTTATGGTGTATGCCATGTACCCAGTACATCTAATTCTTGCCATCGAGGCCTAGGGGCCTAACAATTCATCTAGAAGGACGCCTGCTAAAGTTTCACCTGCGCGGCCGCCGCTTAGGTCCAGCGCTATGCATCAAGGAGACAGAAACATTGAAGCCTCGAATTTCCGTTATCACACTTGGCGTAGCTGACCTTGAGAAAGCTGTCCGGTTTTACCGGGATGGTCTTGGGCTTCCGGCCGAGGGAATTGTTGGAAAAGAGTTCGAGTATGGGGCTGTGGCATTTTTCGATCTAAGTGCCGGCCTAAAGCTAGCTCTTTGGCCGAGGCAGAGCCTTGCTCATGATTCTGGACTACAACTGAAGAGTCCGAGCTCGACAGAGTTTTCCATTGGCCATAACGTGATGTCTAAATCCGAGGTTGATGAAGTAATGGCACAGGCTGAAAGTGCCGGCGCCAGCATTGTAAAACCGGCAAATGATACTTTCTGGGGTGGTTACGCTGGCTATTTTCAGGATCTTGATGGCCATTTGTGGGAGGTTGTCTGGAATCCGCAGCTACTTCCGGAGCAAGATGCATAACAATCGGCTGTTTTCGCCCTTTTGGGGCTGGGTATAAGGTGGAAAAATGGATCTTAACCAGCAGCTAGACCTAAGATGCCCAAAATGCGAAACAAGAGTTTCGCAAAAGGTTCAACGCCGAATGAATAGTTTCTGGGGTGGTCTATCGGTGGCTGTGTGCGAAGAGTGTAAGGCTAATATCCAATGGCATCACTCCTTGCATCGTCGATTCAGAGTTGGTGGCTTTCTCTTCAGGTGCGGACTGTTTTTAGCATTGGCCTCGTTGGCGAATTTCATCACTCAGAACAAGGGGCTTGCATCATTACTGCTAATTGCAGGGGTGTTTCTCACTTTCTCTGGAATTCTCTGGACCTATACGAAGCATGAGGGCATTAAGGTTGAGGTTGTAGAGAAGACATAGCAATGCGCTCAGTTGTCAATGATTTCGCTCGTTAGCTTGATAGTTGTGTGCTTAAGGAGAAGCAAGTTGGACATTAGGAGCCTGCACTTTGTGGTTGCTGATAAGTCCGCAGCAAGTCTGTGGCTCCCGTGTTCGACTAATGCAGTAAATGGCATGATTTTAACGGGGTGATAGACGGTCGGTGAGATCGGTTAAGAGGAAGATCTGAGTCTACAATTGAAGTTTTGACGCGGCCCGGAGGAGTTATGATTGAGAAAGTTTTCAGGGGCAGTCGGTTTACCGTGTTGGTGGCGGTTCTTATCTGTGCGGTGTCGTCTTTGCTCTTGTACGGTGCCTCGGTTAATATAATTTTCAATACCGCGCTGGATTTTGTGCGTGATGTGCCTGCCTCTGCTGACGGCGGCAAAATTCTTGCGGTTCGCCTCCTGAAGCTGTTGGATCTTCTGCTGATCGCGATCACCTTTCAGATTATGGCGGTGAGCCTCTACCGTCTGTTTATCCGTCCAACGTCTATTGATGAAAAAGAAGCCAAGAACCCTCTGGATATTAATAGCTTTCATGATTTAAAGATAACGATAAGCCAGGTGGCTGTTCTGATTCTGGTGGTCCTGTTCCTTGAGCAGGCGGTACAGATTGGCGCTACGATCGCTACGCTATATTTTGGTGCTGCCATTGGTATCGTTATTTTGGCCTCGGTATTTGCGTGGAAGAATATAAAGCACTGATGCAGGGGGCAGCCTGCTTTGGGCGAGAACCAGCGTCACGGGCATCTGCCACTAGTACGGCACAGCACGTTTAATTACGAACGTTGACAGTCCTGTTGTAGTTGACAATCGCGACACGGCTTGCCGCTCCGCAGCCCATGTCGCGTGCCTTTTCGCGCTGCGTTGAGGCTGTAGAAACAGCTGCCGCCTCCCACACCGCCCATACCTCCCTCGTAAGCCGGCATAACCCACACCTGGGTCGGCCGAGGCACCGCATACGCCCATCACGAACACCACGTGACCGGTGGCGTCTGCAAGGTTCTGAAAATCGGCCCTTTTCCGCTGCCCGACGACCGTTGGGCGGATGGATGCGAATTCCTCGGGCCTGACTTGTTGCCGTCACACACCACTGCTTCACTGGGGGCGCTAACAAGACAGAGCGGTGCCCGCCTCGGGTCGAGGCGCGACACGCCACGCGCGGGATGACCCGCCACACATGCCCCCATCCATCAGCCTGCCGGCCAGTTCGTATTCGGTCGCCGGGGGGCCTTTTTTACTTATGCCTGCCGAATCGTGCGCAACCGGGAACCCGCGCGCGAGGGGTAAGGCATGCCGGATGAAACAGGAACTCGTCAGTTGCCATTAGGGAGGCACGCCAGATGAAAGCGGAAATCGCTGTGCTGGATATTCAAGGAACTCACCGGATCTACACGGAGCTGCATCGCAGCCGGACGCCCGCAGGGACCATCCTGCTGGTCAATGGCTCGCTGTCCACCCTGACATCCTTTGCCCAGACCCTCCGCTACCTGCAGCCGCATTTCAACGTCGTGCTGTTCGATCTGCCGTATGCCGGCCAGTCGCGGCGCCACAACAACCATCAGCGGCTGCTCAGCCGCGAGGATGAGGCGGACATCATCGTCGGGCTGATCGAGCACTTCCAAGCCGACCACCTGCTGTCGTTTTCCTGGGGCGGCATCGCCAGCCTCAAGGCGCTGGCGCGCCGCCCTCGGCACGTGCGCAAGGCGGCGATCTACTCGTTCTCGCCGGTGATCAACGGCGCCATGCTCGACTACCTGGAGCGCGGTTCCCAGGTGCTGGGCGCCTGCGACCGCGACGGCATCGCCGCGCTGGTCAACGGCACCATCGGCAAGCACCTGCCGTCGCTGTACCAGCGCTACAACCACCGGCACATCCGTTCGCTGGAACTCTACGAGTACGCACAGATGAAGTTCCACGTCGACACCGTGCTGCACCACGAAGGGCGCTCCTGCGTCAGCCAGGCCGATGCCATCGACATTCCCCTGCTGTTTCTCAACGGCGAATGGGACGAGTACACCACTCCCCAGGACGCCCGCCTGTTCGCCCAGCATGCGCGTCAGTGCGACTTCCACCGCGTCGCCAGGGCCGGGCATTTCATCGATGTCGAACACAAGCGCGCCTGCCTGGAGACCCGCGATGCGGTGCTGGATTTCCTGCTCGCGCCGGCCATCGCGCAGCGCCAGGCGGTGGCGGTCTGAGCGCGGCGTTCCTCAGGCTTCGACTGCCATATGCCGGGCCAGGGAAGGGGAGGCGTCGCCGGCGTCCGGCCACTGCGTAAGCACCTCGAAACCGCCGTCGGTGACCGCGACCATGTGCTCCCACTGCGCGGAGAGGGAGTTGTCGCGGGTGACCACCGTCCAGCCGTCGGCGAGGCTGCGCACCTGGCGCTTGCCGGCGTTCAGCATCGGCTCGATGGTGAAGATCATGCCCGGCTGCAGGCGCACGCCGCTGCCGGGGGTGCCGAAGTGCAGCACCTGCGGGTCATCGTGGTAGACGCGGCCGATGCCATGGCCGCAGTACTCGCGCACCAGACCGTAGCCGTCGCGCTCGGCAACGCGCTGGATGGCGTGGCCGACATCGCCCAGCGTGGCGCCCGGCCGCACCGCGCGAATGCCGGCCCACATGGCTTCGTGGGTGGCTTCCACCAGTTGGCGCGCCGCCGCGTCGGGCTCGCCGACGAAGAACATGCGGCTGGTGTCGCCGTACCAGCCATCGCGGATCACCGCCACGTCGATATTGACGATGTCGCCGTCGCGCAGCACCTGGGCGGACGGAATACCGTGGCAGACCACCTGGTTGACGGACGTGAGGATGGTCTTCGGGTAGCCGTGGTAGCCCAGGTTGGCGGGAATGCAGCGCTGCACGTTGATGATGTACTCGTGGCACAGCGCATCCAGCTCGACCGTGCTGACGCCGGCCTGCACGTGGGGTGCGATCATCGCCAGCACCTCGGCGGCCAGCCGGCCGGCTTCGCGGGCGCAGGCGATTTCCGCTGGCGAGTGCAGGGGAATGCGGCGGCTCATCAGTTTTCTCCCGCCGCGTGCGGCAGCGGTGGCTCCGCCGGCAGCGCGCACAAGCGCCCGATATCCAGCCCGCCCTGCTGCTCGGCGCGAATCAGCAAGCGGGACAGCTCGCGGTGATCCAGATCCGGATACAGTTCGGCGAGCATGCCCAGGCGCATCCAGTGCTCGGCCTGGGCGTTGATCGACCGGCTGAGGGCGACGCTGGCGGTGCGCAGGTTCTCGTGCATGCCGTCGGAGATTTTGACGATTCCCATGAAATGATCCGTATATGAAATGTATACGGCGCGTAGCTTAATCGTATGCATGGCAGCCGGCAATCTGCGCCAGCATGGACAAGCCGAGACCGGCCGTTACAATGGCCGCCGCGTTACCGGTCGCAGCCTACCCGGACAAAACAAGGACACCCTATGAACGCTCTGTTGATCTGCTCCGGCGGATTCGACTCCGTGACCCTGGCCTACCGGCTGGCGGCGGAGCAGTCCCTCGGCGCCTTGCTGACCTTCGACTACGGTCAGCGCCACCGCAAAGAAATCGACGCCGCCCGCCTGGCCGCCCAGCGGCTCGCCGTGCCCCATCTGGTGATGGATATCGGCCAGATCGGCCGCCAGCTCTCCGGCTCCGCCCTCACCGATGACATCGCCGTGCCACACGGCCACTACAGCGAAGAAACCATGAAGGTGACGGTGGTGCCCAACCGCAACGCCATCATGCTCACCATCGCCTTCGGCGTGGCCGCCTCGCGCGGGCTGGATACCGTGGCCCTGGCCGTACACGGTGGCGACCACTTCATCTACCCGGACTGCCGCCCCGACTTCATCCGCCTGTTCGGCGAGATGCAGGCCCGGGCATTGGACGGCGTCGCCGAGGTGGCGCTGCTGGCGCCCTACGTGAACACCGACAAGACCGAGATCGCCCGCGACGCGGCGCGCTTCGGCGTGCCGGTGGCCGACACCTGGTCGTGCTACGAAGGCGGCGACCTGCATTGCGGCCGCTGCGGCACCTGCGTGGAGCGCATCGAAGCCATGGTGCTGGCCGGCACGCCCGACCCCACACCCTACAAGGACTCGCAGTACTGGCGGGACGCGGTGGCGAGGGTCAACGCATGTACACCATAAAGAAAGAGTTCCACTTCTCCGCCTCGCACCAGCTCAAGCAGATGCCCGACGGCCACCCCTGCGCGCGCCTGCACGGCCACAACTACGTGGTGGTGCTGGAGCTCAAGGGCGAGCAACTGAACCCCTACGGCTTCGTGCGCGACTACCTGGAGCTGCAGGCGTTCAAGGACTACATCGACGACACCCTCGACCACCGCCACCTCAATGAGGTGCTGGGCGACGAATGCACCACCGCCGAACGCCTGGCCCGCCATCTGTATGACTGGGCCCGCGCCCGCTGGCCCGAGGTAAGCGCCGTGGCGGTGTCGGAAACGCCCAAGACCTGGGCGGAGTACCGGCCATGATCGCCATCAGCGAGATCTTCGGCCCGACCATCCAGGGCGAGGGCGCGCTGATCGGCATGCCCACGGTATTCGTGCGCACCGGCGGCTGCGACTTCCGCTGCAGCTGGTGCGACACCCGCTACGCGGTGGACCCGGCATTCCGCGCCGATTGGCAGCCCATGGACGCCGAGGCGATCCTGGCCGAGATCAACCGGCTGAGCGGCGGCGAGCCGATTCTGGTCACGCTGTCCGGCGGCAACCCGGCGCTGCAGCCGCTCGAACCCCTGTTGCTGCTCGGCCAGCTGCAGGGCCATCGCTTCGCCATGGAAACCCAGGGCAGCAAGGCGCAGCCCTGGTTCGACGCACTCGACTATCTGACCCTCAGCCCCAAGCCGCCGTCCTCGGGCATGCCGTTTCGCCAGGATCGCTTCGACGCCTGCCTGGCCGCCGCCGGGGCCGAGACCCAGGTCAGTCTCAAGCTGGTGATCGTCGACGAGGCGGACTACCAGTGGGCCCGGGCCCTGGCCGCCAATTACCCGCAGTTGCAGCTGTTCCTGCAGCCCTGCAACCCGACACCGGCCACGCCGGAGCAGCCGGCGCGCGAGGCCGACACCCAGGCCCTCAACGCGCAGCTGCGCTGGCTGGTCGAGCGCATCGCCGCCGACCGCTGGTACCGGCCCCGGGTGCTGCCGCAACTGCACGTGCTGATCTGGAACAACGAGCGGGGCGTGTAGCGCCGTCGTTAATGGCGCGGGAGGCTCGCCAGAAACCGTTCGATCTCATCGTTCACCGGCTCCGGATCGGTGACCGGCCCCATATGCCCGAGTCCGGCGAAGTCGACCCGGCGCACGTCGGGCAGGGCGCCGGCCAGCAGACGGGCCACGGCCAGTGACGAGGCGGGCGAGCGCTCGCCGGTCATGTACAGCACCGGCATGTCCAGGCGGCGGAAGGCATCCAGCGGGGTGGGGTCCCGGGTCAGCGCATGGGCCCAGTGCGGGATATTGACGATGCTGGCCAGGATGGCCGGCCTGCGCTCCTTCGGGATCTGTTGCCACGCGCCGGGTTCCATCCAGTAATCGATGAAGCACTCGGCGGCGGCGTTCGGGTCGTTGGCCTCCAGCGCGCGAATGGCGGTGGTGACGGTGCTGCGGATGCCATCGGCGGCGTTGGGTGGCGGCGACTCGGCGTCGAGCAGGGAAAACAGCGTCGGTTCGTACAGCGCCAGGGCGCGCACCTTCTCGGGGTGACGCAGCGCGGCGAGCAGGGCGATGGCGCCACCGTAGGAATGGCCCACCAGCACCAGCGGCGGCCGGGCGCGCAGCAGCAGCGGCTCGATCAGGTCGACCTCGTCGGCCAGGGTCAGCAGCCGGCCGCCACCCCAGTGCGGCGTCTTGCCGGCGCCGTAGCTGTCCGGCGCGAATACCCGGTAATCCCCAGACAGCCGCTCCATGAGGCTGCGCCACTGGCTTGAGCTGCTCGCATTGGCGTGGAAGCAAAGCACTCCGCAGCCGTCGCCGGCGGTGCGGAAGAAGGGTTCGACAGGCGTCATGCGCGCCTCCGCAGGCCCGCTATTTCGCGTGTTGCGCGTAGCTGACCATCAGGTTGCGATAGTCGGGAATGTGGCTGGCAAACAGGCTGCCGAGGCCCTCGACGTCGTTGCGCCAATCGCGATGCAGCTCGCAGGCCACGCCGAACCAGCTCATCAGCTGCACCCCCGCGGCACTCATGCGCGCCCAGGCCGAGTCCCGGGTCAGGGCGTTGAAGGTGCCGGAGGCATCGGTGACCACGAACACCTCGAAACCCTCCTCGATGGCCGACAGGGCCGGGAAGGCCACGCAGACTTCGGTGACCACGCCGGCGATGATCAGTTGCTGCCGGCCGGTGGCCTTCACCGCAGCGACGAATTCCTCGTTGTCCCAGGCATTGATCTGCCCGGGCCGGGCGATATAGGGGGCATCGGGAAAACGTTCCTTCAGCTCGGTCAGCAGCGGCCCGTTGGGGCCGTTCTCGAAGCTGGTGGTCAGCAGGGTCGGCAACTCGAAGTAGCGGGCCAGATCGGCCAGGGCCAGCACGTTGTTGACGAACAGGTCCGGCTCGATGTCGCGCACCAGGGAAAGCAGGCCGGTCTGGTGATCGACCAGCAGCACGGCGGCGCTCTGCTTGTCGAGCCGCCGGTAGGGAATGGCCATGGTCTTGCCTCCTTGCCTCGGTCGGAGTCCGGGCATAACCGTCTGAGTGCGCGGCTCGAGGTCGGGTTCCGGCGGGGACAGTCGCCGGTCCACGGGGTTAGGGCTGGTCCGGCTCCGGCAACATGGCTACCACCTTGATCTCGAAGGCGAAGCCCGACAGCCAGGTTACCCCGACGCCGGTCAGGGTCGGGTAGGGCGCTTCGCCCCAGTAATCCGGCAGCACCTTCATGAGCGTGTCGAGGCGGGATTCGGGGTCGACCACGAACAGGGTCACGTCCACCACATCCGCAAAGGTGCAGCCGGCCGCTGCCAGCACCGCGTTCAGGTTGTCGAAGGCCAGCCGTGCCTGGGCCTCCAGGTCCGGCTCGGGGGAGCCGTCTTCGCGACTGCCGACCTGCCCGGATACGAACAGGAAGCCGTTGGAACGAATGGCCGGGGAATAGCGGTTGCGCTCGTACAACGCCTGCCGCCCGCTGGGAAACACCACATCACGCTGTGCCATAAGGCCTCCTGAAAGGGTCGTTGACCCGAAAAAATGACCCGCCCACTTTAGAGTCGCCAGATGAGGCGATAAACGCGCAAAATCCGCCCTCACTGTTTTGCATTTCCAAACAATCGGAGCGCGCATGGATCGGTTCGAGGCGATGCGGGCGTTCGCCTGTGTGGTGGAGGTGGGCAGCTTCACCAAGGCGGCCGAGCACTTGCACCTGAGCAAAAGCAGCGTCACCCAACTGGTGCAGCAGCTGGAAACCCGCCTACGAGTGAAGCTGCTCAACCGCACCACGCGCCGGGTCGGCCTGACGCCCGACGGCGCCGTCTACTACGAGCGCGTAGTGCGCCTGCTGGCCGATCTGGAAGAAGTAGAAGCCAGCCTGGCCGGTGCGGCAGCGCAACCGCGCGGGCGACTGCGGGTGGATGTGCCCAGCCCGTTGGCGCGCCTGGTGCTGATTCCCGCCCTGGCGGATTTTCATGCGCGCTACCCGGACATCCAGCTGGACATGGGGGTCAGCGACCGGGTGGTGGACCTGATTGGCGAGCATGTGGACTGCGTGATCCGTGGCGGCGAGCTGGCCGACCAGTCGCTGGTGGCGCGCCACATCGGCAGCCTGCGTCTGCGGGCCTATGCTGCGCCCAGCTACGTGCAGCGTGCCGGCGTTCCCCGGCATCCGCAGGAACTGGAGGACAGTCACCACCGCATCGTCGGTTTTCTCTGGGCGCGTACCGGCAAGGTCCAGCCCTACGCCTTGCAATGTGGCGACCAGCGCCTATATGTGCGCGGCCGTCATATGCTGGCCGTCGACGACGGCAATGCGTACCTGGCCGCCGGCCTCGCCGGGTTGGGCGTGCTCTGGCTGCCCGACTACATGGGCGCGCCGCACCTCGAACGGGGCGAACTGGTGCCGTTGTTCGAGGAGTGGCACGTCGAGCCCATGCCGCTGTATGTGGCTTTCCCGCCGAACCGGCATGTGAGTGCGAGGTTGCGAGTGTTCATGGATTGGGTGGCCGAGGTGGTGGGGCGCTGGGCGCCGGTTGCCTAGGCTTTGCACGGAAAGTGCTTGGGCTCAGTGCTTGGGCTCGGCGAAATCCGGCCTGTTTGACGCGGCGGGGCGCGGTCGGCTTCACTGCCCGCAGAAACGGAGGGTCGTCCCCATGTTTGTCTGGCTACTAGTTGTCACCCTGGCCGTTTCGGCCGCGGTCTGCTTCCTCGTCGCACGCATTTTCGACAAGCCGATCGGCAATATCCTCGCCCGGCTGGTTTCCGGAGAGCTGGGGTCGGCGTGGCACCGCTACATCACCTTCGCCATTTATGTGGTGGGTATTTCCGGTGGGGTGCGCATCTGGGCGCTGGAACAATATGTGACGCCTCGCGCCAAGGACGAGGAAATCATCGAATTGAACACGGCGCGCTGGGTGCTGGAGGTGTACCGAACCATCATCGAAACCCTGCAGGGCATCGCCTGGATGCTGCTGGTGTTCTTCATCTTTGCGCTGATCGCCTACGTTATTCTGCGTGGCTTCGAGCTACGGCATGCCAGGAAGGAGCAGGAAAAGCAGTAGGCTGGCCTCTTCGATCGGAATCTGTGTGTCTGGAGCGGCTTATCACGCTCTTCAGGCAGGAGCCTGGTTGAGAAAGTAGGTCCCAAGGCCATGCAGTACCGGAAGGATCATTAGTCCGAAAAAGGCCATTACCCGATACGTTCGGGTGCTTCGGTACCTTTCAAGAAGGCCGACGAGGGCGATGAAAAGGCAGTAAGCGGCCAGCAGGCCAAACAGATCGCTGTCGGCAATGGCTGCCAGGTAGCTGGAAAAACTCATCGGTGTCGGCCCACGGGTAGGGTTCTGGTATTGAAAGGGCTATCGGGCGCCTGGCTCTAAACGCCAGGCGCCGTGCTGTTGACCTCAGCACATGGTGAGTTCGGGAACGGCCTGCGCTGTCTGCTTGCGGATGGGTCGGATGAACATGGCTGTTCCATCAAACCGCATGTCGATTTCAAAAAGCTCCGATACCCGGATCAGATCGCCCAGCTTCTGATATCCATAGTTCACCGCCGAAAAAGAGCTGTTGTTTCGTATGTAATCGCCGACGTTGCTCAGGTTCGACCAGCCATCGTCGTCGGCGGTCTGATCGGCCGCGGTCCGGAGCAGGCGAACCAGGCTGGTGTCACCGCGGAGTTCGTTGCGGGTCTTTTTCTTGGGGCGCTCGGCAATGGCCTTTTCATCATCGGGGGAACCCATCAGGTTCTCTACGTAAATAAACGACGTGCAGGCTTGAACGAAGGGCGAGGGTGTTTTTTTCTCGCCAAATCCGTAAACAGGGAGGCCACTTTCCCGTAGTCGATGTGCTAACGGTGTAAAGTCGCTGTCGCTGGTCATGAGGGCAAAGGCATCGATGTTCTTGCTGTACAGCAGATCCATTGCGTCGATTATCATCGCTGCGTCGGTGGCGTTCTTTCCTTTCGTATAGGCGAATTGCTGCATGGGTCGGATGGCAAAGGGGTGAAGACGTTCGACCCAGCCGGTTAAATGTTCGCTTTTCCAATCCCCGTGGGCATGGCGGACATTAACCATGCCGTATTTGGCCAGCTCTTCCAGAACCCCCTCGACGGCGTTGTGGCTGACATTGTCGCAATCGATCAGGAGGGCGATACGCGTCTGCTGCACGGCAACTCCCTTGTCAAAGGCTTAGGCCAGAACGGTGCCATTGATTCAGGGCCTGGGCAAGGGTCGATGCACAGCTCCAGAGCGGGTGCGCAGGGTGGCGGGCGGTTGAGCTGCTCGTACGGTGGTCCGTGCTTCAGTATCGGCATTGCCGGCAGCACGCAGAACAGATAGCTACCGGCGTTTGATGGTCAAACCGTAAGCGTTCGTACCAAATTCGTTCCTGATATCACGTCGAAGTGATCCAGTTCACACTTTTAGTCCCGGTACTCATGACGGTTATTTGATCCGCGTCAGACCCCGCTGGAGGTTTCCGAGTACAAATTGCAATCAGCACTTATGTGCCTTGACAGCTCTAGGGTGATTGCCGAAAGCTGTAACCCCTGTCGGGTTAGCCGACACTTAATGATCGTCTTGAAGAAGAGAAATAACTATGAAACGGATTCTGCTCGGTACTCTGATTGCTGCCGCCTCGCTGAACGCATTCGCTGAAGCGCCGGGTGGCCCGAACTGCGGTTGGGGCAACATGCTGTTCGAAGGTCAGAAGGGCCTGCCGTCGCACCTGGTGGCTTCCATCACCAACGGCACTTCCGGCAACGCCACCTTCGGCATGACCTCCGGCACCAACGGCTGCTCCACCAACGGCACCCTGACCTACGGTGGCAAGTCGATGCTGGTGCTGGGCAGCATCATGAACGAGCTGTCCGAAGACATGGCCAAGGGTGAAGGCGAAGCGCTGACCACCTTCGCAGTCGTGCTGGGCGTGCAGCCGGAAGACCGTGCGCACTTCTCCGCTGTGACCCACAGCCATTTCAACGAAATCTTCAGCTCGGCTGACGTCACCGCCGAGCAGGTCCATGCTGCTACCCTGGCAGTGCTGAAGAAAGACGCACGTCTGGCTCAGTACGCCGACAAGGCCTAACAAGGCTGCGGGCGTTCTACGGGACGCCCGACTCTTTTCGGTATGCCCGCCACGGCGGGCATATTCATGTGCTCCTCCCGCTATTGGCTTTTCATGCTTCGACGCTTGCTTCCCCTTTTGCTGAGCGGCGCTTGTAGCTTGTCGCAGGCTGCCCCGCACATCACACCCGACCGTTTGCAGATCCTGGCCAATGAACCGTTCTGGTTGTCCCTGGGGCACTACGAGCGCGGCACGCTGGGCGGCTGGCGCAGCTATGTCGACGATGATGAATATTTCCTTGCCGAGCATGGGGAGAAGGACCCGCTCGCCGAGCTGAGAGCGACTATCCCGGCCTTGTACCGCGACCCCGCGCTCGGTGACCGCCATCCGCAATGTCTCTATCCGGCCCGCACGCGCTGGCTGCGCGACCAGCTGTCACTGAACGATCTGCCGAAGGTGAATTGTGCGGAGTTCGACACCTGGTACAACGACATCGCGCCGCACAGCACCGTGCTGGTGTTCCCGGCGGCCTACCTGAACAGCCCTTCGTCGATGTTCGGCCATACCTTGCTGCGCATCGACCCCGTGGATATCGACCGCGAGGGCAGCCCACTGCTGAGTTCTGCAATCAACTTCGGCGCCTATATCGAGGGCATGGACAACAGCATCCTGTATGCCTGGAAGGGGCTGATGGGCGGGTATCCCGGATTGTTCTCGCTGATGCCTTACCGCGAGAAAATCAGTGAATACAGCCGCCTGGAGAACCGCGACCTGTGGGAGTACCGCCTGAGTCTTACCGCGGAGGAAACCGGGCGCATGCTGGAGCATGTGTGGGAGCTGCGGCAGATCCAGTTCGATTACTTCTTCTTCGACGAAAACTGCTCCTACCGGTTGCTCGAGCTGCTGGAAATCGCCCGGCCGGGGCTTGAGCTGACCGATCAATTTCCCCTGACCGCAATCCCTGCCGATACCGTGCGGGCGGTGAAGGACGCCGGGCTGATCGAGCGCATCGATTACCGACCTTCCCGTGAGCATGAGCTGCTGGCGCGTGTCGCGCCGTTGGATAGCCACGAGCAGGGCTGGGTACAACGTCTGGCCGAAGATGACACCGTGCTGCAGGATGGCGAATATCTGGCCCTGCCGGCCGAACGCCGCGCGCTGATTCAGGACGGTGCCTACCGCCTGCTGCGCTACCAGAAGAGCGGCGCCGAGCGTGATGCTGCCACCGCTGACCGCAGTTATCGCCTGTTACAGGCGATCAACCGCAACCCGCCGCCGCGCCTGGACGTCCAGCGGCCGCTGTTGCCCGAAGACGGCCATCGGTCGCGCGCCTTGCTGTTGGGTGTCGGCAATCGCGGTGATCGCGCCTTCGCCGAATACGGCCTGCGCATGGCGTATCACGACCTGCTCGACAACCTTGACGGTTTTCCGCTCGGGGCGCAGATCGAGCTGGGAGAGTTGAGGGTGCGCCAGTACGAAGGCAATCACTGGCAGGTTCAGCAATTTGATCTCATCAGTATCCGTTCGCTCACGCCGCGTACCCGCCTGCTCAAGCCCTGGTCCTGGCAAGTTGCAACCGGCGCCGAGCGGGTGCTCGGGATAGATGGAAAAGAACGCCTGGCAGGCTATTTCAACGGAGGGGGCGGTTTCTCCTGGAGCCTTGGCGAAGGACTGCTCGGATTCGCCATGGGAACCGTACGCCTTGAACACAATCGTGACTTCGCCGCCGCGCTCAGTCCGGCAGCCGGTTTCGATGCCGGTCTGCTCTGGCGCAATGCAGCTGGCAATCTGCTGCTCGAGGCCCAGGGCGACTATTTCCATAACGGTGAAGTGCGCCGGCGCCTCAGCCTCAGCCAGCAACTGGAGTTGAGTGAGAATCTCGGCATCCGAATGAGTGCGCAACGCGAATTCAGCCAATGGTCCTCGCCGGAAACGGAAGTGCAGCTGCAACTGCGCTGGTATTTCTACTAGGCAGACGCTGCGCTCGGGTCAGCAACCGCGGGACAAACGCGACTGGCGCAGGCCGCTTCGTGTCAGCCAGAGCGTTGTCCGCCTACTCGATCCTCCCGCCTTTTTCGATCCACAACCCCAGCAGATCCCGCTCGGCCTGGCTCATCTGGGTGAGGTTGGCCAGCGGCATGTTCTGGCTGGCCACGGCCTGTTCATGGATGGCGCGCTTCCAAGTGAGGATCTGCTCTGGCGTGTCGAAGGTCGGCACCAGCGGCGTGGCCTGGAAGACCGGGTTGCTGGGTGTGCGGGAATGACACTCCAGGCAGCGGTCCTGGATGATGCGTTGCACCAGGGCGAATTCCCGGTGGGTGTCCAGTGGCTCGGGCGTCGGGATGGCGTGCTTGAAGGCCGCCGCGAACGACGGTGCTGCCGGTCTGGCGCGGGCTTCGCGTTGCAGGCCGTCCGGCATGGCTACATACAGCGCCAGCACGCCGAGGGCGCTGGACAGCGCCCATTTCGGCGTCAGCGCCTGCTCCAGTCCGTACCAGATCAGCACCAGCAGGCCGCCGATCAGCAGCAGCAACTGCCAGGCGTAGGGATTGGCCATCAAGTCCGGCGCGTGGGCGCAGAGCAGGGTGAACAGCAGGGGCAGGGTCAGGTAGCGATTGTGCCGCCTGCGCAGGTTGGCGCGCGCGGCGCAGGGCTGGGTTGCCCGGCTCGCGCCGTGCAGGTTGCTGGCCATCAGGGTCACCAGCAGCGCGCCGCTGTGCAGGTAGGCGCCGCTGCCGCCGAACAGCTGGTGGTAGCCCCACACGGCGTAGCCGAGCAGTCCGTAGAGCACGAACGCCAGCAACAGCGGGCGGCGCTGCAGGGCATCGCATAAAGCGCGGTAACCGAACCAGGCGGCGGCCAGCGTACCGACCGTGACCAACACTGCTGCTTCGGGGCGCAGTACCGTGTCGCCGAGGGATACCGGCGCCGGCAGCAGGCACCAGGCCGCAACCGCCAGCAGTGCGGCCTGATGGCGCATCGTCAGGCGTGGGGCGGCGCAGGGATCAAGGGGGAAGGTGCGCGCCAGCACGTATAGCGAAGCCAGCCAGAGCGCGGCGGCCAGTAAGGCCAGCCAGCCGAGGGTGAGGGCCAGGGCATCCATGCGATGGGTCTCCGTGTAACGGCAGCTTCTCCGTCTGCCGTTCTTTCAGAGACAGGCCATCGCCCGACTGGTTCAGGGCGTTGGCACCTGCTGTTCCAGCCACTTCACCAGTTGCTCGCGCCAGTGCCTGGTGTAGAGCATTTCGCCGTGGCGGCGCTGCGGATCCAGCCACAGCCAGACTGGCGGGGCGGCGGTGTGGTAGAGGCGCTCGCCGTGGCTGCAGGGCACGGTAAGGTCGGCGCAGCCGTGCAGGATCAGCAGCGGCATGGGCGGGCGCTGATGCAGGTAGCGGTCGGGGCTGAAGTCGTCGCGGATGGTCCAGGCCAGCGGGTAGCGCAGCGGGGAGGTCAGCCAGACATCGCCGAGCTTTTCCCGGGCGATCAGCCGATAGCCGGAGAACGCGCTGTCCAGCACCAGGGCCTGCACGTCGCCGGGCTGGCTGTGGGCGACCACGGTGGCTGCGGTGGCGCCGCCCAGGCTCTGGCCGTAGACCACCAGCGGCAGCTGCTCCTGTCGTGCCCGGGCCACTGCCCAGGCAAGACCGGCGCGGGCATCCTGGTTGACGCCGTGGATATCCGGAGTGCCTTCGGAAAGGCCAAAGCCCCGGTAATCAATGAGAAACAGGTCCCAGCCATGGCGGTTCAACCAGCTCATTGCCACGTAATGGGTGCTGATGTTCTCGGCGTTGCCGTGCAGGAAGTAGATCAGCCCGCGACGGGGCTGGCTCCGGGCCGGCAGGTACCAGCCGTGCAGGCGGGTGCCGTCGGCGGATTGGAAATGCACGTCCTCGTAGGGCACACCGGCCTGCGCGGGGGTGCCGCGCAGGCCGGGCTCGGGAAAGTAGAACAGGTGGCCACAGCCGGCGCAGAGGGCCAGCAACAGGCCGAGCAGGGCGTGGCGGATCAGAAGTGAGGCAGCCATGTCAGTCCGTTTCGCTGCGTGTGTCGTCGCGTTTTTCCCGGTGCGTGTTCAGGTGCAGCGGCTGAATTGGCGCGCGGAGCACGTCGGCTCCGGCACCCATTAGCGTAAATCACAGGCCCAAGGGCTCTAGCAAGCGCTCCTTGGGAAGCTGCGAGTGCTGTCGCGAAGCAACTTCCGCGACGTTTGCGGCGACCTCAGCGGATCAGGCTGAGAAATTCGCTGCGCGTGGCGGCATTGCTGCGGAACTGGCCGAGCATCACCGAGGTGACCATGGAGGAGTTCTGCTTCTCAACGCCGCGCATCATCATGCACATGTGCTGGGCCTCGATGACCACCGCTACGCCAGCGGCGTCGGTGACCTGCTCGATGGCCTCGGCGATCTGCCGGGTAAGGTTCTCCTGGATCTGCAGGCGGCGGGCGTACATGTCGACGATGCGCGCGACCTTGGACAGGCCCAGCACCTTGCCGTTGGGCATGTAGGCCACGTGGGCCTTGCCGATGAAGGGCAGGATGTGGTGTTCGCACAGCGAGTACAGCTCGATGTTTTTCACCAGCACCATTTCGCTGTTGTCGGAGCTGAACAGCGCACCGTTGGTGACGTCTTCCAGCGTCTGCTCGTAACCGCGGCAGAGGAACTGCATGGCCTTGGCGGCGCGCTTGGGCGTATCGCGAAGGCCTTCGCGGGCGACATCCTCGCCGAGTTGTTCGAGGATCGAGCTGTAGTGTTGTTCCAGTGACATTGGTTTACCTGTCGGGCATGGAAATGAGCACGAGGCGCGCAGGGTAGGGACGCAAGCGTCCGGCTGCAAGCCTCACGATACCCGCGCGTGGCGTGGGTCGTCGTTTCTGCATGAGGAATTATCGCTTGCCGTGCGGCGCTTCATTCGTCCCGGCCGTCCAGCATGGTGCGCTTGAGCAGCACGTAGAGGGCGCCGGTGCCGCCGTGGCGCGGCAGGCAGGAGGTGAAGCCGAGCACCTGCGGATGCTGGCGCAGCCAGGTGTTGACGTGGCTCTTGATCAGCGGGCGCTTGCCGTCCAGGCGCGCGGCCTTGCCATGGGTGACGCGCACGCAGCGCACTTCCAGCTTCGCGGCCTCGGCGAGGAACTCCCAGAGCGTCTCGCGGGCCTTTTCCACGGTCATGCCGTGCAGGTCGAGGCTGCCCTCGAAGGCGATCTGGCCGGCCTTGAGCTTGCGCATCTGGCCATCCTGCACCCCGTCGCGGGCCCAGTGCAGTTCGTCCTCGGCACCCACGTCGATGACGAACTGGTCGGACAGGCCATCGACACGGAGCGTGTCACTGCGCTGGGTGGCGTTCTGTCGACGGTTGGCCAGTTGCTGGCGATCGGCGCGTGGCTTGCCGGTGTCGGCGCGATCGTCCTGGATGCGGCGAACGCCACGCACGGCCTGGCTGAAGAGGGAAAAATCGTCGTCTTGGTTCATGCGACCTCCTGAGGGCCGCTAGTTTACTCCCGATTCAGTCGCGCTTTTTCATCAGGTGCGGCGACAGGCCGAGATCCTCGCGGATGCGCAACCGCTGGCGGCAGTGGCGCCAGATGAAGATACCCAGGATCAGCAGGGCGATGCCCAGCAGGAGCAGCGTCCAGGCATTGGCGGGGCTGTCGTTCAGTTCGCCGAGAGCAGGCGGGCGGCCCAGCAGGGTGGCGGTGCCGGCCATGACCAGCAGAACGCCCAGGGTGGCGCCGAGCGCGCCGGCCAGGCCGCCCAGGCGCCAACTCCAGCGGCGTGGCGCCGGGCGGGTCGAGAAATTGTCGGAGAACTTCATGCCGTTGCACCTCACGAGCCAGCCGGTGTGAGACCTGGGCCGGCTGCGCGGGTTCGCTGGCGGGCGACGGGAGGCTCAGAGCACGTCGCGGGCGTGGGGTACCACCACCGCAAAGTTGTCGGCCAGGGCGGCCATTTCCATGCGGTGCAGGTCGGCGGCAGCCAGGGTGCCTTCGCCCAGCGGGATGTCGCGGGTGGCGATGGCCGCATCCACCAGGGTGCAGCGGTAGCCGTAGTCCTTGGCGGCACGCACGGTGCTGCTGATGCTCGAATGGGTCATGAAGCCGCAGACGATCAAGTCCAGATGTCCGTGAGCCATCAACCGGTCATTCAGGTCGGTGCCGGCGAAAGCGTTCGGCAGGCGCTTCTCCACCACGGTTTCGCCCGGTTGCGGCGCCAGTTCCGGCAGGAAGTGACCCCGCTTGCCTTGCGGGTCGAGCAGGCCGCCGGGAATGCCCAGGTGGCGCACGTAGATGATGGGGCGGCCCTGGCTGCGCGCGGCGGCGATCAGCTCGGCGATCTGCGCCATGGCGGGCTCCAGGCCCGGCAGGGCCAGCGTGCCCATGCGGTATTCCTGCTGCGGGTCGATGATCAGCAGGGTGGCATTGCCCAGCGTGGCCGGCGCATAGGCGCGACCGTACAGTTGGAGCATGGAAAGCGGCTGGGTCATGGGTATCTCCTGAAACGCGAGGACGGCATTGTGGCCTCAGTGGTAACACTTGTGAATCGGCTTGCGACGTTTTTCCAGCATCAAAATGATGGCACTTGGTCCCATTGCGCGGGACGGACGGTCTTGCTTGGGATAAAATGCCGCGCATTTGCCCAGGAGAGTTCATTGTGTCCGTTCTGCCCACCCGCCTTCGTACCTTGCGCGATTACATTCGCTGGGCGGTCAGCCGTTTCCAGGCTGAGGAAATCTACTTCGGGCATGGAGCCGACAACGCCTGGGACGAGGCCCGCATGCTGGTGCTGGGTGCCCTGCACCTGCCGTACGAAATGACCGACGCCTACCTGGACTGCCGCCTGGAAGACCACGAGCGCGACCTGCTCGGCAGCCTGATCGAGCGCCGCGTGGTCGACCGCGTACCGACTGCCTACCTGCTCGGCGAGGCCTGGTTCTGCGGGCTGCCATTCAAGGTGGACGAGCGCGTGCTGGTACCGCGCTCGCCGATCGCCGAGCTGATCAGTCAGCGTTTCGCGCCCTGGCTGCCGGCCGAGCCGGCGCGCATCCTCGACCTGTGCACCGGCTCGGGTTGCATCGGCATCGCCTGCGCCTACGCCTTCCCGGAAGCGGAAGTGGTGCTCGGCGACCTGTCCTTCGATGCGTTGGAAGTGGCCAACTGCAACATCGAGAAGCATGGACTGGAGGATCGCGTCTACACCGTACAGGGCGACGGCTTCGATGGCCTGCCCGGCCAGCGCTTCGACCTGATCGTCTCCAACCCGCCCTACGTGGACGCCGAGGACTTCGCCGACATGCCGGACGAGTACCACCACGAGCCGGCCCTGGGCCTGGCCTGTGGCGATGACGGCCTGGACCTGGTGCGGCGCATGCTCGCCGAAGCCGCCGACCACCTCACCGAGCAGGGCATCCTGGTGGTGGAAGTGGGCAACAGTCAGGTGCATGTGCAGGCCCTGTACCCGGAAGTGGACTTCACCTGGCTGGAGTTCGAGCACGGCGGCCATGGCGTGTTCCTGCTGGCGGCGAAGCAATGCCGGGAGCACCAGGCACTGTTCCGCAGCCGTCTTTCCTGATCAACCGGTCACCCGGCGCCACAGCGCTCGGCCGATCACCCGCACCTTGTCCCGGGGCGTGAAGCGCTTGAGGGTGGCCTTGACCACCCCCTGGGTGAAGCGAGTGCGCTTGGAGTAATCGACGCGCACATCCACCAGCACCGGGCGGTTCTGCGCGGCGAGTTGCAGCGCCTGGCGGATGCCCTCTGCGCAGCCGTCGTTGCCGTCGATGGCCACGAAGGCGGCGCCGGTCGCCTCGGCCAGGGCTTTGATATTGAGCGGCTGCAGCACCGTGCAGGTCTTGCGGTTGTAGGGGATTTCCTGGGCCTGGGCGATCTGCGACAGCTCCCCGTCGTTGAACACGAACAGCGGCACGCCCAGCCGCAGCTGGCTGGCGGTGAGCAGCTCCAGGCCGGTCATGCGCAGCGCGCCGTCGCCCACCACGCCCACCACGGTCTTGTCCGGATTGGCCAGCTTGGCGCCGATGGTCGCCGGGATGCAGTAGCCCATGGCGTTGAAGTCGCTGGGCGACAGGTAGCGGCGCGGGCCATGGATCGGCATCAGCTCGGCGATCAGGAAGGTGTGGTTGCCGTCGTCGGCGACCACGATGGCCTCGTCGTCCAGCTGGCTGCGCAATTCGGCGAAGAAGCGCGCCGGGTTCACTCGACCCTGGCTGTCGTGCTTGAACCACTCGTCACGGTAGGCCGCCTTGTCGGCGCGGATACGCTCGGCCATGCCGCTGCGCGCGGCCGGCTGCAGGGCTTCCACCTCGCGCAGCAGCGCCGGGATGAGCTGCGCGGCATCGCCCTCGAGCGTGACCCGGGCAGGGAAGTTGGCGTTGAACACCTCCGGGTTGATGTCCGCGTGAATCAGGCAGTCCGGCACCGGCATGCTGTAGCTGCCGGTGGGGATTTCCGAGAAGCGCGTGCCCACCGCCAGCAGGCAGTCGCAGCCGGTGAAGGCGTTGGCGGCCGCCGGCACGGCGTAGTCGCCGAAGCCCATGCCCACGTGCAGCGGGTGGTTACCCGGGAAGGCGCTCAGGCCCTGCAGGGTGGTGCAGGCAGGCGCGTCCAGCAGCTCGGCCAGGCGCACCAGCTCGGCCTGCGCGCCCACCGCACCCCAGCCGAGGAACAGCCCCGGACGTTTGGCGCTGACCAGCAGCCGGGCGGCCTCGCGCAGGGCCTCGGTGTTGGCTTGCGGGGCGGGAATGGCATTCTGAAAAACCGGCATCTCGTCCACCTCGCCGAGGAAGTTGCCGATGTTGTATGGCAGCTCGACGAACACCGGCCCCGGCTCGCCGCCGGTGGCGATGCGGTAGGCCTCGTACAGGGTGGGAATCACCTCGGCATGGCTGCCGATGCGGAAAGTGGCTTTGGTGATGGGCTTGAGCAGGGCGTGCTGGTCGATGTCGTGCAACTGGTAGCGGTAGGGGCTGTCGCTGTGGATGCCGCCGGAAATGATCAGCATCGGAATGCCATCCAGCCCCGCCTCGCCGATGCCGCTGGCGGCGTGGGTGACACCCGCCGCCGGCACGATCACCAGGGTGCCGATGCTGTCGCTGGTGCGGCTCACCGCATCGGCCATGAACGCCGCGCCGCACTCGTGGGTGACCAGCACCGGCTGGATCTTCTCCGAGGCGTTCAGCTCGTCATACAGCTCGGTGTTGTGCACGCCGGGTATACCGAAGGTGAAACGCACGCCCAGCTGTTCCAGGGCAAAACGCGCCAGTGCCGCGCCGGTCTTCTTCATGTCCTGCTCCTTGTGAATGTTGTTGTGTGGCAAGGCCTGAACCGAAATCTATGGGGAAGGCTCGCGACAAGTTCGCTCCTGCAGAATCAACCACCTTGTGCAATCGCCTGTGCCGCGCGGCGGCCGTTGAATACGCAATTGCTCAGGAATGTCCCCTCCAGCGAACGAATGCCGCTGATCCCACCGCCCCCGAAGCCCGCCGCCTCGCCGGCCGCGTACAGCCCGGGCACCGGTTGGCCCGTCGCGTCGAGCACCCGCGACTGCAGGTCGGTGAGCATGCCGCCCATGCTCTTGCGGCTGATGATGCGCTCGCGGATGGCGATCAGCGGGCCGGCCTTGGGGTCGAGGATTGGCTGGTTCCTGCAGGTACGCAAGCGGTCGCTGCGCCACTGGCGCAGCTGGGCCAGGCGGCGCAGCTGGTCGTCGTTGTGCAGCGCTGGGCCGCGCTTGAGCATGGCGTCGTAGGCCTGCACATCGGCACGCATGCCAGCCAGGTCCACCGGCAGCGGGCCGAGGGCGTTCATGCGCCCGGCCAGTTCCTCCAGCGTGTTGCCACTGACCACGTCCGGGCAGCGCTCCAGCATCCAGTTCACCAGCGCCTTGTTGCCGGTGAGGGTCTGCCAGATCAGCCTGACCAGCTTGCGGTCGCGGAACAGCGGGTTGGTATCCGTGCCGGAAATGGCCATTTCCTTGATCGCGATGCGCCAGTTCATCAGTTGCCAGCTGTACTGGCCGGGTAGTCGGCCGACGCGCTTGCACAGGTCGTGGGTGTCGAAGCCGGTGACCAGCGGCTGCGGACCGATACGCCGGCCGTGGGCGTCCAGCCACAAAGCCGAACGCGGCGGAATCAGGCTCAGCCCGTGGTCGGGGTATTCGGGTTCCGGGTGGGCGATGCCGGCGGCGTAGTTCCACATCTGGCCCAGGTTGACCACCTGGCCGCCCACCGCCTGCACCTGGTCATGCAGGGCGCCGTCGGCGCATGGCGGGGTGCCGCTGAGCAGGTTGTCGGGGCAGGGGCCGTACAGCGCCGTGTCCCAGTGCTGGCGCACCCGGCCGAGATCGCCGCCGATGCCGCCGGTGCACACCACCACCTGTTCGGCCTGCACCCGAAACGCGCCCCATGGGCCGTGCCCGTGACAACCGCTGACCGCGCCGTTGCGCCGCTCCAGGCCCTCCACCCGGTGCTCGAACAGCAGATCCAGCAGGTAGCTGCACGGGTGCGAGAACAGGCGCGCGGCCAGCGTGCCGACCAGCCCACGCCCGCAGCCCCAGGCCACGTGGTAGCGCGGCAGCGAATTGCCGTCGCCCTGGTTGCCGCGCTCCACCCACTGCACGGCGGGGAAGAAGCGGATGCCCTGGTCATGCAGCCAGTCATAGATCTCCACGCGGTTGCGCGCCACGTAGTCCTCTGCCCAGCGCCGGCCCCATTGCGCGTCCGGCGCGAACTGCGCGGCGCGCAGCCAGTCGGCGAGGAACAGCGCGGGGGAATCCTGGATGCCGTTGCGTTTCTGCTCCGGGGTTTCGCTCAGCAGCAGGCCGCCGAACGCCTCGTTGGCCTGGCCGCCGCAGGCTGAGCGCGGGCCGGCGTCCAGCAGGGTGACGCGTTGCCCCCGGTCGAGCAGTTCCAGCGCGGTGACGATGCCGGCCAGGCCGGCGCCGATCACCAGGGTATCGGCGTGGTGCAGGGAGTTGCTCATGTGCCCTCGGTGTAGTTCTTGTTTTTGCCGGCGAGCATAGGCAGCCTTGGCGCGGCCCGGCCTGACATTTTGCGAACGAGGACCGCCATGACCCAGATCGCCCGCAGCGCCGTGTTCATCGGTTTCGAAGCACTCTGCCGCGCCAATGGCCTCGACCCGCTATCCCTGCTCCCACGTTGTGCCCTGGACCCCGAGGTGCTGCAGCGCCGCGACCTGTATGTGCCCTATGCACGCTTCGGCCAGGCGCTGGCGCTGGCGGCCGAACGCTCCGGCAACCCGCTGTTCGGCCTGCACCTGAGCCGCCTGCACGACTATCTGATCTTCGGTCCGTTCGGCCTGTTGCTCGCCCAGGCGGAAAGCTTCCCCGAGGTGCTGCGCCTGACCCGCAACTATGTGCACCTGCACGCCCAGGGCATCGAACTGGCGACGCTGGAGCAGGGCGATGCCCTGGAGATGCGCTACAGCCTGACGCTGCGCGAGCACATCGACACGCGCCAGTTGCTGGAGCTGGGACTGGGCGTGGTGCACCGCAGCCTGGGCAGCCTGTTCGGCGACGCCTGGCGGCCGCGGCGGCTGGAGATCCGCCATGAGGCGCGCGCACCGTTGCCGCACTACGAGGCGTTCTTCGGCTGCGAGGTGCGTTTCGGCCAGGCGCGCAACGCCTTCATCACCGACCGTGCGCTGGTGAACCATCGCCCGCTGGCCCAGGCCGCCCCGTTGCGCTCCCACCTGCTGGCCGAGTTCGCCGGCCAGGCGGACATCGCCGAGGACCCGGTGGCGCAGCTGTGCTACGTGCTCCAGTCGATCCTCACCACCGGCGAAGCCAGCCTGCCGGTGGCCGCCCGCCTGCTCGGCCAGCACCCGCGCGTGCTGCAGAAGACCCTGCAGGCGCGCGGGGTCAGCTTTCGTACCCTGCTCGACCGGGTGCGCTACCAGGAAGCCTGCCAGCAGCTGCGCCAGTCGGGCCAGTCCATCACCGAGCTGGCGCTGCACCTGGGGTATGGCGACGAAACCGCATTCTCGCGCGCCTTCCGGCGCTGGAGCGGGGTGTCGCCGCAGGCGTGGCGGCAACGCGCGAATGCGGGGCCGATCAATCCTTCGCGCTGCGCCAGGCCATAGACTCCGCGACTTTATGCGCAACGACATTGCGGGGGTTGCATGAGTCCGAGTCTGACGGTGGCGGTGGTTCTGGTGGTGGCGTTCTTCGCCGTGGCGTATGCGGTGGGACTGTACAACGGCCTGGTGCGCCTGAAGCATGGCGTGGGCAAGGCCTGGGCGAACATCGACGTGTTGCTGCGCCAGCGCCATGAAGAGCTGCCCAAGCTGGTGGAAACCTGCAAGCAGTACATGCAGCACGAGCGCGCCACGCTGGAGCGGGTGATCGCAGCGCGCAACGCGGTGGCCAGCGCCCGCGAGCGGCATGACGTGCAGGCGCTGGGCCAGGCGGAAAGCGGCTTGCGCGCCGGGCTGGGGCAGCTGTTCGCGCTGGCCGAGAATTATCCGCAGCTGAAGGCCGATGAGAGCTTCCGCCATCTGCAACAGCGCATCAGCGCCCTGGAGAGCGGCATCGCCGACCGGCGCGAGCTGTACAACGAGGCGGTCAATCTGAACAACGTGCGCATCGAGCAATTCCCGGATGTGCTGCTGGCGCGTTTCTTCGGCTTCGCCGCCGCGACCCTGTTGCAGTTCAGCGAGGCGGAAAAGGCCGACGTGGATCTCAAGGCGCTGTTCGGCTGAGGACGGGGCGATGAATGTCGTGCATACGCTGGCGCTGTTCGCCGGGGCGGTCTTCGCCTGTGCGGCCGGCGGCTGGAGCAGCGTGCGCTGCTGGTCGCAGGCGCGCCATCTGCAGGACACGCCCAGCTCGAAGATCCGCTCCGCGGCGCAGGGGTATGTGGAGCTGGCCGGCCTGCTCCAGTCCGCGGAGCAGACGCAGTTCGGGCCACTCACCGGACAGCCGTGCCTGTGGTGGCGCTACGAGATCGAACGCTATAGGACGAGCGGCAGGTCGCGCCGCTGGCAGACGTTGGAGAGCGGTCGCAGCGAGGCCTGGCTGCGCCTGGCCGACAGCACCGGCGAATGCCTGATCGATCCGCGCGGCGCGCAGGTTTATCCGGCGACGCGCCAGGTGTGGGAGGGCACGCTGCGCCACCCGTTGCGCGACGCCTCCTACGGGTTGCTGGACGGGCTGTTCGGCGCCCGGTATCGCTATACCGAGGAACGCCTGCACGAGGGCGAGTACCTGTATGCCATCGGCGAATTCCAGACGCAGAGCCCGGCCAGCCAGTCCGTTGACGGGGAACAGGCCCGTGGCGCGGTGGTGCGCGAATGGAAAGCGGATTTCACCGGCCTGCTGCGCCGTTTCGACGCCAACGGTAACGGTCGCCTGGATGACGAAGAGTGGCGGTTGGTCCAGCTGGCCGCCCGCCTGGAAGCCGAGCAGCGCCATCGGCAGGCCGCCCGGCAACCCGACTGGCACCGCCTGGCCAAACCCGGCGAGGCGCAGCCGTTCGTTCTTTCCAGCCGCGGCAAGGAGGGCGCGATCCGTCATCTGCGCAGGAAGGCGCTGCTAAGCGCGCTGGTGTGTCTGGGAGGCGCCTGGGCGATGGCCTGGCTGCTCGATCGGTTTCTCTGAACAGTTTGTTCGGGGGCGCAGGGCGGTCAGGGCAACGCTTTGGCCGCCGTTGCATCGTCCGGGGCCGCAGGCGGCCCCGAAGAGGACCTCAACGCAACAGCAAGAGAACAATCACCCCCAACTGCACCCACACCACCGTCTGCCAGAAGCGCAGCGGATGGCGCTGCAGCAGCGGTGCTTTCGTGCGGTGCAGCAGTTCCGGCGGCGGCTGGCGCAGGTCGTGGAGAAATTCCGACAACTCGCCGTAGCGCCGCGCCGGGTTGGGGTGCACAGCCTTGCGCAGCACGTCATCGACCCAGGTCGGCAGGTCGCGATCCTCGCGCCACAGCGGGCGGTAGCGCAGGCGCAGCTGGGCGGTGCGGCTGCGTGTACGGGACACTTCGGCGCCGTAGGGCAGGTCGCCGCCCAGCAGGCGGTAGGCGATCACGCCCAGCGAGAACAAATCCGAACGCACGCTGCTGCCTTCGCCGAGGAAATACTCCGGTGCGGTGTAGGCCAGCGCGCCGGGCACCGGGTTGTCCGGATCCATGCCACCTTCGGCCAGGCCGGAGACCTGCGCCGAGCCGAAGTCGATCAGCTTCAGGGTGCCGCCGGCGTCGATCAGGATGTTCTCCGGACGCAGGTCGCGGTGCAGCATTTCCAGGCGGTGAAAGGCGCGCAGCCCGCGGGCGATCTGCTCCAGCAGGTCGCGCACCTGCTCCAGCGAGGGCTGCGGATGATCGGTCATCCACTGGGCCAGCGTCTGGCCCTCGACGTACTCCGCCACGCTGTACAGGTACTGGCGCGGCCGGCTTGTCGCCGGCGCGCGCACCACATGCACGCTGTGCACGCGGCGGGCGATCCATTCCTCGAGCAGCAGGCGTTCGAGATACGCACGGTCGTGGCGCAGGTCCAGGGACGGGGTCTTCAGCACCAGCCGTTCGCCGCTGTGCTCGTCCTCGGCCAGGTACACATGGCTGCGGCTGCTGGCATGCAGTTCGCGCAGGATGCGGTAGCCGTCGAAGCGCGCCGGCGGCTCCAGCAGCGGCGGCAGGGCGAGTTCTTCGAGCTGGCGCTGGACTTCCCCGGCCTCGCCGTCAGGCAGGGCATTGATGCGCACCAGTTGGGCGGTGAGGTTGTCCGGGCTGCCCCGGGCATGGGCTTCCAGCACCAGGCGGCGCGCGGTGGCGTCCAGATCGTCCCCGTGGGCATCGATCAGCGCGAGCAGTACCGCCTCGTCCAGCCATTCATGCACGCCATCGGTGAGCAGCAGGAACAGGTCGCCGACCTGCAGGGGCAGGGCGCGGTAGTCGATTTCCAGATGCGGGTTGATGCCCAGGGCGCGACCCAGACAGCTCTGCTCCGGCGACAGCCAGACCCGATGTTCCTCAGTGAGCGCCTCCAGCTGGCCGTTGCGCAGTCGGTAGAGGCGCGCATCGCCGACATGGAACAGGTGCGCGGTGGTGGACTTGAGCACCAGCGCGCTGAAGGTGCAGACATGGCCGCGGTCACGGTCATAGCGGTACGGGCCGCGCCGCGTCTGGGCATGCAGCCAGGCGTTGGCAGCGACCAGCACGCGCTGGCCGGATTGCTTCACCGACCAGGCGTCCGGCGTGCAGAAGTAGTCTTCCAGAAAGCTCTTCACCGCCGTTTCGCTGGCGATGTGGCTGACCTCGCTGCTGCTGATGCCATCGGCGATGGCCAGGGCGATGCCCTTGCTGTGCTGCTGCTCGGGATCGGGCAGGCGCAGGCCGTGGAAGTCCTGGTTGAGGGGCTTGCGACCCTTGTCCGAGAACTGGCCGACGGTGACGGCGAGGGTGGTGGGCATGGCGGCACTGTACTGACGGGCGGGGATTTCCCCTCTCCCTTGATGGGAGAGGGGCTAGGGGAGAGGGTGAGTGGACTCTGTATCCCCCTCTCCCTAACCCTCTCCCGCCAGGGGAGAGGGAACGGACTCGTGCACGCCGACTCCCTTACAGCACCGCCCGCTTCGGCGCCGTGCGCACATGGGTGGCGTACAGGGTCAGGCCGGTGAAGGCCAGGCCGCCGACCAGGTTGCCCAGCGCGGTGGGGATCTCGTTCCACAGCATGTAGTCCATGATCGAGAAGTCGCCGCCCATCATCAGCCCGGCCGGGAACAGAAACATGTTCACCACCGAGTGCTCGAAGCCCATGTAGAAGAACAGCATGATCGGCATCCACATGGCGATCGCCTTGCCGCCGACGGTGGTGGAGATCATCGCGCCGACCACGCCCATCGACACCATCCAGTTGCACAGCACGCCGCGCAGGAAGATGGTCGCCCAGCCCGCCGCGCCGTATTCGGCGTAGCCCAGGGTGCGCGCCTCGCCGATGTGCGAGAGCTTCTGCGCCACCTCGCCCGGCTCGGTGGAGAAGCCGTAGGTGAAGACGAACACCATCATGAAGGCCACGGTCAGCGCGCCGGCGAAGTTGCCGAGGAGCACCAGGCCCCAGTTGCGCAGGATGCCGCCGACGGTGACGCCGGGACGGCGGTCGAGCAGCGCCAGCGGGGTGAGCATGAACACCCCGGTCAGCAGGTCGAAGCCCATCAGGTAGAGCATCACGAAACCGACCGGGAAAAGCATGGCGCCGGCCAGCGCCGAGCCGGTCTGTACGGTGATGGTCACGGCGAACACCGCCGCCAGGGCGAGAATGGCGCCGGCCATGAAGGCGCGGATCAGGGTGTCGCGGGTGGACATGTGGATCTTGGATTCGCCGGCGTCGACCATCTTGGTGACGAATTCGGCAGGCACGATATAGGACATGACGGGATTCCTGTTCTTCCGAAAGAGGGCAATCAGCCCAACGCAATTTCCACGGCGTCGCCGTTCAGGCGCGCCGGCCAGACCCGCAGGCGTTGCTGCGGGTCTTCCAGGCACAGGCCGTCGTCCAGCCGGAAGTGCTGCTTGTAGAGGGGGGCGGCGACCACCGCCTGGCCCTTGAGGGAGCCGACGAGGCCGCGGCCGATGACGTTGGCGCCGGATCTGGGGTCGCGGTTCTCGATGGCGTAGACCTGGTCGCCGGGCAGGTGGAACAGCGCCACCTGGGTGCCGTCCAGCCAGGCGACCACGCCGGAATTGGCCACCAGATCATTGCGGCTGCACAGGGTGCGCCAGTGGGTGAGCGGGGCGAGCATGTTCATCAGTGCACCTCCTCGGCGGGAATCAGTGAAAGCTCGGACGCGCGCGCCGGGCGGCGCTGGCCGCGTTCGCGTACGAAGTGGATGTCCGGGTCGTCGCGGTGGTCGTTGACGAAGGTGCGGAAGCGCTTGAGCTTCTCCGGATCCTTCAGTGCGTTGGCCCATTCGCATTCGTAGCGATCCACCACGAGTTGCATCTGGCGCTCGAGCTCGGCGCCGAGGCCCAGGCTGTCGTCGAGGATCACCGCCTTGAGATAGTCCAGGCCGCCGTCCAGGCTTTCCCGCCACACCGAGGTGCGCTGCAGCTTGTCGGCGGTGCGGATGTAGAACATCAGTACGCGGTCGATGGTGCGGATCAGGCCGGCGTCGTCCAGGTCGGTGGCGAACAGTTCGGCATGGCGCGGGCGCATGCCGCCGTTGCCGCAGATGTACAGGTTCCAGCCCTTCTCGGTGGCGATCACGCCGATGTCCTTGCTCTGCGCCTCGGCGCATTCGCGGGTGCAGCCGGAGACGCCGAACTTGATCTTGTGCGGCGCGCGCAGGCCCTTGTAGCGGTTCTCCAGGATCAGGGCCATGCCGACGCTGTCCTGCACGCCGTAGCGGCACCAGGTGCTGCCCACGCAGGACTTCACCGTGCGCAGCGACTTGCCGTAGGCGTGGCCGGTCTCGAAGCCGGCGTCTATCAGCTCGGCCCAGATGTCCGGCAACTGGTGCAGTTGCGCGCCGAACAGGTCGATGCGCTGGCCGCCGGTGATCTTGGTGTAGAGGTCGTACTTCTTCGCCACCTGGCCGATGGCGATCAGCCCCTCGGGGGTAATCTCGCCGCCGGGCACGCGCGGCACCACCGAGTAGGTGCCGTTCTTCTGCATGTTGGCCATGAAGGTGTCGTTGGTGTCCTGCAGCGGCACCAGTGCCGGATCCTGGATCGGGCGGTTCCAGCAGGAGGCGAGGATCGAACCCACCGCCGGCTTGCAGATGTCGCAGCCCAGCTCGCCCTTGCCGTGGCGGGCCAGCAGATCCTCGAAGCGCTCGATGCCTTCGACGCGGACGATGTCGTACAGCGCCTGGCGGGTGTGGGCGAAGTGTTCGCACAGGCTCTTGTCCACCGCCACGCCGCGGGCGGTCAGCTCATGCTCGAACACCTGCTTGAGCAGGCTGGCGCAGCCGCCGCAGCCGGTGGCTGCCTTGGTGGCGCTTTTGAGCTCGCCCAGGTCGGTGACGCCGGCATCCACCTGGCAGCACACCGCGCCCTTGGTGACGTTGTGGCAGGAACAGAGGGTGGCGGTGTCGGGCAGGGCATCGGCACCCAGCGCCGGCACGCCATCCGAGACCGGCAGGATCAGGCTGGACGGGTCGGCCGGCAGCTTGATGCCGTTCTGCGCGTACTGCAGCAGGGTGTCGTAGTAGCTGTTGTCGCCGACCAGCACGGCACCCAGCACGCGCTTGCCATCGGCGGACACCACCAGGCGCCGGTAGCTGGCCGTGGCTTCGTCGATGAAGCGGTAGCTGCGCGCACCCGGCGTGGCGGCATGGGCATCGCCGATGGAGCCGACGTCCACGCCGAGCAGCTTGAGCTTGGTGGACAGGTCGGCGCCGGTGAACGGCGTGGCCTCGCGCCCGGCCAACTGGTCGGCCACGGTGCGCGCCATGCTGTAGCCCGGCGCCACCAGGCCGAACACGCTGCCGTTCCAGGCCGCGCATTCGCCGATGGCGTAGATGGCCGGATCGCTGCTGCGGCACAGATCGTCCACCGCCACGCCGCCGCGCGGGCCGAGCTCCAGGCCGGCGGCGCGGCCCAGGGCGTCCTGCGGGCGGATGCCGGCGGAGAACACGATCAGGTCGGTTTCCAGGCTGTCGCCGTCCTTGAAGGCCATGCGGTAGCGGTACTGGCTGCCGGCGACGATGGCTTCGGTGGCGCGCGACAGGTGCACGCCGACGCCGAGGGCCTCGATGCGCGCCCTGAGCGCCTCGCCGCCCAGCTCGTCCAGCTGCACCGGCATCAGGCGCGGGGCGAATTCCACCACATGGGCCTCCAGGCCCAGCGACTTCAGTGCGTTGGCCGCTTCCAGACCGAGCAGACCGCCGCCGACCACCACGCCGCGCCGGGCGCCCTGGGCGGCGGCGCGGATGAGGTCGAGATCATCCAGGGTGCGGTAGACCAGCCGGGACGTGCCCTCGGCACCGGGAATCGGCGGCACGAACGGGTAGGAGCCGGTGGCCAGCACCAGATGGTCGTAGGCGTAGCGGCCCTGTGCGGTCACCACTTCGTTGCGGGCGCGGTCGATGGCGGTCACCGCCTCGCCCAGGTGCAGCTGCACGCCGTGGCGGGCGTAGAAATCCGCCTCGCACAGCGCCAGCGACTCGGCATCCCGGCCGCCGAAGTATTCGGACAGGTGCACCCGGTCGTAGGCGCGCTGGCGCTCTTCGCCGAGCACCCGCACCTGGAACCGCTCGAGCGCACCCTGCTCGGCCAGACGGGCGACGCAGTGATGACCCACCATGCCGTTGCCGATGATGACGATGTTCATGTGTCCTTCCTCTGCCTTTGCCGGCCGGTGTTCCGCCGGCCGAAACGCAAAAAGGCGCCTGGAGCCGTTGAGAGCTCCAGGCGCCTTTGCCTGGTGATTCGATGTGGGGTGGTGTTGGCCGAGCGCCGTTGCCCGGATCACCTGAATAACGGGGTCTTCGCTGACCCTGCCTGGGAGTTAGCAGGGAGCGTGCCAGCGACGGAATGACGTGCGGCAATGCCCGATGCAGAGGGGTTTGGCGGCGAATGAGGGCAGGCGCGACGGGCTCGACGAATGATCCCTGATGGGGCGAAGCGCCCGTCGCGCTCCCTGTTTTGGAGCAGAGGCGTTATCCCCTCTCACCCGGCCGGGGAGAGGGGAATGACTCAGCGGTACTTGTGGTGCCACTGCTCCTTGTAATGGCCCCGGCCGCGTTTGTGCTTGTGATCGTGGCGCACATGGCGACGGTCGCCACGGTAATCGCGTCGGTCATCATCGCCGTAGGCATTGCCCAGCGCGCCGCCGGCGGCGCCACCCACAGCGGCACCCAGCAGGCCGCCATTGGTACCGCCGACCTGCTGGCCCAGCACATTGCCACCGGCCGCGCCCAGTCCACCGCCGACAGCGGCTTCGGTGCGAGAGCGCTTGTCGGCGCCAACGGCACTGCCGGCAGCACCACCGACCCCGGCGCCGATCACCGCGCCGGTGCTGCCGCCAAGGTGTCCGCCGACCACGCTGCCCATCACGCCACCCAGCGCTCCACCGACGGCGGCTTCGGTGTTATTGCCGGCAAAGGCGGCGCCGCTGAACAGGCCGAGGGTCAGGAAAACAATCGGGGCATGCTTCTTCATCAGATGTGGCCTCAGAAAAATGACGGGGCGATGCTCGCTGCCCGAGGGTGCCGAAACAAGCCCTCGGCCGACGAGCTGCACGGCTTTACCGACTTTTTAAGCCGTCCTTACAAAACGCGGAACTTTGCGTCCTGGCGCGCAGCCAAACGCCCCTGGCCGGTAGCGGTCGCGGGCCTCAAAACCAGAAACGAACCCCGGCGACCACGGCGGTTTCTTCGCGATCCTCTCCCGCGCGGCGCAGGTAATCCGCCGTGTTGCCATAGGCGCGCTGCCAGCTCACGCCCAGGTAGGGGGCGAACTGCCGGGTGATCTCGTAGCGCAGCCGCAGGCCGGCCTCCACATCGCTGAAGCCCGCGCCAACGCCGCGTGCCGCGTCGTTGCGGCCGTGCAGGTTGAGCTCCACGGCCGGCTGCAGGATCAGCCGGTTGGTCAGCAGGATGTCGTAGTCGGCGGCCAGGCGCAGGCCGGTCTGGCCGCCTTCGCCGAAGAACGCGCTGACTTCGGTTTCCAGGCCGTACAACGGCATGCCCTGGACACCCGCCACCGCCCAGGTCTGCGGCGAGCCCGGCTTGAAGTCCTGACGCACGCCGAGCACGCTTTCCCACCAGGGGCCGATGGCGTGGCTCCACAACAACTGCAGTTCGGCTTCCTCGGTGTGGCCATCGATGCGCTCGCCTTCCGAGCGCACCGCCAGGCGGTTGATGTCGCCGCCGATCCAGCCGTCGATGTCCCAGGCCAGGGCGTTGCCGTCGTCGGCATCTCGCCATTCCAGCTGGTCGGCAAGCAGCAGGAAGTTGGTCCCGCCCGCGTGCATGGCGTGCGGCGGCAGGTCGGGGAAGGCGGCGGCGCGGTCGGCGGCGGTTGGCGCCGGGATCGGCGTGCGGCCAGCGCCGTGCGCTGGCGCACGGTGGTGGCGATGTTCGTCGGCACTGGGTGAGGGTGTGCTCGGCGGATGGTGGCCATCGTGGGCACCTTGTGCCAGCGCCTGTGTGGTAAGCAGCAGGCCGACGGTCAGCGAAGCGAAATGGGATGTGCTGCGGAGGTTCATCATCGGCTTCCTCATTCTTCCACGCGGAATTCGCGGAACATGCCGAGGTCCATGTGCATCAACAGGTGGCAGTGGAAGGCCCAGCGGCCCAGCGCGTCGGCGGTGACGCGAAAGCTGCGCCGGGAACCGGGTGGCATGTCGATGGTGTGCTTGCGCACCAGGAAGTTGCCCTGTTGGTCCTCCAGGTCGCTCCACAGGCCGTGCAGGTGGATGGGGTGATGCATCATGGTGTCGTTGACCAGCACCATGCGCAGGCGCTCGCCGTACTTCAGGCGGATCGGCTCGGCATCGGCGAACGGCACGCCGTCGAACGACCAGGCGAAGCGCTCCATATGGCCGGTCAGGTGCAGCTCCAGGGTGCGCCCCGGCTGGCGACCGTCGGGGTCGGCGAAGCGGCTGCGCAGGTCGGCGTAGGTCAGCACCCGGCGCCCGTTGTCGCGCAGGCCGATGCCCGGATCGTCCAGCTTGGCCACCGGCATCATGGTCTGCATGTCGAGCAACGGGTTGCCCGCCTCGCTGGCCGGGTGCGTCACCGTGCCCTGATCTAGGCCCGCCATGGCGCCGTGAGCGCTGTGATCCATATCCGCCATCGAACCGTGGGAACCGTGATCCATACCGGCCGCCTGACCGTGCGCCCCATGCTCGCCGTGGCCCATGTCCGCCATGCTCAGCACCGGGCGCGGGTCCACGGCCGGCACCGGCGCGCGCAGGCCGTCGCGCACCGCCAGCGTGCCGCAGGCATAGCCGCTGCGATCCATGGCCTGGGCGAACAGGCTGTAGGCCGGTTGGTCGCCGGGTTCGACCAGCACGTCATAGGTTTCCGCCACCGCCAGGCGCAGTTCGTCCACCTGCACCGGCTCGACCGGCTGGCCGTCGGCGGCGATCACGGTGAGCTTCAGGCCCGGGATGCGGAAATCCAGGTAGCTCATCGCCGAGCCGTTGATCAGGCGCAGGCGAATGCGCTCGCCCGGCTTGAACAACCCGCTCCAGGGATTCGCCGGCGTGCGGCCATTGAGCAGGTAGGTGTAGGTGGCGCCGCTGACGTCGGCCAGGTCCGTGGGGCTCATGTTCATCCGTGCCCAGGCCCAGCGGTCACCCAGCGTTGCGCTCCAGCCCTGGTCGGCCACGTCGCGGATGAAGTCGCCGACGGTGCGGCGGTGCTCGTTGTAGTAGTCGGACTGCTTCTTCAGCTTGGCCAGCACCCGCGCGGGGTTCTCGTCGGTCCAGTCGGAGAACATCACTACGTAGTCGCGTTCGTAGCGGTGGGGCTCGGGCTGCCGTGGCTCGATGATCAGCGGGCCGTACACGCCGAGCTGCTCCTGGAAGCCGGAATGGCTGTGGTACCAGTAGGTGCCGTGCTGCTTCACCCGGAAGCGGTATTCGTACAGGCCGTTCGGCGCGATGCCGGCGAAGCTGAAACCCGGCACGCCGTCCATGTTGGCCGGCAGCAGGATGCCGTGCCAGTGGATCGAGGTGTCCACCGGCAGGCGGTTGCGCACGCGCAGGGTCACGGTGTCGCCTTCGCGCCAGCGCAGCAGCGGGCCGGGAATCGAGCCGTTGATGGCCATGGCGGTGCGCCGCTTGCCGGTGAAGTCGACGTCCAGCGCGTCGATGGTCAGGTCGAACTCGGTGCCGGCCAGCACGGTCGGCTGCCCGGGGCTGGTCAGCGCCCAGACCGGCTGGCGCCACAGGCCCAGGCCGGCGAAGGCGCCGCCGGCGGCGAGGCCCTTGAGCAAGGTGCGTCGTGAAGTCGTGGAATGCATGCGAGCGGATGTCCTTATGAGTCAAGAAGGTGCGCGAACTCAGCGCGCCACGATGCCGTTGGGGCCAGCGGCGGTCGGGTAGCGGGTCAACTCCCGGTGGCTGTTCAGGTCGACCACCGACACGCTGGCGTCGAAGGCGTTGCTGATGTAGGCGCGGCTGCCGCCCTCGGCGATGGACACGCCGTGGGCGCCCTTGCCGACCTCCGGGCTGGCCAGGAGCCGGCCGCTGCGGGCATCCAGGACCGACAGGCTGTGTCCGGGCGCCTGTGCGCTGCCCTGGTTGGCCACCACCAGTTGCTTGCCATCGGGCGAGACGGACAGCTGGATGGGACCGGGGCCGACCGGGTAGGTGTCGAGCAGCGAGCGCTGACGCGGATCGACCGCCGCCACCGCGTCTTCGCCACTGAGGGACACGAACAGGCGCTGGCCGTCGGGGGCGAAGGCGACCTGCACCGGTTTCTTGCCGACCGCGATGCGCGCGACTTCTTTGCGGCGCTGCACGTCGATCAGGCTGACATCGCCGCTGTCGCGGTTGGCCACCGCCAGGCTGCGGCCGTCCGGCGACAGGCGCAGGCCGTGAGGGTAGCGACCTACCGCGATGCGCTCCGCGACCCGCCTGGTGACGAGGTCGACGACCAGCACCGCATGGCTGTCTGCATCGGTGATGAATACCCATTTGCCGCTGGCATCGGGCACCACGTGGGCCAGGTGACCGCCGATGGCAATCGGGATTGCCGGGGCGTCGGGATTCAGCGCATCCAGCACCAACAGGCGACCGCCTTCGTCATGCCCGCCATGCCCGCCGTGGCCATGCGCCTGGCCAGCGGGCATGCCGACAATCAGCAGGGACTTGCCATCGGGGGTCAGATCCACGTTGTGGGGTAGCACCTCCAGGGCGACGGTGCGGGTGGACGCGGCGTCCTCGTCGATGATGGTCAGGCTGCCGGCGCCTTCGTTGGCGACATAGACGGTGGCGGCCATCACGGGCGTGCCGGCGAACAGGGCGCTGGTCAGTGCCAGCGCCAACAGGCGGGATTGCATGGGGAAATCCTCTGGCATTGCGATCTACCCCCAGCCTGCGGCAGCGCCGCTGACGGCAGGCTGAAGCGTCGATTACGTTTTCGTCAGCTCAGCGGCGCGGCACCTTCGGCGCCGGGTAGCTGGCCAGCACCTCGTCCTGCCCGGCGCGGTTGAGGCCGAGCACCTGATACGCCTCGTGCGGCTGGCCGTAGTCCATGCCCGGCGAGCCGGCGGGCATGCCTGGCACGGCGATGCCGCGCAGGTCGGGGCGCTTGAGCAGGGCGTGAATCTGCGCCACCGGCACGTGGCCCTCGACGAACTTGCCGTCGATCACGCCGGTGTGGCAGGAGGCCAGGCGCGGCTGCACGCCCAGCTTCTGTTTGACCGCGCCGATGTCGCGCTCGACGTGGTCGCGCACCGTGAAACCGTTGTCCTTGAGGTAGACGATCCAGTCCTTGCAGCAGCCGCAATTGGCGTCGCGGTGCACGTCGATGGTCAGGGGTTCGGCCGCCTGGGCGGCGCCGCTCAGCAGCAGGGCGGCGAGGGCCGCGATACGCAGTCTGGGGTGCATGGAACTTCTCCGGATCAGTCGATGGAAACCTTGCGCAGGAGCAGCGCGTTGAACACCACCGAGGCCGAGCTCAGGCTCATGGCCAGCGCGGCGATCAGCGGCGACAGCAGCAGGCCGGTCAGCGGATAGAGCAGGCCGGCGGCCAGCGGAATGCCCAGCGTGTTGTAGAGGAAGGCGAACGTCAGGTTCTGGTGCATGTTGCGCACGGTGGCCACCGACATACTGCGCGCGCGCAGGATGCCGAGCAGGTCGCCCTTGACCAGCGTGACCTGGGCGCTGTTCATCGCCACGTCGGTGCCGGTGCCCATGGCGATGCCGATGTCGGCGCGCGCCAGGGCCGGGGCGTCGTTGATGCCGTCGCCGGCCATGGCCACGCGGTGACCCTGCTGTTGCAGAGTGGCGGCCAGGCGCTCCTTGTCCTGCGGCTTGACCTCGCCGTGCACCTCCTCGATGCCCAGCTCGCGGGCCACCGCGCGGGCGGTGGTCAGGCCGTCACCGGTGGCCATGATCACCCGCACGCCGTCGGCCTGCAGGCGCTCCACCGCCAGTTGCGAGGTCGGCTTGATCGGGTCGGCGACCGCCAGCAGCCCGGCCAGCGTGCCGTCCACCGCCAGGTACATGATGCTCACCCCGTCGCCGCGCAGCCGTTCGGCGCTGGCCTGCAGCGGGCCGGTATCCACGCCGGCGTCGGTCAGCAGCGCGGTGTTGCCCAGTAGCAGGCGGCGGCCCTCGACCTGGCCGCGCACGCCGATGCCGGAGGTCGACTCGAACGCCTCGGGGGGGCTCAGCGCCAGGCCCAGGGCGCGGGCCTGAGCGACGATGGCGTGGGCCAGGGGGTGTTCGCTGCCCTGGTCCAGGCTGGCGGCCAGCCGCAGTACCTCGCCGGGTGTGAAGCCGGGCGCGGCCTCGACGCTGTGGAAGGCCGGGCGGCCTTCGGTCAGGGTGCCGGTCTTGTCGACGATCAGCGTGTCGATCTTGCGCAGGTTCTCGATGGCGCCGGCATCGCGGAACAGCACGCCGCTGCTCGCCGCCTTGCCGGTGGCGACCATTACCGACATCGGCGTGGCCAGGCCCAGGGCGCACGGGCAGGCGATGATCAGCACCGCCACCGCGTTGATCAGGCCGAACACCCAGCTCGGCTCCGGCCCCCACAGACCCCAGACGAACAACGTGAGCACGGCGATGCCGATCACCACCAGCACGAAGTAACCGGCGATGACATCGGCCAGCCGTTGCATCGGCGCCTTGGAGCGCTGTGCCTGGGCGACCATCTGCACGATCTGCGCGAGCACGGTCGCGCTGCCGACCTTCTGCGCCTGCATCACCAGGCTGCCGTGGGCGTTCAGGGTGGCGCCGATCAGGCTGTCGCCGGCGCGCTTCATGATCGGCAGCGGCTCGCCGGTCAGCATCGACTCGTCCACCGCGCTTTCACCTTCCAGCACCAGACCGTCGACCGGCACCTTCTCGCCCGGTCGCACGCGCAGGGTGTCGCCGCTGTGCACGTGGCTGAGCGGGATGTCTTCTTCGCTGCCGTCGGCATTGATGCGCCGCGCGGTCTTGGGCGCCAGGCCGAGCAGCGAGCGGATTGCCGCCGAGGTCTGCGAGCGCGCCTTGAGTTCGAGGATCTGGCCGAGCAGGGTCAGCGAGATGATCACCGCCGCCGCCTCGAAGTACACGCCGATGCGCCCGTCCTGGACGAAGTCGGCGGGAAACACGCCGGGAGCCAGGGTGGCGACCAGGCTGTACAGGTAGGCGGCGGCGGTGCCCAGGCCGATCAGCGTCCACATGTTCGGGCTGCGCAGCCGCACCGAGCGCACGCCGCGCACGAAGAACGGCCAGCCGGCCCAGAGCACCACCGGGGTGCTCAACGCGAGTTCGACCCAGTTCTGCGCAGCGCCGTGGAACAGGTTCAGGGCATGCCCGCCCATGGCCAGCACGGTGACGATCAGGGTCAGCGGCAGGGTCCACCAGAAGCGCCGGGAGAAGTCCCTGAGCTCCGGATTTTCCTCTTCTTCCAGTTCCGGCATGACCGGCTCCAGCGCCATGCCGCAGATCGGGCAGGTGCCCGGGCCGATCTGGCGGATCTCCGGATGCATCGGACAGGTGTATTCGGCGGCCGCCCCTGCGTCGGGCGCGGTAGCAGCCGGCGCGTGATCGGCGTGCTGGGCGGACAGGTACTTGTGCGGTTCGGCGCCGAAGCGGTCCAGGCAGTGCTGGCTGCAGAAGCGCAGGCGCTGGCCGGCATGCTGGGCCTGGTAGGGACTGTCGGACTTGACCGTCATGCCGCACACGGGATCGCGGTCCGGGACGGCGGCACTTGCAGGGTGTGAGTTCGGCGGGCTGGGCATGGCGGGATTCCTTTTACCTGTTGGCACCGTAGCGTCGGATGGCTGACATCAGGCTGAGCCCGGGATTACTTTTCTGTCAGCTTGTGGTCAGCGTCGTTCGGGCGCTGCACACTGCCCGCGTCTGTTTCCCGTGGGGGGTGTTGCCCATGAAACTCCTGGTCGCCGAAGACGAGCCGAAAACCGGTACCTACCTGCAGCAGGGCCTCGGCGAGGCCGGCTTCAGCGTCGACCGCGTCACCAGCGGCGCGGATGCCGTGCAGCAGGTGCTGAGCGAGCCGTATGACCTGCTGATCCTCGACGTGATGCTGCCCGGCCTGGACGGCTGGGAAGTGCTGCGCCGGGTGCGCGCCGCCGGCCAGGACATGCCGGTGCTGTTCCTCACCGCCCGCGACCGGGTCGAGGACCGGGTCAAGGGCCTGGAGCTGGGCGCCGACGACTACCTGGTCAAACCCTTCGCCTTCTCCGAACTGCTGGCCCGGGTGCGCAGCCTGCTGCGCCGCGGCAACCCGGCGGCGGTGACCACCCAGCTGCGCATCGCCGACCTGGAGGTGGACCTCCTCAAGCGCCGGGCGGTGCGCGCCGGGCGGCGCATCGACCTGACCGCCAAGGAATTCGCCCTGCTGGAACTGCTGCTGCGCCGGCGCGGCGAGGTGCTGCCCAAGTCGCTGATCGCCTCGCAGGTGTGGGACATGAACTTCGACAGCGACACCAACGTGATCGAAGTGGCCATCCGCCGGCTGCGCGCCAAGATCGACGACGACTTCGAGCCCAAGCTGATCCACACCGCGCGCGGCATGGGCTACATGCTCGACGAGCCCGAGCCGTCATGAGGCGCCTGTCGCTCACCGCGCGGCTGAGCCTGCTGTTCATGCTGGCGGTGGCCGGGGTGCTGGCGGGCTCGGGGTTCTTCTTCAACCACCTCAGCCAGCACCATTTCGACGAGTTGGACCAGCAGACCCTGAGCGTCGCCGCCGCCGCGGCCGAACGCCTGCTGCGTGAGGCGCCGCCGGCGAGCCGCGACGGGCAGCTGCGCGCGCTGTTCAGCGGCCAGGCCGACCTACAGGCGCGCATCCTTGAAGACGGGCGCCCGCTGTTCGCCACGCCGGAGCGGGGCGCGGCCCCGTTCGGCGCCGGCTCCGGCGAGTGGCGGTACGAGGGACGCGCCTGGCGGGGACTGGAAAGGAACGTCGTGGTGGGCCAGCGGCCGGTGAGCATCCAGCTGATGCTGGATGTCACCACCCATCAGGTGTTCTCCCACCAGTTGGCCGGCTGGTTGTGGGCCGGGTTGGGGCTGGCGGCGCTGCTCAGCGTGCTGCTGGGCTGGTTGCTGGTGCGCAGCGGCCTGCGCCCGCTGCGCCAGGTGACCGAGGTGATCGCCTCGGTGTCGGCCCGTTCGCTGGAAGAGCGCATCGAGCAGGAGGTGCCGGCCGAGCTGCGCGCGCTGGTGCGGGCGTTCAACGCCATGCTGGCCCGCCTGGAGGACTCCTTCGTGCGCCTGTCCAACTTCTCGGCGGACATCGCCCACGAACTGCGCACCCCGGTCACCAACCTGCTGACCCACACCGAGGTGGTGCTGACCCGCGCGCGCAGCGTCGAGGACTATCAGGAGAACCTGCATTCCAACCTGGAAGAACTGCGGCGCATGGCGCGGATGATCGACGACATGCTGTTCCTGGCCAAGGCCGACAACGGGCTGATCATCCCCGAGCAGCGGCCGGTGGCGCTGCATGAGCTGTGCGCCAGTCTGCTGGATTTCTACGAGCTGTCCGCGGAGGAACGCGGCATCCGTTTCGAACTGAGCGGCGAGGCCACGCTGCAGGGCGACGTGCTGATGCTGCGCCGGGCACTCTCCAACCTGCTGTCCAACGCGCTGCGCTACACGCCTGACGGCGGCAGCATCCGCCTGACCCTGCGGCAGAGCGAACACAGCGTGTGCCTGGCGCTGGCCAACCCCGGCGGCACCATCGCCGCCGAGCATCTGGAGCGCCTGTTCGACCGCTTCTACCGGGTCGACCCGGCCCGCCGCGAAGGCCACCCCGGCAACGCCGGCCTGGGCCTGGCCATCACCCGCTCGATCGTCGAGGCGCACCGGGGAAGGATCCGCTGTCACAGCGCGGAGGGTTGGACGACCTTCGAGCTGGAGTTTCGCGTGTGAAAGGCGATCGCTCCCGCGTGGTGACGCGAATGCCGGCGCGGTTTCCTTAAGTCCGCCCTGTCGACTGTCGCCGTATCGGTCGTACCCGCTGAACTGAACGGACGACGACATGGCAGAAACAACAGTGCTCAATCCCTGGCTATCGATGTGGACGAAGCCGCGCTCGACCGTTCAATGGCTCGTCGAGCACGACCCCGGGCGAAGCGTCGTGCTGCTCCCCACCCTGGCCGCTCTTTCCGATGCGCTGAACCGAGCGAGCAGCAAAGGCCTGGGGGATACCTCGCCGTTGCCGTTGATCCTGGTGATGGCCCTGGTGACCAGTGTCATTTTCGGCCCCCTCATGCTTTATCTCGGGTCGATCATTCTGGGCTGGACAGGCAAATGGCTGGGAGGCCGCGCATCGAGAGAGGCGATCGGCATGGCGCTTGCCTGGTCGATGGTGCCGATTGCCTGGTCGCTGTTGCTGTGGATTCCCGAGCTGCTGATTTTTGGCACCGAGCTGTTCAGCCACTCGGCACCCAGTGTTGCCGCCAGCCCATTGCTCTTCCTGTCATTCAAGGTCGCCGAGGCGGTGCTGGGGTGCTGGGCGTTGGTGCTGCTGCTCAAGAGCCTTGGCCAGGTCCAGGGTTTCTCCGCATGGCGCGCCCTGGGAACCACACTGCTGGGGCTGCTGATTCTGGTCGTGCCGATCGTGCTGCTGGTCTTCGCATTCAAGGCGCTGTTCTGACGCTGGCGCACGGGCCGCGATCCGTCGTATCGAGACGGATCGGCCCGCCCTACATCGGGATATCTTTCGCGCAGTAGATCTTTGCCAGGTTCTGCGTGCTGTAGCAGGTCAGGCCGTCTTGCACGATGGATTGCGGCACGGGAAAGCCGGGCTCACCGTCCAGGCTGATCGAGGACGTGTCCTCGGTGGCGCTCACGCTGACCGCACTTTCGCCGCCGCCGATGTCCCACTGCGCCCAGTACGAATGGACATTGGCGCATACGGTTACGCCGCACACCCGCTCGGTTTCCTCGCCCCCGCTGATCACCAGGCACATGCCCTGCATCTCGCCGCAGCCGGCCACGCCAGGACCGGCGAACAGCAGCGCGCACAAAAACAGCAGGGGTTTCGCGAGGCTCGATTTCATTTCACTACCTGAGGGTGGGCTGGGGGGGCCGGCGAACGCTACTGTTTTGCCATTACGGTGTCCACTGACGGCAGGCGCGGCAATGTCGCAGGGAGTCGCGCCGCAGGGCCTATTTGCTGCGCAGCGCCTTGGCCAGGCGCAGCATGGCGGCTTCGATTTCCATGGCGTTCAAGGATGAATAGCCCAGCAGCCAACCCTGTTTCCGTTCCTCCCCGGCATACAGTCGACTGAGACCGGGCAACTGCACGCCGGCGTTGGCGGCCAGGCGGATGGTCCTTTCCTCCGACCAGCCCTCATCCAGCAGGCAAGGCATCTGCAAGCCGCCCGGGGGTCGCATGGCGGTGGCGATACCGTCCAGATGCCTGCCGATGGCCTCGAACATGCTGGCCCGTCGGCCCGCGTACAGTTTGCGCATGGCCCGCACATGGGCGTTGTAATGGCCGTCTTCCATGAAGCGCGCCAGGGTCAGCTGAAGGATCTGCGGGGTGTGTCCGTCCATGATGCTGCGCGCATGGGTGAACGCTCTTACCAGGGGCTGGGGCAACACCATGTAACCCAGGCGCAGGCCCGGAGAGAGTGTCTTGCTGAACGTGCCCACGTAGAGGGTGCGCTGGTACTTGTCCAGGCCCTGCACACAGGCGGTTGGCAAGCCGTCGTAGTGAAACTCGCTGTCGTAGTCGTCCTCGATGATCCACCTGCCGTTTTCCGCCGCCCAGTTGACCAGCTCGAGCCGGCGCGCCAGTGGCAGGGTCGCCCCGGTGGGGTACTGGTGGGAGGGCGTCACGTAGACGCAATTGGCGCCGCTGCGGTCCGCGCGCAGCAGGTCGGTGCGAATGCCCAGCGCATCGACATCGATGGGCACGACCCTGGCCTCGGCGCTTTCGAAGGCTTTCCGGGCGCCGTAGTAGCCGGGGTTTTCCAGCAGGATCGGCTTGCCGGCATCGACCAGCAACTGGGCGCACAGGAACAGCGCCTGGCGGGTACTGCTGAGTACCAGGATCTGCTCCGGGGTGCACGCGGCCCCGCGTTCCAGGTTCAGGTAGGTGGCGATGGCCTTGCGCAGCGGCTCGGCGCCCTGCGGGTCGCCATGCAGCAGGACGGTGGCCCGATAGTCCTTCATGGCCTGGCGTTGCAGGCGTAGCCAGACATCGATGGGGAAGGTGCGGGTCTCCGGCAGACCGGTGGCGAACGCCCTGACCACCTGCTGATCGCTGACCCCGCCGCTGTCCAGAATCATGCGCCCACGCCGGCTCAGGCCGGGTTCCGCCGCCGCCGTCTCGCTGCGTCGGGCCTCCCGTGGCCTTGGGCGCTGGCGCGCGATCCCCTGCAACTCGTTGCCGAGCGTCTCGGCCACGTAGCTGCCCGAGCCCTCGCGTCGCACGATGAAACCGTCACGGTGCAGTTGCACATAGGCGTTTTCGACCGTGTCGCGGGCGACCCCCAGCGATGTGGCCAGGGAGCGGGTGGCCGGCAGTTTCAGGCCGGGGGCCAGTGCGCCGTCGAGGATCAGCGCGCGCAGGGCGCGCTGAATGCGCTGATGCAGATCCAGGCGCTGAAGCTCGGCATCGTTGAGCCGCATCTTCAGCGTTTCGAGCTCGAAGGTTTTCACGAAGTGGTCTGCCCTGAACAAAAAAACCGGCCGGCGGAAGCGGGCCAGTTTATCCATGGTTGCGCTCAGCGCAGAAGGAGTTTCTCGACGTACCCCTGCGGCAGCCCAGGCGGGAAAGTGGTCTGGTTATCTGATGGAAAGTGTACGGGTTCTACGGACCATTACCGCGCTATAAATCAGCCGCCAATTCCAGCCTCGTGTTGCCAGGAGCCACCTGAAGCCATGTCGTCCCCTGTCTCCCCATCCGCGGTTCGCCTCCGCGATCTCGTCCATCCGATCGTCGCCGGGCTGGTCTCGGTGATCGTCAACTATGGCGGCACCTTCATTCTGGTCTTCCAGGCGGCCCAGGTGGCGGGGCTGAGCCCTGAGCTGACGGCTTCCTGGGTGTGGTCGGTATCGATCGGCGTGGGGCTGAGCGGGCTGGTGCTCAGTTGGCGGTTCCGCGAGCCGATCATTACCGCCTGGTCGACTCCGGCGGCGGCATTCCTGGTCGTCGCCCTGGCGACGACGCCCTATGCCGAGGCGGTCGGCGCCTACCTTGTCTCGGCCGCCGCCTTCGTGCTGCTGGGCGTGTCCGGCTATTTCGAGAAGGTCATCCGCATGATTCCGCCGGGGGTGGCCGCGGGGTTGCTGGCGGGTATCCTGCTGCAGTTCGGCATCGGCGCCTTCGCCGGCGTGAGCGTCGATCCGCTGCTGGCCGCGCTGCTGATTGGCGCCTATGTGGTACTCAAGCGCCTGAGCGCGCGCTACGCAGTGGTGGGGATTCTGCTGCTCGGCCTGGCCTTCCTGCTGCTCCAGGGGCGGGTGGACCTGTCCGGGCTGGAGCTGCGGCTCGCGGCACCGGTGTTCACCCTGCCGGTCTTCTCGCTGAACGCCTTGCTCAGCGTGGCGCTGCCACTGTTCCTGATCACCCTGACCGGCCAGTACATGCCCGGCATGCTGGTGCTGCGCAACGACGGCTTCCGCACCAGCGTCAACCCGATTGTCACCGTCACCGGGCTGGGCTCGCTGCTCATGGCGCCGTTCGGCTCGCATGCGTTCAACCTCGCCGCGATCACCGCCGCCATCTGCACTGGCAAGGACGCCCACGAAGAACCCGCCAAGCGCTGGATCGCCGGTGTCGCCGCAGGGGTCTTCTACATCCTCGTCGGGGTTTTCGGCGTCACCCTGGCCGCGCTGTTCATGGCCTTCCCGGCGACCTTCATCACCACCCTGGCCGGGCTCGCGCTGCTCGGCACCCTCGGCGGCAGCCTGGCCAGCGCCATGGCCGATGCCCAATCCCGCGAAGCCGCGCTGATCACCTTCCTGGCCGCTGCCGCCGATATCAGCCTGTTCGGGATCGGCGGGGCGTTCTGGGGGCTGGTGATCGGGCTGGCGGCATTCGCCGTGCTCAACGGCCGTTTGCCGCGCCGCGTGCCGGCCGGCCAGCCGGTCGCCAATGCGGGAGGGACCCACTGATGCCGCGCCTGCACGAACAGCATGGCCGCTACCCGCAGGCCAACAGCGTCGAGGACTTCCTGCGCAACCTGGCCGCCGTGCGCCAGCGCATCGCCGACGCCTGCCGGAGGGTCGGGCGCGATCCGGCGGGCGTGCGCCTGTTGCCGGTGAGCAAGACCTTCGACGAGGCGCACCTGCGCCTGGCTTATGCCGCCGGCTGCCGCTTCCTGGGCGAGAACAAGGTGCAGGAGGCGCAGCGCAAATGGGAAGCCATGGCCGACCTGAGCGACCTGCAATGGTCTGTGATCGGCCACCTGCAGACCAACAAGGCCAGGCAGGTCGCGCGCTTCGCCGCCGAGTTCCAGGCGCTGGACAGCCTGCGGGTGGCCGAGGCCCTGGACCGGCGCCTGCAGATCGAGGGTCGGCACCTGGACGTGTTCGTCCAGGTGAATACCTCCGGCGAGGCCAGCAAGTACGGCCTGGCGCCCGACGCGGTCGCCGACTTCCTGCGCGCGCTGCCGGCGTTCTCCGCGCTGCGGGTGCGCGGCCTGATGACCCTGGCGTTGTTCTCCGCCGATGCGGCCCGTGTGCGTCCCTGTTTCGTGCGGCTGCGCGAGCTGCGGGAGCGACTGCGCCAGGACGCACCGGCCGGTATCGACCTGGAGGAGCTGTCCATGGGCATGTCCGGCGATTTCGAAATCGCGATCGAAGAAGGCGCCACCGTGGTGCGCGTCGGCCAGGCCATCTTCGGTGCCCGCGCCCTGCCGGACAGCCACTACTGGCCGACGGTCAGCGAATAGCACGTCGCGCACGTTTACCCACGATCCCCACTGAGGAATGCCATGACCCCCTCATCCGCGTATCTGATGCCGACCTACGCACGCCAGCCCGTTTCGTTCAGTCGCGGCCAGGGCGCGCGCCTGTGGGACACGCAGGGCATCGAGTACCTGGACGCGATCGCCGGCGTGGCCGTGACCAGCCTCGGTCACGCCCATCCGGAGATTGCCGCCGTGATCGCCGAGCAGGCCGGCCAACTGCTGCACACCTCCAACCTGTTCCGCATCGAATGGCAGGAGCGACTGGCTGAGCGCCTGTGCGCCGTGTCGGGCATGCAGCGTGCGTTCTTCTGCAACTCGGGGGCCGAAGCCAACGAGGCGGCGCTCAAGCTGGCCCGCCTGCACGGCAGTGCCCGGCGGGTGACCGATCCGCAGGTACTGGTCATGGAGAACAGCTTCCATGGCCGCACGCTGGCAACCCTTTCGGCCACCGGCAACCCGGCCGCGCAGCGCGGCTTCGAGCCCCTGATGCCGGGCTTCGTGCGGGTGCCCTACGACGACATCGAGGCGCTGCGGGACGCGGCGCGGCAATTCCCGGGCATCGTCGCGGTGCTGGTCGAGCCGGTGCAGGGCGAGGGCGGGGTGCGTGCCGCCTCCGCCGGCTATCTGCAGGCCCTGCGGCAACTGTGCGATGCGCACGACTGGCTGATGATGGTCGACGAGGTGCAGACCGGCCTGGGCCGCACCGGCAGCTGGTTCGGTTTCCAGCAGGCGGGCATCGTGCCCGACGTCATCACCCTGGCCAAGGCGCTGGGCAACGGCCTGCCGATCGGCGCCTGTCTGGCCCGGGGTTGGGCGGCGGAACTGTTTTCCCCCGGCCAGCACGCCTCCACCTTCGGTGGCAATCCGCTGGCCTGCCGGGTGGCCTGCACGGTACTCGACATCCTGGCGCGCGAGCAGCTCCCGCAGCGGGCCGCCACCCTCGGTCGCCGGCTGCTGGCGGCCCTGCAGGAGGGACTGAGCGGCTGTCCCGAGGTGCTGGCGATCCGTGGCCTGGGCCTGATGGTCGGCATCGAGCTGAATCGCCAGTGCCCCGAGCTGGTTGGCCGGGCGCTGGAGGAACAGCGCCTGCTCATCACCGTGACCCGCGGCACCACCCTGCGGCTGTTGCCGCCCTTGATCTGCGACGACGCGCAGATCGACGACATTGCCGCGCGGGTCATCCGGCTGCTGGCCTAGCAGGCCCCCGATTTTCCAACCCACAGGTTCCCTTATGTACGACGCATCCCTGACCCTTGCCGATTTTGATCCCGAGCTGTCCGCGGCCATCCATGCCGAGGAAGTCCGTCAGGAAGACCACGCCGAACTGATCGCCTCCGAGAACTATGCCAGTCCGCTGGTGATGGCGATCCAGAGCTCGGTGCTCACCAACAAGTACGCCGAAGGCTATCCGGGCCGGCGCTACTACAGCGGCTGCGAGCATGTCGACGTGGCCGAGCGCCTGGCTATCGCGCGGGCCAAGGCCCTGTTCGACTGCGACTACGCCAACGTCCAGCCGCACGCCGGCTCCCAGGCCAACGCCGCCGTGTTCCTGGCCTTGCTCAGTCCCGGCGACACGGTGATGGGCATGAACCTGGCCCAGGGTGGGCACCTGACCCACGGCAACCCGGTGAACTTCTCCGGGCGCCATTACCGGATCGTTCCCTACGGGCTCGATCCACGCACGGGTTTGATCGACTACGACGAGATGGAGCGCATCGCCCTGCAAACCCGGCCGAAGCTGCTGATCGGCGGGTTTTCCGCCTACTCCCGGCACATGGACTGGGCGCGCATGCGCGACATCGCCGACCGGGTAGGCGCGCTGTTCTGGGTCGACATGGCCCATGTCGCCGGCCTGGTGGCGGCCGGCGAGTACCCGAACCCGCTGCTGCACGCCCATGTGGTGACCAGCACCACCCACAAGACGCTGCGCGGCCCACGGGGTGGCCTGATCCTGTCCAGGGGGCAGGACGAGACGTTCTACAAGAAGCTCGATTCGGCGGTCTTTCCGGGTGTCCAGGGCGGCCCGTTGATGCACCTGATCGCCGCCAAGGCCGTGGCCTTCAAGGAAGCGCTGCAGCCGGGGTTCAAGACCTATCAGCAGCAGGTCGTGGCCAATGCTCGGGCCATGGCCGCGGTGCTGCAGCGGCGGGGTTTCCGGATCGTCTCCGGCGGGACGGACAACCACATGATGCTGATCGATCTGTCCGACCGGCCTTACACCGGCAAGGACGCCGATGCCGCGCTGAGCGACGCCTGCATCACCGCCAACAAGAATTCGGTGCCCAACGACCCGCGCTCGCCGTTCGTGACCTCGGGGCTGCGGATCGGCACCCCGGCGGTGACCACCCGTGGATTAGGCGTGCCGGAGTGCGAGCAACTGGCGGGCTGGCTGTGTGACGTGCTGGACGCGCTGGAATCCGGTGGCAGCGAGACGGTGGTTCGTCAGGTAGGGGAGCAGGTGATGGCGCTATGCCGGCGCCATCCGGTGTATCGCTAGGCGCTGTACGTAAAAGTGCCTAGCCCGGGCTGGCCGGCGTGGCAACGACCGTCAGCAGTTGCTCGCCGAGCGTGCCGAACTGGCCCTCCAGCTGTGCGCCTGCCCGCCATTCGTCGCCCAGGTCGCGCAGCAGGCCCAGGCGCAGGCGGCCGGCCGGGTCCCAGTCGAGCAGTTCCGCGTCCTGGAAATAGAAGCGTTGGCCGACCAGGGGATACAGCGCCTTGAACAGGCTTTCCTTGGCCGAGAAGGTCAGGGTTGTCAGCCAGGGATGCAGCGCCGGCTCCAGCTGTTCGAGCCGCTGGCGCTCGCCGGCGGTGAGGATTTCCCCACGCAGGCGCTGGCTGCGCTCGGCACTCAGCAGGCGCTCCAGATCGATGCCCAGGCCGCGCCAGTGCTCGGTACTGGCGACCAGCGCGGCGGCCTGGCCGTGGCTGTGGGTGATCGAGCCGACCACGCCGGCGGGCCAGCGCGGCGCGCGGTCCTCGCCGACGGCGGGGACGCCCGGCTGGCCGGTGAGGGCGTGCAGGGCGTGGCGCGCGCACAGGCGTCCGGCCAGGTATTCGCACTTGCGCTTGGCGACGCCGGGCACGCCGGGAATCGCGCAACTGACGAAGTCGCCGGGTTGCAGCTGGTCGGCCTGGAACAGGGTGCTGACCAGCCGCGCGCCGGGCATGGGGATGGGCAGGGGCCAGTGCTCGCGCAGCGGTGCGCAGCAGGCGGGGTGGAAGTCGCTCATGGGGGGCATTGTGCCGGGGCGGACGGGAGTCGTCACGTCGTCAGGAACCGGCCATCCCGCCCGTGCCGGAGCCTGCTTTGCACGGGGCAAGGCACGACCCGGCGGTGCTGTCGGCGCCCTGCATGCATGGCGAGATACTGCACCGTGATGGATAATGCGCGCTTTTCGGCGGCTCCGGCTGGGGCTGCCTGGCCGCCGTTGTACCGTTGTTCGCTGGACTGTGCCTGTCGCCGTCCTGCCTGAGAGTTGCCATGTTCAGCCCGCTCGTCACCTTCCCGGCGTTGTATGCCGCCACCCTGCTCATGCTCGCCGGTTCAGGGCTGTTCAGCACTTACATGGGCCTGCGCCTGACTGAGGAGGGCGCAGGCGATGCCTGGGTCGGCGGGTTGATGGCGGCTTACTATTTCGGCCTGGTGTGTGGCGGCAAGTTCGGCCACCGGCTGATCGCCAGCGTCGGCCATATTCGCTCCTATGTGGCCTGCGCCGGGCTGGCCACGGTGATCGTACTGCTGCACGTGCTGGTGGAGCGGTTGGAGGTCTGGCTGCTGCTGCGTTTCGTCATGGGCGCGGTGATGATGAACCAGTACATGGTCATCGAGAGCTGGCTCAACGAGCAGGCGGAAAGCCACATGCGTGGCAAGGTCTTCGCAGGCTACATGGTGGCTGTGGACCTGGGGCTGGTCGTTGGCCAGGGGCTGCTGGCAATGCTTCCCTCTCTGGATTTCAAGCCGCTGGTGCTGGTGGCGATCTGTTTCGCCTCGTGCCTGATCCCGCTGGCGGTGACGCGGCGTGTGCACCCGGCCAAGCTGGTTGCGGCCCCGCTGGAAATCGGCTTCTTCTGCAAGCGGGTGCCGCAGGCACTGGGCAGCATCTTCGTCGCCGGGCTGATGGTCGGCGCCTTCTATGGCCTGGCGCCGGTGTATGCCAGTCGCAATGGCCTGGATACCTCGCAGGCCAGCCTGTTCGTGGCCATGTGCATCGTCGCCGGTTTCTGTGCGCAGTGGCCGCTGGGCTGGCTGTCCGATCGCCTGGATCGCAGCTGGCTGATCCGGGGCAATGCCATTTTGCTGTGCCTGACCGCCATTCCTCTCTGGGGGCTGTTCAGCCTGCCGTACTGGTTGTTGCTGGCCAATGGCTTCGTGACGGGCATGCTGCTGTTCACCCTGTATCCGCTGGCGGTGGCGCTGGGCAATGACCATGTCGAGCAGTCGCGGCGGGTGGCGCTGTCGGCCATGCTGCTGACCACCTATGGTGTGGGCGCCTGCCTCGGGCCGCTGCTGGCCGGCCTGATGATGCAGCGCTTCGGGCCGGGGATGTTCTACGTGCTGGTGTCGATCTACGCCCTGGCGCTGATCTTCTGGGTGCAGCCCAAGCGTGTTACCGGGCGCCATCGTGTCGACGAGGCGCCACTCAGTCACGTGCCGATGCCGGATACATTGAGCCCGATGGCGGTGGCGCTCGACCCGCGTGTCGAGGAAGTGCCGGAAGAGCTGCTGGTCGAGACGTCGGCGAGCATTGGGCGCTCCGACGATGAGCCGGAAACGCGGGAAATGGCGTAGCTCGGCTTCGTGCCGGCTGACCGATGTCGCGTGCGGCATGGCGCAACGCACAGCGGTCGTTGTACCTACCCGGTTCGCGTCGCGCGGCGAAATTCGCCGGGGGTCTGAGCGCTCCAGCGCTTGAAGGCGCGCTGGAAGGCTTCGGCCGAGGCGAAGCCGAGCAGGTAGGCGATCTCGCCGAAACTCAGCTCGGTGTCGCGGATATAGGTCATCGCCAGGTCGCGGCGGGTGTCGTTGAGGATGTCGCGAAAGCGCGTGCCTTCCTCGGCCAGCTTGCGGCGCAGGGTCCAGCTGGGCAGTTGCAGTCGCCGGGCGATCTCCTCCAGATCCGGCTCGCGGCCATGCAGCAGCGGGCCGAGCAACTGGGTGATGCGTTCGCGCAGGCTGCGGGTGCGGGTCAGCTGCGCCAGCTCCGCCTCGCAGAGTTCCAGCAACTGGTGCCAGGTGCTCGGGCAGTGGGCGGGGTTGCGCAGTGCCAGCACCTCGCGATCCAGGCGCAGGCGGTTGTGCGCGGCACCGAACTCCACCGGGCCGCCGAACACCTCGGCATAGCGCTCGGCATAGTCCGGGGCCGGGAACTCGATCTCCACCCGCTGCGCCGCCAGCGGCCGGCCGGCCAGGGCGCCGAGCTGGTGCAGCCAGCCGGCCAGCAGCGCGTCGACCACGAAGCGGTTGTAGGCGTTGTAGGGGCTGATCGAATAGAAGTTCAGCCAGGCGCCGTCGGCGTCTTCCGCGAAGCTCGACTGCCCCCGGTAGTTGGCGGCGTACAGCGGCTCGAAACGGATCAGAGTGCGCGCCGCCTCGCGCACCGTGGGCGCCTGGGCGGCGGTCACGCCGGCCAGGCCGACCTGGGCGATATGGCCGAGGCGGCCCATCTCCAGGCCCAGCGCCGGGTCGCCGCACAGCTGCATGGCGGCATGCCCCAGGCGCATGTAGCGGGGAATCGACAGCCGTGCGCGGGGTTCGGCCAGGCGCGCCGGGTCCAGGTCGTACTCGACGAGCAGCGGCTGCGGATCGATGCCCTGCTGGCGCAGGGCGGCGGCCAGGCTGAGCACGCTGCCCACCGACAGATCACCCAGGCGCACGCGCGCTGTCTTCACGGCTCGATCCACTGGTTGAGCAGATGCGTGCCGGGCAGGCTGCTGAGCTGCGGTGCCTGGGCCGGAGTCAGCGCCACACCGCGCGGCACGCCGCCGATCGGCCAGCTGAGCCGGCCGCGCAGGAACAGGGGCGGGCTGGTGCGCCCGTTGGGCAGCTGCACACGACTCTGCGGCCAGCCGGGGAGCCAGTCGCGCTCGACCAGGTACTGCTGATCGCCGACCGTCACCCGCTGGGTGGGAATGCGTACCGAGGTCCAGGGCCAGTCCTGCAGGAACGGCTCGCCGGTGATCTGGCCATCCGGGCCGAACACCAGGCTGAGGTTCCACAAGGGCCCGCTGCCGCTGTGCAGCCGGCCGTCACCGTTGATGCGCGGTTCGGGCAGCAGGATGGAGCCGGCCTGCAGGGTCACGCCATACTCCCTGGCCAGGCCGCCGAACAGGGCCTGGTAGTCGGTGGCCATCTGCTCGGCCTTCATGCGCAGCAGGGCTTCGTCGAGGCGGTTGGCGTCCAGGTTGCGCAGCAGCACGTTCATGGCCAGCAGCGGGTTGCCCAGCAGCAGCCAGTTGCGCACTTCCAGGCGGTCGCGGGCGCGGTAGAACTCCGGTTTTTCACCGGTGGCCAGCAGCCAGGTGCCGATATGGTCGGGCAGCACCACCAGGGTTTGTGCGTTGAGCAGACCGGCATCGCGCGCCGCGTCGAGGGCGGCGGCCAGCACCAGGCGCAGGTGCGCCGGGCTCTGGTAGTCGAGCGGGAACAGCTGCGGGCGGATGGTGAGCAGGTTGCCGTGTCGCACGGCGGGCGGCGGCGGGCTGATTACCTGGGTGCGCAGGTCGGACAGGTAGTGGATGGTCGGGCGTTCCTTGGCCCAGTCCAGGAAGCTCAGCAGGGCGCCGCCGGCGAGCAGCAACAGGGCGGCGGATATCAGCAGGGTGCGTTTCATGGCGGTCAGGGTAGGGGGCGGCGTCGGACTTGCCAAGCCGCGTTGTGCATTTGGATCAGCAACTTGTCAGTTTTGATCATTGAGCGCCTCGCGCCGGCTGACTATCGTCTGGCGCCATAACAGGCTGCGTCGATGAGCGTAGCCAGCACCGTGAACTGCCGGAAGGATTGCCATGACCGCACGCTACCCGCACCTGCTCGCCCCGCTGGACCTGGGCTTCACCACCCTGAAGAACCGCACCCTGATGGGCTCCATGCACACCGGCCTGGAAGAGAAGCCCAACGGCTTCGAGCGCATGGCGGCCTATTTCGCCGAGCGCGCCCGCGGCGGCGTCGGCTTGATGGTCACCGGCGGCATCGGCCCGAACGAGGAGGGCGCGGTGTACTCCGGCGCCGCCAAGCTGAGCACCCCGGAAGAAGCCGAGAAGCACCGCATCGTCACCCAGGCCGTGCACGAAGCGGGCGGCAAGATCTGCATGCAGATCCTCCATGCCGGTCGCTACGCCTACAGCCCCAAGCAGGTCGCACCGAGCGCCATCCAGGCGCCGATCAACCCGTTCAAACCGCGCGAACTGGACGAGGAAGGCATCGAGAAGCAGATCAGCGACTTCGTGAACTGCGCCCGTCTTGCCCAGCAGGCCGAGTACGACGGCGTCGAGATCATGGGTTCGGAAGGCTACTTCATCAACCAGTTCCTGGTCGCCCACACCAACCAGCGCACTGATCGCTGGGGCGGCAGTTACGAGAACCGCATGCGCCTGCCGGTGGAAATCGTGCGCCGCGTGCGCGAAGCGGTCGGCCCGAATTTCATCATCATCTACCGCCTGTCCATGCTGGACCTGGTGGAGGGTGGTAGCACCTGGGACGAAATCGTCACCCTGGCCAAGGCCATCGAGGCCGCCGGCGCCACCATCATCAACACCGGCATCGGCTGGCACGAGGCGCGCATCCCGACCATCGCCACCAAGGTGCCGCGCGCGGCCTTCACCAAGGTCACCGCCAAGCTCAAGGGCGAGGTGAAGATTCCGCTGATCACCACCAACCGCATCAACACGCCGGAGGTGGCCGAGCAGGTGCTGGCCGAGGGCGATGCCGACATGGTGTCCATGGCCCGGCCGTTCCTCGCCGACCCGGAGTTCGTCAACAAGGCGGCCGCCGGTCGCGCCGACGAGATCAACACCTGTATCGGCTGCAACCAGGCCTGTCTGGACCACACCTTCGGCGGCAAGCTGACCAGCTGCCTGGTCAACCCGCGCGCCTGCCATGAAACCGAGCTGAACTACATCCCGGTCGCCCAGGGCAAGAAGATCGCCGTGGTCGGCGCCGGCCCGGCCGGCCTGTCCGCCGCCTGCGTGGCGGCCGAGCGTGGCCACCACGTGACGCTGTTCGACGCCGGCAGCGAGATCGGCGGCCAGTTCAACGTCGCCAAGCGCGTGCCCGGCAAGGAGGAGTTCCACGAAACCCTGCGCTTCTTCCGCAATCGCCTGGACAGCACCGGCGTGGACGTGCGCCTGAACACCCGGGTCAGCGCCGAGGCGCTGGTCAAGGGTGGCTTCGACGAAATCATCCTGGCCACCGGCATCGTGCCGCGCACCCCGGCGATCCCCGGCATCGAGCACCCGAAGGTGATCGGCTACCTGGACGCCATCCTCGAGCGCAAGCCGGTCGGCCGGCGCGTGGCGGTGATCGGCGCCGGCGGCATCGGCTTCGACGTCTCCGAATACATCACCCATGACGGCGTTTCCACCAGCCTGGACCGCGAGGCGTTCTGGAAGGAGTGGGGCATCGACCTCGGTCTGGAAGCCCGCGGCGGAGTGGCCGGCATCCAGGCGCAGCCGCACGCGGCGGCCCGCGAGGTGTTCCTGCTGCAGCGCAAGAAGAGCAAGGTGGGCGACGGCCTCGGCAAGACCACCGGCTGGATCCACCGCACCGGATTGAAGAACAAGAACGTGCAGATGCTAAACAGCGTCGAGTACCTGAAGATCGACGACGCCGGCCTGCACGTCAGCATCGCCGGAGGCGAACCGCAGGTGCTGCCGGTGGACACGGTGATCATCTGCGCCGGCCAGGAGCCGCTGCGCGAGTTGCACGACGGCCTGGTCGCCGCTGGCCAGAAGGTGCACCTGATCGGCGGCGCCGACGTGGCCAGCGAGCTGGATGCCAAGCGCGCCATCAACCAGGGCTCGCGCCTGGCCGCCGAGCTGTAATCCGCGCCCGGCGCGCCGCTCGTCGCGGCGCGCACGGTGGGGCAGGTGGTTGCCAACGGCGTCACGCTGCCCGTCCCGGGCTTTTCCTAGACTGCGAACCCCGCCTGGCGCGGGGTTCGTTCGTTTCAGGGGGTAAGCATGAGTCTGCAGGCCAAGCCTCAGCAGGTCGAAGCGGTGATGTTTTTCCGCGCCGGTGCCATCTGCAAGGAGATGCACCTGGCCGAATTCGAGGCGGTGCTGGACGGGGTGGTGAGTCTGGTGGATTTCGCCGACCAGCAGATCCCCGCCGCCTACGTGCTGATCACGCCGCGCCTGCACATTCGTGCCGTCACCTTCTTCCTCATCGACTTCGACGAAACCGGCCGCGCCGACAGCGGCTGGAACATTCCCTTGCGCCATCTGGCGGAGCAGGGCGTGCGCGGCCCGGATCTGGGCGATGGCGCCATCCGCCTGGCCTGCCGCAGCCGTTGCCCGGTCGCCTGGCACCAGATGCACCTGTGGGACCCGAGCCTCAAGCCCGGTCGCAACGAGCTGCTGCAGCTGCGCGATGCCGCAAAACGCAACAATCTGGGGATTCTCAGCGAGGTAGATGCGCCGGCCGGTGCCGACGCCGGCGGCGGGGACTGGCTGGCCCCGGAGGCGGCCAAGAGCATGGCTGCGCGCCTGGCCCGCAAGGTGGATCTGCAGCATCGCCAGAAGACCGCGCAGTTGATCCGCCAGCAGCGTCTGCGCCTGCAAAGCCTGACCCAGCAGTACGAGGACCAGTTCGCCCGCCTGCGCCTGGAGGCCGAACAGCGGGAGAAGGCGCTGCTTGAGCAGATCGAGACGCTGCAGCAGGTACTGGCCTGCCAGGAGCAGATGAACGTGGACCTCAAGGTGCAGCAGCAGAGCCAGGCCGATCAGTTCCGCCGGGCCCGCGAGGCACTGACCCGCCAGTTGCGCTCGATGGAGCACGACGGGCGCAGCGAGGCAGAGTTACTGCGCGGGCAGTTCGAGCTGGAGCTGCAGGCACGCATTGCCGCGGAGGTCGCCGACTACAAGGACCAGATCGCCGCCTTGCAGGCGGAGCTGGCCAGCCGCAGCGAGCTGGACTCGCAACAGCAGGCGGAAGTGGAACGCTTGCGCCAGAACCAGCTGCGCGGCATCGAGCGCCTGGCCGGACTGGGCGTGATGTTTGTGGTCTATCACCCGGGCACCGGCCACCTGACCATTCCGCTGGCCGAAATCGGCCGCTACCAGGACGACCCCGAGGCGTTTGTGGCGGCCAAGTGCCTGGTGTCCCCCGAGCACTACCGGGAATGGCTGGCCCATTACCAGCAGCCGACCTGCAGCGCCCGCCTGCCCACCGGCGAACGCTGCGCCATGCCCATCGACCGCATCGACACGCCGAGCCGCTTCGTGCGCGGCGAAAGTAGCTGCTGTACGCGGCATCAGGCCAAGGTGCGGGCGGCGCGGGCAGGGGTCTGAGGTTTCACGTAGGGCGGGCAACGTTGTTCCTGGCCGCCGATGCGGCGGTCCGGTGGTCCGGTGGTCCGGCGCCCGGCGGCCCGAAAAGGCGCTGACCGCCCTACTAATACCCCGCTCCGAGGCGGGGGTGAGGGGATAGCGGCTGGACTGCGCCGACGGCGCGCCCTAGGCTGAGCCACCCCAAACCGCCTCCCCGCCCCATGCTGATCCTGCCCGACTGGTCCCCCGAACCCCCGTTGCAGCGCCTCGAACTCGACTGGCTGGCCCACGCCGGTGTGGAGGTCGCCGTGTTGCGCCTGGACCTGATCGACCCGCAGCTTTCCGGCAACAAGTGGTACAAGCTCAAACCGCATCTGCGCGAAGCCGCCGCAGCGGGTCGGGCCGGGGTGATGACCCTGGGTGGCGCGCATTCCAATCACCTGCATGCAGTGGCCGCCGCCGGCGTACGCTTCGGTTTCGCCACTGTCGGTCTGCTGCGCGGCGAGCCCTGCGACACGCCGACGGTGCGTGATCTCGAAGCATTCGGCATGCGCCTGCACTGGCTGGGCTACGGCGGCTACCGGGCGCGCCATCGGGAGGACTTCTGGGACGCCTGGCGGCAGCGCTACCCCGATCTGCACCCGGTGCCGGAAGGCGGCGGCGGGTTGCCCGGCGCGCAGGGCTGCGTCGAGCTGGTGGAACTGGCGCGCCGCCAGCTGCCCGCGCTGGGCTGGGACGACTACCACGGCTGGTGGCTGGCGGTCGGCACCGGCACCACCCTGGCCGGGCTGGCGCTGGGCGAGGCGGGACAGCGCCCGGTGCATGGCGCGCTGGCGGTGTCCGAGGACCATGGCGTGCCCCGGCGTCTGGCCGAGCTGGGCTTGGCGCGGGAGCACTATCACCTGCAACCGGCCTGTCGCGGTGGTTTCGCCCGGCTGGACGACGCCCTGCTGGCCTTCATGCGCGACACCGAGGACGCGACCGGCCTGTCGCTCGAACCGCTGTACACCGCCAAGGCCCTACTGGCGCTGCGCGAGCGGGTGGCCGCCGGCGAGGTTCCGGCCGGTACGCGGCTGATCTTCGTGCATACCGGCGGCCTGCAGGGCTGGCGCCACTGACCTTTGGTCGCAGGGCCGCGGCACTGCCGGCTTGATGCAAGTCAATCCGGGTGCTAGCGCATGGCGGCACAGTGACATCGTCATTCACCGAGGGTTGTACTACTCATGCAAGGCTTTCGTATTGCCGTCATCGGCGCCGGCGAGACCGGCACCCCGCTGCTCAAGCAACTGCTGACTTCGCCCTTCGTCACCGTGGTGGGCGTGGCCGACCTGGACCTGTCGATGCCCGGCATCGTGCTGGCCCGCGAGTTCGGCGTGCCGGTCACCGACAACTTCATGGAACTGGCCGAGCTGGGCGAACGCGTGGACGTGATCATCGACGTCACTGGCGCGCCCAAGGTGCGCGAGACCCTGCGCAAGCACATGGTCGAGACAGGCAACACCCACACCCTGATCATGCACGAGCGCATTGCCCTGCTGATGATGTCGCTGTCCGCTGGCCGCCTGGTCGGAAGCAAGCACGGCCATCAGGAATACGCCTGAGTCAGCCGCCGGCCTGGCCGTTGAGCGGCCAGGCGTCGGGCATCAGAAAGACTCGTTCCGCTTCCTCCCACACGTCCGTGCGCGCTTCCCGCAGGCGTACCAGCAGTTGCGCCGGCGCCGTGCGCGGCAACTGTTCCAGCCAGTCGTCAAAGTGTTCGGCCGACCACACCTCCGCGTGCGGCAGTTGCGCAGTGGCCAGCCAGGCCTGGCGGGGCAGCGGCTGCCAGGGGCCTGGCGCGCTGTCCGCGCGCAACGCGGTGAAGCGCTCGCGCGTCAGCCAGTATCCACGGCAGTGCAGCGGGTGTGCGCCCGCCGGCGCGGCGCAGCCGTCCGGCCAGGGGTAGAACAGATAACCGCCCAGCCAGAATTCAGCCTGGACGTCGTCCGGCCGCAGATCGGCCAGGGCCAGCTTGCCGTGGCGGCTGCTGGAGAGTGGCAACTGGTGGCTGGCCAGGTGATCCAGCTTGCGGTCCAGACGATCCTCGCTGCCCGGGCCCAGCCACTGGGCCGTGTCATGGCCGTTGCCCTGCCGCGGGCCCAGGTAGAGTTTGACCGCCAGTTCCAGGTGGTGGACGCCATCCTCGTCGCGCAGCAGCAGGTCCAGCTCGCCCAGGGTGCGGCCACCCAGGCGGATCGGCAGGTTGCAGGCCAGCAGCAGGATGCCGGGCGCGGCCTGCAGGGCGAACTGCCAGAGTCGCTCGTAATACAGGCCCAGACGCCGCAGCGGGCCGCGCGCCAGCCATTCCAGCAGGACGGCGGGCTGCTCGTCGAGGCGCAGCAGCCAGTCGGCCAGTCGCCCCGGCTGGCGCGCCCAGCCACTGCCGGCCAGCGGATGGCGCTGCGGCCATTCGGTCTCCGCCAGCAAGGGTGGCGATAGCAGCGTCCAGGCCAGGTCGCGGACCACGGGCTGGCGCAGGCGGGGCAGCAGGTCGGTGAGTTCGAGGAAGGGATGCATGGTGTCGAGCATAGTTGCGCTGTGCCCGGCGAATGACAAGGTCGGCACGAGGGCTGCCCCTGGCAGCCGCTTTCGCCCATAATTGCCGGCACTTTGGCGCGGCGAACAGGAGTCCCATGGAGCAGTTTCGTAATATCGGCATCATCGGCCGCCTGGGCAGTTCCCAGGTCCTGGAGACCATTCGCCGGCTCAAGCGCTTTCTGCTCGACCGCCACCTCAATGTGATCCTTGAAGAGGAAATCGCCGAGGTGCTGCCCGGACACGGCCAGCAGGTCTGCTCGCGCAAGAACCTCGGCGAGGTCTGCGACCTGGTCATCGTGGTCGGCGGCGACGGCAGCATGCTCGGCGCGGCGCGCGCCCTGGCGCGCTACAAGGTGCCGGTGCTGGGCGTCAACCGCGGCAACCTGGGCTTTCTCACCGACATCCGCCCGGACGAGCTGGAACAGAAGGTCGCCGAGGTGCTGGACGGCCAGTACACCGTGGAGAGCCGCTTCCTGCTGGAAGCCGAGATGCGTCGCAACGCCGTGCCCATCGGCCAGGGCGACGCCCTCAACGATGTGGTGCTGCACCCCGGCAAGTCAACGCGAATGATCGAATTCGAGTTGTACATCGACGGCCAGTTCGTCAGCAGCCAGAAGTCCGACGGCCTGATCATCGCCACGCCCACCGGGTCCACCGCCTACGCGCTGTCCGCCGGCGGGCCGATCATGCACCCCAAGCTGGACGCCATCGTGGTGGTGCCCATGTACCCGCACACGCTGTCCAGCCGGCCGATCGTGGTGGACGGCAACAGCGAGCTGAAGGTGGTGGTATCGCCCAACCTGCAGATCTACCCGCAGGTGTCCTGCGACGGCCAGAACCATTTCACCTGCGCGCCGGGCGACACGGTGACCATCTCCAAGAAACCGCAGAAGCTGCGTCTGATCCATCCGCTGGACCACAACTACTACGAGATCTGCCGTACCAAGCTGGGCTGGGGCAGCCGTCTGGGTGGTGGTGGCGAGTGATGCAGTTCGATCCCGCGCGCGGCTACGACATCATCGGCGATGTCCACGGCTGCGCCGAAGCCCTTGAGCAACTGCTCGAACGCCTCGGCTATCGCCTGCAGGACGGCGTGTGGCGACATCCGCAGCGCATGGCGCTGTTCCTTGGCGACATCATCGACCGTGGCCCGCACATCCGCGAAGCGTTGCACATCGTGCGCGACATGGTCGAGGCTGGGCAGGCGCTGTGCATCATGGGCAACCACGAGTTCAGCGCGCTGGGCTGGGCTACCCCGGCGCCGCCCGGCAGCGGCCGGCTGTTCGTCCGTGAACACGTGCGCCGCCACGCCATCCTGCTGCAGGAAACCCATCGGCAGTTCGAGGCCTACCCCGCCGAGTGGCAGGCGTTCCTCGACTGGTTCCAGGACCTGCCGCTGTTCCTCGACGCCGGCGCCTTCCGCCTGGTGCACGCCTGCTGGGACAGCGAGCTGATCGACATGCTGCGCGTGCATTTTCCCGAGGGGCGGGTCGACCGCGCCTTCGTGCGTGCCGCCGGCCGGCCGGAGAGCTTCGCCGCCCAGGCGTTCAACCGGCTGCTGCGCGGCCTGGACATGCGCCTGCCGGAGGGCGTGGTACTGACCAGCCGCGAAGGCTTCCCGCGCACCTTCTTCCGCACCAAGTTCTGGGAGGAGGACCCGCAGACCTACGGCGACATCGTTTTCCAGCCCGAGCCGCTGCCCCAGCACGTTGCCAGCACGCCGCTGACCCCGCATCAGAAGCGCGAATTGCTGCGCTACGGGCCGGACGAGCCTCCGCTGTTCATCGGCCACTACTGGCGCGACGGCCGACCGGCGCCGATTCGCCACAACCTGGCGTGCCTGGACTACAGCGCGGTGCTGGAAGGTCGCCTGGTGGCCTACCGCTTCGACGGCGAGCATCGGCTGCATGCCGACAAGTTCGTGTGGGTCGAGGTGGATAGCCTGGGGGCGCCGCGATGAGCGCCGTGGCGGTGCTGCGCCTGCCGCTGGAGACCGATCTCAGCGGCTTCCTGGCGCTGTTGAAACGGATGGGCGTGCCTTGTCGGGTCAGCGAGGAAAGCGGCCAGCAGGTGCTCTGGGTGCCGGACACGCTGGCGGCCCAGGTGCGCGAACTGTACGCGCGTTTCCCGCAGGGCGATCCTGATGCGCCCATCGAGGGCGAGGTCGTATCGGCAACGCCGGTGCGCCGCTTCGGCAGCCTGCGCGAGGCACCGTTCACCGCGCTGATGCTGTTGCTGACCCTGGTGGTGTTCGCCATCACCTGGGGTGGCGAGAACCTGGAGACCATCCGCTGGCTGAGCTTCGCGGATTACGGCATCACCGAGGAATACCTGTACTTCGCCGACCTCGGCCACACCCTCGACAGCGGCCAGTGGTGGCGCCTGTTCACGCCGATGCTGGTGCACTTCGGCTGGCTGCACTTGGCCATGAACAGCCTCTGGTACTGGGAGCTGGGTCGGCGCGTCGAGGCCCATCAGGGGCGCTTCGCCTTGCTGGGCTTCACCTTGCTGTTCGCCCTGGTGTCCAACCTGGCGCAGTACGTGTTCGGGGGTGTGGGCATCTTTGGCGGGTTGTCCGGCGTGCTCTATGGCCTGCTCGGGCACTGCTGGCTGTACCAGAAGCTGGCGCCCAATCCCGCCTACCGGCTGCCGCCGGGTGTGGTGGGGCTGATGCTGGTCTGGCTGCTGGTGTGCCTGTCCGGGCTGGTCACTGCCCTGGGCCTGGGCGCCATCGCCAACGCCGCCCACGTCGGCGGCCTGCTGATCGGCTGCGCCACCGGGGTGCTGGGCGGCTGGCTGGCGCGCCGGCGCTGACTCGCCGCTTCTGTGGGAGCGGGGCGGTTCGCGCTTTTCCCTTAATCCTCCCGCCCCGCTAGAATGGCCGGCGTTTCACTTTCCCGGAGTCGGCCATGTCGTCCTTTATCGAAGCCATCGAGAACATCACCCCCGAGATCTACCAGAACCTCAAGCAGGCCGTGGAGCTGGGCAAGTGGCCGGATGGCCGCAAGCTGACCCAGGAGCAGAAGGAAACCTGCCTGGGCGCGATGATCGCCTGGGAGCTGAAGAACCTGCCCGAGGAAGAGCGCACCGGCTTCATGAACGGCCAGGAATGCGGCTCGAAGAGCAAGAAGGCTGCCACCGAAAGCGATCTGTTCGCCCCGGCGTCCGGAACCCGCCACTGATGGTGGAACTCGGACGCGGCGCGCTGGACAAGATGGCCGCGCGCCTGGATGCCCCGGTGCAGTACGCCTTTCGCCTGGGCGACCTGCAGGTGCCGGTCAATCCGCTGATCGGCAAGACCCTGCGCCTGGAATACCTGGGCGCCATCCACTGCAGCCACTGCGGTCGCAAGACCAACAAGAGCTTCAGCCAGGGCTACTGCTACCCCTGTTTCAAGAAACTCCCCCAGTGCGACCTGTGCATCGTCAGCCCGGAGAAGTGTCATCACGAGCTGGGCACCTGCCGCGATCCCGAATGGGGCACGAGCTTCTGCATGACCGATCACGTGGTCTACCTGGCCAACTCCTCGGGCATCAAGGTCGGCATCACCCGCGCCACCCAGCTGCCGACCCGCTGGCTGGACCAGGGCGCCACCCAGGCGCTGCCGATCCTGCGCGTGGCCACCCGGCAGCAGTCCGGGCTGGTGGAAGACCTGTTGCGCAGCCAGGTGCCGGACAAGACCAACTGGCGGGCGCTGCTCAAGGGCGACGCCGAACAGCTGGACCTGCCGGCCATTCGCGACCAGGTGTTCGCCGCCTGCGCCGACGGTATCGGCCAGCTGCAGCAGCGCTTCGGCCTGCAGGCGATCCAGACCGTGCCGGATGCCGAGGTGCAGACCATCCGCTATCCCGTCGAGGCGTACCCGGGCAAGATCGTCACCCACGATCTGGAAAAGACCCCGCGGGTCGAGGGCACCCTGCTGGGCATCAAGGGTCAATACCTGATTCTGGATACCGGCGTGATCAACATCCGCAAGTTCACCGCCTACACCGTCGCCGCCAGCTGCGCGTAACCCTGTTTCTTCGACCCGCCGGGTCCGGCGGGTTTCGCGAACATGATTGAGGTTTCCATGCGTACCGAACAGCCGAACACCATCTACCTCAAGGACTATCAGGTTCCCGACTACCTGATCGACGAGACCACCCTGACCTTCGAGCTGTACGAGGATCACTCGCTGGTGCATGCCCAGCTGGTGATGCGTCGCAACCCGCAGGCCGGAGCCGGGCTTCCCCCGCTGGTGCTGCACGGTCAGGAGCTGGAATTGCTCAGCCTGAGCCTCAACGATCGCGAACTGGGCGCCGGCGACTACCAGCTCACCCCGGCTAGCCTGACCCTGCAGCCGGACAGCGCCAGCTTCACCCTGGACAGCACGGTGCGCATCCATCCGGAAAGCAACACCGCGCTGGAAGGCCTGTACAAGTCCGGCACGATGTTCTGCACCCAGTGCGAGGCCGAGGGCTTTCGCAAGATCACCTACTACCTCGACCGCCCGGACGTGATGAGCAGCTTCACCACCACGGTCAGTGCCGACAAGCAGCGCTACCCGGTGCTGCTCTCCAACGGCAATCCGGTCGCCGCCGGCGACGGCGAGGACGGCCGCCACTGGGCGACCTGGCAGGACCCGTTCAAGAAGCCGGCCTACCTGTTCGCCCTGGTGGCCGGCGACCTCTGGTGCATCGAGGACAGCTTCACCACGATGAGCGGCCGCGACGTGGCCCTGCGCATCTATGTCGAGCCGGAAAACATCGACAAGTGCCAGCACGCCATGGACAGCCTGAAGAAGTCCATGCGCTGGGACGAGGAGGTCTACGGCCGCGAATACGACCTGGACATCTTCATGATCGTCGCGGTGAACGACTTCAACATGGGCGCCATGGAGAACAAGGGCCTCAACATCTTCAACTCCAGTGCCGTGCTGGCCCGCGCCGAGACCGCCACCGACGCCGCCCACCAGCGCATCGAAGCCATCGTCGCCCACGAGTACTTCCACAACTGGTCCGGCAACCGCGTGACCTGCCGCGACTGGTTCCAGCTGTCGCTCAAGGAAGGCTTCACCGTGTTCCGCGACGCCGAGTTCAGCGCCGACATGAACTCGCGCACCGTCAAGCGCATCGAGGATGTGGCCTACCTGCGCACGCACCAGTTCGCCGAGGACGCCGGCCCCATGGCCCACCCGGTGCGCCCGGACGCCTACATGGAGATCTCCAACTTCTACACCCTGACCGTGTACGAGAAGGGCGCCGAAGTGCTGCGCATGATCCACACCCTGCTGGGCGCCGACGCCTTCCGCAAGGGTTCGGACCTGTACTTCCAGCGCCACGACGGCCAGGCGGTGACCTGCGACGACTTCATCAAGGCCATGGAAGACGCCAGTGGCATCGACCTGACCCAGTTCAAGCGCTGGTACAGCCAGGCCGGCACGCCGCGCCTGCAGGTCAGCGAGGCCTACGACGCCGCCGCCCAGACCTACACCCTGACCTTCGCCCAGAGCTGCCCGGCCACCCCCGGCCAGGCGGAGAAGCAGCCGTTCGTGATCCCGGTCGCCTTGGGCCTGCTGGACGCGCAGGGCAACGACCTGCCGCTGCAGCTGGCCGGCGAAGCCGCGGCCCAGGGCACCAGTCGCGTGCTGTCGGTCACCGAGGCGCAGCATTCGTTCACCTTCGTCAACGTGGCCGAGAAGCCGCTGCCCTCGCTGCTGCGCGGCTTCTCCGCGCCGGTGAAGATGAGCTTCCCGTACAGCCGCGACCAGCTGATGTTCCTCATGCAGCATGACTCCGACGGCTTCAACCGCTGGGAGGCCGGCCAGCAGCTGGCCGTGCAGGTGCTGCAGGAGCTGGTCGGCCAGCGGCAGCGCGGCGAGGCCATGGTGCTGGATCAGCGCCTGATCGCCGCGCTGCGCACGCTGCTGGAAAACCAGCAGCTGGATCAGGCCATGGTCGCGGAGATGCTCAGCTTGCCGAGCGAGGCCTACCTGGCGGAGATCAGCGACGAGGCCGATGTCGACGCCATCCACGCCGCCCGCGAGTTCGTGCGCCAGCAGATCGCCGAGGCGCTGTACGAGCCGCTGTGGGCCCGCTACCAGGCCAGCCGCGAGCAGTCCCGCCAGACCCCGTATGTGGCCGAGGCGGGGCAGATCGCCCGCCGCAGCCTGCAGAACATCGCCCTGAGCTACCTGATGGAAACGGGCCGCGAGGAAGTGCTGGCCGCCTGCCTGGAGCAGTACGAACACAGCGACAACATGACCGAGCGTCTGCATGCGCTGGCGGTGCTGGTCAACTCGCCGTTCGAGGCCGAGAAGGCCGGTGCGCTGGCCAAGTTCGCCGAGCACTTCAAGGACAACCCGCTGGTCATGGATCAGTGGTTCAGCGTGCAGGCCGGCAGCCCGCTGCCCGGCGGCCTGTCCCGTGTGCAACAGCTGATGGCGCACCCGGCGTTCAACCTGAAGAACCCCAACAAGGTGCGCTCGCTGATCGGCGCCTTCGCCAACCAGAACCACGTGAACTTCCACGCCCTGGACGGCAGCGGCTACCGCTTCCTGGCCGATCAGGTGATCGCCCTGAACGGCTTCAACCCGCAGATCGCGGCCCGCCAACTGGCGCCGCTGACCCGCTGGCGCAAGTTTGCACCGGCCCGCCAGGCGCTGATGCGCGGCGAGCTGGAGCGCATCCTGGCCAGCGGCGAGCTGTCGCCGGATGTGTATGAAGTGGTGAGCAAGAGCCTGGCGTAAGCGGGCGTTGCTGCACCCAAAGGCCGCCCCGGGCAACCGGGGTGGCCTTTTGTTTGCACGGCCGTCCTGCTGCCGACATGCCGCGGTGCGGGTGCCATGGTGGACAAGGAAAGCGTTGTCCACCCTACGCCTTTCTGGCCGTCGGGGCCCCGACTCTGATGTATTCGGCAAACTGGGGTGCGGTTTTTCTGGCGCCTTTTTTCCGTCCTTGATCGGCATCATGGAGGCGGGCGCCCGCCAACCGATAGCGTTGCGCCACCTTCCCGACTTCATTAGTCAGCTTGGTAATTCGGGGGAGGCGAGCGAATTGCCAGGCCGTGAGATCGTGCGATGAGAAGACTGTTCCGGCCCGCCGAGGCCCTGATGAATCGCCTGAAGTACCCCCTCAAGTTCCTGGCCATGGGGCTGCTCATGGTGCTGGCGCTGGCCGCCATGCTGTGGGGCATCGCCCGCCAGCAGCAGGCGACCATCGAGCGCGCTGAACAGGAGCAGCGCGCCGCCGAGCTGGCCCGGCCGCTGTCCGAACTGGTGCGCCTGGCGCAGCAGCAGCGCGGTCTGTCCGCCCGTCTGTTGGGCGGCGACGGCGGCGCCGAGGCAGCCCTGCGCGAGGTGCAGCGCGGCCTGGGCAACGGCCTGGCGCAACTGGAGGAGCGGCTCACTCCGGCCCAGCGCGACGCGCTGGCACGTATACGCACGGAGTGGCAGCGCATGGTCGCCGAGCAGCCTGGCTGGAGTCGCGAACAGAGCTTCGGTGCGCATAGCGCCCTGGTGGATGAGCTGCTGCGCCTGCAGGCACGCATCGCCGATGACCATGGACTGACCTTCGACCCCGAGGCAGACACCTACTTCCTCAAGGCAGTGGCGGTGGAGCGCCTGCCGTTCCTGCTCGAGCGCTTCGGGCGCCTGCGTGCGCTGGGTTCCGGTGTGCTGGCGCGCGGCGAGGCGAGCGCCGAGGAACGCGGCATGCTGCTGGTGCGGGTCGACGAGATCAGCACTGGCCTGCGCGATATGCAGGACAGCCTGGACAAGGTGATCAACCTGCACCCGAATCTGCGTGATCGCCTGCAGCGTTCGCTGTCTCGCCTGCGTGAGCGCGGCGGCGAGATCGAAAGGGTGGTGCAGGGCCTGGTCTACCAGGGCGAGGCCTCAATCAGCAGCGAAGCCTTCTACCGGCTGGCCACTGAGACGGTCGATGAAGGTTACCGGCAGATGTTCGAGGTGCTGTTGCCGGAGCTGGACCATCTGCTCGCCGAGCGCAGCGCCCAGGCGCGCGGCGAGCTGTTGCGCAACCTGGCGGTGTTCCTGGGGCTGCTGCTGGTGGTGGGCTACCTGGCGACGGGGGCCTACTGGTCGGTGCTGGGCAGTGTGATCCACCTGCGCGAGGGCAGCGAGCGGCTGGCCGCCGGCGACCTGACGGTGCGTATCCATCTGGAGGCACGCGATGAACTGGCGCAGGTGGCGGGCAGTTTCAATCACATGGCCGAATCCATGGCCCAGCTGATTGGTGGCATCAAGGGCCATTCGGATCAGGTGGCCGACGCCGCGCACCAGCTGGCGGCGGCCTCCGGGCAGATCCGCGTGGCGACCCAGCAGCAGAACGATGCGGCCTCCAGCATGGCGGCGGCGGTGGAACAGATGACCGTCAGCATCGAGGACATCAGCCGCAACGCCGCCAGCGCCGACGAACTGGCCAGCCGTTCGGGTCAGCTGTCGCGCCAGGGTGGCGAGATCGTCGCCTCGGTGGTCGGCGAGATCGGCGGCATCGCCGACTCGGTGGCCCATTCGGCGCGCACCATCGACGCGCTGGGCGAGCGCTCCGGCCAGATCGCCAGCATCGTCGACGTGATCGGCAACATCGCCTCGCAGACCAACCTGCTGGCGCTCAACGCGGCCATCGAGGCGGCGCGCGCCGGCGACAAGGGCCGCGGCTTTGCCGTGGTCGCCGACGAGGTGCGCCAGTTGTCCGAGCGCACCGCCGAATCGGCGCGGGAAATCGCCGACATGGTGCGCTCCATCCAGGACGGCATCCACGGGGCGGTGACCAGCATGGAGCAGGGCGTGGAGCGGGTCGGCGAAGGCGTCGGCCGGGCGCGACGCGCCGGCGAGGCCATGCAGCAGATCAGCGAAGCCGCCCAGCAGGTGGTATCGCGCGTGGCGGAGATCTCCCATGCCCTCAAGGAGCAGAGCAGTGCGTCCGGGGAAATCGCCCGCCAGGTGGGGCTGATCGCCCGCATGACCGGCGAGAACGACGAGGCGGTGGCCAGCAACCACCAGACCGCCGGGCGGCTGGGAGAGCTGTCCACCGCCCTGCAGGGCAGTGTCGCGCGCTTCCGCGCAGCGTAGCGGTCAGTCTCGGTCGACGGCGAACCCCGCCCAGGCCTGGCGGGTGGGCATCACTTCCAGGAAGTTGATGTTGATGCGGTCCGGCAGGTTGGCCACGTAAAAGATCTGCTCGGCGATGTCCTCGGCGGTCAGCGGCGTGGTGGTGTTGTACAGGCGGTCCGAGGCCGCCTGGTCGCCCTTGGTGCGCACCAGGGTGAACTCGGTTTCCGCCATGCCCGGGGCGATGTCGGTGACCCGCACGCCGGTGCCCTGCAGGTCGCAGCGCAGGTTGTAGCTGAACTGCTCGACGAAGGCCTTGGTGGCGCCGTACACGTGGCTGCCAGGGTAGGGCCACTGGCCGGCGGTGGAACCGATGTTGATGATGCTGGCACCGGCGCCGGTCTCGATCAGGGTTGGCAGCAGGGCGTGGGTGACGTTGACCAGGCCCTTAACGTTGGTGTCGATCATGGTGTGCCAGTCGGCCAGGTCCACGTTCTGGGCCGCCTGCGGCGCCAGGGCCAGGCCGGCGTTGTTGAGCAGCACACGCACCGGGCGGAAGGCGGCCGGCAGAGCCGCGACCACGGCCTGCACCGCCTCGGCGTCGCGCACGTCCAGCGCGGCGATGTGCACCGGTACCTGTGCGCCGAGTTCTTCCTGCAGCGCTTGCAGGCGTTCGACGCGGCGCCCGGTGAGGATCAGCGACCAGCCTGCGGCCGCGAAGCGGCGCGCGGCGGCGCGGCCGAAACCGGAGGTGGCGCCGGTGATGAAGATGATCTTGGACATGGGAGATAAACCTCTTTTTTCTGAAAACCTGCGGGCCTCCGTGCCGAACCCGTAGGAGCGACTTCAGTTGCGAGCCCCTGGGTGGGGTCGCATCAAAAACCGCGGCTGAAGCCGCTCCTACAAAAGCCGGACGAAGCCCCGCGAAACCGCAACAGACGACCGGGCTCCTACAGCAGCGCCAGATCGTCGTGGATCAGTACGCAATGGCGGCCGGCGTCATCTTCGTGGCAGGCGTACAGGTAGTACATGGTCACCTGGCCGCGTTCGTTCACCACGGCCACATAGTCGCCCGGCTCGGGGGTGAAGAACTGCGAGGTGCTGGGTGCGGCGCAGCATTCGATCAGCGCGGTGACGAACTGCTCGGGGTCCTCGTCGCCGAAGAAATCCTCCAGCTCGGCCTCGCCCCAGTGGGCCGGCGCCTGAAAGGGGCCCTGGAAGAGGATGCGCGCATCGCCGAGGTCTTCCTCTTCGGTGTCCGGATCATCCTCCTCGGCGGAGCGATACAGGGTGCAGTCGCGGGCGTCGGCGCTGTCCAGCACCTGCTGGCGGGCCTGCAGGCGCTTGGCGGGGTCCAGGCCGTCGGCCTCGCACATCTGGGCCCAGAGGGCGTCGTCAGGGTTCACGAATCATTTCTCCATCATTGCCCAGGTGCAGGCGGCACCCGGTCGGGTCATCGGGGGTATAGCGGTGGCAGTCCACCGTTGCCATTGCTTACGGGCGTGCCATCCGGCCGGGGCGGCAGGTCGCGGATGGCCTGCCACAGCTGCTGGCCGTCCCATTGCTGGCCGCTCTCGCCGTACAGCACGCCATTCAGACCATCTAGGGCATCGGACAGCGGCACACAGCGGGCGGCCATCTCCGCCAGGGTTTCCGGCTGGGCGCGGGCCCAGGCATCCAGCGCCTGGCGGGTCGCCTGCGGATCGTTGGCCTGGCAGGCGCGCCTCAGCTCATCGAGCAGGCTGCGCGCGTTCGCGGCGCTCGGCAGCGTACGCGGGATCGCCGGCTGGCGGCGGGCATGCCACCAGAGGGAAAAGCCGAGCAGTGTGGTCAGGCCGAGCACGGCGGTGCTCAACTGCCAGGGCCACAGGCGTGCGGCGGAAGCGTCCGTTTCGCCTGAGGCCGCTGGGGCTTCCAGCAGGGGGTCGGCCTGCACGCTGAAGTGGCGTGCCGGCAGCGTGGCCCGTTCCAGGCGGTCACTGGCCAGGTTCCACCAGACCACTTCCAGCGCGGGGATTTCCAGCTCGCCCGCCTGGGTGGGCACCAGCGCCTCACGCTGTTCGCGCAGACCGGTCAGGCCCGTCTCGCCCAGGGTGCTTTCCAGCCGTGGCTGATCGGGATAGCGGCGCAGGCCGGGAACCTCGGCGAGCGGCAGGGGCGGCAGCTGGGAGCTGGCCAGGCCCTCAGCGCGCAGGGTCAGGGTGCGGGTCACCGAGTCGCCGACCTTGAGCGGTTCGCTCGTCTCGCTCCAGCTTTCCGCCAGTGTCAGGGCGGTTGCCGGCAGCCAGGGCGTGTCGGCCGGGTACTCGGCGGGAATCGACTTGACCTGCAGGGGAATCACCGGCGAGCTCACCTGCACGGTGCGCCCGCTGCGTGGGCCGAACGGGTTGAAGGTGTCCGGATCGTTGCGCTCAACCAGGGTGGCGCTGAACACCTGGGCGGGCAGCTCCAGTTCCCCGCTGCGCAGCGGATGGATGGCGTAGCGCACCTCGATGACGCCGTGGCGCACGCCGTTGACGCGTGTCTCGTAGGTGCGCGGCTTGCCGAGCTGCTCGATGCGCGCCTCCGGGGTCTGCAGCGGGGTCAGGGTGCTGTCGTCGAACAGCGACACGGAATGGTAGATGCGCAGGGTCAGCACCGCTTGCGCCTGCACATAGACACTGTCGCGGTCGAGATTCGCGTCGATGAACACCGGCATCAGCCGATCCCCTCCGGCGTCCGGCGTGCTGGCCTCGCTGACTTGCAGGGTGATGGGCGCGGACACCGCCTCGCCGACGCGCAGCGGCGGAATCACCACGTACCCGGTGCGGCGCGGCAGAAGGGTGAGGATCCAGCGGGTGGCGCTGCGGCTGCCCTGATCGTCGCGGATCACCCGGTTGACCTGGCGGCTGTCGAGCACCTCGAACAACGGCAGCAGCGGGCTCAGGTCCGGCTGGCCGCTCAGCGCCAGGCCGCCCAGCTCCAGGGTCAGCTCGACGGTATCGCCTTCGGCGATCTGCTGACGGTCCACGCTGGCCATTAGCTCGTCGCCGCGCACGCCGCCACTGAGCAGAAGAAGGCAGACCAGACAGAGCGTTCGCATCATCACGGGGTTTCCTGGCGCTGTTGCTGTTCGAGGCGGAACTTGCGGCGCAGCAGTTCGGCGGGGTCATCGGGAATCTGGCGCAGCCATTGTTCCAGGGCCTGGCGGCGCTCCCGGTCGAGCGGCGCCTGTGCGGCCGTGGCGGCTGCCGGCTCGTTGCCGGTGCCCGCACCGTTCTGGCCTCCGGCAGTCGCCTCGCGGGGCGGGCTCGGCTCGCCTTGTTGCGGGTCGCCGGTCCCTTCATCGGGAGTTGCAGGCTGCTCGCCCGCGCCGCCGGTGCTCGGCGCCGCCTGGCCGCCGGGCGCTTCCCGGGGCGGCGCCGCCTGCTCCTGCTGCCGGTCGCGTTCGGCCTGCCGCTGGCGCAGCAGTTCTTCCACCTGCTGACGATTGTGGCGGGCCTGCTCGAGTTGCGGGTCGCGTTCCAGGGCCTGGTCATAGGCCAGCAGGGCCTCTTCCAGCTGGCCATCGAGGGCCAGGGCGTTGCCGCGATTGTAGTGATCGGCGGCCTGGTCGCCCTGGGCGAAACGCTCGGCGGCTTCGGCATAGTCACCGGCCAGGTACAGGGCGTAGCCCTGGCGCTGGGGGTCGGTGAAGGCCTGGGCGGCGTCCTCCGGCCGGCCTTCGGCGAGCAGGCGCTGGCCCTGCTGGTCGGCGCGCAGCCACAGGGTATCGAAGGCGGCATGGCTGGGTAATGGTGTGAACAGCAGGGGCAGGCAGAACAGCCAGCCGCGTCGACCGGCGCAGGCGGCGAGCAGCAACAGTGGCAATAACAGCCAGTAGCCCTGGTCCACCCAGTGTTCCAGCGGCAGCCGCTGACCGCTTTCCTGTTCGCTGGCCGTGGCCTCCAGCAGGCCGAGGGCCCGCAGGTCGGCGGCGTCCGGGCGCAGCGGCTGGTAGGCGCCGCCCAACTGGCGAGCGAAGCGCTGGTGGCTGGCGGCGTCCAGGCGCGGGAGCACGATGGCGCCCTGCGCGTCCTTCAGGAAGCTGCCGTCGTCCAGCACGATCGGGGCGCCGCGCGAGGTGCCCACGCCGAGGACGTCGAGGCGATTGCCGTCGAGAGGGAGGGCGGCGATGGCGGTCTGTTCCGCGTCGCTCAGGCCGCTGGTCAACAGCAGCAGGCGACCGCTGCCCTGGCCGGCCTGCTCCAGCAGGGCCAACGCGCGGGCCACGGCCAGGTCGGCACGCTGGCCGGGTTCCGGCATGATCGACGGTGTGAGCGCGCCGAGCAGGTTGAGGGCGGTGGCCAGGTCGTCGGAAAGCGGCACCAGTACGTGGGCGCTGCCGGCATAGACAACGATGCCGGTCTGCGCGCCGCGCCGTGCCTCCAGCAGGTCGACGAGGGTGCGTCTTGCCTGCTCCAGGCGAGTGGGCGGCAGGTCGGTGGCCAGCATGCGCGGAGTCAAGTCGAGGATCGCCACCAGCGCATCGCCGCGCGTCGCCGTCGCCTGTTCCATGCGCTGCCAGCTCGGGCCGAGCAACGCCAGCAGCGCCAGCAGCCAGGCCAGGCCGAGGGCCAGCCAGGGCAGGCGGCTGCTACGGCCTTGGTTGCCGGCCAGCAGCAGGGCATGGAAGGGACGCGGCAGCAGCAGCTGCCAACGCGCGCTGCGCCGCTCGCGGCGCCACAGGCGCCAGAGCAGCCAGGCGCAGGGCACCAGCAGCAACAGCCAGGCAGGACGCAACAGGGTCGGCCAGAGCTCGGTCATGGGCGCGACCTCCGCAGCCAGTAGGGGGCCATGCCCTGCGGCCGGATCACCCGCACCACCAGCAACAGGCTGAACAGCAGCGCCGCCGCCAGCGGCCAGACGTACAGCTCGCGGGTGAGGCGCGCCGGCAGGCTTTGCTGGGCCACCGGCTGCAGGCGGTCGAGGGTCTGGCCGATCTCGCGCAGCGCGTCGCTGGAGTGGGCGCGGAAGTACTGGCCACCGGTCAGTTCGGCCATCGCCTGCAGCCCCGGCTCGTCCAGATCCAGCCCCGGCGCGAAGGCAAAGATTCCCGGGCCACGGCCCTGTCCCGGCAGGGCGCCGATGCCGATGGTGTAGAGCGTCACGCGATTGTCCGCCGCCAGCTGCGCGGCGGTCAGCGGCGCCAGGCTGCCACCGGTGTTGGCGCCGTCGGTGATCAGCACCAGCACGCGGCTGTGCGCCGGCTGGTCGCGCAGACGCTTGACCGCCAGGCCGATGGCGTCGCCGATGGCGGTGTTCGGCCCGGCGATGCCGACGCGGGCCTCCTCCAGCCAGGTGCGCACGGTGCGCCGGTCGAAAGTCAGCGGCGCCTGCAGGTAGGCCTGGCTGCCGAACAGGATCAGGCCGACCCGGTCGCCACGCCGCTGCTCGATGAATTCGCCGAACAGTCGCTGCACCAGCCCCAGGCGGCTGATGGGCTGGTCCTGCCAGAGCATGTCCGGGTATTCCATGGAGCCCGAGACATCCACCGCCAGCAGCAGGTCGCGGCCACTGGCGGGAATCGGCAAGCGTTCACCGAGCCACTGCGGGCGGGTGGCGGCCAGCAGCAGGCACAGCCACACCACCATGAAGGGCAGCTGCTGGCGCCAGGCGGGCAGGCTGCTGCCACGGGCACGCTGGCCGCTGAGGTCCTGCAGCTCATCGAGGAAGCTCACCTTGAGCGCCGCCTCGCCGCTGTCGGCCGGCGGCAGCAGGGCGCGCAGCAACCAGGGCAGCGGGGCGAGCAGGAAGATCCACGGCCAGGCGAACTCAAACATGCTTGCGGATCCACAGGTCGATGGCCTGGTGCAGGGCCTGCAGCGCCTTGTCGTCGAGCTGGCAGCGCGGCCGATAGGCGCCTTCCACCAGCACCATCCAGCGGGTGAGTCCGGCGGAGGGGCAGCGGCTGTCCAGGAAGGCCAGCCAAGCGCGGCCGCTCAGGGTCTGGCACTGGCTCTGCGGGTAGCGCTGCACGCATAGGCGCTTGAGCAGCGCGTTGATTTGCTGCAGCCAGGGGCCGGCCTCGCGGCCGTAGGGCTTCTCCAGGCTGTCGAGTTCGTGCAGGGCGGCCAGGCGCAGCGGATCGAGCTGGGTGGGGCGAAGCGGGCGGCGGCGCAGGCGGCGACGCAACAGATACAGCCCCCCGACCGTCAGCAGCAGCGCCAGGGCCAGCAGCCACCAGCCGGGTGCCGGCGGCCACCAGGGCACTGGTGGCGGCGCGATGGGCGGCAGCAGGGAATCGAGGGGATTCATGGCTGGGCCTCCACCGGTGCGGTCTGGAAGTCGCGCAACTGATCGAGCAGTTCATGGCGGGTGCTCAGCGGCAGCAGCACCGCGCGCACCTTGTCCGCCAGTTGCTGCCAGCGCTGCTGGCGGGCCTCGCCGCGGGCACGGTAGGCCTTGCGCAGTAGCGGGTCGTAGGTGTCCAGCTCCAGCGCGGCGCCGCCTTGGGCGAAACGCAGCAGACCGGCGGCGGGCAGGGCGTGATCCAGCGGATCGGAGAGCGGCACGAGGATCAGTTCCACGTGCCGGCCGAGCAGCGCCAGTTGCTGTTCGGACGCGTCGTCCAGCGCGCGTTCGTCGCAGATCACCACCAGCAGGCTGCCGGGGCGCAGCACCTCGCGGGCGCGACGCAGCGCCGGGCCAAAGGTGCCCTGGGGGCCGGGCATGTCGGCGTGCAGGGCATGATTGGCATCGATCAGCCGGCTGAGCAGCTGCAGCAGGCTCTGCTTGCTGCGCCGGGGGCGCACTTCCGGGGCATCGCCGCTGCCGAACACCAGGCCGCCGATGCGGTCGTTGTGGTCCAGCGCGGCCCAGCCGAACAACGCCGCCGCCTGGGCGGCGAGCACCGACTTGAAGCGCGCGCCGCTGCCCAGGAACAGCGGGCGACTCTGCTCCACCAGCAGGTAGACGGGGCGTTCGCGCTCCTCGTGGAACAGCTTGGTGTGCGGTTGCTGGGTACGCGCGGTGACGCGCCAGTCGATGGTGCGCACGTCGTCCCCGGCCTGGTAGACACGCACCTGGTCGAAGTCGATGCCGCGCCCGCGCAGCCGCGAGCGATGCAGGCCGACCAGCGCACTGCGCCGGTAGGGCGTGGAAAACAGCTGCAGGCCGCGCAGCTGGTGGCGGATGTCCACCAGCTCGGCGAGGGTGGTGTAGGCGCCGGCGGGGCCGGGAGCCGGGCGGTCCATCAGCCCACCGCCACCACGTCAAGCACCCGCTGCAGCACCTGGTCCTGGTCGATGCCGGAGGCCTCGGCCTCGAAGGACAGGATGATGCGGTGGCGCAGCACATCGAAGAACACCGCCTGGATATCCTCCGGGCTGACGAAGTCGCGGCCGGCCAGCCAGGCGTTGGCGCGGGCGCAGCGGTCCAGCGAGATGCTGCCGCGCGGGCTGGCGCCGTAACTGAGCCAGGCGGCCAGGTCGGCGTCGAACTTGGCCGGGAAGCGGGTGGCCATGACCAGTTGCACCAGGTACTCCTCCACGGCATCGGCCATGTGCAGGGCGAGGACTTCCTGGCGGGCGGCGAAGATTGCCTGCTGGCTGATGCGTCGGTGCGCGCCGGCGTCGGCGCCGTGCAGCGCCTCGCCGCGCGCCTGCTGGAGGATGCGGCGCTCCACCGAGGCGTCCGGATAGCCGATCTTCACGTACATGAGGAAACGGTCGAGCTGGGCTTCAGGCAGCGGGTAGGTGCCTTCCTGCTCGATCGGATTCTGGGTGGCCATCACCATGAACAGCGGCGACAGCGCGTAGGTGCTGCGGCCGATGCTCACCTGGCGCTCGGCCATGGCTTCGAGCAGCGCCGACTGCACCTTGGCCGGCGCACGGTTGATCTCGTCGGCCAGCACCAGGTTGTGGAAGATCGGCCCCTGCTGGAACACGAAGCTGCCGGTCTCCGGGCGGTAGATCTCGGTGCCGGTGATGTCCGCCGGCAGCAGGTCGGGGGTGAACTGGATGCGATGGAACTCCGCCTCGATCCCTTCGCCCAGCTCCTTGATGGCGCGGGTCTTGGCCAGGCCCGGCGCGCCTTCCACCAGCAGGTGGCCGTCGGCGAGCAGGGCGATCAGCAGGCGGTCGATCAGGCGGTCCTGGCCAAGGATACGGCTGGCCATGAACTGGCGCAGGGCAAGCAGCGCTTCGCGATGTTCCATCGTCGGGGTCATCTCCGGTGGGCGAGTCCGGTCGGCTCGTCGGCAAGACCGGCACTTTAATCCAACTCGGCCGCGCTGGCACGAGGCGTCGCAACCCGGAGTGGCCACCCGTGGACTAACGTTGAACGGAAACACGGGTTCGTTACTGTCACTCTGCCACCCTGCCTGCTTCGATGGAGTTGTCATGGTCTTTTTCAGCGCGTCCGGCAAGACCGATTTTCACCAGCAACTGCGAGAAGCGCTCGCCCGGCATGTGGAGCCCGAGGTGCTTCCCCGGCTGGCGCGATTCGCCGAACAGTTCTTCGCCATTGCTCCCCTGGAGGAGCTGCTGCAGCACCGCCTGGCCGACCTGGAGGGCAGCACGCTGTCCGCCTGGCGGCTACTGGAGGCGTTTCGCGGCGAGCCGCTGGTGCGGGTCTTCAACCCCGATTACGAGCAGCATGGCTGGCAGTCCACCCACAGCGTGGTGCAGGTGCTGCACCCGGACATGCCGTTCCTGGTGGATTCGGTGCGCATGGCGCTCAACCGGCGCGGTCACAGCATCCATACCCTGCAGAACAGCGTGCTCAGCGTGCGGCGCGGCGCGGCGGGGGAATTGCTGGACATCCTGCCGCGCGGCAGCCACGCCGAGGGCGCACGCGACGAAGCCCTGATGTTCCTGGAGATCGACCGTTGCGCCAGTACCGCCGAGCTGCGCGAGCTGCAGCAGCTGCTGAGTGACGTGCTGGCCGAGGTGCGCCTGGCGGTGGGCGATTACCCGGCGATGCAGGAACAGGTCCGTCGCCTGCTCGAACATTTGGCGCAGCGGGGCGATGCGGGCGAGGGTGAGAGTGTCGGTGAGGTGCGGGCCTTCTACGAATGGCTGCTGGATCATCACTTCACCTTCCTCGGCTACGAGGAATTCCGGGTGCTCGAGGACGAGCGCGGCGCCCGTATCGAGTACGACGAGGGTTCGCTGCTGGGGTTGTCGCGGGTGTTGCGCAAGAACCTCAGCGACGAGCAGCGCAGCATCGAGCCTTCGGTGCTGGCCTATCTGCGCGAGCCCTGCCTGCTGAGTTTCGCCAAGGCTTCCCAGGTCAGTCGCGTGCATCGTTCCGCCTACCCCGACCTGGTGTCGCTGCGCATGCTGGACGACCAGGGGCGGGTGGTCCGGGAGTGCCGCTTCCTCGGCCTCTATACCTCCATGCTGTACACCGAAAGCGTCACGCGCATTCCCTATGTGCGCCGCAAGGCCGAAGCGATCCTCGGCCGTTCCGGTTTCGCCCGACACGCGCACCTGGGCAAGGAGCTGGCCCAGGTGCTCGAAGTGTTGCCCCGCGACGAGCTGTTCCAGACGCCGGTGGACGAGTTGTACGAGACCGCCATCGCCATCGTGCAGATCCAGGAGCGCAACAAGCTGCGCCTGTTCCTGCGCAAGGACCCCTACGGTCGGTTCGTCTACTGCCTGGTCTACGTGCCGCGCGACCACTATTCCACCGAGATCCGCGTGAAGATCCAGAACCTGCTGATGGAGCGCCTGAACGCCTCCGACTGCGAGTTCTGGACCTATTTTTCCGAATCGGTGCTGGCCCGCGTGCAGCTGATCCTGCGTGTCGACCCGCGCACCGTGCCGGCGTTCGACGCGCGCCAGCTGGAGCAGGAGGTGATACAGGCCTGCCGTTCCTGGCAGGACGAGTTCGCCAGCCTGATGGTCGAGCGCTTCGGCGAGGCGCGCGGCACCGACCTGCTGGCACGCTTCGCGCCCGGCTTCCCGGCCGGCTACCGGGAGCGCTTCGAGCCGCACTCGGCGGTGGCGGACATGCAGCACATTCGCAGCCTGTCCGACGAACAGCGGCTGGTGATGAGCTTCTACCAGCCGCTGGGACAGGGCGAGGGCGAGCTGCACTGCAAGATCTACCACGCCGATCTGCCGCTGCCGTTGTCCGATGTGCTGCCGATCCTGGAGAACCTCGGGCTGCGGGTGCTCGGCGAGTATTCGCACCGGCTGCGCCAGCGCGATGGCCGGGCCTACTGGATTCACGACTTCACCTTCGCGCCGCCGGCCGGGCTGGTGGTCGATCTGAAGACGCTCAACGGCCTTTGCCAGGAGGCGTTCACCCAGATCATCGCCGGCAATGCCGAGAACGACGCCTTCAACCGCCTGGTGCTCGGCGCCGGGCTGACCTGGCGGGAGGTGGCACTGCTGCGCGCCTACGGCCGTTACCTGAAGCAGATCCGCATCGGCTTCGACCTGGGCTACATCGCCGCCACGCTGAACAACCACACCGACATCGCGCTGGAGCTGGTGCGTCTGTTCAAGACCCGCTTCTACCTGGCCCGCAAGCTCACCGCGGAGGCGCTGGAGGAGAAGCAGGGCAAGCTCGAGGAGGCCATTCGCGCCGCGCTTGACCAGGTGGCGGTGCTCAACGAGGACCGCATCCTGCGTCGCTACCTGGAGCTGATCGGCGCCACGCTGCGCAGCAACTTCTACCAGACCGACGCCGAGGGTCGGCACAAGCCCTACTTCAGCTTCAAGATCAGCCCCGGCGCGATCAGCGAGATGCCCCGGCCGGTCCCGCTGTACGAAATCTTCGTCTATTCGCCGCGTGTCGAGGGCGTGCACCTGCGCTTCGGTCCCGTGGCGCGTGGCGGGCTGCGCTGGTCGGATCGCGAGGAGGATTTCCGCACCGAGGTACTCGGTCTGGTCAAGGCCCAGCAGGTGAAGAACGCGGTCATCGTGCCGATGGGCGCCAAGGGCGGCTTCGTGCCCCGCCGCCTGCCGGTGGGCGGTAGCCGCGACGAGATTCAGGCCGAGGCCATTGCCTGCTACCGGCTGTTCATCAGTGGCCTGCTGGACATCACCGACAACTACCTGGAAGGCCGCGTGGTCCCGCCGGAACAGGTGGTGCGCCACGACGGCGACGATCCCTATCTGGTGGTGGCCGCCGACAAGGGCACGGCGAGTTTTTCCGATATCGCCAATGGCATCGCCGCCCAGTACGGGTTCTGGCTGGGCGACGCCTTCGCCTCGGGCGGTTCGGCCGGTTACGACCACAAGAAGATGGGCATCACCGCGCGCGGTGCCTGGGTCTCGGTGCAGCGGCACTTCCGCGAGCGTGGCATCGACGTGCAGCGCGACAGCATCACGGTGATCGGCATCGGCGACATGAGCGGCGATGTGTTCGGCAATGGGCTGCTGATGTCCGAGCGGGTGCAGCTGCTGGCCGCCTTCAACCATCTGCACATTTTCGTCGACCCCGATCCTGACCCGACCGCCAGTTATGCCGAGCGCAAGCGGCTTTTCGAGCTGCCGCGCTCCAGCTGGGCGGACTACGACGCGGGGCTGATTTCCGCCGGTGGCGGGGTGTTCCCGCGCAGCGCCAAGAGCATCGCCGTCAGCCCGCAGATGCGCGAGCGCTTCGACATCCAGGCCGAGAAGCTGTCGCCCAACGAGCTGGTCAGCGCGCTGTTGCGGGCGCCGGTGGACCTGCTGTGGAATGGCGGCATCGGCACCTACGTCAAGGCCAGCACGGAAAGCCATGCCGATATCGGCGACAAGGCCAACGATCCGCTACGGATCGACGGTCGCGAACTGCGCGCCCGGGTGGTGGGCGAGGGGGGCAACCTGGGCATGAGCCAGCTGGGGCGCATCGAGTACTGCCTAAACGGTGGCGCCTGTAACACGGACTTCATCGACAACGCCGGCGGGGTGAACTGCTCCGACCATGAGGTGAACATCAAGATTCTCCTCAACGGCGTGCTGGTCGCCGGCGACATGACCGGCAAGCAGCGCAACCAGTTGCTGGCGCAGATGACCGACGACGTGGCGCAGCTGGTGCTGGGCAGCAACTACACGCAGACCCAGGCGCTGTCGCTGGCCGAACGCCGCGCCCGCGAGCGGATGGGCGAATACCGCCGGCTGATGAGCGACCTGGAAAGCCGCGGGCGCCTGGATCGGGCGCTGGAATTCCTGCCCAGCGACGAGCAGCTCGGCGACCGTGCGCTGACCCGGCCCGAGCTGGCGGTCCTGCTGTCCTACAGCAAGATCGACCTCAAGCAGGCGCTGCTGGATTCCAGCGTGCCGGACGACGATTACCTGGTACGCGACATGCAGCGCGCTTTCCCGCCGCAGCTGGTGGAGCGCTTCGGCGAGGCGATGCGCAATCACCGGCTGCGGCGCGAGATCGTCGCCACCCAGATCGCCAACGATCTGGTCGACCGCATGGGTATCACCTTCGCGCAACGGCTGTGCTCATCCACCGGCATGGGCGCCGCCCAGGTGGCCGAGGCCTATGTGATCGTGCGCGACGTCTTCCACCTGCCGCACTGGTACCGGCAGATCGAGTCGCTGGACTATGGCGTGAGCGCGGATACGCAGCTGGCGCTGATGGATGAACTGATGCGCCTGGGACGCCGGGCCACGCGCTGGTTCCTGCGCAGCCGCCGCCAGACCCTGGACGCTGCCCGCGATGTGGCGCACTTCGGCCCGCCGGTGGCCACCCTTGGCGTGAAACTGGACGAGCTGCTGCAGGGGGCGGCCCGCGAGCAGTGGCAGGAGCGCCACCAGGCCTACGCCGAGGCCGGGGTGCCGGAGTTGCTGGCACGCATGGTGGCGGCCAGCGACCAGCTCTACATGCTGTTGCCGATCCTGGAGGTGGCCGAGCGGACCGGTCACGAACCGCTGCTGGTGGCGCGGGCCTTCTTCGCCGTGGGCAGCGCTCTGGACCTGGACGGCTACCTGCGGCGCATCACCCATCTTGCAGTGAACAGCCACTGGCAGGCGCAGGCCCGCGAAGCCTTCCGCGATGAACTGGACAGCCAGCAGCGGGAGATCACCCTGTCGTTGCTGTCGGCCCCCGGCGAAGGCGATCCGCGCCATCGCCTGGAGAGCTGGCTGGAACAACGCCAGCCACTGGTGCAGCGCTGGGAAACGATCCTCGCCGAACTGCGCGGCGCGGGTGAAAACGACTATGCGCTGCATGCCGTGGCCAGCCGGGAGCTGGCGGACCTGGCGCGTTCGGGCTGAACGGCAGCGCCGGGCGGCCGCCCTGCAGACCCGTGATCCAGGTAGGCGGTCGGCGCTTTTCGGCCGCCGTTGGGCACGACGCCCGGCGGCGCTTACGGATCGATGTGCAGGGTGGTCGGCAGGTGGTAGAGGAATTCCACCAGGTCCGGCGCGCCAGCCAGGCGCAGGCCTTCGCCGAGGGCGTTCGCCTGTTCGTCGGCGCGCGGCAGCAGCAGGGCTTCGAGCACCGTGGGCGTGCGCTGCAGCAACAGGCGCGAATACGGCAGCCCGCTGTCCAGCAGCAGCCCCATGAAACCTGGGTCGCTCCAGGCCTCGGCCGGCATGCCGAGCATGTGGTAGTGGCTGTGCAGCTCGGCCAGCACCACCGGATTGAGCCGATACTGGGCGACCTCCGCCGGCAGCTCGTGCTTCAGGCCGCGCAAGCGGGCATAGGCAACCAGAACGGCCAGCGTGGTGCCCTGGTCTCCGTCGTAGAACAGCCGTTCGCCAAACCATTCCGCCTGGCGCAGGCGCAGGGGCTGACCCTTGCCGGGCAGCGTCTGTTCGGCGGCCTTGAGGAAATCCTTGTAGCTGATCATGCGCAGGCTGCGGCAGGCCGGCGTGGCGGCCAGGTCTTCCAGGCGCGAATGGGGTGGTTGGTCACCCGGTGGACAGCACAGCCCACCGATGTCGCGCAGATCGAAGGCCGGCACGAAGCGATGATTCACCTCGAGCAGGCGCGCCAGCACCGCGTGGGCGGCCGCCTTGTCCTCCTGCACCGGTCCGGACAGGGCACCGCGCGGTAGATCCACCAGGCGCTCCAGTTGTGGACCGAGTTGCCACCAGATGCTCAGGGTGGGCAGGGGGATCGGCTGAAACGGCAGGCTGAGCTGGCGTGCGCGATCCAGCATGCGTCTGGCAGCCTTGCCGCCCAGGCCCAGCTGTCCGGCCAGGGACGACAAACGGCTGGTGAGGCGCGGGGGTGGCGTGGGCGAGGTCATGGCAATGCTACGGGCTCCAACAGTACTGCGTCGGGGTGGCGTGCCATTCGAACCGGGCGAGCAGGGCGCATGGAAAGGTGCGTTGCCCGCCTGGCCTTGCTGGCGCTCGCTAGTGTGGCAGAGCGGCCCGCTCGCTGGCGAGGGCGACTTGGGTCGCAGATGTGGCAAACTGACTCGCGTGTCTGACAAAGGGGGCGCTCCATGCCCAGCCTGGTGCTGGATATCCATCTGACGGCCGATCAGTTCTTGGCCTACTACCAGGGCCGTGCCAACCGGGTGCTGGCCTACAGTCGCGACGGGCGCAGCGTGAGCCTGCCGGCCCATCATCTGCGGCCGTTCCTGACCCATGCCGGCATCCAGGGCACCTTCCGGCTGGAGGTAGGTGCCGACGGCAAGCTGCTGGACGTGAAGCGTCTGGCCTGAGTCCGACGGGTCAAAAGCGCGCGCCGAGCGGGTATACTCGGCGGCCCCCAAACACCCAACGAGCCCGACCATGTACTCCCTGGCCCGCGATCTGCTCTTTCGACTGTCTCCGGAAACCTCTCACGAACTGTCCCTCGACCTGCTCGGCGCGGGCGGGCGTCTGGGGCTGAACGGTCTGCTGTGCAAGAAGCCGGCGGCCCTGCCAGTGAAGATCATGGGTCTGGAATTCGCCAATCCGGTCGGACTGGCCGCTGGTCTGGACAAGAACGGCGACGCCATCGACGGTCTCGGCCAGCTGGGTTTCGGCTTCCTCGAGATCGGCACCGTGACGCCGCGCCCTCAGCCGGGCAACCCGAAGCCGCGCCTGTTCCGCCTGCCGGAAGCCCAGGCCATCATCAACCGCATGGGCTTCAACAACCACGGGGTCGACTACCTGCTGGAGCGCGTGCGCGCCGCCCGCTATCGCGGCGTGCTGGGCATCAACATCGGCAAGAACTTCGACACCCCAGTCGAGCGCGCGGTGGACGACTACCTGATCGGCCTGGAGAAGGTCTATCCCCACGCCAGCTACGTGACGGTCAATGTCAGCTCGCCGAATACCCCCGGGCTGCGCAGCCTGCAGTTCGGTGATTCGCTGCGCCAACTGCTCGAAGCCCTGCGCCGTCGGCAGGAAGACCTGGCCGTCGAGCACGGCCGCCGTGTGCCGCTGGCGATCAAGATCGCCCCGGACATGAGCGACGAGGAAACCGTCGAGGTGGCGCGCGCGTTGGTGGATGCCGGGATGGATGCGGTGATCGCCACCAACACCACCCTGAGTCGCGAAGGCGTCGAAGGCCTGCTGCACGGTGACGAGGCCGGCGGTCTGTCCGGCGCGCCGGTACGCGACAAGAGCACCCACACCGTGAAGGTGCTGGCCGCCGAGCTGGGTGGGCGTCTGCCGATCATCGCCGTGGGCGGTATCACCGAAGGGTGCGACGCGGCCGAGAAGATCGCCGCCGGGGCGAGCCTGGTGCAGATCTATTCGGGGTTCATCTACAAGGGCCCGAAGCTGATTCGCGAAGCGGTGGATGCCATCGCCGCGCTGCCGCGGACCTGAAGCGCACAAATGGAAAGGGCTCCCTTGGGAGCCCTTTGGCGATCACCGTGCCAGGTCCGTGTGGGGCCTGGCGCGGCGGAAGAGCGTCGGACCGGGTCTCAGCCGACCGCTCTCATTTCATTCAGTCGATGTATGCCGGCGGTGCCGGTCAGACCGTCCCAGTGGTCGGCGCGACCTTCGCGCCAGCCATTGAGCCAGGCCTGGCGAGTCGTCGGATGGGTGAAGGGACAGAGCTCCTGGGATTTGCCATGAACACCATGTTGGTAACCGCGTAAGTAGGCGCGTTCCATCGGGTCACGCTTTAGTCTTCTCATCGGGTATTGCCCTCAATCGTTGACTGTATTTCCCACTGGCGGCCGCGTTGCGAGGCCGCGAAAGGGGCCGTTGCCGGCGTGACGACCCCATAGGAAGGGCAACCTTGCGTTGTCTCCCTGAGGTTGTTTCTATCCAAAGGGGCGAGCGCTGTGAATGATCGATTTGTCATAACGAGGCAACATTTCGCCTGACGGAACCATAAGCAGCGCCACTTGTCGGGGCAAAGCGGTATCCCAGGTGGGTTTGGGCGCTAGTTGCGCACCGTGATTTTGTCAGCAACTGTTGTGCAGCTCGTCGTTTCAATTTGTTTCGGCTTCTCTGGCGGAAGCCTTTATCGCCTGCGGGCCTGGATTTTCGAATGTCTGAGCGTTACGAACTGGTACTGACCTGCCCCAAGAGCCTGGAAAGCCTGCTGCTGGACGAGGCCGGGCAACTGGGGCTGGAAGAGGCCCGCGAACATGTGGCCATGGTGCGCGGCTTCGCCGGTATTGAAACCGCCTATCGGCTGTGCCTGTGGTCGCGGTTGGCCAACCGGGTGCTGCTGGTGCTGGCGCGCTTCCCGGTGAGCAATGCCGAGACCCTCTACGAAGGCGTCAAGGCCGTCGACTGGAGCGAGCACCTGGATGCCGGCGGCAGCCTGGCGGTGGAGTTCAGCGGGCGCGGCGCCGGCATCGACAACACACACTTCGGCGCGCTGAAGGTCAAGGACGCCATTGTCGACCGTCTGCGCGCGCAGTTCGGCCAGCGCCCGTCGGTGGACAAGGACAATCCCGACCTGCGCGTGCACCTGCGCCTGGACAAGGGCGAGGCGGTACTTTCCATCGACCTGTCCGGGCACAGCCTGCACCAGCGCGGCTACCGCCTGCAGCAGGGTGCCGCGCCGCTCAAGGAAAACCTGGCTGCCGCGATCCTGATCCGCGCCGGCTGGCCGCGCATTGCCGCCGAGGGCGGCGCGCTGGCCGACCCGATGTGCGGGGTGGGCACCTTCCTGGTCGAGGCCGGCCTGATGGCGGCCGACGTCGCCCCCAACCTCAAGCGCCAGCAGTGGGGCTTTTCCCGCTGGCTGGGCCATGTGCCGGCCGTGTGGAACCGCCTGCATGCCGAGGCCGAGGAGCGCGCGCGCATCGGCCTGGGCAAGCCGCCGCTGTGGATTCGCGGCTACGAAGCCGACCCGCGCCTGATCCAGCCGGCGCGCAACAACATCGAGCGCGCCGGACTCGGCGAGTGGGTACGCATCTACCAGGGCGAACTGGCCACCTTCGAGCCGCGCACCGACAAGGGCCAGGTCGGCCTGGTGGTGTGCAATCCGCCCTATGGCGAGCGCCTGGGCGACGAAGCCAGCCTGCTGTACCTCTACCAGAACCTGGGCGAGCGCCTGCGCCAGGCCTGCATGGGCTGGGAGGCCGCGATCTTCACCGGCGCGCCTGAGCTGGGCAAGCGCATGGGCATTCGCAGTCACAAGCAGTACGCGCTGTTCAACGGCGCGCTGCCGTGCAAGCTGCTGCTGTTGCAGGTGCGGCCCGACCAGTTCGTCACCGGCAACCGCCAGGGCGCCGAAGACCGCCTTGTGCCCCAGGCCAGTGAGCCGGCACGCCTGTCCGAAGGTGGGCAGATGTTCGCCAACCGCCTGCAGAAGAACCTCAAGACCCTGGGCAAATGGGCGAAGCAGGCCGGTGTGGAATGCTACCGGCTGTACGACGCGGACATGCCCGAGTACGCCCTGGCCATCGATTTGTACCGCGATTGGGTGCATGTGCAGGAATACGCGCCGCCGCGCTCGATCGACCCGGAAAAGGCCCAGACCCGCCTGCTCGACGCCCTGGCGGCGATCCCGGTGGCCCTTGGCGTGCCCGCCGAGCGCGTGGTGATCAAGCGTCGCGAACGGCAGACCGGTACCCGCCAGTACGAGCGCCAGGGCGAGCAGGGCCGCTTCATGGAGGTCAGCGAGGGCGGCGTCAAGCTGCTGGTCAACCTCACCGATTACCTGGACACCGGACTGTTCCTCGACCACCGGCCGATGCGCCTGCGCATCCAGCGCGAGGCGGCCGGCAAGCGCTTCCTCAACCTGTTCTGCTACACCGCGACCGCTACCGTGCACGCGGCCAAGGGCGGCGCACGCAGCACCACCAGTGTCGACCTGTCGAAGACCTACCTGGACTGGGCACGCCGCAACCTGTCGCTGAACGGCTTCTCGGACAAGCAGCGCCTGGAACAGGGCGACGTGATGGCCTGGCTGGAAGCGGATCGCGGCGAGTACGACCTGATCTTCATCGACCCGCCGACCTTCTCCAACTCCAAGCGCATGGAAGGAGTGTTCGACGTTCAGCGCGATCATGCCCGGTTGATCGACCTGGCCATGGCCCGGCTGGCGGCGGGGGGCGTCCTGTACTTCTCGAACAACTTCCGTAAATTCCAGCTGGACGAGATGCTGGCAAAACGCTACAAGATCGCCGAAGTGACGGGCGAAACACTGGATCCGGATTTCGCCCGCAATCCCCGCATCCACAGGGCCTGGCACATCAGCCACGGCTGAACCCTGGTTTGCGCTGGCAGGGAAGTCGGTATGCAGGCAGTACAGCAAGATGATTCTTCCAGGCCCCGGCCCGTAAGTCGGGGCTGCGAAGCCGGCACTGTGTTCCTTCTGGTATTTCTTGTCGGCCTGTCGTTATCGGCAGCCGCCGCGTATGCCCTGGAGCAGAATCGCCGTGCCCAGATGCAGGATCAATTCCAGCGTCTGGCCGGCGAGCGTGTGTCGCGGATCGCCAACCAGTTCAAGACCAGTCAGCAGCAGGTCGAATCCCTCAGCCGCCACCTGAGCCTGGCCGGCGACCAGGGCCCCGGAGCCTTCGCCCTGGCGACCGAGCACCTGTTGGCCGACAGCCTAGGTTTTATCTGGATGCCCCGCGTGACCCACGAGCAGCGGCCGGCCTTCGAGGCCCGGTTGCGCGAGCAGGGTGGCGCGAACGGTCTGCGCGAAGTGGATGAGCGAGGTGCGCTTCGCCCGGCCGGGGTGCGTGACGAGTATTTTCCGGTGCGCTACGTAGGTTCGCGCCATCTGGGTGAACGCCTGCCAGGCCTGGACCTGGCGTCCCATCCAGGCAGGCGGGAGATCCTGCAACGGGCGCGCGAGCGTGAGGGGCTGGTCTCCACCGTGCTGACGCTGTCGCCTGTCACCCCCTATGGCCAGGCCCTGGTGGTGATGGCCCCGGTACTGCGTGCGGGTGAACTGCTGGGTTTCGTTTCCTCTGCCCTGCTGCTGGACGAGGTGCTGGCCGAGCACGGCAGTACCGAAGGGCTGTACACCGAACTCTGGGACCTGAGCGACGCCGAGCAGCCCCGCTTGCTCCACTCGGCAGGCGAGCCAGCCGAGAGCAGCGCGCTGGAGTACCACCGGATGCTGCCCATGGCCGACCGACTGTTCGCCGTCAGCCTGCGCCCGCAGTTCGCCTTCATGCACCAGCATGGAGGATCGGTGGGTGTGTGGGTCTTCCTGCTGGGTGGTCTGGTCAGCCTGCTGGCGGCCGGATTTCTGGGCTCGTTGCTCAGTGAGCGGCAACGCACCCGCCGCCTGGTGGCGGTGCGCACGGCTGAACTGCAGGCCAGCCAGCGGGAGTTGCAGACCAGTCAGGAAGAGCTGCGCCTCAGCGAGCGGCGCTGGCACTTCGCCCTGGAGGGAGCGGGTGATGGCGTCTGGGACTGGGAATGTCAGACGGGCCGCGCCTACTTCTCGCCGACCTGGAAGCACATGCTCGGCTACGCCGACGGGGAGATCGAGGGCACCTACCAGGAATGGCTCGAACTGATCCACCCGCTGGACCGGCACCAGGCGCTGCGGGCTCTGGAGCGCCACATGTCCGGCGCCACGGAGTCGGTCGCCTACGAGTACCGTCTGTACTGCAAGGACGGCAGTTGGAAGTGGATCCTCAGTCGCGGGCAAGTGGTGCTGCGCGATGCTCAGGACCAGCCGTTGCGCATGATCGGCGTGCATACGGATATCGATGGCCGCAAGCACACCGAGCTGCAGTTGAACCGCACCCTGGGCGAGCTCGATGCCCTGCTCAGGGCCACGACCCATGTGTTGATCATCGCCACCGACCTGCAGGGACTCATCCAGCGTTTCAACGTCGGTGCCGAACGCATGCTGGGCTACCGCGCGGAGCAGATGATCGGGCAGCCGATCGAGCGTCTGTGCCGCGCCGAGGATCTGGACGATCACGCCGCGCCGTCCGGGTCGCGGCGTAGCCTGCAGGAACTGACTGCGGACTGCCGCACCAGCCAGGAATGGACGTACCTGCGCAGTGATGGTGGCCATCTGGTCGTCGACCTCATCACCACCAGTATCCGCGACGAATACGACCAGGCGGTCGGCTACCTGGGCATCGCCACCGACGCCACCGAGCGCCGGCGCAGCCGTGCGGCGCTGGAGGAGCGCGACCACCTGTTGCAGAAGCTGACCCAGCGCGTGCCGGGCATCATCTTCCAGCTGCACCGCGCGCCCAACGGCCATTTCAGCGTGCCGTACGCCAGTGCCGCGCTGTCCGGCCTCTACGAGCTGGACCCCACCGATGTGCGTTCCGATGCCCAGCGTATGTTCCGCCTTGTGCACCCGGAAGACTACCCGCGACTGCGCGACGGCCTGCAGGATTCCGCGCAACACCTGACCCTGTGGCAGACGGAGCTGCGTTGCCTGCTGCCCAGCCAGGGACAGCGCTGGTTCCGCTGCGAGGCCATGCCGGAGCGCGGTGCCGATGGTGGCGTTCTCTGGCACGGCTTCCTGTCGGATATCACGCCGCTCAAGGACACCGAACAGGAGTTGCGCCAGCTCTCGGAAACCGATGGCCTGACCGGGGTGTTCAACCGCCGCTACTTCCAGGAGCGCCTGGCGCAGGCCATCTCACTGGCCGGGCGGCGTGAAGCCGGCCTGTCACTGCTGATGTTCGATATCGACCATTTCAAGCAGATCAACGACCAGTTTGGCCACGCCGCCGGTGACCGGGTACTGCAGGCGTGCTGCCAGCGGCTGGGAGCGCGCCTGCGGCGTAGCGACCTGCTGTGCCGGTTGGGTGGTGAGGAATTCGCCGTGCTGTGCGCCCAGACCAGCCTGTCCCAGGCGGCGACCCTGGCCGAGGCGCTGCGGGCGCTGCTGGCTGGCGAATCGATCGAAGAAGTGGGGCGCGTCACCGCCAGTTTTGGCGTAGCGCAATGGCATACCGGCGAAACCGCCGATGATTTGCTCAACCGTGCCGACGCCGCGCTCTACGCAGCCAAGCGCGCAGGTCGCGATCAGGTGCGCCTGGCGACCTGACCTCAGCGTCGCGCGGTGCTGCGCCGCTCGCGCGGCTGCTCGTATATCGACAGCAGCACCTGGTCCAGCACTGCCGAGGCGCCCCAGGGGCGCGGGTGGTTGAGGATGGCCACCACCGCCCAGCTGCTACCGTTCACGTCGCGGCTGTAGCCGGCGATGGCGCGCACGTTGTTCAGGGTGCCGGTCTTGATGTGCGCCTTGCCGGCCACGGCGGTGTCCTGCAGGCGTTTGCGCATGGTACCGTCCAGCGCCGCCAGCGGCATGGAGGAAATGAACTCGGCGGCGAACGGGCTCTGCCAGGCCGACTGCAACAGGCTGGCCAGGCCCCGGGCAGTGACCCGCTCGCTGCGCGACAGGCCCGAGCCGTTTTCCAGCACCAGCCGTGCCACCGGCAGCCCCTTGCGTTCGAGCCACTGGCGAATCACCCGTTGCGCGGCGGCCGCATCGTCACTGTCCTGTCCTGTACGGAAGGCGGCGCCCAGGCTGAGGAACAGCTGCCGGGCCATGGTGTTGTTGCTGTATTTGTTGATGTCGCGGATGACCTCCACCAGGTCCGGCGATTCGGCGCGCACCAGCAGGCGCGCATCCTCCGGCACGCGGTCGATACGGTTGGCGCCCAGCAGGGTGCCGCCCAGCTCGCGCCAGATGGCCCGCACGGTACCCGCCGCATATTGCGGATGATCGAGCAGCGCTAGATAGGTGTGTGCCTTGCAGCCCTGGGCCAGCTCGCCAGTGATCACCAGGGTCACGCTGTCGCCCTGGTGAACCGGCCGGTAACTCACCTGCGGCCAGGCCGGGCAGGTGGCGCGGGCCGGCAGCGGGCGCACGCGATTGTCGATGCGCACCGCGTCCAGTGGCGGTTCGGCGCTCACATGCACCTGGCCACCTTCGCTGCGCACGCTGAAACGCTGGGCGTTGAGATTGATCAGCAGGGAATCCGGCGCCACCAGATACGGGCGGTTGGCGTCACCGCCGTCATCGTCGAATTCCGGCAGGGCGGGCTGCAGGAAATGGCTGCGGTCCAGCACCAGGTCGCCGCTTATGGTGTTAACCCCATGGCTGCGCAGGTCGCGCAACAGCAGCCAGAGGCGTTCCATGTTCAGCTTGGGATCGCCACCACCCTTGAGGTAGAGATTGCCGTGCAGCACACCGTCGCGCAGCGGCCCATCGGCATACAGCTCGGTCGTCCAGGTGTGGGCGGGACCGAGCAGCTCCAGCGCGGCGTAGGTGGTGACCAGCTTGATGGTGGACGCGGGATTGACTGGCACGTCGGCGTTGTAGGCGGTGATCTGGCCGGGACCGTTGAGCGGGATGGCCACCAGCGACAGTGCCTGGCCGTCCAGCTTGTGCTGGCGCAAGGCCTGCTGGACTTTTACAGGGAGCACCTGTCGCTCCGCCGCCCACACGGGAGGGGCAGCGAGCAGCGTCGTGGTCGTCAGCAGGCCCCCCAGCAGTAGGGGATGCAGCCATGGTTTCATGCGGGCTTCCGGGAGAATCGGCACGCGTCCGGTATGCAGCTTAGTCATCGCCTGCAAGGACGAAGTTTGTCCGCGCCGGCCAGTATCCGACGGGTGTCGTGCACAACCGCTTGGCGGAGGTCGCGTGCGGTTGTCCAGATCCCTGGACAGTCGCTTGCTGCTGCTGAACATGTCCAGCGAACCGGACGTCTTTTCAGGCCCTCTGCGTCGCTGCGGCAGTGCCAGAGCAGCGGCAAAGCCGCGTGGCGCCTGGCCTTTGGGTGTCGGCGGGGAGTTGCGGACGGTCTGGCACGTCTTTCGCTGTAGGGAGTTCAGACTAAGGCGCCGTCCACGGGCAGGCGCCCCCGGCGGGTCGTCATCGGCAGGAGAACCCCACATGAATCTCAAAGGCAAGATCGCACTGGTCACCGGCGCCACCAGCGGCATCGGCCTGGGCATCGCCCACCGTCTGGCCGCGGCCGGTGCCGCAGTGGTGATCAATGGCTTCGGCGACGTCGAAGGCGTGCTTGCCGAGCTTGGCCGCCATGGCACGCGAGTCGGCCACTACCCGGCGGACATGGCCGATGCGCAGCAGATCGCCGAGATGATCGCCTACGTCGAACGGACCTTTGGTGGCCCCGACATCCTGGTCAACAACGCCGGCATCCAGCATGTCGCCGCGGTGGAGGCGTTTCCGGTGGAGCGCTGGGACGCCATCATCGCCATCAACCTGTCCTCGGTATTCCATACCTCGCGCCTGGTGCTGCCGGGCATGCGCCAGCGCGGCTGGGGGCGCATCCTCAATATCGCCTCCACCCATGGGCTGGTGGCTTCCGCCGGCAAGAGCGCCTATGTGGCCGCCAAGCACGGGGTCATCGGCCTGACCAAGAGCATCGCCCTGGAAACCGCGACCACGCCGATCACCTGCAACGCGATCTGTCCCGGCTGGGTGCTGACGCCCCTGGTGCAGCAGCAGATTCAGGCGCGCATCGAGGCCGGTGCCAGCCCCGACGAGGCGCGCCATGACCTGCTGGCGGAGAAGCAGCCGTCCCGGGAGTTCGTCACCCCCGAACAGCTCGGTGAGCTGGCGGTATTCCTGTGCAGCGAGGCCGCCGCCCAGGTGCGTGGTGCGGCCTGGAACATGGATGGCGGCTGGGTGGCCCAGTAGGTGCCTAGCGGCGCGTGCCCAGGCCGTGCTGCTGCAGCTTGCTGTACAGGCTGGCGCGGGAGATGCCCAGTTCGCTGGCGGCGCGCCGGCGATTGCCGTTGCAGGTCGCCAGGGCGTGCTGCAGCGCGCGGCGCTCGGCTGCCGCGATGCTGTGCGCCAAGGGCTGCAGCGGCTGCTGGGGTTCGTCAGCGGGTGGCGCAGCCTGCGGCGTTGGGTTGGCGGCCGCCGTGACGGGCAACGGTGCGCCGCGCGTAGCCAGCAGTGGCAGCAGTTGCGCCGCCTCCAGCACTGGGCCGTCGGCATCCAACTGTACCCGCTCCAGCAGGTTGCGCAGCTCCCGCACGTTGCCGTTCCACGGCTGCCGGACCAGCAACATCAGGGCTTCGCGGCTCAGCTCCCGGGGCGCCTGGCCGGAGCGGTTGGCGATGTCGTCGAGCAGGTGTTCGGCCAGCGCCGGGATATCCTCGCGACGGTCGCGTAGCGGCGGCACGTGGAGCGCCAGCACATTCAGGCGGTAGTAGAGGTCGGCGCGGAACTGCCCCGCGGCGACCTTGGCCTCCAGGTCGATATGGGTCGCGGCGATCACCCTTACGTTGAGCGGCTTGACCTGGTTGGAGCCGAGCGGCTCGACTTCCTGCTCCTGCAGCACACGCAGCAGCTTGGCCTGCAATGCCAGCGGCAGGTCGCCGATCTCGTCGAGGAACAGCGTGCCACCGTTGGCCACCTCGAACTTGCCGATGCGCGCCTTGCGATCGGCACCGGTGAAGGCGCCCGGCGCGGTGCCGAACAGCTCGGCCTCGACCAGGGTTTCGGGAATGGCGGCGACGTTGACCGCCACGAACGGGCCGTTGGCGCGCGGCGACAGGTTGTGGATGCCCTGCGCCAGCAGCTCCTTGCCGGTGCCCGTCTCGCCGCGCAGCAACACCGTGGCGTCCAGCTGTGCGGCGCGCCGGGCCTGGCGCTTGACCTCGCTGGCGGCGGCGCTGCCGCCGATGAAGCCGGCGATGGTGTAGCGGGCGCGGCGTGCCTTGGCCAGCTCACTCTGGGTAGCCAGCAGTTGATTCTGCAGGCTGTTGTACTTGGCCATCAGCGGTTTGAGCTGGTGCGCGCGATCCAGCAGCACGAAGCCCAGCGCACCCACCAGGGTGCCGTCCTTGTCGCGCAGCGGGATGCGCGTGACCACAAAGTGCTCGCTGCCGAAGGCCATCAGATCGAGCATGCTCGGTTGGCCGCTCTCGACCACCTCGCGCAGGCGGCTGGCCGGCAACACCTCTTCGATCTCCTTGCCGAGCACGCTGTGCGGCGGACTGATGCCGAGCTTCTCTGCGTATTTGTCGTTGATCCAGACGATTCGCGCCTGGCGGTTCACGGCGATGGTGCCTTCGCACTGCGCATCAAGGTGATCGAACAGCAGGGGCATCGCCACCGCGCGAAAGCGCTCGGGAGATACCCCGACGATCAGGCCGTGCTGGTCGAGGTCGTTGCTGGAGATGGCCATGGCAGCTGGGCTTCCGAGGGTGACGGGGGATTATGGGAGCCGCCTCGCCGCGCGGGCAAGGCGGTACAGCCGGGGATCAGGGGCCGCCATACACCTCGTTGGGCAGCCAGGTGGCCAGGGGCTCGAAGTAGAACACCAGGGCCATGCCGAGCAGTTGCAGGGCGATGAAGGGCGCCACACCCAGGTAGATGTGGCGGGTGCTGATGCCCGGCGGGCAGACGCCCTTGATATAGAAGAGTGCGAAGCCCACGGGTGGGGTGAGGAACGAGGTCTGCAGGCACAGCGCGAAGAGGATTGCGAACCACAGGGGATCGACGCCCATGGAGAACAGCACCGGCGCCACCAGCGGCAGGATGATCAGGGTGATCTCCACCCAGTCGAGGAAGAACCCCAGCAGGAAGGTGATCGCCAGCACCGTGAGCAGCACGCCGGTCTGGCCGAACGGCAGGCCGGTCAGCGCGGCACGGATCACGTCATCACCGCCCAGGCCGCGCAGCACGGCGGCGAACACTGTGGCGCCGATGAAGATGCCGAAGATGAAGGCGGCGGTGCGGCTGGTCTGGTAGAGGGCGTCCTTGAGCACCGAAAGGCTCAGGCGACGGCCGCCGGCCGCCATCAACAGCGCGCCGGCCGCGCCGACTGCCGAGGCCTCGGTGGTGGTGGCGATGCCGAAGAAGATCGAGCCGAGCACGGCGAAGATCAGCGCCAGCGGCGGCACCACGGCCCGGAACACGTCGAGCAGGGCGCGGCCGTCGAGCTTCTGCCGGTTGGCGGGTGCCGGGGCGAAGTCTTTCTTCAGCCAGGCGACGATCACGATGTACAGCACGTACATCAGCGCCAGCAGCATCCCCGGGATCAGCGCGCCCATGAACAGCTTGCCCACCGAGGCCTCGGAAGTTCCGAGGCGATCGGCCATCAGCACCAGCATGATGCTTGGCGGAATCAGGATGCCCAGCGTGCCCACCGAACAGGCGGTGCCTACCGCCAGGCTCTTGTTGTAGTTGGCCTGCAGCATCGGTCCGAGCGACAGCATGCCGAGCAGCGCCACCGAGGCGCCGACGATGCCGGTGGACGCGGCGAGCAGGATGCCGACCACCACCACGGTCACCGCGTAGCCGCCGCGCAGCGGGCCGAGGACCCGTACCAGGCTGTGCATCAGCCGTTCGGCGATGCCCGAGCGGTCGAGCATGATGCCCATGAAGATGAACAGCGGCAGGGCGACCATCAGCTCGTTGGCGACGATGCCGTAGATGCGCGCGTCCAGGACGCCGATGGTGCCGTCCCAGGTGAACCAGAGATCGGCGTCGAAGTGATCGACCAGTACATAGCCGAGCACCGCAAACAGCAGGCCGATGCCGGCCAGCGACCAGGCGACCGGGAAGCCGAGCAGCAGCAGGCCCATGAAGCTGGCGAACATGGCGATGACGAGAATTTCTTCCAGACCCATGATTGCGACTTCTCCATCAGGGCTGCGAACGAGCGCGGTCGCGGTCGTCCGAGGGGGCCGCCAGGGCCCGCGGGAAATGGAACAACAGCGTGCTGCAGCGCAGTGCGCGGGAGAGCAGCGCCAGCGCCACCAGCAGCAGCCCCAGCGGCAGCACGCTCTTGAAGATGAAGCGATAGGGCAGCCCGCTGGGTGCCTGGGAACGCTCGTTGTACAGGTAGGCCTGGTAGGCGTAGGGGACCAGCGCATCGATCATCAGCAGGATCACCGGCAGCGCCAGCAACACAATGGCGAGTAGCTCGATCCAGGCCTGGCTGCGCAGGCTGAAGCGTTCACGCAGCACGTCGACGCGCACGTGGTCGTCGCGCACCACCGCGTAGGCGAGGGACAGCATCACGGCGGCGCCGAACAGGTGCCAGGACAGTTCCTCCAGCGCAATGGAGCCGCGCGAGAGAATGAAGCGACTGAACACGTTGGCCAGCACCACCAGCAGAACCACCAGCCAGAGCCAGGCGCTGGCCTGGCCGATGGCGGTCAGCAGGCGATCCAGTGGCCGCGAGATGCGGTTGTACGGCAGCGCCTCGGGCGCTGCCGTATCGGGAGAGACGGGCTTGAAGGACACGGCGACCTCGGAATCTCGACACGGGGATTGAGAAGCGGGCACGTTGCCGTGCCCGCTCACGGGCGCGCAGCCGTCAGTCGTACTGGTAGTAGTCGCGCGGCAGGTAACCCATGCCGTGCCAGATCGAGTGATGCTTCATGAACTCGCGCTGGCTGGTCAGCACGCGCTTGAACATCTCGTCCTTGGCGGCCATTTCGTCGAGCACCTCGTCGGTCACCCTCTGCAGCTCGCGCAGCACCGGCTCGGGCAGCACCTGGGCCTTCACGCCCTGCTGCTGATAGTCACGCAGGGCAGTCGGCTGGGCCCACTCGCTCTCGGCGAAACCCTTGAGGGTGGCCGCCTCGCAGCCCATCTCGATGAGCGCGCGACTTTCCGGCTTGAGCTTGTCCCAGACATCCTTGTTGACCAGCAGGTGCGAGGTGGTCAGCGTCTGGTGCCAGCCGGGCATGATGTAGTTCTTGATGATCTGGTCCAGGCCCAGCATCTTGTCCACCGCCGGCTGCGAGAATTCGGTGGCGTCGATGGTCTTGCGTTCCAGCGCCTGGTAGATCTCCCCGCCGGGCACCATGGTCACCGAGGCGCCGAGCTTTTCCAGCACCTTGCCGCCGATGCCGGCGAAGCGGATGCGCAGGCCGTCGATGTCGCCCAGCTTCTCGATGGGCTTGGCGAACCAGCCGGCGCCTTCCGGGCCGATGATGCTGCACAGCATCGGATGGATGTTGCGCTGGGCATAGATTTCCTCGAGCAGCTTCTTGCCGTCGCCCTGGTAGTACCACGCCAGGTGCGCCGGCGGTTCCATGTTGAACGGTGCGCCGGAATACAGCGGCAGGGCCGGGATGGTGCCTTGGTCATAGCCGACCCAGGTATAGCCGGCCGGATACTTGCCGGTGCTCACCGCATTCATGATCTCGAACGGCGGCACCAGTTCGCCGGGCTCGTAGTAGCGCAGCTGGATGTTGCCGCCCGAGATGGTCTTGAGCGATTCGGAGAGATGCTTGACCGGGGTGGTCAGGCCGACAAGGTGGGACGGGAAGGCCAGCGGTACCTGCCAGCGGATCTTCTCGCTGGCCATCACCGGGCTGGCCAGCAGGGTGCTGGTGAGCAGCGTAGCGGCGGTAACACTGAAGGTCAGGCGGGAAAGCTGTTGCTTCATGGACATGCTGAGTTCCTTCTTGTTGTTTTTGTATGTGCTACCGGTCGGACAGTAGCGCAGATCACGTCCGGTTCGCTGCTGCGATGGAACGCTGCAAGGGCACCGGCAGGTGGCGAAGGGAGCCAAGCAGGTTTCATACCTGTTCTGAAAATCCTTTTTAAATCAATAAGTAAGAATATGGAGCGACAAGCACATCCGGAAATCTGGACATGCGCGACGGGTATCGGTGTCTGTTCGTCCAGAAACCTGGACTCGTCTGTCCGGTTTTCTGGACGCCTGCGTGTGAGTCCGCGTGGTTGCTGGGTTTCGGCCCGGGTGAAGAATTTGCATGGGCGACGCTAAAGCCGGTAGAGTGCCCGCCACTTTATTGAGGAGACACCCCATGGCTAGATCCCGCCGCCTGCGCAAGAAACTCTGCGTCGACGAATTCCAGGAACTGGGCTTCGAAGTGCAACTGAACTACCGCGACGGCATCAGCGACGCCGAGCGTAACGCCGCCATGGACGATTTCCTGGACCAGGCCATCGAGGCCAACGGCCTGGGCTTCATTGGCGCGGATGAGTACGGTTATGTCTGCCTGGGCCGTCGTGGTTCGGTAACCGCCGAACAGCGCGCCCAGGTCGAAGCCTGGCTCAAGGGCCATCGCGACCTGTCCCGCAGCGTGGCTGGCGAGCTGATCGACGTCTGGTACCCGGACGCGCCGATCCACCAGCCGCAGTAACGGCCAGCGGAACCGATCAAGCCCTCCTCGCGAGGGCTTTTTTGTGGCCGGTGGGCACCAGTCAAACGCCAGGACTGCGACCTTTGCGCCAATTGTGGCGGGCCAGGGCAGCGCGCTACCTTCTGGAACCTTGTCCGGAGAGCATTGCCATGAAGCGCATCGCTGCCATTGTCCTGTTGGGTCTGGTAATGGCCGGGCCGCTGCAGGCCACGCGTTCCGATCGCGTCGACACCCTCATCACCGAAGCCCGCACCGCCTTGTCAGCAGGCGACTATCAGGGTGCGCTGGGGAGTCTGCTCGATGCGGAGAGTACGCTGGGGTTTGCCAATCCGGTGATTCTGCATCTGCGCATCACCGCCCAGCAGATGCCGCTGGAGGCGGGCAACTACCGCTACCTCGACCTGCGTGAGCAGCGCGGCAACTGCGCGATCTACATGCACGAGTTCGGCGTGAACCACCCGGCGGATGCGATCTCTCCGGACATCTCGCGCATCTGCGCAACGCTCAAGAGCTATCCCCGCGAGGCGCTGGAGGTGGTGCGCGCCAATCTGGAGGCGCGCCGCTACACGGCGGCGCTGGACGATCTGGCCGCGCTGGAGAAATTCGGTGGCGCCTGGTCCGAGCCGCAGGCGCTGCTGAAGATTCGTGCGCTCGAACAGGCGCTGGCGGTCGAGCGCAATCCCGAACGCAAGCAGGCGCTGCGGCGGGAAGTTGACGACTACCTGGAGCGGGTGTCGGCGGGGCAAGACCAGCCGCTCCCGGCCGACCTGGCATATGTGCGGGCGCTGGCCGGCGGGGACTGACAGCATCGCGGCTGAGGCCGCTCCACAGGATGGCCAGGCCCGTAGAGGTCGAGGCGCAGTCTTGGCCACCGCGCCCCCTGAAACGACATCGCCCGCCGAAAGGCGGGCGATGCGTATTGCACGTGACGGTCAGGCGTTCCAGGGACGGTCGCCGTGCTCGTCCTTGACGCGGGTCGGCAGGCCCATCTGGTCGAGCAGGGTCAGGAACGGCTCGGGCGGCAGCTCCTCCACGTTGACCATCTGCCGCGCATCCCAGTCGCCACGGGCGATCAGGCGGGCGGCGGCCACCGGCGGCACGCCGGCAGTGTAGGAGATGCCCTGGCTGTCGGTCTCGGCGAAGGCTTCCTCGTGGTCGGCCACGTTGTAGATCAGCACTTCGCGCGGTTGGCCATTCTTGCTGCCCTTCACCAGGTCGGCGATGCAGGTCTTGCCGGTGTAGCCGGGCGCCAGCGAAGCCGGGTCGGGCAGCACGGCCTTGACCACCTTGAGGGGCACCACTTCCTGGCCCTCGGCAGTCTTCACCGGCTGCTCGGAGAGCAGGCCCAGGTTCTTCAGCACGCTGAATACATTGATGTAGTGGTCGCCAAAGCTCATCCAGAAGCGGATGTTCGGCACGTCCAGGTTCTTGGACAGCGAATGCACCTCGTCATGGCCGGTCAGGTACAGGTTCTGCGCGCCGACCACCGGCAGGTCATCGGTACGCTTGACCTCGAACATGCTGTTCGGCGTCCACTGGCGGTTCTGCCAGCTCCACACGGTGCCGGTGAATTCGCGGAAATTGATTTCCGGATCGAAGTTGGTTGCGAAGTACTTGCCGTGCGAGCCGGCGTTGACGTCGAGAATGTCGATGGAGTCGATCCGGTCGAAGTACTGCTTGTTGGCCAGCGCGGCCCAGGCGTTGACCACGCCCGGGTCAAAGCCGATGCCGAGAATGGCGGTAATGCCTCTCTCTCGGCATTCGTCCAGGTGCTTCCACTCGTAGTTGCCATACCACGGCGGGGTCTCGCAGATCCTGCTCGGATCCTCGTGGATGGCGGTGTCCAGGTAGGCGGCGCCGGTTTCCATGCAGGCGCGCAGCACGGACATATTGAGGAAGGCAGAGCCAACATTGATGACGATCTGCGAGTCGGTCTCGCGGATCAATGCCTTGGTCGCCTCGATATCCAGCGCATCCAGGGCATAGGCCCTGATCTCGGCGGGCTGTTTCAGGCTGCCCTTGGCCGTAACGCTGTCGATGATGGCCTGACATTTGGAGAGATTGCGCGACGCAATGGCGATACGACCCAGTTCGTCGTTGTGCTGCGCGCACTTGTGAGCCACTACCTTGGCAACACCCCCTGCACCAATGATCAGTACGTTCTTCTTCAATTATTTCTCCCTCGCTGCCGGCCTTCAGGAAAGGCTGGACAGGTAGTCGTCGTAACCAAATTCACGGACCAGCTCGATGCTGCCATCGAGCTGCCGCACGGCGATGGACGGCATTTTCAGGCCGTTGAACCAGTTTTTCTTGACCATGGTGTACCCTGCCGCGTCGATGAACGACAGGCGATCGCCGATGGCCAGCGGACGATCGAACCGGTACTCGCCGAAGATGTCTCCGGCCAGACAGGATTTGCCGCACACCATGTAGGTGTGCTCACCCTCGCTGGGTGCCATCTTGGCATTCAGGCGGTAGATCAGCAGGTCGAGCATGTGCGCCTCGATAGAGCTGTCCACCACCGCCAGGTGCTTGCCGTTGTAGAGGGTGTCGAGCACGGTCACTTCCAGCGACGCGCTCAGGGTGATCGCGGCCTCGCCCGGCTCCAGGTAGACCTGCACGCCGTGGCGTTCGGCGAAGGCTTTCAGGCGCGCGCAGAAGGCATCCAGCGGGTAGCCTTCGCCAGTGAAGTGAATACCGCCACCCAGGCTTACCCACTGCACCTGCTTGAGCAGATGGCCGAAGCGCTCCTCGATATGGGTCAGCATCTGGTCGAACAGCTCGAAACTGCTGTTCTCGCAGTTGTTGTGGAACATGAAGCCGGAGATCTTGCCGATCACCGCCTCGATCTTCGCCGGGTCGTGCTCGCCCAGGCGGCTGTGCGGACGGGCCGGGTCGGCGAGGATGAAATCGGAGCTGCTGACGCCCGGATTCACCCGCAGGCCGCGCACATGATTGGCCGAAGCCTGTTCGAAGCGCTGCAGCTGGCCGATGGAGTTGAAGATGATCTTGTCCGAGGCAGCCAGCACTTCCTCGATCTCGTCGTCGGCCCAGGCCACGCTGTAGGCGTGGGTCTCGCCGGGAAACTTCTCGCGGCCCAGTTTCACTTCGTACAGGGAGGACGAAGTGGTGCCGTCCATGTACTGGTGCATCAGATCGAACACCGACCAGGTGGCGAAGCACTTCAGCGCCAGCAGCGCCTTGGCCCCGGAGTGCTCGCGCACGTAGGCGATCTTCTCCAGGTTGGGCAGCAGTTTCTGCTTGTCGATCAGGTAATAAGGCGTCTTGAGCATCTGTAAACCCGTGCGAGTCGGCTGGCGGAGGCGGCCAAGGCCCCCCCTTTTCAAAGAGGGGGCGCATTGTGCCGATAACCGTCGCGGACTGGAAGGCCGCGAGCTGACTATCTCGTTTCGGGTTGTCTCAACTCAAGGTGACGAACAGATTGCAACGCCGGTAAATGGCGTCGAAAAACCGATACCCGGCGCCGTTCAGCTAGCCGCCAATTGCCAGGCGCTGAGCCCCAGGAGCGCCAGCAATACGCCGGTACCGAGCACGAACACCGGCATACGGCGCGAAAGCTGGTTCGAGCCGATGTGAATACCGGCATGCACCACGCGCAGCGCCACGTACAGCCAGGCGAGCAACAGCGCCGGCAGGCTGACCCCGTCGATGGCATGCAGCATCAGGCACAGCGCGTAGAACAGCACCGGGGATTCGAACTGGTTGGCCAGATTATTGGACACCTTGACCACCGACTCCGGCCAGGCCCGGTTGTCCAGCGCGGCTTCCCTCATGTTGACGGCGCGGGACTTGACTGCTCCGGCCTTGCGTCGGGCGAGGACGATGTAAATGGCAAGGGTCAGGGCGATCTGGGCGAGAACCGGCCAGAAAATCAGTGCGGCATTCATCCGTTGAACTCCAGGTGGCGGGGAGACTGTGCGAGCAGGGGTCGATTCTGAACGATGCGCCGGCCGGCAGCCGGCAAGGGTGCGCAGATTCAGGCGGCTTCCGGGTCGGCCCAGGTCATGGTCCATTCCTCGTGGCCGGTATGCTCGTCCGGCTGGCGGACCTGGCGGCGGAAGCCATGCTTCTCGTAGAAGGCGATGCTGCGCGCGTTGGCGGCGTATACGCGCAGCGTGAGCTCCGGGCGCAGGTGCTGGGCGTGCTGGAGCAGGCGTGCACCGATGCCCTCACCCTGGCGGTCGGGCGCCACGAACAGCGCCGACAGGGTTGGGCCGACGAGGGACAGGAAACCCAGCACCTGGCCATTTTCCTCGTACACATAGGACTCGGCGGCCGGCAGGTAGACCTCCTGCATGTCGCCGACTCGCGCCACCCAGTAGTCCGGGGCGATGAAGTCGTGGGCCTGGATGGAAGCGTTCAGCCAGACGCCGAGCACGGCGTCCATGTCGGTAGGGGCGAAGGATCGGATCATGTTGTTGTTCTTCGAGGATCGGATGGCCGGATGCTCGCACAGAAGCCGTTCTCAGGCCAGCCAGCCGAGGCGGAAGCCTACACCGGTCAGCACGAAGAGCACTGCGATCAGCGTGACGGGGTATACATGCCAGGCCAGCGCCGTCAGGTTGTGGTTGCCGAGCCGGGGAATGATGCGCAGCCGGGCATCGGCCGCCAGCGCCGCGGTGGCCAGCAGCAGGGCGAGCTTGATCAGCAGCAGGTTGGCGGCCGGGTTGGCGCGGTTGCCCAGCGCGGCCAGGTCCGGCAGGTAGTGGGCCGCCAGGTACAGGCCACTGGCGATCTGTACGATCAGCGCCGGGATGCCGACGCGTTCGTAGGCGGACTCGAAACGGCGGAGGAACTCCAGGTCCCGGCTGCGCAGCACCTTCGGCAGGATGGCCAGCGCCAGCACCAGATGCCCGCCGGTCCAGACGGTGGCGCCCAGCACATGGGCGAGGAGGGCGAGTTCGTACATGGGTGGCTCCTGTCAGCTAGCGGTGCTAGAGCATTCCGCGTGTTCACCCACATGGCCTTGACGGGGATCAGATCCAGCGCCGCGTGCGTTGCCGATAGGCCTGAAACTGCTCGGCGAAGCGGCCTTCGACCATGCGTTCCTCGCGGGGAATCACCACCTGGTTCATGTAAAGGAAGAAGGCCAGCGGGCCGAGCAGCGCCGGCCAGGAATCACGCCACAAGGCGAAGCCGATCAGTACGAGCAGCATGCCCAGGTACATGGGATTGCGTGACAGTCGGTAGAGGCCGTCAGTGACCAGGGTATCGGGGCTGCGGGTCGGGTCTACCGTGGTCCCGCGTGCGCGGAACAGCCCGGCGGCAAGGATCAGCAGCAGCCCCCCGGCCAGCAACAGGGCTATGCCGAGCCAGGGCAGTCCGGGCAGGCCCAGGGGCGCGGGCAGCAGGCGGTCGAACAGCCAGGCCAGGCCGAGCAACGCCAGCATGACCAATAAGGGATAACGTGCCATGGAGCCTCCTGGAATACGGTGCTCGGGGAGTCTACGCGGCGCGCCTGGCGCTGCCTATCCGGACGGCTTCGGGCAGTTGCCGGCCTGCTGCGCGGCGCTGGCCAACAGGCGCTCGCGCTCGGTTTCCAGCAGCTCGCGCAGCCGGCTCAGTTCGTCCATGCGGGCCTCCAGGACGACGAGCTTGTCCGCGATCAGCACGGCGCCTCGGGTGCAGTCCAGTTGTCGGTTGCGCCGCGCGGCAAGCAGTTCGCGGCATTCCTCCAGGGCAAACCCCATGGCCTGGGCGTGGCGGATGAAGGCCAGTTCGGCCACGGCCTGCTCGTCGTACTCCCGGTAGTTGTTGGCGCGCCGGCGGGCCCGCAACAGGCCGATGCGCTCGTAGTAGCGCAGCGTGTGCCGGCTGGTGCCGCTGCGGATTTCCAGTTCGCCGATACGCATTCCGTGCCCTCTTGACCTTCGACTGGGCTCGACAGTTTAGCCTGCGTCGCCTCTTCACCAAGGAAGCGACACGATGACCACGACCTGCCTGGTAACCGGCGCCAGCGGCTTCATGGGCCGCCATCTGCTGGCGTCTCTCACAGCCCACGATCACACAGTGCTGGCCCTGCTGCGCAGTCCTGACAGGCTGCCGGCATTGCGGGCGGAGGTCGACGCCCTGGGCGGGTGTGGCGACCGGCTGCATGCGCTGGCCGGTGATCTCGCCAGTCCCGGCCTGGGACTGAACGGGGCCGATCGCCGGCAGGCCGCACAAGCGGCAGTGGCTTTCCATCTGGGGGCCCAGTTCGCCTGGCGGCTGCCAATGAGCCGGGCGCGCACGGTGAATGTCGAGGGCACCCGGCAGGTCGCCGAGCTGGCCGCCGCCTCCGGGAGCCGGTTGCTGATGGTGGGTGGCTTCATGCTGTGCAACCCCATGCACCTGCGACGCCTGGGCATTGACCTGGAGCGGCCGTCGCGCACCGATTGGCCGGCCGTCTACCGGCGCAGCGGGGGCTACGAGGGCAGCAAGCTGGAAGCGCATTTCATGGTGACCCGGCGGATGCGCGAGCTGTCCGGGGCGCTGACCTGCATCCATCCGGCGACGCTCTGCGGCCACAGCCGCACCGGCCATATACTGCCAACGCAGCCGCTGGCCGGGTTGATCGACAACCTGGCCCGTGGCCGACTGCGGGCCATCCCCGGCACCCCGGCGCATTGGCTGCCGCTGGTGTGCGTGGATTTTCTTACCGAGCTGACGCGCCTGGCGGCGTTCGATCCGGCCATGGAAGGTAGCGAGTTGCTGGTGCTGGACGATGCCACGCCGAGCCTGGCCGGGCTGGTTCGTCGGCTCGCGCAGGCGCTTGCCCTCGAGCCGCCACATCGGCACCTGCCGCTCGGTCTGCTGCGTGCCCTCCTGCGGGTGCCGGGAACGGCGCAGCTGTTGCGTACCGAGCCGGAGTCGCTGCATTTCATCCAGACGCACCGTTTCGATACCACGGCGACCCGCGCCTTCGCGGCGCGTCACGGTGTGCCCTGGCCGGATATCGGCGCGGCGCTGGAGGCGACTGCGCGGTTCGCCGGCTCCGCTGGACGCTAGTCAGGCGATGCCTGCGTGCGCCAGTATGGCGCCTTCATCCACCGCGTCGATCTGCTCCGGCGCCAGGAAACGCTCGCCGTACTGGCGCGGCAGGTCGTGGCGAATGAACAGGCGGAACAGGTCGGGATCGATGTGGCCGTTGCGGCACATGTTGGCCATCAGCATGAGGGATTCGCTTAGGGTCTTGCCGCGCTTGTAGGGGCGATCGACGGCGGTGAGTGCCTCGAAGATGTCGGCAATGGCCATCATGCGCGCCGGCAGGCTCAACTGTTCGGCGCTGAGCCGGCGCGGGTAGCCGTTGCCGTCCATCCGCTCGTGATGACTGCCGGCCATGTCGGGGACCTCCTTGAGGTGCGGCGGGAAGGGCAGATGGCCGAGCATGATCAGGGTCTGCACGATGTGGTGCTTGATCAGGTAGCGTTCTTCCTCGGTGAGGGTGCCGTGACGCACCGACAGGCTGTACAGCTCGCCCAGGTTGAACTTGTACTCGGGCACGCGCATACGGAAGCCCCAGGGATTGTCCGGTGCGATGCGTTCCTGCTCCGGTCGCTCGATCAAATGGTCGGGGCGATCAGCCAGCAAGGGTTCTTCCACCGGTAGCGCCGCAGGCGGCTGGCCTGCCTTGCGCTGGGCTTCTTCCCAGGACAGGCCCAGGCGATCGTCGAGGGTGCGCAGCCAGCGGCGCCGGGCAATGCGCTGCAATCGCTGCAGGTCCGCCTCGGCCATGTTCTCGCTGCCCAGGTTGCAGCGGGCGACGAAGGCGAAATCGTCGTCCAGTTCGGCCAGTTGGCGATCACGGCGCTCCGCCAACTGCGCCGCGTCTCCCCCTTCGGCCAGGGCGCGCCAATAATCGACCCAGGCGTCGCGCTTGAGCACCTCGAAGCGGGTGCGGATCTCGTGGATGCGATTGTAGAGCGTTTCCAGCTTGGTGGATTTGTCCACCACGTATTCCGGCGTGGTGACTTTGCCGCAGTCATGCAACCAGGCGGCGATATGCAGGGCTTCCCAGTCCTCGGCGCTGGGGCGGTAATCGCTGAAGGGCGGTTCGCTACTGGCCGCGGCGGTGCGCGCCAGCATCAGGGTGAGTTCCGGCACGCGCTGGCAATGGCCGCCGGTGTAGGGGCTCTTGGCATCGATGGCGCCGGCAATCACCTGGATGAAGGCCTCCAGCAGGCGCTTCTGGCGATCCAGCAGGCGCTGGCTCTCGATGCTCAGCGCGGCGGCGCCGGAGATGGCCTCCACGAAAGCGATGCGTGCCGGCTGCAGCAGGCTGGGATCGCCCTGGGCACCGGTGATGCGGTTGAGCAGCAACAGCACGCCCAGGGTGTCGCCCTGACGGTTGTGCAGGCCGATGCACAGCAGCTGCAGCTGGCGACAGTCCAGGCGCTCCATCAGCTCGCGCAGGTCGCCGGCCTGCTCGTAGCCGAGGGCGATCAGCAGGCTCTCGCCGCCCTCGGCTGGCTGGCGCAGCCAGACGGGAGCGCTTGCGCTGTTCCGGTAGGCGAGCAGGCCGCCGCGCACTGGCGCGTCGTGGGAGTTGCGCAACAGCCAGCCGTGGGGCTCCAGACGGCCGCTGTCGGCATCGCGCAGGTACAACAGGCCGGCGTCGGCGCCGCCAATCCCCAGGGTTTCGCGCAGCACGCGTTCGAGCAGGGCTTCATAGCGGGTTTCGGCGGCGAGCGAGGCGTTGATTTCCAGGAAGCTGGCCAGGTTGTTTCGCATGTGCCGCATGACGCCGGCCAACTGGTCGATTTCCAGCACCGGCGAGCGGTTGTCCACCGTCTGACTGAAGTCGAAGCGGCCGATGGCCTCGGCGTTGCGCGCCAGACTGCGCAGCGGCAACACCACCAGGCGCGAGGCCAGCCAGGCCAGCAGCATGCCGAGGGCGGTGACGCCGATGGTGATCAACGCGCTCTGCCAGCGGATGCGGTAGGCGTCGCCGAGCAACTGGTCCTCCGGCACCAGGATGGCCAGGTTGAGGCCCTGTGGTCCGCCCTCGGCGATGCGGCTACGGGTCACCAGCCAGTCGCGTCCGGCCAGGCGCAGGCGGCCCTGCAGCAGGGTGGGCATGTCGAACAGCGCGGCCAGGCCGGGACTGAGTCGCCGGGCGGGAATCAGCTCCTGGGCGCTTTCGTCGATCACCAGGGCGCTGCTGGGGTAGGCCACGGCACGCCCCTGGCTGTCGTAGAGCACCAGTTGGGTATCCGGGGTGACATTGTGGCGGGCGAGGGTGGCGGACAGGTCGGCCAGGGTCAGGTCGGCAGCCAGCACGACCTCGCCATGCACGGCCAGGGCCAGGGTGGTGCCCACCTGGCGGCTGGAATAGAAGACGTAGGGCTCGGTGGTGATAAGCCGCGCGCTGTCGCGGGCTTCGACAAACCAGTTGCGGGTACGTGGGTCGTAGGCTTCCTCGGTTTGGGGTGCGCGGCTGACGACGCTCAGCGTGTCGTCGTAGAAACGGTGCTGGGAGACGATGCGCCGGCCATTACGTTCGATCGACCAGACCTGGAAGCGCGCGTTCGGCGGGGCATCGAACAGCGACCTCAAGCGTTCATCGCGCAGCGGCCTGACCATGAAGAAATCGCCGTCCGGATAGCCGACGTACAGTGAGTCCAGCTGGGGATTGTCACGCAGCGCCTGGCTGAAGGGGCGCAGCAGCGGCAGGCGCTGATCCAGATCGCGGCCCTGGGTCGCCGGCGCCTGGGCCAGCAGGTGCAGCAGCCGCCGGATCGGCGTGAAGGTGTTCTGCAGGTCCTGCTCGACGGCCTCCTGAATCTGCACCGACAGCTGGGCGCTGCTGTCATAGATGATCTGGCTGGCCTGGCGGTAATGGAACACGCCCAGCACGAAGCCGCTGAGCAGCAGCAGGCTGCCGAACAGCAGGGTGATCAGGACATGCAGCGGCAAGCGGCGAAAAGCCTTGGGCATCGTGGTACTCCAGGGCGAGCCACCATCCCTGGCCCGCGACGGGTACCTGCAAGCTTAGTCGGGGGGCTAGCCGGCGCGGTGGTGTCAGCCGCGCAGCGGCACGCTCAGGCTGACGCGCAGGCCATCGGACCGGTTGTCGAACGCGAGACGAGCGGCGCAGCGCTCGGCAATGGCCTGGACGATGGCCAGGCCCAGGCCGTTGCCCTTGCCCTGGCTCCAGAACCGCTGGGTGAGCCGCGGCAGGTGCGTTTCGGGCACGCCGGGGCCGTGATCGCGCACCGTGAAGCGCACCTGGCCGCCTTCCTGCTCCACCCACAGCTCCACACCCGTGCCGGCTGGCGTATGACGCACGGCATTCTCCAGCAGGTTGCGCAGCGCGGTAATGGCCAGCACCGAGGGCATGGCCAGCGGGGCGTCGGGCAGGGGCTCCAGCAGATGCAGCGCGACAGGCGCGGGACTGACATCGTGGATGGCCAGTTCGGCCACATCGCGCGCCAGCAGGGGTTCGTCGTCTTCCAGTGGCAGCTGGCCCTCCAGACGCGCCAGTAACAGCAACTGCTCGAGGGTGCGCTGCAGGCGGTTGGCGCCCTGTTCGGCATTGGCCAGCGCCCGTTCGGCGGTGGCGCCCTCGGTCATTCGTGCCACTTGCAGGCAGGTCTTGATCACCGTCAACGGGCTGCGTAGCTCGTGGGCCATGTTGTTGGTCAGGCAGCGCTCGCGTTCCATGGCCTGGCTGATGCGCTCGAGCAGCAGGTTCTGGGAGGTCACCAAGGGGCGCAGCTCGCTGGGCAGACCCTGCTCGGGCAACGGGCTCAGATCGTCGGCGCTGCGCCGGGTCAGGGCTTCGCGTACGCGCGTCAGCGGCGCCAGGCCCTGGCCGATGCCCAGCCAGAGAATCGCCAGGCTGCCGAACAGCGCTACCACTGCTGGTACCGTGGCGCTCAGCCAGATGGAGCGTTCCAGTTGCGAGCGTTCCTCCAGGCGGTCGGCGGTGGTGATGCGCAGGCCGTGGTCGCTGACCAGCGTGAAGCTGCGCCAGGGGTGGCCGTCGATGGTCTGGGAGCGAAAGCCCTTGTCCACCTCCAGGGGGGCGCCCGGCAGGGCATGGCTGCGGGCCAGCACGGTGCCGCGCAGCGAACTGACCTGGCAGCGCAAGCCATTGGGGATGCCCAGCTGCTCGGCGCTCAGGCGCTGCTCGTGCAGGCCGTTGAGCAGTTCCGGGGGCAACTGCGCGACCAGGCCGGCAACCATGCGTGCCGACGCCGCCAGGCGCTGGTCGAGCGCCAGCATGGTCTGGTTGCGCAGGTCGTAGAGCAGCCAGGTGGCGGCCAGCGTCCAGAGCAGCAGGAAGGCGCTGCCGAGGATCAGCGTCAGGCGCAGGCGCAGGCTCATGGGTCGCTGCGCTCTGGCTCGCCGAGCCGGTAGCCGAGTCCGCGTACGGTTTCGATGATGCGGCTGCCCAGCTTGCGACGCAGGTGATGGATGTGCACGTTGAGGGCGTTGCTCTCCACGTCGTCGCTGAAGCCGTAGAGGGCGTTCTTCAGCTGCTCGCCGCTGAGGATTCGTCCGGGATTGTGCAGCAGGGTTTCCAGCAGGGCATGTTCGCGTCGAGTCAGCTCCACGGGCAGGCCGTCGAGCAGGGCCTCGCGGGTGCTGGGATCGTAGCGCAGCGGGCCGTGTTCGACTGGATTCACGCAGCGCCCACCGGCGCGGCGCTGCAGGCTGTGCAGGCGGGCGCTCAGTTCGCGCAGGTCGAAGGGCTTGAGCAGGTAATCGTCAGCGCCGGCCTGCAGGCCGGCGACCCGGTCGCTGACGGTGTCGCGGGCGCTGAGCACCAGCACCGGTATCGCCAACCCCTGCCGGCGCAGGCGTTGCAGCAGGGATAGCCCATCCTCGTCGGGCAGGCCCAGGTCCAGGATCAGCACGTCGAAGGTGGCGGCGCGCAGCATGGATTCCGCAGCGACGGCGCTTGCCGCATGCTCGATGGTCAGGCCCTGGGCAAGGAGTCCGGCGACGATGCCGCTGGCGATCAGGGGGTCGTCTTCGACGAGCAACACAAACATGGCAACCACTGGTAACAGAAACCTGCCGGCATTATGCCTTGGCGTGCGCCTGGAGTGCTGATCCGGATCAGCACTCGCGGCTTGCTACCTTCGGAGGGTAAGCGCAGGCACCCCAGTTAATGTCTGCTTAATCGAGGTGCGGCAATTTGGCGCAGTAATTCCATAAGGTCTTCCCGCCGTGTCTTCGGAGGCGGTGGCGGGACCAGCCCGATGTACATCTCCAACGATGAGGGGAGCACAATGAAGAAGCTTCTGACCCCGCTGGCCTTCGCCATGGCGCTGGGTGCGGCATCCGCCGCCCAGGCGCTGGAAGGCGACGCCAAGGCAGGCCAGCAGGCCGCCGCCGTCTGCACCAGTTGCCACCAGCCCGATGGCGGCGGCATGAACATCGCCGGCGGCCAGTCCTGGCCGCGCCTGGCCGGCCTCGATGCCGACTACCTGTACAAGCAGCTGCGCGATATCAAGGCCGGTAGCCGTCAGAGCCCGGTCATGATGCCGTTCGTGAGCATGCTCAACGAGCAGCAGATGCGTGACGTGGCAGTGTACTACAGCCAGCTGCCTGCCACCGCCGGCAAGGGGGGCGAGCAGGCCAGCGCCGAAGACCTGGCCCACGGCGAGAAGCTGGCCACTGTCGGCGACTGGGAGCGTTATATCGTGCCCTGCCAGAGCTGCCACGGCCCGGCCAACCTGGGCGTCGGCGGGCAGTTCCCGGCGCTGGCCGGCCAGCACGCCGGCTACATCGCCGATCAGCTGCGCGCCTGGAAGAACGGCACCCGCGACAACGACCCGCTGCACCTGATGCTGGCGATTGCCGAGCGGATGGATGAGAAGGATATCCGCGCGGTATCCCAGTGGCTGTCCCGGCAGCCGGCCAAGTGAGGAGCGAGTCGATGAATATCCCCTTCGTGAAACTGTCCGCCGCCATTGCGGTGGGCCTGCTGAGCCTGAACGCGACCGCCGCCGACGTGCGCTTCCCGGTGGACATGCCCAAACCCAAGGAAGGCCAGCTGGTGCACGTGCCGCCGACCATGGACGACCTGGAGAAGAGCCAGCTCCATCCGGAGCTCAAGCGGGTGATCCGCCGGGGTCATGACCTGTTCATGAACACCCAGCAACTGCGTGGCAAGAACGTGTTCAACAACATGAACTGCAGCAGCTGCCACATGGGCGAAGGCCGCCTGCCGTTCGCCGGCCCGGTATGGCCGGCGGCGGTGACCCTGCCGGACTTCCGGCCGAAGAACAACCATGTGAACAACCTGGAGGAGCGCATCGCTGGCTGCTTCAGCTATTCCATGAACGGCACGCCGCCGGCCTATGGCAGCGACGACATGCTGGCGCTGTCCGCCTATCACCAGTGGCTGGCCAAGGGTGTCGAGATGTATCCCAGCGCGCCAATCTATGGCCGTGGCTACCCGAAGCTGAACGACCCGCAGCAGAAGCCCGACTACAAGCGTGGCAAGCAGGTGTACGAGGCCAAGTGCAGCCTCTGCCACAGCAACGACGGCAGTGGTCTGGTGCAGAACGGCAAGGTGGTGTTCCCGGCGGTATGGGGCGACAACTCCTACAACTGGGGCGCCGGTATCGCTCGCACGTTCACCCTGGCAGCGTTCGTCAAGCACAACATGCCGCTGGGCCAGCGCGGCACCCTGAGCGATCAGGAAGCCTGGGACGTGGCCTACTACATCGACACCCAGGAGCGTCCGCAGGACCCGCGCTACACCGGTAACGTGAAGGAAACCCGGGCCAAGTACGACGCGACCTTCCACAAGGCCACCAACTACGGCCTGACCGTCAATGGCAAGCTGCTGGGTGACCATGACAACACCGGCAGCAAGCCCTTCCTCAAGCCCGAAGCGCTCAAGCCGCGCACTTTTACGGCTGAGTAAGCGCCTGCTGTTGACTGAACCCTGGGGCCGGCTTCACACCGGCTCCAGGGTTTTTTGTGCCCGCCGGATGTTGCTGCGCCGCGCCGACCGGCAGTGCGAGTTGACCCGTGTCGGGGGAAAACAGGCGGGGCTCGGTTTCAATTGGCCCTGCGGTCACGCCTAGACGGCGCTATGCCGAGCGCCTTCTCGCCAGCACCCGCTGCAGTGCTTGCACCAGGCTGGCCATCATCAGCACCAGCACAATTCCCAACACCACATTCAGCAGGCGTCCCTGCGGCTGTAGCCAGTCCGTGGCGAGGCCTTCGCGCAGCAGCAGGCAGCCCAGGGTGGTCTGGATGGCGAACAGCAGGTAGTGGCTCGCCTGGAAGGCGCGGTTGAAGAAGATCACCGGCAGCAGCAGGGCGCTGAGCAGCAGCGGGCGCTGCAGGCTGTGGCCGATGGCGGTCATCAGCGCGCTGACCAGCAGCACGGCCAGCGCCATATACAGCAGCGGCCGCAGGCCACGCACCAGGTTGAGCTGCAGCATGATCACCACCGTAAGGCTCAGCCAGTAGCCGTGGGCCAGCTCCAGCAGGTCGATGAACAGCCCGGCCAGCCCCAGGGCAAGGATGCAGGCCAGGGCATGCAGCAGCCACGGCTGGCGCGGCACGCTGCGGGCCTGGCGGCGCATCACGCGCAGCACCGCCAGCAGGCGTGGCATGTAAGGCCAGGTGCGCAAGGCATGCAGGCCGCGCAGGATGAACGCCAGCAGTGTGGTCCACAGGGCACCGAGCAGGAACAGCATCGCCACCGCGCCGGCATTGTTCAGGTCGCTCTGGCCATGGCTGCCCTGGCCGAGACACAGGCAGACCGCCAGGCCGAGCCCCAGCTTGCCGGCTTCGTTGCCGTAGCGTTGCAGGCGGGCCAGCAGCAGGCCCATGGCGGCGAACAGCAGCAGGCTATACAGCGGATGGCTGGCGGCGGTGTAGCCCAGCGCCGCGGCGAGGGCGCCTAGGGTACCGATGAGCAGCATGCGCAGCATGCCGTAGCGGTGCAGCGGATTGGCCAGGGCCGTCTGGAACGCGCCCAGCGCCGCCCAGAGGAAGCCGTTATGGCCGCTGACCAGACCGAGCACAAGGGGCAGGGCGCAGCCGAGCGTGGCGACAGTGGCGACACCCCAGACCGGTGCCGAGAAGCCGTGGCGCACGGCATGGGGAATACGAAGACGCATGGTTCGGGTGTCGTGACGGTTGGTGTAAGGCCTGTCGGCATTGCGGTAGCGAAGCGGGAGGCCTGCGCTGAGTAGACTGACAGGCGCCGGCAACGTTCAGTCACATCGGCCGGGCCCGCCCGGTCAGCTCCAGGGCCATTTCGCTGGCGTAGCTGTCGGTCATGCCGGCGATGAAATCCAGCATGCGCAGATAGCCCCGGTACAGCGGCCAGTTCGGATCGGGCGCGTTGTTGCCCAGCAGGTCGAGCACTCGGCGATGCTTGAAGGATGGCGTGCGGCCACCATGCTGCTCGCGCGCCGCGCCGCAGAAGGCGTTGAGCAGGATTTCCAGGGTGGTGTAGGCGCCGATCTCGTGCAGGGTCTTGCGCTTGTCCTGGAAGATCTTTTCCCGGGCGGTGGCCTTGGCCTGCTGTACGCAGTAGCGCGCCGGTCCTTGCATGTGTTCCACCAGGTCGCCTTCAAGGGTGCCGGCCAACAGGGCATCGCGCTGGTCCACGAAGGCGCGGGCGGCGGCGTTGGTCAGGTGCTCGATGGCCTTGCCGCGCAAGATCGCCAGCTTGCGCCGCCGCGAGTCGTTGGGGCCGAGCTGGCGGTAGGTTTCCGGCAGGTCGTCGCCGACCAGGCCGAGCAGCAGGGCTTCGACCTCGCCGTAGTCGAGCAGCTCCATTTCCAGGCCGTCTTCCAGATCGATCAGGCCATAGCAGATGTCATCCGCCGCCTCCATCAGGTAGACCAGCGGATGCCGGGCCCAGCGCTGTTCCTCCAACTGCGGCAGGCCCAGCTTGCCGGCGATCTGCTCCAGCACCGGCAATTCGCTCTGGTAGCAGCTGAACTTGTGCTTCTTGTACCCCAGGGCGTCGGCGTGGCGCGAGGTCCAGGGGTACTTCAGGTAGGTGCCGAGGGTCGCGTAGGTCAGCCGCATGCCGCCGTCGAACTGGTGGTACTCGAGCTGGGTCAGCACCCGCAGGCCCTGGGCGTTGCCTTCGAAATGCAGGAAGTCGTTGCGCTGGTCGTCTTCCAGGTCGTCCAGCCAACCGCGCTCCCCGGCCTGCTGGAACCAGTGGCGAATGGCATCCTCCCCGGAATGGCCGAACGGCGGGTTGCCGATGTCATGGGCCAGACACGCAGACTGCACGATCATGCCCAGGTCGCCGGGGTCGCACCAGTCGGGCAGCTCGCCACGCAGCATCTCGCCGACGCGCATGGCCAATGAGCGGCCGACGCAGCTGACTTCCAGCGAGTGGGTCAGGCGCGTGTGGATGTGGTCGTTGCTGGACACCGGGTGCACCTGGGTCTTGCGCCCCAAGCGGCGGAAGGCGCCGGAGAAGATCACCCGGTCGTGGTCCTTGTGGAACGGCGAGCGGCCAAGCTCCTCGGTGCCGTGCACGGGCTTGCCGAGGCGTTCGCGGCTGAGCAGGGAATGCCAGTCCAAGGGCGGGTCTCCTGAAGGGGCGGAGGCTCAAGCTTGGCCATTTGCCGTGGATTGGACAAGCGGAGAGTAGGGCGTCGTTCGCGGCGCGATTGTTTGCCGTAGGGTGGGTAACTCGCGCAGCGATTACCCACCGAAGGCGGGTGCTTTGCGGTAGACAAGGCTGCGCCGTTGTCTACCCTGCGGTTCTGCTACGGCCCCTCCACGGGCACTGAAACGAAAAAGGCGCCCGAAGGCGCCTCTCTCAATTCCGACCGGGCTTACTTGCCCTGCCAGCGCTTCAGGATCAGGGTGGCGTTGGTGCCGCCGAAGCCGAAGCTGTTGCTCATCACGGTGTCGATCTTGGCGTTCTCGACGGTGCTGCGCTGGATCGGCAGGTCGGCGACTTCCGGGTCCAGCTCTTCGATGTTGGCCGAACCGGCAATGAAGTTGCCTTCCATCATCAGCAGGCAGTAGATCGCTTCCTGCACGCCGGCGGCGCCCAAGGAGTGGCCGGACAGGCTCTTGGTGGAGCTGATGGCCGGGGCCTTGTCGCCGAACACTTCGCGCACGGCGCGTGCTTCCGCGACGTCACCTACCGGGGTGGAAGTGCCGTGGGTGTTCAGGTAGTCGATCGGGCTGTCGACGGTGGCCAGTGCCTGCTGCATGCAGCGCACTGCGCCTTCGCCGCTCGGGGCGACCATGTCGTAGCCGTCGGAGGTGGCACCGTAACCTACGATCTCCGCGTAGATCTTGGCGCCACGGGCCAGGGCGTGCTCCAGCTCCTCGACCACCACCATGCCGCCGCCGCCGGCGATCACGAAGCCGTCACGCTTGGCGTCGTAGGCGCGGGAGGCCTTCTCGGGGGTGTCGTTGTACTGGGTGGACAGGGCGCCCATGGCATCGAACAGGAAGCTCTGGCTCCAGTGCTCCTCTTCACCGCCGCCGGCGAAGACGATGTCCTGCTTGCCCATCTGGATCTGCTCGACGGCGTTGCCGATGCAATGTGCGCTGGTGGCGCAGGCCGAGGAGATCGAGTAGTTGACGCCCTTGATCTTGAACGGGGTGGCCAGGCACGCGGACACGGTGCTGCCCATGGTGCGCGGGACGCGGTACGGGCCGACGCGCTTGACGCCTTTTTCGCGCAGGGTGTCCAGGGCTTCCATCTGGTTGAAGGTGGAGGCGCCGCCCGAGCCGGCGATCAGGCCGGTGCGCGGGTTGGAGATCTGCTCTTCGCTCAGGTTGGCATCGGCAATGGCCTGCTGCATGGACAGATAGGCAAAGGCTGCGGCGTCGCCCATGAACCGGTAGACCTTGCGATCGATCAGCTCTTCCAGATTCAGGTCAATCGAGCCGGAGACCTGGCTGCGCAGACCCATTTCGGCATAGGACGGATTGAAACGGATGCCCGGGCGGCTGGCGCGCAGGTTGGCGGAGACGGTTTCTTTGTCATTGCCCAGGCAGGACACGATGCCCAGGCCGGTAATCACGACGCGACGCATACGGATTGACCCTTAGAAATTGTCAGTGGAAGTGAACAGGCCGACACGCAGGCCTTCGGCGCTGTAGATTTCGCGGCCATCGACGCTGACGCTGCCATCGGCGATGGCCAGGATCAGCGAGCGGTTGATGGTGCGCTTGATGTGCAGGTTGTAGGTGACCTTCTTGGCGGTGGGCAGCACCTGGCCGAAGAACTTCACCTCGCCCGATCCCAGGGCGCGACCGCGGCCGGGGTTGCCCTGCCAGGCCAGGAAGAAACCGACCAGTTGCCACATGGCGTCCAGGCCCAGGCAGCCGGGCATGACGGGATCGCCTTCGAAGTGGCAGCCGAAGAACCACAGGTCCGGGTGGATATCGAGCTCGGCGACGATCTCGCCCTTGCCGTACTTGCCGCCGACGTCGGAAATATGGGTAATCCGGTCGACCATCAGCATGTTCGGCGCGGGCAGTTGCGCATTACCCGGGCCAAACAGCTCACCGCGGCTGCAGCGCAGCAAGTCTTCCCGGGTGAAGGCGTTCTGTTGTGTCATGCGAGTTCCTCAATAGTCCCAGTCATGGCTCTGGGTAAATCGTTCATCTGCACGCGCGTGACGGTGCAAATCAGCCTAAGAGACAGTCGCCTGGGCGAGAAAGTCACAGGCAACGGGATACAAGTGTTCGCCAAATGCGAATCCGAAGTGCAGAAACTTTAGCACTCGCCGTCAGGCGACTCCTTGCGTTCGGTCAGCCAGCGTAGCAGCAGGCGCTGTAAATCGGCCCGTTTGAAGGGTTTTGCCAGGTAGTCGTTCATGCCGGCCGCCAGGCAGGCTTCGCGGTCCCCGGGCAGCGCGTTGGCGGTCAGCGCGATCACCGGCACCTGCGCGTAACCTGGCAGGGTGCGCAGTACCCGGGTCGCGCTGAGGCCGTCGAGCTCGGGCAGCTGGCAGTCCATGAGGATGGCGTCGAACTGCTCGGAGCCGGCGCGCTGCAAGGCTTCGCGACCGGTGTAGGCCTGGCTGATGCGATAGCCGAGGCTGCGCAGCATGGCCTGGGTGACGGCCTGGTTCACCGCATTGTCCTCGACGATGAGGATGTGCTGGCCCCCGCCGAGCGCCGTGTCCGGCAGATCCTGATCCGACGTCTCCGCACCTTGCAGGGTGCAGTCGAAGGTCAGTTCCAGGGTAAAGGTGGAGCCGTTGCCGGGCTGGCTGCGGGCGAACAACTGGCCACCCATGCCCTCCGCCAGCGTGCGGGCGATGGCCAGGCCCAGTCCGGTGCCGCCATAGCGGCGGGAAATCGAGCTGTCGGCCTGCTGGAAGGGATCGAACATGCGTGCCAGGCGCTCGGCCTCGATGCCGATGCCGGAATCGTGCACGGCGCAGCTGACACGCAGGTGCGATTCATCCAGCAGTTGCCAGCGGACCTCCAAACGGACGCCGCCGTGCTCGGTGAACCTCAGGGCATTGCCCAGCAGGTTGACCAGGACCTGTCGCAGGCGAGTCGGGTCGCCGCGCACGGTGTAGCGCTCCAGGCCCGGCTGGGTGTCGGCCTCCAGGCTCAGGCCGCGTTGCTGGGCGCCCGGCTGGAAGGCTTGAAGCGTGTTCTGCAACAGCTCGGCGATGTTGAAGGGGATGTGCTCGAAATCCAGCGATCCGCGCTCAATGCGCGAGAAGTCGAGGATGTCGTTGATGACCTTGAGCAGATGCTCGGTGGATTCGTTGGCCAGCGCCGTGTACTCGGCCTGCTCAGGGTCCAGGGGAGTGGTCTCCAGCAGCTGCAGCATGCCCAGCACGCCGTTCATGGGCGTGCGCAGCTCATGGCTCATCATGGCCAGGAAATCCGACTTGGCACGGTTGGCCGCCTCGGCTTCTTCGCGAGCCTGCGTCAGCTGGCGAATGCTGATCTGCTGCTCGCGGTTGGCGTTGGCCAGCGCCACGGCCAACTGGTTGATATGACGGGCCAGATCACCCAGTTCACGAATGCGCGGCTCGGGCAACAGGGCAACCTGTTGGCCACGCCCGATAGACAGCACCGCGCGGTCCATGTCGCCGATGGGGCGGGACAGGCCGCGGGCCAGACGCTGGGCGAGCAGCAATGTGAAGGACAGGGCGAAGGCCAGCAGCAGGCCTGCGCTGATCAGTATCTGCCGCTGGCGCTCGCTGAACGGGTTGTCGGTCATGCTGACGCGCACCCAGCCGAGCCGTTCCTCCGTCAGCGAGGACTCGTCGCGGCCGAAGGGCAGGAACGGATCGCTCAGAGGGATCGGCTGGCGGCGAATCGACGCCACATAAAGGGACACATTTGCCTCATTGGGCGCGGCCGGCTGGCCACCCACCGCAAGCAGGCGATCGTTGTGATCGTAGACCTCCACGGCACGCAGATAGGGGGTATCCAGGCTGCCCTGCAGCAGACTCTCCAGCACCAGCGGGTTACCGGTGATGACGCCGAACTCGGTAGCCGGAGCAAGCTGGTCGGCAATCAGTTGGCCGACCTGATCGCGCTCGGCACGCAGGTCCTGCAAGCGCGTGTGGGTGAAGTAGGCGATCAGCAGCAGTCCGAGCGCAAGCGCCGGCAGCAGGCTGACCATCAATGTGCGGGTGTGGATGTTGCGGCTGTGCCAGGAGAAAAAATGCCAAGGGGTGCGTTTCACGGGGAGGCCTCCAGGCGTTGCAGCGCTTGTTCCAGCTGGTGCGGATCGGTCATGGGGATGCCGAGCGACAGGGCGACCCGGGTATTGCCCATTACCTTGAAATGGGCTGGGTAGAGTTCGTGGGGCCAGGTGGCGGGATCTCGGTCGAGCAGGGTGCCGAGGGTGTCGAGCCAGTCCTGCTGATCGCTGTAGGTGCTGACCAGGCTGCCGGCATGCACGAAGGCCGCAGTTGGGCCGATCAGCGCCTGGCGCCGGCCATAACTGCTCAACAGCAGGGTCTTGATGGTGTGCGGGTTGTACAGGTGCGGGTCGTCGAGACCCAGCAGCACGTCGCTCTGGTCGAGCAGGCGGCTGAGAACCCGGGGGTCGCGGGTGTTCGGCCAGAAGTGCGCATTGATCTCCAGCTCGCCCGCGGGCGTCACCTGGCGCAGCTCCTGGACGAGGAAGGCACTGTCGTTGCTGTACAGCACGCCAATGTGGCGGGCCTGGGGTAGCAGGAGTCGGATCAGGTTCAGCTGGCGCGCGAGCGGCGGGTCACCCCACAGCAGGGTGATGCCCAATGGCTGTCGGCGCCCCAGGATCTGTCGTCCTTCGATCCGGTTGACCTGCATGACCAGGGTCGGCGGCCCTTCCACCGAGCGCTGGCGCCAGTCGAGCAGCTCTGGGCCGATGAGGATCAGGCGCAGATCCCGTGGCAAGTCCGCGACCGCCGGCAGCTGCTCGGCACGGGAAAACTGCACACGATCATCCGGCCGGCTGGCCTGTAGGCCCACGAGGAAACGCTGCAGGGCCGGACTGCTCTCCTGAGCCGCGACCAGGATCTCCAGTGCCTGTACGGCTGGCGCTCCGGCCAGCAATAGCACCGCAAGGCCAGCCGCCCGCAGTGCGTTCATCCTTGAAAGAGTGATCATGGAGTCAGAGTTCTACTCCTGCGGAGAGCCAGTAGACGTGTGGTTCGTCGTACTGATAGGCACGGCCGGCGAGGCCGTTGTTGTCGAGGCGCTGCTGCCAGCTGCCGCTAAGCAGGAGCGTGGTATCGCTGAGCCGCCACCGCTTGGTGACGCTCAGATCGAGTCGCTCGAACATCTGGCCGTTGATGGCATCGGCCTTGAGGTAAGTTGCGCCGGTGTCCAGTTGGTTGCCCCATTCGTGCAACCAGCTCAACGAGCCGCTGTGGCGAGGGGTGTACCAGCTGTCCCACTCATGGCTTGCATCGAGTTCAATCCGGGAATAGGTAAGGCGCAGGCGATCATGGGGGCCGGGTTTCCAGTTGGCTTCGATCTCCCAGCCATGGAAGTCCATGGTGTTGCGGTTAGTGGGTATCAGGTCCGCGATCTTTGCCCAGTACGTGATCAGGTCGTGGATCTTTTCCTTGTAGATACGCACGTCCAGGTGCAGCCCCCACTCCATGAAGTGCCCGTTGTAACCCAACTCACGTGACTCGATGCGCTCCTGACGCAGATTGCCATCGACGCGGTTGCTCAGGAAGAAGTAAGCCTCGCGTTGTCCGAACGCTGCGGGTTCCAGGTTGCGTACGTAGACCTGCCAGTCGGCGCTGAGCTCCAGCATATCGGGGGTCCGCACCGCCTGGGTGTATACGGCTCTGAAGCCGTGTGCCGGCGTTGGCAGATAGTTCACGGCCAGGCGTGGCGTCAGGGAGTCATCCGCCAGCATGCTGTCGTATTCGTACATGGCGCCGGCCTGCAGGATCCACTGATGATGGGGATACCACTCTACTTGGCCATACAGACGGCCGATGTCCTTGTGCCGCGAGCCGCTGAAATAAGCTTCGGAGGTCGCTTCATCGCGCCGGTAGTTCAGTACACCCACCAGCCGAAGGTTGTCGGCGATGTTCAGGGTGTCCTGGACCTCGAGGTCGAAACGGGATTCCCGCGCATTCTCGTTGAGGTCTCCGCAGGTGTGGGCGAACCGCTTCGTTACCGGGTCGTAACTTGCAGCCACCTGGGTGTAAAAGGCGGTGCCCAGGGCTTGCTGTTCTGCGGTCCCATAGCCGAGAGGCGCGTTGTTGCCTATTAAAGCCATGGTGTAGGCCGGATCCTCCCGGTAGAGCCTGCGCAATTCGGGGCTGAACAGCACTGTCGCGTCACAGCTGCGCCACTCCCAGATGCGCTCCCAATGTTGCAGCGAGCTCTGGATGTAGAGGCTGTGGTTGGGATTGATATCCCAGTCCCAGCGCAGGCTGGCGGCATAGTTGCGGGAAATGCGCTCCGTGAACTCGTCCCGCTCCCCCGGCTGCAGATCCACGTCCAGGGTTGGGCGATGGTGGTTGCGATCGTCGTGTCGCCCGTCTGTAAAAGCCAGCTGCCAGGCCAGTGACTGGTTATCTGCCAGCATCTGGGTGCCGCTCAAGTTGAAGCGTTGCAGGTCAATGTCGTCGTGGAAATCGCTGCCGTTGCTGCGGTGGTCGAATCCGGTGTCTTCCCGCGATGACACGCTCGCCCGCAACGCACCCCCGTCCCAGGCAAAACCGTGGCGGGCATAGCCATCCCGGATGCCTCGCTGGCCATGGGTATATGTGACGCGGGTACCCAGGCTTTCTTCCGGTCTGCGGGTAATGATGTTGACCACCCCGGTCAGAGCGTTGGCCCCATAGCTGACTGTGTTGGGGCCGCGGAATACCTCGATGCGCTCGATGTCTTCCAACGACACCGGCAAATCCTTCCAGTCGACCTCGGCAAGCCCTGGGCGATAAACGGAACGGCCGTCGATCAGTACCTGCATGCGCCGCGCCTGCGCCGCGTGCCCGCCGTGGTAGTTGACCTGTACCTTGATGTCATCTGTGACAACGATCATCCCCGGCACCAGCCGCAACAGCTCGGTGAGTTCCCGGGCTCCGCTGGCCTGTATAAGCTCGCGATCCAGCACGCTGATGCTGCCGGGCACCGCGGCGGGCGCCTGCTTCAGACGCGTGGCGGTGAGAACCTCGGGCAACTCGGGAGTGCCAAGGAACAGCTCGAAGGCGTTGGCGGAGTCAAGGCTGGTCAGTGTCAGCCCCAGAAGCAGGGGCGGCAGCGATTTCGCTAATCCGGGGAATGGCACAGGACAACTCGTTTCAGGCCAGGAAAGGCCGGCATGTTAACCGAGACGGTGGTGCCACGGGCAAGGCGGTACTGTCCGCAACGGCCGCGCTCCGTATAATGCGCCGTCGCCACGGGGGTGGCTGGAGATAAAAGAATGACTGAACGACAACCCATTGCGGTTCTGGGTGGGGGAAGCTTCGGGACGGCCATCGCCAACCTGTTGGCAGAGAATGGCCAGATCGCGCGCCTGTGGATGCGCGATGCCGAGCAGGCGGAAACGATGCGCCGCGAGCGGGAAAATCCCCGCTACCTCAAGGGCATCCGTATTCATCCCGGCGTGGAGCCGTGCAGCGATCTGGCCGAAGTGCTGGCCGCTTGCGAACTGGTGTTCGTGGCGCTGCCCTCCATCGCGCTGCGCCAGGCCCTGCAGCCAGTGGCCGAGGCGCTGCGCGGCAAGCTGCTGGTCAGCACGACCAAGGGGATCGAGGCGCAGAGCTTCAAGCTGATGAGCCAGATTCTCGAGGAGATCGCGCCGCAGGCCCGCATCGGTGTGTTGTCCGGTCCGAACCTGGCGCGTGAGGTGGCGGAGCACGCACTGACCGCCACGGTCATCGCCAGTACCGATGAGGAACTCTGCCGTCGCGTGCAGGACGCCCTGCATGGCCGTACCTTCCGGGTCTACGCCAGCAGCGACCGTTTCGGTGTCGAACTGGGCGGTGCGCTCAAGAACGTCTACGCCATCATGTCCGGTATGGCCGCCGCCATGGGCACCGGGGAAAACACCAAGAGCATGCTGGTGACCCGCGCCCTGGCGGAAATGACCCGCTTCGCCGTGCGTCTGGGCGCCAACCCGATGACCTTCCTGGGTCTGGCCGGTGTCGGAGACCTGATCGTCACCTGCTTCTCTTCCAAGAGCCGCAACTACCAGGTGGGCTACGCCCTGGGGCAGGGGCTGTCGTTGGAGGAGGCGGTGGGTCGCCTGGGAGAGGTGGCCGAGGGGGTCAACACCCTCAAGGTGCTCAAGGGCAAGGCCGAGGAATTGCATGTCTACATGCCGCTCGTGGCCGGTCTGCATGCGATCCTCTTCGAGGGGCGCACGGTGGACCAGGTCAGCGAGGCGCTGATGCGTGGCGATCCCAAGACCGACGTGGATTTCATCCCGGCCAGTGGTTTCTGATCGGGTCGGGTATCACTAACCGAGGAGTAAGACCATGCAGGACCCGAAAGCCGAACTGCGCCGCGAAGCCTTGTTGCTGCGCGTACTGTGGATGCTGGTATTCGTCATCGTCTGGCAGCTTGCCGAGCTGGTGCTGCTCTGCCTGGTGGTGGTGCAGCTGCTGGTGCGCCTGGTGCAGGGCGAACCGAACCGGACGCTGATGGATTTCGGCGACAGCCTGAGCCGCTATCTGGCCCAGATCGGCCGTTTCGAGGCCTTCCACAGCGATCGCAAGCCCTGGCCATTCGCCGACTGGCCGGCTGCACGCGCTCCAGAGCGGGATGTCGAGCCGGTTGCGCCGGCGCCGGTCAAGCCCGCAGACGATACCGCGCCCCGCCCATGAGGCTCTGGTTGCTGCGCCACGGCGAAGCGCAACGCTTCGCCCCACAGGATGCCTTGCGGGCGCTGACCGAACAGGGGCGTCAGGAGGTGCTGGAAAGCGCAGCCCAGCTGCGCGGGCGACCCCTTGAAGCCATCCTGGCCAGCCCGTACGTGCGGGCCCGCCAGACGGCCGAGCTGGTTGCCGAGACGCTGGGCTACCCCGGCGTGGTGGAAATCCAGGCCTGGCTGACGCCGGACAGTGACCCCGCGGATGCGTTGAGTCAGCTGTTCCGGCGGCCCGAAGGCGAGTTGCTGGTGGTCACTCACCAGCCCTTCGTCGGCGCGCTGGCCGGGCTATTGCTGCACGGCCACCGCCAGTCCCCGCTGCCCATGCGGACCGCCGCACTGGTCGGCCTGGAGGGGGATTACCTGCTCGCTGGCGCCATGGACCTGCTCGTCCAGCCTTCCCGCTAAGCTTTTTGGTGATGGTTGCAGCCGCAGCGGCAGTCGTCGCTTGCGCAATCGGCGAACCCGTGAAACATTAACCAAGCAAGTGCTTGGTAGTCTAAAAAACAACAACAAGAAAATGGAGGGACGCCGGTGGCCATCACGCAACCGTTGCTGCCGCTAGAGCAATTCTATTGGCGCGAGAAACGACACCCCGATCGGCGCTACCTGATCCAGCCCCAGGCAGGCGGACAGGTGGAAGAGCTGACCTGGGGGCAAGTGGGCGAGCAGGCCCGCCGCGCGGCAGCCTGGCTGCGGCAGCTGGAGCTGGCACCGGGCAGTCGCATCGCAATCATTTCCAAGAACTGCGCGCACTGGATTGTCGCCGACCTGGCAATCTGGATGGCCGGACACGTTTCCGTGCCGCTCTATCCCAACCTCACCGCCGAGTCGGTACGCCAGATCCTCGAGCACTCGGAAAGCGCTGTAGCGTTCATCGGCAAGCTGGACGACTGGCCGGCCATGGCCCCTGGCGTCCCCGAGGGGGTACGCACCGTCGGCTTGCCGCTGCGGCCCACGGGCCGCTTCGATCATTTGTGGAGCGACCTGCAGGCCTGCACGCCGATCACCGACAACCCGGCTCCCCAGGCCTGTCGGCTGGCCACCATCATCTACACCTCCGGCACCACCGGCGTACCCAAGGGCGTGATGCACAGCTTTGGCAACTTCGGCTTCACCGGCAGGCAAGCGGTCGCGCTGTTCGGTGTGCAGGAGGGGGACCGGGGCCTTTCCTACCTGCCGCTGTGCCACGTGGCCGAGCGTATCTTCGTCGAGGTGGTGTCGTTCTACGGGGGGCAGACGGTGTATTTCGCCGAGAGCCTGGATACCTTCATTCACGATATCCGCCGTGCCCGGCCCACCCTGTTTTTCGCCGTGCCACGCATCTGGACCAAGTTCCAGCACGGCGTATTCGCGCGCATGTCGCCGCGCCGGCTGGATGTCCTCATGAAGCTGCCCGTTCTCGGCGGCCTGCTGCGGCGCAAGGTGCTCGCCGGCCTGGGCCTGGATGCCGTGCGCTATGCCTTTTCCGGTGGTGCGCCGGTGCCCGAGTCGCTGCTGGATTGGTACCGGCGGCTCGGCCTGGAGATCAACGAGGTCTACGGGATGACCGAGAACTGCGGCTACTCGCACGTCGGCCGCCCGGGTGAACGCAAGCCAGGCTGGATCGGGCGCAGCAATCCGGGCGTGGAGGTACGTATTAGCACCGAGGGCGAAGTGCAGGTGCGCAGCCAGGCGGTCATGCAGGGCTACTACAAGGAGCCATTGATGACCGCCGATACCCTGACCGAGGACGGCTTCCTGCGCACGGGCGACAAGGGCGAGCTGGACGGCAGCGGATTCCTACGCTTGACCGGGCGCATCAAGGAAATCTTCAAGACCAGCAAGGGCAAGTACGTGGCGCCGGCGCCCATCGAGAACCGCCTGGCGGAACACGAGCAGATCGAGCTGGTCTGTGTCGTCGGCGACGGGCTGCCCAGGCCAATGGCCCTCTGCGTGCTGTCGGAAACCGGCAAGGCGCAGGCGCGCGAGCACCTGGAAGGGCATCTCCATCGGCTGCTGGGTGACGTCAACGCCGGGCTCGACAAGCATGAACAGCTCAAGGGACTGGTGATCATCGGCGACCTGTGGGCGGTGGAGAACGGCTTTCTCACCCCGACGCTGAAGATCCGCCGGGCCGTGGTGGAGCGCCATTACGGCCACTGTTTCGAGGCATGGGGCGAGCACGCACGGGCGGTGCTCTGGCATGACGGCAAGGAGAACGGGCATGGCGATCTGGCGACAGACTCCGGATCTCGAGCGGCTCACAGCCCAGCTGGCTGACACCATTGGCGAGCTGCTCGACATCCGCTTCGAGGCATTCGATGACGACACGCTGACCGCCAGCATGGTAGTCGACCGACGAACCCATCAGCCCTATGGCCTGCTGCACGGCGGCGCCTCGGTGGTGCTCGCCGAGACCCTGGGCTCGATGGCCAGCTACCTGTGCCTCGACCCACAGACCCACTATTGCGTGGGACTGGAGGTCAACGCCAACCACCTGCGGGCGCTGCGCAGCGGTCGGGTCACCGCCGTGGCCCGGCCGGTGCACCTGGGACGCACCACCCACGTCTGGGATATCCGCCTGCACGGAGAGGACGGCAAGCCCAGCTGTATCGCGCGGCTGACCGTGGCGGTGGTCCCCCACGTCGCGCAGCCACCGACCTGATGTTGGCTTGGCCGGAGTGCCGTCCTGTGCGGCGCTTCCGGCCGTTGCCGGTGGCCTGCGGGAAAGCAACAATCCCGGCCTGTTTTTCACGCCGCCAGACCCGCCGATGTCCCGTGTCCTGTTCTTCGCCCACGCCAACGGATTTCCGTCGGAAACCTACCGCAAGCTCTTTGCCGGGCTGGAGCCCGACTACCGTATCCATCGCCTGGCACAGCACGGCCATGACCCGCGTTTTCCGGTGGATGACAACTGGGGCAATCTGGTCGTCGAGCTGATCGAGTCGCTGGAGCGCCTCGACGGGCCGGTCTGGGGTGTTGGTCATTCGTTGGGCGGCATCCTGCATTTCCATGCGGCCCTGCGTCGACCGGAACTGTACCGGGGCGTGGTGATGTTGGATTCGCCGCTGCTGACGGTGGTCGACCGGCTGGCCATCCGCGCCGCCAAACGCTTCGGTTTCATCGACCGGCTCACCCCGGCCGGCCGTAGCCTGGGCCGTCGCGACCGTTTCGCCGACCACGCGCAAGCCCGCGCGTATTTCGCCGGCAAGGCGCTGTTTCGCCGTTTCGACCCCGACTGTCTGGACGATTATGTCCGCCATGGCCTGGCGCCGGCCGAGGATGGACTGCGCCTGAGGTTCGATCCGGCTACCGAAATCGACATCTACCGCAGCGTGCCGCACCGGGTTCCAGGCAGGCCGCAGCGCCTGGCCGTCCCCCTGGCCATGGTGCGCGGGCGCGACAGCCGCACCGTGCTGCCCCATCATGTACGCCTGGCCCGGCGAATGCCGCGTGGCGAGTGCCTTTCGGTGCCGGGTAGCCACATGTTTCCGCTGGAACGCCCGCAACACACCGCCGAATTGCTGCGCGGCCTGTTGCATCGCTGGGAGGAGCAAGCCCCATGACCGCCCGGGTCGAAGAAATCCGTCTCAACCTGCCCCACGTCGAACTGGCTGCGCACCTGTACGGCCCCGAGGATGGCCAGCCGGTACTGGCCCTGCACGGCTGGCTGGACAACGCCGCCACGTTCGCCCGGCTTGCGCCGAAGCTGGAGGGGCTGCGCATCGTCGCGCTGGACTTCGCCGGTCACGGCCACTCTGCTCACCGGGGCGCCGGCGCTGGCTACCAGTTGTGGGACTACGTCATGGACGTGCTGCTGGTAGCCGAAGAGCTGGGCTGGCAGCGCTTCTCGCTGCTCGGCCATTCCCTGGGCGGCATCATTTCCATGATGCTGGCCTCGTCGATGCCCGATCGGGTCGAGCGGCTGGCGCTGATCGACGGCCTGGTGCCCTATGTCGGCGAGGCCGAGCAGGCGCCGCAGAAGCTTGGCGAGGCCCTGCAGGCGCAGCTGGACCTGCGCACCAAGCGCAAGCCGGTGTATGCCACCCTCGAGCAGGCCGTCGAGGCGCGCATGAAAGGGGTGGGAGATGTTTCCCGCGAGGCGGCGGAACTGCTGGCCGTCCGCGGGCTGATGCCGGTGCCGGGCGGTTACACCTGGCGCACCGATGCGCGGTTGACCCTGCCCAGCCCGCTGCGCCTGACCCGCGCGCATGCCCGGGCCTTTGTCGAAGCGCTGCGCTGTCCGGTCGATCTGGTGGTGGCTGAGCAGGGCATGCTGGCGAGTGAACAGCTGCTGATGACGTGGCTCACCCTGCTGCCGATCACTGTGCATCGCCTGCCCGGGGGCCATCACCTGCATCTGGATGACGAGGCGGGCGCACAGGCCGTCGCAGACTGTTTCAATCGAGCCTTTGCCGTGCCTTGACTTGCGCCGGCCAACTGGCGAGGCTGCAAGCCACTGTGAGTGGAGAGCAGCCATGATTGATCTGTATACGGCCGATACCCCCAACGGCTTCAAGGTGTCCATCGCCCTCGAGGAGCTGGGCCTGCCCTACGAGGTGCATGCGCTCAGTTTCGCCAACCGGGAGCAGAAGGCGCCCGAGTATCTGAAGATCAACCCCAACGGACGCATTCCCGCCATTGTCGATCGCGACAATGACCATTTCGCCGTGTTCGAATCCGGTGCCATTCTGATCTACCTGGCCGAGAAGACCGGGCGCCTGATGCCAAGCGATTTCAAGGGCCGCTCCACGGTGATCCAGTGGCTGATGTTCCAGATGGGCGGTGTCGGCCCCATGCAGGGTCAGGCCAACGTCTTCTATCGCTACTTCCCGGAAAAGATTCCCGCCGCCATCGAGCGCTACCAGAACGAAACCCGTCGGCTGTACGAGGTGCTCGATAGCCGCCTTGGCCAAGTGGAGTACCTGGCCGGCGACTACAGCATCGCCGACATCGCCACCTTCCCGTGGGTGCGTATCCATGACTGGGCGGGGGTGAGCGTGGACGGTCTGGAGCATCTGCAGCGCTGGATGACCGCGCTGGAGGCCCGGCCTGCAGTGCAACGCGGGCTGCAGGTGCCGCCCAGCACCAAGGCCGAGGCCGAACAGGTGAAAGCCGCCCAGTCGATCCTGGTCCGGTGAGGTGCAGATGCGTCAGTTCCTGATCGGTTCCCTGTTCCTGAATCTCATCGCCCTGCCGGTTACTTACGCCGAGGAGGTGCGGTTGCCCGAGTTGCCGGTGCCGCAGCAAGCGCAGTTGAGTGAGGCACGCGAAAGCGAGGGCGTTCAGCGCGTCTATCCGCAGGCATCGATCAGCCGCATCAGCGGACGTCTGCGTATCGACCAGTCCATCGAAACCCGGGGGCGGCTCACTGCACTCACCTGGGAACTGCCGGATGAGCGTCATCTGGGCGAGGCATTCGCCCAGGCCCGTCTGGCGCTGCTCGAGCAGGGCGCGCAACTGCTCTACTGGTGCGAAGGGCGTGACTGCGGCTCCAGCAGCCTGTGGGCCAACAGCATCTTCGGCAACGCCCGCCTGTACGGCCCGGACAACCAGCAGGGCTACATGCTGCTGCGTCTGGATGAGCCCCGTGCCGACAGCCTGCTGGCGCTGTACATGATCACCCGCGGCAACCGCCGCGCCTACCTGCACGCCGAGCGCCTGGACGCCGACGCCCCACTGGGCAGGGTGCTGCCCAGCGCCGCCACGCTGCTGCGGCAGCTGCGCGAGCACGGCTCGCTGGCGCTGCGCGACCTGTCAGGGGAGCCGGACCCGGAGTGGGTCAGTGTGCTTGTGCGGGCCCTGAACCTCGACAGCACCCTGCGTGTCAGTCTGGCCGGCCCCCAGGCGGCGGCCTGGCGCGACGCCCTGGTGGCGCGTAATGTGCGTGCCGGTCGCCTGGAGCTGGCGGCGAATGGTGGCGACGGACTGCGTATCGAACTGCTGCGCTGATGATCCTGCGTACCCGGGCCCCGCGAGCCCTGATCACCTTGTGCCGCCGGGAGCGGCTGACCTCCGATGATGAGCAATGACCGCCTGCTGATTCAGATTCTGCTGTTGAGCCTGCTGGGCGCCAGCCTGTGGGTGCTGGCGCCCTTCGTGTCCGCCCTGTTCTGGGCAGCGGTGCTGGCCTTCGCGTCCTGGCCGCTGATGCGCTTGCTGACCCGCTGGCTGTCGGGGCGCCAGACGGTGGCCGCTGCCGTGCTGACCGCCGGCTGGATGCTGCTGGTGGCGGTGCCGCTGGTCCTGCTGGGGCTGAACATGGCGGATCATCTGCGTGATCTGAATGCGCTGATCCATGACCTGCAGGACGCCGGCCTGCCGCCGGCGCCAGCCTGGCTGGTCGAGATTCCGCTGATTGGCGACTGGCTGCGTGACACCTGGCGCGAGCTCGACGAGCAGGGCACGGCGCTGTTCGATGCCCTGCGCCCGCACCTGGGCTTCCTGGGCAACTGGCTGCTGGGGCGCAGCGCGCAGATTGCCGGCGGCATGATCGAACTGGCGCTGAGCCTGGTGCTGGTGTTCTTCTTCTACCGCGACGGCCCCCGCCTGTCGGCCTTCGTGCACAGCGTGCTGGAACGCCTGATCGGTCGGCGCGCGGACCACTATCTGGAGCTGGTGGCCGCCACCATCCAGCGGGTGGTCAACGGCGTCATCGGGACCGCGGCGGCGCAAGCCGCGCTGGCCGGCATCGGCCTTGCCATTGCCGGGGTGCCCGGCGTACTGCCGCTGGCCCTGCTGACCTTCGTGCTCAGCCTGATTCCCATGGGGCCGCCGCTGGTGTGGATTCCCGCCACCGTATGGCTGGTGGGCCAGGAGGCGTATGGCATGGCGATTTTCCTGGCCGTGTGGGGCACCTTCGTGATCAGCGGCGTGGACAACGTGCTCAAGCCCTACCTGATCAGCCGGGGCGGCAATCTGCCGCTGGTGGTGGTGCTGCTCGGCGTGTTCGGCGGCATCCTGGCCTTCGGCTTCATGGGCCTGTTCCTCGGGCCCACCCTGCTGGCGGTGGCCTACAGCCTGCTCAATGACTGGGTCGGCAAGGCGGAGGAGCAGAAAGCCGCCGAGACGGGCGGGCCGGTGCTGTAGGTCTCACGGTCAGGCCGTGTCTTCGTAATTGTCCAGGGTGTCGCTGGCGATCTGCCGGCCCAGTGCGATGAGTTCCTGGGCGCGGTGGAAGTCGAAGAAGCGACAGACCTTGCGCGGCACGTTGATCAGGATGTCCGGCGGATAGCCGGCGATCTTGTACTGGGCCAGCGAGGTCTGCATGGCCTCGAAGCTCTGGTTGACCAGTTCCAGCAGCGACGCCGGACCGACCTGGTCCACCACGCGCGTGCCGCTGGCCGAACGCGGCGAGCCTGGTTTGAGCGGCGCGGCGATCGGTTGCTGGGCTTCCGGATCGGCCTCCTCGGGGACGCTGGTCGCATGGCCGTTGCCATTGCCGGTGCGCATGAAGGGCAGGCGGTGGAGCATGCCTTCGAAGCGGTTGCGCATCGCGGGCGGACGCTCGATCTCCGGCAGGCGGTAATGGCGATGCCCGGCGGCGTTGAGGTTGACCGCCACGATCAGGTCGCTATGGCTGGAGACCACCGGCACGATGGGCAGGGGGTTGAGCAGGCCGCCATCCACCAGGGTGCGCTGGTCCTGCAGGACCGGGGTGAAGATGCTGGGAATCGCCGCGGAGGCGCGCATGGCCTGGTGCAGATCGCCTTCCTGGAACCAGATCTCCTGCTGGTTGGTGAGGTCGGTGGCCACCGCCGTGAACGGGATCGCCAGGTCCTCGATGTTCACCTCGCCGAGGATTTCGCGAATGCGCCCGAAGACCTTCTCGCCGCGCATCATGCCCAGCGAGAAACTCACGTCCACCAGACGCAGCACGTCCAGGTAGTCGAGGCTTTCGATCCAGGCGCGGTATTCCGGCAGCTTGCCGGCGGCGTAGATGCCGCCCACCACCGCGCCCATCGAGCAACCGGCGATGCAGGTGATCTCGTAGCCGCGCCGTTCCAGCTCCTCGATGACGCCAATATGGGCGTAGCCGCGTGCCCCGCCCGAGCCCAGCACCAGTGCCACCCGCTTGCCCATATCGTTCCCTCGTGCAAAAGGGGGGACGATAGCGCGGCGCCTCTGTCGTCGCCAAGCCCGACGTAGGCGCGGACAGAGGGGCCCACAGAGCGCTAGAATCCCCGCCCCGATCTGAATCTCGCCCGGAGACGCCATGCCCGAGACCATTCGCTTGACCCAGTACAGCCACGGTGCCGGCTGCGGTTGCAAGATTTCCCCGAAGGTGCTCGATGTGATCCTGGCCGGCAGCGGTGCGCAGAACCTCGATCCGGCCCTGTGGGTCGGCAACGCCTCCCGTGACGATGCCGCCGTGTATGGTATCGACGGCGAACGCGGGGTGGTCTCCACCACCGACTTCTTCATGCCCATCGTCGACGACCCGTTCGATTTCGGCCGCATCGCCGCGACCAACGCCATCAGCGACATCTATGCCATGGGCGGCGACCCGCTGATGGCCATCGCCATCCTCGGCTGGCCGGTGAACGTGCTGGCGCCGGAAGTGGCCCGTGAGGTGGTGGCGGGCGGGCGCGCTGCCTGCGAGGCGGCCGGCATCCCGCTGGCGGGCGGACATTCCATCGACGCGCCGGAGCCGATCTTCGGCCTGGCCGTCACCGGCCTGGTCGACAAGCGCCACCTCAAGCGCAACGACACGGCCAGCGCCGGCGCGCGCCTGTACCTGACCAAGCCGCTGGGCATCGGCATCTACACCACGGCGGAAAAGAAGGCCGCCCTGCGTGCCGAGGATGTCGGCGTGGCGCGCGATCTGATGTGCACCCTGAACCGCGCCGGCAGCCGCTTTGGCCGGCTGGAAGGGGTGCAGGCGATGACCGACGTAACCGGCTTCGGCCTGCTCGGCCATCTGCTGGAAATGGCCGACGGCAGCGGCCTGTCGGCCCGGGTGGCGTTCGACCGGGTGCCGCGCCTGCCGGCGGTGGAGCACTACCTCGAACAGGGCTGCGTGCCCGGCGGCACCCATCGCAACTTCGACAGCTATGGCCAGCGGGCCGCCCCCCTGGAGGAGCTGCACAAGCTGCTGCTGTGCGACCCGCAGACCTCGGGTGGCCTGCTGGTGGCCGTGGCCCCGGAAGGCGAGGCGGAGTTCCTCTCCGTGGCGGCCGAGCTGGGCATGAGTCTTTCGCCCATCGGCGAGCTGACGGAGCGACAGCAGTATTCTGTCCAGGTGATCTGATGCGAGAAAACAGCAGTAACTACCGCGACCTTTTCCTCAACGACCGGCCACTGATGGACGTGCGGGCGCCCATCGAGTTTCGCAAGGGCGCCTTTCCGCAGGCCATCAATCGGCCGTTGATGGAGGACGCGGAGCGCGAAAAGGTTGGTACCTGCTACAAGCAGCGTGGGCAAGAGGCTGCCATCGAGCTGGGGCATCGCCTGGTGTCGGGGGCGGTGAAGGAGCAACGCATTGCGGCCTGGGCGGCCTTCGCCCGCGCCAATCCCGAGGGCTATCTGTACTGCTTCCGCGGCGGCCTGCGTTCGCAGATCGTCCAGCAGTGGCTGAAGAGCGAGGCGGGCATCGACTATCCGCGCGTGGTGGGTGGCTACAAGGCCATGCGCACCTTCCTGATCGATACCACCGAGCAAGCCATGGCCCAGTGCCGCTTCGTGGTGCTCGGTGGCTACACCGGCATCGGCAAGACCGAAGTCCTGGCGCAACTGCCCAGCGCGCTGGATCTGGAAGGCCACGCCAATCATCGCGGTTCCAGCTTCGGCCGCCACGCCACGCCACAGCCGGGGCAGATCGACTTCGACAACCGGCTGGCCATCGACATCCTCAAGAAGCGCGCTGCCGGCTTCGAGCATTTCGTCCTGGAAGACGAGGGGCGCATGGTGGGCAGCTGCTCGCTGCCGCTGTCCCTGTGCCGGGGCATGCAGGAATATCCGCTGGTCTGGCTGGAGGACAGCTTCGAGAACCGTGTCGAACGCATTCTCAAGGACTACGTCATCGACCTGCTGGCCGAGTTCGTCGCCCTGCACGGCGCCGAGCAGGGCTTCCCCGTGTTCGCCGAGCGGCTGCGCCAGAGCCTGTCGAATATCCAGCGCCGCCTTGGCGGCGAGCGTGCCCAGCGCCTGGTGGCGCTGATGGACGAGGCGCTGGCGGAGCAGGCCAGAAGCGGCGCGGTGGACCTGCACCGCGCCTGGATCGAAGGCCTGCTGCGCGAGTACTACGACCCCATGTACGCCTTCCAGCAGGAGAAGAAGCGCGAGCGGGTGATCTTTACCGGCAATCGCGAAGAGGTCATCGGCTACCTGGCGCGGCTGACCTGCCGCTAGCGTTTGCGCCGCGGCGTGCAGAATGTGCACGCTGCACGGCCAGGCGTCCGGCCAGTTCACAGAATCGCCGCGCGCGGCCTTGCCCGCCTTGGAGTGGTCAGTAGCATCGACCGCTCATCAAGGAGGCTGCATGCGCACGAAACTGGAACGCTGCCTGGCGGCAGTAAACGAGGTGGTGCTGGGCAAGGAAGCGCAGGTGCGTCTGGCCATGGCCTGCCTGCTGGCCCGGGGACATCTGCTGATCGAAGACCTGCCCGGCATGGGCAAGACCACCCTCAGCCATACCCTGGCGCGTGTGCTGGGGCTGGGCTTCCAGCGTATCCAGTTCACTGCGGACCTGCTGCCGGGCGACATTCTCGGCACTTCGGTGTTCGACCCGCGCAGCGGCCGCTTCACTTTCCATCCGGGGCCGATATTCGCCGAGCTGGTGCTGGCCGATGAAATCAATCGCGCCACGCCGAAAAGCCAGAGTGCGCTGCTGGAGGCGATGGAAGAAGGACAGGTGACCCATGAGGGCACCACCCATGCGCTGCCGTCGCCTTTCTTCGTCATTGCCACCCAGAATCCCAGCAACCAGGGTGGCACCTTCGCGCTGCCGGAATCGCAGCTGGACCGTTTCCTGATGCGCCTGTCGCTGGGGTATCCAGCGCTGGCCGCCGAGCGGGATCTGCTGCTGGGCACGACACGTCGCGCGCTGCTGGCGCATATCCAGCCGCTGCTCGAACCCGGTGAGCTGGCCGAGGCGCAGCAGGCGGTCAGCGCCGTGCATGCCAGCACCGCCGTGGTGGACTATGTGCTGCGCCTGGCCACCGCGACCCGCCAGTCCGATGTCTTTGGCAGCGGCCTGTCACCGCGCGCCACCCTGGCGCTGCTGGCCGCGGCGCGGGCCTGGGCCTGGCTGGCCGGGCGCGAATACCTGATTCCCGAGGATGTCCAGGCGGTGCTGCCGGCCGTGGCCGGGCATCGACTGGGCCATGACAGCAACAGCGGGGATGCGCAGGTGCGCCGGCTGCTGGACGAAGTGCCGGTGCTGTGATGCCTGCACTGCGGGGGGAGCGCTGGCTGACGCGGCGGCTCCCGGCGGCCCGGCATGTTCGCCTGGCGCCGCGCCAGGTGTTCATACTGCCCACCCGCGCGGGATGGGCGCTCGCGGCTGCAGTGGTGCCCATGTTGCTGGTGGCGGTCAACTACCAGAACAGTCCGGCCTATGCGCTGACCTTCCTGTTGGTATCGCTGGCGCTGGTGTCGCTGCTGCATACCTGGCGCACGTTGCTCGGCGTAGAGCTGCGCGCGGGGCCCGCGGAGTCCACCTTCGTCGGCCAGGCCGCCTGCTTTCAGATATTCCTCGGGGCCGACAGTGCCCGTTCCGCCATCGCGCTGGGCTGGCCCGGTATGGAACGCGTCCTGGTTGATATTCCTGAGACGGGCGAGGCCCGCGTCGAACTGCTGCTGCCGGCGCTACGCCGAGGCTGGCTGGTGGCGCCGCGCCTGCGTGTGGAAAGCCGTTTCCCATTGGGTTTGTGGGTAGCCTGGAGCGGGGTGGACCTGCAGCAGCAGGCGCTGGTGTATCCGCAGCCGACCAGCGGGTCGCCGATGCGTAGTCGTGCCGGCGGTGGCGACGGCGATGGCCAGCCGGCGGGCGAGGGGGTGGACGACTTTCGCGGCCTGCGCCAGCACCAGCCCGCCGATGGCGCACGTCGGCTGGACTGGAAGGCCTTCTCGCGCGGGCAGGGGCTGCGCGTGAAGGAGTTTGCCGCGTGGGCCGGCGGCGACTGGCTGCTGGACCTGGACAGCCTGCCTGGCCCGCTGGAGGAACGCCTGTCGCGCTTGTGCCAGGCGGTGCTGGAATTGTGCTCCGAGGGACGGCCCTTCGAATTACGCGTGGCGGGCAAGCGCCTGGGACCGGCAATCGGCGCAGCCCATCGCGAGGCCTGCTTGCGCGCGCTGGCATTGCACGGCCTGGGGGAAGCCTCGTGAGCCATATGCCGCGTCACGCACTGAGCTGGCTGCTGACCGCGCAGTTGCTGGTCATTCTGCCGTTCGTGGCGTACCTGCCGGCTTGGTTGGTGCTGCTCTGGCTGGGCTGTGCCGCGTGGCGGGTCCAGGTGTACCGCATGCGCGTGCCCTTGCCGCCGTCGTGGCTCAAGGGCTTGCTGCTGCTGGCCGTGCTGCTGGGGCTGGCACTGTCCAGCTCGGGCTTCGATCTGAACGCGGCCGCCGCGCTGCTGGTTGCCGCATTCATCCTCAAGGTGCTGGAAATGCACCGGCGGCGCGATGCGCTGGTGGTGGTTTTCCTGGGGTTCTTCGTGCTGGTGACCGGCTTCCTGTTCGATTCCGGTCTGCTGGCCACCCTGTACAGTCTGGTGCCCTTCGTCGCGCTGCTGGCAGCGCTGATCGGCCTGCAAGAAAGCGAGCTGGCCCGGCGACCCGTCCGGACCCTGCGCCTGGCCGGCACGCTGCTGCTGCAGGCATTGCCGCTGCTGCTGGTGCTGTTCGTGCTGTTCCCGCGTCTGGGACCGCTGTGGTCATTGCCCCAGGTGAAGCAGCAGGGTGTCAGCGGCCTGTCCGACCGCATGGCGCCGGGCGACATTGTCGAACTGAGCCAGTCCAGCGCGCTGGCCTTTCGGGTCGGCTTCGACGGGGCGGCACCTCCGCGTACTGAACTGTACTGGCGGGCGCTGACCCTGGAGCGCTTCGACGGTCGCGAATGGAGCCAGGACGCCGCACCTGCCTGGCCGAGCGCGCCCCAGTGGCAAGCACAGGGCGAGCCGCTGCGCTACAGCGTGGTGATGGAGCCCAGTAATCGCACCTGGCTGTATGGCCTGGATGTCGCGCAAACCGAGCTGCCGCGCGTACGCCAGGGGGCCGACTTCCGGCTGGAACACTGGCGGCCGGTGGATCAGCCGTTGCTTTACCCGGTCACCTCATGGCCGGCTGCGGTGCGCGAATTAACTGCGCCTGCGGCCACCCTGCAGCGGGCCTTGCAGCTGCCCGACGCGGGCAACCCGCAGGCGCGGCTCTGGGCCAGGCAGTTGCGTGCGGATCACGACCAGCCTCAGGCACTGGTACAGGCCATGCTCAGCCATTTCCGCGAGCAGCCCTACGTCTACAGCCTGCGCCCGCCGCCGGTGGGCGTGCACATCATTGATGACTTCCTGTTTGCCAGCCGCAAGGGCTTCTGCCTGCACTATGCCGGCGCCATGACCTTCGTGCTGCGTGCCGCCGGAATTCCCGCGCGCCTGGTGGTGGGGTACCAGGGCGGGGAATACAACCCGAGCGGCAATTACCTCACGGTGCGCCAGTTCGATGCCCATGCCTGGGTGGAATACTGGCTGCCGGAGCTGGGCTGGCAGCGTGTCGATCCGACCTTTGCGGTGGCCCCCGAGCGTATCGAGCAGGGCCTGGAGCAGGCCGTCGACGAGGAGCAAAGTTTCCTCGCCGATGCGCCGCTTAACCTGCTGCGCTATCGGGATATCAGCTGGCTGAACGGTTTGCGCCTGGGCTGGGAGCGCATCAACTACGGCTGGCAGCGCTGGGTGCTGGGCTATCAGGCCGATCAGCAATGGCGCGTGCTGAAGGAGTGGTTTGGCATTCTCGACGGGCGGGCCTTGGTCGGGGCCTTGCTTCTGCTGCTGGGTGCGCCGCTCCTGCTGCTGACGGTCTGGCTGATTGCTCCCTGGCGGCGACGTGCGGACCCGCTGTCGCGGCAGTATGCCCGCTTCGAGGCGTTGCTGGCCCGGCACGGCCTGCGCCGCGCTATCGGGGAAGGCCCCCGGGACTTTGCCGAACGGTCCGCACAAGCCCTGGCGGCGCAGCGTGAACCGATCCTCGCCTTCGCCCGGCTGTACGAACAGGCCCGCTATGCCGATCAGTCGCAGTCGGGGCATGCGCTGCGAGCAGCCCTCACCCGGCTGCGGCGTTGCCTGCGCTGAGTGGCTTCTGCTGCGCCGTCGCGCTGGCTAAGCTGCGCCTTACCCGCAATGGAGTCAGTGATGAATTTCTTTGAATTGATGCAAATTCCGTCGGATAGCGCCATTCGCATCCCCGCGCACTGGGGACAGGGCCGCTCCGTGTTCGGCGGCCTGGCCGCCGCGCTGGTCTACAAGGCCTTGCGCGAGCGTGCGCCGGCCGATCGCCCGGTGCGTTCGCTGGCGATGACTTTCGTGGCGCCGATGCAGTGCGAAGCACCGGTACACCTCGAGGTGGAGGTGCTGCGCGAGGGGCGCGCCGTCAGCCAGTTGCTGGGCCGGGCGCTGCAGAACGGCGAAGTGGTGACCCTGGTGCAGGCCAGCTTCGGCGCCGGGCGCCCGTCTGTCGTGGCGGTGGACGCCGAGCCGGCGCCAGCGCTGAAAGCGCCTGACGAGTGTCAGAGTTTCCCCTACCTTCCGGGCATCACGCCGGAGTTCACCCGTCATCTGGAAATGAACTGGGGGCAGGGTGGCCTGCCGTTCTCCGCCACGCCGGCCCGGGAGATGGGCGGCTGGGTACGCCTGCGCGGTGAATCACCACACCAGCCGGTGGACGAGGCGGCCTTGCTGGCGCTCGTGGATGCGTGGCCACCGGCGCTGCTGAGTCACCTGTCGCGCCCGGCGCCGGGCAGTTCGCTGACCTGGACCATCGAATTCGTGCAGCCGCTGCCGGTGGCGGACGTCGGCGAATACTTCCTCTATCAGGCGCGCATCGAACATGCCCGCGACGGCTATGGGCATGTGGCCGCCAACCTGTGGACAGCCGGCGGCGAGCTGGCGGCCATCAGTCGTCAGACCGTGGTGGTCTTCGACTAAGCGAAAGCGCCTGGGCTCGCCCAGTCACTTTCGCGCGAGGAAGGGTTACAGCTTCAGCTTGCCGATGGCCCGGTTCAGCTCGCTGGCCAGGTTGGCCAGCTCGGTGCTGGTGGTGGTCGAATCGCGGGTCTGCAGCACGGTTTTCTCCGAGAAGTCGCGGATACCGATCACCGAACGGGTCATTTCCTCCGCCACCTGGCTCTGCTGCTGGGCGGCGGTGGCGATTTGCATGTTGCTGTCGCGCATCTGTTCGACAGCCTGGGCGATCTCCGCCAGCGCCTGCTCGGCTTCGCGGGCCAGCTGCACGCAGTCATCGGCGCGCAACGAGCTTTCCCGCATGAACTCCACTGCGTCCCGGGTGCCGCCCTGCAGGCTGCCAACCATCGCGGTGATCTCGTCCGTGGAGTCCTGCACCCGGCGGGCCAGGTTGCGCACCTCATCGGCCACCACCGCAAAACCGCGCCCCTGCTCGCCGGCGCGCGCCGCCTCGATGGCGGCGTTGAGCGCCAGCAGGTTGGTCTGTTCGGCGATGCCGTGAATCACGTTGACCACGCCACTGATCTTCTCGCTGTCCTGGGCCAGTCGTTCGACCATTTGCGCGGTTTCCTGGATGCCGTCGGAGAGTCCGGCGATGGACTGCTCCACGCGCGCCACCACCGACTGGCCGGTGCTGGCCAGCCGGTCCGCCGCCAGTGACTGGTCACGGGTGTCGGCGGCGTGCTGGGCAATGTGGTGCACGGTCACCGACATCTCGTTGATCGCCGTGGCGGTCTGATCGGTTTCGCTCTGCTGGCCGACCATGCCCTGCTGTACCTGGCCCATGGCGGTCGCCAGGCGCGTGGCGCCTTCGTCCAGCTGCGCGGCGCTTTGCGCCACCACGCCGACGATGCGCTGGTAGCCGGCCTGCATGGCATTGAAGGCGCTGGCCATCTCGCCGACCTCGTCACGGCTGTCCAGGGGGACACGGGCGGAAAGATCGCCACTGCGCTCGACATGCAGCATCACCCCGCGCAGGGTGTTCAGGTGGGTGAGCAGGAAGCGGATCAGCAGTTGCGAGCTGGCCAGCAGCATCAGCATCAGCACCAGCACCGCCAGCGCGTAACTGCTGGCCCGTTCGAAGAACACCTCACCCAGACCGGCGCCTACTGCCAGCACGGCGGCTCGGCGGCCGTCAGCCAGCTCGACCACGTGTGCGCCGATCAGCGGCTGGCGATCGAAGAGATCGTGCTCCAGCGCCGTCCAGCCGCTCTGCCGCGACAGCGGCAGCGGGGCGCCATTGCGCCGCGGCTGTCCGTCCGGCGCATACACCAGCACCCGGTCGCTGGCCGGCAGAGCCGTGCCCGCCGGCCAGCGGGCCAGCAGCTCGGCCTGGGCCTGGGCCTGCTGGCGCGCCGCCGTCCCCCGCGCATCCTGCTCCTGATGCATGGCGAACAACACCAGCAGCAGGGTTATGGCGAAGGAGACGGCGTTCAGCGCCCAGAATTTGTATTTAAGAGAAAGATCGCGAAGGTGGAGTCCCATGGGATGGTCTTTTTATCGTTATAGGAATGTGACGCAGGCAACACTATATCGGCCATATGCCAGCCGGCATGAGAATAATCAAGAAACCCGGCCATCTGCGGCGGGTTCGGGCAGGCCGAAGAAGGCGCGGGCGCAGGCGCTGGTATGCGCGGCCAGGGCCTCGGGGCTTTCGCCCCGGTTGCGTGCCACCTGGGCGAGCACCTCGCCCAGGAAGGCCGGCTCGTTGTGCCCGTGCTTGGGTTTCGGCCGCAGAGTGCGTGGCAGCAGGTAGGGCGCGTCGCTTTCCAGCATCAGTCGGCCGGCGGGAATGTCGCGTACCAGCGCCTGTAGGTGCGTACCGCGGCGCTCATCGCAGATCCAGCCGGTGATGCCGATGTGCAGGTCGAGGTCCAGATAGGCATACAGCGCGCGGCGCTCGCCCGTGAAGCAATGCACCACCGCGGCGGGCAGGTGATCACGGAACTCCTTGAGGATGGCCAGCAGGCGTTGATCAGCCTCGCGCTCGTGGACAAACACCGGCATCTTCAGCTCGGCCGCCAGCTCCAGCTGGGCGGCGAACACGTTCTCCTGCACCGGGCGGGGCGAGAAGTCGCGGTTGAAGTCCAGGCCGCATTCGCCCACGGCGCGCACCCGTGGCTGGCGCAGCAGCGCCTGCAACTGGCGGCGGTGGCCGTCTTGCCAATGGCTGGCATCATGGGGATGCACGCCGGCCGTGCAGAACAGGCGTCCGCCCTCGGGGTCGTGCTCTTCGCACAGGTGCAGGGCCTGCTCGCTTTCGGCCAGGCTGGTGCCGGTGACCACCAGTTGTTCGACGCCCGCCTGGCGGGCGCGCTCCAGCACACCGTTCAGGTCCGCGACGAGGCTGGGATGGGTGAGGTTCACTCCGATATCGATGAGCATGACGGTTCCGCAGGGGGGCGATGAGAGGTCCTTATAAATCAGGAACATGCTGTTGCCTATCCCGTTGCCGCAAGCGGGTCCGCTCGACGTCGTCGAAGTAGTCGATCTGCAGTTGCTCGATGGCCTGCTGCCGGGCGTTGCTGTCAAGGCGCTCATTGAGCTGGATGCGCGCCTTGGCCCGGTTGTAGGCCCGCAGGCGGCGTTCCCAGGCGCGAGTCTCTTCCGCGTTCAGCGGACGCAGCTGTTGCGCAGTGGTTTCGTTGGGCAACAGATGCAGCCCGCCGAACGCGAACATCAGGACCAGGCCCAGGGCCAGAAGCAGCTTCTTCATCGGCGACTCGATGACTCGGAGCGAGGCGTCCTGCCTCGCGGTGGGTTGTCGAGGCAGGAATCGTGCCTGAGTGCCAATGCCTCTGGATTCAGGGATCGCGCGCGCTCAGCCGCTCAATCGGGAGAGAAACTGTTACGGCCCGACACAGCAGGCCAGCGGGCCAGTCGCTGGTAACGTGGCTGGCGCTCGATGCTCTGGTACAACCCCCATTCGCTCACCTGCCAGGAAACCTGGGGAGCGGACGCCGGTGCTGCTGTCTCGTCCAGCCGGCGTACCAGGGTCAGATGCGGCCGGTAGGGCCGCTGTTCATGGGCAATGCCGGCCGCCTGCAGGCGGTTCGACAGTTCGGCCTGGAATTCCAGCAGGGCAGGCGGCGCCTGGCGCGTGACCAGCACCAGCAGGTCGGACCAGCGCTCCGTACGGGCCAGCTCCAGCTCAAAGGCGGGCAGTGGCAGTGCAACTGCCAGCGTGGTCAGGGCCGGCAGGGACTCCACCGGCTGATTGCCGAGAAACGCCAGCGTCACGTGCAGATCGGCAGGGTGAAGCGGTCGCCCGCTGGGGAAGTTCGCAGTGCACCAAGCGCTCAGCGCTTCGGTCACGGGCTCAGGGCAGGGCAGGGCGAAGAACAGGCGTAGGCGATCGTTGGTCATCCGGGCAGTCGTCGGTGGTTGACAGGTCTGGTGGGTCTTTCTAGCATTTCGCCCCTGCGCCGATTTAGTCAGCTACTTGCGGGGCGCTTGAGAAAAATACCGCTAAAGCGCTGGTTCCGGTGATGCCTCCCACCGCTGTCCAGTGGTTCTCGCGAGGCGGAAGCGTTTCACCATGAATTCCTCCCTTTTTACCCTGCGTACCGCTCCTGTTGCCCGCGGCCTGGCCGGCCGCGACCCGCAGATCCTGCTGGGTGGCCAGCGTCAGGTCGATCTGATCCGACGTCTGGATGCCCTGCGGGGGCGGCGTGGCCCGCTGCAGATCCGTTTTGCCGAGGAAGGCAGCGCGCTGGCCAGCCTGGCGACCGACAGCATTGACCTGGCGGTGATGGAGGCCTCCGGTCTCGACTGCATCGGCCAACTGATACGGGTGGCGCGCAAGGGCTTGATCCTCCGACGCTGAGATCCCGGTGGCGTTCAGCTGTCCTTGGGGTAGTCGATCTCCACCAGGTACCAGGTCTTGATGCCGGTGGGCGTGGACACGCGCACCTCGGCGTCAAGGCTCTTGCCCACCAGTGCGCGGGCCAGCGGCGAATCGATGCTGATCAGGTTCTGCTTGAGGTCCAGTTCGTCCGGTCCGACGATGCGGTAGCGCGCCGTCTCGCCGTCCTCGTCCTCCAGGGTGACCCAGGCGCCGAAATAGACCTTGTTCGGGTCGGCCGGGCGTTCGCGCACCACCTTCAGGTTCTCCAGGCGCTTGCGCAGGAAGCGCACACGGCTGTCGATCTCGCGCAGCATCTTCTTGCCGTAGATGTACTCGGCGTTCTCCGAGCGGTCGCCCAGCGCGGCGGCCTCGCTCACTGCCTGGGTGACCTGTGGGCGGCGCACGTTCCAGAGTTCATGCAATTCGGCGCGCAGACGAGCTTCGCCTTCGGGGGTGATCAGCGGTGTACCGGCGGTACGCGGGGGGCGATAACGACTCATGCTTTCTTCCTGACTCAACCTTCGCGCAGCACCTGCAGAGGGCTGGCATTGAGGGCGCGGCGGGTACCCAGCACGCCGGCCGTGCCAACCAGCAGGGCGCCCAGCAGTGGCAGCGACAGCAGCCACAGGTGCGGCTGCCAGTCCAGATCGAAGACAAAACGATAGAGCAGGGCGCTGGACAGTTCGCAGCCCAGCGCGGCGAGCAGACCGCTGGCCGCGCCGAGCAAGGCGAACTCGCTGCGCCGGGCGCGGACCAGCAGGCGCCGCGAGGCGCCAATGGCGCGCAGCAGGGCGCCCTGTCGAATGCGCTCATCCAGCGTGGCCTGCAGGCCGGCCGCCAGTACCACCATGCCGGCGGCCAGAACGAACAGCAATACGTATTCCACCGCCAGGGTGACCTGTTCCAGGATGCTGCGCAGTTGCGCGAGCAGGGCGTCCACCTGCAGCAGGGTTACGGAGGGGAAGGCGCGGGCCAGCACCACCAGCTCGCGCTCCTGTCCGGCCGGCAGGTGGAAACTGGTCAGGTAGGTCACCGGCAGATCCTGCAGGGAGCCGGGCTCGAAAATCATGTAGAAGTTCGGCCGGAAGCTGTCCCAGTTCACCTGGCGCAGGCTGGTGACCCGCGCCTCGTGCTCGCTGCCGGCGATGCTGAAGCGCAGGCGGTCGCCCAGCTTCACTTTCAGGCTCTCGGCCAGCTCGCTCTCCACCGAGACGCCCGGCAGGTCGGTGTCCTCCTGCTGTGGCCACCAGGCACCGGACAGCACCTGGTTGTCGTCAGGCAGTTCGGCGGCCCAGGTCAGGCTCAGATCGCGGCGGATCGCGCGTTCGCCCTGTGAGTCCTTGCTGACGATGTCGCGCACCGGCTGGTCGTTGATCGCCACCAGGCGACCGGGCAGCACTGGGTATAGCGGAGCGGCGATCGCCTGCAGGGATTCGAGGTGTTCGGCGAAGGACTGGCGTTCATCCGGCAGGATGTTCAGCGCGAAATGGTTGGGCGCATTTTCCGGCAGCTGGGCTTGCCAGGTGTCCAGCAGCTCGCTGCGCAGCAGCGCCACCAGCGCCATGGCCAACAGGATCAGTCCGAAGGCCAGCGCCTGGCCCACCGCCGCCAGCGGGTGGCGCAGCAACTGCCCCAACCCGAGGCGCCAGGGCAGTGCGGCATCGCGCAGCAGGCGGCGCAGGCCGGTCAGCGCCGCCAGCAGCAGGCCGCCGAGCAGCAAGGCAGCCACCAGGCCGCCAGCCAGAAGGGCCAGGGTCAGCGTCAGGTCGAGACTCAGGCGCCACATGATCACGCCCAGCGCCAGCAATGCCGAGCCATAGACCAGCCAGGCGCCGGGCGGCAGCGGTTGCACATCGCTGCGCAGCACGCGCAGCGGCGGCACGCGGCCCAGCGCCGCCAGCGGGGGCAGGGCGAAGCCGGCCAGGGCCAGCAGGCCGGTGGCGGCACCGGCCAACGCCGGCAGCAGGCCGCCGGGCGGGATGTCCGCCGGCAACAGTCCGGCCAGCAGACGGAACAGTCCAAGCTGCGCCAGCCATCCCAGCAGTACGCCCACCGCGCTGGCGGCAACCCCCAGCATCAGCAGCTGCAGCGCATACAGGCCGAGGGCTTCGCGCCGTGAAAGGCCGAGGCAGCGGAGCAGCGCGCTCGCGTCGAAGCGGCGCACGGCGAAGCGGTTGGCCGACAGCGCCACGGCCACCCCGGCCAGCAGGATGGCGGCCAGGCTGGCCAGGTTCAGGTATTGCTCGGCGCGCGCCAGGGCGCCACCGATCTGCCGGTTCTCGTCGCGTACGTCCTGCAGGCGCTGGCTGGCCTGCAGTCGTCCTTCCACGTCCTGCCGGTAGGCATCCAGAGTTGCCGTCGGGCCGCTCCACAGCTCCCGGTAACGCACCCGACTACCGGGCTGCACCACGCCAGTGGCGTCCAGGTCGTCCAGGTGCATCAGCACGCGTGGCGTCAGGCTGTAGAAGTCACCGGCGCGGTCCGGTTCGTGGGTCAGCACGCGGGTCAGACGCAGGCTTTTCTCGCCGACGTCGATGCTGTCGCCTACCGCCAGCTCCAGTGCGGCGAACAAACGGGCCTCGGCCCAGGCTTCGCCGGGGCGGGGTCCGGCGCCGGCGCTTTCGACTCCATAGGGCTCGGCGGCGCTGCGCAGCTCGCCGCGCAGCGGATAGGCATCATCGGCCGCCTTGACGCTGGCCAGCTGGATGCCCAGGTCCGTGGCGATGACGCTGGAAAACTCCACCACCCGGGCATGGCCCAGGCCGAGGGCATGTCCCGGGGCAAGCTGCTCGGCGCTGGCCGGCGCGCTCCCGCTGAGCACCAGGTCGGCGCCGAGGAACTCGCTGGCGCGCAGCAGCATGGCGCCGTTCAGGCGCGCGCCGAAGTAGCCGATGGCGGTGCTGGCCGCCACGGCGATCAGCACGGCGCCGAACAGCACGCGCAGCTCGCCGGCACGCAGGTCGCGCAGCAACTGGCGGGTCGCCAGGGCCAGCAGGCGAACGAAGGGGATGTGACGGGCCATCAGGGCTCTTCCTGCTCGATCAGTCGACCGCCTTCCAGGCGGATCTGCCGGCGGCAGCGGTGGGCCAGGCGCTGGTCATGGGTGACCAGCACCAGCGTGGTCCCCCGCTCCTGGTTGAGGTCGAACAGCAGGTCGCTGATGCGCTCGCCGGTGCGGCTGTCCAGATTGCCGGTGGGTTCGTCGGCGAACAGCAGGCCGGGCTCGGCGGCGAAGGCGCGGGCAATGGCGACCCGCTGCTGCTCGCCGCCGGACAGCTGCCGTGGGTAATGACGCAGGCGCTGGCCCAGGCCGACCCGCTCCAGCAGTTCGGTGGCTCGCTGACGGGCATCGGCGCGGCCTTCCAGTTCCAGCGGCAGCATGACGTTCTCCAGCGCGTTCAGGCTGTCGAGCAACTGGAAGGACTGGAACACGAAGCCCACGTGCTCGGCGCGCACCCGCGCGCGCTGGTCCTCGTCGAGGGTTTCCAGGGCGTTGCCGGCCAGCACGACTTCGCCGCTGCTGGGGCGATCAAGTCCGGCCAGCAGGCCGAGCAGGGTGGATTTGCCGGAGCCCGAGCTGCCGACGATGGCCAGGCTGTCGCCCGCCGACAGTTCCAGGGACAGGGGATGCAGGATGGTCAGCGCGCCTTCCGTGCCAGGTACCACTTTGCTAAGGTTCCGGGCGCTGAGAATGCTGTTGATCATGGGGGTTCCGATGCGTGCGTGGATTCTGGCGGGTGGCCTGGCGTGCCTGCTGTGGGGGCAGTCCGCCCTGGCCGGTACGCTGCTGGTGGTCGGCGATAGTATCAGCGCCGCTCTGGGACTGGATACCAGCCAAGGCTGGGTTGCCCTGCTGGAGCAGCGCCTGGCGGCGAAGGGGCAGCCTTACCGGGTGGTCAATGCTTCCATCAGCGGGGATACCAGCGCCGGCGGGCTGGCCCGCCTGCCCCGGCTGCTCGAAGAGCATCGCCCTGACTGGGTGGTCCTCGAACTGGGTGGCAACGATGGCCTGCGCGGCCTGCCGCCTGACCAGTTGAAGCAGAATCTCGATGCGATGATCGCGCGCAGCCGGGACGCAGGTGCCGAGGTGATCCTGCTGGGCATGCGTCTGCCGCCCAATTATGGCGTCCGTTACACCCGTTCGTTCGAGCAGGTCTTTTCCGAACTGGCCAGGCAGTGGCAGTTGCCCTGGGTGCCGTTCTTCCTGGAAGGCGTGGGTGGCGTGGATGGCATGATGCAGGCCGATGGCATTCATCCCAGCGCTGCAGCGCAGGAGCGGCTGCTGGACAACCTCTGGCCGGTTCTCGAGCCCTTGTTGTGAGGCTTTCCCGCCTTTCGCCTTTCGGCTAAGGTGGCGCCCCCTTCCCGGAGCCTGCCATGCCGCGTCACGCCTGGTCCCTGTACGCCTATCAGTTGATCGAGCCAGACGAGCAGCTCGACCTCTTCGCCTGTCGCGAGGTGCGTGTGCATCTGGTTGCACGGCAGCTGGAGCTGGCCGGCCGGGGTGACCGCACGCTCTGTGGCAATCTGCTGCCGGCCCGCCCGCACTTCCGTTCGGTCGAGCAGGATCTGCTAAGTGACCGGCTGCTCTGTCCGCAATGTCTGGCTACGCTCAAGGCGCATCGCCAGGGGAAGCGGCCCGACCCTGCCCTGGCGTGGTGAGCGCGCTTCAGGGGTAGCCACTGGTCTGGTTTTTCCGTCATCCCGCCGTTGTCGCTGAACGTTTGCTCCCTAGCGCAGTCTCAAGTCGTCGGCTCAGTGGGCCTCGTTTTGCTCTGCATGTTCAGTCAGCCAAGGGTTCCTCTCGGATGTTTGTCCCGCTTCTTGCTTCGCTGCGCCGCGCCGTTCTGCTCGTTCTCGGCGCCACGGGAGCCGCTCAGGCGCTCGAGCTGCCATTGCCTCCGCCCGGCGAGGATGTGGTCGGTCAGGTGCGCATGATTCAAAGCCGCTACGAAGACACCTTTGCCGCGATCGCCGAGGCCAACGACCTCGGTTATCTGGAACTGGTCGCGGCCAATCCGGGGGTGGACCCCTGGTTGCCGGGCGAGGGCACCGAAGTGATCCTGCCGACGCGCTACATCCTGCCCCCCGGCCCTCGTGAAGGCATTGTCATCAACCTCGCCGAGTACCGTCTGTACTACTACCCGAAAGGGCGTGACGTGGTTTACACCTACCCGCTGGGTATCGGGCGCGAGGGGTGGTCATCGCCGGTTGCACAAACCCGCATAACCGCCAAGACGCCCAATCCGGCCTGGTATCCGCCCAAATCGATCCGCGACGAGCATGCGGCCGAGGGCGACCCGTTGCCGGCCGTTGTTCCGCCTGGGCCGGACAACCCGCTGGGTCCGCTTAAGATGAACCTGGCGCTGCCGGGCTACCTGATCCATGGCTCGAATAAAAAGTTCGGCATTGGCATGCGGGTCAGCCATGGCTGCTTCCGCATGCTCAACCACAACGTGCTGGAGCTGGCCGGGCTGGCGCCGGTCGGCACTCCGGTGCGCATCATCAACCAGCCCTACAAGGTGGGCGTGGGCGGTGGCCATTACTTCCTGGAGGTGCATGCCCCGCTGGAGGACGACGGCAAGGTCTCGGTGGTGGACAAGCATGCGAACATCATCAATGCCCTGTTGGCGCGCGGTGACCTTGGCTCCCAGCAACTGGACTGGGAAATGCTGCGCGAGGTGGTGGCTGCCGAGGATGGCCTGCCGGTGGAAATTGCTCGGCGTGATCCGGCAGTCGTGCAGCAGGGGGGCGAGGGGCACGTGGCCGACGTCTATCCCTGAGGCTTCAGTTGGCGGAAACAAAAAAGCCGATCCGGTTGCGGATCGGCTTTCTCAAGGGATGTGTCCCTTATTTGCGGCTGGCACGATCCAGCATGCGCAGCGCTCGCTCGTTGGCTTCGTCTGCGGTCTGCTGGGCACGCTGTGCGGCGGCGAGGGCTTCGTCCGCTTTGCGATAGGCTTCGTCCGCGCGTGCCTGGGCGCGAGCGGCGGAGTCTTCGGTGGCGGTCATGCGGGCTTCGGTATCGCTGCTGGTGCTGCTGCAACCAGCGGCCAGAACGGCGGCCAAGGCGATAGCAGAAAGTTTCAGAGTGTTGTTCATTGGATTCCCCTTATGGTGGGCTTTACTGTATCGGCTATTTCCCGCAACGGGAAACCAGCGGCCTACATGCTGCCAATCACATTTCTAGACACTGAACGGACAGCATGCAAATTAAAGACAGTTTCCGACGCGTGACGTTTAACGACGCGAGCGGAGACTTGCAATTAAGCGGCCATCTGATCCGCTCGCACGGCAAAAGTTCCAGTCAGACCACGACGCCAGACCCACGCTGGCGCACTAGGTGGAAATCCCTGGCGGGTGTAGAGTGTCGGTCATTGCCGGGATGGCAAGTGGTCAAATGACGCGCCAGGCAGTATCCGCAGGGAGGGCGGACCTTGCGCCAGATGCCGTGCGGGAGAACACATGAACGAGGCTTCCATCCATCACGATCCGGCGGGTCATCAGTTCGAGATGACCGTGGATGGCCACCGCGCCTATCTGGCCTACATGGATCTGGGCCAGCAGACCTGGGATATCTATCGCACCTTCGTCCCCAACGACCTGCGCGGCAGGGGCATCGCGGCGGCACTCACCGAGCACGCGCTGCAGTATGCCGAACGCATGGGCTATTCGGTGATTCCTTCCTGTTCCTACGTGGAGCGCTACATGGAGCGCCGCCAGCGGCAGGCCGCGAAATGAAGAAAGCCGGGCATGCCCGGCTTTCTTTTGCGGCGCGTTCCGGGTTGATCAGCGCTGGCGCTTGGGCAACACATCCCTGAGCTTGTCGCGCATGGCCAGCACGGCCTTCTCGGTGGTGTCCCAATCGATGCAGGCATCGGTGATGGACACGCCGTACTTGAGCTGGCACAGGTCCTTGGGAATGCTCTGGCTGCCCCAGCCCAGGTGACTCTCCACCATCAGGCCGATGATCGAGCTGTTGCCCTCGACGATCTGGTTGGCCACGTTCTCCATCACCAGCGGTTGCAGTGCCGGATCCTTGTTGGAGTTGGCATGGCTGCAGTCGACCATGATGTTCGGCTTGATGCCGCCCTTGGTCAGCTCCTGCTCGCACAGGGCCACGCTCACCGAGTCGTAGTTGGGCTTGCCGTTGCCGCCACGCAACACCACGTGGGCATAAGGGTTGCCCTTGGTGGTGACGATGGAGACCGCGCCCTGCTGGTTGATACCCAGGAAACGGTGCGGACGGGAAACCGATTGCAAGGCGTTGATGGCCACGGCCAGGCCGCCGTCGGTGCCGTTCTTGAAGCCCACGGCCGAAGACAGGCCCGAGGCCATTTCCCGGTGGGTCTGGGATTCGGTGGTACGTGCGCCGATGGCGGACCAGCTGATCAGGTCCTGCAGGTACTGCGGCGAAATCGGGTCCAGCGCCTCGGTGGCGGTCGGCAGGCCCATCTCGGCCAGGTCCAGCAGCAGGCGGCGCCCGATGTTCAGGCCATCCTGGATTTTGAAGGAGTCGTCCAGGTACGGATCGTTGATCAGGCCCTTCCAGCCCACGGTGGTACGCGGCTTCTCGAAGTACACGCGCATCACCAGGAACAGGGTGTCGGAGACCTCTTCCGCCAGCGCCTTGAGCCGCTCGGCGTACTCGTGCGCCGCCTTGAGGTCGTGAATGGAGCAGGGGCCAATCACCAGGAACAGACGGTGGTCCTTGCCGTCGAGGATGTCGCGTACCACCTGGCGGCCGTGGCTGACGGTCTGCAGGGCGGTGTCACTGAGCGGCATCTCGCGTTTGAGCTGCTCGGGAGTGATCAGGGCTTCGTTGGAAGCAACGTTCAGGTCGTTGATCGGTAAATCAGCCATCGAGGTACTCGTAATCACAGAGCCGGCCGCCTGGCATCCCCTTGCGGCGAGCACAGCTGGAGGCGCGGAGGCGGGGAGGGCGCACCATAACGCGACAGCCCTTGGCTCGACAATGGGACAGGGCGGCGTCGACGTGGATTTATGCCGCACTACTATTGCTGAATGACTTTTTTCTTTGCTCGTATACTCGCGATATGGTTATAAGCAAGGCGGCGTTCGAGTCGAAAGAGGATCACACATGAAGCTTCAGCAACTGCGCTACATCTGGGAGGTGGCGCACCACGATTTGAACGTCTCGGCGACGGCCCAGAGCCTCTATACGTCCCAGCCGGGCATCAGCAAGCAGATCCGGCTGCTGGAAGACGAACTCGGCGTCGAAGTGTTCGCCCGCAGCGGCAAGCACCTGACCCGCGTCACCCCGGCCGGGGAATACATCATCCAGACCGCTGGCGAGATCCTGCGCAAGGTGGAAAGCATCAAGCAGATCGCCCAGGAGTTCTCCAACGAGAAGAAGGGCAACCTGTCCATCGCCACCACCCACACCCAGGCGCGCTATGCCCTGCCGAAAGTGATCGACCGCTTCATCAAGCGTTACCCGGACGTGACGCTGCACATGCATCAGGGCTCGCCGACGCAGATTGCCGAGATGGCCGCCGACGGCACGGTAGATTTCGCCATCGCCACCGAAGGTCTGGAGATGTACGGCGACCTGATCATGATGCCCTGCTACCGCTGGAACCGCTGCGTGATCGTACCCAAGGGACATCCCCTGGCCGCGCTGCCCAAGCTGACCCTGGAGGCGCTTGCCGAGCACCCGATCGTCACCTACGTGTTCGGCTTCACCGGGCGTTCCAAGCTCGACGAGGCCTTCAGCCGACGCGGACTGTCACCCAAGGTGGTGTTCACCGCCGCGGATGCCGACGTGATCAAGACCTACGTGCGCCTCGGGCTGGGCGTGGGCATCGTGGCGCACATGGCGGTGGACGAGCACGACGACGACCTGGTGACCCTGGATGCCAGCGAGCTGTTCGAGTCCAGCGTGACCAAGATCGGTTTCCGCCGCGGCACCTTCCTGCGCGGCTTCATGAGCGATTTCATCGAATCCTTCGCCCCGCACCTGACCCGCGAGGTACAGGCCAGAGCCGTGCAATGCCGCAACAAGCTGGAGCTGGACGAGCTGTTCGCGAATGTGGAGTTGCCGGTCTACTGACCGCAAACCTGCAAAAACAAAACAGCCGGCTTGCATGCCGGCTGTTTTGTTTCTGGGTTTCAACCCTTGTGGATCAGGTTGCCGGCGTGCAGGCCGCATTCCTTGTGGGTGGCTTCTTCCCACCACCAGCGGCCTTCGCGCTCGTGCTGGTTGGGCAGCACCGGGCGGGTGCAGGGTTCGCAGCCGATGCTGATGAAGCCGCGCTCGTGCAGCGGGTTGTAGGGCAGCTCCAGCATGCGGATGTAGCCCCAGACTTCGGCGCTGGTCATCTGCGCCAGCGGGTTGAACTTGTACAGCGGCCGTTCCGGCGTCGAGAAAGCGGCATCCAGTTCCAGTGCGGCGACCTGGCTGCGCGTGCCGGGGCTCTGGTCGCGGCGCTGGCCGGTGGCCCAGGCGCGCACGCCGGCCAGCTTTCGGCGCAGCGGTTCGATCTTGCGGATGCCGCAGCATTCGCCGTGGCCGTCCTTGTAGAAGCTGAACAGGCCCTTCTCGCGCACCAGGGCCTCCAGGCGGGCGTGGTCCGGACTGAGGATCTCGATGGGCAGCGAGTAGTGCTCGCGCACCTGCTCGATGAAGCGGTAGGTCTCCGGATGCAGGCGCCCGGTGTCCAGGCTGAACACCCTGACGTTCCGGTTGAGCTTCCAGGCCATGTCCACCAGCACCACGTCTTCCGCGCCGCTGAAGGACAACCACAGGTCGTCACCGAAGTGCTCGAAGGCGAGCTTGAGGATGTCCTGGGGCGATTTCTCGGCGTAGCGGGCTGCCAGTTCGGCAATGTGGCTGGGCTCGATCATGCGGCTCTCGGCGGGTTGCAACCTGGGGCCGCGATGGTAGCACCGGGCAACCTATGCAATTAAATAACCAAAATGCGCCGTACCCACCCGGCCGGTTATAAGAGTCCAATTGCGCCGCCTGTGCCGACCGGCTAGAGTGCGGCCCTTTCTCACCTCACCCTAGGAGTGTTCTCGTGGAGATCGCTTGTCTCGACCTGGAAGGCGTATTGGTCCCGGAAATCTGGATCGCGTTTGCGGAAAAAACCGGCATCGAGGCGCTGAAGGCGACCACCCGGGACATTCCCGACTACGACGTGCTGATGAAGCAGCGCCTGCGCATCCTCGATGAGCACGGCCTGAAGCTGCGCGACATCCAGGAAGTGATCGCCACCCTGAAGCCGCTGGAAGGCGCTGTCGAGTTCGTCGACTGGCTGCGCGAGCGCTTCCAGGTCGTCATCCTGTCCGACACCTTCTACGAATTCTCCCAGCCGCTGATGCGCCAGCTGGGCTTCCCGACCCTGCTGTGCCACAAGCTGGTGGTCGACGAGACCGACCGCGTGGTGGGCTACCAGCTGCGCCAGAAGGACCCCAAGCGCCAGTCCGTCATCGCGCTGAAGAGCCTCTACTACCGCGTGATTGCGGCCGGTGACTCCTACAACGACACCACCATGCTGTCCGAGGCGCATGCCGGCATCCTGTTCCACGCGCCGGACAACGTCATCCGCGAGTTCCCGCAGTTCCCGGCGGTGCATACCTATGCGGACCTGAAGCAGGAATTCCTCAAGGCGTCGAATCGCCCGTTGAGCCTGTAAGAACCAGCAGGAAAAGGCGGCCCCGGTGGCCGCCTTTTTTGTGCCTGCGCGCGTACGCCGGTCGAGCCGTAGGGTGGACAACGTTGTTCTTGTCCACCATTGCCACTAATCGGGATTCCAGAGAAAAAAAGCTGACCGCCCTACCGGTCAATGCAATGCAGCGGCGCACCCATAGCCAGCATATGCTGCTGCTTGACGCTGACCCCGCCCAGTTTCATCTCCGCCCACACCGCTTGCCAACCGCCCAGCGCGCTGTTGTCCAGATGCCTGGCCTGCAGATGCTGCCGTTGGAAATGCTCGCGGCTGCCCTTGGCCAGCAGCTCCGGGGTGAGCTGCGGCACCAGCAGGTGACTGGCCTGCGGCAGCGTCGCGGCAATCACCAGGCCCGCCGGGTCGTAGTCCGCAAAGACGACAACCGGAACCGAGACGGGCAGGCGTTGCAGCAACTGCCGCGTGCCGCGCGTGGCGGCGCCATGCCCTCGGTACAGCACAAGCGCATCGCCCAGGTTGTCGGGTAGCTGGAAACGGTGAATCTGGTCGAAACAGTCGAGGTTCTCGACCACCAGTACGCTGCCGATGGCTGCCACCTCCAACTGATCCAGCGCAACGCGTAATGCACAGCCGGTGGGCAGGGCGGGCAGCGGCGCAGGCAGCGCGCCCTTGGCCAGCACGAAACCGTCATCGGGCCGCTGCGGCGCGAGCTTTTCGTCGATGGCCTGGGTCGCCGCCTGGATGCGGTCCTCGGCCGGCAGCGGCTCGATCAGGTCCCAGCCAAAATGCCGCTTGGCTTCCTCGCGCAGCAGCTCGCGCTCGCGTGGGGTGAACGTCAGGCGGCGGCGCTCCACCCGGCCCAGTTCAAACGCCCGGTGAATGTCCTGCCAGGTTGCGTTGCAGGCCACCTCCAGCAGGTGGTTGCGCAGCAGATGATGCAGCGCCCTGGCGTGACTTCTGCCTAGGCTGACAGGCACAGCGCCAGGTCCCGCACGATGAAGTTGCCGCTGAACACCGGATGGTCCTCGCCTTCGGGCAGCAGCTCGAAGTAGTCCTTCTGCTCGTCGGGTAGCGCCTCGTAGCCGCCGATCACCTGGTACAGCCAGGTTTCCTCGTCCCAGGGCAGGCGCTGTTCGGCGCGCCAGGCGAGCGCGGAAATCGGCTGGCCGCGCTCGATCACCTGGCAGAGATACTCCTGCACGGCCTCCTGGATCGGGCTGGCCTGCACCTCGAAGCTTTCCACCTCGCCCAGCAGCGTTTCGCCGGCTTCCGGCAGGGCCACCAGGGCGCGCTCCTCGCGCTGCGCACGCACCTGCGCGGCCAGGGCCAGCAGTTCGGCTTCCTGCACGCTGTCGTGGATATCCACGGCGGCCGGGGCGAGCAGCGCCTCGGCCAGGTTGAGCAAGTGCGGCATCTGCGGCAGGGCGGTGTGCTGGCCGGGCTGATAGTCCGGCTGCTGCTCCACATGCAGGCTCCAGCCACGCAGCAGGCGGGTTCGGCCCTGGATCTTGCGGAAGCGGCCGAGCAGGTCGAGCAGGCGTGCCTGCACCACGCCCAGTTCCAGATAGGCGTCGCTGACGCTGCGCTGCAGGCTGGTGACCAGCAGGCGGCGCAGTTCGCGCAGGTCGCCGGCGGTGTCGGCCAGATCCTGGAAGTCGATCAGCTCCAGACCGGCGAGCATTTCGCTGACCTGGGTCTGCGCCAGTTCGTTCTCGCGGATCTTGGCGTTCAGGCTGCCGACGTAGCCGAACTCGTTGTTGATGCGGCTCCACAGCACGCGAATGCCGTGCCCCAGGCCTTCGCAGAAGCTGTAGACGTGCTCGCGCAGATCGGCCAGATAGGCGTCGGCGGCGGCGAAGTCGCCCTGGTGACGCGCCTCGGTGTAGTGGGCGGCCAGCGTGCGGAAAGTGGCCAGGGTGGCGCCGGTGTTGGCGTCGATCTGCCGGTTGCGGTCGTCCTTCAGCGCCTCTTCCAGCAGGGCGCGCACCGTGCGGCGCAGGTGCAGGTCGGCGCCGGGCTCCGGGCGGTAGAGGATGCCGTCCTTGACCAGGCGCTCCTGCACGCCGGGCTCCAGCGCCTCGTCGCTGATGGAGCCGGCCAGGTAGGCGTCCATGATGGGTTCGGCGTGGCGGCCCAGCTGGCGCAGGAAGCGCACGCCGGCCTGGTGCAGGTTGCCGCTCATAGCAGACTGCTCTGGCTGGCGGCCTCGGCGCGATCCTCCAGCGCCAGGCCTTCGGCTTCGTCGATGAAGCGGATCACCTCGTAGAGGTAATCCAGCTTGCCGGTGCCGATGTAAATCTGCTTTTCCGGGTTGGGGCGGATCAGGTAGCCCATGTCGCAGAGCTTCTTGAACACCTGCTTGATTTGTGCGTCGACGCTGGCGCTGGTGGAGCCGAACAGCCGGTAGTGGCTGATGCGCGCCAACTGCTCGCGGAAGGCCGGGGTGTCCTCGACGATGCCCTGCAGTTCATTCAGACGAATCGGACTGCCCTCGGTCAGCGGCGCGTCCTGGGCGCTGGCTTCCTGCACCAGCAGCAGCCATTCCACCAGCGGGGTTAGGGCATTGCAGACGTCGCGAAACTGCTGGCCCACGACCTTGCGCTCGTTCTCGCCCAGCTGGCGGTAGGCGCAATAGAACACTTCCGCCTCGGCGCCGCTGCCCACGCTGGCCACGACCCGATTGAGGGTGCTCAGGTAGTCGTCCACCTGTTCGCGGTTGGCCGGGTTCTTCAGGAAGCGCCAGCCTTCCTCATCGGTGGTGCGGCAGATGAAGCTGCCCTGCAGCAGGCGTTCGATGACCTGTCCCTTGTTGGAAAGCATCAGACGGTCTCCTCGGTCTGGCGGGCTTTCAGGCGCTCGCCGATCACATCCAGGCGCGGCTTGACCACCTGCAGCTGGCGGGTCTGCTTGTTGACGATGTAGCGGTTGCTGAACAGCGACAGCACCTCGGAATCCGGGTTGGGGAAGGCGGCGAGGATGCGGATGCGGTTGCTGGTGCAGGCGTCGAAGATCTTCTTCACGTTGTTGTGGTGCAGCGTGCCCAGTTCGTCGATCGGCCAGTGGATCATCGCCGGCGCGTCGCCGCGCAGCAGGCGGGTGAAAGCCAGCAGAAACTTGCAGAGGATCAGGTAGGCCATGCCGTGGCTGGAGGATTCGTTGAGCTGGCGGTCGGTGCGGATCACCAGGTCGCTGTTGCCCTCGCGCAGACGTAGCTCGATTTCCAGCAAGCCCGCGATGCCGCTGCTCAGGGCCGAGCGGCCGAGCACTTCCAGGGCGCGGCGCATGCTGCCGGTGTAGTCCTCGCCGGGCAGTTCGGCGAAGCCGCTGTCCTGCCATTCGCGGTAGGCGTTCACGAAGCTGCGCAGCTCCGGCCAGAATTCAAGCTCGGTGATGCGCGAGCGGATGGTCACCGCCGAATTGGACACCCCGTCGAGGAACAGCTCGTCGCTGACCTCGCGGGTGATGCGCGCGCTCTGGCTGGCGATGCGCTTGTCGATGTCGGCCAGCACGTCGAAGTAGTCGTACAGGTCCTTGCCGAAGATGCGCCCCTGCTCCAGCAGGCCGCGGATGCTCTGCGGCACCAGCTCGTTGAGCAGTTGCGCGAGCACCGGCACCAGCCGGCGGTAATCCAGGGTTGGCACGCCGCGCTCGCTGACCAGCGTGCATTCCTCGCGGCCGCGTTCCCAGGTCTCGGTGAGGCTGGAGCCGCTCTTGCCGGCCAGCAGGCTGTCGAAGCGGTCGACGTGCTGCTTGATGGTGGTCATCAACGCGTCGCGGCTGTGCAGCAGCTCCTGGCCGAGGCGCAGGCGCTCGTCCAGTTCGCCTTCCGGTGGTATGCCGTCGCGCGGCAGCTTGCACTCGCCGAGGCGGCGCAGCAGGCCCTTGAGCAGGTCCAGCTGCTCGCCAATCTGGCCCTGCTGCTGCAGGCCCTGCTTGCGCTGCTGCTCAAGCTGGTCGCGCTGGCGCTTGTAGGCCTGGGTGGCGCTGTCGAGCCTCTGCTTGAGGTCGCTGGCCTCGGCGCGCCGGGCGACCAGGTCGTCGTGCAGCTGCGGCTTGCGCTTGAGCCAGGTGACCGCGTACCACTCCTCGTAACGGAGCACCTCGGAACGCAACGCCTCGGTTTCGCGGATGCGCTGCTCGCGTTGGCGGATACCGTTCTTCAGCTCGATCAGCTGGGCTTCGTCGACGCCACGGGACTTGAGCTCGTTGCGGTACCAGCTTTCGCAGGCGGCCAGTTCGGTCTTGCCCTGGGCGCGCTGCTCGTCCATCTGGCCGCGCAGCTGCGCCAGGCGCTGCTCCAGATCCTGGATCACCTGCTGCCAGTGGGCCGAGGCTTCCAGGCGCGCGTCCTGGTGCTGCTCGGCCAGTTCGTTCAGCAACAGGCCGTGTTCGGCGCTCAGGCGGGCCAGGCTTTCGTCCAGCGCACTCAGTTGCTTGCGCGCTTCCAGGCGGCGTTCGGCGAGGGCGGCGTCGAGGCGCTCCTTGAGGGCGGCGCGCTCCTCGCGCAGCCGCTGGCGGTCGTCCCTGGCGCGTTGCAGTTCGGTGCGGGCCTGCACCAGGCGGGTGTTGAGGTCGTCCAGCGCGGCGGTCTGTTCGCCCAGCTGCGTCTCCAGCGCTTCCTGCTGATTGCGCGCGGCCTGCAGGTTGTCCTCGGCCAGTTGCACGCGGGCGCGCAGGGCGGCTTCGTCGGCCGCGTGTTCGGGCGTGGGCAGCATGGCCAGGTCCAGGCGCAGGCCGTGGAAGCTGTCGGCCGGGGCGTCGCTCAGCGCGGGCTTGAGGTCGGTGCGCTGCAGCAGACCCGGCTCGATCAGCTTGCCCAGGTGCTGTTCCCAGCCCGGCTGCTCGCGGCGCAGGAATTCCAGCAGGGTGTGCTGGCCGGGGTAGAGCAGGCGTTCCGCGACGTTCTTTTCCTGCTCGCGTTCGGCCACCTTGCGGGCCGCCTGCTGGTGCTGCTGGGCGAGTTCCTCGCGCTGGCGCAGCAGTTGGCGTTCCTGCTGGGTCAGGGTCTCGACCTGCTGGCTGGCCGCGTCGCGCTTTTCGTCGGCCTCTTCCAGGCGGCGGTCGAAGATGTCCAGGCTGCGGCTTTCCTCTTCGCTGTAGCCGAACTGGTTGATGCGCTGCTCGTGATCCTTGCGCTCCAGCTCGCGGGCATGTTTCTGCTCGCGGTAGGTGGTTTCCGACTCCTGGCGGCGGTTGGCAAAGGACTTGTCCAGCTGGCTCAGGGCGTCGTGCTGCTGCTGGGTGCGGGCGGCCAGCTCGTCGCGCACCTTGCCTTCCTGTCCGTGCAGGCGGTCCAGGGCTTCCTGCTGGCGCTCCTGGACGATCTGCTTGCGCTCCAGGTAGGCATTCTGCACGTCGGCATGCTGCTCGGTGAGCAGGCGCAGACGCTCCTTGAGGTTGTCCAGCTCCAGCTTCCAGCCGTCGAGCTTTTCCAGATCGGCCTTGGCCTGGTCGATGTCGGAATCCAGATACTGCTGATACTGCTCCTCGATGTGGTTGAGCTGCTCTTCGTCACTCCGAACGCGGGCCTGCACCTGGGACAGATCGAGGCTCAGCGCATCGCGCTGCTCTTTCCAGTCGCCTTCCAGGCGATTGAGTTCGAAGCCGATCTGCTCCAGCTCGCTCTTCAGGGTTTCCTGGCGGGCGAACAGTTGCGGCTCGTCGGTGCGGAAGGCCTGCAACAGACCGCTGAGGCGCGCCTCGCAGCCTTGCAGTTCCTGGAAGTCGCGCTCCAGGCGGGCGAATTCCGGGCGCAGGTCGGCGAAGCCCTGGATCAGCTGGCTGTCGCGGATCCAGTCCTCGACCTTCTGGGCGCTGAGGCCGGTGGTCGGCGGGGCAACACCGTCCTCCTCGAGGATGGCGGCGACCATCGACTTGATGGTCTCCATCTTGCCTTCGCGCGAATGCACCGCGCGCACCAGCTTCTCGATATGGCGCAGGCTGTGTTCGCCGTTGCACAGGGAGAACTGGCGGGCCAGCTGGCGCAGCTCGCTGCGCTGGCTGTCGCTGGAGAGCAGGGTGCGGTCGTTCTGGATGATCGCCCGGTACTGACGGGTGTTGAGCTGGTTACTCACCGCGATGCCGAGCGAACGGAAATGCCGGCCCAGTTCGTTCATGGTGCGGCAGACGATGCTGTCGCCCTGGCGGCTGCGGATGTAGTCATCCAGGTCGAAGCCTTTCTGTACCAGTCGGTAGTCCACGCCCCGGCCGTCGCTGCTGGTGGCGAGGATCGCCTGGCAGGGCTCGTCGTCCATGCGCTGGTATTCGTAGACGATGAAGCTCTGCTCGGTGGGCAGGTACCAGCGCTCGAAGCTGTCACGGGTGGCCGGCACGACGCGGCTCGGGTATTCGCCGTAGAACACCGGCACCAGGCGCTGCAGGGTGGTCTTGCCGGAGGCGTTGGTGCCGCAGATGTTGGTGTGGTCGTCCACGACCAGCTCCACCACACCCTTGAGGTGGGTGTTGATCAGAATGAGGCGATTCAGGCTGGGCATGCGAGTCCTTCGAAGATGCGAAGCAAGGGCGCAGTTTAAGCAAGCGGCACGCCGCTGCCGAGTCGCAATCGAGCGCGCTCGTCACATTTGGGGCGATTTGCCGCTGTGGCCGCGTCATGGCCGCGCAGGCAGGGCAACGTTTCCCGTGCCCGTTGCGGCCGCGCCGCCGGCGGCAGGAAAGGCGCCGACCGCCCTACCGGGGGAGTCTCTCCAGCGTGCGCAGCAGCACCTCGACCTTGGCAATGGATTCCCGGTACTCGGCCTGCCAGTCGGAGTCCATGACGATGCCGCCGCCGCCCCAGCAGCTGATCTGCCCGTCCTTGACCAGCAGGCTGCGGATGGCGATGGAGCTGTCCATCTCCCCACGCACGTCCAGGTAAAGCAGCGAGCCGCAATACAGCGCGCGGCGGGTCGGCTCCAGCTCGTCGATGATCTGCATGGCGCGGATCTTCGGCGCGCCGGTGATCGAGCCGCCAGGAAAGCTGCCGGCCAGCAGGTCCAGGGCATCCTTGCCGTCCGCCAGTTCGCCGGTCACCGCGCTGACCAGGTGGTGCACGTTGGGGTAGCTCTCCAGCGCGAACAGCTCGGGCACGCGCACCGAGCCGGTCCGGCAACTGCGCCCCAGGTCGTTGCGCAGCAGGTCGACGATCATCAGGTTCTCGGCACGGTCCTTGGTGCTGGCCAGGAGCGCCTCGGCCTGCTGGCGATCCTCGTCGGGCGTGGCGCCGCGCGGCCGGGTGCCCTTGATCGGCCGGGTTTCCACCTGGCCGCCGCGCACCTCGATGAAACGCTCGGGCGAATGGCTGAGGATGTCGCCGTCGGGTCCGCTGATGAAGCCGGAAAAGGGCGTCGGGCAGGCCGCGCGCAACGCGCGATAGGCCTGCCAGGCGTCGCCCCGGCAAGGAGCGCGGAAGCGCTGGGCGTAGTTCACCTGATAGCAGTCGCCGGCGCGGATGTAGTCGAGGATGCGCTGCACGGCACGCTGGTACTGCGCCGCGCTCTGGTCGGGCTGGAAGGGCGCGAGCAACTGGAAGGCCGCGTCGCTCTCGGCCGATGCCTCGGCTTCGAACAGCCGGATCAGGCGCTGCCGCTCGGTGGTTTCGACAGTGGGGTGGAACATCAGCTGCGTGGTGCGCCGGTGGTGATCGGAGATCAGCGCCCAGGCGTACAGGCCCAGCGTTGCGTCGGCGAAACCGAGGTCGTCACGGGCCTGCTCGGGCAGCTGTTCCAGGCGCCGGCCGAAATCGTAGGACAGGTAGCCGACCAGCCCACCGGTGAAGGGCAGCGCACAGCCTACCGGCGCCTCGGCCCGGCCCAGCGTCCCCAGCGCTGCGCGCAGGCGCTGGAAGAAGCCCTTGGCTGTTTCGTCGCACGAAGGGCTCAGCGAAGCCAATGGCCAGGCGGACAGCAGGTCATAACGTCCGCGTTCGGCCCCCGGCCGGCCACTGTCCAGCAAGACAGCTCCCGGCGCGTGGCGAATGCGGGCGAAACGTTCGGTGGGGTCGGCCTGGTAGGGCAGGTCGTGGCAGAGACAGGTTGGCATCGGGATCGCGGGCAATAACGTGACGGGGATTGTATTCCGCTCACCGGGCTTGTCCTAGGGCCGCTGTCGGTTTGCGCGGTCGAGGGGGGGTGATTAGTATCTGGAGCATCCCGCGGGGCCGTTGGCCCGATCATAACGATAAATATAAGCACCAAGGGATTCAGACCATGGACGTCGTCTCAGATACGATGGGCGGCCTTGCGCATCCGTCCAGGCGGTTCCTGCCTCCCGTGCCGGATGGCTATGTGCTCCGCTCCCGGCTACACAACCTGCTGGCCGAACACGCCGATGCCCGACTAATTCTGCTCTGCGCGCCCAGCGGCTCCGGCAAGAGCACGTTGCTGGCCGAACTGATCGCCAGCCGGCAGGCGCAGGGCAGTGCATGCGCCTGGCTGTCGCTGGCCGCCAGCGATACCGATCCCCACCATTTTCTGACCCGCTTGCTACACGCGCTGCGCCTGCAGGTGCCGGGCCTCTGTACCGCGTTGCTGGAAATGCTGGCCAGCCAGGACAGGCCAGCCCCCGGTGTGGTACTGGATGGCCTGCTGGCAGAGCTGGGCGAACTGCGCCGGCCCCTGCTGCTGGTGCTGGATGACTGGCAACCGGCCAGCACGGAGCTGCTCTCGGCCCTCAATCGCTTCATCCAGTTGGCCCCGCCGGGTCTGACCCTTGCCATTGGCTGTACGCAACGGCCTGCGCTGAATCTGGCGGTGCTGCGTGCCAAGGGGCGATTGCTGGAGATCGGCCTGGGCGAACTGTGCCTGACCCTGGACGAGATGCGCGGTGTGTCGCCGGCTGGGCTCGACGAGGAAACCCTGCAGGACCTGCATGCGCTCACCGAGGGCTGGCTGGCCGGCGCACTGCTCACCTGCCAGCCCCTGCCGGACGCACTGCCGCGTGCGGAAGCACTGGCCCACTATGCCCGGCTGCTGGACGATTTGCTGCGGCCTCTGTTTGAGGCGCTGCCACAAGAAATCCGGGAGCTGTTGCTGATCCTGGGCGTGCCGGCGCGAATGAGCGGTGAACTGGTCTGCGCCCTGACCGGACGGGACGATGGTCAGGCGCTACTCGAGGAGCTCGAGACCCGTCAGTTGTTCCTTATCCCCCTGGATCGGGAGCGCCGCTGGTACCGCTTTCATCGCCAATTCGGCCGTTTCCTGCAGTCGCTCCTGCGGCATAGCGATGCGGAGCAGTATCGCCAGCTGCAGTTCAAGACCAGCCTGTGGTTTACCAACCACCACATGCAAACCCTGGCTATCGAACATGCCTGTCTGGCCGAGGATTCGGAAATGCTCGCCGCCCTGGTGGGCGGCTACGGCCTGGAACTGATCAATCGCGGCCAGTTGCACCGCCTGTATCGCTGGCGGCGCAAGATCCCTGACGCCCTGGTGGAGCGCCATCCGATCCTGGTGCTGGTGGATGTCTGGGACAAGGCCGCCGGCCTGACCCTGGCAGAGGCCAATCGGCTGTTGGACGAGCTGCTGGCGCGCTGGGCAAGCGAGGACGAGACACCGCTGGGCGACGGACGTCTAGCCGTGCTGGCGATCAAGGCAATGCTGGCTCTGCAGAAGGATGACCTGCAGCTGTGCGTGGCGCTGGTGCGCAAGGTCGAGGCGCGACTCGAGCAGCACAGTGCCTTTCTCGAAGCTGCCACGCTGCTGATGGGAGCACTGGCCCATGCGGTGCTGGCCCAGCCGGAGCAGGCCCGGCGCCTCATCGCGCTGGCCCGGCAACGTAATCACTTCCTGAGCGGCCGCTACCTGGACATTCAGCTCGACAACATCGAGGTATTTCTGGCCTACGAACAGGGCCGCCTGCGTCAGGCCAGCATGCTCTGCGAGCGCTTGCTGGAACGAAGCCAGGGTTGTTTCGAGCCCGGCAGCACGGCGCTGGTGCTGCCGCAGATCAGCGCAGGCCTGATCGCCTATCAGCAGGGGCGTTTCGAGGGCCTGGAAGAGCGCTTGCGCCGCGCGTTGGCGGGTGTGGATGTCATCAACCCCATCGACTTCTACGCCCAGGGCCTGCTCTGTCTGGCGCGCCTGCAACGGTTGCGCGGCCAGGCCAGGGAGGCCCAGGCCACGCTCATGGAGGTGCAGAACCTGGGCGCCCGTCATCAATCCTGGCGCTTCTATGCCCAGGCGGTGGGGGAGGAAATCCTCGGATTGCTGCAGGACCCGGGTGGCGAACGCGCCAAACGTGCCGAGCAGCGCCTGAAATCAGTCGATTGGCAGCGCCAGGCGGCCGCATACCCCCAGCACACCTTCAATGCGGTGCAGTGGGTGCTGGGTTTGAGTCGGGTGCGTCTGCAGCAGGCGCGCAATCAATTCAGTGAGGCGCTGCACGAGATCACCCAGCTGCGCGCCCTGCTGCAGCCGGGTTGGCACGAGCTGCAGCGGCTGCGCCTGGACCTCCTGGCAGCGCTCAGCTACCAGCACCTGGGCTACCAGGAGCGCGCCTTGAGCCTGCTGGTGCAATGCCTGTTGGCGGCCGAGCGCGAAGGGATGCGCAGTCTGTTTGTGGAAGAGGGTGAAGGTGTACGCGCGCTGCTGCAGCATCTGGAAGCGGTCGAACGCCAGCCGGCGTTGCAGGGATTCCTGCGCGAGCTGATCGGTATGTGGCCGGGACAACCCGCCAGCAGTGAGCAATATGGCTTGCCCGAGGCACTCACCGAGCGCGAACTGGAGGTCATTCGCCTGGCTGCCCAAGGGTTCTCCAATGACGAGATCGGCCGGCAGCTATCGCTGGCGCTGGGCACCGTGAAGTGGCATCTGCACAACATCTACGAGAAGTTCAGGGTGCGTAACCGGACCCAGGCGATCCGTCGCGCCCGCGATCTGGGAGTGCTGGCATGAACCATCTTGAAAGGGGCGCGATGCGGGCGCCCCTGCTGCGCACCAAGCTGTTTCCGGCTGGCCTGGAGAGTCAGGCACTGCTCGGGCGAGACCTGCTGGTAGAGCGCCTTTACCAGGCACGCCATCATCCGCTGCTGGTGCTCGGTGCGCCGGCCGGATACGGCAAGAGCACGGCGCTGGCTCTGCTGCGCCAGCGCCTGGAGCAGGCGGGTTGCTGCGTGGCCTGGTTATCTTGCGACGAGGCGGACAGTGAGCCGCATCGCCTGCTGGAGTATGTGCTGGCGGCGCTGGAGCTGGCGCAGCCCGGCTTTGGCGGCAGCACGGCCGAGCTGCTGCGCGATGGGCCGAGCTGGCCGGTGGAGGCTTTGCTCGATGCTTTTCTGGCCGAAGTACAGCGGTTTCCCCGCGACGTCTATCTGATCCTCGACGACGTGCACCGCATTCGTCATCCGGAGTTTCCGGAAGCCGTACGCTATCTGTTGAGCCGGATGCCGCCACGGCTGCACCTGGTTGCCAGCAGCCGCTTCCTTCCCCGCTTCCTGCGCGACGAAACGGCACTTCCCGAGGGGGCCTGCCAGCTGATCGGGGCCGGCGACCTACGGCTGAGTCGGGCCGAGACGGCCGAATACATCAAGCGCCTGCGCCACCTCGAGCTGACCGAGCGTGAGCTGGATCTGCTCTACCAACGTACCGAGGGCTGGATCACCGCGCTGCACCTGGCGGCACTGGCGTTGGCGCGCCATCCGGACCGCAAGGCGTTTATTGACGGCTTAAGCGGCACCGAGCGCGACATCGCGGACTACCTGGCCGAGGATGTGCTGTCGGGTCTCCCGCCGGCGTTGTGCCGCTTCCTGGAACAGACCTCCGTGCTTGACGAGTTCAGCGCCGAGCTGTGCGATGCGCTGACCGGGCGCACGGACAGCGCCGAGCTGCTGGCACGTCTGCAACGGGAGCAGTTGTTCATCATTCCGCTGGATGGCCAGGGCCACTGGTTTCGTTACCACCACTTGTTCGCCGAATTCCTCCAGGGGCGCCTGGCGCGCAATGGCAGCCCAACGCCGCTGTTGCTGGTTGCCGCCCGCTGGAGCGAGGCGCAGGGGCACGGCGACCGCGCCATCGCCTATGCCCTGCGCGCGCGGGACTACACCCTGGCCGCCAGTCTGCTGGAGCGGCAGGGCGCTCGCCTGGTGGCGAGCAACCGGGCCTACGGGGTCCTGACCCTGCTCAAGCAGGTGCCCACCGAGCAGATCCGTGAGCACACAGTCTTTCAGCTGTTCTACGCCTGGCAGCTGGCGTTCGATCAGCGCTTCGCCGAATCCGAGGCGCTGATCGAGGAGGTCAGCGGACGCCTGCTGCAGGTGAGGGGCAAGACGCCGCAGCCCGGTCTGATCGAATTGCTGGGCGCCGCCCAGGTGCTCAAGGCGCTGGTGCTCCTCTACCAGGACAAGCTGGAGACCTGCCTGAAGATTTCCCGACAATGGCTGACGCTGGTGCCGAGCGGCCAGCCGGTTTTCCGTGCCAGCCTGGCCTGCGTGCAGGCCGCCGCCCTGGCCTTGCTCGGTGATTTTGCCGAGGCCGGCAAGGCCATCGCGCTGGCGCGCAGCGAGCTGCGTCAGGTGGACAGCGCCTACCTGTACGTTGTGACCAGTCTGATCGAAGCCCTGATCAGCAAGGAATATGGCGAACTGGAGCGCGGGCGTGCCATTGCCGAGGCGGCGCGCAATCGAGTCGAGCGGGTGTTCGGCCGGCGCAGCCGGGTCGGCGGGCCGCTGGCCCTGGCCTATGCCGACCTGCTTTACGAGCAGGATCGCCACGCTGCGGTCCTGGCCGAGCTGCCCCTGGCCACCACCTGGCGGGATGTCGCGACGCCCATTGAGCTGATCAACCGGGCAAGACTGGTCATGGTGCGCGCGCGCTTCTATGCCGGGGAACCCGAGCAGGGACTGGCGGAGCTGGAGGACTGGTTGCTGAATCTGCAGGGCCCCGGCTACGAGCGCGTCTATGCCCTGGCGATGGGCTGCAAGGTGAGCTTCCTGCTGTGGTTGCATCGTCCCAACGAAGCGGAGCGCGCCTGCCTGCAGCTGGAGCGGCAACTGGATCGCCTGGACATCAGCCGCTATCCAGACGCCTTTGCCGCCCTCAGTCTGGCCCAGGCACGCCTGGCCCTCAGTGAGCGGCGCCCGGAGAAGGCCCAGGGGGTTCTGGAGCCGCTGCTGTCTGCGCAGGCCGGCGAACATCAGCGCGACCGGCGTCTGCGCCTGGGCTTGTTACTCTCCGTAGCGTACTGGCGCAAGGGTAACAGCGAAAAGGCGTTCAACCTGCTGGAACAGACCGTACGTGATGCCTGGGAGCGGGGCTATCGACGCCTCTTCCTGGATGATGCGCTGTGGCTGTTGCCACTGTGGGAGGCCTGGCAGTCGGAGGTCGCCTGGCCAAGTCTGGGCGAGATGCTGCGCGAGCAGTGCCGGCGGCTGACCGTAGACCCGGAGAAAATTGAAGAGAATCAGGTGGTTAACCACCGCGAGCGGGAAATTCTCCGGTTGGTTGCGGCGGGCTTGTCGAACCGTGATATCGCCCAGGCGGTGCACCTCTCCGAAGCCACGATCAAATGGCACCTGCACAACCTGTTTGCCAAGTTGGCCGTGCGCAGCCGTACCCAGGCGGTACTGAAGGGCAAGAGCCTGGGCCTGCTGGGTGAGGCCTGAGGTTCGGCTGGAAGCCATCTGGCCTGTGCCATCCCTTGGATAGGCTGGCAGGTCACCGAAGCCTCAGTAGCTTTATGCGCAGGACGAGTTCGATGCTATCCGACTGTCGACCGAGGTGCTGCGGCAGGCGAGACGAAGCGCTCCTGCTGTCGAGGCGGGTGCCGCGACAGCTTCTGGGATGATCCCTAGCGAACCGAACCTTCTGGAGATAACAACAATGAAATTGAACCAACTGGCTCTGGCTGCCGCTGTTCTCGCCGCTCCGTTCATGGCTCAGGCCGATCTGCGCGCCCTGGACGACGCTTCCCTGGCAGGTATCAGCGGTCAGGACGGCATCAGCATTGCCGGTGACTTCAATGGCACCATCGGCGCCATCGTCTACACCGACAACGATGCTTCCGGCAGCGGCACCCTGCGTCTGGAAAACGTCTCCATGACCGGCTTCAGCATCACTGACGACAACCCGCTGATGATTGACGTGGTTACCACTGATATTTCCGGTACCGCTACCGATCAGCTGCAGATCACCCTGCCGGAAATGACCGGTCAGGTGTCCATCGGCGCCATCCGTGTGGGTGATACCGGTGCCAGCCTGGGCTCCCTGGCCATCATCGACCAGAACATGGCCGGTACCCAGCTGCGGATCTGGGGTCACTGATCCCCGGGCACGCGCCTGACAATCCGCCGGGCAACCGGCGGATTCCTGGATCGAGAGAACAGCAATGATAGAAATTCTGCTGGGTAGCCTGCTGGCTGTCTGGGGCTTCACCGAGGCCGTTGACACCCGGACAGTGCCCGAAGGCGGCGTGAATGTCAGTCACGGCATGACGGTCGCCGGCCCGGTGCGGGAGTCGGTGGTGGTCGAGCCACTGAGTCAGCTCAAGTATCGCAACGTCGTCCGCCAGGCTTACGACTACAGCTGTGGTTCGGCAGCTCTGACCACGGTGCTGGATTATTACCTGGGGCTCAATCTGGATGAACGCCAGGTCATGGAAGGGCTCCTCCATTATGGTGAGGCCGACAAGATCGCCGAACGGCGTGGCTTCTCGCTGCTGGACATGAAACGGCTCACGGCGGCGCTGGGCTACCAGAGCGGCGGTTTCCGTGCCGACTTCCAGGATCTGGTGACCCTGGAGCATCCGGCGATCGTTCCGATCGAATATGCCGGTTTCAAACATTTCGTGGTGCTGCGCAAGGTTCAGGAAGGTCGGGTTTATGTGGCCGATCCGGCCCTGGGCAACATCAGTTTTACCCAGACACGATTTCAGGACGTCTGGGATCAGAATGTCGTGTTCATCGTGTATCCGGGCGAGCGTCCGCCCGTGAACGCGCTTGCCCTCAGCGACGCAGACATGCGTCTGGTCGATGACAGGACCACCAGCCTGCTGGCATTTCGGGAGTTCCCGGTTCTGGCCAAATTCACCGAGAACCAGGCGACCGAAATCGGGTCCGCGGGTCAACTGCGAGAAACCCATTACATCCGCCGCAAATAGCAAGCACAGATCGCGCAGCGGACGCGCGACCCGTAATTCAAAAATAACAAGGGGTAGGCCATGGGAGTTCGGGGACTGGCGTGGCTGGCGATCATCTCGCTGGTCAGCGCGGGGCAGGTTTATGCCGAGGAAAGCAGTGTCGAGCAGGCCCGGGAAGCACTGAGCAAGAAAGAAGACGACGCGGACAGCACCAAGGCGCTGGAAGAAGTATTCCAGGCGGCCGAACAGAGCTACACCCTGCTCAAGAAGGGGGAGCGGACCCTCACTTACGGTTTCGACTATTCACTGACCCGCGACATGGCCATCCAGACGGTGCGCACGAACCAGGACAGCCAGGGTGTGCCGAGTTACAGCGTCATTGGCCAGAGCGAGGCTCAGCACAGCTTCACCAACGCCTTTACCTTCGACTACGGTGTCTGGGACAACCTGACCTTCAGTGTGCGCCTGCCACTGGTGGCCAAGTACGATACCGAGCGCGATCTCGACGTCTACAGCATCGGCGATCTCTCCACCAGTCTGCGCTGGCAGCCCTGGAACTCGGTGCGCGGACGCCCCGTTACCACGTTCTACGCGAACCTCGGCTTTCCCACCGGGGAAAGCCCCTATGACATCAACATCAACCGAGATCTGTCGACCGGCAATGGCTACTACAGCCTAGGTCTGGGGGCCAACGTCTCCCATGTCCTCGACCCGGTCGTGCTCTTCGGTTCGCTGGGGTACGCCTACAACGCGCCCATCAAGGACATCGACCAGGTGCGCGGTGGACGGTTGCTGGAAGAGGTTTACCCCGGCGCCACCTTCTCGCTCAGCATGGGCTTTGCCTACGCCCTGTCCTATGACGTGTCGCTGGCCACCTCCTACCAGATGGCCCACAGCCTGAAGCCCAAGTTTCGCTTCGCGGATGTTTCCGGTGACGGCAACGAGCAGACCAGCGCTGTCATGAACTTTTCGCTGGGCTTGCGAACCTCGCCGGATCGCATCGTCAACGTCAACGCCGGTTTCGGTCTGACCGAGGATTCGCCGGATGTCCTACTGGGGTTCTCCATGCCCCTGGATATCAAAGGCCTCAAGGCCCGATAACGCGCAGGCGGACAGCCCATGAAAATGCGATTTTCGCCGCTTGCGCGCGCGATTGCCGGGGTGACCTTGCTCTGGGCAATGGAAAGCCAGGCGCAGTTTTCCCAGAACCTGACCGTGGGCAACCCCAAGGCCATGGCGCTGGGCAACGCCATTACCGCCGATTCCAGCGGTATCGATGCGGTGCACTACAACCCGGCGGCGCTTTCCAAGCTCAAGGGTCGCCAGACCGCGCTGAAGCTGGTGACCGGGGTGATGGATATCCGTGCCGAGTTCGATGCGCCGCCCCATTACGGCGACAACTTCTTCAATTTCAAGAACGATCCGATCGCGGGCAGCCGCAGTCGCACCACCACCTCCACCATGTACCTGCCCGGTCTGGGCGGGACGGTCGATGTGCCGGTGCTGGTCGCGCCGCTGGCCGGGGTCTCCATCAATCCGCCGGGGTCGAAGTTCACCTTCGCCACCAACGTGTATACCCCGCAGGCGGTCGGTTTTCGGCGCGACAAGGATGATCCGGGCCGCTACATGGGGCAGGAAATCGCGCTGCAGCGCATCACCTACTTTTCGCCTTCGGTGGCCTACCAGGTCAACGATGAGTTCTCCGTGGGGCTTTCGGTCGGGTTTTCCCACCAGGCGCTGGCCCTGAAGCAGGATTTCCGGGCTCCAGGCATGCTCACCGGTGTGGTGGCCGCGGTTCAGGATGCGCTCTGCACCATCGAGGGCAACCCGATGGATGTGCTGATCAACCTGTGTGGCGCGCCCTTTGGTCCCTTCACCGACCTGGCGAACCTGGACGTCGACATGCAGCAGACGCTGTCGCCGACCTGGAACCTGGGTTTCCTCTGGGAACCGACCGAGTGGTTCTCCCTGGGGGCCGTCTACCAGAGCGAAGCGAAGATGCGCCTGCAGGGCAAGTACCGCGTCGAGTACACCGACAACTGGCAGAACTTCTGGAGGGGCCTCGACAGTTCACTGTTTGGCGCCATTTTCACCAGCATCACACCTGACGGCGTCTGGGAGAACGAGCAAGGCAACGTCTCCCTGGATGTGACCCATCCGGCGCATTTTTCCACCGGGATCAAGGTCCGCCCCTTGCCGCGCTGGCAGGTCAATTTCGACGTGAAATGGACCGACTACGGCAGCTGGGAAAACCTGGAGCTGGAGTTCGACCGTCAGTTGGATCTGCTGACCATTGCCATGCTGTTTGCGCCCGACAACGCCACCAACCGTTCGATCATCCTGGATCGCGGCTACGAGTCGGTGTGGAGCTGGGCCCTGGGCGTGCAGTACGACGTCAACGATCGTCTCAGCCTGCGGGTGGGCTATGAACCGCGTAGCTCATCCATCCCGAGTGATCGGGCGGATATCCTCGCGCCGCTGGGCGATGCCGACCTTTACGGCATCGGTGCCGGGTATCGCTGGGACAAGGATACGGAGATCGATATCGGCTTCAACTACCTGATCAGCAAGCAGGACATTCCCGCCGGCACCAGCTGTAACGTGAACTGCTCGGGATTGCTGGACATGGTCTACAACCCGTATGCCGACCTGGATATCAAGACCAAGGTTGAGGCGTATATCTTCTCGATCAGTTACCGGACGACCTTCTGAGAGTCGAGATGCGCAACTGGCTGCCGCTGTTGTGGGTGATCCTGGCCCTGCCCGTCGAGGCGGGGCAGGGGCGCTATCTGACCTGGCTGGATGACCAGGGACGTGTCCATAACACCTTCATCCAGGCTGAGGGTGCTGCCGGTGGCTTCTGGCGAAGCGGACCTACCCCGGAAGCGAACAGTCGGGATGGTGCCGGCTGGGCCAACAACGCTCCGGGCAGCAATGAGGCCAAGCGCCGCTACTTCACCTGGGTAGATGCCAGTGGCGCGTTGCAGAGCAGTTTCCATGTTTCGGCGACCGCGCCGGCCGATACGCAGGTATCCGGCCGCGATCCGCTGGAGGGTGACTATGTGGATTCGGAATGGCTGGAAGGCCGCAACTTCCAGGCGGATGATCGCGCAGGTGCCTATTTCACCTGGGTCGATGATCAGGGGCGGGTGCGCAACTCGCCGGTTGGCCAGCGCGGCGGCCCCGTCGGGCCGGCCGCCGCACCGGTTGAATACAGCGAAGGTCGGCAGGTAGCGTTCAGCCGACCGTCGCCCCTGCTGCCCAGTCTGGATGGTCAGCCCGCACTGGCCTGGCAGCCGCAGGAGTCCGCGGCCGGGATGACCGAGTTGCACCGGGAGTTGCTGGAGCGTTGTTGCGAGCAGCTGGCGGAAAGCGACATCATCGAACTGTCGACCGAAGAGCCCCGTTACGAGGAGTTCAATCGGTTCTCGCCGCGTCTCAGGTTGCCGCACCTTGACAGCCGTTACGTGGCCATCAAGCTGCCGCGCTCCGCGCAGCGTTATGGTCTGCGGGTGCGCAGTTTCGCCAACCGGCAACTGGTCTATCCGTCGCTGCTGTTTCTCGATGAGTCGCGCCGCCCCACGCGTCTGGTGAGCGAGGCGGTGTCCACTCTGCATCCGGAAAGCTGGCACCGCTACGCCTTCCTGGAGGGTGTGGTGCCGGTTTTCGGGGGTCGCGGCGAGCGCTACGTCCTGTTGCTGACCACCGAGGAGGACCGGGCCCGACAAACGCTGGACAACCGGCCCTACAAGCGCCCGCTGCAGTCCCTGGAGCTGAACGAGGCCGGTGTGCAGGTCCATCGCCATGCCGAGGACGGCAGCTTCGAACTCACCGTGCTGCGTTGATCAGTCCCTGGGCTTCACGTGCCCGAACACTTCCTGGGCGAAGCGTACCCGCTGCTCCGGAGTTTCGGTCACGGCTGCCTTGCGCAGGGTTTCCAGATGCGCCTCGACCGCCTGGGTGCGCAGGGTGAGGCCACAGTTGTTGGCAATCTGGATGTTCAGGCCGGGTCGTGCGTTGAGCTCGAGAATCAGTGGCCCCTTGTCCTGGTCGAGCACCATGTCGACGCCGATGTAGCCAAGCCCGCACAGCTCATAGCAACCGGCGGCCAGGCGCATGAAGCCGTCCCAGTCGGGCAACTGCACGCCATCCACCGCGTTGCCGGTGTCGGGGTGACGGATGATCTTGTTGTTCAGCCAGGTGCCGCCCAGGGTGATGCCGGTGGCCAGGTCCACGCCGACACCGATGGCGCCCTGGTGCAGGTTGGCCTTGCCATTGGACTGGCGGGTGGGCAGGCGCAGCATGGCCATCACCGGATAGCCCATCAGCACGATGATTCGGATGTCCGGCACGCCCTCGTAGCTGATGCTCTTGAAGATCGGGTCCGGAGTGACGCGGTACTCGATCAGTGCGCGGTCCCGGTGACCACCCAGGGAGTAGAGGCCGGACAGGATGGTCGACAGCTGCTGCTCGATCTCTTCATGGCTGATGATGCGCCCCGAAACCGTCTTGTAACGCCCCTCGAAGCGGTCGGCGATCACCAGGATGCCGTCGCCGCCGGCGCCCTGGGCTGGCTTGATCACGAAGTCGTTGCGCCCACCGATGATGCGGTCGAGCCCTTCGATCTGCTTCTCGGTCTCGATGATCCCGTACATCTCCGGCACATGGATCCCCGCTTCCAGCGCGCGCTGTTTGGTGAGGATCTTGTCGTCGACGATGGGGTAAAGGCTGCGCTTGTTGTACTTGAGCACGTAATCCGCGTTGCGGCGGTTGATGCCCATGATGCCCTTGGCATCCAGGGCCTTCCAGGTTTTCCAGAGTCCCAGCATGGTGTCAGTCCTTCAGGAAAGCCTTGAAGCGGAACAGTTCGGTCAGCCGGTAGCCGCGGTAGCGACCCATCGCCAGCATGAAGGCAACCATGATCAGCAGCACGCCAGGGAAGGTGAAGACGAAGTAGGTCAGCTCCGGAATGGTCATCAGCAGGTAGGCCAGAGTGGCCGCCACCAGGGTGCCGATAGCGACCTTGAAGGCGTGCGCGCCGCCGCGTTCTTCCCAGGTGATCGACAGGCGCTCGATGGTCATGGTCAGGATCACCATGGGGAACAGGGCGATCGACAGGCCGCGCTCCAGGCCCAGCTTGTGGCTCAGCAGGCTGATCACCGCCATGAGCACCACCACGAAGGTCAGCACCACGGACAACCGCGGCAGCATCTGCAGTTTCAAGTGCTCGAGGTAGGAACGCAGCATCAAGCCCAGCGCCGTGACCAGGGTAAACAGCAGGATGCCGAATCCCAGCTGGGTTTCCCGGAAAGCCAGGGCGATCAGCACTGGTGTGAAGGTGCCCAGCGTCTGCAAGCCGCCAAGGTTACGCAGGATCAGGATCATCAGTACGCCGATGGGGATCATGATCATGATCTGGTAGGTCTGCTGGGTCTGCAGCGGCAACCCGTAGAGGGAGTACTCGAGGAAACCCGCCTGGGCCTGAGCGTCCGACAGTTGCGCCAGGCGGATGGCGTTGATCTGACTGTTGTTCAGCGTGAATTCGACTTGCGGGTTGCGCCCGCCCTCCACGCTGATCAGCGGTTCTTCGCCAAACCACCAGATCAGCCGGTCTGCCGGCAGGCCTTGCTCGCCGGTCTCCGGATTGAAGTACAGCCACTGGGTGCCGTTGTAGCTGCGCAGCCACAGCTCCGGGGTCTGTGCGATGCCATTGGCCAGGCGGATCGTGTTGACGCGCTCCATGGGTACATGGGCAATGGACAGCAGCAGATCGATGACGCGGGCTTTATTTGCCGTGGAGCGATCGCCGCCCAGTAGCAGGCCGACGTTGTCGTCGTTCAGGTTGTTGACACGCTTGATGGTCTCGCTGATGAACGTCTCCACATCCGCGGAGTGCTGGCGGATGGGGGCCAGCAGCGCTTCGGCGGCGATCTTCTCCGGCCCTTCGACCGGGATGCTTTCGCGGAAGATCGGTCCTTTTTCCTCGCTCTGCTCACCCCCGTAGCGCTTGGTCAGCACCATCCGGTAGTACAGGGTCTGATCGCCGCTGGCGCGCCGGGCCGACCAGGTGACCCGGCGATTGCCATCGACCCGGTTGACGCTGACCCCATAGTTGTTGGAGATGAAGCTCTCGTTGAGGCTGACATGGCTGGCTGCCGGCGGCGGCACGAACATCTGCACCTTCACTGGCTCGCGGGGGTTGGCCTGGAGTTCCACCCGGGCGTCGATGTTCCACAGGTCCGCGGTTTCGTCTTCGGTCAATGGAATGCCGAGCACGAAGATCTGGTAGGCCGTAGTCAGCACCCCCAGCGTCACCAGCACGGTGATGAGAATTTTCAGATGCAGAGTCAGTGAGCGCATGGAGCTGTTTACTCGCCGGGAGTTGTTTCTGGGGCAGGGCAGGCAGGCTTGCCGGCCACGTATTTAATGCTGGGATCGACCAGGGCCGCAAACTCGGACAGCGCGTCGGAACCAATCAGCAGGGGGTACTGGAAGGCGCTGCGGTCGGTCAGGTTCACTTCGATCGTGCGCAGGGTCTGGCCCATGCACAGCTGCAGCTCGATAACCGGGCGCGCGGTGTAGCTTTTGCCTTCTTCAGGATCGAAATCGCCCGCGCGCCGCTTGATCCGGCTGATGCGTGACACCGGGCGCTCGATCGGTTTGCCTTCCGCGTCACCATTATCAAGCTGAAAACGCACCCAGGTTTCCCCGTCGCGTTCGAAGCGCTGGATGTGATGGGCACTGAGCGAGGCGGTCATGGCTCCGGTGTCGAGCTTGGCGGGCAGTTCCAGATCGAAATCCATGATCCGGGCGTATTCGTTCAAACCATAGATGGTTTTCTGATCGGCGGTGCTGGCAGTGGCCAGGCCGAGCAACAGGCAGAAAAGGAGGGGAGGCGTAATTCTCATAGGTCTTGGAGTACAGGCAGTGGCGGTTCTGAACCGACCGGAGTCAGCTGCGGACCGGCAAGCGCGTGGAACGCGGGAGAAGGTATGCAGAGACGCCCCCTGGAACAAGCGGGGCGAATTCTACCATGGCGCCGGAAGTCCGGCGCCTGGCGGATCGTGAACCGGGTGGTGGAAAGACAACTCGACCAAGGTGGCATGGCTTGGCAGGGTTCGTGTTGACAATCTTCTGCTGAGATCTAGCATTGACCCGTTTTTTTGAGTATTTTTTAGACATCTAGTAAATGGATTGTCGACAATGAATGAGTGGCTCCCACCAGCCTTGCTGTCTGTGGCGGAAGAAGGCGAAACCCTGGCCGAGCAGGTGTTCCGTCGTATCCAGGCCGCCATCGTCAGTGGAGAGATCAAGCCCGGCAGCAAGATCTCCGAGCCTGAGCTGGCGCGTACCTACGGCATCAGCCGCGGGCCGTTGCGTGAAGCGATTCACAGGCTGGAAGGACAGCGCCTGGTGGTGAGAGTTCCCCACGCTGGCGCCAGAGTGGTCTCGCTGGGTACCCGCGAGCTGGTGGAGCTGTACCAGATCCGGGAGTCCCTCGAAGGTATGGCGTGTCGCCTGGCCGCGCAGCGCATGACCCGCGCCGAGGTCGACGAACTGCGCCGGGTGCTGGATGCCCACGAGCGCGACGAGGCCTTCCAGGCCGGGCGCGGGTACTACCAGCAGGAAGGCGACTTCGACTTCCACTACCGCATTATTCAGGCCAGCGGCAATGCCACGCTGTCCCAGCTGCTGTGCGGCGATCTCTATCAACTGGTGCGCATGTACCGCATCCAGTTCTCCAGCACGCCGAATCGGCCGCACCAGGCCTTCGCCGAGCATCAGCGGATTCTCGAAGCCATTGCCGAGGGCGATGGCGAACTGGCCGAGCTGCTGATGCGCCGACATATCGCGGCTTCGCGCCGCAACGTGGAACAACAGGTAGACAACCAAAGCAGAGGTGACGCATGAGCTCCAACACCCCCGGTCAGCGCTTCCGAGACGCCGTGGCCGCTGAACATCCGCTGCAGGTGGTGGGCGCCATCAACGCCAACCACGCGCTGCTGGCCAAGCGCGCCGGCTTCAAGGCCATTTATCTCTCCGGAGGCGGCGTGGCTGCCGGCTCGCTTGGCCTGCCCGATCTGGGCATCACCGGCCTGGACGATGTGCTGACCGACGTGCGTCGCATCACCGACGTCTGCGACCTGCCGCTGCTGGTGGATGTGGACACTGGTTTCGGCGCCTCGGCCTTCAACGTGGCGCGCACCGTCAAGTCGATGATCAAGTTCGGCGCCGCCGCCATCCATATCGAGGACCAGGTGGGTGCCAAGCGCTGCGGCCACCGCCCGAACAAGGAAATCGTCTCGCAGCAGGAAATGGTCGACCGCATCAAGGCGGCCGTGGACGCGCGCACCGATGACAGCTTCGTGATCATGGCGCGCACCGACGCGCTGGCCGTGGAAGGTCTGAACGCCGCGCTGGATCGTGCCGCCGCCTGTGTCGAGGCCGGTGCCGACATGGTCTTTCCCGAGGCGATCACCGAGTTGGCCATGTACAAGACCTTCGCCGACCGCGTGAAAGCGCCGATCCTGGCCAACATCACCGAATTCGGTGCCACGCCGCTGTACACCACCGAGGAGCTTGCCTCCGTGGACGTCTCCCTGGTGCTCTACCCGCTGTCGGCGTTCCGCGCCATGAACAAGGCTGCCGAGAACGTCTATACCGCTATTCGCCGCGACGGCACCCAGAAGAACGTGATCGATACCATGCAGACGCGCATGGAGCTGTACGACCGCATCAACTACCACGCCTACGAGCAGAGTCTCGACGCGCTGTTTGCGCAGAAGAAGGGCTGAGGAAGAGGACCGTGCGGCCCATCAGCCTGGGTCGCGCCTGAGGCAATTTGCAGTATCCAGAACAAATTCAATAAGGAGAGAGCAATGGCTGAAGCAAAAGTACTGAGCGGTGCGGGTCTGCGTGGGCAGATCGCCGGACAGACCGCCCTGTCCACCGTTGGCAAGGAAGGCGCCGGCCTGACTTACCGTGGCTACGATGTGCGTGAGCTGGCCAAGGACTGTCAGTTCGAGGAAGTCGCCTACCTGCTGCTCTACGGCGAACTGCCCAATGCCGCCCAGCTGGAGGCCTATGTGCGCCGCCTGCAGGGGCTGTGCGACCTGCCGCAGGCGCTCAAGGAAGTGCTTGAGCGCATTCCTGCCGACGCCCACCCCATGGACGTGATGCGCACCGGTTGCTCGATGCTCGGCACCCTGGAGCCCGAGCACAGCTTCGAGCAGCAGCTCGACATCGCCGACCGCCTGCTGGCGGCCTTCCCGGCGATCATGTGCTACTGGTACCGCTACACCCATGATGGCGTGCGCATCAACTGCGTCACCGGTGAGCCGGACCTGGCCAGCCATTTCCTCGCCCTGCTGCACGACAAGTCGCCCAGCGAGCTGCACCGCAAGGTGATGAACGTCTCGCTGATCCTCTACGCCGAGCACGAATTCAACGCCTCGACCTTCACCGGTCGCGTCTGCGCCTCGACCCTGTCCGACCTGTACTCCTGCATCACCGGTGCGATCGGTTCGCTGCGCGGCCCGCTGCACGGCGGCGCCAACGAGGCAGCGATGGACCTGATCGACCGCTTCAAGACGCCGGCCGAAGCCGTCGCCGAACTGGAGCGGATGATGGAGCGCAAGGAGAAGATCATGGGCTTCGGTCACGCGATCTACAGCATTTCCGACCCGCGCAACGAGGTGATCAAGGTCTGGTCGAAGCAACTGGCCGAGGAGGTCGGCGACACCATGATCTTCCCGATCTCCGTCGCCATCGACGAGCTGATGTGGGAGCGCAAGAAACTGTTCCCCAACGCCGACTTCTACCACGCCTCCGCCTACCGGTTCATGGGCATTCCCACCAAGCTGTTCACCCCGATCTTCGTCTGCTCGCGGGTTACCGGCTGGGCCGCCCACGTGTTCGAACAGCGCAGCAACAACCGCATCATCCGCCCGAGCGCCGAGTACATCGGTGTCGAGCCGCGCGCCGTGCCGCCCATGGCGCAGCGCTGATTGGGGAAGGCAGGGCCCGCTGACGGGCCCTGCCTGCTCCGTTTTACCCATTACCCCATCGAGTCCATGGCATGAACACCGCATACCGCAAATCCCTGCCCGGCACCGCGCTGGATTACTTCGACACCCGCGCGGCGGTCGACGCCATCCAGCCCGGCGCCTACGAAAAACTGCCGTACACCTCGCGCGTGCTGGCCGAGCAGCTGGTGCGCCGCTGCGATCCGGCGCTGCTGACCGATGCGCTCAAGCAGCTGATCGAGCGCAAGCGCGACCTGGACTTCCCCTGGTATCCGGCCCGCGTGGTCTGCCACGACATCCTCGGTCAGACCGCGCTGGTCGACCTGGCGGGGTTGCGTGACGCGATCGCCGAACAGGGTGGCGACCCGGCCAAGGTCAACCCGGTGGTGCCGACCCAACTGATCGTCGACCACTCGCTGGCCGTCGAATACGCCGGCTTCGACCCGGACGCGTTCGAGAAGAACCGCGCCGTGGAAGAGCGCCGCAACGAAGACCGTTTCCACTTCATCGAGTGGACCAAGACCGCATTCAAGAACGTCGACGTGATCCCCGCCGGCAACGGCATCATGCACCAGATCAACCTGGAGAAGATGTCGCCGGTGATCCAGGCCCGCGGTGGCGTGGCCTTCCCGGACACCTGCGTCGGCACCGACTCCCATACCCCGCACGTGGATGCCCTGGGCGTGATCGCCATCGGCGTCGGCGGCCTGGAAGCCGAGACCGTGATGCTCGGCCGCGCTTCGATGATGCGCCTGCCCGACATCGTCGGCGTCAAACTGACCGGCAAGCGCCAGCCGGGCATCACCGCCACCGACATCGTGCTGGCCCTGACCGAATTCCTGCGCAAGGAGCGCGTGGTGGGTGCCTGGGTGGAGTTCTTCGGCGAAGGCGCCGACAGCCTGTCGATCGGCGACCGCGCCACCATCTCCAACATGTGCCCGGAATACGGCGCCACTGCGGCGATGTTCTACATCGACCAGCAGACCATCGACTACCTCAAGCTGACCGGTCGCGAGCCGGAGCAGGTGGCGCTGGTCGAGAACTACGCCAAGACTACCGGCCTCTGGGCGACCGCGCTGGAAGGCGCCGAGTACGAGCGCGTGCTGACCTTCGACCTGTCCACCGTCGTGCGCAACATGGCCGGCCCGAGCAACCCGCACAAGCGCCTGCCGACCTCGGCACTGCATGAGCGCGGCATCGCCGACGAAGCCATGCTGGCCGCCGCGCGCGCCGAAGAGGAAAAGGGTCTGCTGCCCGATGGCGCGGTGATCATCGCCGCCATCACCAGCTGCACCAACACGTCCAACCCGCGCAACGTGGTCGCCGCCGGCCTCGTGGCCAAGAAGGCCAACGCGTTGGGCCTGGTGCGCAAGCCCTGGGTGAAGACGTCCTTCGCGCCGGGTTCCAAGGTCGCCAAGCTGTACCTGGAAGAAGCCGGCCTGCTGCCGGAACTGGAAAAGCTCGGCTTCGGCATCGTCGCCTACGCCTGCACCACCTGCAACGGCATGTCCGGCGCGCTGGACCCGAAGATCCAGCAGGAAATCATCGACCGCGACCTGTACGCCACCGCTGTCCTGAGCGGCAACCGCAACTTCGACGGCCGCATCCACCCGTACGCCAAGCAGGCCTTCCTGGCCTCGCCGCCGCTGGTGGTCGCCTACGCCATCGCCGGTACCGTACGCTTCGACATCGAGCAGGACGTGCTGGGCCATGACAAGAACGGCAAGGCCATCACGCTGAAGGACCTGTGGCCGAGCGACGAAGAGATCGACGCCATCGTCGCCGCCTGCGTCAAGCCGGAGCAGTTCAAGCAGGTCTACATCCCGATGTTCGACCTGGGCAGCGTGGAAGAGGCCAAGAGCCCGCTGTACGACTGGCGCCCGATGTCCACCTACATCCGTCGTCCGCCGTACTGGGAAGGCGCGCTGGCCGGTGAACGCACCCTCAAGGGCATGCGCCCGCTGGCGGTGCTGCCGGACAACATCACCACCGACCACCTGTCGCCGTCCAACGCCATCCTGGCCGACTCGGCCGCCGGCGAATACCTGGCGAAGATGGGCCTGCCGGAGGAGGACTTCAACTCCTACGCCACCCACCGTGGCGACCACCTGACCGCGCAACGCGCCACCTTCGCCAACCCGCAGCTGGTCAACGAGATGGCCGTGGTCGACGGCCAGGTGAAGAAGGGCTCCCTGGCGCGTGTCGAGCCGGAAGGCACCGTCATGCGCATGTGGGAAGCCATCGAGACCTACATGGAGCGCAAGCAGCCGCTGATCATCATCGCGGGCGCCGACTACGGTCAGGGCTCGTCCCGCGACTGGGCGGCCAAGGGCGTGCGTCTGGCCGGTGTGGAAGCCATCGTCGCCGAGGGCTTCGAGCGCATCCATCGCACCAACCTGATCGGCATGGGCGTGCTGCCGCTGGAGTTCAAGCCGGGCACCACCCGCAAGACCCTGGGCATCGACGGCACCGAAACCTTCGACGTGATCGGCGAGCGCAAGCCGCGTGCCGACCTGACGCTGGTCATCCACCGCACCAACGGCGAAAGCCTCAAGGTGCCGGTGACCTGCCGCCTGGATACCGCCGAGGAGGTGTCGATCTACGAGGCGGGTGGGGTGCTGCAGCGCTTCGCTAAGGACTTCCTGGAAGGCAACGCCTAAGCAACGAACGAGGCGGCCCTGAGGGGCCGCTTCACTTTTCATCTGGAGCAGCGTAATGGCTCATCAACCTCAGATTCGAATCCCCGCCACCTACATCCGTGGCGGTACCAGCAAGGGCGTGTTCTTCCGTCTGCAGGACCTGCCCGAGCGCTGCCAGGTGCCGGGCGCGGCCCGTGACCAGCTGTTCATGCGCGTGATCGGCAGCCCCGATCCCTATGCCGCGCACATCGACGGCATGGGCGGCGCCACTTCCAGCACCAGTAAGTGCGTGATCCTGTCGAAAAGCAGCCAGCCCGGGCACGACGTGGATTACCTCTATGGCCAGATCTCCATCGACAAGGCCTTCGTCGACTGGAGCGGCAACTGCGGCAACCTGTCCACCGCGGCCGGCGCCTTCGCCATCCACGCCGGGCTGATCGATCCTGCGCGCATTCCCCAGAACGGCACCTGCGTGGTGCGCATCTGGCAGGCCAATATCCAGAAAACCATCATCGCCCACGTGCCGGTCACCAACGGCCAGGTGCAGGAGACCGGCGATTTCGAGCTAGACGGGGTGACTTTCCCGGCGGCGGAGATCGTGCTGGAATTCCTCGACCCGTCCGACGACGGCGAGGAGGGCGGCTCGATGTTCCCCACCGGCAACCTGGTCGACGACCTGGAAGTGCCCGGCGTCGGTACCTTCAAGGCCACCATGATCAGCGCCGGCATCCCCACGGTGTTCGTCAACGCCGAGGACATCGGCTACCAGGGCACCGAGCTGCGCGAGGACATCAACGGCGACCCCGCCCAGCTGGCACGCTTCGAAAAAATCCGCATGGCCGGTGCGCTGCGCATGGGGCTGATCAAGACGGCCGAAGAGGCGCTGACCCGCCAACACACGCCGAAGATTGCCTTCGTTTCCCCGCCGAAAACCTACAAGGCATCCAGCGGCAAGACCATCGAGGCCGGCGAGATCGACCTGCTGGTGCGTGCCCTGTCCATGGGCAAGCTGCACCACGCCATGATGGGCACCTGCGCGGTGGCCATCGGCACGGCGGCGGCGGTGCCCGGCACGCTGGTGAACCTGGCTGCCGGCGGTGGTGAACGCCAGGCCGTGCGCTTCGGCCATCCCTCCGGCACGCTGCGAGTCGGTGCCGAAGCGAAGCAGATCGACGGTAACTGGACGGTGACCAAGGCCATCATGAGCCGCAGCGCGCGCATCCTCATGGAAGGCTGGGTGCGGGTGCCGGGCGACGTGTTCTGATTACCTGTTTGCGAGAACGAAAAAGCCGGCCTGGGGCCGGCTTTTTCGTTTGTTCGGGCGCCCTACTTGAGACGGCGCTCCACGCCCATCTCCACCAGGATCTTGGCGGAGATCTCCTCCACCGAGAAATGCGTGGTATTCAGGCACGGGATGTTCTCGCGCTGGAACAGCTTCTCCACTTCGCGCACCTCGAACTCGCACTGGGCGAAGCTGGCGTAGCGGCTGTTGGGCTTGCGCTCATGGCGAATGGCGGTCAGCCGGTCCGGGTCGATGGTCAGGCCGAACAGCTTCTGCTTGTGCACCTTGAGGGCTGCCGGCAGTTGCAAGCGCTCCATGTCCTCTTCGGTCAGCGGATAGTTGGCCGCGCGGATGCCGTACTGCATGGCCATGTACAGGCAGGTGGGTGTCTTGCCGCAGCGTGACACGCCCACCAGGATCAGGTCGGCCTTGTCGTAGTAGTGGGTGCGGGCGCCGTCGTCGTTGTCGAGGGCAAAGTTCACCGCCTCGATGCGCTCCATGTAGTTGGCGGAGTGGCCGATGGCGTGCGACTTGCCCACCGAATAGGACGAGCTGGCGCTCAATTCCTGCTCAAGCGGCGACAGGAAACAGGAAAAAATGTCGATCATGAAGCCACTCGACTGCGCCAAGATGTCGCGGATCTCCTGGTTCACGATGGTATCGAAAATGATCGGCCGGCAACCGTCGCGCTCGGTGGCCAGATCGATCTGCTGAACCATGGCCTGAGCCTTGGCGGGCGTGTCTATGTAGGGTCGGGTGAGTTTCTGGAACTGGATGTTCTCGAACTGGGCAAGCAGGCTCTGTCCAAGGGTTTCGGCGGTGATGCCTGTTCCGTCAGAGATGAAGAAAGCGGTTCGTTTCATACGCCGAAAGCCTTAAGGTGAAAGCGATTCTTGGCTATCATAGCCGGGCTGTGCCATAGCTAGACGGCTGGCATTCTTACCTATTTCCCCGGGGCAGGCCACACCGGTGCGGACACAATCCGCTGGCAGCATTCCCCTACAGCGTGGAGAAATCACCTTGGTTGAGTACGTAGTTTCCCTCGATAAGCTCGGCAACCACGATGTCGAGCGGGTAGGGGGCAAGAACGCCTCCCTGGGCGAAATGATCAGCAACCTGGCGGGTGCCGGTGTTTCCGTCCCCGGCGGGTTCGCCACCACGGCCCAGGCCTATCGTGATTTCCTCGAGCAAAGCGGTCTGAATGATCGTATTCACGCCGCGCTGGATGCGCTGGACGTCGATGACGTCAATGCCCTGGCCAGGACCGGCGCGCAGATCCGCCAGTGGGTGATGGACGCCGAATTCCCTGCCCAGCTGGACGCCGACATTCGCATGGCCTTCGCCGAAATGAGCGGCGGCAACGAACATATGGCGGTTGCCGTGCGCTCCTCGGCCACCGCCGAAGACCTGCCGGACGCCTCCTTCGCCGGCCAGCAGGAAACCTTCCTGAACATCCGTGGCGTGGACAACGTGATCCGTGCCGCCAAGGAAGTGTTCGCCTCTCTGTTCAATGACCGCGCCATCGCCTACCGCGTGCACCAGGGCTTCGACCACAAGCTGGTTGCCCTGTCCGCCGGTGTACAGCGCATGGTGCGTTCGGAAACCGGCGCCGCCGGTGTGATGTTCACCCTGGATACCGAGTCCGGCTTCCGTGACGTGGTGTTCATCACCGCCGCCTACGGCCTGGGCGAGACCGTGGTGCAGGGCGCGGTGAACCCCGACGAATTCTATGTCCACAAGCAGACCCTGGAAGCCGGCCGCCCGGCCATCCTGCGTCGCAACCTGGGCAGCAAGGCCATCAAGATGATCTATGGCGACGAAGGCAAGGCCGGCAAGTCGGTGAAGACCGTCGACGTGGCCCGCGAGGAGCGCGCGCGCTTCGCCATCAGCGACGAGGAGGTCGCCAACCTGGCACGCCAGGCGCTGATCATCGAGAAGCACTACGGCCGCCCGATGGACATCGAATGGGCGAAGGACGGTGACGACGGCCAGCTGTACATCGTGCAGGCTCGCCCGGAAACCGTGAAGAGCCGCGCCAGCGCCACCGTCATGGAGCGCTACCTGCTCAAGGAAAAGGGCACCGTGCTGGTCGAGGGCCGCGCCATCGGCCAGCGCATCGGCGCCGGTCCCGTGCGCGTGATCCACGACGTGTCCGAGATGGACAAGGTGCAGCCGGGCGACGTGCTGGTCTCCGACATGACCGACCCGGACTGGGAACCGATCATGAAGCGCGCCAGCGCCATCGTCACCAACCGCGGCGGCCGTACCTGCCACGCGGCGATCATTGCCCGCGAGCTGGGCATTCCAGCGGTGGTGGGCTGCGGCAATGCCACCCACGTGCTGAAGGACGGCCAGGGCGTCACCGTTTCCTGCGCCGAGGGTGATACCGGCTTCATCTTCGAAGGCCAGCTGGGCTTCGACGTACGCAAGAATTCCGTCGATGCCATGCCCGAGCTGCCGTTCAAGATCATGATGAACGTCGGCAACCCGGACCGCGCCTTCGACTTCGCCCAGCTGCCCAACGCCGGTGTCGGCCTGGCGCGCCTGGAGTTCATCATCAACCGCATGATCGGCGTGCACCCCAAGGCGCTGCTGAACTTCGCCAGCCTGCCGGCCGACATCAAGGAAAGCGTGCAGAAGCGCACCGCCGGCTACGCCGATCCGGTGAGCTTCTACGTCGAGAAGCTGGTGGAAGGGGTCAGCACCCTGGCCGCCGCTTTCTGGCCGAAGAAGGTCATCGTGCGCCTGTCGGACTTCAAGTCCAACGAATACGCCAACCTGATCGGCGGCAAGCTCTACGAGCCCGAGGAAGAGAACCCGATGCTGGGCTTCCGTGGCGCCTCGCGCTACATCAGCGAGTCGTTCCGCGACTGCTTCGAGCTGGAATGCCGGGCCATGCGCAAGGTACGCGATGAGATGGGCCTGACCAACGTCGAGCTGATGGTGCCGTTCGTACGTACCCTCGGCGAAGCCTCCCAAGTGGTCGACCTGCTGGCCCAGTACGGCCTCAAGCGCGGCGAGAACGGCCTGCGCGTGATCATGATGTGCGAGCTGCCCTCCAACGCGCTGCTGGCCGACGAGTTCCTCGAGTATTTCGACGGTTTCTCCATAGGTTCCAACGACATGACCCAGCTGACCCTGGGCCTGGACCGCGACTCCGGGATCATCGCCCACCTGTTCGACGAGCGTAACCCGGCGGTCAAGAAGCTGCTTTCCAGTGCCATCCAGGCCTGCCGCAAGGCGGACAAGTACATCGGCATCTGCGGCCAGGGCCCATCCGACCACCCGGATCTGGCCCGCTGGCTGATGGAGCAGGGCATCGAGAGCGTGTCGCTGAATCCGGATTCCGTTCTTGATACCTGGTTCTTCCTCGCCGAAGGGCAAATCTGAGCGCTTTGACCATACTGGAAGGGCGGGTCTGAACCCGCCCTTTTCATATCCACGCGATAGAACCCTGTAATGCAAAGCAGCAGCCGACTCTTTCCTGTCTCCCTGCTCGGCGCCGAACTCCGCGGCGACCTGAGCGAGGACGTCTACCTTCTCAAACCACGCAACAGTCCCGATGCCAGCGTCGAGCTGGCGGTCACCCGCCTGGGGCGCGCCGATGTACAGGGGGGGCGGGGCGTACCTGTGATCCTGCTGCACGGCACCTTCACCAACCGGCGTTTCTGGTACTCGCCCAAGGGCATTGGTTTTGGCGCGCACCTGGCCCGGGCCGGCTTCGATGTGTGGATTCCGGAAATGCGCGGGCATGGTCTTTCGCCGCGCAACCGGAGCTACCGGCACAATCGAGTGGTCGACTATGCGCGCTACGACCTCCCCGCCATCGCCGCCTTCGTCATGGAACAGACCGGGCAGACACCGCACTGGATGGGCCATTCGCTCGGCGGGGTGGTGCTCGCCGCTGCCGCGGGCGGTGGTTATCTGGACCAGCACAGCGCAGCCTCGCTGGCGCTGTTCGGCAGTCAGGTCAGTCGCTTGTACCTGCCGTTGAAGTTTCCGCCGGTGGCGTGGGGCGGGCACTTGCTGCTGGGCTGCCTGCCGCATCTGTCCGGCATGCGACTGGGGCGCGGACCCGAGGACGAGCCGATCGGCGTGGCGCGCGACGCCCTGCGCTGGCATGGACTGTTCGGTCGCTTCGGCTGCGGGCGGGAAAACTGGTGGCAGGGCCTGGCCACGGTGCGTATTCCGGTGCTGGCGGTTTCCGCCGAGGGGGATCGTCAGGATCCGCCGGCGGCTTGCGAGCGTCTGCTGCGCCAGTTCGGTTCGGCCAGTCGCGAGCACCTGTGCCTCGGCCCCCGGAATGGCTTCTCCAGCCCCTTCGGCCACGTTGAAATGCTCATCAGCAAGACGGCGCAACGCGAGGTCTGGCCATTGCTGACCGACTGGCTGCGGCGCCAGGCGAGCACCTCGGCGGAAGTTCAGGGGTGTGCCACGCGCGAAGCCCTGTGCTAAAGGGGATCGCTGCGGCTAAGATGTGCGCCCCCGCAGCAGCACCATCTCAAGGAGTTCAGCATGCAATACGTCACCCCTGACCTGTGCGACGCCTACCCGGATCTGGTTCAGGTCGTCGAGCCGATGTTCGCCAACTTCGGCGGCCGCGACTCCTTCGGTGGTCAGATCGTCACCGTGAAGTGCTTCGAGGACAACTCGCTGGTCAAGGAGCAGGTCGACCTGCCCGGTGAAGGCAAGGTGCTGGTCGTGGATGGTGGCGGCTCGCTGCGTCGCGCCCTGCTGGGCGACATGCTGGCCGAGAAGGCGGCGAAGAATGGCTGGGAAGGCATCATCGTCTACGGCTGCGTACGCGACGTCGACGTGCTGGCGCTGACCGAGCTGGGCATCCAGGCGTTGGCGAGCCATCCGATGAAAACCGACAAGCGCGGCATTGGCGACCTGAACGTGGTCGTTACCTTTGCCGGCGTGACCTTCCGCCCTGGCCAGTACGTGTATGCCGACAACAACGGCATCATCGTTTCCCCTGAACCGCTGAGCATGCCCGAGTAGGTTCGATCGGATCTTAGCGCTCCGCGCCTCTGGCCGGAGCGCTTGCCCTGCTGTGACCCTCGGTTGTCCCGCCGCGTCTACCCGTTTGTACTCCGCGGAGGTGCGCATGCACGACCCCTTCGAAGAATCCCTGCGTGATCTGCTCAAGAACGCACCGTCGTCCCAGCATGACGACGATGCGACCCTCGATCGCGTGCTCAAGACCGCCAATCGTCAGGTGGGCGTCGGCGATCTGTTCTCGCTGATGGGCAACTGGTTCGAGGCCCTGATGATCGCGCTGAATGCCGGTTCCCGGAACGTGGAATCGGGCCATGCCGCCACCAAACGCTGTGCTGAAAAGGCTGAATGAAGATGGAATTCGATCCCTGGACCCAGAGCCTCGTCAACGCCATGAGCACCATGTGGGGCTCGGTGGCGGCTTTCATCCCGCGCCTGTTCGGCGCCCTGGTGGTGCTGTTGCTGGGCTTCGTGGTGGCCAAGCTGCTGGACACGCTGCTGTCCAAGTTGCTGGCCAAGTTGGGCCTGGACCGACTGATGGCCGGCACCGGCCTGACCAAGATGATGGCGCGCATCGGCATCCAGGTGCCGGTTTCCACCCTGATCGGCAAGATCGTCTACTGGTTCGTGCTGCTGGTGTTCCTGGTGTCGGCTGCCGATTCCCTGGGCCTGCAACGTGTCTCAGCTACCCTCGACGTGTTCGCCCTGTACCTGCCCAAGGTCTTCGGTGCAGCCCTGGTACTGCTGGCCGGTGTGCTGCTGGCGCAACTGGTCAACGGCCTGGTGCGCGGAGCCGCGGAAAGCGTGGGCCTGGATTACGCTGCCAGTCTCGGTCGTGTCGCCCAGGCCATGGTCATCATCATCAGTATCTCGGTGGCCATCGGCCAGCTGGAGGTGAAGACCGACCTGCTCAACACCGTCATTGCCATCGTCCTGATCTCAGTCGGCCTGGCCGCTGCGCTGGCCTTGGGGCTGGGCAGCCGCGAGATCGCCGGGCAGATCCTCGCCGGCATCTACGTGCGCGAGCTGTATGAGGTGGGCCAGGATATCCAGGTCGGCGACATCCAGGGGCAGATCGAGGAAATCGGTACGGTGAAGACCATCCTGGTCACCTCGGATGGGGATTTGGTGTCAATAGCCAATAAGACGCTGCTCGAACATCGCGTCAACAGCCGTTGAGGCGGCAAATCCTGTTATCTTATTGCGCCGCGACGACCGCCCGGTCGCTCGCCGCGCATCCGCCTCAATCGCCGACGATTCGTTTTGAACAAAGTCCAGCACCCCGGCCAGCGCTACGACCCCCGCGAGCTCTCTGACGAAGAGCTGGTGGCGCGCGCGCACCAGGAACTCTTCCATATCACCCGCGCCTACGAAGAGTTGATGCGGCGCTACCAGCGCACGCTGTTCAACGTCTGTGCGCGGTACCTCGGTAACGATCGGGACGCCGATGACGTCTGCCAGGAAGTGATGCTCAAGGTGCTCTACGGCCTGAAAAACTTCGAAGGCAAGTCCAAGTTCAAGACGTGGCTGTACAGCATCACCTACAACGAGTGCATCACCCAGTACCGCAAGGAGCGGCGCAAGCGTCGGCTAATCGATGCCCTCAGCCTGGAACCCATGGAAGAGGCCTCGGAGGAGAAGACACCGAAAGTCGAGGACAAGGGTGGCCTGGATCGCTGGCTGGTGCATGTGAATCCCATCGACCGGGAAATCCTCATCCTGCGTTTTGTCGCCGAGCTGGAGTTCCAGGAAATCGCCGACATCATGCACATGGGCCTCAGCGCCACCAAGATGCGCTACAAGCGCGCGCTGGACCGTATGCGCGAAAAATTCGCCAGCGCGGAAACTTTGTAACCCATCCGCCTCTCTGAATGGTGACTCCCCTGTTTCTGGGGAGCCATCCATACCATTCAGATGGGGATTTACGGATGAGGCTCAAAAACACCTTAGGCGCGGTCATTGGTGCTGTTGTCGCCGCGACCTCCGCGCACGCGTTGGCTCAGGGCCAGGGCGCCGTCGAGGTGGAAGTGTTTGCCAAGCAGTACTACCCCGATAGCCGCCGCAACATCGAAAGCGAAGGCGAGCTTTACGGGGCCGGGGCTAGCTACTTCCTCACGGATGACGTCTCCCTGGGCATTTCTCACGGCGAATACCACGATCTCACCTCGGACGATCCGGTCACGGTCGATGGGCGTTACAAGAACATCAAGGGCAGTTTGACCTCGCTAGATGCGGTCTATCACTTCGGTGAGCCGGGCCCTGGCGTACGTCCCTACCTGTCGGCCGGTATGGCCCACCAGAGCATCGGCCAGGCGGAGCGCAGCGGGCGAGACCGCAGCACCTTCGCCAACGTCGGCGCGGGGGTGAAGGTCTACTTCAGCGAGAACTTCTTCGCCCGGGCCGGGGTGGATGGCATGCACAACATCGACCAGGGCAACAGCGAGTGGATGGCAGGCGTCGGTGTAGGCTTGAACTTCGGCGGCGGTCGTCAGGAAGTTGCCCAGGCCGAGCCCGAGCCGGTCTATGAGCCTGTGGTCGAAGCTGAGCCCATTCCTGAGACGGTGCGGGTCGAACTGGATGTGAAGTTCGATTTCGACAAGGACGTGGTGCGCGAGGACAGCTACGACGATATCCGCAACCTGGCGGAGTTCATGCAGCAGTTCCCGCAAACGACCACCGTGGTGGAAGGCCACACCGACTCGATCGGTACCGAGGCCTACAACCAGGACCTCTCCAACCGCCGCGCACGTTCCGTGCGTAACGTACTGGTCGACCAGTACGGCATTTCGGGCAACCGCGTGGACTCGATCGGCTATGGCGAAACTCGTCCGGTGGCGGACAACGCCACCGAGGCCGGCCGCGCCATCAACCGTCGCGTGGAAGCCGAGGTGGAAGCGCAGGTCGAATGACAGTCCGTTCGATCTGCGTGACCGGGACCGGGGCCTGAAGGGGCCCCGGTTTTTTTATGACCGTTTGCTGGCTCAGGGAGCGGGGGAAGGAAATACCACAAGCGGCCCGGCAGGCTTGCCGGGTGGCGGTACGAAGGCGGGTGCCGGCGTGCCGGCCGGTCCGAGATGGCTGACGAAGCGATGGATGCTCAGCAGATCCTGGTCGCTCATCAGACGAAGCGCGTGATTGGGCATCGGGGGTCGATAGTTGGCGTTGCGAGCCAGTTGCAACCATTGCGCTTCGCTCAGTTGCGGCAGGAGCAGGCGCAGGTTGCTGGCATAGGTCGTCCCCCACGGGCCGCTCCACCCCAGTCCTGCGCCCAGCAGCCAGGCACTTTCCGGAACCTGATCCGGCGCCTGCAGATAATTCTCGGTGTGGCAGTCGTTGCAGCCGGCGATCTGTACCAGGTAGCGGCCACGCTCCACCCGCTCCGCGTTCTCCGGAGGAGGGGCCCGCCCAAGCAGGCATGGGCAACAACAGGGCGGCGGCAAGCAGCGAAACTCTGTTCATGGCGGTTCTCTCCCTGAATCCCGCTTCAAGGTATAGCCCAGGGTCGAGACCGCGAGCGCCCGTCGCAACACGGGAAGACTCATGGCGCCGACACTATTCGGCGAATTTCCGGCAGGCAGGAACCGCACTGGGTTCCACAGCGCAGCTCGCGTTGCAGGGCGGACAGATCCAGGCCCTGTTGCAGACTCGCCAGGATGGCGCTGGCGGAAACGTTCAGGCAGTTGCAAACCAGCCGATCGGTGGCGGCCTGGCGACCCGCTGGCGCGGCGAGTGGCGCCAGCAACTGCTGATGCGGCACGTCGACCGGCTGGCCTTCCCGCCAGACCTGCATGAGCCAGTCGCGGGCCAGGACCTCGCCGGCCAGCCGCACGGCGGTCAGACGGCCCTGCTCGAGGCGCAGGCGCTTGCTGATCCCGGCTTCCGGATCTTCGTAGGCCAGTAGCGGTTCGTGCAATGCCAGCGTCCGGTCCAACTGCATCAGCCATGACTGCGGCGGCGCCTTGGCGCGGGCGGCTCGAATCACCAGGGCCGTGCGCTCTCGCCCCAGCAGACCCAGGCTTACATAGGGGAACTCCACCAGCAGCGGCCGTAGCGCATCGAGGTGCGATAAACCGATACCTTCGACCAGCGCGAACAGCCGCCAGGGCAGGTCGGCCGGTTCGAGCGCCACACCGCTGAGCTTGAGTTCCGGCTGGCGTGACAGCGGATCGAACCCCGGCTGGGTCAGCACGTTGGTACCCAGTCCCCTGAGGAAGCGGTCGCCCCAGTGCATTGGCAGCCAGGTATGCCCTGGCCGCAGGCCTGCATCGCCCTGCACCGGCAGCACCAGGCTGCCGCGTCGACTGGAGACCCGGACCAGGTCGCCTTCGTGCAACCCCAGGTTGGCCAGATCATCGGGGTGAATACCCAACAGGGGCTCGGGCGCATGGCCGAACGCCTGTGCAGCGGTGCCGGTGCGGCTCATGCCATGCCACTGATCACGCAGCCGACCGGTATTGAGCAGCCAGGGAAAGGGGGGCTCCGGCATTTCCAGGACGGCCCGATAAGGCTCGGCGATGAAGCGCGCCCGTCCGCTGGGCGTCGGGAACCGGCGGTCGCTGTACAGGCGAGGCGTGCCCTGGCGGGCTCCGGCCGGGAAGGGCCACTGCTGAGGGCCGAGCGCGTCGAGCAAGGTATAACTGAGCCCGGCATAATCCAGGTCGCGCCCGGCGGTTAACGGTGTGAACTCCTGGAACAGGGCCTGCGGCGAATCGAAGTCGAACAGGCTGGGGAGGCCAGGCCGCAGTCGCTGTTCCAGCCGGCGGGCGAAGTCGCAGACGATGGCCCAGTCCGGCCGCGCATCGCCCGGGGGCGGTACGGCCTTGCGCACGTGGCTGACGCGCCGCTCCGAGTTGGTCACCGTGCCTTCCTTCTCGCCCCAGCTGGCGGCCGGCAGCAACAGGTCTGCATAGGCGCAGGTCTCGGTGCCGACGAATGCCTCCTGCACGACCACGAACGGGCAGGCCGCCAGTGCGTCGTGGATGCGCTGCTGGTCGGGCATCGATTGCGCCGGGTTGGTACAGGCGATCCACAGTGCCCTGATGCGGCCCTCCGCCACGGCTTCGAACAGCTCGACCGCGCTCAGCCCGGCGCCGGGAAGGCTATCGACACCCCAGTAGCGGGCGAGCTCGGCGCGGTGTTCGGCATTGTCGGCCTCCCGATGGCCGGGTAGCAGATTGGCCAGGGTGCCGGTTTCCCGGCCGCCCATGGCGTTGGGCTGGCCGGTCAGTGAGAAGGGGCCCGCGCCCGGCCTGCCGATCTGTCCGGTGGCGAGGTGCAGGTTGATCAGGGCGCTGTTCTTGGCGCTGCCGCTGCTGGACTGGTTGAGGCCCATGCACCACAGCGACAGGAAGCGGGGAGCGTCACCGATCCAGCGCGCGGCCTGTTCCAGATCGTCTGCACTCAGCCCGCACAGCCGACTGACCCGCTCCGGCGGGTACTCCTGTACCAGGCTCTGCAGTGCCGCGAAGCCTTCGGTGTGCTCGGCGATGAAGGCAGTGTCGATGCGTTCGTCACGCAGCAGGATATGCAGCAGGCCATGCAGCAGCGCCACGTCAGTCCCCGGCTGCAGCGCCAGATGCAGATCGGCCAGCTCGCAGCTGTCGGTGCGCCGTGGGTCGACCACGATGACGCGCATCTGCGGGCGCTGCGCCTTGGCGGTTTCCAACCGGCGAAACAGCACCGGATGGGCGAAGGCCGGGTTGGCGCCAATGATCAGCACGCAGTCGGCCAGCTCCACATCCTCGTAGGAACAGGGCGGCGCGTCGGCACCCAGGCTGCGCTTATAGCCCACTACGGCGCTGGACATGCACAGCCGCGAATTGCTGTCGATGTTGGGTGTACCGATCAGGGCTCGGGCCAGCTTGTTGAAGGCGTAGTAGTCCTCCGTGAGCAACTGGCCGGAGACGTAGAAGGCAACGCTCTGCGGTCCGTGTTCGCGGATCGTCGCAGTGAAGCGCTCGGCGGCATGCTCCAGGGCGCTGGGCCAATCGGTGCGGGTGCGGCCCAGCGTCTTGCCCAGGCGCAGTTGCGGGTGGAGCGCGCGGTGCTCCAGTCCGCCTGTCAGATGAAGACTCGCGCCCTTGCTGCACAGTCGACCCAGGTTGGCGGGGTGCTCGGGATCGCCACGCACGCCGAGGATGCGGCTGCCATCGTGCTCGATCAGCACGCCGCAGCCGACACCGCAGTAGCAGCAGGTCGAGGCGGTGGTGCGGCGTTCACTCGACATGGTGGATCCCCCGGTGTGCAAGGGCCTCACCGAACATCAGCCGGTCGCGGAAGCCGGCGATCGATGCGCCCTCGTGAATCAGGCGCTGATACCAGCCACTGTCGGAGCTGTCGCCGTACAGGCAAGCACCCACCAGGCGGTCTGCGCGCAGGACCAGTTTGCGGTATACACCGCCGACAGGGTCGCGCAGGAGGATGCTCCGGGTGCCCTCGCCGCCGGCATGCTCGCCGGCCGAGTACAGGTCGATGCCGCTCACCTTGAGGCGGGTCGACAGCAGCGAGCCTGTGTAGCGGCCAATGCCCAGCCTCGCCAGGTGGGTGGCACACACCCGGGCCTGCTCGAACAGCGGCGCCACCAACCCATAGCTGATGCCGCGATGGCTGGCGCACTCCCCCACGGCATAGATGCGTGGGTCGTAGGTTTGCAGGGTGTCGCTGACCAGAATGCCCCGCCTGCAGGGCAGGCCGGCCGCTTCGGCCAGTTCGCTGTTGGGGCGGATGCCCGTCGCCACCACCACCAGCTCGACGGCCAGCTGGGTGCCATCGCGCAGACAGACCGCACGTACCCGGCCGTTCTTGTCACCCAGCAGGCGCTCGGTATGGGCGGCCAGGCGGAAGCCGAGGCCACGGGCCTCCAGCGTCTGCTGCAGGAGCGTCCCGGCCTCGCGGTCCAGTTGACGCTCCAGCAGCCATTCACCCCGGTGCACGACAGTCACCTGCATGCCGCGCTGGCGCAGTCCGTTGGCCGCTTCCAGGCCCAGCAGGCCGCCGCCGATCACCACCGCGTGACGATAGCGCTCGGCGGCTTCGAGCATGGCGTGCGTGTCGGCGATATCGCGGTAGCCGGTGACGCCGTGCAGCTCATGACCGGGCAGCGGAGGAATGCAGGGCCGCGAGCCGGTGGCCAGCAGCAGGCGGTCATACACCGCCTCGGTGCCGTCATCGGCGATCACCAGACGCCTCGCGCGATCAATGCGCACCACGCTGCGACCTGCGTGCAGGCGAATGCCATTCTGCCGGTACCAATCGAAATCGTTGAGGACGATGTCCTCGAACTGCTGCTCGCCCGCCAGCACCGGAGTCAGCAGGATGCGGTTGTAGTTGGGATGGGGCTCGGCACCGAATACCTGTATGTCATACAGGTCCGGGGCCAGTCCCAGCAGCTCTTCCAGCGTGCGCACTCCGGCCATGCCGTTGCCGACCATGACCAGTCTGGGTCTGTTCATTCGCTTCTCCGTCACGCATGCCAAAAACAAAAAGGCGTCCCGTCGCCAGTGCGACGAGGACGCCTTTGTCCGTGCCGGTCGAGTCTGCCTTCGCCGTTGAAGGCCGTGCCGGTGATGCAAGAACCCAAGCAGGCTGCGTGCCAGATCGGCAACCGGTTGATTATCAGGGGCTTGGCGACGACGGTTGCATACCGACGGAGAAGGTGGATGCCCGCTGCTGGTGCGTCCTGCCCGGGCGCAGTGCGTTCGGGGGCAGGCTAGTTACGCAGCTCTTTCAGGTAGCCATCAATCAGCAGCGGCTGGTGGAAGGGCATGCCCTGGGCCATGCGCAGCACGGCGCGATTGTGTTCGTAATGGCCCAGCGCATAGCCCAGGCGCTCGGCGCAGGTGGCGACCAGGAACGTCAGCAGCACCACGCGCAGGCCAGGCAGTGGCAAGCGCGGTGCAAAGAGAATCACCAGACTCGCCAGGCTGCGCAGCAGGCTCTGGATGAGCAGAAACGCTGCGGCAAGGGGGAGCGGGTTAAGTGCGCGCAGGAAGTCCATTATCGCGCCACGGGAGAGGTCACCGAGGTGATGGCCTTGCAGGGTCCAGAGCTGATTGTCCACGTGCGCCAGCAGATGTACCAGGACGACCAGCAGCACCTGGCCGCCCAGCTGCAGCGAACGCGGCAGCCAGGCGAGCGGCCGGGCCAGCAGCCAGGCCGGTGCCAGGAACATCAGTGCGTAGCTGCCGATGAGCAGCCAGCGATAGGCCTGCTGGGGAAGGTTGTGCGCATCGGTGATGAACAGGTGCAGGTGCAGCAGGAGCGCCAGCCAGGACAGGCACCAGAACAGGGTATCCGAGCGTTCATGGTGATCGGAGCGATAGTGCACCAGGATTCCCGGCTCCGCGGCGGTGCCCCGCCAGCTGTAGGCCGGTGCCAGACTGTTCTTCTTCCTGAAAAGCGACATGCTGACCCCCGGAATCCTGAATCATCGGAAGGGACGGGCAGTAGTGGCACTCTGCCCGTGTGCTATCGCTGTCGGCTGCTGTGGGGATTTCTTTAACGACCGGCGCGGTGCGCCGGCCGTCGCCTCAGTGCGCCATGAAGCGGCGAATACCCTGAAGCTGGCTACGGATGGACGGAAGGGTCTGCTGCACGACTTGCATGGCATTCGGCAACGCCAGGTCGTCTGCACGCGTGGCCTGGAGCGCGGTGAAGTTGCCGGTGGCAAACGGCAGTACCACCTTGTGCTCTTCGCTGATGAACGCCAGGCGATCCCAGTCGCCGGCAATCAGATGACGTCCCGGTTTCGGATCGAACAGGCTGTGTCCGATGCCGTACTGATGCGCAGGATTCTGGACGCCCAGCAACGGCAACAGGGTGGGCAGCAGATCCATATGGCTGGTGCGCAGGGTTTCTTCGTGGCGCTCGCGGCCCGGCACCCAGAGCACCAGCGGTACGCGGATCTGTTCGTCGGAGAACGTCGAGTTGTGGCCCCAGCGGCCGTTCTCCATGAACTCTTCGCCATGGTCGCCGGTAATCACGATAAGGGTATTTTCCATCAGCCCGCGCGCCTTCAGGTGGTCGACCACACGGGCGATCTGACCGTCCAGGTGGTGCACCGCATTCAGGTAGCGCTTGTGGATGCCACCGATGTCCCGCTCCAGGTCCATGCTGGCGTAGCTGAAATCCGCCAGGTAATCCGGCTCGATCACCGACTCGGGCGGGAAGTTGTAATTGGCGTGCGGCGATTCGAAGAACATGAAGGTCATGAAGGGCCGGGCACTATCACGCTGATCGATGAACGCCAGCAGATCATCGATGTTCTTGCGGTCGCGCTGCCAGGTTTCGCCCTCTCCGTAGGCCTGCATCTGCTCCTGCGGTACCCGTACGAACAACGTCTTGTCGAATTCCGGATAGGTGAACTTGGCACTGGTGAACAGACGCATCTGGTAGTCCTGCTGCTGCAGAACGTCAATCAGGGGACTACCGACGCGAGCATTCAGAACCGGGAACCAGAGGCTGGCCGGAAGGCTATAGAACTGACTGAACAGCCCCATGCGGGTGCCGTTGCCGCCCGAAAAATGATTGCTGTAGCGAAGGGACTCTGCGGCAAAGGCATTGGTCTGTGGCATGACCCGGGGATTCAGCGTGTCGGCTCGCCAGGACTCGGCTACCAGCCACACCAGGTTCAGCGGCTTGGCCGGCGGCTGGATCTGCAGCGGTGCTTGCGGATAGGCCAGGCGGCCCTTGATGGCGACGTTCTCCACCTCCAGGCTCTGCGGACGCTCCATGCCCAGCGTGCCGACGAAGAACTCGCGCATGGTCAGCGGCTGATACAGCGGCAGGCGCTGGGCGGTCTCCAGCAGAGGGCTGTAACCGTAAAAATGGCTGACCGCGTGGCTGACCCGCTCGGTCAAGGTGCCCACCATGAACAGCGTGAGCGCCCAGGCCAGGCGGGGTACCGGCAGGCGCGGCAGGATGCGGGTCAGGGCGCTGGCCAGCAGGCGCAAGGCCAGTTGGCCGCCAACAAAGCCCAGGCCAATCAGCGCGAAGCCCAGGTAGCTGGATTCCGACGAGCCCAGCGCCGCGATGCCGCCAGGAGTGGTAATGATGTTCCAGACGAAACCATTGAGGTGGAAGCCGTACAGCTTCCACAGCAGGCCATCGGCGTAGAGCAATAGCTGAACGGCGGTGGTCAGCACCACGTGCAAGGCCAGTTGCGCGCCCCGGGGCAGCGGACGGGCCAGCTTGCTGATCAGCCAGGCCGGTGCCAGGAACATCAACGCATACGTGGAGATCAGGAGACCCTGATAGAACGCCATCCCCACGCTTTCCGGTGCATCCAGGAAGAACCCGAGGTGGACGGCCAACGCCAACCAGGAAAGCGTCCAGAAGAGGGTGTCTGCGCGACTGCGATGCGTGCTTGAAATCATGGCGTTCCTTTGTCCGGCTGGGATCGGTGGCGCTTAATCCCACAACACGAGCCGGAAGGCAAGTGCGAGGACAAGCAGCCTGGCGGAGAATCCGCGCTCAGCATGGCGGCACTATGCGGAAATTCTTGAGGAGCGAAATGCAGCCCCGCAGGGTCGCATTCAACGACCCTTCATGCGGCTGGACGCCGCTGACGCTGGTAAAGGAACTCCAGCACCGCGCCCCGGTAGTGGTGGTAGAGCGGATCGTTGGCCAACGCCAGGCGCTCACGCGGGCGCGGCAGCTCGACGGTGAGGATGTCGCCGACGGTGGCCGCCGGCCCGTTGCTCATCATCACGATGCGGTCGGAGAGCAGCACCGCCTCGTCCACGTCGTGGGTGACCATCACCACGGTGCTGCGGGTCTGGCCGACGATGCGCAGCAGTTCGTCCTGCAGATGGGCGCGGGTCAGGGCGTCCAGCGCGCCGAACGGTTCGTCCATCAGCAGCACCTTGGGTTCCATCACCAGCGCGCGGGCGATGCCGACGCGCTGCTTCATGCCGCCGGAAATCTCGCTGGGGTATTTGTGCAGCGCGTGGTCCAGGCCGACCATGCGCAGGGCCGCCTCGCTGCGTTCCCGGCGCTCGGCCTTGCTCCGGCTGGCGAACACCTTGTCGACGGCCAGCTGCACGTTGCCCAGGCAGGTCATCCACGGCAGCAGGCTGTGGTTCTGAAACACCACGGCGCGCTCCGGGCCGGGCCCGTCGATCTCGCGGCCGTTGCAGATCAGCCCACCTTCGCTGGGCTCCAGCAGCCCGGCGATCAGGTTGAGCACCGTGGACTTGCCGCAGCCGGAATGGCCGATCAGCGACACGAATTCGCCACGGGCGATGTCCAGGTTCACCTCGCGCAGGGCCACGAAGCGCCCCTTGCGGGTCTCGAAGTGTTTGCCGACGCGGGTCAGCTCGACGAACTTGTCCATGGGGTCTCCCGAATCAGCTGTGGTAGTCGAAGCGGCGGGCCAGCAGGAGCAGGCTCTGCTCCAGTGCCAGGCCGACCAGGCCGACGATGACGATGGCGATGAGGATGTGCGCCACGTTGAGGTTGTTCCATTCGTCCCACACCCAGAAGCCCAGGCCGATGCCGCCGGTGAGCATCTCCGCGGCGACGATCACCAGCCAGGCCACGCCGATGGCCAGGCGAATGCCGGTCATCAGGTGCGGAAGCACAGCCGGGAACAGGATGCGGGTCAGCACCTTGTACTCGGAGAGCTTCAGCACCCGGGCGACGTTCAGGTAGTCCTGCGGCACGCTGGCCACGCCGGCGGCGGTGTTGAGGATGATCGGCCAGATGGCGCTGATGAAGATCACCCAGATCGACGCCGGTCCGGCGGCCTCGAACACCAGCAGGCCGATCGGCAGCCAGACCAGCGGCGACACCGGGCGCAGCAGGCTGATGATGGGCGCCAGCATGCGCGCCAGGAAGGCGAAGCGGCCGATGGCGAAACCCAGCGGAATGCCGACCAGCGCCGCCAGACCGAAGCCGGCGCCGACCCGTCCCAGCGAGTGCAGGATGTTCCAGCCGATGCCCATGTCGTTGGGCCCGTTGTCGTAGAAGGGATCGGCGAACAGCTCCAGCGCCGCCTGCCCGGTGACCAGCGGGCCCGGCAGTCCTTCGCTGCGCGCTGCCAGCAGCGCCCAGAGGAAGAGGAACAGCAGGATACCGAGCAGCGGCGGCAGCACCTGCTGCAGGCTCTGGCGCAGCCAGGCGGCCATGGCCAGACGGCGCAGTGGGTGGGTTTCGCGGTGGGCCACCGGCGGTGGGCTCAGGGGAATGGACATGGGAACCTCCTCGGTCAGGCCTTGATGGCGAAGGAGCGGGCGTAGCCGGCCGGGTCACTGCCGTTCCAGACGGTGCCGTCAATCAGCGTGCTGCTGCGCAGCGGACTGGCCGGCACGGCCAGGCCCAGGGCGCCGGCGGCCTCGCTGAAGAGGCGGGTCTGGTTGACAGCCGCGGCGACGGCGGCGTAGTCCGGGTCTTCGGTCAGCAGTCCCCAGCGGCGGAACTGGGTCAGGAACCACATGCCGTCGGAGAGGTAGGGGAAATTCACGCTGCCGTCGCGGCAGAACTGCATGCTGTGCGGGTCCTGCCAGCTGTTGCCCAGGCCATCCTCGTAGTTGCCGAGGAAGCGTTGCTCGATCACCTGCACCGGGGCATTCACATAGGCCTTGCCGGCGATCAGCCGGGCGGTGCTGCGGCGGTTTTCCTCGTTGGCGTCGATGAAGCGGCCGGCTTCCAGCAGCGCCATGACCAGCGCGCGGGCGGTATTGGGGTACTGCTCGACGAAGGCGCGAGTGGTACCCAGCACCTTCTCCGGGTGGTCCGGCCAGATCTGCTGGCTGGTGGCCACGGTGAAGCCCACCTTGTCGAAGATGGCCCGGGCGCCCCAGGGCTCGCCGACGCAGAAGCCATCCATGTTGCCGACGCGCATGTTGGCCACCATCTGCGGCGGCGGCACGACGATGGTCTTCACGTCGCTCATCGGGTTGATGCCGTGCGCGCCCAGCCAGTAGTAGAGCCACATGGCATGGGTGCCGGTGGGGAAGGTCTGCGCGAAGGTCAGCGGGTTGGCGGACTGCTTCACGTGGGCGGCGAGCTGTTCGCCAGTGGTCACGCCGGCCTCGCGCAACTGCCTGGAAAGGGTGATGCCCTGGCCGTTCTGGTTGAGGCCCATGAGCACCGCCATGTCGCGCTGCGGGCCGGCCAGTCCGAGCTGGGCGCCGTACATCATGCCGTACAGCACGTGAGCGGCATCCAGCTCGCCGGTGTTCAGCTTGTCGCGCACGCCGGCCCAGGAGGCTTCCTTGCTGGGGGTGATGTTCAGCCCGTACTTGCTGCCGAAGCCCTGGGTGGCGGCCACCACCACCGAGGCGCAGTCGGTGAGCGGAATGAAGCCGATGCGCAGGTCGGTCTTTTCCGGCGCATCCGAGCCGGCCGCCCAGGCCGCGCTGCGCAGGAAGGCTGGCGCGGCCAGGCTCAGGCCGGCCACGGCGATGGACTGCTTGAGGAAGGTGCGACGGGTCGAATCACGTTCATTCATGAAGACTTCCTTTTTAGGGCAATAAAAAACGGCGTACGCGCCGGGTTCCCTGCGAGGGGAAGGCAACCCGGCGGACGCCGTTGTCCGCGATCCGCGGCCCGCCGCCATTGGCGTGCTGCGAGAGTTCACCATGAACGAAGCAAAGGCCTTGCCAAGTGACTAATGGCGATTAAAGTCTTTTGAAAACAATGACATGTGGCCCGGAGCGGTAGTCAGGAGTGCCCTGTCGTTGTGAGGGGAGAAGGAGCAATGCGCCAGGGCGGCGCACGCTGCGCGGTAGTAGGGCGACATCCGCGCAGTCTGGTCGACGCCTGGGTGTATGCCGCATCGGCGGCCGGGAAAGCGCCGCCGCCCTAGCGGAAGGCGCGGCGGATTCGCAGACCGTAGTGTGGTCAACGCAACGCGTTGGCCGCCGAGCATGGCCGCAATGCACACCGCATTGGCGGCCGGGAAAATCGCCGACCGCCCGAGGGGCCGGCGTTGCGCCGGCCCCTGAAGGTCAGGCCTCGGTCTTGCGCGCCTTGGCCGGCGGGGTGACCAGGCCGTCGGCGCGGAACATCGCCTTGATGCCACGGATGGCCTGGCGGATGCGGTCCTGGTTTTCAATCAGCGCGAAGCGCACATGATCGTCACCGTACTCGCCGAAGCCGATGCCCGGCGACACCGACACCTTGGCGTCGGCCAGCAGCTTCTTGGCGAACTCCAGCGAGCCCAGGTGTGCATAGGGCTCGGGGATCTTCGCCCAGATGTACATGGAGGCCTTGGGGTTCTCGACCATCCAGCCGGCCTCGTGCAAACCCTTGACCATCAGGTTGCGGCGCTGGCGGTACTGCTCGGCGATGTCGCGCACGCACTGCTGGTCGCCTTCCAGGGCCGCGATGGCCGCCACCTGCAGCGGGGTGAAGGTGCCGTAGTCGTGGTAGCTCTTGATGCGCGCCAGTGCGGCGACCAGTTCCGGGTTGCCGACCATGAAGCCGATACGCCAGCCGGCCATGTTGTAGCTCTTGGACAGGGTGAAGAATTCCACCGCCACGTCCTTGGCCCCCGGCACCTGCATGATCGACGGCGCCTTCCAGCCGTCGTAGACGATGTCCGCGTAGGCCAGGTCGTGCACCACCAGGATGTCGTACTGCTTGGCCAGGGCCACCACGCGCTCGAAGAAGTCCAGCTCCACGCACTGGGCGGTAGGGTTGGAGGGGAAACCGATGATGATCATCTTCGGCTTGGGGATCGACTCGCGGATCGCCCGTTCCAGCTCGGCGAAGAAGTCCATGCCGGGAATCAGCGGCACCGAACGTACCTGGGCGCCGGCGATCACCGCGCCGTAGATGTGGATCGGGTAGCTGGGATTAGGCACCAGCACGGTGTCGCCCTGATCCAGGGTGGCCAGCATCAGGTGCGCCAGGCCTTCCTTGGAGCCGATGGTGACGATGGCTTCGCTTTCCGGGTCGATCTCGACGGCATAGCGGTCCTGGTACCAGCGCGAGATGGCGCGGCGCAGGCGCGGAATGCCGCGCGAAGTGGAGTAGCCGTGGGTGTCTTCGCGCTGGGCGACCTGCACCAGTTTCTCGACGATATGCGGCGGGGTGGCGCCGTCCGGATTGCCCATGCTGAAGTCGATGATGTCCTCGCCACGGCGGCGGGCGGCCATCTTCAGTTCGGCGGTGATGTTGAAAACGTAGGGGGGCAGACGATCGATGCGCGCAAAGCGGCGCTTGCCGTGTTCGGCCATGATTTCCTCGATGTGACGTAAGCGCCCGGAACCGTCCGAGCGACGCTGGTCGCCTGTGCGACCGCCAGCGACGATACGCCCAAAGCGAGACGGGCGGCAATAGCCCGCTTCAGCCGCGCATCAGCGACTGCATGGCGATGATCTGCTCGGCCACCTGGATGAGCTTCTGCTGCCGGTCCATGGCCTGGCGGCGCATCAGGGTATAGGCCTCTTCCTCATCGCAGTGGCGGATCTTCATGAGCAGGCCCTTGGCCTGCTCGATGCGCTTGCGCTCGTTGAGCTGCGCTTCGCGCACCTGCAACTCGCTGCGCAGGGTCTGTTCGCTGTCGAAGCGGGCCATGGCCACGTCGAGAATGGGTTTCAGGCGCTGGGCCTGGATGCCTTCGACGATATAGGCGCTGACCCCCGAGCGAATCGCCTGGCGCATCACCTGTGGGTCCTGCTCGTCGGTGAACATCACGATCGGGCGTGGCTGGGCGCGCGACACCATGACCACCTGTTCAAGCACGTCACGACCAGGCGATTCGCTGTCGATGAGGATAACGTCCGGCTTGAGCGCCTCCACGCGGGCGGGCAGGTCGATGGTCGGGCCGGATTCGGCCGTCACCTCGAAGCCGGCCTCGCTCAGGGCCTGTCGGAGACGCCCCACATGGCGAGCGGTATCGTTGATCAGCAGGATGCGCAGCATGGCAGTCTCTCCACGATGTGCTCCGCCGAACCACTCCGCGCCTGCGCACAACAAGGGCGCACGGCAAGGCGGTCATGCCTCATTGTGGAACGGCGGCGCACGGGGCACGGCAGGGCGCGGTTGCGCCGTTATAGGTATGCCGATGCCGGAGCAACTGCCATGCCAGGGCGCCTGGCCCTGGATCAGCGCTCGATGATCTGCCGCACCTGGGACTTGGGAATCTGCCGGGTGCGCCCCTCGCTGTCCTCGTATTCGATCAGGCCGGTCTTCTTGTCGAGCTCGGGCTTGTCCTGACTGGCCAGCATCTGGCCGTCGGTCGTGGCGATGATGTAATCGCTGGCGCAACCCGCCAGCCCCAGCGCGCAGCACGCAGCAATGATCCAGTGCTTCATTGAGGAGCCTCCTACCGTTTCACCCGAACGGGCGTACAGGGCTGTGACCAGCCGGCAGGGCGGATGCTCCCCACGTTCGTCCGAACCCGCTCAGACGTGGAAGCGCGAACTGAGTCGCTCCAGGCGATCAGTGAGCGCCTGCAACTGCTCGCTTTCCTGGTCCAGGCGCCGGGCGTCATCGGCGTTGCGTTCGGCCACTTCGCGGATGCTCTGCAGGTTCTGGGCGATCTGCGTGCTGACCGCGCTCTGTTCCTGCGTGCTGGAGGCGATCAGGGTATTCATGCGGCTGATCGCCTCGATCTCGTCACCCATGGCAACCAGCAGTTCGCCCGCGCGGCGACTGTCCGTCACGCAGTCCAGCGCGGCTTCGCGGCTGCTTCGCATGACCTGGGCAGCGGCCTGGCTGCCGTGCTGCAAGCGTTCGAGGATGTCGTGGATCTCGCGGGTAGAATCGGCCGTGCGTTGCGCCAGGTTGCGCACTTCGTCGGCCACCACGGCGAAGCCACGACCAGCTTCGCCGGCCCGTGCCGCCTCGATGGCCGCGTTGAGGGCCAGCAGGTTGGTCTGCCCGGCGATGCTGCCGATCACCTCCAGTACCTTGCTGACCTGCTCGGACTGCTCGGCCAGCGCCTGCACGGTCTGGTTTGCGTCATTCAACCGTTCAGCCAGCGCGTCGATCGCCTGCTGCGAGACCCTGAGCAGGCGGTCGCCTGCGTCGGATTTCTCGTTGATCCCCTGGGCTGCGCGAGCCGCTTCGCTGGCGTGGTCGGCGACGCTCTCGATGGCGGCGACCATCTCGTCCATGGCCGCCAGCATTTGTGCGGTTTCGTCCAGCTGTCGGTTGGCGCCGCTGCGTAATTGGTCGGTGGTGGCCGCCAGATGATCGGCCGACTGCTCCAACTGGCGGCTGTCGCGCACCACCGCGCCGGTGAGTTCGCCGAGCTCGTCGAGGAATTCGTTGAAGCGCTGGGCAATCGGCCCGCGCTGGGGAATGCGGTAGGTCAGGTTGATCTTGTCGTCGGACACCAGGCGATCGGTGGCGGTCATCAGGCCTTCGCCTTCTGCGGCGGCCTTGTGGCTCTGCTGCGCCAGGTACACCAGGATGGCTGTTTCCAGCACCACGTAGAAGGCGTGCAGGAAGATGGTGCCCCAGCCGCCCTGCTGGATCACCACCAGATCGAAGCCGCGGGTCTGCAGGGCGAAGAACACCAGGTGATGTACAGCCGCCGTCCCCGCCGCCGTGAGAATCGGCAGCCAGTCGCGGTAGAACAGCAGGACCGCCAGAAGCACGAAGATGCCGAAGTGGAACTCCACCACGCCGTGGGCCAGGTTGATCTGCAGGGCGGCCATCACCATGAAAGCTGCGCCCATCAGGCTGCGCAGCAGACGCTGGCCGGGAATCAGCTGGCCGAGCACGGTCAGCGTCACGCAGGTGAGGCCACCGATCACCAGGGCTTGCCCGGCATTGTCGAACCAGAAGCCCAGGATCAGGGCGTAGAGAAACATCGCCCAGAGCACGCCGCGCATGACGCGGTCGGCCTGGCGGTGATGGCGTTGGAGGGAAGTCAGGCTCTGGTTCATGGTCGGCAGCCAAAAAAAAATTAATGGAAAACCCCGCGCGGCGTTCGGGAACGCGCACGGATGCGGCAAGGACCGTTTAGTTGTTATTGGGCGGCGAGGGAGAAGCAGCGGGTGCCGGCGGGCGCAGGAAACACCCGCGGCAAAAGTGTGGGCATTATGCTAGCACGGCGCCCTACGGCTCAAATGCTTAAAACTGATACCAAGCGAGTGATGCTTGGCTGATTGTTGAACTAACTGAACGGGCCTTCGGCCAGGCGAGTCTCGATGCTGATCTGCACCTGGGTCATCAGCTTGTGCAGTGGGCAGTGGCCGGCCACCCGCTTCAACTCGGCGCGCTGATCGTCGGTCAGGCTGCCACGCAGGGTCAGTTCCGCGGTCATCGCGTAGAAACCCTCCTTCTCGCGACTGCCATCGTGGCTGACTTCCACGCTGATGCCGGTCAGCGGGATGCCGTTCTGACGGGCGTAATGGGTCACGGTCAGCGCCTTGCAGGTCGCCAGGGCGACATCGAAGTAGTCGTGGGGCTCGGGTGCGCTGCCCTGGCCACCCAGGCCAATCGGCAGGTCGGTGGCCAGTTCATGGCGCCCGTCCACCATGACGCTGTGGCGGTAGCTGGCACTGGTCAGGGTATGCACGACGATGCTCATGGACGTTCTCCAGCGAGTGATCGAGCAAGGTAGAGCACCTGAGGCGGCACTTGTTCCGCCGGGCCGACCGGCCTTTCATGCGAGAATCCCGCCGCTGACCGACGCGGGGTCAACAGGCCCCAGGGGGAGAAACACCATGCATGAAGACTTCTGGCGGGCGCGCTGGAACCGTAACGAGATCGGCTTTCACCTGTCCGAAGTGAATCCCTGGTTGCTGCGGCACTGGGCCGTAGAGCCGGGAGCCCGGGTGCTGGTGCCGCTGTGCGGCAAGAGCCTGGACATGGCCTGGCTGGCCGGGCAGGGCCATCGGGTGCTGGGCGTGGAGCTGATGGAAACGGCCGTGCAGGCCTTCTTTGCGGAGCAGGGACTGACACCTCACATCATCGAAAACGGTCGTTTCCGCTGCTACCGGCACGGCGAGCTGGAGCTCTGGTGCGGCGATTTCTTCGCCCTGCGCGCCGAGGATGTGGCCGACTGCCCGCACTTCTACGACCGGGCGGCGCTGATCGCCCTGCCGCCGGCCCTGCGCGAGCGCTACGTGGCTCACCTGTCGGCGATCCTGCCGGAACGCTGCGAAGGGTTGCTGGTGACGGTGGACTATGACCAGGCGCTGCGCGACGGTCCGCCGTTCGCGGTCGACGACAGCGAGGTGCGCGAGCGCTGGGGCGCGGCCGGCTGGTCGGTGACGCTACTGGAGCATCGCGACGTGCTGGCGGAGAACTGGAAATTCCTGAAGCTGGGCGCCACCCGGCTGGACGAGACGGCCTACCGGCTGGCGCGCTGAATCAGCTGTTCTGCTGCAGGTTGCGCACGAAGGTGTCGGCTTCGTCGATCGCGCGCTGCATGTCGCGCAGCAGCTGGTCGACGTTGCCCTGCAGGGTGCGGTATTCGCCCTGCAGCGCGCTGATGGCGCGGGCATTGAGGTTGTGCTTGAGAAACAGCACCTGGTCGCGCAGCACGCTCAGTACCGGCTCGATACGGCGTTCGGCGGCGCGCATGCGCCCCAGCAGGGTCTTGTACTGCGCACGGGTGCGCTTGAGTTCGGCGGCGCTGGCGTTGCGCAGGCTGGCATTGCTATACAGCTTGAGCTCGCCTTCCCACTCTTCGAACAGCGCCTCGGCCACATCCTCGACGGCTTCGATGCGCGCGCGTACCTCCTTGGCACTGGATTCGCTGGCCAAGTATTCCTTGTTCAGCGCCTCGTAGCGGGCCTCGAGCTCACCGCCCTTCACCTGCACCACGCTGCGGTAGCGATCCAGTGCGCTCTGGAACTGCTCCTTGGCCTCCTGCTGGCTGTCGCGGGCCTCTTCCACACGGTCGACCAGGATGTCGCGCTTGTGCACGCCGACCTTCTCCATGGCGGCGTAATAGGCGCTCTGGCAGCCTGTCAGGCCGAGCAGGGCGGTAAATAGCAGGGCGGAAAGGGGGCGCAGCATAAAGAGTCCTCGGCGTGAAAATGGCGACACTGTAACCCAACCCCTCTCCCCTGGCCCCTCTCCCGCAAGGAGAGAGGGGAACGCAATCGCCTTGACCTTCCCCTCCCACCAGGACGCAGTGGAGAGGGGAACGCAATCGGACACCTCCCTCTCCCTTTGCGGGAGAGGGCTGGGGAGAGGGGGGTGAGAATAAAAAAGGGCGACCGAAGTCGCCCAAGCAAGTGTGAAACGGGGGTGGCCGATCAGCGCAGGGCGCGCAGGGCCTCGATACGGTCTTCCAGCGGCGGGTGGGTCATGAACAGGCCGGCCAGGCCGTGCTTGAGGCCGCCGTTGATGCCGAAAGCGGTGAGGCTGTCGGGCATCTGCACCGGTACCTCGCTCTCCGCGCGCAGGCGCTGCAGGGCGGCGATCATCGCACCGGTGCCGGCCAGGCGGGCGCCGGCCTCGTCGGCCTTGAATTCGCGTTTGCGCGAGAACCACATGACGATGATGCTGGCCAGAATGCCGAGGACCAGTTCGGCGAAGATAGTGGCGATGAAGTAACCGATGCCGTGGCCGTCCTCGTTCTTGAAGATGGCCTTGTCCACGAAGTTGCCGAAGATGCGCGCGAAGAACATCACGAAGGTGTTCACCACGCCCTGAATCAGCGCCAGTGTGACCATGTCGCCATTGGCCACGTGGCCGATCTCGTGAGCCAGCACGGCGCGCACTTCATCGGGGGAGAAGCGCTCCAGCAGGCCCTGGCTGACCGCGACCAGCGCGTCGTTCTTGTTCCAGCCGGTGGCAAAGGCGTTGGATTCGTAGGCCGGGAAGATACCCACTTCCGGCATCTTGATGCCAGCTTCGCGCGACAGCTGCTCGACGGTCTGCAGCAGCCATTGTTCGTGGCGCGTCTGCGGCTGGGTGATGATCTGGGTGCCGGTGCTCATCTTGGCCATCCACTTGGAGATGAACAGCGAGACCAGCGAGCCGGCGAAGCCGAACACGGCGCAGAAAACCAGCAGGCTGCCGTAGTTCTGGCCGGTGAAGCGATCGACCCCGAGCAGTTTCAGGGTGATGCTGGCGATGATCAGCACCGCCAGGTTGGTGGCCAGGAACAGGAAAATACGCATCATGGTGTGGGCGAACTCCACTGAGGAATAACGGAACGCTGGTTATATAAGGTTCGGGCGAGGCCTATTCAACCGAGGGACTATTGCAAACTGTGTCCCCTGGCTGCGCCTCGCCCGTCTTGCGGAGACGGCACACGACCCTGCGCGGCAGGGTCGTTGTCGTCACTGGCGGTAGGTCTTCATGAAATTGCCGATGCGGCGGATGGCCATGTCCAGATCGTCCACGCGCGGCAGGGTGACCACGCGGAAGTGGTCCGGCCACGGCCAGTTGAAGGCGGTGCCCTGCACGATGAGGATCTTCTCGGAGAGCAGCAGGTCCAGGGCGAACTTCTCGTCGTTGTGGATCGGGCAGACCTTCGGGTCGATGCGCGGGAAGGCGTACAGCGCGCCCATCGGCTTCACGCAGCTGATGCCGGGGATGTCATTGAGCAGTTCGTAGGCGCGGTTGCGCTGCTCGAACAGACGGCCGCGCGGCAGCACCAGGTCGTTGATGCTCTGATAACCGCCCAGGGCGGTCTGGATGGCGTGCTGGGCCGGCACGTTGGCGCACAGGCGCATGTTGGCCAGCATGTCCAGGCCTTCGATGTAGCCCTTGGCCAGGTGCTTGGGACCGGAAATCGCGATCCAGCCGGAGCGGAAGCCCGCCACCCGGTAGGACTTGGACAGGCCGTTGAAGGTCAGGCACAGCACGTCCGGCGCCAGCGAGGCGGTGGCGATGTGCTCGGCGTCGTCGTAGAGGATCTTGTCGTAGATCTCGTCGGAGAACAGGATCAGGTTGTGCTGGCGGGCCAGCTCGACGATGGCCTCCAGGCATTCCTTGGAATACACCGCGCCGGTGGGGTTGTTCGGGTTGATGAGCACCAGCGCCTTGGTATTCGGGGTGATCTTGGCCTTCATGTCGGCCAGGTCGGGGAACCAGCCGGCCTGCTCGTCGCACAGGTAGTGCACCGGCTTGCCGCCGGCCAGGCTCACGGCGGCAGTCCACAGCGGGTAATCGGGCGCCGGCAGCAGCACCTCGTCACCGTTGTTCAGCAGCGCCTGCATGGACATCATGATCAGCTCGGAGACGCCGTTGCCGAGGTAGACATCCTCGATGCCCACTCCCTCGACGTTCTTCTGCTGGTAGTACTGCATGACTGCCTTGCGGGCGCTGAACAGACCCTTGGAGTCGCTGTAGCCCTGGGCGGTCGGCAGGTTGCGGATCACGTCCTGGAGGATTTCCTCCGGGGCCTCGAAGCCGAACGGCGCCGGGTTGCCGATATTCAGCTTGAGAACGCGGTGACCTTCGTCCTCCAGGCGTTTGGCGTGCTTGAGCACCGGCCCGCGAATGTCATAGCAAACGTTGGCGAGCTTGTTCGACTTACTGATCTGCATGATGCTGAGTGTTCCCGAAGTGAACGTCGCGAGGCTGCACGGCCACGTGCAGTCGAGGGCGGCGAGGAGCGCCTTGGCAGCATCCGCGTGCGCTGCCAGACTGGCGGTTGAAAGCCACGCATGATACGTCTGGCCTGCAAGCGGGGAAAGGTGCAGGCGGGCATTTTCCGAAGTCAGGAGCCGCGATGGACAAGATCGACAAACCCCTCGACGCCTGGCGCGACGAGCTTACGCCCGAACAGTTCCATATCTGCCGCCTGGGCGGCACCGAGCGCGCGTTCAGCGGCGAGTACTACGCCACCCGTACACCCGGTATCTACCAGTGCGCCTGCTGCCAGGCCCCGCTGTTCGACTCCGACACCAAGTACGATTCCGGCAGCGGCTGGCCGAGCTATTTCCAGCCGGTAAGTAACGAGGCGGTCAGGGAACTGGAGGATTCCAGCCATGGCATGCAGCGCATCGAAGTCCGCTGTGCGCGCTGCGATGCCCATCTCGGCCATGTATTCCCGGACGGCCCGCGGCCAACCGGATTGCGTTACTGCATCAACTCGGCATCGCTCACGCTGGTGCCGAAGACGGACCCCGCCTGATCAAGGAGCGTTACCCCGATGACCGATCTGCTGCAGATCCCGCTGACCGATATCAATGGACAGGAAACCCGGCTGGCCGATTACGGCGCCCGGGCGCTGCTGGTGGTCAATACCGCCAGCCGCTGCGGCTTCACCCCGCAGTACGAAGGCTTGGAACAGCTCTGGCGGCAGTACAAGGATCGTGGACTGGCGGTGCTGGGCTTTCCCTGCAACCAGTTCGGCGCCCAGGAGCCGGGCAGCGAAGAGGAGATCGCCAGCTTCTGCTCGATGAACTTTGGCGTCAGCTTCCCCCTGTTTCGCAAGCTGGACGTGAACGGCCCGAGCACCCATCCGCTGTTTGCCGAGCTCAAGCGCCGCGCGCCCGGCCTGCTGGGCAGCCAGCGCATCAAGTGGAACTTCACCAAGTTCCTGATCAGCGGAGACGGCTCGCGCGTCGAGCGCTTCGCGCCCACCACCAAGCCCGAAGCCCTGCAAGAGGCGGTGGAGAACCTGCTGCGTTAAGGAGTAACCCCCTTGGATTCCCGACTGATCGCGCTGCTGGAGCGGGCCGACCGCCTGGCGCAGCGACTCGAACCCCTGTTGCCGATCGAACCGCCGGTGATCGACTGGACCACCACCCTGGCCGCGCGCTGGCAGCGCCAGGGGCGCAGTGGATTCTTGCAGCCGCTGCGGGTGAGCCATGACCTGCGTCTGGACGATCTGCTGGGCGTGGATCTGCAGCGCGAGCAGCTGGCCCGCAACACCCGCCAGTTCGTCGCCGGGCTGCCTGCCAACCACGCCCTGCTGTGGGGTGCGCGGGGCACCGGCAAGAGCTCGTTGGTGCGCGCGTTGCTGGCCGAGCATTGGCCAGCCGGATTGCGCCTGGTGGAGATCGAGCGCGACCACCTGGCTGATCTGCCACGGGTGGTGGAGCTGATCAGCGATCAGCCGCAACGCTTCGTGCTGTTCTGCGACGACCTGTCATTCGAAGCCGGGGAAGGCGAGTACCGCGTACTGAAGAGCGTGCTGGACGGCTCGCTGGAACGGGCGCCGGACAACGTGCTGCTGTACGCCACCTCCAACCGCCGGCACCTGGTGCCGGAGCGGCAGAGCGACAACGACAACTGGGAGCGAGTGGATGGCGAACTGCACCCGAGCGAGGCGGTGGAGGACAAGATCGCGCTGTCCGACCGCTTCGGCCTCTGGCTGTCCTTCTATCCCTTTACCCAGGAGCACTACCTGTCGGTGGTGCGCCACTGGATCGGCAGCCTGGCGGCCCAGGCCGGGTTGAGCTGGGCATGGGACGAAGAGCTGGAGAAGGCCGCGGTGCGCTGGGCGACTGGACGTGGCAACCGCAACGGACGCTGTGCCTACCAGTTCGCACGGCAGTGGGTGGGGCTCCGGCTGTTGCAGTGAGCGCGCCGCGCGTGCGGAGGTGGGGCGCAGCGCAGCGCTGCGGCGTTGCGCCCCACAAAGGCGGCAGGTCTCAGTCGTAGACCTGTTTCTTGCGCCACGGATCGTCGATTTCCTCCTGGGTGAGACCGACGGTCAGCTCATCTTCCTCTTCCTCGGTAGGCTCGCGGTCCAGCGCCAGGTCGTTCGCCCGTTCCAGATGCTTGGCCAGCTCGCGAAGCTCGATGCGATAGCGATCCTGATCCGCCTGGCGGCGCAGGAACTGCACCGCGCGCTCGAAGGCCAGGCGCGCCTGGCGGGGCTTGTCCTGCTGCAGCAGTTGCACGCCTACGCTGGTAAAGAAGTCGATGTGCAGCTGCACCATCATGTGGCGGATCTCGTCGACCCAGTGGCGCGCCTCGGCGGTGGTGATGAGGTTTTCGCGCGCCGCGCGGGTGATCACACCGTGCAGGCCTTCGAGCAGGAAGCGCACTTCCTTGGCCTTGTTTTCGGTGTTGATCGCCTGCGGCAGGTTCTTCACCGGCAGGTTCTCTCCCTTGCCCAGCAACACCACCAGCTCGTCGATGCGCGTGACCAACTCGGTATTCTCGGGTGCCATGGGGCGCAGCCGCTCGCTCAGCTTGAGCTCCAGCTTGCACATCAGCAGCTTCAGCGCGGGTGTCATCATCTGCCCGGGCAGAATCTCGCTGAGGTCGGCACAGCGGCGAACGCGCTCGGTGAGTTCGGCTTTCTGGCGCTGTCGCTCCAGCTTGCGGCGCTCGATCTGCTGGCTCGCATAAACCAGGATGATCGCAACGAACAGTGCGGCGAAGACCAGGGCGGTGATAAGGGCTGGAGACAACGGCTTTCCTCCGATGATGGCATCTGGCCCCGAGTGTAGAGATTTCTCCCCGTGGCTCCTAGGGTCAATTAAGCTTTCGTCGCGCGCCCGGATTCCTGAGGCGCAGCGACGCATCGTGCCGCTTCAGCGGAACGCTGGAAAGCACGCGCTGCGGCAGGGCGACGGAGCGTCATTGGCGCTGAACGTTTTTTGAGCAGAAGTCATTGATTTAAAAAAAGTTTTGTTTGGGTGTTGACGCCTCCCCGAGGCATCCATAAAATGCGCCCCACTTCCAGCGCAGACGGCAACGCCAAGCGGGGAAGCCGGAAAAAAGTTTGTCAAAACTGTTGTAAGTTCCGGGCCGCGTCCCCTTCGTCTAGTGGCCTAGGACACCGCCCTTTCACGGCGGTAACAGGGGTTCGAGTCCCCTAGGGGACGCCAATAAGCGGGAATAGCTCAGTTGGTAGAGCACGACCTTGCCAAGGTCGGGGTCGCGAGTTCGAGTCTCGTTTCCCGCTCCAGATTCTTCCACAGCGCTGCATGTCGCTGGGGTAGTTAGCCGAAAGGCTGGCGTCACGACCGAAAGGTCACACATGCGGGAATAGCTCAGTTGGTAGAGCACGACCTTGCCAAGGTCGGGGTCGCGAGTTCGAGTCTCGTTTCCCGCTCCAAATACAGAAAAAAGCGACCGAAAGGTCGCTTTTTTCGTTTCTGCCTGGCGTATTACCTCACCCGTGCCGAAGGGAGCCGCCCATGATCGAAGCCACCTGGATCGCCTTCGCGTTCGGACTGGGCCTGGTGGCCCGGGTCATTGGCCTGCCGCCGCTGATCGGCTATCTCGGCGCCGGGTTCGCCCTGGCCGCGTTCGACAACCAGCTCGGCATCACCCGCCAGGACAGCGAGATCCTGGCCCATCTGTCGCACCTGGGCGTGTTGCTGCTGCTGTTCACCGTGGGTCTCAAGCTCAAGCTCGGCAACCTGGCCCGCCCGGAAGTGGTGGGCGGCAGCGTGCTGCATTTCGCGCTGTCCTCCGTGCTGATGCTGCCGCCGATCCTGCTGTTCCTGGAGGTCGGCTGGTACGAGGCGCTGATGCTCTCGGTGGTACTGGCGTTCTCCAGCACCGTGCTGGCCGCCAAGGTGCTGGAGAGTCGCCGCGAACTGAAGGCCTTCCATGGTCGCGTGGCGATCGGCGTGCTGATCATGCAGGACCTGATCGCCCTGCTGGTGATGAGCCTGACCAGCGGCCAGGTGCCCTCGGCCTGGGCGCTGCTGGTCTTCCTGCTGCCGCTGCTGCGCCCGCTGCTGTTCCGGTTGCTCGATCACAGCGGTCATGAAGAGTTGCTGGTGCTGCTCGGCCTGATGCTGGCGCTGGTGGTTGGCGGCCTCGGCTTCGAGTCGGTGGGACTCAGTTCCGAGCTGGGCGCGCTGGCCTTCGGCGCCATGCTGGCCAAGCATCCGCGCGCCGGCGAGTTGTCCAACTCCCTGTGGTCGGTCAAGGAAGTCTTCCTGGTCGGCTTTTTCCTGCAGATCGGCATCGGCGGATTGCCGGATGCCGACGCGCTGATCTTCGCGGCGTTGATGTCGCTGCTGCTGCCGCTGAAGACCGTGCTGTTCTTCTTCCTGTTCCTGGCCTTCCGCCTGCGATCGCGCAGCGCCTTCCTCAGCGCCGCCAGCCTGACCAACTACAGCGAATTCGGCCTGATCGTCATGAGCGTGGCCATGCCGCAATGGCTGGTGCCGCTGGCCATCACCGTGGCCTTCTCGTTCATCCTGTCCGCGCAGTTCAACCGGGTCTCCGCGTCGCTCTACAACCGGCTGGCCAGCCGGCTGGTGCGGCTGGAGCGCAACACCCGCCATCCCGACGAACAGCCGGTGTCGCTGGGCGATGCGCAGATTCTGGTCATGGGTATGGGGCGCTCCGGGCGCGCCGCCTACCACTACCTCAAGGAAAAAGGCTACCGGCTGATCAGTCTGGATTCCGACCCGGTAGCCGTCGAACGGGCGGCCGGCGAGGGCTGCAACGTCCTGTATGCCGACGCGGAAGACCAGACATTCTGGCAAAGCCTGGAAATGCGCCAGGTCGAGGCGGTGATCCTGACCATGAACGACGCCGAGGCGAAGGTCATCGCCAGTCGCAAGCTGCGTGAAAGGGGCTTTACCGGCCTGCTGGTTTCCCATGCCCTCTACGAGGACGTCGCCCGGCAGATCGAGGCGGCGGGCGCGGATCACACCTACCTGACCATGAGCGAGGCCGGCGCTGGTCTGGCGCAGAACGTGGCGATGCAACTGGAAGCCCGCCACGCACGACCGCAGGTCTGAGGCTCAGGCGCTGGCGCCGTAGGCAAAGGCCCGCGCGAGCCAGCGCTCACGTGTCCTGGGGCTGGCGGTCTTCACCGGGCCGAAGTTCGTCACGGTGACCGGCCTGATGCCGCAGAACCCGAGAATGGTGCGCCGCATCTGCTGGTGCCCGGGCATCCGATACACCCAGCGGTAATACCAGGGCGGCGTATCCAGGGTGACCAGCAGATGCGCCGAGCGCCCCACCAGCAGCCCGTCGGCCATCAGGGAATCCTTGCGAAAGCGGAAGGCGAAGCCCGGCAAGAGCACCCGGTCGAAGAAGCCCTTCAGCAGGGCCGGTATCGAGCCCCACCAGATCGGATAGACGAAGACCAGGTGCTGAGCCCAGGTGATCGCTTCCTGGGCGGCCAGTAGGTCGGGCTCCAGCGGCTGGATGCAGTTGTAGCCCTCGTGGAGGATGGGATCGAACCGCAGCGACCCGAGCGCGAGGCTGCGCACCTCATGACCTGCTGCTTCCGCCCCCTTGACGTAGGCCTGGGCGAGCGCGCCGCACAGGCTGTCCTGTGCGGGATGGCCGAGGATGACCAGAATTCGTTTGTTCATGCCGACTCCTTTTCTGGGAAAGCGGCAGCCTAAGGATTGCCCCTAGGGGAAGGGTCAAGCGTTTTTTTCGCAGTCCCACAGGGCGGGCGCGTCAATCAGACGTTGCCGAAGGTCATTCAACTGTCCGATCCGTGTCGTTGCGGCGTCGACCTGCGCCTGCAGGGTGCGCCGCTTGCGATCGATCTGTTCGACGATGTCATCCAGGCTGGGCGCCTGGCCGGTGGATGCGCCCCGCAGGGTCTCGGCCAGTTCCTTGAGCGTGAAGCCGAGCGTCTGTGCGCAGCGAATGGTTTCGACCATGCCGATCACCTCCGGCGCATAGACGCGATACGTGCCCCGGCGCCGGGGCGTCGGAATGAGCCCCAGTTCCTCGTAGAGGTAGATCGCCTTGCGCGACGCGCCGGTCCGCTTCGAGAGATCGCCGATATACATGTCGTGGCCCACATCAGCCCCGGCCGAGGGCGGAAACCAGGCCGGCGATGAAGAATACGCCCGCCAGAAACAGAATCTGGTTGCGCTGGCGATCCGTGAACACATAGCTCTGGCCCCTGCTCTGGGCGTACACATCGCCCGTCAGGGCCACCACGACCGCGGCGGGGGTGAACAGCAGAAGCGAAATCATGATGAACCAGCGCTTGCGGAACCAGGGTAGCTCGGCATAGGGCGTGTCGATCTTCGTGAAGGCTTTCGGATTCATGGGGTTTCCATCGGGGCTTCCGGAAAGGCAGGACCAACTGAGCCCCGCATCGCCCATATCATATTGATTGCTCTGGGCAGAAGTCTGTCGGGTACGTTGATCTGGATCACGGGCGCGATGTGGCGCGCTTTTGTAGGAGCGAACTTCAGTCGCGAGCCTCGAACCCGACCGCACAACGCGGACACAGGCAGGCCCGGTCCACCTGATCCGGCGGCAGCCGTTGCAGCGCTTCCGGGCTCACCGTCACCTGTCGACACCAGCATTCCGCGTCGAAATGCCCGGCGGCGGCCGGCGCGCACTGATTCGCACCGCCACACAGCGGACAGCGTTGGAGGGGAAGGGGGTTCTGCATACGTTGACTACCTGTAAGGGGCCGAGCGGCGCGCGGATTCTGCATCACCGCGCCATCAGTGCAAATACGCCCCAGCCCAGGTACTCGCGCGTATACGTGGCATAACGCACCGGTTCCGAGGTCAGTTGGGCGCGCACCTCGTTCGCCAGCTCGTCGCCGGGATTGGCGGCCAGCCAGCGGCGCATGGTGAGCCATTTGGCCGCCTCGTATCGGTCCCAGCCGTCCTGGTCGGCCAACACCATTTCCACCACGTCATAGCCGAGGCGGCCTAACGAGGCGAGCAGCTCCGGCAGCAGGAGAAAGTCGGCCATCGAATGGGCCTGGCAGCCCCTGGCCACGTCCTCCGACGGCGGTAGCTGTCGCCAGTAGGGTTCGCCGATAAGGATGATTCCTCCGCTGCGCAGACTGCGTGCCAGCAGCGCGAGGGTGCCGGCGACGCCGCCGCCTATCCAGCTGGCGCCGACACAGGCGGCCACATCGACCTTCTCATCGGAGACATAGCCGGCGGCATCGCCGTGGACGAACGTGACCCGATCGGCCACGCCCAGCTCCACGGCACGGCGCTTCGCCTGCTCGCTGAACAGCTGGCTCAGATCGACGCCGGTGCCCACCACGCCGTGATCGCGCGCCCAAGTGCAGAGCATCTCCCCCGAACCGCTGCCCAGGTCGAGTACCCGGGCACCCGGCTCCAGGCGCAGCGCCGCACCGAGCGTGGCGAGCTTGTCGGGCGTGATCGGATTGTGGATACGGTGAGCGCTTTCCGTGATGTTGAAGATGCGCGGGATGTCCATGGGTAGATTCCTCAATTGAGTGCTTACGGCTCGGGCCCTTGCGCATCAGGAGCAACGCTACCTGCCTCGCCCAGCAACCGGAGTGTCCGCGCATCCGGCTCTCCTGCAAAGAGACGTTCCAGCGCAGCGCCGAAAACCGGCTCGTCGGGATCGGCGCGGGCGAACAGGGTCATGCACGAGCGGAACTTCAGCGCATCGAGCTCGCCCAGCACCAACTCCGCTCCGAGGGGCTGGTGCGCCAGCATGGCTGCCGTGGCGTCGCGCAGCCGCTGGCCCAGCAGCGGATGCGCAAGATACGCCCGCGCCTCGGCCAGTCCACTCAAACCGTAATAGTCGGCGTTGACGCTGCGCCCCAGCCCCTTGAGCTGAGGAAATACGAACCAGATCCAGTGCGTTCTTTTCCGGCCGGCACGCAGCTCGGCCAGCGCCGTGGCGTAGGAGGCTTCCTGGGCTGCGATGAAACGCGAAAGATCGAACGCATCGGTACTCATGAGATTTCCGCCGGCTGGAGTAAATGCCTGCTCGCCATCGGAGCAGTCCCTGCACGATAGCAACGGTGTCGGGGACGACCAGCGCAGGAGGCGCGGCTCCGGCCGGGAATTAGAAAACGGACAACGCCAGCCTGACCACCATGAACCACAGCACGAGGCTGGAAAGGATATACGCCAGGAATCGCGCACGATGTTCACCGTGCAGTGAATGAGGCTGTGCAGCACACGCAAGCCCACAAACGCCCAAGCGCAATACAGGTACACCGCATCAACGCTCTGCGACACCAGCAGCACGGCACACAAGGCATAGAACACCACCGGCAGCTCGAACAGGTTCTTCAGGTTGTTCGAGGCATGGTTGACGCTCGCCGGCAGAATCAGGTATTGGTCCACTTCACTTCCTTTTCAGTCGGGCCGGTCGGCGAAGACCGACGGTCGGGCCGATCAGACCAGCCTATGCAGCTCGCTGCCTTGGCCGGGGTGCCGCTTTTGCGCTGCGCGGCGTGTCGCCGTGCTTTGGATGGGGCGAGCTCTCGCTGTAGATAAATCTACCCCCTTTGGGGGTAAATTAAATAAATCTACCCACTTTGCCGTCAGAAATCCTGAGCTTTTATAAAAAGAACATGCCTATGTAGACCAGAAGTAGCATTCCGCCTGTAACCGCTCGCTCTTTCGGATCGGAGCTGGAAGGCATGAGGCCCAAGAGTGTATGGATCTTTCCATTGCCGAGGCATGAGTAAACTCCGTGCGCGACTGAGCACTGAACAAGAATATACGGCCAAAAAGCATTCCAATTACCAAGGAACCTGAAAGAGCTAAAAATGGAGACGGCTAAAAGGGTGAGGAATATAGGGCCCTTCCATTCGGTGATAAATTTCATTGTTCAATCGTTTTGTTGGGAAATATGTTGATTCATGGCCGATTTGCTTCAATAGGTGGCTCGGTGGGAGGGGGAATGTTAAATTGGGTCATCTTCCCCACGTAAAAAAGGACAGATTTATTTTTTGGACACATCGCCGTGCTTTGGATGGTGAGCGTTCTTGCTTTAAATAAATCTGTCCCCTTTGTTTTGACTGCAAAGGACTAGCCGAAGAACTTTCTAGCGTCACCGGCGAGCCGCTCCAATTGACCAGCTTCCACGATGAGAGAGCCTTCCGCCCGCCAATCCGCGGTTCCAGGAATGATGTCTCGTAGTTTCACTCGGAGTGAGATGTGACCTAGAGCATCCGAGGTTGCGGACACGGCCAGATGCCCCTCTAGTGATTCCATTTTCTTCTCACCGGACCAGCCCTTCCAGTTTGCAGCGAGGTCTTGGAAAAACGCTGACCAATTCTGCGGTTGTATTTCATAGACGCGAACCGAAGCGGAGAGAGGCGTCGAGACGAGGGAAACATCGAAGTGACAACCATCGTAGCCTGTAAGTCCACGTGGCACGGTGCCGACAATTGTCAACTTGCCGTCATCATCCGTGCTGCGTATCTCAAATACAGCTGCTTCCATATTCATGCAGTCCAACGCCGCGCTCTGCGGCAAATTTGAAGCGCAGCGGAAAATTTGTCCGTCAGCAGCGCCTTGTTAGCTCATTCTGCCATGATTTTTTCCCATCTATACTGACAGTAACTGCATTTTCCTTCATTGTATTGATCTTCTAGCCCCAATGGCTCTTCGCACATTTCACAGTGGGTGTATTCCATTTCATAGTCGCATGCTACACAACAACCTTCTTCATGGATGAAAGTGCTTTTCCCACACTCATGACATTCATCATAAGGAGAGTCGCCACCATCCATTGCATTTCTGATTGCTTCTCCAGCCAAAGAATCATCGATACATTGTTCAAGCACATCATCAAAACAGAAATCATGCCCACATGATTTGCAATGTAAATTAATAGTTGGGTAGACATCATCAGAATACGGTGCTTGTATCAGTGAAGAATGGCATTGACTGCAGCGAAGATTCTTTAGCGCTACCTCAACTGAATGATATTTCCAGTCAATTGCATCAATAGTTGCCTTACAAGCTTTCTCTTCTGCCGAGTAAACATCACTCACTTCAAGCAATGTTGCCCAGCAATCATTACCGAGACTTTCTTGAGGGTCTTGATCTAAGTGCTCTGATAAAAAATCCCGAATCAATAGAAACGACTTGGCTACGATTTCACGAACAGCATCAGGAGATTCAGATGTATAGTAGTGCTCTAAATCGTTTCTTAGCTTGTTAATTTCCTCGAATCTATTCCAGTCAACTGCGACGTTCAAGCTGCTGAATCTTTCTTTTATGGACTGAACATCAACCGTCTTGTGGCCTTTACCCTCAAAAACTATTTCGCCTTTTTCATTTTGAACAGGCCTAATGTTTTGCTTAATTAGCAGTTCTTTGTTGTCGCTCGGAGATAGCTGACAGAGTTTTTCTTTGTAAAGCAATAAAATGCCAGCCGCAATGTTTCTTACAGCAGAAACGCTGCGCCTATCGTCATCACTTTGAAAATCTTCAACACCAATTTGAATTGAGTCGATCGCATTTTGGATAATGCTCATTGCCTCTCCTGAGAGCTAACGCCCGGCTTTGGGGCGGACTTGTAGCCGCGCAGCGGCGGAAAGGCCGTCCCAGCCCCAACGGGGCGACAACAGCCGATTGTTAGGTCTAACCCCCACCGTAGTAGACGATAGACCCGAAAGTAAACTTATACCCATGCTCAGCGCTCCACTCTGGGAAAGACTTCTGCTTGCTGCCACCCCGATACTCCCGCCAAGCACTTAGCAAGCTGCGGTAATACGCTATCTCTTCCATATGCTTGGCCTTTGATTCATTTATCGGCAGCCGCATGGCGTATGCCACTGCCTTAGCAAGTGCCGCATCTGCTTCAGACTCTGAGCCAAGAAATTTCGACTCAGAAAGATGGTGAGTTGCAAAATCTACGCTCTGCAATTCTTGAAGGACAAGGCGGCTTAACGAGATTGGGTCCTCAGAGTCTTCCCGCAGAGCACGCTCAAAAAGCTCTGGCTTCCCGCAAACTACCCCACACCACCGATACGGCTCAGGGGAGCTCGGACCCTCATCACACCACTTCTGAAGTACATCTCCGATATACGCTACGGCTGGCTGCGGGAAGAATTGGTGCACATCTCGGTTACAAAAATACAGCTCAGCTAATTCACGAGCCATAACCCGCTGCTCATCAACAGGGAGCTTGCGTGACTGCTCTATAAATGAGCGCAATTCAACAAGAGCCTCCTTCTTGAGGCCCTTTTCTCTCAAGAGGCAATAGCGCGCGTAACCCTCATAGCCGTTCCTCTGTTGCAAAGATTCGGCTATCTCTCTCAGGCCTTTGAAATTGGTCTGGTTCCAGTAGTGCATGCTAGACCTAACGTAGAGCTAACCGGCGCTGCGCGGCTTTATCGCGCAGCGTCCAGCGACTGAAAGGAGCGAGGTTGAGCGCCAGGTTAGAGCGCATGGTTTCCCTCCACGACCATTAGGGCCAATGCATTTTCATGTAAGTT
>NZ_JTAK01000003.1:0-268610 GCF_000806415.1 Pseudomonas flexibilis
AAACCCTAAACTTGGCTCAGCAATCGCAAAAAACTCTCGAATTCACGAGTGTTACTTGTGACGCTGATAATCTTGCGACTATCACTCGATGCACCCACAAGCACCCACACGAATTGCTTGATTCAGTTGTTAAAGAGCGTTTCGATCTGACCGAAGGTCTCAACCGAGGCCGCGCATTCTACAGCGGCCGTTTTGCCTGTCAAGCGTTGATTTGAACTTTTTCGTTTCATCTCAACTGCTTACCACCCAGAGCCGGTTCAACCAGACTCTGCAGCGGGAGGCGAATCATACAGCGCCAAACGACACTGTCAACCCCGCCTCGACCAGCAGCCCGCTTCCTCTAGCGAGCCCTACCAGGTAGATCTGAACATCCAACTCGTTGATTTACAAGGAGTTTTCAGCAGCTCTACGCTGGAAGTGGGGCGCATTATAAGCCTATCCAACAGACCGTCAACCACTATTTGACTCACTGAACCAAATTGCGCCGAGCAGCTACCACCCTACCCAGCCAACGCCGCCCCCAAGGGGTGCGGAAAAACAGCAGCGCACTAGCGAGGCACATATAGAGCGCCCACAACCCGAGGTCGGAGCGCACAACCCAGAGCATGTGCAGCAGAACCACGAGCAGAATCGGATAGACCAGGCGGTGCAAGCTCTTCCAACCGGCCCCTAGGCGACGCATGCTCCACCTGTTAGAAGTCAGAGCCAGCGCCAGCAACCCCAGGAAAGCCAGCGCCCCTACCATCACATAAGGTCTTTCCAGCAGCTCCGCGGGCAGGCGCTGCCATTGGGCACCCATGATGAACAATACAAAGCAGGCAATATGCAGGGTGGCGTACGCGAAACTCCACAACCCCAGCTGTCGCCGGATCGCCAGCCAGTGTGGCCAGCCTGTCAGTCGTGACAGCGGCGTCATGGCCAGCGTGAGCAACAGCAACACAAGCGCCCCCTGCCCCAAATGGTCCAATAGCCACTTACCCGGCTCGGGACCGAGGGCCAGCAGCCAACCGAGGTACAACCAATAGAGCGGCACACCCAGCGCAACGAGGAAAACGGCAATACGCAACCAGGCATGTTTCATCAGTAATGCTTCCGCAGATCCATGCCCCGGTAGAGGTCCGCAACCTGTTCACCATAGCCGTTGAATAACTCGGTCGGCCGCACGTTAGGGCTGAACAACGTATTGGGCAGACGGCGCTCCTGGGCCTGGGACCAGCGCGGATGGCTGACCGAGGGATTCACATTGGCGTAGAAGCCATACTCGTCAGGGGCAATACCCATCCAGGAGCTCTCCGGTTGCTCGCTGACGAAGCTGATACGCACGATCGATTTAATGCTTTTGAAGCCATACTTCCATGGCACCACCAGACGCAGAGGCGCACCGTTCTGGTTAGGCAACACGCGGCCATACATCCCGACTGCCAGGATCGTTAATGGATGCATGGCCTCATCCATCCGCAGCCCCTCCACATAGGGCCAGTCGATCACCGAGAACCGCGACCGGGTACCGGGCATTTCCGCCGGCCTATGGAGCGTTTCGAAACGCACGTAGCGGGCATCACCCAACGGCTCGACCCGCCGGATGAGGTCTGCCAGTGGAAACCCCAGCCAGGGAATCACCATCGACCAGGCTTCTACACAACGAAGCCGGTAGATCCGCTCCTGCAATCGGCTCTGTGCACAGAGCTGGTCCAGATCGTAAGTACCCGGCTTGGCCACCAAGCCATCGATGCGAACCGACCAGGGTTCGGTCTGCATCGTCGAGGCGTAGCGTGCCGGGTCGGTCTTGCCCGGCCCGAACTCGTAGAAGTTGTTGTATTGGCTGGCAACGTTGAAGGGCGCGACCCGCTCATCCGAAGACGACCACTGCACGTCGGCCAGGCGCCGCTGCAGCCAGGGCGGCGCAATGGCCGGCTCCACGTCGGAGTACTGCGCCCAGCCGACACGAGGCAGTGCGCCACTGGCAACCCCCAGCAACGCGCCTTGCATCAGCCCGCGACGGGAAAGATAGACAGATTCGGGGGTGACCTCGCCTTCGCGACAGTCACTTGAAGGGGGGGACTTGATCAACATACTGCGCACCTCGCTCAACGGGCGCATGATGCACCCGCGAGCGAGATTGGAACAGACCTTATTCTTGCCCCGCGCGCCCCTGGCGACGACGAAGCTGAAGCACGAACTGCACCGGGCCGGATACCGCGTAGGCCAGGAAGATCAGCAGCAGCACTCGCGGCGGGTCGCTGAACACCACAGCGAACACCAGCACCACGACAAGAATAGCCACGAAGGGTACGCGCCCCTTCAGGTCCAGATCCTTGAAGCTGTAGTACTTGATGTTGCTGACCATCAGCACGCCGGCCAACGCCACCAGCAGGGCAAACAGCATTACGGTGGCGACAGGCATGTCGACGCCCTCAACACCGAAATCCTTCAAGGCCCAGACGGTACCAGCCACCACACCGGCCGCCGCCGGACTGGCGAGACCCACGAACCACTTCTTGTCGACCTTGCCGATCTGCGTGTTGAAACGAGCCAGACGCAGTGCGGCACAGGCGGCGTAGATGAAGGCTACGGTCAGGCCGACATTGCCCAGCTCCGAGAGCGCCCACTGATAGGCGAGCAGGCTCGGCGCCAGACCGAAGGCCACCATGTCCGACAGCGAATCGTATTCTGCACCGAAGGCACTCTGGGTGTTGGTCAGGCGTGCCACGCGACCATCCAGGCTGTCCAGCAGCATCGCGACGAAAATGGCGATGGCCGCCACCTCGAACTTGCCGTTCATGGCACTGACGATGGCGAAGAAGCCGGCGAACAGGTTGGCGGTGGTGAACAGGTTGGGCAGCAGGTAGACGCCACGGTGACGCACCTTGCGCCCTTCTGCATCCTGGCCCTCCTCGACGTGCTCGTCGATCGGCAGCAGGCTTTCAACGGCGGAGTCCTTGTTCGGCTCCTCGGGACTTTCGCTCATGGACGATTACCTTGAAACAGAAGGAAGAAGACAGTGATCCAGTGTATGCCGGATATCACCGCCGGGCTTTATACCAGATGCTTCGAGAACAACGAAAAAACGCGGCACCAGGCCGCGTCTTTTCGGATCGTGCAAGCGCTTAGTTCTTGCTCTTGTCGACGATCTTGTTGGCAGCGATCCACGGCATCATGGCGCGCAGCTTCTCGCCGACCACTTCGATGCCATGGGCAGCATTGTTGCGGCGGTAGGCGGTCATCGACGGATAGTTGGTGGCGCCTTCGCTGATGAACATCTTGGCGTACTCGCCGTTCTGGATGCGCTTCAGGGCGTTGCGCATGGCGGCACGGGACTGCTCGTTGATCACTTCCGGACCGGTGACGTACTCACCGTACTCGGCGTTGTTGGAGATCGAGTAGTTCATGTTGGCGATGCCGCCTTCGAACATCAGGTCGACGATCAGCTTCAGCTCGTGCAGGCACTCGAAGTAGGCCATTTCCGGCGCGTAACCGGCTTCGACCAGGGTTTCGAAACCGGCCTTGACCAGCTCGACGCAACCGCCGCACAGCACGGCCTGCTCGCCGAACAGGTCGGTTTCGGTTTCGTCCTTGAAGGTGGTTTCGATGATGCCGGTACGGCCGCCACCCACGCCAGACGCGTAGGACAGAGCGACATTCTTGGCATTGCCGGAAGCGTCCTGGTAGACGGCGATCAGGTCAGGAATGCCGCCGCCGCGCACGAATTCGGAACGCACGGTGTGACCCGGTGCCTTCGGGGCGATCATGATCACGTCCAGGTCGGCGCGCGGCACCACCTGGTTGTAGTGGATGGAGAAACCGTGGGCGAAGGCCAGGGTGGCGCCCTTTTTCAGGTTCGGCTCCAGCTCCTCGCGGTACAGCTTGCCCTGGAACTCATCCGGGGTCAGCACCATCACCACGTCGGCCTGGGCGACCGCCTCGGCCACTTCGGCGACTTTCAGACCATGGTTCTTGGCCTTGGCGATGGAGGAAGAACCGGCACGCAGACCGACAGTGACATCCACACCGGAGTCCTTCAGGTTGCACGCATGCGCATGGCCCTGCGAACCGTAACCGATGATGGCGACCTTCTTGCCCTGGATGATGGAGAGGTCGCAGTCTTTGTCGTAATAAACTTTCATGAAATTTCCTCGGTATCTGGCCGTCTGGGCCACTTCAATAAAACGTCAGATGCTCAGCACTTTGTCGCCACGGGCAATTCCGGTGACACCGCTGCGCACGGTCTCCAGGATCGACGTGGTGCCGATGGCCTGGATGAAGCTGTCCAGCTTGTCGCTGGTGCCGGCCAGCTGGATGGTATAGACGCTCGGCGTCACGTCGACGATCTGCCCACGGAAGATGTCGGTGGTGCGTTTGACCTCGGCGCGCTGGGCGCCGGTGGCCTTGACCTTGACCAGCATCAGCTCGCGCTCGATGTGGGCGCTTTCCGACAGGTCTACCAGCTTTACCACCTCGATCAGCTTGTTGAGGTTCTTGGTAATCTGCTCGATCACCTCCTCGTGGCCGATGGTAGTCAGCGTCAGGCGCGACAGGGTCGGATCCTCGGTCGGCGCCACGGTCAGGCTTTCGATGTTGTAGTTGCGCTGGGAGAACAGGCCGACCACGCGGGACAGGGCGCCCGGTTCGTTTTCCAGCAGCAGGGAGATGATGTGTCGCATGCTCAGGTCCGCTCCGTCTTGCTCAGCCACATGTCGCGCATCGCGCCGTCCCTGATCTGCATCGGGTAGACGTGCTCGCTGGTATCCACCGCGATGTCGAGGAACACCAGGCGGTTCTTGAGGGCGAAGGCCTCTTCCATCTTCGGCTTGAGATCCTTCAGCTCGGTGATGCGCATGCCGACGTGGCCATAGGCTTCGGCCAGCTTGACGAAGTCAGGCAGCGATTCCATGTAGGAATGCGAGTAGCGGCTGTTGTACTGCATGTCCTGCCACTGACGCACCATGCCCAGCGCGCCGTTGTTGAGATTGACGATCTTCACCGGCAGGTCGTACTGCAGGCAGGTGGACAGCTCCTGGATGTTCATCTGGATGCTGCCCTCGCCGGTCACGCACGCCACGTCCACATCCGGGAAGTTCAGCTTGGCGCCCATGGCCGCCGGCAGACCGAAGCCCATGGTGCCCAGGCCGCCGGAGTTCAGCCAGCGATTGGGCTTGTCGAAGCGGTAGTACTGGCAAGCGAACATCTGGTGCTGGCCCACGTCGGACGACACGAACGCATCGCCCTTGGTGACTTCGTAGAGGGTCTCGATGACCTTCTGCGGCTTGATGATCGAGCCGTCTCCCTCGTTGTAGGGGAACAGCCGGCCGCTGCCGCGCCACTCGTCGATCTGCTTCCACCAACTGGCCACGGCGTCCTTGTTCGGCGTCTGGCCGATTTCCTTGAGCACGGCGACCATCTCGGTCAGCACGCTGTCCACCGGACCGACGATCGGGATATCGGCCTTGATGGTCTTGGAGATGGAGGCCGGGTCGATGTCGATGTGGATGACCTTGGCATTCGGGCAGAACTTGGCCGGGCCGTTGACCACGCGATCATCGAAACGCGCGCCGACGGCGAGGATCACGTCGGCATGGTGCATGGTCACGTTGGCGGTGTAGCTGCCATGCATGCCGAGCATGCCGATGAACTGGCGGTCGCTGCCAGGGTAGCCACCGAGGCCCATCAGGGTATTGGTGACCGGCAGGTTGAGCATTTGCGCCAGTTCGGTGAGCTGCGCGGACGCATTGCCCATGATCACACCGCCGCCGGAGTAGAGCACCGGGCGCTTGGCGGCCAGCAGCATTTCCGCGGCCTTGCGGATCTGTCCGGAATGGCCTCGCACCGCCGGGCTGTATGAGCGCAGCTTGGCCTTCTTCGGGTAGACGTATTCGTATTTTTCGCCCGGAGTACCCATGTCCTTGGGAATGTCCACCACCACCGGGCCGGGACGACCGGACTCGGCGATGTAGAACGCCTTCTTCAGGGTTTCGGGAATCTCCGAGGGATGCTTGATCATGAAGCTGTGCTTCACGATCGGCCGGGAAATGCCGACCATGTCGGTTTCCTGGAAGGCGTCGGTGCCAACCATGGTGCTGGGCACCTGGCCGGAGATCACCACCATCGGAATGGAGTCCATGTAGGCGGTGGCAATACCGGTGATGGCATTGGTCGCACCAGGACCGGAGGTCACCAGCACCACGCCGGCCTTGCCGGTGGCGCGGGCATAGCCGTCGGCCATGTGAGTGGCGGCCTGTTCGTGGCGGACCAGGATATGGGTGATTTCCTTTTCCTTGAACAGTGCATCGTAGATGTGCAGCAGGGCACCGCCCGGGTACCCGTAAACATATTTCACGCCTTCGTCGCGCAGGAAGCGGACGACCATTTCAGCGCCGGATAGAAGCTCCACGTTATTCCCCTCTAGAACGCCAGAATGCCGCCTGGGGCCAGGCAGCCTGTTTAGGTCTACTCCTCGGCAGAGCATGTGCGACGGTTGGCCGCAAATGGAAACAGCTCTACTGAGCAAGTACTGGGAGCAACCCTGGTGTGTTGCGGATGGCTCCCACCCAGCGCGAGGTAACGCGTTGCGGGTGTTACAGATTCGGCACGGGTAGGCGCCTCGAGTCGCGTGAATCGGAGCCGTCGGCTCAAGATGCAGCGAGCGTGGAATTGTTCGGATAAGGCGCGAGCAAGTCAAGTCGCACGTGCTGCGAGGCGGGCATTGTGCGCCCTCGCGCCGACAGAGCCGTCCGCCATCTGTTATTCAGGCACGCTCCACCCACCCGGAACCTACCATGCATCGACTGCTTTCTACCCTGCTGCTGCTCAACGCCTCGTCTGCCCTGGCGGCTGCCGTCCACAGCTGGACGGACGAGCATGGCATCCGCCATTTCAGCGACCGCCCCAGCGCACTGCACAGTACGCAAGCACAGCCCCTGCCCAGCGCACCATCGCCCGGCCCCAGCCAGCAGCGAAGAGACAATACCGCGCAACGCGCGGCCGCAGAGCAACGCCGCTTCAACGACGTTCTGCGCCGGGATGCCTTCAGGGAGGAGCAGGCACGCCAGCAACGCTGCAGAACGCTGGAGGAACAACTGGCAATGCTGCGCGACCGGCCACGCCTGAGACTGGCTGATGCCGCAGGCTCCCCACGGCCGCTGGACGAAGCCGAGCGGGAGGTATTGATCCGCGACACGCGGGAACGACTGAGGATCAGTTGCCCGCGGTGATCAGGCGATCAAATTCCGTCAGGGCCACCAGCAGGGTGCGCACCTCGCCGAGTCGCTCGGCATACACCACTTCGGCCATTTCCGTGATACCGGAAACGGCCGGCAATGGACGACCACTCTCCACCAGGATCTTCATGCGCGGCAGGAAGATCCACTGCAGCCACTGATGCAATTCGAGGGTGTCCACACAGAACGGCTGCTCACTGGACAAGGCTTGGGCACTCGGCGGGACGCTACTCCACCACCCCAGCAGCCGCAGCTCCCGCTCGATCAACAACAACTGATCGGCGACGGCCGAAACTCGATTGTCCATCAACTGCTCACCTTGGCTCGTTGTCGGGCCTGCGCGGCCCCGGCGGGATCGCCCTGACGCTCACGGGCCTTGGCGATCAGCTCCCAGAGACTGGCCTGCAGCGCGGGTCGACCACCGGCGTAGGTGAGCGCCCGGCGGGCCAACTGCTCGGCCTGGGCAGGATCACCCTGCGCCAGGCGCAAGTCCGCCAGCCGGTAGAGCACCTGCGGCTCGCGGGGAGCGATGCGCTGTGCGCGCTCCAGACTGGAGGCGGCGCCATTCAGGTCCCCTCCATTCTGCATCTGCCGGGCGGATGTGAGCAGCGCCAGGACCGGACCGTCCAACTGCTCATCCGGCGCCAGCTCACCCTGGGGAATCCCGGTCGGTGCCGGCACGCGCGGCGATGCGGATATCACCGGAGACACCCCACCGGTCGACTGCCCTTGCCCTGCACCGGGAAACGTAATAGCACCCGGTGCGGTCTGCAGCGGTGCCGAACCGGCATCCTGCGGCACCATCACCACGACACCGGCATCTTCCTCCTCGGCGGGCGCGGGAGCCGCAGCGGGCGTGCGCGGCGTGGACTGACGACCAAGCGGCTCGGCGCCCATCCACTCCTGCTCCTGATAGATCGAGGCGCCATTCTCCTGCACCGGGACCACCCCGCGCGGATTGCTCGCACAGCCCGAGAGCACCAGCAGAACCGCCACGGTGACAAGCCATCTGTTCACAAGCACACCTCTGTCGTCAGTTCAGCCAACCGCGCACCCAATCCATGACCGATTCGGCCGGCGGGATCCCACAGGAGACGCCCGGCAGCGGCTCGCTGCCACGGATGTAGGGCATCTGCACGGCATCCGGACAATGTTCGGCGGAACCCTCGCCGGTATGCGCATTCACCCAGGCCAGCACGATGTTGTCCGGTACCGGCATCTCCAGCGGCATCGGATCGGCCTTGGCCATGAACCGCGCCCAGACCTGCAACCCTCCACTGGCGCCGGTCAGCGGCGTTGAGCCGTTGTCGTCACGCCCCATCCAGACGACCGCCAGCAGGTCTTGACTGAAACCGGCGAACCAGCTGTCGCGCGAGTCATTACTGGTCCCGGTCTTGCCGGCCAGCGTCAGGGATGTCGGCAACTGGTTGTAGACGGAGCGACCGGTACCCTCGCGCATGACGCGCTGCATGGCGTTCTGAATCAGATAGATCGCGCCAGGATCGAAACGTTGCTGGATCTCGAACGGATAACGCTTGAGCGGTTCGCCATTGCCGTCGAGCACGCTGCGAATGGCCCGCAGCGGCGTATTGAAGCCGCCGTTGGCCAGCGTCTGGTACATGCCGGCCACCTCCATCGGTGTCAGGCCGCCCGCGCCGAGCAGCATCGAGGGGTAGGCCGGCCATTGCCGTGACACGCCCAGGCGCTGCAGGGTGCGCAGTACATTCTCGACGCCCAGGTCGAGACCGAGCCTGGCTGTGGACAGGTTGTAGGAGTTGGCCAGCCCCTGGTACAGGTAGACGGTGCCATGAGCCTTCTGATCGTAGTTCTGGGGCTGCCAGACCTGACCGTCGCGCGCGGTCACGGAAAACGGCTCGTCCTCGATCAGCGACGTCAGTGTGTACTGACTGGGCCGCTCCAGCGCGGCCAGATACACCGCTGGCTTCACCAGCGAGCCAATCGGGCGCACCGCATCCAGCGCACGGTTGTAGCCCGCAAAGCGCGGCTGGCGACCGCCGATCAGCGCCTGCAGCTCCCCCGTTTCCGGGTTGGCGACCACCATGGCCGCCTCGATCTCATCGACGCCCTTGCGCGCGCCCAACCGTTGCAGCGTCTCGGCCAAGGCTTCCTCGGCCTTCAACTGCAGCAGTGGATCGAAGCTGGTGAAAATGCGCAGCCCTTCCTCGGTGAGGTCCTGTTCCTGGTAGTCCTCACGCAGTTGACGCTTGACCAGGTCGAGGAAGCCCGGGAAGGAGGTATCGGCCAACCGGCCGCGCGGTGTGACACCCAGCGGCTGCTGTTTGGCCTGGGCCGCCTGGGCGACATCCAGGTTGCCTTGCTCGACCATCAGGTCGAGCACCAGATTGCGGCGCGCCAGCGCCCGCTCGGGCTGGCGTCGGGGGTTGTAGTAGGTAGGCCCCTTCACCATGCCGACCAGCAGGGCCACCTGATGCGCCTTGAGCTCGGAAAGCGGCTGGCCAAAGTAGTACTGGCTGGCCAGGCCGAAACCGTGGATGGCGCGCTGACCGTCCTGACCGAGGAACACCTCGTTGAGGTAGGCCTCGAGAATCTCCCATTTGTCGTAATGCAGCTCCAGCAGCAGGGCCATCGCCGCTTCCATCGCCTTGCGGCTGAGCGTGCGCTCGCTGGTCAGGAAGAAGTTCTTCACCAGCTGCTGGGTCAGGGTGCTGCCGCCTTGGCGCAGGCCACCGGCACTAACGTTGACCCACATGGCCCGGGCGATGGACTTGGGCGACACACCGAAATGATTGAAGTACTCGCGATCCTCGACGGCCACCAGCGCATCGACCAGCAGCGGCGGCACCTCGTCGATCTTGATCAGAATGCGGTCTTCCTGATGCGCCGGGTAGATACCGCCGATCAGCAGCGGCTCCAGACGCACCACGGCCAGCTCGCCGCCGCCCGGACGGCTCATGCTTGCGACCCGGTCACCGGCGAAGCGCACGCGAATATGCTGAGGCGATTCGGCGCCCTCGTAGAACTGGAAGCCGCGCGTCTGCAGCTCTACGGCACCCCCGGTCACGGCGAAGGCGCCCGGCCCGGCCACGCTCGACTCACGTCGATAGCCGAGCGCTTCCAGCTCGCGCAGGAAATCCGCCTGGCTCAGCTTGAGCCCGCCGAATACCTCCAGCGGCCGCGCGTAGACTTTGGCTGGCACGGTCCAGCGCTTGCCGGAGAATTTCTCCTGCACGACCGCATCGAGATAGATGGCAAAACCGGCCAGTACCACCAGGCCGACCAGACCCAGCTTGACCACCCAGCCAAGCCATCTACGGCGAGGCCTGGAAGGTTTCTTGCCACGGGAACGAGGAGTAGGGGAATGCTTCATGGCGGCGGATTATACGCAGTTTATCCACAATGCGCAGACGGCCACCGGCCGTGGCTGTGGGTAAGTCGTTCGCAAAATGGGTAATGGATGGCCTGAGCCGGTAAGGCCCGGATGATCGAGCTAAGACATGGAAAAAGGTCGCAGAGTTTCCCGCAGGCCGGCACAGCCGCCATAATGTCGCCTTTTCCTGACGAGACGTAAGGACTGACCCGTGAGCCTAGCCCTGATCTCCGCCCTGCAAAATCCAGCCCTTTACCCCCACCCCGTGGACGGTTTCCAGGTCATCGAAACCCACATCTCCTGGGTTCTGCTCACCGGCCCCTACGCCTACAAGATCAAGAAGCCGGTGAATTTCGGCTTCCTCGACTTCACCGAACTGGCCAGCCGCCAGCACTTCTGCAACGAAGAGCTGCGTCTCAACCAGCGTCTCGCGCCGTCGCTCTACCGACAGGTTCTGCCGATCTGCGGCAGCGAACAGGCCCCACAGTTCGGCAGCGACGCTCCGGTCATCGAATATGCCCTGCAGATGCGCCAGTTCCCGCAGAGCCAGCTGCTGGCGGAGCTGCAGAGCCGCGGCGAACTGCGCAGCGAGCACATCGATGCCCTGGCCGAGTTGATCGCGCACTTCCACCTGCAGGCACCTCGTGTTCCGGTCGAGCATGCCCTGGGCTCACCCGAGGCGGTGATGGCGCCGGTCCAGCAGAATTTTGACCAGATCCGCCCGTTGCTCAGCGATGCGGCCGATCTGGCTCAGCTGGACACCCTCGAGCACTGGGCACAGAGCACCTACCAACGTCTGTATCCGCTGCTGGCCACACGCAAGGCCGATGGCTTCATTCGCGAATGCCACGGCGACATCCACCTGGGCAACGCCACCCTGCTGGACGGTGAGGTCGTGCTCTTCGACTGCATCGAGTTCAATGAACCGTTCCGCCTGACCGACATCGTCGCCGACTCCGCCTTCCTGGCCATGGACCTGGAATCGCGCGGCCTCAAGGCCCTGGCCCGACGCTTCGTGAATCGCTGGCTGGAACTCACAGGCGATTACGCCGCCCTGGAACTGTTCAATTTCTACAAGGCCTATCGCGCCCTGGTGCGCGCCAAGATCAATCTGCTCAGCCTCAGTCACGAGCCGGATGCCACCTGTCAGGCCACCGCCCTGGCCGAATACCGCCGCTACGCCAGCCTGGCCGAACAATACTGCGCCATTCCCTCGCGCTTCATGGCCATCACCCACGGTGTGGCAGGCGTAGGCAAGAGCCATGTCTCGCTGCGCCTGGTGGAAGAACTGGGCGCCATCCGCTTGCGTTCGGACGTGGAGCGCAAGCGGCTGTTCGGCAGTCAGCCCACTGACCAGCAGGGCCAACTCGCCAGTGGCATCTATCAGGCCAGCGCTAGCCAGGCCACCTACCAGCGCCTGGCCGACCTGGCCAGCCTGGCGCTGCGCGCCGGCTATCCGGTGGTTCTCGACGCCACCTTTCTCAAGCGCACGCAACGGGACGCCGCACGGCACGTTGCCGAAGAGAATGGCGTGCCCTTTCTGATCCTGGATTGCCAGGCGCCCGAACCGGTTCTTGAGCAGCGTCTGGCGCAGCGCCAGCGCGAGGGCGGCGATCCGTCCGACGCCACCCTGGAAGTGATGCATGCGCAGCAGGCCTCGCGTGAGCCCCTCGCCGAAGACGAGTTATCCCGCCAGCGGGTCATCAACACGCAGGATGGCAGCGGCCTGGAACAGGCCATCGCCGATCTGCGCCAGCGCCTGCCAGGGCTCTGATCCGTCCGTTCGCCGGCGGCCGGCCCCTGCCCGGGGCCAGCCGCTACACTTGCCACTGGCAAGGAGGCACGATGAACGACGAACTGCTGCGCCTGAAGAACCTGGGCAAGACATCTGCACAATGGCTGCACGCCAGCGGCATTCACAACCTCGATGATCTGCGCCGACTCGGCTCGGTAGACGCCTACCTAGCCGTGCAGGCCCGTGGGTTTCGTGCATCCCGCGTCCTGCTGTATGCCATCGAGGGCGCGCTGCTGGACATTCCCTGGAGCCAACTGCCGCATGACCACAAGGCAGCACTAAACGCGGCCCTGGAGCAGCGGCCTCCCAGACCCGCCTCGAAACACTGAAGCGCCGGCAACACAACCGCGCTTGACTATCAAATGATAATCGTTATTATTAGCTTCAACTGATCGCGAGATCAGCCGGTAAGCTGCAAGAGCAGTTGGCCCCAATCGGGCGGCGGTTCTTCAGACTATCTCCTCATCAGGCTAATCACGGTTTTAGACCCGGCACCCGCCGGGTCTTTTTTTGTCCGCCGACCACGCGCCCCACTCAACGCCTCAGGGCCGCCGTTCCCGCCATTCTGCACAGTGATCCTTTTCCGGCAGAGCGCGGGTATACCAGACGAAATCCGCCTGCCGCTCGCTGAGGTCGGCCCCCTCCTCGGCGAGGATCAGCACTCGGGTCACGCCCCGTGCCCCGAGGTCGTCGAGATGCAACGGCACGCCCAGATCACGGCGCACATGGAAGGCACCCGCGAACAACAGGGCCGGCCGTGGCGCCTGCAACAGACGCTCGGCCATGCGCCGGTCGCGCTGCTGCTGGACAAGGCGCATGGCCGGCACCTGCGACTCGGGCAGCATTCCGCAATGCGACTCCCGGATCTGGACATCCAGCGCGGCCAATACCGCCGGCGCACCGCTGCGTTGGCCGCCCAGCTGTGGCTGGCGTCGATAAATGTCGAGGATTTCGCTGCGATCCAGGTTGGCCGCCAGCAGCGGACTGGGCAGCCCCAGCGCGTACTCCACCAGCTCGCCATACAACGCCCAATCCCAGCCAGGCTGCCAGGCCAGCGCCTCGACCAGGTCTCCAGGGCGTTCACCCGCCGCCCAGCGGGCGCGCACGGCATCCACGCGCGCCTGCTGATCGGGGTTGAGCATTTCCAGCAACAGGCTGCCGGTCTGGCGCCGCTGCGCAAGCGCCTCCAGCAGCCAGCGCTGCAAGACGTGATGATCCGGGTGATCGTGGCGTTCGCCGACCAGCACCCAGTCCGCCCTGGCCAGCTCGCCTACCAATTGTTCGGGGGTCAATCGCTCGCCGCTCCGCAGATCGACGATTCCATTGTCGATCTGCCCGCTCGGCAGCGGCGGCAGCTGCTGGCAACCGGTCAGCAGCCAGAGCATGGCCAGCACTATCAGACGCATGTCGTTCCCCCTTCATGAAACGAACCCACGCGGCGAAGCATAAGTTTCCGTTTGTCAGCCGACCAGTCGGCCGGCCGCTTGGCATTTGCCGGCAGGGCTGGATAATGCGCGGCCTCACCCGCAGAGGTCCCCATGATTCGACTGTGTGCCCCCGAAGAACTGGCCGAAGGCCAGAGCCGCGGCTTCAGCCTGCCCGGCACCCGCGTGCTGGCCGTGCGCCGCGCTGGCCGTGTATATGCCTACGAGAATCGCTGCCCGCACCGCAACACGCCCCTGGAATGGCAGGCGGACCGCTTCCTGGATCAAAGCGGCACGCTCATCCAGTGCGCCAGCCACGGCGCCCTGTTCAGCATCGAGACCGGCGAATGCGTCTCCGGTCCCTGCGTGGGGCAGGAGCTGAACCTGATTCCCTGTGAAGAGAACGCGCAAGGCATCTGGGTCGACCCCTAAAGCACCTCCAACTGCCGCACCAGGCTGATGCTATCTGGGGTCAGCTCGGCCCCGTAGGCCAGCACCTCCACCCCGGCGCGCTTCGCTTCGCGCAGCGCCGCCGCGTAGGCAGGGTCAATCTCCTCGGCGGCACGGACCGCCTCGATGCCGGACAGGTTCACGCAATACAGCTGCACCGCACGGATACCACTGCGCGCCAGGGCCGCCAGCTCGCGCAGATGGCGCGCGCCGCGCTCGGTGCGTGCATCCGGAAAGGCCGCCACCGCCTCGCCGGCGTAGCCAAGGGTGACGCTTTTCACCTCCACGTACACTGCCTCACCAGCAAAATCCAGGCAGAAGTCGATCCGGCTGTTTTCCACGCCGTAGCGCACCTCGCGGCGCAGGCCATCGAAGCCGGCCAACTCGCGAATGACGCCCCCACGCAGCGCCTCCTCGACCAGCGGATTGGCCCGCGCGGTATTGATGCAGGCAAGCCGGCCATGCGGCGTTTCACTCAACTCCCAGGTGCCGGGTAGCTTGCGCCGGGGATCATCGCTGCGACTGAACCACACGCGCCCGTCCGCCTGCATGCAGTTGAGCATCGAACCCGTGTTCGGGCAGTGGATGCACAACTCCTCGCCCTGCTCGGTCACCACGTCAGCCAGGAAGCGCTTGTAGCGACGACGCAGGCGCCCCCGCTCCAGCGGTCGCTCAAAGTGCATGGGGCCGCCAGCTGCGCAATCCCCGGGCAATGCGCGCCACGGCTTCTTCCAGGCGCGGCAGGCTCTGGGTATAGGCGAAACGCACATGCCGGTCGGCCAAGTGATGGCCGAAGTCGATGCCGGGCGTGACGGCGACGTACTCGGTTTCGATCAGATGGCGACACAGGTCGTAGGCGTTGCCACCGAACGCCGAGATATCCGCATATAAATAGAAGGCGCCTTCCGGCTCCACCTCGATCCGGAAACCCAGCTCGCGCAGGGCGGGTAGCAGGTAGTCGCGGCGCCGGGCGAATTCGCCGCGCCGCGCCTCGAGGATCTCCAGGGTGGCCGGCGCGAAGCAGGCCAGCGCGGCGTGCTGGGCCACGGTGGAGGCGCTGATATAGAGGTTCTGCGCCAGTTTTTCCAGCTCCGGCACGGCCGCGGGGGGCGCCACCAGCCAGCCCAGGCGCCAGCCGGTCATGCCGAAGTACTTGGAAAAGCTGTTGAGCACGAAGGCGTCGTCATCCACCTCCAGCACGCTGTGCGCGTCCGTACCGTAGGTCAGGCCGTGGTAGATCTCGTCAACCACCAGGTGACCGCCGCGTGCGCGCGCAGCCGCGGACAGGGCCGCCAGCTCGTCGCGGCGCAGCAGCGTTCCGGTCGGATTGGCCGGCGACGCCACCAGGGCGCCTACACTGTCCGCATTCCAGTAACCTTCCAGCAGTTCAGCGGTCAGTTGATAACGCGTCTGCGGGCCAACCGGCACCAGCTGTGCCGCGCCTTCGACCAGTCGCAGGAAATGCCGGTTGCAGGGATAGCCCGGATCGGCCAGCAACCAGTGCTTGCCGGGATCGACCAGCAGGCTGCTGGCCAGCAATAGCGCGCCGGAGCCGCCGGGGGTGATCAGGATGCGTTCGGGGTCCAGCGACAGGCCGTAACGGTCGGCATAGAAGCCGGCCAGTGCCTCACGCAGTTGTGGCAGGCCGCGGGCCGAGGTGTAACGGGTGTGGCCGGCGGCAAGGGCTGCCTGACCGGCGGCAACAATGGGATCGGCGGTGGTGAAATCCGGCTCGCCGATCTCCAGGTGGATGACGTCATGGCCCGCCGCCTGGAGCTCATTGGCCCGCGCCAGCAGCGCCATGACATGAAAGGGTTCGATGGCGCGACTGCGCGCGCTGAAGGAGCTGAGCAATGCAATCTCTCCCGCCGTGGCGATGGGGAAAACCGGCGATTCTAGCGAACCATGAGCACCGCGGGCAGTTACGACCGTCCGGGAGTAGCGCACCCCGGTACGTTCTGGTAATTTCGCCCGCTTTGATGCGCGGGGGTCCGGTTTGCAACTGACCGGAAGGACTTTCCCCCACGTCTGGGGAATTGAGAAAGCGAGAGGCGGACATCCATGCCCACCAAAGCAAAAGAGCAACAAGGCCAACTCAACCGTGGCTTCGAGCCCTACCAGCCGGCCAAGGGTGAGGAGTACATGAGCGATGCCATGCGCGCTCACTTCACCGATATCCTCAACAAGTGGAAGCTGGAACTGATGCAGGAAGTGGATCGCACCGTGACCCACATGCAGGATGAAGCCGCCAACTTCCCCGATCCGGCCGACCGCGCCAGCCAGGAAGAAGAGTTCAGCCTGGAACTGCGCACCCGCGACCGTGAGCGCAAGCTGATCAAGAAGATCGACGAGACGCTGACCCTCATCGAAGAGAACGAGTACGGCTGGTGCGACTCCTGCGGTGTCGAAATCGGCCTGCGCCGGCTGGAAGCCCGCCCCACCGCCACGCTGTGCATCGACTGCAAGACCCTGGCGGAAATCAAGGAAAAGCAGATCGGTTCCTGATCCCGAACGGGGCGCCAGCGGCGCCCCGTTTCGTTTCCGATGCCCATGCCCCAACGTCCCGCCTACACCGGCCGCTTCGCCCCGACGCCCAGCGGCTATCTGCACTTCGGCTCACTGGTCGCCGCCCTGGCGTCCTATCTGGACGCCCGCGCTGTCGGTGGCGTCTGGCGGGTGCGCATGGAAGATCTCGACCCTCCCCGCGAAGTACCCGGCGCACAGGATGCCATCCTGCACACCCTGGAAACCTACGGTTTCGAATGGGATGGTCCGGTGCTGCGCCAGAGCGACCGGCATGAGGCCTATGCCGAGGTGGTGGGCCGCCTGCTTGCGCAGGACCTGGCCTATCCGTGCCACTGTTCGCGCAAGCAGCTCGAGGGCCAGGCGATTTATCCCGGCACCTGCCGCGATGCGCATCTGGACCGCCACGACGCCGCCATCCGCCTGCGTGTCCCGGACCGTGAATACGCCTTTGTTGACCGGGTGCAAGGCGCGTTCCGCCAGCATCTGGGTCGCGAGGTGGGCGACTTCATCATCCAGCGCCGCGACGGCTTTTACGCCTACCAGCTGGCGGTGGTCCTGGATGACGCGTTCCAGGGAATGACCGATATCGTGCGCGGCGCCGACCTGCTGGACAACACGCCGCGCCAGCTCTACCTGCAGGAACTGCTCGGCCTGCCCCAGCCCCGCTACCTGCATGTCCCCCTGCTGACCCAGCCGGATGGCCACAAGCTGGGCAAGCGTTACCGCTCGCCGCCGCTGCCGGCCGAGCAGGCCGCACCCCTGCTGTGCCGAGCCCTGCGCGCTCTGGGCCAGGCGCCCGAGCCCACGCTGGAGCAGGCCACTCCCCGGGAGGTGCTGGCCTGGGGTATCGCCCACTGGGACGCCGGACGCATTCCCCGCCAAGCCACCCTGGCCGAAGCGCAACTTCGCTAGCCCTATCGCGCAGAAATCGAACGGCAATACCGACCGTCGCTTGCAGCCTGGCGTCCATCGCTTATAACGTTGGGCCCGACGACCGCAACCCGCGAAGCCTGCCCCACCATGTACATCTATCGACTGGTCCTGCTTCTGGTGGTGGGCATCTACCTGTTCTCACCGGCCATCATGGACGGCTGGATCCAGCCGGGCAGCGCCTGGTACCGTCCGTACCTGCTGTGGCTGATCCTGATCGTCGTCACCTTCCTGCTGCTGAGCAACCGCGATGCCGATGAGCTTTAACCTCAGCCAGCTGCTGCTGCTCAGCGCGCTGTACCTGCTTGCCCTGTTCGGCGTCGCCTGGCTGAGCGAACGCGGCGCGATTCCGCGCGGTCTGGTGCGCCACCCGATGATCTACACGCTGTCGCTGGGCGTATACGCCAGCGCCTGGGCCTTCTACAGCTCGGTGGGCCTGGCCTACCAGTACGGCTATGGCTTCCTGGCCTGTTACCTCGGGGTGAGCGGCGCCTTCCTGCTGGCACCCGTACTGCTGCAGCCGATCCTGCGCATCACCCGCACCTATCAGCTGTCCTCGCTGGCCGACCTGTTTGCCTTCCGCTTTCGCAGCAGCTGGGCCGGCGGGCTGACCACCACCTTCATGCTGATCGGCATCCTGCCGCTGCTGGCATTGCAGATCCAGGCGGTCACCGACGCCATCGGCATCCTCACCCGAGAGCCGCCGCACGCACGGGTGGCACTCAGCTACTGCGCGCTGATCATCCTCTTCACCATCCTGTTTGGCGCCCGGCACATCGCCACCCGGGAAAAGCACGAAGGCCTGGTGTTCGCCATGGCCTTCGAATCGGTAGTCAAGCTCAGCGCTCTGGCCGGCATCGGCCTGTATGCGCTCTATCGGGTGTTCGACGGCCCCCAGGGCCTGGAAGCCTGGCTGCTGCAAAACCAGGAAGCCCTCGCCACACTGCACACGCCCTTGCAGGAAGGCCCCTGGCGCACCCTGTTGCTGGTGTTCTTCGCATCGGCAATCGTCATGCCGCACATGTACCACATGACCTTCACCGAGAACCTGCGCCCGCGCAACCTGGCTTCCGCCAGCTGGGGCCTGCCGCTGTTCCTGCTGCTGATCAGCCTGCCAGTGCCGTTGATCTTGTGGGCCGGGCTCAAGCTGGGCGCCGGGACCCACCCGGAGTTCTTCACCCTGGGCGTCGGCCTCGCACTGGACAACCCGGCGCTGACCCTGCTGGCCTACATCGGCGGGCTGTCGGCCTCCAGTGGCCTGATCATCGTCGCCACGCTGGCGCTCTCCGGCATGGCGCTGAACCATCTGGTGCTGCCGGTGTTCCAGCCCAGCGGCGAGAGCAACATCTACGCCTGGCTGAAATGGACCCGCCGCAGCCTGATCGTCGCCATCATTCTCGCCGGCTACGGCTTCTACCTGATGCTGGGTGCCGAGCGCGACCTGTCGGCGCTGGGCATCGTCTCCTTCGTCGCCACCCTGCAGTTCCTCCCCGGTGTGCTGGCAGTGCTCTACTGGCCAAGCGCCAACCGGCGCGGCTTCATCGCCGGTCTCCTGGCCGGCTTCGGCATCTGGCTGGTGAGCATGCTGCTGCCGCTGGTCGGCAACCTGCCCGGGGTGTACCTGCCCGTCCTCGACCTCATCTATGTGCTAGATGACAGCAGCTGGCACCTGGCGGCCATCACCTCGCTGACCGCCAACGTACTGGTCTTCGCCCTGGTGTCGCTGTTCACCGAGCCGAATCCGCGCGAACGCAGCGCCGCCGAAGCCTGCGCCGTGGGCAACGTGCGGCGCCAGCCACGCCGCGAGCTGATCGCCACCTCACCGCAGGACTTCGCCTCGCAGCTGAGCAAGCCGTTGGGCGCAAAGACCGCCCAACGTGAAGTGGAACGCGCACTCAATGAACTGAAGCTGCCGTTCGACGAGCGCCGCCCCTACGCCCTGCGTCGCCTGCGCGACCAGATCGAAGCCAACCTGTCCGGCCTGATGGGCCCCAGCTTCGCCCAGGACATCGTGTCCACCTTCCTGCCCTACAAGAAGAGCAACGAAGCCTACGTCTCCGAGGACATCCACTTCATCGAAAGCCGCCTGGAGGACTACCGCTCGCGCCTCACCGGCCTGGCCGCCGAGCTGGACAGCCTGCGCCGCTACCACCGACAGACCCTGCAGGACCTGCCGGTGGGGGTCTGCTCCCTGGCCAAGGATCACGAGATCCTCATGTGGAACCACTGCCTGGAAGAACTCACCGGCATCCCCGCCCAGCGTGTGCTGGGCGAACGGCTGTCGGCCATCGACGAGCCCTGGCGAGACCTGTTGATGGACTTCATCGCCGCCCCCGACGAACACATCCACAAGCACCGCCTGCTGCTGGATGGCGAGGTGCGCTGGTTGAACCTGCACAAGGCCGCCATCGAGGAACCCCTGACCCCGGGACATACGGGCCTGGTGCTACTGGTCGAGGACCAGACCGCGACCCGCGCCCTGGAGGACAAACTCGTGCATGCCGAACGCCTGGCCAGCATCGGCCGCCTGGCTGCCGGCGTGGCCCACGAGATCGGCAACCCGATCACCGGCATCGCCTGCCTGGCGCAGAACCTGCGCGAGGAGCGTAGCGGCGACGCAGAAGTTACCGAAAGCAGCGCGCAGATCATCGAGCAGACCAAGCGGGTGTCACGCATCGTCCAGTCGCTGATGAACTTCGCTCATGCCGGCGCGCGTCAGCCAGGCAGCGAACGCGTCTGCCTGGCCGAGATCACCCGCGACGCCATCGCCCTGCTGCAACTCAACCGCGAAGGCACCGAGGTGCAGTTCCTCAACCTGTGCAATCCGCAGCACTGCGCGGAAGGCGATCCGCAGCGCCTCGCCCAGGTGCTGATCAACCTGCTGTCCAACGCCCGCGACGCCTCCCAGCCGGGTGGCAGCATCCGGGTGAGCAGCGAGGCGGACGAGCACAGCGTGGTGCTGTGCGTGGAGGACGAAGGCAGCGGCATCCCCAAGAGCGCCATGGACCGCCTGTTCGAACCCTTCTTCACCACCAAGGATCCCGGCAAGGGCACCGGCCTGGGCCTCGCGCTGGTCTATTCGATCGTGGAAGAGCATTATGGCCACATCGCCATCGACAGTCCGGCCGACCCGGAACGCCAGCGCGGCACCCGCTTCCGGGTGACCCTGCCGCGTCACGTCACGCCCATCAACGTCCCGTCCTGAGCCGTCGAGGAGAACCCTGCTCCATGCCCCACATTCTCATCGTCGAAGACGAAACCATCATCCGCTCCGCCCTACGCCGGCTGCTCGAGCGCAACCAGTACGCGGTGAGCGAGGCCGGTTCCGTGCAGGAGGCCCAGGAACGCTACAGCATTCCCGGCTTCGACCTGATCATCAGCGACCTGCGCCTGCCCGGCGCGCCCGGCACCGAGCTGATCCGCCTGGCCGAAGGCACGCCGGTGCTGATCATGACCAGCTATGCCAGCCTGCGCTCGGCGGTGGACTCCATGAAGCTCGGTGCGGTGGACTACATCGCCAAGCCGTTCGACCATGACGAGATGCTGCAGGCCGTTTCGCGCATTCTCAGTGAGCGTCCCGCCACCGTCCCAGCCGCTACGCCGGCCCGCGAGGAGAAGCCGGCCAGCCCGAACGACCTCGGCATCATCGGCTCCTGCCCGGCGATGCAGGACCTGTTCGGCAAGATCCGCAAGGTGGCACCCACCGACTCCACCGTGCTGATCCAGGGCGAATCCGGCACCGGCAAGGAGCTGGTGGCCCGCGCCCTGCACAATCTGTCACGCCGCGCCCGCGCGCCGCTGATCTCGGTGAACTGCGCGGCGATTCCGGAAACCCTGATCGAGTCGGAACTGTTCGGCCACGAGAAGGGCGCCTTTACCGGCGCCAGCGCCAGCCGCACCGGCCTGGTGGAAGCCGCCGACGGGGGCACCCTGTTCCTCGACGAGATCGGCGAATTGCCGCTGGACGCACAGGCGCGCCTGCTGCGCGTGCTACAGGAAGGCGAGATCCGCCGCGTCGGCTCGGTGCAGTCGCAGAAGGTCGACGTCCGCCTGATCGCCGCCACGCACCGCGACCTTAAAAGCCTGGCCAAGCTGGGCCAGTTCCGCGAAGACCTTTACTACCGGCTGCACGTCATCTCCCTGAAGCTGCCCCCGCTGCGCCAGCGCGGCAACGACGTCATCGAACTCGCCGACACCCTGCTGGCCCGCCAGTGCGCCCGCATGGGTCGCACACCGATGCACTTCACCGAAGAAGCCCGCCAGGTCATCACCCACTATGCCTGGCCCGGCAACGTGCGCGAGCTGGAAAACGCCATCGAGCGTGCGGTGATTCTCTGCGAAAGCGAGAAAATCCCGGCCGACCTGCTGGGCATCGACCTGGAACTGGACAGCCTGGGCGTCGGCGACGAGGACTTCCCGGACAGCTCAATGCTCTCGCCGCAACCGCGTAACGAGCCCGCCGAGAATCTTTCGCTGGAAGACTACTTCCAACACTTCGTCCTCGAGCATCAGGACCACATGACCGAAACCGAACTGGCCCGCAAGCTGGGCATCAGCCGCAAGTGCCTGTGGGAACGTCGCCAGCGCCTGGGCATCCCACGGCGCCGCACGGGGGTGGGCAGCGGCTCCTGAGTCGCAGCGGGTGTTACCGGCAACCCGACGGGTAACGCACCCAGGTTCCGACGGTAACGAAAATGCCATCCCCAACCTGCACGAACGGTCACCGGATTCAGCTAACTCATTGAAAACAAAGCTTTTTATTTTTCTGGCACAACTTCTGCTTTATCTCAGGCACAACAACAACAAAAACCAAGAAACTCCATAACAAGAACAACACGCAACGACTCCTGCATAACAACGATAAAAAGGCGGAGACGCAGCAAACTGATCATTTTGGAGCAGAACGGTCTACGGGGCTTCCCCGGGCACATGCGAAACAACAAGACTGCCTGTGATGCAGCGAAGCGCATGGCCGGATCATCGATCAGGACCACGTCAGCAACCAAAGTAATCCGTTCGCTATTGGCCCCCGATTGGGGGTGCGTATGCGGGCTTCGGCCTGGCCTACGCTTCGGCGATAACAACACCAACAGCCGAAACAATAACAACAACAGCAACACTACTTCAGGGGGAGCTTCGGCTCCCCTTTCCATTGGCCAATAACCTTGCGTTCCCGATTGCCCCACCCCGGTGCTAGAATTCCCGGCCATCGCATGCCCGGCAGTCACCGGCGGCCATGATCGCCCCCTGCGCGTTCCCGCCCAGCCCCCTGCCGGTTACCCCTTCCCGACACAGTAGCGCCCATGCTGAAGAAGCTGTTCCAGTCATTCCGATTCCCCTTGCGTCGCGCCGCGCACCCGCGCAGCACGCCCCAGGTGCTGGGCAGCCGCCAGCATTCCGTGAACCGTTCCAGTATCAGCCGCAACGCCGTGATGGTGGTGGAGCGACTGCAGAAGGCCGGCTATCAGGCCTACGCCGTGGGCGGCTGCGTCCGCGACCTGCTGCTCGAGCTGCCGCCCAAGGATTTCGACGTAGCCACCAGCGCCACGCCCGAACAGGTGCGCGCCGAGTTCCGCAACGCACGCATCATCGGCCGGCGCTTTCGCCTGGTTCATGTGCATTTCGGGCGCGAGATCATCGAGGTGGCCACCTTCCGAGCCGGCCATGGCGCCGATGACGCCGAAGAGGACAGCAACCGGGCGGCCCACCACGAAAGCGGGCGCATCCTGCGCGACAACGTCTACGGCACGCTGGAAGATGACGCCCAGCGCCGCGACTTCACCATCAATGCGCTCTACTACGACCCGGTCACCGAGCGCATCCTCGATTACACCCACGGCGTGCCGGACATCCGCAATCGCCTGGTGCGCCTGATCGGCGACCCGCGCCAGCGCTACCAGGAAGACCCGGTGCGCATGCTCCGCGCGGTGCGTTTCGCCGCCAAGCTGGACTTCGACATCGAGAAGCACAGCGCCGCGCCCATCAGAGAACTGGCGCCGCTACTGCGCGACATCCCCGCCGCACGCCTGTTCGAGGAAGTGCTCAAGCTGTTCCTCGCCGGCCGGGCCGAACGCACCTTCGAGCTGCTGCTGCACTACGACCTGTTCGCACCGCTGTTCCCGGCGACCGCCCAGGCCCTGAAGGAAAACCCCGAGTACACCGGCACACTGATCCGCCAGGCGCTGATCAACACCGACGAGCGCATTCGCCTCGGCAAGCCGGTGACCCCGGCGTTCCTGCTCGCCGCACTGCTCTGGCCGGCCCTGCCGGCACGCGTGCTCCAGCAGCAGGAGCGCGGCCTGCCGCCGATCCCTGCCATGCAGGAAGCCGCCCACGACCTGATCGCCGAGCAGTGCCGGCGCATCGCAGTGCCCAAACGCTTCACGCTGCCGATCCGCGAAATCTGGGACATGCAGGAACGTCTGCCGCGCCGCCAAGGCAAGCGCGCCGATCTGCTGCTGGAAAATCCGCGCTTCCGCGCCGGCTATGACTTCCTGCTGCTGCGCGAAAGCGCCGGCGAGGAGACCGGCGGCCTGGGCGACTGGTGGACCCGCTATCAGGAGGTGGACGACAGCACCCGTCGCACCATGATTCGCGACCTCAGCAAGGAAGACGGCGGCGCCGCACCGCGCAAGCGCCGGCGCAGCCCGCGCAAACGCCGTCCCGCCAGCCAATCGGGCGGCAGCGACGACTGAGATGGAACGCGCCTACATCGCGCTGGGCAGCAACCTCGCGACACCGGTCGAGCAACTGCACGCCGCACTGCGGGCGTTGGCCGCACTGCCCGGCAGCCAACTGGCGGCCGTTTCCTCCTTCTACGCCAGCGATCCGCTCGGCCCGCCGGAGCAGCCGCGCTTCGTGAATGCCGTGGCCGCGCTGGACACCGAACTGGCGCCCCTGGCGCTGCTGGATGCCCTGCAGGCCATCGAGCGTGAACAGGGCCGCGTTCGCAAGGCCGAGCGCTGGGGGCCGCGCACCCTCGACCTGGATATCCTGCTGTTCGGCGACCTGCAGCTTGCCAGCGAGCGCCTGACCTTGCCGCACTACCATATGCACGCCCGTGCCTTCGTGCTCTATCCACTGGCGGAGATCGCCCCCGACCTGAGCCTGCCGGATGGCCGGCCGTTGCGCGCGCTGCTCGCCGACTGCCCGTATGCCGGACTGGAACGGTTACCCCAGGCAGCCACGAAGTAACCCCCGGTAACATTCGTAATTGACTTCGCCCGGACCCATCTGGACTATAAGCGCCCCAAGACCCGGCAATGGCGGTAACAGCCCCGGGCGCGCGACCCGGGCCTCAGCGAAAGGACGGGGCGCGGAGCCTCCCACTTTCCTGCAGTTCACTCCGGCCCGTGTTGACGTCCGGAGTCATCCGCTCCGCGAAGAGGATCCACCATGCCCATCACGCTGACCACGCTGCAAAGCCGCAAGCAGAACGGCGAGAAGATCGCCATGCTGACCTGCTACGACGCCACCTTCGCCGCCGCGGCGAACGCGGCCGGTGTCGACATCCTGCTGATTGGCGACTCCCTCGGCATGGTCCTGCAGGGCCATGACAGCACGCTGCCGGTGACGGTCGCCGACATGGCCTACCACACCGCCTGCGTGAAGCGCGGCAACAGCGAGACAATGATCCTTGCCGACCTGCCGTTCATGGCCAATGCCTCCCTGGAGCAGACCCTGCTCAACAGCGCCGAGCTGATGCGCGCCGGCGCGCACATGATCAAGGTGGAGGGGGCCGGCTGGCTGGCCGAGTCCATCCGCCATTTGGCCGATCGCGGCATTCCGGTGTGCGCTCACCTGGGCCTCACTCCGCAGGCGGTCAATGTGTTCGGCGGCTACAAGGTGCAGGGTCGCAGCGAGGCCCAGGCTCGCCAGCTGCGTGCCGATGCCATCGCCCTGGAGCAGGCAGGCGCCGCCATGCTGCTGCTCGAATGCGTACCCAGCGCCCTTGCGGCGGAGGTCACCCAGGCGGTTTCCATTCCGGTGATCGGCATTGGCGCCGGCCCCGGCACCGATGGCCAGGTCCTGGTGATGCACGACATGCTCGGCCTGTCGCTGACCGGCCGCACGCCCAAGTTCGTGAAGAATTTCATGGAGGGTCAGCCGAGCATCCAGGCGGCCCTCAGCGCCTATGTCCAGGCCGTCAAGGCCGTCACCTTCCCCGCCCCCGAGCACGAATTTTCCGCATGAACACCGTCACCACCGTCCAGCAACTGCGCGACGCCGTCGCCCAGGCGCGCCGCGCGGGCCAGCGCATCGGCCTGGTTCCCACCATGGGCAACCTGCATGCCGGCCATGTCTCGCTGATCGAGCAGGCCCGCCGCAGCGCCGACTTCATCGTCGCCAGCATCTTCGTCAACCCGCTGCAGTTCGGCGCCAACGAGGATCTGGACAAGTACCCGCGCACCCTGGCCGAGGATCAGGACAAGCTGGCGGCCGCCGGCTGCAACCTGCTGTTCACCCCGACCGTCGCCGAGATGTATCCCAATGGCATGGACGGCCAGACCCGCGTGCTGGTGCCCGGTGTCTCCGAAGGCCTGTGCGGCACCAGCCGCCCCGGCCATTTCGAGGGCGTGGCCACCGTGGTGTGCAAGCTGTTCAACATGGTGCAGCCGGATATGGCCGTGTTCGGCGAGAAGGACTACCAGCAGCTGGCGGTGATCCGCACCCTGGTGCGCGACCTGAACCTGCCCATCGAGATCCAGGGCGCGCCCATCGTGCGTGCCGCGGACGGTCTGGCGCTGTCCTCGCGCAACGGCTATCTCAGCGCCGAGCAGCGATCCGTTGCGCCGGCGCTGTACCGCAGCCTGCAACAGCTGGCGGAGCGCCTGCGCAACGGCGAGACGGACCATGCCGCGCTGGTCGCCGAGGCCCGTCGCAGCCAGGAGGCCGCCGGCTTCCGCCCGGATTACCTGGAAATCCGCGAAGCCAGCAGCCTGCGCCCGGCCACCGCGGACGACCGCAATCTGGTCCTGCTGGCCGCTGCCTATCTTGGCAACACCCGACTGATCGACAACCTCTGCGTCGAACGCTGACCCCGCGCGGCGGCTTGCCCACCCCCCGGGGGTGAGGCACACTCGCCGCCGCCCGCATCCCTGGAGGATTACCCCGCCATGCATGCCATCATGCTCAAGGCCAAACTGCACCGCGCCATCGTTACCCACGCGGTGCTCGACTACGAAGGTTCCTGCGCCATCGACGGCGACTGGCTGGACATGTCCGGCATTCGCGAATACGAGCAGATCCAGATCTACAACGTCGACAATGGCGAACGTTTCACCACCTATGCCATTCGTGGCGAAGCCGGGTCGCGCATCATTTCCGTCAACGGCGCCGCTGCCCACAAGGCCGACGTGGGCCACCGCCTGATCATCTGTGCCTATGCTCACTACGCCGAAGCCGAGCTGGATGACCACACACCACGGGTGCTGTACATCGGCGCCGACGGTGCGCTGAGCCATACCAGCAACGCCATTCCGGTGCAGCTGGCCTGAGGCCGGCCATCGGTCGGCCGGGGGAAACCCCGCGAGTTTTTTCGCTCCAAGGACAGTAGCGCGCCTACGCGCAGGACTTGCCCCGCCGCGCCACAGCCTTCGCGGCATCGCCCCAGGAACCCGGACGACATGCTGCCGTACTACCAGACCCCGCACGACATCACCCTCCTGCCCGCCTGGCAACAGCTCGCCGAGCATCGCCAGACCATGCGGGACTTCAGCCTGCGCCAGGCGTTCGCCGAGGATCCCAAGCGCTTTGCCAGCTTTTCCATGGACAGCTGCGGGCTGTTCCTCGACTACTCGAAGAATCTGGTCAACGAGCAGACCATCGCGCTGCTGATGCGCCTGGCCCGCGAGGCAGGTCTGCAGCCGTCCATCGAGGCCCTGCTGGATGGCAAGCCGGTGAACGCCTCCGAGGGGCGCCCGGCGCTGCACACCGCCCTGCGCCGCCCGGTTGGGGAGCAGGTGCTGGTCAACGGCCAGGACGTGATGCCCGAGGTGCACCGGGTGCTGGGGCAGATGACCGACCTGGTCGGCCGCATTCACAGCAGCCTGTGGCGCGGCTACAGCGAGAAGAGCATCACCGACGTGGTGAACATCGGCATCGGCGGCTCCTACCTGGGTCCCGAGTTGGTCTCCGAGGCGCTGTTGCCGTTCCGCCAGCGCGGCGTGCGCTGCCACTACCTGGCCAATATCGACGGCAGCGAGTTCCGCGAGCTGACCGCGCGGCTGAACGCCGAAACTACCCTGTTCATCGTCTCCAGCAAGTCGTTCAGCACCCTGGAAACCCTGAAGAACGCCCTCGCCGCCCGCGAGTGGTACCTGGCCAGCGGCGGCTGCGAGGGCAAGCTGTATCGGCACTTCATCGCCGTCACCAGCAATCGCCAGGCGGCCATCGACTTCGGCATCCGCGAAGAGAACATCTTCCCCATGTGGGACTGGGTCGGCGGCCGCTACTCGCTGTGGTCGGCCATCGGCCTGCCCACCGCGCTGGCCATCGGCATGGCCAACTTCAAGGAGCTGCTCACCGGCGCCTACAGCATGGACCGCCATCTGCGCGACGCGCCGTTCGAGCGCAACATGCCGGTGCTGCTGGCCATGCTCGGCGTCTGGTACCAGAACTTCTGGGGCGCGCGCAGTCATGCGTTCCTGCCCTACGACCACTACCTGCGCAACTTCGTGAAACACCTGCAGCAGCTGGACATGGAATCCAACGGCAAGAGCGTGCTGCAGGATGGCCGCCCGGCGCCCTGCGACACTGGCGCGGTGGTCTGGGGCGGCGTCGGCTGCAACGGCCAGCACGCCTATCACCAGCTGCTGCACCAGGGCACCCAGTTCATTCCCGCCGACTTCATCGTCCCGGTGGTCAGCTACAACCCGCTGGGTGACCACCACCAGTGGCTGTACGCCAACTGCCTGTCGCAGAGCCAGGCGCTGATGCTCGGCAAGACCCGCGCGGAAGCCGAGGCGGAGCTGCGCGCCAAGGGCCTGGCCGAGGCCGAGGTGCAGCGCCTGGCGCCGCACAAGGTCATCCCCGGCAACCGCCCCAGCAACACCCTGGTGATCGAGCACATCGACCCGCGCCGGCTGGGCGCCCTGGTGGCGCTCTATGAGCACAAGGTCTTCGTGCAGAGCGCCATCTGGGGCATCAACGCCTTCGATCAGTGGGGGGTTGAGCTCGGCAAGGAACTGGGCCGCAACGTCTACGACAGCCTCACCGGCCAGCGCCCGGCCAGCGACGAGGATGGCTCGACCCGCGGACTGATCGACTTCTTCCGCAGCCGCCATCGCGGCTAGCGGTAATGGGTAGGCCGGAGGTCCACCGGCCCCCAAGAGCATGAGGCGACCACGATGGAATTCCTGCGCCAGCGCATCGAGCGCCATGTGCTCAGCCTGAGTGGGCTTACCCTCTCCGGCGTCGACATGGAACACCCCAAGGGGGATCCCGGCCTGTTCGGCCCGGACTCGGTGTGCTGGCGAGTACACAGCGACTTCACCTCGATGCTGATCGGCGGCATCTCCGCGCTGATGATCCAGATGCTGCATCCGCTGGCCCTGGCCGGGGTCTGGGAGCATTCCAACTTCCGCCAGGACATGCTGGGCCGCCTGCGCCGCACCGGCCAGTTCATCGCCGGCACCACCTTCGCCAGCCGCGCCGATGCCGAACGGCTGATCGCCCGGGTGTGCGCCATCCATGACCGGGTCAGCGGCATCGCGCCGGATGGCCGACCCTACGCGGCCAACGATCCGCACCTGCTCACCTGGGTGCACGTGGCCGAGGTGTACAGCTTCCTGCAATCGCACCTGCGTTATCGCAACCCCCATCTGAGCGGCGCCGAGCAGGACCGCTACTACGCCGAGATCGCCCTGGTCGGCGAACTGCTCGGTGCCCGCGACATTCCGCGCTCACGCCAGCAGGTGGCCGACTACTTCCGGGCGATGCAGGCGGAACTGCTTTGCGACTGGCGCTGCCGGGAGGTGCTGGATGCCCTGCTCGATGCGCCAGCCCCGAGCACCCTGACCCGTCCCTTCGGCAGCCTGATGCTGCAGGCCGGCATCGAGCTGCTGCCCGACTGGGCGACTCACCTGCTGGGCTTTCACCTGGCGGCACCACGCCGCCAGCTGATCCGCACGGCGGTGCGCCACAGTGCGCCCGTGCTGCGCTGGGCGGTGCGCAACGGCTCAATCCACCGTGCCCGGCGCCGCATGGGCATGCCGCCGGGCGGCTAGGTTTCGAGAACGTGCTCGGCATATCGCTGCGATCCCGGGCACGTGCGCCGGCCGCCGAGGTGGCCCACGTGTTGCGTTGACCACCCTGCCAGCCCCGCCGCGGAGCGGGCGGGACCATACCCACGAACAAGGGGGTTCTGCTGGTCGCGGGCGATTTCCGTTAGAATCGCCGCCTCTCCCCGTCCCTCCCGAGTAGCTTCGCATGCCTGCTCTGCAACAGGCGCTGCGCGCCGCCCTCGCCTCCCGCCGCGAACTGATCGAGCGCCTGCATGGCCAAGGTACCGACTGCTATCGGCTGTTCCATGGCAGCCAGGAAGGCGCGCCCGGCCTCACGCTGGACCGCTACGGCCCGCAGCTGCTGATCCAGAGCTTTCACGAATCACTGGATCCGCAACAGCTGCCCCTGCTGGTCGCCGAAGTCGAGGCCTTCTTCGGGCATCCGCTGCTGCCGGTATACAACGATCGCGCGCGCGGCAACTCGCGGGTCGATCGCGGAGCGTACCGCCCCGATGCGGACGCCGTCGCCGAGCAGGTGGGACATGAATGGGGACTGAACTACCGGGTGCGTGGCCGGCATGCCGGACAGGATCCGCTGCTGTTTCTCGACCTGCGCAACGCCCGCGGCTGGGTGAAAGCCAACAGCCAGGGGTTGTCCATGCTCAACCTGTTCGCCTACACCTGCGGCGTCGGCCTGTGCGGGGCAGCTGGCGGTGCCTCGGAGGTGTGGAACCTGGACTTCGCCGCCGGCAACCTGGCCGTCGGTCGCGAGAATGCCGCACTCAATCCGCAACTACCGACCATGCGCTTCGTGCAGTCCGACTACTTCCCGGCCATCCGTCAACTGGCCGGGCAGCCCGTCGCCCATCGCCGCGGTCAGCGCCTGCCGGTCTACCCGCACCTTGAGGCGCGGCAGTTCGACCTGGTGTTCCTCGACCCTCCGGCCTGGGCGAAGAGCCCGTTTGGCACCGTCGATCTGCTGCGCGACTATCAGAGCCTGCTCAAGCCGGCCCTGCAGGTGACCGCCGACGGCGGCACGCTGGTGTGCAACAACAACCTGGCCAAGGTGCCGCTGGACGAGTGGCGCAGCCTGGTGCTGCGCTGCGCCGAAAAAGCCGGCCGACCGGTGCGCGACTGCCAGTACCTGCCCCCGGCCAGTGATTTTCCCTCGCTCGCCGGGGACCCGCCGCTGAAGACGCTGATCCTGAGGCTCTGAGTTCCCGGGCAGACCCGCATTCAGCTGCCATACTTGGCGCCGTCAAAGCTGGCGGAACCCTCATGTCGAACCTGCCCCTGCGCCTGGCTCGCGGCCTGGCCATCTTCCTGGCGTTCTATGCGCTGATCGGCTTCTTCATCGTGCCCGGGGTGGCGCTGCGCATCGTCAATCAGCAGCTGGCCCTCTATGCCACCGAACCGGCGCGCCTGGAGCGCCTGGAGTTCAACCCGTTCCGCCTGACGCTGGACCTTTACCACCTGCGCATCGGCGATACCGAAACCCCGCAGCTGGCCTTCGAGCTCCTGCATGTCGACCTGGAATGGCGCAGCCTGTGGCAGCGCACCCTGCATCTGGCCGAGGTGCGCTTGGTCCGCCCGCACACGGAAGTGCTGTTCGACGCTGAAGGGAAGCTCAACCTCAGCCGGCTCTTCGCCTTTCCAGCCAGCGAGGAAAGCCCCAAGCCGGTGAACGCGGAACCGAGCCGCCCCTTCCCGCTGCGCATCGATCGCCTGCTGCTGGAGCGCGGTCTGGTGCATTTCCAGGATCGACGCCCTGGCGAAACCGTCGACTTCACCTACGACCCGCTCGATCTGGAGCTGCACAACCTGCGCACCCGCTCCGATGATGAAGCCGAAGCTCAGTTCGTGGCACAGGGGCCGGCGGGCGGCACGCTCCACTGGCGCGGCCAGCTGCATCTGCTGCCCTTCCGCTCCAGCGGCCATCTGGAACTGAAGGATCTGCGCCTGGCTAGCATCTGGCCCTATGTGCAGGAAAACATCGCGGTGTCGCTGCGTGACGGCGTGCTCAACGCCGCCGCCGATTACCGCCTCGACCTGGCGGAGGGAACGCAACTCACCCTGGCCAATGGCCGCCTGCGCCTGGCGCCCTTTGCGGTTCAGGACCTCGACGGCCAACCTCGCCTGAACCTCGAGCATCTGGACATCCAGCAAGCCAGTCTGGACCTGGCCGCGCAACGGCTGGAAATCGGCCAGCTGCGCAGCGCCGGGCTGGAAACCTGGGCCGCCCGTGAAGCGGACGGGGAAATCGACTGGCTGCGCCTGCTCAAGGCGGACGGCGGCGCAACAGAGCAAGCCCCGACCACGGAGGGCAGGCCCTGGCAGATCCTGCTGAATGACGCCCAACTGCGCGGCTACCGCGCCCACCTGACCGATCGCGCCACGGAACAACCCGTTGAACTGCTGGTCGGCCCGCTGGACCTGGACGTACGCCAGTTCGACAGCTCGGGACAGGCGCCTTTCCAGCTGCGCCTGGACAGCGGCCTCGGCGAGCAGGGACGCGTGCACGCCGAGGGCGAGGCCGGGTTGCAGCCGCTCGCCGCCCAGCTGGCGGTGACGCTGCAGGCCATCGATCTGCGCGTCGCCCAGGCCTACCTCTCGCCGTATGTACGTCTTGAACTTCTCGGCGGTGAGCTGGCAGGCAACCTGGATGTGCAGGTCGCCCACGGCGAACAGCTGGCACTGCAGGTCAGGGGGCAGGCCAGCGTACAAGGTCTGCATACCCGTGACACCCTGCGTCACCGCGACCTTCTCAAATGGCAGGCGCTGCGCCTGGACGGGCTGGACTACCGGCACGGCGAGCAGTTGCACATCGAGGGCATCGAACTGGAGCAGCCCTACGCACGGCTGATTATCCAGGAAGACCTCAGCACCAACCTCAATGAACTGATTGTCGAGCAGCCCACGACGGCCGAAGCCGGCGAGGCCACCTCCGCCAATGAACCCCCTCTGGGTATCCACGTCGGCGGCATCGCGATTCGCGACGGCTCGGCCAACTTTGCCGACTTCAGCCTGCGACCGAACTTCGCCACAGCCATCCAGCAACTCAACGGCCGTATCGGCACCCTCGACAACCGGAGCAAGCAGGCCGCCAGCGTGGACATCACCGGCAAGGTCGATCGCTACGCGCCGGTCACCATCAAGGGCCGACTGACGCCGTTCGACCCGCTGCACAGCCTGGATATCGCCACCGTTTTCAAACAGGTGGAGCTGACCACCCTGACACCCTACTCCGGCAAGTTCGCCGGCTACCGCATCCGGCGCGGCCGTCTCAACCTGGATCTGCACTACCGCATCGACGAGGGCCGGCTGAATGCCGAGAACCATGTACTGCTGGAGAACCTGCAGCTGGGCGAGCGGGTCGACAGCGACGACGCGGTGGATCTGCCGGTGCGCCTGGCCGTGGCGCTGCTCAAGGACACCAAGGGCAACATCGACATTGCACTGCCGGTGCAGGGTGACCTCAACGACCCGCAGTTCAGCGTCATGCCGATCATCTGGCAGACGTTGCGCAATCTGGTGCTGCGGGCTGTGCAGGCGCCCTTCAAGTTCGTCGCCGGGCTGGTGGGCGGCAGCGATGAGGACCTCGACCGTGTTCCCTTCGAGCCCGGCAGCAGCGTACTGGGCGATGCCGCTCGCCAGCGCCTGGACACCCTGGCGGCGGCGCTCAGGCAGCGGCCGCAGTTACGACTGGAGGTGGAAGGCGCCAGCGCGGTGAGCGCCGATGGCCCACTGCTGGCCGAGCGGCGCCTGCAGCGTGAGTACCGGCAACTCTGGTACAACAGCTTGCAGCGCCGCGGTCAGCCGGTACCCGCCACCCCAGACGATCTGGAGATCGACGAGGACCTGAGTGATTCCTTGCTGCAGGCCATCTACCGCAGCCAGCTGGGGCAACCTCCCGCCGGCTGGGCTGAGCTTGCGGACGAGCAGGTCCACGACAACATGCGCCAAGCCCTGCTGGCACGCTGGAGCGACAATCCCACGGCCCTGCGCCGCCTGGCCCAGGAACGTGCGGCCGGCATCAAGGCGTATCTGGTGGATCAGGGCGGACTCGAAGATAAACGCATCTATCTGCTGGACAGTGCGCTGGTCACGGTCGGCACCACTGGCAGCGTGGAGACACCCTTGCATCTGGACAGTCAGTGATGATGAAAACAACGCTGCTCGCCGCCCTGTTGTTACTCGCGTCCCTGGCGCAGGCATCCTCGACGCTGCGTTGCGGCAGCGAGCTGATCAGCCTGGGCGACTCGGCCTGGGAGGTACTGCGCAAGTGCGGCGAGCCGGTGAATCAGTCCCAGCTGGGCCTCAAGCTTCAACGTGACGAATACGGCCTGCGCTACGACGTGGGTGTCGAGGAATGGATCTACGGGCCACGCAACGGCATGTACCACATCCTGCGCTTCGAAGGGGGACGGTTGCGGGACATCCGTAGCGAACGCAACCTGTAAACGCCGAAGCCGCCTGGACGGCGGCTTCGGGCTTTCCGCATGGCGGGCTCAGTCCATGGTTTTCAGCCCATCCGCCATGACCTCGCGCACGCCCTTGATCTCCTTGGCCTTGGTAATGGCCATCTCGCGCTCGGCCTCGGTGGCCACCGTGCCGGTCAGCGAGACCACGCCATCCTTGGTCTCCACTTCGATATCCATGCCAGGGGTGCTGTCATCCACCAGCAGGGCGGATTTGACCTTAGTGGTAATCCAGGTGTCGGACACCGCATCACCCGCTTCGTCCATGGTCGACTCGCCGGCCGCCAGCAGGACACCTGCCATGGGCTGGTCTGCCCAGGCGGGTACGAGAGGGAGGCCGAGAACCAGGGCCAGCGCGGAGGCGCTCAACGTTGTCTGGACTTTCTTCATGCTGTTCACTCCTGTGTTTTCAGGGGACTCCACGGCACTCTCCGGCCGCAGTGGAGGGGTAGACCCGGCAATCCCTCGCGCAGTTCAGAGCAGCCTGCCGATTGGCCTCGCTCGCTTTCTCTGTCCGGAAACGAAAAAGGCCCCTTACGGGGCCTTTTCGTACCGGTTTCGCTTAGACCTGGGAGGCCTTGGCGGCGGCGACGTCCTTGATGGACAGCTTGATGCGGCCGCGGTTGTCCACGTCCAGCACCAGCACTTCCACTTCCTGACCTTCCTTGAGTATGTCGGTGACCTTCTCCACGCGCTGATCGCTCAGCATGGAGATGTGCACCAGGCCGTCCTTGCCGGGCAGGATGTTGACGAAGGCGCCGAAGTCGACGATGCGCTCGACGCGGCCGGTGTAGATCTTGCCGATCTCGGCCTCGGCGGTGATCGCCAGCACGCGCTGCTTGGCGGCCTCGGCGGCTTCCTTGGTCTCGCCGAAGATCTTGACGGAGCCGTCGTCCTCGATGTCGATGGAGGCCTTGGTCTCCTCGCAGATGCCGCGGATGACCGCGCCGCCCTTGCCGATCACATCGCGGATCTTGTCCGGATCGATCTTCATGGCAATCATGGTCGGCGCATTGGCCGACAACTCGCTGCGGGACTGCGAGATCACCTGGTTCATCTGGCCGAGGATGTTCAGGCGCGCTTCCAGCGCCTGGTTCAGCGCGATCTCCATGATCTCTTCGGTGATGCCCTGGATCTTGATGTCCATCTGCAGGGCGGTGACGCCCTTGGCGGTACCGGCCACCTTGAAGTCCATGTCGCCCAGGTGGTCTTCATCACCCAGGATGTCGGTCAGCACGGCGAACTTGTCGCCTTCCTTGACCAGACCCATGGCGATACCGGCTACCGGAGCCTTCATCGGCACGCCGGCGTCCATCAGGGCCAGCGAAGCGCCGCACACGGATGCCATCGAGGAGGAGCCGTTGGACTCGGTGATCTCGGACACCACGCGGATGGTGTAGGGGAACTCGTCGGCGCTGGGCAGCATGGCCTGCACGCCACGACGGGCCAGACGGCCATGACCGATCTCGCGACGACCGGTAGCGCCCATGCGGCCGCACTCACCCACCGAGTAGGGCGGGAAGTTGTAGTGCAGCAGGAAGGGATCCTTCTTCTCGCCTTCCAGGGTGTCGAGGATCTGCGCATCGCGGGCGGTGCCGAGGGTGGCGACCACCAGGGCCTGGGTTTCACCGCGGGTGAACAGCGCGGAACCGTGGGTCTTGTCCAGCACGCCGACTTCGATCTTCAGCGGACGCACGGTGCGGGTGTCACGACCGTCGATACGCGGCTTGCCGTTGACGATGTTCTCGCGCACGGTGCGGTACTCGATCAGGCCGAAGGCTTCCTTCACCTGGGCCGGGGTGTAGGCGGCGTTCTCGTCACCGGCCAGCTTGGCCACCACCTGGTCGCGCAGCTCGCCGAGGCGGGCATAGCGGTCCTGCTTGACGGTGATGGTGTAGGCCTGAGAAACGGCATCACCCAGCTCGGCCTTGATGGCGTCCAGCAGCGCAGTATTTTCGACCGGAGCGTTCCAGTTCCAGGCCGGCTTGCCGGCTTCGGCGGCAAATTCCTTGATGGCCTGGATGGCGGTCTGGAACTCCTGGTGGGCGAACAGCACGGCGCCCAGCATCTGGTCTTCGGTCAGCTCCTTGGCTTCCGATTCAACCATCAGCACAGCGTCCTGGGTACCGGCCACGACCATGTCCAGGCTGGAAGCCTGCTGCTGTTCGTAGGTCGGGTTCAGCAGGTAGCCGGTTTCCGGGTGGAAGGCCACGCGCGCGGCGCCAACCGGGCCCTGGAAGGGAATGCCGGAGATGGCCAGCGCGGCGGAGGTGCCGAGCATGGCGGCGATGTCCGGATCGGTCTTCTTGCTGGTGGAAACGACGGTGCAGATGACCTGCACTTCGTTCATGAAGCCTTCCGGGAACAGCGGACGGATCGGACGGTCGATCAGGCGCGAGGTCAGGGTTTCCTTCTCGGAGGGGCGCGCCTCACGCTTGAAGAAACCACCGGGGATCTTGCCGGCCGCGTAGGTCTTTTCCTGGTAGTGCACGGACAGCGGGAAGAAGTCCTTGCCCGGGTCGGCCTGCTTGGCGGCGACTACGGTGACCAGCACGGTCACATCGTTATCGATGCTGACCAGTACGGCGCCGGTGGCCTGGCGGGCAATGCGGCCCGTTTCGAGCGTTACGGTCGACTGACCGAACTGGAATTTCTTGGTAACCGGATTCACGGTGTTTTCCTTCTCTGTGTTGCCCTTGGGGAAATCGGTTGGAATGCCGGGAGTCGGACCCGATCCTTCCAGTACAGAAAGCGGAAAGCTGGAAGTGGAGAGTTGCAAGCGGGACAGCTAACCCACTTCCAACTCCCCACCCCCAGCTTCCAGCCTTCCAGCTCGCGTACGTCTTAGCGACGCAGGCCCAGACGCGCGATCAGGGCGCTGTAACGAGTGGCATCCTTACCCTTCAGGTAGTCCAGCAGCTTGCGGCGCTGGTTAACCATACGGATCAGACCACGACGGGAGTGGTGGTCCTTGCCGTTGGCCTTGAAGTGATCCTGCAGCTTGTTGATGTTGGCGGTCAGCAGAGCAACCTGCACTTCGGGGGAACCGGTGTCGCCTTCGTGCTGCTTGTTCTCGTTAACGATCTGGGCTTTTTCTTCAACGCTCAGTGCCATGGTATGGGCTCCTTGAGTGAACAGGCCGGGAATCGCTTCCCGTGTTTATGAATAGAGGCATGACCGTGCCTGTTGACAGCCACCCTCGGGGTGCGCCGCACGAGGCGGCGCGTTACGGTCATTCCGACCGAATCAGTCGACGCGGGGCGATGCGCCCGTCGTCGCTCGCCTCACCGATACCGATGAAGCGTCCCGCATGATCCTGCACCCGCATCAGCCCCTGCTCCGGTGCGCCAGGCGCGCGTACCGGCTGTCCGTGCAGCCAGTAGTAGGCGCTGTGCTCGGTCAACTGGATCACCGGCCAGTCCTGCAGGCCGCAATCCACCGGCAGCAGGAAACGATCCAGCGCCTCGGAGCCGCCTTCTGCGTGGGCCTGTTCCAGCGTTTCCAGGCTCACCGCCTGGGCCAGCGTGAACGGGCCGGCCTGGGTTCTGCGCAGCTCGGCGACGTGCGCGCCGCAACCGAGCATCTGCCCGAGGTCTTCGACCAGGGTACGAATATAGGTGCCCTTGCTGCAGCTGACGGCCAGGCGTGCCTGGTCATTATCCAGAGCCAGCAGTTCGAGCTGCGAGATAGTAACAGAACGCGCCTCGCGCTCCACTACCTCGCCGGCGCGCGCCAGCTTGTACAGCGGCTGGCCGTCCTTCTTCAGGGCCGAATACATCGGCGGAACCTGCTGGATATCGCCACGAAAACGCGGCAGCAGCGCTTCGATATCGGCGCGGGTCACTGCGACATCACGACGCTCCAGCACCTCGCCTTCCGCGTCGCCGGTACTGGTGGTGACGCCAAGCTGGGCCAAGGTCTCGTAGGCCTTGTCGGCATCCAGCAGGTATTGGGAGAACTTGGTGGCCTCCCCGAAGCACAGCGGCAGCACACCCGTCGCCAGCGGATCGAGGCTGCCAGTGTGGCCGGCCTTCTCGGCGTTGAGCAGCCAACGCACCTTCTGCAGCGCGGCGTTGGAGCTGAAACCGCGTGGCTTGTCGAGGATCAGCACGCCATGCACAGCGCGGCGAATACGTTTGACTTGCGCCACGCTCACTCCTCGCCCTGATCGTGCCGACGGTCTTCGGCCACCGCGCGCTCGATCAGCGCCGACAATTCGGCGCCACGGCGCACGCTGGCGTCGTAGTGGAAATGCAGTTGCGGCACGCTACGCAGCTTCATGGACTTGCCCAGCAGCATGCGCAGGTAGCCGGCGGCATCGTTGAGGATCTCCAGGTTCAGCGCCAGCTTCTCGTCGTCGAAGTCGCCCATCAGGGTGATGAACACCTTGGCATGGCCGATGTCACGACTGACATCCACGGCGGTGATGGTGATGAAACCCAGGCGCGGGTCCTTCACTTCACGGGGGATCAACAGGGCCAGCTCGCGCTGCATCTGGTCGCCGATGCGCTGGGTACGGCTATATTCTTTGGCCATCATTCATTACTCGCTAAAAGCCAAAAGCTGGAAACCCCAGCCGGCGCCGCCCACAAGGGCGGCTCCGGCTGACGGCTTCCAGCTTCCGGCAGGTGTCCGCTTACAGCGTACGGGCCACCTGGACCTTCTCGAAGACTTCGATCTTGTCGCCGACCTTGACGTCGTTGTAGCTCTTCACGCCGATACCGCACTCCATGCCGGCGCGCACTTCGGCGACGTCGTCCTTGAAGCGGCGCAGCGATTCCAGCTCGCCCTCGAAGATCACCACATCCTCGCGCAGCACGCGGATCGGGCGGTTACGGTGCACGATGCCTTCAACCACCATGCAACCGGCTACCGCACCAAACTTCGGCGAGCGGAACACATCACGCACCTCGGCGATGCCCAGGATGTGCTCGCGCACCTCGCTGCCCAGCATGCCGGTCAGCGCCTTCTTGACGTCTTCGATGATGTCGTAGATGACGTTGTAGTAGCGCAGATCCAGGCCTTCCTGCTCGACGATCTTGCGCGCGCCGGCGTCGGCACGCACGTTGAAGCCGAACAGCACCGCATTGGAAGCCAGCGCCAGGTTGGCATCGCTCTCGGTGATACCACCGACACCGGCGGCGACCACGCGCACCTGAACTTCCTGGTTGCCCAGCTCGGACAGGGCGCCCTGCAAGGCTTCCAGGGTTCCGCGCACATCGGTCTTGAGGACGATGTTGAGCATCTTCTTCTCGTCCTGACCCATGGTCTCGAAGATGTTCTCGAGCTTGGCGGACTGCTGGCGAGCCAGTTTGACCTCGCGGAACTTGCCCTGACGGAACAGTGCCACTTCGCGGGCCTTCTTCTCGTCGGCCACCACGGTGAGGTCATCACCGGCTTCCGGCGTGCCGTCCAGGCCGAGAATCGCCACCGGGATGGAGGGCCCGGCTTCCTTCACGTTTTTGCCGTTCTCGTCCAGCATCGCGCGCACGCGGCCGTAGTTCACGCCGCATAGCACCACGTCGCCCTGACGCAGGGTACCGTCCTGGACCAGCACGGTGGCCACCGGGCCACGGCCCTTGTCGAGACGGGACTCCACCACCACACCGCGACCGGGTGCGGACGGCGTGGCCTTGAGCTCAAGCACTTCGGCCTGCAGCAGCACGGCTTCCAGCAGATCGTCGATACCGGTGCCCAGCTTGGCGGAAACCGGGATGAACGGAGCATCGCCGCCCCACTCTTCCGGAATCACATCGAGCGCGGCCAGGCCGTTCTTGATGTTGTCCGGATTGGCTTCGGGCTTGTCGATCTTGTTGATGGCGACCACGATCGGTACACCGGCGGCCTTGGCATGCTGCACGGCTTCCTGGGTCTGCGGCATCACGCCATCGTCCGCCGCCACCACCAGGATGACGATATCGGTCGCCTGGGCACCACGGGCACGCATCGCGGTGAACGCGGCGTGGCCGGGGGTATCCAGGAAGGTGACCATGCCACGATCGGTCTGCACGTGGTAGGCGCCGATGTGCTGGGTAATGCCGCCGGCTTCGCCGACCGCCACCTTGGTACGACGGATGTAGTCGAGCAGCGAGGTCTTGCCGTGGTCGACGTGACCCATCACGGTCACCACCGGTGCGCGCGGCGCGCTCTCGCCCTCGAACTTCAGGGATTCGGCCAGTTGCTCTTCCAGGGCGTTGTCGCTCACCAGCTTGACCTTGTGCCCGAATTCCTCGGCGACCAGTTGAGCGGTCTCCTGATCGAGCACCTGGTTGATGGTGACGGGCGAGCCCATCTTGAACATGAACTTGATGACTTCGGCGGCCTTGATGGCCATCTGCTGGGCCAGTTCGGACACCGTGATGGTTTCGCCGATGGCCACGTCGCGCACGACCGGGCCGCTCGGGCTCTGGAACCCATGCTGGTTGCGCTTCTTCAGGCGGCCCTTGCCGCCACGACCGCCACGACGGAAGGCTTCGCCCTCGTCTTCGGCATTGCGCGGCGCGATACGCGGCGCCGGACCCTTGTCCTTCAGCGACGGACGCTGGGCGCCCTTGCGGTCACGACGCTCGTCGTCATCGCGGGCACGCTCGACGCGGCGCGGCTCTTCCTTCTTGCGTTCTTCGCTCGGCGCGGCAACGGCCACGGCAGCCGGGGCCTTGGCAGCTGCCGGAGTCGGTGCGACCACCGGAGAACCGGCCCTCTTTTCCGCTTCCAGGCGTGCCTGGCGAGCCGCTTCTTCTTCCGCCTGACGGCGGGCTTCCTCAGCCTTCTGGCGCGCGGCGGCCTCCTCGGCGGCGCGCTGGGCCTCCAGCTCGCGCTGCTGCTCGGCCTCGATCTCGGCAGGGCTGCGCTTGACGTAGGTCTTCTTCTTACGGACTTCTACGCTAATAGTCTTGCTGCCAGACACCTTCAGGGTCTGGGTAGTCTTGCGCTGCAAGGTGATCTTGCGCGGACCTTCGGCCTTGGAGCCGTCCCCCTTCAGGTGGTTCAACAGGGTCTGTTTCTCATTGTCGGTCACCACTTGCTCGGCACTCGTGTGCGGTAGACCCGCCTCACGCATCTGCTGCAGCAGGCGCTCGACCGGTGTTGCGACCACATCGGCCAGTTCTTTCACCGTGACTTGCGTCATGCATCTCTCTCCTCAGGCCGCGACTGCTTACTCGAACCAATGGGCTCGGGCGGCCATGATCAGCTTGCCGGCACGCTCTTCGTCCATGCCGTCGATCTCGAGCAGGTCGTCGATCGACTGCTCGGCCAGGTCTTCGCGGGTAGCCACGCCCCGCACTGCCAGTTCCACCGCCAGCTCCTTGGTCATCCCATCGAGCGACAGCAAATCTTCGGCCGGCTGTACGTCTGCGAGCTTTTCCTCGGTCGCGATCGCCCTGGTTAGCAGGCGATCCTTGGCGCGGGCACGCAGCTCGTTAACAATTTCCTCATCGAATCCATCGATGCTCAGCAGTTCTTCCATGGGTACGTAGGCGATTTCCTCCAGGCTGGTGAAGCCTTCTTCGACCAGCACCTGGGCCAGTTCCTCGTCGACCTCCAGATCATCGACAAAGGCCTTTAGAATGTCGCCGGTTTCAGCCTGCTGCTTGGCCTGAATGTCCGACTCGGTCATGACGTTGAGGGTCCAGCCTGTCAGCTGGCTGGCCAGGCGCACATTCTGACCCCCGCGGCCGATGGCTTGGGCCAGGTTGTCTTCCGCCACGGCAATATCCATGGCGTGGGCGTCTTCATCGACAATGATCGCCACCACTTCGGCAGGCGACATCGCGTTGATGACGAATTGGGCCGGATTTTCATCCCAGAGCACGATGTCCACACGCTCGCCGCCGAGCTCACCGGAAACGGCCTGCACCCGGGAACCGCGCATGCCGATGCAGGCGCCCTGCGGGTCGATACGCTTGTCCTTGGAGCGCACGGCGATCTTGGCGCGCGAACCCGGGTCGCGGGAGGCAGCCATGACCTCGATGAGTTCCTCGGCGATTTCCGGCACCTCGATGCGGAACAGCTCGATCAGCATCTTTGGATCGGTGCGCGACAGGATCAGCTGCGGGCCGCGGTTCTCGCTGCGGATTTCCTTGAGCAGGGCGCGCACGCGACCGCCAACACGGAAGATCTCGCGTGGAATAGTTTCCTCGCGCGGCAGCAGGGCTTCGGCATTGTTGCCCAAGTCCACGATGCAGCTGTCACGGGTCACCTTCTTGATGGTGCCGGAAACGATCTCGCCGACCTTGCCACGGTAGGCATCAACCACCTGGGCACGCTCGGCTTCGCGAACCTTCTGTACGATGACCTGCTTGGCGGTCTGCGCGGCGATGCGACCAAATTCGATGGACTCGATGGGCTCCTCGATCAGATCGCCCACTTTGGCGTCAGGCTTGCGCTCCTGCGCCTGCTCGACGGTCAGCTCGGCAGCCGGGTTGACCAGGTCCTCATCGGCGACCACGGTCCAGCAGCGGAACGTTTCATAATTGCCGCTCTGACGATTGATGGCGACCCGCAGATCGACCTCTTCCTCGTAGCGCTTCTTGGTGGCGGTGGCCAGAGCCAGCTCCAGCGCCTCGAAAATCACACCAGCCGGTACACCTTTCTCATTGGATACCGACTCAACCACCAGCAGTACTTCTTTGCTCATGTACGCCTCGCCTTCGCAATCCATTGGATCCGCGGGATCCGTGCCTTAATCAAAACGGGGAACGATGTTGGCCTTGTCGATCGAATCGATCGGCAAGAGGAATTCGTGATCGTCTACAAGCACCACCACATCCTGTTCCTCGACCCCGCGCAGGACACCCTGGAAATTGCGTCGCCCCTCGAAGGGCACGCGCAACTTGATCTTGACCTGCTCTCCGGCATGAGCAGCAAACTGCTCCAGGGTGAACAAAGGCCGATCCATTCCCGGGGAGGATACTTCCAGGGTGTACTCATTGCTGATCGGATCTTCCACATCCAGTACACCGCTCACCTGACGACTGACCTTTTCGCAGTCCTCGATGAAGATGCCATCGGCATGATCAATATAGATTCGCAGCAGGGAATGCTTGCCCTGGGAGAGAAACTCGATACCCCAGCACTCATAGCCAAGGGCTTCTATTACAGGAGCAACTATCGCCTGCAACTGTTCTAGCTTGCTCGACATCGAGAGCCCCCTCTTTTTTCTTGTGAAATAAAAAATGGGCGAGACGCCCATCCATGCTTGCCATTCCTTACGAATGACTCGAAGACTGCGCAGCCAACAAAAAGCCCCTGGACAGGGGCTTGGCTACAGCGGGTTGCGAGACCGGAACCATCAGCCCTCCGGAAAAACGGAAGACCGGCTTCCCGGCGCCACGCCGCGACAAAGCTGGGCCACGAGTATACGCAGGAGTCCCAACACGGTCAATCGCACCTGCCGGAACGCAAGAGACCCGCATGAAGCGGGTCTCTTGGATATGGTACCGAGGAGGGGACTCGAACCCCTACAGCCTATGGCCACTACCACCTCAAGGTAGCGTGTCTACCAATTCCACCACCTCGGCAAAACCTTGCCTTACCGTTCCGGAACCTCCGGAACATCACCCGCTTCCTGCGGAGCCGAACGCCCCTCAAGAACAGGAACATCTTCTTCGACAACCTTCTTCGGCACTTCCAGCACCGCCGGATCAGGCAAGCCGATCTGACCGAGCTGTTCCGCCTTCTGGCTGGCGAAATACGCCAGACCCAGACTGGTCACGAAAAAAACCGCGGCGAGTATACCAGTAACGCGACTCAGAAAGGTAGCAGAACCCTGGCTTCCAAACACCGTGCCAGACGCACCAGCACCAAAGGAAGCACCCGCCTCCGCACCCTTGCCCTGCTGCAGCAGCACAAGACCAACAAGGCCTAGTGCCATTAGCAGATGAACTACGATCACGACAGTCTCAAGCATCTTCAGCTTCCCGCGGCACGACAGATCGCACCAAACTCATCCGCATTCAGAGAGGCCCCACCAATGAGACCACCGTCGATATCCGGCATGGCAAACAGCTCAGCCGCATTGGCAGCCTTCACACTGCCGCCATACAAAATTCTTACACCGCGCGCCACATCGGCACTTTCGGTTCGCAACTGCGCCCTGATCGACGCATGCACTTCCTGAGCCTGCTCAGGACTTGCCGTCAGCCCGGTACCAATTGCCCAGACCGGCTCATACGCAACTACCGCTCGTGCAAATGCACCGACACCCAGCTGCTCAATCACACTGCCCAACTGACGCTGCACGACCTCGAGGGTCTTACCCGCCTCACGCTGCGCCAGCGTCTCACCGATACACAGGATCGGGATCAAACCACAGGCCTGCGCAGCGGCAAACTTTCGGCTCAGCATCGCCTCGCTTTCACCGAGAATCTGACGCCGTTCGGAGTGACCAACCAATACGTAGGCACACCCGGAGTCAGCCAGCTGACTAGCAGCTATCTCACCCGTCAACGCACCTTGCATCGGCTCGACCGCGCAATTCTGCGCACCCACACCGATCGCCTTCCCCTCGAGCCCAGTCACCACCTGAGTGACGTACAGCGCGGGCGGAATCACAGCAATCTCGACCCCTACCGGCAAAGCCAGCTGACGAAGACCCCTGATCAATTCAGCTACGCTGGCGCGGGTACCGTGCATCTTCCAGTTACCGGCTACCAGTGGTCGACGCATGCTTTACCTCGTCGGTCAAAGTGGGCGCAGATGTTACCCAAGACTTTCAATACAGGCAAGCGAATCAAACACATAGATTCACCTGCCTGACCATTTCGCTTATGCGCAGGCGTCGGCGACGACCCTGGCAAGCGCTTCGGCATGCTGCCGCACCTGGGCCTCGTCATCGCCTTCGACCATGACGCGAACCAATGGCTCGGTGCCGGACTTGCGCAGCAAGACCCGACCTCGCCCGGCCATCTTACGGGTAACCTCATCACATGCCTCCTGCACTGAGGGATTATCGACGGGATCCTTGCCGCCGTTGAACTTCACGTTGACCAGCACCTGCGGGCATTTGCGAATGCCACTGCAGGCCTGCTGCAGTGTTTCGCCACGCCGCTTGAGCGCCAGCAGGACCTGCAGGGCGGCAATTATGGCATCTCCGGTGGTGGTGTGCCGGCAGCAGACGATATGCCCTGAATTTTCCCCACCGAGCTGCCAGCCACGCTCCTGCAGCTCAGCCATTACATAGCGGTCACCCACCTTGGCACGAGCGAACGGGATTTGCATGTCGCGCAACGCCAGCTCAAGACCCAGGTTGCTCATCAGGGTGCCGACGACGCCACCATCCCCCATCAGGCCGCGCTCCTTCAAGTCGCGCGCGATGATGAACAGCAGCTCGTCACCATCGACCACGCGCCCAGTGTGGTCGACCATCAGCACCCGGTCACCATCACCGTCGAAAGCAACACCAAGGTCCGCACCCTGACTGACCACTTCAGCCTGGAGTGACTCCATATGGGTCGAACCACAACCTTCATTGATATTCAGCCCGTCCGGCTGCGCCGAGAGCACGCTCACCGTAGCCCCCAGCTCGCGAAAAACGCTCGGCGCCACCTTGTAGGTCGCACCGTGCGCGCAATCGACCACCAGCTTCAGACCAGCAAAACGAGTGCTGGTGGGCACGCTGCTCTTGCAGAACTCGATGTAGCGGCCAGCGGCGTCGTTGATGCGCGACACCTTGCCGATCGACTCGGCCACAATCATCGGCTCGTCGAGCAGCGCCTCGACTTTCGCCTCGATATCGTCGGGCAGCTTGGTGCCCTGACCAGAGAAAAACTTGATGCCGTTGTCGTAATAGGGATTGTGCGAGGCACTGATGACGATGCCGGCCTCGGCATGGAAGGTGCGCGTCAGATAGGCAATGGCCGGTGTCGGCATTGGCCCCAGCAGCATCACGTCGGCACCGGCGGCCACCAGTCCAGCCTCTAGGGCCGATTCGAACATGTAACCGGAGATGCGCGTGTCCTTGCCGATCAGTACCCGGCAGATGCCTTCGCGCCGAAACGCGACGCCCGCCGCCCAGCCCAGCTTGAGCACGAAGTCAGGGGTAATGGGGAACTGGCCAACCCGACCGCGAATGCCGTCGGTACCGAAATACTTTCTCGTCATCTCTACTCCATCTGCCTCAATCGGCAGTTTCGACTGCTGCAATCATCCTGACTACATCGACCGTTTCCGCCACATCATGAACGCGGATGATTCGAGCCCCCTTGATCACCGCCAGCGCCGCCAGCGCCAAACTGCCGGGAAGGCGCTGCTTGACGTCGCGCCCCAACACCTGGCCGATCATGCTCTTGCGAGATACACCCACGAGCAGCGGGCGACCCAGCTGGTGCAATTCTTCCATATGCTTGAAAAGCACCAGATTGTGGTCGAGGCTCTTGGCGAAACCAAAACCGGGATCCAGAACAATGCGCTCAGCAGCAATACCAGCCGACTGACAGACGTCCATGCGCTCACGCAGGAACTGCTCAACGTCCCGAGTAACGTCTCCATAGGACGGATTGTCCTGCATGTTGCCGGGCTCGCCGAGCATGTGCATCAGACAGACCGCCATGGCACTGTCCGCCACCGCATCCAGCGCACCATCGCGTTGCAGCGAACGGACATCGTTGATCAGCCCGGCACCGAGCCGCCCGCATTCACGCATCACTGCGGGGGTTGAGGTGTCGACAGAGATCACCACATCCAGCTCGCGAGCAATGACCTCGACCACCGGAGCCACACGCTCCAACTCCTCGCTGGGAGAGACCGCGCGCGCACCGGGGCGAGTCGACTCACCGCCGACATCAATCAGGGTCGCCCCTGCCTCGACCATCGCCGCGGCGTGCCGCAACGCCTTGTCGCGCTCAGTGTAGCTGCCGCCATCGGAAAAGGAGTCAGGGGTGACATTCAGGATGCCCATCACATGCGGACGGGCCAGATCAAGAACCCGACTGCCACACGGCAGCCGGGTCGGGAGACAAATGTTACTCATGCTCAGTGTTCGCCCGCCGGGCCTCCGATCGGCGACTCCGGACGCTCACCTTGCGGTGCGGAGCTTCCAGAGGCACCCGTACCACCCTGCCAGTCGCGCGGTTCGCGTGGCGGACGTCCGGACATGATGTCGTCGATCTGTTCGGCATCAATGGTTTCGTACTTCATCAGCGCCTCGGCCATCATTTCCAGCTTGTCGCGATTCTCGGTCAGCAGACGCTTGGCCGTGGCATAGCAGGTGTCGATGATGCTGCGCACCTCTTCGTCGATCTGCTTGGCGGTCTCGCCGGACACATTGGTGTGCTGACTGCCGGCACTGCGACCCAGGAAAACTTCACCTTCCTCTTCGGCATACATCAGTGGGCCCATCTTTTCCGACAAGCCCCACTTGGTGACCATGTTCCGCGCCAGCTGTGTGGCACGCATGATGTCGTTGGAAGCACCGGTGGTGACACCATCGAATCCCAGGGTCATCTCCTCAGCGATACGGCCGCCGAACAGCGAGCAGATCTGGCTGATCAGCGCGCGCTTGGACAAGCTGTAGCGATCTTCCTCCGGCAGGAACATCGTCACACCCAGCGCACGACCACGGGGGATGATCGATACCTTGTAGACCGGGTCGTGCTCGGGCACCAGGCGACCGACGATGGCGTGGCCGGCCTCGTGGTAGGCGGTATTGAGCTTCTCCTTCTCGGACATGACCATGGTCTTGCGCTCGGCGCCCATCATGATCTTGTCCTTGGCCAGCTCGAACTCCTTCATTTCCACCAGGCGCTTGTTGACCCGCGCGGCAAACAGCGAGGCCTCGTTGACCAGGTTGGCCAGGTCGGCACCGGAAAAGCCGGGGGTGCCACGGGCAATCACGGCCGGGTCGACGTCGTCACCCACCGGCACCTTGCGCATGTGCACCTTGAGGATCTGCTCGCGGCCACGGATATCGGGTAGACCGACCACCACCTGGCGGTCGAAGCGGCCGGGACGCAGCAGCGCCGGATCGAGCACGTCGGGACGGTTGGTCGCGGCGATGACGATGATGCCGTCGTTCATCTCGAATCCATCCATCTCTACCAGCAGCTGGTTGAGCGTCTGCTCGCGCTCGTCGTGGCCTCCGCCGAGGCCGGCACCCCGATGACGACCCACAGCATCAATCTCGTCGATGAAAATGATGCAGGGCGCGTGCTTCTTGGCCTGGTCGAACATATCGCGCACGCGGCTGGCGCCGACGCCGACGAACATTTCAACGAAGTCCGAGCCGGAGATGGTGAAGAACGGCACCTTGGCCTCGCCGGCGACCGCCTTGGCCAGCAGAGTCTTGCCAGTACCCGGCGAACCGACCATCAGTACACCGCGCGGGATACGGCCACCCAGGCGCTGGAACTTGCCCGGGTCACGCAGGAACTCGACCAGCTCGGCGACTTCCTCCTTGGCCTCGTCGCAACCGGCAACGTCAGCGAAAGTGGTCTTCACCTGATCTTCCGAAAGCAGGCGCGCCTTGCTCTTGCCGAAGCTCATCGGCCCGCCCTTGCCTCCGGCGCCGCCCTGCATCTGGCGCATGAAGAACATGAACACCGCGATGATCACCAGGATCGGGAAGCTGGCCACCAGCAACTGGGTCCAGATGCTCTGCTGCTCAGGCTGCTTGCCTTCGATGACCACGTTGTTGTCGATCAGGTCGCCGATCAGTCCGCTGTCCTGGATCGCCGGACGCACGGTCTTGAACGTACCGCCATCGGTGCGTTTGCCGGTGATCACGAAGCCATCGACGGTGACTCGCTCGACACGGCCATCCTGAACCTGGCTCAGGAATTCGGAATAGTTGAGCGTCTGCGGCTCGCTGGGGCTGGAGAAATTGTTCATCACCGTCACCAGGACGGCGGCGATGATCAGCCACAGGATCAGATTTTTTGCCATATCGTTCAATTCGCTACCCTCTGAGTCGCTCCGTTCGAGGCAACTCCCGCACGCGGCTGGTTGATTACCCGGCCTAACTTACTACACAACCCCTGCCGGGGCAGGTGGCGTCTGTAACCCTTTATGAACCTTTGACTACCGGTTCGGCACTTCATTGCATCGGAGCGCCGCGGAAACCACGCGCCAGGAGGTACTGCTCCCGGGAGCGATCACGCGAGGACAACGGCTTGCGGATCTGCACCTTCTCGAACATCTCCCGCGTCTGCTTGTGGTACGCATCGAAACCTTCGCCCTGGAAGATCTTGATCAGGAAATCGCCACCAGGCCGCAGCACGCGACTGGCCAGATCCAGCGCCAGCTCGCACAGGTACATGGCACGCGGCTGATCCGCGGCCCGCACCCCACTCATATTGGGGGCCATATCGGAAATCACAAGGTCGACGGGATGATCACCGATCGCTTCGAGCAGCCGGGCGAACACCGCATCGTCGGTGAAATCGCCCTGGATGAAGGTGACGTCGGGGATCGAGTCCATCTCCAGGATGTCCGAGGCGATCAGCCGCCCCTTGTCGCCAATCACCCGGCTGGTCACCTGCGACCAGCCACCGGGGGCCGCGCCCAGATCGACGACCGTCATGCCGGGGCGCAGGATGCGGTCCTTTTCCTGGATCTCCAGCAGCTTGTAGCTGGCCCGCGAGCGATAACCGTCGCGCTGAGCCATCTTTACGTAAGGGTCGTCGAAGTGTTCTTTCAGCCAGCGTTGACTGGTCTTGGATCGGGCCACGGAATACCTCTTGGGCGGCGGCTCGGGTACACTAGCCGCCTTTTTCGTACAGTGAAACGTCAGGGCTTGATTATGGCGCTCTCGCAAGAGCAGAAGAAACAGTTCAAATCTATCGGCCACCATCTGAAGCCGGTATTGACCATTGCCGACAACGGTCTCAGCGAAGGGGTAATGGCCGAGCTGGAGCGCGCCCTCGCCGACCACGAGCTGATCAAGATTCAGCTGCGTGTGGCCGAGCGCGACGACCGTCACGCATTGGTCGAGGAGCTTTGCCGTAGCGCGGGCTGCGAGCTGGTGCAAAGTATCGGCAAGGTGGCACTGGTGTACCGCAAGAACCCCAAACCGAACCGCCACCTCTCCAACATCCTGCGCCACCAGGCGTAACCGGCAAGACGAGGCGCGGAACGTCTACGACCGCGCCTCGGGTGGCGCCTGTACCACCAGCAGCAGGCCACAGCAGGCCATGGCCAGGTAGCTGAACATCTGCCAGTAGTCGGACACGAGCCAGCCGGCGCGCGCGGCGAAAAAGCCAAGCGCCAGCAGCAGCACCGCCAGCAGCAGCTGGCCGCGCATATCCTTCCACACGGCCCGCACGCCCAGCGCGACGGCCAGACTCAGCGCCTGCAGCAGCACGCAGACCACCGCAAAGCCCACCAGCAGCGGCCGCAAGCCGTTCGCCACCTCCTGCACCAGCAGCGGCGCGAGGCCGATCTTGCCGAGTGCCGGCAGCAATACGAAGTGCAGCAGCCACAGGCCGCCGACCCAGAATGTCTGGGCCAGCTGCCAGGCGATCACCGGCGCGCGCAGGCGCGGCGGATCAGACGTGACGGACTTCGACAATCTCGTACTCGACCACGCCACTAGGGGTGCGCACCGTCACCACGTCGCCTTCGGACTTGCCGACCAACGCGCGGGCGATCGGCGAGCTGACCGACAACTTGCCGGACTTGATGTCCGCCTCGTCGTCACCGACGATCTGGTAGGTCACTTCCTCGTCGGTTTCGACGTTCACGATGTCCACTGTGGTGCCGAAGATCACCTTGCCGGTATGCGGAAGGGTCGAGACATCGATGATCTGGGCGTTCTGCAAACGCCCCTCGATGTCACGGATGCGCGCCTCGGCCAGCCCCTGCTGTTCGCGGGCGGCGTGGTACTCGGCGTTCTCCTTCAGATCCCCCAGCTCACGCGCTTCGGCGATGGCCTGGCTGATCTTCGGGCGCTCCGCCTTGAGGATCTTCAGCTCTTCTTCCAGGGCGCGAGCGCCCTGGACGGTCATCGGGTATTTCGTCATGCCTTGATTCCTGCGTGCAGATCCTGCAGCCGGCGCACGGTCCGCTCGGGACCGAACTTGATGGCCTCACAGACTGCCTGACCACCCGCCAGGGTGGTGGTGATGCAGACCTTGTGCTGCAGGGCGTTACGACGGATGGAGTAAGAATCGGCGATCGACTGGCGCCCCTCGGTGGTGTTGATGATCAGGGTCACTTCCTCGTTCTTGATCATGTCCACCACATGCGGACGGCCTTCGGTCACCTTGTTGACGCGGCGCACCGGCAAGCCAGCCGCCTCGATCACCTTCGCGGTTCCGGCAGTAGCCACCACTTCGAAGCCCTGAGCGATCAGGTCACGCGCCACATCGGCCACGAAAGGCTTGTCGTCCTCTCGCACACTGATAAAGGCGCAACCGCCGGTGGGCAGGATCTCGCTGGCACCCAGCTGAGCCTTGGCAAAGGCCTCGGCGAAGCTGTCGCCGACACCCATGACTTCGCCGGTGGATTTCATTTCCGGGCCGAGGATGGTATCCACCCCGGGGAACTTGGCAAAGGGGAACACGGCCTCCTTGACGCTGAAGTACTCCGGAATGATTTCCTCGGTAAAACCGGTTTCCTGCAGGGTCTTGCCGGCCATGACACGGGCCGCGACCTTGGCCAGCGATTCGCCGATGCACTTGGACACGAACGGCACGGTACGCGAAGCGCGCGGGTTCACTTCCAGTACATAGATGTCGTCGCCCTGAACGGCCATCTGCACGTTCATGAGACCGACCACACCCAGCTCCAGCGCCATCTTCTTCACCTGGTCGCGGATTTCGTCCTGAATGTGCTGGGGCAGCGAGTAGGCCGGCAGCGAGCACGCCGAGTCGCCGGAGTGGATGCCGGCCTGCTCGATGTGCTGCATGATGGCGCCGATCACCACGTCCTTGCCATCGCATACGGCATCGATATCCACTTCGATGGCCGAATTCAGGAAATGGTCCAGCAGTACCGGGCTGTCGTTGGAGACCTTCACCGCCTCGCGCATGTAGCGCTTGAGCTCTTCTTCCTGGTAAACGATTTCCATCGCCCGGCCGCCCAGCACGTAGGACGGACGCACCACCAGCGGGAAGCCGATGGCCTTGGCGTGCGCCAGGGCTTCGTCTTCGCTGCGTGCGGTGGCGTTCTGCGGCTGGCGCAGGTTCAGGCGCTGCACCATCTGCTGGAACCGCTCACGGTCTTCGGCGCGGTCGATGGCGTCCGGGCTGGTGCCGATGATCGGCACGCCGGCCTCTTCCAGAGCGCGGCACAGCTTCAGCGGGGTCTGGCCACCGTACTGCACGATCACGCCCTTGGGCTGCTCGACGCGGCAGATTTCCAGCACGTCTTCCAGGGTCACCGGCTCGAAGTACAGGCGATCGGAGGTGTCGTAGTCGGTGGAGACGGTTTCCGGGTTGCAGTTGACCATGATGGTCTCGTAGCCGTCTTCACGCATGGCCAGCGCGGCATGCACGCAGCAGTAGTCGAACTCGATGCCCTGGCCGATGCGGTTCGGACCGCCACCGATGACCATGATCTTGTCGCGGCTGGACGGGTTGGCCTCGCACTCTTCCTCGTAGGTCGAATACATGTAGGCGGTGTCGGTCTGGAATTCGGCGGCGCAGGTGTCGACGCGCTTGTAGACCGGCAACACCTTCAGCTTGTGACGGTGGCTGCGCAGGCTTTTCTCGCTCACGCCCAGCAGGGTCGCCAGGCGGGCATCGGAGAAGCCCTTGCGCTTCAGGCGGAACATCAGGTCACGGTCGATGCTGGCCAGGCCGAGGGTCTTGACCCGCTCCTCTTCCTTGACCAGGTCCTCGATCTGCACCAGGAACCAGGGGTCGATGTTGGTGAGTTCGAACACCTCGTCGACGGTCTTGCCGGCGCGGAAGGCATCGGCCACATACCAGACGCGCTCGGCGCTGGGCACGGTCAGCTCACGCTTGAGGACGCTCTCGGCTTCCGGATCGGCCAGATCCAGCTTGGGATCGAAACCGGTGGCGCCGACCTCCAGGCCGCGCAGGGCCTTCTGCATGGACTCCTGGAAGGTCCGGCCGATGGCCATGACCTCGCCCACGGACTTCATCTGGGTGGTCAGGCGGGCGTCGGCCTTGGGGAACTTCTCGAAGGCGAAGCGCGGCACCTTGGTGACCACGTAGTCGATGGCCGGCTCGAAGGACGCCGGGGTGCGGCCGCCGGTGATGTCGTTCTTCAGCTCGTCCAGGGTGTAGCCAACCGCCAGCTTGGCGGCGATCTTGGCGATCGGGAAGCCGGTGGCCTTGGAGGCCAGCGCCGAGGAACGCGACACGCGCGGGTTCATCTCGATGACGACCATGCGGCCGTCCTTCGGGTTGATGCCGAACTGCACGTTGGAGCCGCCGGTTTCCACGCCGATCTCGCGCAGCACCGCCAGCGAGGCGTTGCGCATGATCTGGTATTCCTTGTCGGTCAGCGTCTGCGCCGGCGCCACGGTGATGGAGTCGCCGGTGTGCACGCCCATCGGGTCGAAGTTCTCGATGGAGCAGACGATGATGCAGTTGTCCTTCTTGTCGCGGACCACCTCCATCTCGTACTCCTTCCAGCCGATCAGCGATTCGTCGATCAGCAGTTCCTTGGTCGGCGACAGATCCAGACCGCGGTTGCAGATTTCCTCGAATTCCTCACGGTTGTAGGCGATGCCGCCACCGGTGCCGCCCATGGTGAAGGACGGACGGATGATGCACGGGAAGCCCACCTGGTCGAGGACGCCGTAGGCTTCCTCCATGTTGTGGGCGATGCCGGAACGCGGGCACGCCAGCCCGATGTCACGCATGGCCTTGTCGAAGCGCGAACGGTCCTCGGCCTTGTCGATGGTGTCGGCGTTGGCGCCGATCATTTCCACGCCGAACTTTTCCAGCACGCCGTGGCGTTCCAGGTCCAGGGCGCAGTTCAGCGCGGTCTGGCCGCCCATGGTCGGCAGCAGCGCGTCAGGGCGCTCCTTCTCGATGATCTTGGCGACAGTCTGCCACTTGATCGGCTCGATGTAGGTGGCGTCGGCCATGGCCGGGTCGGTCATGATGGTGGCCGGGTTGGAGTTCACCAGGATGACGCGGAAGCCTTCCTCGCGCAGGGCCTTGCAGGCCTGGGCGCCGGAATAGTCGAACTCGCACGCCTGGCCGATCACGATGGGGCCGGCGCCGAGGATCAGAATGCTTTTGAGGTCTGTACGTTTTGGCATGGGAGTCTCGTAGCGGTAATCAGGTCAGGGTTGCGGTGGCCAGCTTCACGCCAAAGCCGACGAACAGGGCGCCCACGCCGCTGGTGGCGCTGGCGGCCAGACGCTGCCGTCGGCGGAACCAGTGCGCCAGGCGGGCGCCGGTAAAGATCAGGAGGCTCAGGTAGCTGAGACTGATGATTTGCAAAATCGCGCCCAGCACCAGGAACGACAATCCCGGATGGGCGTAGGCCGGGTCGACGAACTGGATGAAGAAGGACACGAAGAACAGGATCGCCTTGGGGTTCGACAGGCTGAGCAGCAGGGCGCGGCGGAACGGCTGACCCAGGTCCTGCTCGGGTTCGACCCGTGCATCCGCGGGATGCCGCCACTGGCGCCAGGCGCCGCGCAACATGCCAATGCCGATGTAGCAGAGGTATGCGGCACCCAGGTACTTGAGCCCGGTGAACAGCATCGGCTCGGCCTTCAGAAGCGAAGCAACGCCCAGTGCGGCGGCCAGCATTAGCAGGGTATCGCCGACGAACACGGCGGCGGCGGCGCTGTAACCCGCCGCGATACCGCGACGCGCCGCGCTGGCCAGCACGAACATGGAGTTCGGGCCGGGCAGCAGGATCACCAGCACCGTCCCCAGGACATAGGTCCAGAGGTCGACGATTCCCAGGCTTGCCAGCATGCGCGACAGCCCTTATTGCTTGCGGGCCGCCATGGCGGCGACGAAGCGGTCGAACAGCGGAGACACGTCGTTCGGGCCGGGGCTGGCTTCCGGGTGTCCCTGGAAGCTGAAGGCGACCTTGTCGGTGCGCTCGATGCCCTGCAGGGTGCCATCGAACAGCGACTTGTGGGTGGCGCGCAGGTTGGCCGGCAGGGTGGCTTCGTCGGCACAGAAACCATGGTTCTGGCTGGTGATCATCACCACGCCGCTGTCGAGGTCCTGCACCGGGTGGTTGGCGCCATGGTGGCCGCAAGCCATCTTCACGGTCTTGGCGCCGGAGGCCAGGGCCAGAAGCTGGTGTCCCAGGCAGATACCGAACACCGGGATGTCGGTTTCCAGAATGTCCTGGATCGCCTTGATGGCGTAGTCGCACGGCTCCGGATCGCCTGGGCCGTTGGACAGGAACACACCGTCAGGATTCAGCGCCAGCGCCTCGCTGGCCGGCGCCTGGGCGGGCAGCACGGTCACCCGGCAGCCGCGCTCGACCAACATGCGCAGGATGTTGCGCTTCACGCCGTAGTCATAGGCCACCACGTGGTACGGCAGCTGCTCGGCGGGAATTTCCGGATGGCTGTCGGTCTGTAGCGACCACACCGAGGAGCGCCATTCGTACGGCGCCTTGGTGCTGACCACCTTGGCCAGATCCAGCCCCTTCATGCCCGGAAATGCTCGCGCCAGCTCGAGCGCCTTTTCTTCGGTCGCATCCGCACCAGTCAGGATGCAACCGTTCTGAGCGCCCTTTTCGCGCAGGATGCGCGTCAGGCGACGCGTATCGATCCCGGCGATGGCCACGGTACCGTTTGCCTTCAGGTAGGCATCCAGCGGCTGCTTATTGCGCCAGCTGCTGGCCAGCAGCGGCAGGTCGCGGATGATCAGGCCGGCGGCCCAGACCTGGCTGGACTCGGCATCTTCCGGCGTGGTGCCGGTATTGCCGATGTGCGGATAGGTCAGGGTGACGATCTGCTGGGCATAGGACGGATCGGTGAGAATTTCCTGATAGCCGGTCATGGCGGTGTTGAACACTACCTCGCCGACGGTATGCCCATCGGCGCCGATGGATTCGCCGCGAAAAATGCTGCCATCAGCAAGGGCCAGAATCGCTGGCGTAGTGGCTGGCGTAGTCAAGAGACCTCCGGTAAATCTGCCTGGTGCGTACGCAGGTTGTAAAAAAGCGGGATGACGTGTGAAGGTCATCCCGCTTTTTTTGAATTCGGCCATCTGCGTAACTTTAGTGGACACACTAAAGCGCGAATCATACAGAAACGGCCTTTTTGGGTCTACCCAAACTGCAGACCGATGCGTGACCGCTCAGCGCAGGCCCAACACATCCTGCATGTCATACAGGGCCGGCGCGCGACCCTGCAGCCACAACGCCGAACGGACGGCGCCCTTGGCAAAGGTCATGCGGCTGGATGCCTTGTGGGTAATTTCCACCCGCTCGCCGTCGGCGGCGAACAGAACGGTGTGGTCGCCCACCACATCGCCGGCGCGCACGGTGGCGAAACCGATGGTTTCCCGAGCGCGCGCACCGGTCTGCCCTTCGCGTCCGTAGACCGCCACTTTCCGCAGATCGCGACCCAGCGCCTCCGCCACCACCTCACCCATGCGCAGCGCAGTACCCGACGGCGCATCGACCTTGTGACGGTGGTGGGCCTCGATGATCTCGATGTCCACGTCGTCCCCGAGTACCCGGGCCGCGGTGTCGAGCAGCTTCAGGCACAGGTTCACCCCGACGCTGAAGTTGGCGGCGAAGACGATCGGGATCTGCTTGCCCGCCTCGGCCAGCCGCTGCCTTTCTTCAACCGAAAAACCGGTGGTGCCAATGACCATGGCCTTGCCGGCCTGACGGCAGATCTCCAGGTTCTTCAGGGTCACGCTCGGATGGGTGAAGTCGATCAGCACATCGAAGCGGTCCACCACGGCTGCGAGATCACCGCTCAGGGCAACCCCCAGGCGCCCCAGCCCCACCAGTTCGCCGGCATCCGCACCGATCAGGCTGCTGTCCGGCCGGTCGATGGCCGCAGCCAGCTCGGCGCCCTCAGCCTGGCGGACCGCCTCGATCAGGTTCTTGCCCATGCGCCCGGCGGCGCCCATCACTGCAATTCGCATATACCCAAGCTCCACACTGCCGGCCGTCGCAGCAGGCGAGTGCCCGCTGCCGGCGCAGGATTCAAAGATCGTCGAAGAACCGCTTCATGCCCTCGAACCAGCCACTGGCACGAGGGGAATGGGAGCTGTCGCTCTGCAGGCTGCGGCGGAACTCTTCGAGCAGCTCGCGCTGATGCTTGTCGAGCTTGACGGGTGTTTCCACCACCACCCGGCACATCAGGTCGCCCGCACTGCCGCCACGCACCGGGGTCACGCCCTTACCGCGCAGGCGGAACAGCTTGCCGGTCTGGGTGCCTTCCGGAATTTTCAGCTTGACCCGGCCATCCAGGGTCGGCACTTCGAGCTCGCCACCCAGCGCCGCGTCCGCGAAGCTGATCGGCACCTCGCAGTACAGGTCGCGACCGTCGCGCTGGAAAATGTCGTGCTCGCGCACGTTGACCACCACGTACAGGTCTCCGCTCGGACCGCCCTGGGCGCCCGCCTCGCCTTCGCCCGCCAGGCGGATGCGGTCGCCGGTATCGACACCGGCCGGCACCTTGACCGACAGGGTCTTGTGCTCCTCGACTCGGCCCTGGCCATGGCAGTCGCCACAGGGGTCGGTGATCATCTTGCCGCTGCCATGGCAGCGCGGACAGGTCTGCTGCACCGAGAAGAAACCCTGCTGCATACGCACCTGACCGATGCCGCCGCAGGTGCTGCAGGTGGTCGGGCTACTGCCCTTCTTGGCGCCGGAGCCGCCACAGGTCTTGCAGTTGGCCAGGGTCGGCACGCGAATGGTCACCGTGGTGCCGCGCACCGCCTCTTCCAGGCTCAGCTCCAGGGTGTAGCGCAGGTCGCTGCCCCGTTGCGGGCCGCCACGCTGGCCCCCACGGGCACCCCCGAAGAAGTCGCTGAACACGTCACCGAAGATGTCGGAGAAGCTGGCGCCGCCGGCAAAGCCCGCGCCAGCGCCACCCATCTGCGGATCGACACCGGCATGGCCGTACTGATCGTAGGCCGCGCGCTTGTTGGCATCGGAGAGCACCTCGTAGGCCTCGTTGGCCTCCTTGAATTTCTCTTCCGCCGCCTTGTCGTCCGGATTGCGATCCGGATGGTACTTCATCGCCAGGCGTCGATAGGCCTTCTTCAGCTCGGCGTCGTCGGCGCCCCGCTCGACACCCAGCACTTCGTAATAGTCTCGTTTCGCCATTTCTCTCGAATTCCTCTGACACACCCTCCAGACACGCCAACGCGGGAGAGGGCTCCCGCGTGGCGAGTCAGGGGCGCGCGACCACGGTCACGCGCATGAGGCGGAAGCAAACGTGACGTTTACTTGTTGTCCTTGACCTCTTCGAACTCGGCGTCGACTACGTCGTCACCCGCGTCCTTGGCCTTGCCGTCGGCCGGCTGAGCCTGTTCGGCCTGTGCCTGCTCGGCGTACATCTTCTGCGCCAGCGGCGCGGTGGCCTGGGACAGCGCGTTCATCTTGGCCTCGATCTCGGCCTTGTCGTCGCCCTTGATGGCGACTTCCAGGGCGGCGATGGCGGCTTCGATGGCGGACTTCTCCTCGGCGGTGGCCTTGTCGCCGGCCTCGGTGATCATCTTGCGGCTGGCGTGGGCCAACTGATCACCTTGGTTGCGCGCGGTCACCAGCTCTTCGAACTTGCGGTCTTCCTCGGCGTTGGCTTCAGCGTCGCGCACCATCTTCTCGATCTCGTCATCGGACAGACCGGAGCTGGCCTTGATGACAATGGACTGCTGCTTGCCGGTGGCCTTGTCCTTGGCGGACACGTGCAGGATGCCGTTGGCGTCGATGTCGAAGGTGACCTCGATCTGCGGCACGCCGCGCGGCGCCGGCGGAATGTCGGCCAGGTCGAACTTGCCCAGCGACTTGTTCTGCGCGGCCTGCTTGCGCTCGCCCTGCAGCACGTGGATGGTCACCGCGCCCTGGTTGTCGTCGGCGGTGGAGAACACCTGCGACTTCTTGGTCGGGATGGTGGTGTTCTTGTCGATCAGCGGGGTCATCACGCCACCCAGGGTTTCAATGCCCAGGGTCAGCGGGGTGACGTCCAGCAGCAGCACGTCCTTAACGTCACCAGCCAGCACGGCGCCCTGAATGGCGGCACCCATGGCCACGGCTTCGTCCGGATTGACGTCCTTGCGCGGTTCCTTGCCGAAGAACTCGGCAACGGTCTTCTGCACCAGCGGCATGCGGGTCTGGCCGCCGACCAGGATCACCTCGTCGATCTTGCCCACATCGATGCCGGCGTCCTTCAGCGCGGTGCGGCACGGCTCGATGGTGCGCTGCACCAGATCCTCGACCAGCGACTCCAGCTTGGCGCGGGAGATCTTCACGTTCAGGTGCTTCGGACCGGTCTGGTCTGCGGTGATGTACGGCAGGTTGACGTCGGTCTGCTGCGCGGAGGACAGCTCGATCTTGGCCTTCTCGGCGGCTTCCTTCAGGCGCTGCATGGCCAGGGCGTCGCCCTTGATGTCCATACCCGACTCCTTCTTGAACTCGTCGACGAGGTAGTCGATCAGGCGCATGTCGAAGTCTTCGCCACCCAGGAAGGTGTCGCCGTTGGTGGCCAGCACTTCGAACTGGTGCTCGCCGTCGACTTCGGCGATCTCGATCACCGACACGTCGAAGGTACCGCCACCCAGGTCATAGACGATCACGGTGTGGTCACCGCGCGACTTGTCCATGCCGTAGGCAAGGGCCGCGGCGGTCGGTTCGTTGATGATGCGCTTGACGTCCAGACCGGCGATGCGACCGGCGTCCTTGGTAGCCTGACGCTGGCTGTCATTGAAGTAGGCCGGCACGGTGATCACCGCTTCGGTGACCGGCTCGCCGAGGTAGTCTTCGGCGGTCTTCTTCATCTTCTTCAGCACTTCGGCGCTGATCTGCGGCGGCGCCATCTTCTGGCCCTTCACGTCCACCCAGGCGTCACCGTTGTCGGCCTTGATGATCTTGTAGGGGACCAGCTTGATGTCCTTCTGCACCACGTCCTCGTCGAAGCGCCGACCGATCAGGCGCTTCACGGCGAACAGGGTGTTGTGCGGGTTGGTGACCGCCTGGCGCTTGGCGGACTGGCCGACCAGGATTTCGCCATCGTTGGTGTAGGCGATGATCGACGGGGTGGTACGGCCACCTTCGGCGTTCTCGATGACCTTGGCGGTGCCGTTTTCCAGGATGGAGACGCAGGAGTTGGTGGTCCCCAGGTCAATACCGATGATTTTTCCCATTTTCAATTCTCCAGAATCGGGTGGTGCCTGCGTCCCCGCCAGGGCCGCCGCGGCTCAAATGTGCTTGGTGAAACAGATGGGGTCGGCCCGATGGATTTCAAGCCTTTTCGTTGATCGAAGACGGCGTGTCGGCCGGTGCCTTGCTGACCACGACCATCGCCGGGCGCAGCAGGCGACCGTTGAGCAGGTAGCCCTTCTGGAACACCTTGAGCACGCTGCCCGGCTCCAGCGTGGCGCTTTCTTCCATCGCCATGGCCTGGTGATGCTCGGGGTTGAAGGGCTCGCCCTGCGGATCGAGCTGCTCCAGCTGGTGGCGCTTGAGGCTGTCGAGCAGCAGCTTGTGGGTCAGCTCCATGCCTTCACGCACCGCCTTGCTGGCCTCGTCGTCCGGACGGGTCAGCTCCAGGCCACGCTCCAGGCTGTCGACCACGGCGAGCAGATCGCCGGCAAACTTTTCCAGGGCGAACTTGTGGGCCTTTTCCACGTCCTGTTCGGCGCGACGGCGCACGTTCTGCATATCGGCGGCGCTGCGCAGCACCTGATCCTGGGCGGCGGCCAGCTGCTCTTCCAGCTCCAGCACGCGCGCCTGCAACGCCTCGGTGTCCTGCTCGCCGGCGGACGGTTCGGCGTTGGGGTTTTCCAGGTTCTGTTCATCCACCATTGGGAGTCTCCTCTAGACGAAGGGATGCCGGCCGGGCCGGCGCCGAATGCAGCCCTATATGGGGACGGTGAAACCTTCTTCAAGGGGGCGCGGAGAAATGCTTGAAGGCGACTCACCGACCACTGTATAAATAGCCAGCCTGGCGAACCTGGGGAGCCTTCCATGCTGGTCCATCTGTCCATTCGCAACTACGCCATCGTCGATCAACTGGATCTGGAACTGCGCAGCGGCATGAGCGTCATCACCGGCGAAACCGGTGCCGGCAAGTCGATCATGCTCGACGCGCTCGGCCTGGCGCTGGGCGATCGCGCCGACAGCAGCGTGGTACGCCCGGGTACCGACAAGGCGGACATCCTCGCCAGCTTCGACGTCTCGCAGATTCCCGAAGCCCAGGCCTGGCTGCGCGAGCGCGACCTGGAGCAGGACGGCCCGTGCATCCTGCGCCGGGTCATCACCGCTGAAGGCCGCTCGCGCGCCTACATCAATGGCACGCCGTGTCCGCAGGGCGACCTCAAGGCGCTCGGCGAACTGCTGATCGACATCCACAGCCAGCACGAACACCAGTCGCTGCTCAAGACCGATACCCACCGCCGCCTGCTGGATGCCTATGCCGGCGCCGGCGAGCTGGCCCGTCAGGTATTGCTCGCCGCGCAGCGCTGGCGGCAAACCCGCCAGGAGCTGGAACGGGTGTCCAGCAGCGGCGACGAACAGCGCGCCCGCCACCAGTTGCTCAGCTACCAGCTCGAGGAGCTCGAAGCGCTGGCGCTGGGCGAGCAGGAACTGGAGCAGCTGGAAGAAGAACACAAGACCCTGAGCAACGCCGAGCATCTGCTCGGCGCCTGCCGCCAGGTGCTGGACCTGTGCAGTGAAAGCGACGCCGGCAACGTACTGTCTGCGCTGAACGCCAGCCTGAACCGGCTGACCGCCTTCAGCCCGAACGCCGGCGCCATGGCCAGCGCGGTCGAGTTGCTGGCCAGCGCACAGATCCAGGTCGAGGAAGCCATCGGCGAGCTGAACCGCTTCATCGACCACTTCGATGCCGACCCCGAGCGCCAGCAACAGCTGGAGGAGCGCCTGGACAGCATCTATACCCTGGCCCGCAAGCATCGCGTGCAGCCCGGCGAACTGGGCGAGCTGCAGCAGCGACTGCTGGAGGAGCTGGAAAGCCTGAACGCCGATGACCAGGCCCAGGAGCGCCTGACCGAAGAGCTGGCTGCCTATGCCCGTCACTATCAGGAGAAGGCCGAGGAACTCAGCGCGCTGCGTCATCGCGCCGCCAGCGAACTGAGCAAGGCCGTGGAAGTGGAAATGCAGCGCCTGGGCATGCCCGGCGGACGCTTTCAGATCGAGCTGCGTGCCAACGCCACGGACGAACCGCATCCGGCCGGGCTGGAGCAGGTGGAATTCCTAGTCAGCGCCAACCCCGGCCAGCCGCTGCGCGCCCTGGCCAAGGTGGCTTCCGGTGGCGAACTGTCACGCATCAGCCTGGCCATCCAGGTCATCACCGCGCAGACCTCGCGCGTACCGACTCTGGTGTTCGACGAAGTGGACGTCGGCATCGGCGGCCCGACCGCTGAAGTGGTCGGCCAGCTGCTGCGCCGCCTGGGCGAACGCGGCCAGGTGTTGTGCGTGACCCACCTGCCGCAGGTCGCCGCACAGGGGCATCAGCACCTGTTCGTGCACAAGCAGCGCGGCCGCTCGGACACCAGCACCGCCGTCGCGCACCTGGAGCGCCAGCAGCGTATCGAGGAAGTCGCGCGCATGCTCGGCGGGGTCGACCTCACCGACGAATCCCTGGCCCACGCCGCGAAGCTGCTGGCCAACGCGCAGGAATAAGGCCCGGCTGCGCCGCGGGAGCGGACTTGTTCGCTCGCCAATCAATTCGCTCCCGCAGGGCGCCGTGCCAACGCACCAATGAAAAAGGCGACCCTGGGGTCGCCTTTTATCGGAACCGTTGCGCGCCGGTCAGGCTTTCTTGCGTACGTACAGCACCAGGTTGTGGTCCACCAGCTCGTAGCCGTGCTCGGCGACGATTTCGCGCTGGCGCTTTTCGATCTCATGGTCCATGAATTCGATCACTTCACCGGTTTCCACACAGACCATGTGGTCATGGTGCTCACCATCCGAAAGTTCGAAGACCGCATGGCCGCCATCGAAATTGTGACGAGTTACCAGGCCGGCCGATTCGAACTGGGTCAAGACCCGGTAGACGGTGGCCAGGCCGACATCCTCGCCCGCTTCCATCAGTGCCTTGTACACATCTTCGGCACTCATGTGGCGCTGATCGGTCGTATCCAGCATCTGCAGGATCTTGACGCGCGGCAGGGTGACCTTGAGGCCAACCTTGCGCAATTCGTTGTTTTCTACCATGTCAGTTTCTCATGCTCTGTTTCGCAGCATCCGTCATGCGGGTATGATCCGGAGCCTCGAATTCCCGGCCAAGATAGTGGAAGTCAGCCCCCGATGCAAAACACCAAGCTCCTGCTTTCCAGTTTCAGCCTGACGGCATTCTTGGCAGTTGCCGGCTGTTCCTTCCCTGGCGTTTACAAGATCGACATCCAGCAGGGCAATGTCGTGACGCAGGACATGATAGATCAGTTGCGTCCCGGAATGACCCGGCGCCAGGTGCGGTTTATCATGGGCAACCCCATGATTACCGATACCTTCCACCCCAATCGCTGGGACTATCTGTACAGCATCCAGCCCGGCGGCGGCGAGCGACGCCAGGAACGTGTCAGCCTGGAATTCGACGCTCAGGATCGCCTGACCACCATTTCCGGCGACTTCCGCCCCGGCCAAAGCCGGGACGAAGCCATCCTGGGCAGCAGCCCGCGCAATTAAGGCCGTTCGGCCTTCGCCTGCGCCGCCTTCGCGGCGCGCTGCTTGCGCACTTCCTTGGGGTCGGCGATCAGCGGGCGGTAGATTTCCACACGCTCTCCCTCCTCCACGGCCCGCTCCTCCGGCTTGGCGACGGCCTTGCCGAAGATACCCAGCGGACAGGTGTGCAGATCCAGCTCCGGGAAGAACACTTCCATGCCGGAGCGCAGGGCCACGTCGCGCACCGTGGTGCCGACCGGCACGCTCAGGCGCAGCAGCTTCTGGCGCTCGGCAAGTGCATAGACGACCTCGACGGCAATCTGATTCGACTTATCCATGGAGTTGCTTGGCCCTTTGGCAGAAGGCATCGACCAGCGTGTTGGCCGCCTGGTTGAACAGTGGCCCCAGCGTGGCCTTGATCAACGGCCCGTCATAGTCGAAGGCCAGATCCAGACTGATCTTGCAGGCCTTGTCGGTCAGCGCCTTGAAGTGCCAGACACCGTGCAGCTGCTTGAACGGCCCCTGTTCCAGATCCATGACGATGGACTCGCCGGGCGTGAGCTGATTGCGCGTGATGAAGCGCTGGCTGACGCCGCCCTTGGCCACCGTCAGGCTGGCGCGCATCTGACCGGCGTCGCTCTCCAGCACTTCGCTGGCCGAACACCAGGGCAGGAACTGCGGATAGCTCGCAACATCGTTGACCAGATCGTACAGCGCCTGCGCCGGATACGGCAGCAGCGCCGAGCGTTGAATATGCGTCGTCATGCAGAGCCTTCATTGCGGACCGGCACCCGGAGGGTGCGCGTAACAGGCCGCATTGTCGGGGATTCGTTTTGCCCCCTCAAGTTCTATGCGCCCGGTCACACGCAGGAGCACGCCTGAAAAGCTGCGTGGACAGTCGCCAGCGCAGCCGCCAGTCCCTATAATGCGCGCCCTATGGCTAAGCAAAAGAAACAACAGCAGGGCAGCATCGCGCAGAACAAAAAGGCGCTGCACGATTATTTCATCGAACAGAAGTTCGAGGCCGGCCTGGCCCTGGCCGGTTGGGAAGTTAAAAGCCTGCGTGCCGGCAAGGCCCAGCTGGTCGACAGCTACATCCTGCTCAAGGATGGCGAGGCCTGGCTGATGGGTTGCCACATCACGCCGCTGAAGACCGCCAGCACCCACGTGATCGCCGATCCGACGCGCACGCGCAAGCTGCTGCTGCATGCGCGCGAGCTGGAGAAGATCACCGGCGGCGTCCAGCAGAAGGGCTACACCTGCGTCGCCCTGTCGCTGTACTGGAAGCAGCACCTGGTCAAGTGCGAGATCGCCCTGGCCAAGGGCAAGAAGGAATACGACAAGCGCCACACCGAGAAGGAACGTGACGCCGATCGTGATATCCAACGCGCCATGCGCAGCAAGGGCAAGGACGCCTGATCCACTCCCGCCTCAGGTAAGCAGGGTCCGCTCCCAGTGCCTGCGCTGCACACGTGCCAGCCGCTGCGCCTCTTCCCGCCCCTCCGCCAGGACTTCCTGCACATAGTCGATGTGCCGGTGAATCACCTCGCGCGCCTGCTCGGCCTGGCGCGCCATGATCCTTTCATAAAGCTCGCGGTGCTGGCTCATCAGCATCTGGCGGGTCTCGTCGCGCAACGCATACATGCCGCCGATGTTGGTCACCACGTTGCGCTTGAGCAGATCGAACAGCCCGCGCATGGTGTGCAGCAGCACTGCATTGTGGCTGGCTTCGGCAATTGCCAGATGGAACCCGGCATCGGCGGCGCCCTCCTCGGTACGGCAGACAACATCACGGTCATAGCACGCCTGCAGCGTTTCGAAGGCCTCCGTCAGCCGCTGGCGATCCACCTCAGTGGCCCGCTGAGCCGCGTAATAGGCGCAGCTGCCCTCCAGGGTATGGCGGAACTCCAGCAGATCGCGCTGGGCATCCTCGTTGTTCTCCAGCAGCTGCAGCAGCGGGTCGCTGAAGGTGCTGCCCAGGGTCTGCGCCACATAGTTGCCGCCGCCGTGCCGACTGGTTAGCAAACCCTTGGCGACCAGCTTCTGGATCGCCTCGCGCAATGAAGGCCGGGACACGCCGAACTGCTCCGCCAGCGCCCGCTCCGCCGGTAGCCGCTCCCCGACCTTGAAGGTTCCCTCGAGGATCATCGCCTCCAGCTGGGCCACGATGTCGTCCGCCAGCCGACGCTGGCGCACCTTGTTTAGCTCCACACTTGCTCTCCGCAAAATTGGCCTGACCACTTTTCGTCGGATCAAAGCCTAACCACTCGCAAAGCTCCCCAGCAAGGGCCCTTTCTACGACCTACGTCTATCTGCACAGGATTGACGCGGCAAACCGTCACTGCGTAGCCTGACCACTCGCAACGCGTAATTGGTATTACCAATTTACAAAAACAACAACGAGGACTCTGCTATGCATCAGCACACCGCTTCCATGCCTGCGGCCCTGCGCCTGCACCTCGCGCGAGGAGCCTGACCATGTCGAACGGATTGCTCGCCCTGTGCGCCTTCTCGCCCATCCTGCTCGCCGCCATCCTGCTGATCGGCCTGCGCTGGCCCGCACGCCGCGCCATGCCAGTGGTGTTCCTGCTCACCGCAGGCATCGCACTGTTCGTCTGGGACATGAGCTTCAACCGCGTGCTGGCTTCTACCCTGCAGGGCCTGGTGATCACCGCCGGTGTGCTGTGGATCATCTTCGGCGCCATCCTGTTGCTCAACGCCCTCAAGCATTCCGGGGGTATTACCGCGATTCGCGCGGGTTTCGCCACCATCAGCCCTGACCGCCGCATCCAGGCCATCATCATCGCCTGGCTGTTCGGCTGCTTCATCGAAGGCGCCTCCGGCTTCGGCACTCCGGCCGCGATTGCCGCTCCGCTGCTGGTGGCCATCGGCTTCCCGGCGCTGGCCGCCGTCATGCTCGGCATGATGGTGCAGAGCACACCGGTGTCCTTCGGCGCGGTCGGCACGCCGATCATCATCGGCATCAACGGCGGCCTGGACACCGCCACCATCAGCGCCCAGCTGGTCGCCCAGCAATCCAGCTGGGACGCCTTCCTGCAGCTGATCACCAATGAAGTGGCGATCCTGCACGCGCTGACCGGCACCCTGATGCCGGTGATCATGGTGCTGATGCTGACACGTTTTTTCGGCAAGGAAAAAAGCTGGAAAGCCGGCTTCGAGGCGCTGCCGTTCGCGCTGTTCGCCGGCCTGGCCTTCACTGTGCCCTACGCCTTCACCGGCATTTTCCTCGGCCCGGAATTTCCCTCGCTGCTCGGCGGGCTGATCGGCCTGGCCATTGTCACCTTCGCCGCGCGCATGGGCTTCCTGGTGCCGAAGAAGACCTGGGATTTCGCCGACGCCCGCGAGTGGCCCAGCGAATGGCTCGGCAGCGTGGAAATGAAGCTTGACGAGCTGACCGCCAAACCGATGAGCACCCTGCGCGCCTGGCTGCCCTACGTGCTGGTCGGCGCCCTGCTGGTCCTCAGCCGCACCGTGCCGGAAATCGGCGCCTTCATGAAATCCGTGGTGCTGCTGTTCCCCAACATACTCGGCGAAACCGGCGTGAACGCCGACTTCATGCCGCTGTATCTGCCCGGCGGCATCCTGGTGCTGGTGGTGCTGGCCACCTTCTTCCTGCACGGCATGAAGGTCCGCGAGCTGGGCGCGGCCCTGGGCGAATCCAGCAAGGTGCTGCTCGGCGCCGGCTTCGTGCTGCTGTTCACCGTGCCGATGGTGCGCATTCTGATCAACTCCGGCGTCAACGGCGCCGAGCTGGCCAGCATGCCGATCACCATGGCGCGCTTCGTGGCCGACAGCGTGGGCGGCATCTACCCGCTGCTGGCGCCGACCATCGGTGCGCTGGGCGCCTTCATCGCCGGCTCCAACACGGTGAGCAACATGATGCTCAGCCAGTTCCAGTTCGGCGTCGCCACCAGCCTGGGCGTTTCCAGTGCGATGATCGTCGCCGCCCAGGCAGTCGGCGCCGCCGCGGGTAACATGGTGGCGATCCACAACGTGGTGGCCGCCTCCGCCACGGTGGGCCTGCTGGGTCGCGAGGGCACCACCCTGCGCCGTACCATCTGGCCGACCCTGTACTACCTGCTGATCTCGGGCCTGCTGACCCTGATCGCGATCTACGTGCTGGGCATCACCGACCCGTTGGTCGGCGTGTAAGGCATAACCGGACCTGTTCCGCCCAAGGCGGACAGGTCCCCCGCAACACTCAACCGGGCCAAGCCGATGAGCGACCTCTTCTACGACGCAGCCCCCAACGCCACCCGCGTGGCGCCGCCGCTGCCCACTCCACGCCAGTATCCGGCCAAGCCTCAGCAGGTGTACCTGTTCGGCACCTGCGTGGTCGACCTGTTCTTTCCCGAGGCCGGCCTGGACGCCATCCGCCTGCTCGAACGCGAAGGCCTGCGTGTGCACTTCCCCCAGGAGCAGACCTGCTGCGGCCAGCCGGCCTACACCAGCGGCTACACCGAGGAAGCGCGCAAGGTGGCGCGCGCGCAACTGGCGCTGTTCGCCAACGACTGGCCGGTGGTAGTGCCGTCCGGCTCCTGCGCCGGCATGTTGCGCCATCACTACCCGGAACTGTTCAAGGACGAGCCCGAGACCCTGGCGCAGGTGAAGGCGCTGGCCGAGCGCACCTTCGAGCTGGCCGAATTCCTCCTGCATGTCTGCCAGGTCGAGCTGCAGGACCAGGGCGAACCGGTCCAGGTCGCCCTGCACACCTCCTGCTCGGCACGCCGCGAGATGAACACCCACCTGCACGGCCGCGCCCTGCTCGCCCAGCTGCAGCGGGTCGAGCGCGTCGAGCACGACCACGAAAGCGAATGCTGCGGCTTCGGCGGCACCTTCAGCGTGCGCATGCCGGACATCTCCGGCGCCATGGTGCGCGACAAGACCCGCGCCCTGCAGGATTCCGGCGCCGCGCAGGTGATCAGCGCCGACTGCGGCTGTCTGATGAACATCAACGGCTCGCTGGAACTGCAGGACAGCCCGCTGCGCGGCCAGCACCTGGCCAGTTTCCTCTGGCAGCGCACCGGAGGCCGTCCATGAGCCAACGCATCCCCGTCGTCGAACTGAGCAGCCGTGACCTGAAGCGCAACGCCCGCCAGGCGCTGGGCGACACCCAGCTGCGCGGCAACATGCGCTCGGCCATGGACTCGCTGATGGCCAAGCGCCTGGCCTCGATGCCCGACGAGTACGAGCGCGAGCACCTGCGCGAGATGGGCAACCATGTGCGCGCCCGCGCGCTGTCCAAGCTGCCCGAGCTACTGGAGCGCCTGGAAGCCAACCTGACGCGCAACGGCGTGAAGGTGCACTGGGCCGAGACCGTGGACGAGGCCAACGCCATCGTCCTGGCGATCGCCCAGGCCCACCAGGCCCGGCAGGTGATCAAGGGCAAGTCGATGGTCAGCGAGGAAATGGAGATGAACCATTTCCTCGAAGGCCACGGCATCGAGGCCCTGGAATCCGACATGGGCGAGTACATCATCCAGCTCGACCATGAAAAGCCCACCCACATCATCATGCCGGCGATCCACAAGAACGCCCGCCAGGTGGGCTCGCTGTTTCGCGACAAACTCGGCATCGACTACACCGAGGACGTCGACACGCTGATCCAGACCGGCCGCCGCGTGCTGCGCGAGAAGTTCTTCGCGGCCGACATCGGCGTGTCCGGGGTCAACTTCGCGGTCGCCGAGACCGGCACCCTGCTGCTGGTGGAAAACGAAGGCAACGGCCGCATGTCCACCGGAGTGCCGCCGGTGCACATCGCCGTCACCGGCATCGAGAAGGTGGTGGAAAACCTGCGCGACGTGGTGCCGCTGCTCTCGCTGCTGACCCGCTCGGCGCTGGGCCAGGGCATCACCACCTACGTCAACATGATCTCCGGACCGCGCCAGGCCGACGAGCTGGACGGCCCGCGGGAAGTGCACCTGGTGCTGCTGGACAACGGCCGCAGCCAGGCCTTCGCCGACGGCGAGCTACGCCAGACGCTGAACTGCATCCGCTGCGGCGCCTGCATGAACCACTGCCCGGTGTACACGCGCATCGGCGGCCAGGCGTACGGCACTGTCTATCCGGGACCGATCGGCAAGATCATCTCGCCGCACCTGATGGGCCTGGAAAACACCCCGGACCACCCCTCCGCGTCGTCGCTGTGCGGCGCCTGCGGCGAGGTCTGCCCGGTGAAGATTCCGATCCCCGCGCTGCTGCGCCGCCTGCGTGAGGAGAACATCAAGAAGCCCGACGACCCGCACCGCGTCATGCGTGGCCAGGGCAGCAAGTACTCGGCGACCGAACGCCTGATCTGGCAGGGCTGGCGCCTGCTCAACACCTCCCCGCTGCTCTATCGGCTGTTCGGCTTCTTCGCCACCCGTTTCCGGGGCCTGACGCCGAACATCGGCCCCTGGGCGCAGAACCACGCCGCCCCGAAACCGGCGGCCCGTTCGCTGCACGAACTGGCGAAACAGCACCTGGAGGGCAAGTGACATGTCTGCCAAAGCCAACATCCTCGCCAAGCTGCGCAACAGCCTGGCCGGCACCCAGCCGCTGGTCGACGATTTCGACGAGGCCCTGGTGTCCGAGCCCTGGCGCTACCCGCCGGAGCAGCGCGTGCCGCGCCTGCGCCAGCTGATGGAGGCGGTGCACACCGAAACGCACCTGACCACCCTGGCCGACTGGCCGGCGCTGCTGGAACGGCTGCTGACCGAAAAACAGCTGGGCAGTCTGCTGATCGCCCCGAGCACGCCGTGGGGCGCGCAGCTTGCCGAGCACTTCGCCGGCCGCAGCGATGCGCCGCACCTGAAAGCCTATGACCGCCCCGTCGAGGAATGGAAAGCCGAGCTGTTCAACGACACCCCGGCCAGCCTGACCGGCACCCTGGGCGCCATCGCCGCCACCGGCAGCCTGATCCTCTGGCCGACCCGCGAAGAACCGCGGCTGATGAGCCTGGTGCCGCCGGTGCACTTCGCCATCCTCAAGGCCAGCGAGGTGTACGACAACTTCTACGAGGTGCAGCAGCAACAACAGTGGGCCGGCGGCATGCCGACCAACGCCCTGCTGGTCTCCGGCCCCTCGAAGACCGCCGACATCGAGCAGGTGCTGGCCTACGGCGCCCACGGCCCGAAGGATCTGATCGTGCTGATCCTGGAGGACGCATGAGCCTGCCCGCCGCCTTTCGCCAGGCCGTCGAGGCGCTGATTCCCCGCGAGCGGCTGTTCGACGACCCGCTGTCCACCCTGGCCTTCGGCACCGACGCCAGCTTCTACCGGCTGATCCCCAAGCTGGTGGTGCGCGTCGAATCCGAAGCCGAAGTGATCGAACTGCTCAGGCTGGCCACGGCCGAGCAGGTGCCGGTGACCTTCCGCGCCGCCGGCACCAGCCTGTCCGGCCAGGCGATTTCCGACTCGGTGCTTATCGTGCTGGGCGAGCGCTGGAACGGTCGCGAGATTCGCAACGGCGGGGCGCAGATCCGCCTGCAGCCCGGCGTGATCGGCGCCAGCGCCAACGCCGTGCTGGCCCCGCTGGGCCGCAAGATCGGCCCCGATCCGGCCTCCATCAACGCGGCGAAGATTGGCGGCATCGTTGCCAACAACTCCAGCGGTATGTGCTGCGGCACCGCCCAGAACAGCTACAAGACCCTCGCCGGCCTGCGCCTGGTGCTGGCCGATGGCACCCTGCTGGACACGGAGGACCCGGCCAGCGTCGCCGCCTTCCGGCACAGCCACGCGGCGCTGCTCGAACAGTTGGCCCGACTGGGCAGGGAAACGCGCGCCAACAGCGCGCTGGCCGAGCGCATCCGCCACAAGTACCGGCTGAAGAACACCACCGGCTACTCGCTCAACGCCCTGGTCGACTACGACGACCCGCTCGACATCCTCGCCCACCTGATGGTCGGCTCGGAGGGCACGCTGGGCTTCATCAGCGCCGTGACCTACCACACCGTGCCCGAACATCCGCACAAGGCCAGCGCGCTGATCGTCTTCCCGGACGTGGAGAGCTGCTGCCGCGCCGTGCCGGTGCTGCGCCAACAGCCGGTTTCCGCAGTGGAACTGCTCGACCGCCGCAGCCTGCGCTCGGTGCAGGACAAGCCCGGCATGCCGGACTGGGTCAGTGCTCTGTCCGCCGGCGCCTGCGCGCTGCTGATCGAATCGCGCGCCGCCAGCCAGTCGCTGCTGCACGAGCAGATCGCACAGATCATGGCCACCCTCGGCGGCTTCCCGGTGGAGCGCCAGGTCGCCTTCAGCGAGGACCCGGCGGTCTACAACCAGCTGTGGAAGATCCGCAAGGACACCTTCCCGGCGGTCGGCGCGGTGCGCCGCACCGGCACCACGGTGATCATCGAGGACGTCACCTTCCCGGTCGAACAGCTGGCCGAGGGCGTCAACCGCCTGCTCGAGCTGTTCGACCGTCACCATTACGACGAGGCGATCATCTTCGGCCATGCCCTGGAGGGCAACCTGCACTTCGTGTTCACCCAGGGCTTCGACAGCGAGGCGGAAAAGGCCCGCTACGCGGCCTTCATGGAGGACGTGACGCAACTGGTGGCGGTAGAGTTCGGCGGCGCGCTGAAGGCCGAACACGGCACCGGGCGCAACATGGCGCCGTTCGTCGAGCTGGAATGGGGGCGCGACGCCTACCAGCTGATGTGGGCCATCAAGCGCCTGCTCGACCCGCGCGGCATCCTCAACCCCGACGTGGTGCTCAGCGAGGATCCGCAGATCCACCTGAAGCACCTCAAGCCGCTGCCGGCCGCCGACGAGATCGTCGACAAGTGCATCGAATGCGGCTTCTGCGAACCGGTGTGCCCGTCCAACGGGCTGACCCTGACCCCGCGCCAGCGCATCGTCATCTGGCGCGACATCCAGGCGAAGAAGCGCGCCGGCGTCGACACCACGGAACTGGAGCGCGCCTACCGCTACCACGGCATCGACACCTGCGCCGCCACCGGGCTGTGCGCGCAGCGCTGCCCGGTCGGCATCAACACCGGCGATCTGGTGCGCAAGCTGCGCGCCGCCACGGCGGACCATCGCGGCACCGCCGACTGGCTGGCCGAACACTTCGCCGCCGCCCTCAAGGGCACGCGCCTGACCCTGGCCGCCGCCAACGGCACGCGCCGCCTGCTCGGCGCGCCGCTGCTGGCGCGCACCAGCGCCGGCTTGCGCCGACTGTCCGGCAATCGCCTGCCCGCGTGGACGCCGGCCATGCCGCAGCCGGTCAAGCCGATCGCCATCACGCCCGCCAGCGACGACAGCCGGCCACGCGCGGTGTACCTGGCGGCCTGCGTGTCGCGAGCCATGGGCCCGGCGTTCGGCGATGCCGAGCAGACCCCGCTGATCGAGCGCACCCGCGCCCTGCTGGAGAAGGCCGGCTTCCAGGTGGTGTTCCCCGAGGCGCTGGACAACCTGTGCTGTGGCCAGCCGTTCGCCTCCAAGGGGTACGCCGAACAGGGCGAGCGCAAGAAGCGGGAAACCCTGGATGCGCTGCTCAAGGCCAGTCGCGGCGGCCTCGATCCGATCTACTGCGACACCAGCCCCTGCACGCTGCGCCTGGTGCAGGACCTGGCCGACACCCGGCTGGACATCCACGACCCGGTGCGTTTCATCCGCGAGCAGCTGTTCGAACGCCTGGAGTTCGTGCCGCAGCGCGAGCCGGTGGCCGTGCATGTGACCTGCAGCACCCAGCACCTGGGCGAGGCGCAGGGCCTGATCGACATCGTGCGGCGCTGCACCGAGCAGGTGGTCATCCCGGAAGGCATCCATTGCTGCGGCTTCGCCGGCGACAAGGGCTTCAACCAGCCGGAACTCAACGCCCACGCGCTGCGTACGCTGCAGGACGCCGTGCAGCAGTGCCAGGAAGGGATCTCCACCAGCCGCACCTGCGAGATCGGCCTGTCCAGCCATTCGGGCATCGACTACCACGGTCTGGTCTATCTGGTCGACCGGGTCACTCGGTCCAAAGCCTGCTGAAGCGCGTCCGGCCAGGGAAGGCCGGGCGGCGACCCTTGCGATTGTCCTCCCGGCGGAACCCCTGGCCGTCCGACGCGTCAACCCTTGCGGACCCCACACGCGAGGAACCTCCATGAAAAGTCCCGCTCTGTTCATCTCCGCCGCCCTGCTGTTCGCGCCCGCCGCCTTCGCCGCCGACAACCAATGCGAAGCCCGCCTCGACCAGTTGGACGAGGCCATGGACCAGCGCGAGCTGACCGATGCCGAGGAAGACCAGATCGACAAGCTGCGTGACGAGGCCGAGGAGTACAAGGATGCCGACCGCATGTCGGAATGCCTCAGCACAGTCGACCAGGCCATGCAGATGCTCAACAGCGCCCCCATGAAGGAATGAACCCGGATCGGCCTGGCGCAGGGAGTCGCCGTCGTGGCCGATCCGTCCGGAGATATCCATGAAACCGACCCTTTTGCTACTGGCTACGTGTCTGGTCGCGGCGCCCGCCTTCGCGGACGCGGACCGCTGCAACGAGAACCTGCAGAAACTCGAGACAGAGACCGGCAACCCCACCGATCACACGTCGGCCAATGAAGCGAAAATGTTCATCGAACAGGCGCGCGAGGCCCAGGCGCGTGGCGATACCAACGCCTGCGTGACCGCCAGCGAACGCGCGCTGAAGACTCTCGACCAATCCTATCGACAAGGAAACGGCTCAGGGTCGGGTCCAGGAGCAGGCTCAGGCTCAGGCTCAGGCAACGCTAATTGAACGGCTGCCCCTTGAAAGCCGCCTGACCGTCTCCATCTAGGTGTCAGGACGGTTGAAGGCACCCAGCCTTAAGCCGACAAGAGGTTCGACGCAGCGATGCAATTGACGTACACTGCGCCGGACCTTTCTAGCGACACCTGGGGCCGATTAGGATTCGACGCCGGTAATGAAACTTGAGGGGCATGCCGAGTAGGTGACAGTTCTCGTAAATTCGCTGCCACAATTCATAGTTGCCAACGACGACAACTACGCTCTGGCCGCCTAAGGGCGCCAGCAGACCCTAGGGGATGCCTGTAAACCCGAAGATTAGGTCTGTCAGATAGAACAGGATCGCCGCCAAGCTCGCTGCAGGTGTAACGGCTAAAACTTATGCAGCTCGCTCCAAGCACCCTGCCACTCGGGCGGCGCGGAGTTAACTCAATAGAGATGGCTAAGCATGTAGAACCGATAGCGGAGTCCTGGCGGACGGGGGTTCAAATCCCCCCGGCTCCACCAAATCAAGCAAGCTAAGCCCCTGATTCCTAGAGAATTTCAGGGGCTTTTCTTTTGCACATCCTAAAGTGTCGAAGAAGCGTCGAGCCGTCGACTGCAACACCGCCCCGCCAATCCCGGGAACTCCCCACTCGCACCGGCTTCGTAACCCTGCAGGATGCGTTCTCGTTCCAGGCGCCGGGAGGCCTAACAGCAGGGGGGTCGGTCATGCTTGCAAGTCATCATCTCAGCGCGACGGGTGACGAGGCGGATCGCGTCCGACGCGCCACATCGCCTGCGGTCAACGACGAGATCGATCGCCGGACCCAGCAGAACATTCGCCACTTCAGCGGCCTGGACCGCCAGGACATCCTGCGGCGCATCGACGCGCTGGAGCGGGAATGGGATATCGAGCGCGTCCTGGAGGTCAATGCCTCGACCCTCGCGCTGACCGGCCTGGTGCTGGGGCTCACCGTGAACCGCAGATGGTTCATGCTGCCCGGCGTGGTGCTGCCCTTCCTGCTGCAGCATGGCCTGCAGGGCTGGTGTCCGCCGCTGCCGATCCTGCGCCGCTTGGGCGTGCGCACCCGGGGCGAGATCGACCGGGAGAAGTTCGCGCTGCTGGAAACTGTGCGGGGCAACCGCCATGCTCCGTGACGTTCAGCGCTCCGACGCAAACATCGGCGACTGCGCAAACGCCTCCACCAAGTAGTCGATCATCACCCGCACCTTGGCCGGCGGGCGGCGATCCGGCGGATACAGCACATGGATGCCGCCCAGGGTGCAGGTGGGCTGGTCCAGCGTCACTTCCAGCAGCTCACCCCGCTCGAGGGCATCGGTGACGATGAACAGCGGCTGGTAGATCAGCCCCTGGCCGCCGATGGCCGCCGCCGTCAGCGCGTCGCCATTGTTGGCGGCCAGGTCGCCGGTGACCGGCACCCGCACGCCGCCATCGTGGCCGAACGCCCATTCCTTGCCGCCCGCCCAGGACGACAGGCTGTAGCCCAGGCAGTTGTGCTGCACGAGTTCGGCCACGCGCCGAGGGATGCCACGTTGCTCCAGATAAGCCGGAGCGGCACACACGCACATCGGACAATCACCCAGCTTGCGCGCTTGCATCTGGCTATCGGCCAGGTGGCCGATGCGGACGATGAGATCCCAGCCGCCTTCGAGCATGTCGACCTGGCTGTCGGTCAGTCCCAGCTCGATGCGCACGGCGGGATGGCGGCGACTGAATGCCGGCAGCAAGGGCGCGATGAAACGACTGCCGAACGACAGCGGCGCGTTGAGGCGCAACAGGCCGCGCGCCTCGATGCGCTGCGAGGCGGCCACGGCCTCGGCCTCATCGATCTCCGGCAGGATTCGCTGGCAGGCCTCCAGGTAGTCGCTGCCCGCTTCGGTGAGGCTCAAGCGACGCGTGGTGCGGTGCAGCAGCTTGACGCCCAGGCGCGACTCCAGCGCATCGATGTGCTTGGTGGCCATGGCGGCGGACATGTCCAGCTGGCGCGCCGCCGCTGACAGACTGCCGGCGGCAACCGCCCGCACGAATACCCGCATTCCAGTGACCCGATCCAGCATGATTTCCAACCCTTGGTTAAAGGTGAACCCTCAGATCGGCCGATTATCACTTCTTCGACAGCAAGAGATACTGCCTACAGAACTATTTACCGGAGCACGCCCATGGCCACCGCCGCCCCCCTTCGCCAACCGACGCTGTTTATCCCCCATGGCGCTGGCCCCTGCTTCTTCATGGACTGGAACCCGCCGACCGCATGGAACCGCATGGCCGACTACCTGCGCAGCGTGGGCGACACGCTACCCGAGCGGCCGCGCGCCATCGTCATGGTCTCGGCGCACTGGCTGGAGCCGGCGTTCGGCGTGACAGGTACGCCCCGCCCCGAGCTGATCTACGACTATTACGGTTTTCCGCCGCACACCTACGAACTGCGTTACCCCGCGCCCGGCGAACCGGCGCTGGCCGAACGGGTGGCCACGCTGCTCAATCAGGGCGGCCAGCCCGCCCGGGTGGATCCGCAACGCGGCTTCGACCATGGCATGTTCATTCCGCTGAAGCTGATGTTCCCGGATGCGGACATCCCGGTCATCCAGCTGTCCCTGCGCCATGACCTGGACCCGCAGGCCCACCTGGACGCCGGCCGCGCGCTGACGCCACTGCGCGACCAAGGCGTGCTGATCATCGGCAGCGGCATGAGTTTTCACAATATGCGCGCCTATGGCGACGCCCGTTTCGGGGCGCCGTCCGAACAGTTCGACCGCTGGCTGACGGAAACCGTGGAAGCCGAGCCCGCCGAGCGCTACCAGCGCCTGGTCGACTGGGCGCAGGCACCCGCCGCGCGGCTGTGCCATCCGCCGCGCGCCGAGGAGCATCTGATCCCCTTGCTGGTGGTGGCGGGTGCCGCGGACGAAGACCCTGGCCGGCGCGCCTTCACCGATCAGGTGCTTGACGTCACCCTTTCCGCATTCCACTTCGGCTGAGGGTCTTTAACAATGCCGGAATCCAACACCCAGATCGCCACGGACAATCCACAGCGCCTGATCACCCGCCTGAGCAATCACTGGGCGCACAAGTTCCCCGTCACGCGCGGGGAAGGAAGCAGCGAAATATCGCTGAGCCTTGGCCTGTGCCAGCTCGAGGCGCACGGAACCACACTGCGGGTGCGACTGAAAGGCGAGGAAGACGCGCTACGGCAACTCGAGACGGTGGTGGCCAATCATTTGCAACGCATGGCGACCGAACCTTTGCCCGAGTTCATCTGGAACCCAAGTCACCCCGATTCGACAAGGAGCAACCCATGAACGACTCAGCCCACCGCTATGGCAGCGTGAGCCGCATCCTGCACTGGGGCATGGTCCTGCTGCTGACCCTGCAATTCCTCAAGCTGGGGGACCGCATCGACGAAGGCGATCACTGGATCGGCCAGACCCTGGTGCCCACTCATGTGAGCATTGGTGTCTTGCTGCTGGTACTGGTGCTGCTGCGCCTGACCTGGGCGGTGGTGCAGCGGGGTCGGCGACCGCAGCCGGCGGGGCCGCTGGGCGGGCTGGCACGCATCGGCCACGGCTTGCTGTATCTGTGCATGCTGGCGATGCCGCTGCTTGGCCTGGCCGTGATGCTCGGCAACGGTTACGGCCTGAAGGTGTTCGGCGTGCAACTGGTGGCCCGCGGCGGCGAGGAAATTCCCTGGCTGGCCAGCCTGGGCAGCCTGCACTCGCCGCTGGCCTGGTTGTTCCTGTTGCTGGTCCTCGGCCACGTTGCCGCGGCGCTGTTTCACCATTTCGTGGTGAAGGACGACACCCTGCGGCGCATGGCGGGTTGAAGACGGAGCGGGCATTGCGCCCGCTCCCTGCCCCTCAGCCCAGCGCATCTTCGATGGCCTGCACGAGCAGCGGATCATCCGGCGCGGTGCGCGGCGCGAAGCGGGCCAGCACGCGACCGTCCGGAGCCACCAGGAACTTCTCGAAGTTCCAGGTGATGTCGCCGGGAAACTCCGCGCCCTCGCCGGCCAGCAGGCGGTACAGCGGATGGCGGCCCGGCCCGTTGACTTCGAGCTTGCGGCTCATGGGAAAGCTCACCCCATAGTGCTTCTCGCAGAAGCGTGCGATCTGCGCCTCGCTGCAGGGCTCCTGGGCACCGAACTGGTTGCAGGGCACGCCCAGCACGCTGAAGCCGCGCGTGGCGTAGCTGCGCTGCAGCTTCTCCAGCCCGGCGTACTGCGGGGTCAGCCCGCACTCCGAAGCGACGTTCACGATCAACAGCACCTTGCCCTCGTAGGGTTTGAGGGGTAGCTCCTCGCCCGTGAGGCTCGTCAAGGTAAGGTCGTGCAGGGCACTCATGGAAAAACAACTCCTTTCTCGCACGCAAATAAAAAAGGCGCCCCGCTGGGCGCCTTCTTGAGCAGTCCAGCCCGGGCTGCAATCAGTGGTGGTGACCACCTTCGCCATGGATGTGGCCATGGGCGATTTCTTCGGGGCTGGCTTCACGCACCTGCACGACCTTGACGTCGAAGCTCAGGCGCTGACCGGCCAGCGGGTGGTTGCCGTCGACGGTCACGTCGTTGCCTTCGATGTCGCGGATGGTCACGACCTGCATGCCGCCATCCGGCGCGGAGGCGTGGAACTGCATGCCGACTTCCAGCTCGTCGACGCCTTCGAACATGGCGCGGTCCAGCACGGCGACCAGTTCGGCGCTGTATTCGCCGTAGGCGTCTTCCGGTTCGATGGTGACGGTCAGCTGATCGCCAGCCTGCTTGCCTTCCAGTGCCTTCTCCAGGCCGACAATGATGTTGCCGCAGCCGTGCAGGTAGACCAGCGGCGCGCCGCCAGCGGAGCTGTCGATCACCTCGCCGGCATCGTTGGTGAGGGTATAGTCGATGGAGACAGCCTTGTTGGCGGCGATCTGCATGGGGAAGACCTTTTGGTAGAGAGTTTGGAACGCGGAAGTTTACCCGCGCGGGCGGTCGAAAGCGAACCATGTGCGGACAGGCGGGTCGCGCCAGCGCTGCTCGGTTTCCGTCAGGACGATGAAGGCCATTGGGTTGCGCTACTGTCTTGTGGACATACCCAGCACCTGCGTCATTCGCCGCCCTGGCAGTCGCGCGCCTGGGTGCTGGATGCCGACAGCCGCGCCCGTCGCATCGGCCAGCCATTCGATTGCGGCTGGTGCCGGCAGGCCGGCCCTGCCGAGAGGGTGCCCGATGAGCGCGCGCAACGTTCTGGTGATCAACTGCGGTAGTTCGTCGCTGAAGTTCTCGCTGCAATGCGAGGCCCATTCCCGGGCTTTGCTCAGCGGGCTAGGCGAGCGGCTGGGCAGCGCCGAGGCCAGCCTGCGCTGGTGGCGCGGCGAAGCCATCCGCCAGCAGCGGGCACTGCCCGGCGCGGACCACGGCGCGCTGCTGCGGCAACTGCTGCCCATGGTCAACGAGGCGTGCGGCGGACGCCTGCACGGCGTCGGCCACCGGGTGGTGCACGGCGGCGAGCAGTTCACCCAGTCCTGCCGCATCGACGCCGAGGTGATCACGGCGATTCGCGCCACGGTGCCGCTGGCGCCGCTGCACAATCCGGCCAACCTGCTGGGCATCGAAACGGCCCTGCAGGTCTATCCCGACCTGCCGCACATCGCCGTATTCGACACCGCCTTCCACCAGAGCCTGCCGGAGCACGCCTTCCGCTATGCCCTGCCCGACCAGCTGTACCGGGAACAGGGCGTGCGCCGCTATGGCTTCCATGGCACCAGTCACCGCTATGTCAGCCGCCGCGCGGCGCAACTGTGCAACCTGGCGGTCGGCGACAGTTGCTGGCTGGTTGCGCACCTGGGCAACGGCAGCTCCACCTGTGCCGTCGTCGATGGCCAGAGCCGCGACACCAGCATGGGCCTGACGCCCCTGGAAGGCGTGGTGATGGGCACCCGCAGCGGCGACGTGGACCCGAACCTGCATGGCCACCTGGCCCGCGCCCTGGGCTGGAGCCTGGAGGATGTGGAGCGCCTGCTCAATCATCAGAGCGGCCTGCTTGGCCTCTCGGGGCTGTCCAACGACATGCGCACCCTGGAACAGGCACGCGGCGAGGGGCATCGCGCCGCCACCCTGGCCATCGAGGTGTTCTGCTACCGGCTCGCCAAGTCGCTGGCAGCGATGAGCTGCGCCCTGCCACGCCTGGACGGGCTGGTGTTCACTGGCGGCATAGGCGAGAACTCAGTGCTGGTGCGCGCGCGCACCGTGGCCTGGTTGCCGCTGTTCGGCCTGGCCATCGACCCGCAGGCCAACGCCCTCTGCGTCGGCGGCGTAACCGGCGCCATCCATCGCCCGGGGACACCGCGCATCCTGGTGGTACCCACCAACGAGGAGAAGCAGATCGCGCTGGATACCCTGGCCCTTCTCGATTGACGCACGAACGGCTCTGAACGGCGGTTATCGTGACCATTCGGTCACTCTCGACGCTTGCAGTTGAGTGCACAATCGTTAACCTTGCGGCCAATTTTCCCTGACGAGAATCGGCCAATGCTGAGTTTTCTCCCTGCCACCCTGCGCGGCATCATCGCCAGCCTGATCCTGGCGCTGAACACGCTGTTCTGGTGCTGGCCGCTGTTCGCACTGTCCCTGCTCAAACTGCTGCTGCCGATTCCGGCCGTGCAGCGCGCGCTGCGTTCCGGCATGCACTGGATCGCGGAAACCTGGATGGCCATCAACAGCTTCTGGATGGACCTGGTGGGGCGTACCCGCTGGGATGTTCAGGGCCGCGACCTGGTGGACATGCGCCACTCCTATCTGGTGAGCAGCAACCACCAGAGCTGGGCGGACATCCTGGTGCTGCAGTACCAGTTCAACCGCCGCATGCCGATCCTCAAGTTCTTCCTCAAGCAGGAACTGATCTGGGTGCCGGTGATCGGCCTGTGCTGGTGGGCGCTCGAGTTCCCGTTCATGAAGCGCTACAGCAAGGAATACCTGCGCAAGTATCCGCACAAGCAGGGCCAGGACCTGGCCACCACCCGCAAGGCCTGCGAGCGCTACAAGACCAACCCGGTGTCGGTGTTCAACTTCCTGGAAGGCACCCGCTTCACCCCGGCCAAGCACGACCAGCAGCAGTCGCCGTTCCGCCACCTGCTCAAGCCCAAGGCCGGCGGCATCGCCTTCGTGCTGGACGCCATGGGCGAGCAGCTGGAGTCGATGGTCGACGTGACCATCCACTACCCGGCCGGCCGGCCCACCTTCTGGGACCTGCTGAGCGGCCGCGTGCCGCAGGTGGTCATGCGCGTGCGCAAGCGCGAGATCCCCACCCAGTTCCTTGGCCGCAGCTACGACAGCGATGCCGAGTACCGCCAGGCCTTCCAGCAGTGGGTCAACCAGCTGTGGCAGGAGAAGGACGCGGAGCTGGAACAGCTCAAGCAGCAGTTTCCGGGCTGAGATCCCCGCTCCGGACGGCCGGCTACCCACCGTACGGCGGCCAGAAAAACGCTGACCGCCCTGCCCGCCTACCAAGGCGGGCGCCACCGCAGGGTGGACAACGTCTTCCTTGTCCACCAAAGCCTCCGCGCCAAAGGCCCGCCTGCTACACCACCAGCGCCGCCAACCAGCGGCTCAACCCGCCCAGCAACACCACTACTCCCACCGTCATCAACAGCAGGAACAAGGGCCGGAACGGCTTGCGCTCGACCCGGTGCTGCGGGGCGTTGAGGTACTCGTTGACGCGCTGCTGATCTTCGCTGCTCAGGCGACTCGGCATGGTTCCATCCTCCGACAGGTTCTCCACCGGTATAGCCCAGGATGCTCAGCACCTATAGTGTGTCGACCATTCATTCCACGGAGCATCGCCATGGGCAAATGGATCGGCATCCTTCTGCTGGCCACGCTGGGCACGGTCGTGCGGGCCGCCGACTATCCCAGTGAGCAAGGCATTCTGCAGGTCGATGAAATGATCGGCGGCCTGGAGCATCCCTGGTCGCTGACCTTCCTGCCTGATGACCAGGGCCTGCTGATCACCGAGCGTCCCGGCCGCCTGCGCCGGCTGGACGCCAGCGGTAGGCTTTCGCCACCCATCGACGGCGTGCCGGCCGTGTATGCGCGCGGCCAGGGCGGCCTGCTGGATGTCGCGCTGTCGCCGGATTTCAAACAGGACCGGCAGGTCTACCTCGCCTACGCCGAGGCCGGCGATGGCAAGGCCGGCACGGCCGTCGGGCGCGGACGCCTCAGTGACGATGGCGCGCGGCTGGAGGACTTCCAACGCTTCTTCCAGCAACAGCCAAAGCTCTCCACCGGCATTCATTTCGGCGCGCGCCTGGTGTTCGATCGCGACGGCTACCTGTTCATCGCCCTGGGCGAAAACAATCAGCGCCCCACCGCCCAGGACCTGGACAAGCTGCAGGGCAAGCTGGTGCGCCTGCACGCCGATGGCCGCGTGCCGGCGGACAACCCCTTCGTGAACCGCCCGGGCGCGCGCCCGGAAATCTGGTCCTACGGCCATCGCAATCCGCAGGGCATGGCCCTGGATCCGCGCAGCGGCACGCTGTGGCTGCACGAGCATGGCCCGCGCGGTGGCGACGAGATCAACCTCCCGCGCCCCGGCCGCAACTACGGCTGGCCGCTGGCCACCCACGGCATCAACTACAGCTTCACAGCGATCCCGGAGGCCAAGGGCAAGCAGGTCGAGGGCACCGAGCCGCCACATTACGTCTGGGAAAAGTCCCCGGCGATCAGCGGCATGGCCTTCTACAACCACAGCCGCTTCCCCGCCTGGCGCGACAACCTGTTCATCGGCGCGCTCAAGGGCGAGCTGATCAGGCTGCAACTGGACGGCGAGCGCGTCGTCCACGAGGAACGCCTGCTCGGCCAACTGGGCAAACGCATCCGCGACGTGCGCCAGGGGCCGGATGGCTACCTCTACCTGCTGACCGACGAACCGAACGGCAAACTGTTGCGTGTCGGCCTGAAGCCCCGGGAACAACGGTAGAATGCGCGCCCTGACGTAACGAGGCACACCCCAACATGGCACTGATCGGTCGATTCAATTCACTGCAGGTCACCAAGCACACCGACTTCGGCCTGTACCTGGACGACGGTGCCGGCGACGAAATCCTGCTGCCCAAGCGCTACATCCCCAAGGACGAGCCCAGCGAGGAAGGGGACTGGCTGAACGTCTTCGTGTATCTCGACAGCGAGGACCGCCCCATCGCCACCACGCTCAAGCCCAAGGTGGAAGTCGGCGGTTTCGCCAGCCTCAAGGTGGTGGAGATCAACCGCATCGGCCTGTTCCTCGACTGGGGACTGCCCAAGGACCTGCTGCTGCCGCACTCGGAAGAAAAGCGCCCGCTGCAGGTGGGGGATTATTGCGTGGTGTATGTCTACCTCGACCCGCGCACCCGCCGTATCACCGCCACCGCCCGCCTGGATCGCTACCTCGACCAGACGCCGCCGCGTTACAGCCGTGGCCAGGCGGTCGACCTGCTCGTGGCCGAGAAAACCGACCTGGGCTTCAAGGCCATCATCATTAACAGCCACTGGGGCCTGATCCACAAGAACGAGGTGTTCAAATTCCTGCGCCCCGGCATGCGCGAGACCGGCTACATCCGCGAGGTGCGCGAGGACGGCAAGATCAGCTTGAGCCTGCAGCCGCCGCCGGAACAGGTGCGCGACAGCCTCGGCGAGCAGATTCTCGACCAGCTGCGCGCCAACGGCGGCAGCCTGCCGCTGGGCGACAAGAGCGATCCGCAGCTGATTGCCCAGCGCTTCGGCGTCAGCAAGGGCAACTTCAAGAAGGCCATCGGCGGGCTGTACAAGCAGGGCTTGATCCACATTCACGATGAGCGGATCGAACTGACCTGACGCCTTTTTTCAAGGAAGAACCATGCCCTGGAACCGCCTGCTCTGCCCCCTCGACCGCCTGCCAACCGGCGCCCTGCCTGCGTGGTACGCCCACCTGCAGGACCAGGCAAACGGGCTATCGACCGCCCAGCTGGCCATCCTCGGCGGCCGTCTGGCCGCCACCCCGGGGCTGGCCTTCCTGGCCGGCTACCAGGCGGCGCTGCGCGCGCTGTGGCCAGAAGCACCCGCCAGCCTAGGCGCCTTCTGCGTAACGGAGCGACGCAGCGTACGCCCGGCGGACCTGACTACCCGCTTTCACGAAGGACGACTCAGCGGTTGCAAGGACTTCGTCACCGGCGGCGGCGAAGCCGACTGGTTTCTGGTCGCCGCGCGCAGCGAGCCGGAGGGCGAGTCGGTGCGTATCACCCTGTGCAGCGTTGCCAGCGACACTTCCGGCGTGACCGTGGAAGCGCTACCGCCGCTGCCCATCGCCACGGATATTCCCCATGCCCGCCTATTGCTCGACGGCGCCGTGGCCCAGCCATTGCCGGGTGACGGCTGGGACGACTACGCCAAGCCGTTTCGCACCCTTGAGGATGTTCACGTGCTGCTGGCGCTGAGCGCCTGGCTGTATGGGGTCGGTCTGGAATGCCGGTGGCCGCAGGCGTTGCGCCTGAAACTGGCCGGCGTGCTGGCGGCGGGGAGCGAAGTCGCTCGCCTCGATCCGCGTGAGGCAGCAACGCATCTGCTGCTGGGCGGGGTGTTTGCGCAGTTCGAATCCCTGCAGGCCGAACTGGACGTTGCCCTGGAAAGTGCCGGTGAATGGGCCGTGCTCTGGCGGCGCGACAGCGGACTGCTGAGGATCGCCGGCACGGCGCGGCAGAAGCGCCTGGAGAAGGCCGAGCAGCAAGTGTTCGCACACCCCCTGTAGGAGCGGACTTGTCCGCGAGCTTTTAATGCTCGCTACAGCCTGGCTTGACCGCCCCGAGGCGCTCCAACAGCTCGCGAATAAATTCGCTCCCACAGGCTGGGCAGGTTCCGCCTCGCCCTTGGGTAGACAACGGCGAAGCCTTGTCTACCAGGATGCCCTTGCGGTGGATAATCGCTGCGCGAGTTATCCACCCTACGGCTGCTCCTGGCTGGCTGACATCCACAGCAGCGGACCCCATGAAATGGCAAGCTTAAACGGCAAAGCCCCGCCAAAAAGGCGGGGCTTTGGGAGAGCAGAGGCGGAAATAAATCTGCCCCCTTTCTTCGAAGAGCAGGGGGGAAGAAAGAAATCCCCCCCTTTTCTCGAAGATATTAGGCGCAGCCAGCCGGCTTAAACTTCGCATCGGCAAAGTTAGTAGTTTTACACTCATACAAGCCATCAGCAGTTCGATCAAACTGAATGATGGCACCTGCGCCCAGCCGGCCAGGATTTGCAATGGTGCACTGAAGTGCAGCTGCCGTTGCAGTACCAGCCGCAGCCGTTTGCGTAACGGAAATCGTTGAGCAATTGCCAGTTGCGGCCGACAGTCCAACAAGCGCAACTGTCTGGGCCGTTCCTTCCGTCGCGAGCAGTTCATACTGCGTCTTGCCAGACGCAATATCCGCAAGCGCAGCTGTGGCTTTAGATTTAGCTACGTAATCTTGATAGGCAGGAATAGCAATTGCCGCCAGGATGCCGATGATCGCCACAACGATCATCAGTTCGATGAGGGTAAAACCTTTCTGCATTTGAGCTTTCATGCTGTATCTCCCTTGGGATTGTTCAAGGTCCGATGACCTGCCCAGGAGGCAGCAGCCGGCGTGCCAGAAAGCCGGCAATCCCTGACTCATCCATCGCTCAAAATACGCACAGAAACGTTCCAAGCCGTTGTTCTAAAAGCTTTTTACGGACAAATACGACCGCCCACGATCTGTCAGTTTTGTGACGCGCGATAAAAACTCCTAGAGACGCAGATCACCATAAAAAATGGCCATCTGACATCACTTTGCAGCGATACGCATCGAAACGACCAAAAAAAACTCCGCCACGAACACGGCTCAGCCACAAAGTGACGCCCCGCGTCACTGTGTGCGCCAGGTTTCAGAACTCACGGTGCGGCTGCGTTATAAGGCGGCCATTGCCACGGAGTGAGCCGATGAATACCGCCATTTCCCTCTCCGGTCTGGCCCGCCAATTGGTGCTGGCCGGACTGCTCGATGAAAAGACCGCACAGCAGGCGCAGATCCAGGCGCAGCGCGGCGGCCAGTCGCTGATCAGTTATGTGGTGCAGAACAAGCTGGCCAAGGGCCGGGCGGTGGCCGAGCTGGCCGCCGAGCAGTTCGGCGTGGCGCTGCTGGACCTCGGCGCCATCGACAAGGAGCAGCAACCCCGGGAGCTGGTCAGCGAGAAACTGGCCCGCCAGCATCGCCTGCTACCGCTGTGGAAGCGCGGCAACAAGCTGTTCGTGGCGGTCTCCGACCCTTCCAACCAGCAGGCCATCAACGATGTGCAGTTCAGTACCGGGCTGACCACCGAGGGCATCCTGGTCGAGGACGACAAGCTGGGGGCGGCCCTCGACAAGTTCTACGAGAGCGCCACCTCGTCGCTCAGCGACCTGGACGATGTCGATCTGGACGGCCTGGACATCGAGAACGGCAATGACGACAAGGCTGCCCGCGATGAAGGCGAAGCGGCCGACGACGCGCCGGTGGTGCGCTTCGTCAACAAGATGCTGCTAGACGCCATCAAGGGCGGCTCCTCGGACCTGCACTTCGAACCTTACGAAAAAGCCTACAGGGTGCGTTTCCGCACCGACGGCGTGTTGCACGAGGCGGCGCGCCCGCCGATCCAGCTGGCCACGCGCATCGCCGCGCGCCTGAAGGTGATGGCCGGGCTGGACATCTCCGAGCGGCGCAAGCCACAGGACGGCCGCATCAAGATGAAGATTTCCAAGACCAAGGCCATCGACTTCCGGGTCAACACCCTGCCGACGCTGTGGGGCGAGAAGATCGTGATGCGTATCCTCGACCCGTCCAGTGCACAGCTGGGCATCGATGCCCTGGGATACGAGGAAAGCCAGAAGGAGCTGTATCTGCAGGCGCTACAGCAGCCCCAGGGGATGATCCTGGTCACCGGTCCGACCGGTTCGGGTAAAACCGTGTCGCTGTACACCGGCATCAACATTCTCAACACGGCGGATATCAACATTTCCACCGCGGAAGACCCGGTGGAAATCAACCTGGAAGGCATCAACCAGGTGAACGTCAATCCGCGCCAGGGCATGGACTTCGCCCAGGCGCTGCGTGCCTTCCTGCGTCAGGACCCGGACGTGATCATGGTCGGCGAAATCCGCGACCTGGAGACCGCCGAAATCGCCATCAAGGCCGCGCAGACCGGCCACATGGTGATGTCCACCCTGCACACCAACAGCGCTGCGGAAACCCTGACCCGACTGCGCAACATGGGCGTGGCAGCGTTCAACATCGCCACTTCGGTGAACCTGATCATCGCCCAGCGCCTGGCCCGCAAGTTGTGCCCTAGCTGCAAGAAGCCGGTGGAGGTGCCGCGCGAAACCCTGCTCAAGGAGGGGTTTCCGGAAAACCGCATCGGCAAGTTCAAGCTCTACGGCCCGGTCGGCTGTGAACACTGCAAGGATGGCTACAAGGGCCGCGTCGGTATTTATGAAGTGGTTAAAAATACCCCTGCCCTGCAGCGCCTTATCATGGCCGACGGCAATTCCATCGAAATCGCGGCGCAGATGCGCGAAGAAGGCTTCAACGATCTGCGCACCTCCGGCCTGCTGAAGGTGATGCAGGGCGTGACCAGCCTCGAAGAAGTCAACCGGGTGACCAAGGACTAACCATGGCCGAGAAAGCAGTGAAGACCACCCTGTTCACATGGGAAGGTATCGACCGGCGCGGCGCCCGGCTGAAAGGCGAACTGAGCGGCATCAACCCGGCGCTGGTGAAGGCCCAGTTGCGCAAGCAGGGCATCAACCCGACCAAGGTGCGCAAGAAGGCGGTTTCGCTCTTCGGCGCCGGCAAGAAGATCAAGCCGCTGGACATCGCGCTGTTCACTCGCCAGATGGCCACCATGATGAAGGCTGGCGTACCGTTGCTGTCGGCCTTCGACATCATTGGCGAGGGCTTCGAGAACGCCAACATGCGCAAGCTGGTGGACGACGTGAAGCAGGACGTGGCGGCGGGCAATAGCCTGGCCAGTTCGCTGCGCAAGCGCCCCCAGTACTTCGACGAGCTGTACTGCAACCTGGTGGATGCCGGCGAGCAGTCCGGCGCGCTGGAAACCCTGCTCGACCGGGTGGCCACCTACAAGGAAAAGACCGAGGCGCTCAAGGCCAAGATCAAGAAGGCGATGAACTACCCGATCGCGGTGGTGCTGGTGGCGATCATCGTGTCGGCGATCCTGCTGATCAAGGTGGTGCCGCAGTTCCAGTCGGTGTTCGCCAACTTCGGCGCCGAGCTGCCGGCCTTCACGTTGATGGTCATCGGCCTGTCCGAGGCGTTGCAGGAGTACTGGCTGATCCTGCTGGCCGGCTTCTTCGCCGCCGGCTTCCTGTTCAAGGAGGCCCACAAGCGCTCGCAGAAATTCCGCGACTTCGTCGACCGCTCGGTGCTCAAGCTGCCGATCGTCGGCGACATCCTCTACAAGTCGTCCATCGCCCGCTACGCCCGCACCCTGGCGACCACCTTCGCCGCCGGTGTGCCGCTGGTCGATGCGCTGGACTCGGTGGCCGGCGCCACCGGCAACATCGTGTTCAAGAACGCGGTGCTGAAGGTCAAGCAGGATGTGTCCACCGGCATGCAGCTGAACTTCTCCATGCGCACCACCGGGGTTTTCCCGGCCATGGCGCTGCAGATGACCGCCATCGGCGAGGAGTCCGGTTCGCTGGATGGCATGCTCGACAAGGTGGCGACCTTCTATGAGAGCGAAGTCGATAACATGGTCGACGGCCTGACCGCGCTGATGGAGCCGCTGATCATGGCGGTGCTGGGCGTGCTGGTCGGCGGCCTGATCATTGCCATGTACCTGCCGATCTTCCAGCTGGGCGCGGTGGTGTAAGGCGGGCTGGCGCTTCTCTGTGGGAGCGGACCTGTCCGCGAGCTTTTCGACTGTAGGCACTCTGCCCAAGAGCTCGCGAACCCGTTCGCTCCCTCGAGGAGGCAATGCCATCATCTGGCGTTTTAAGAGGGTTGACGATGTCCCTTGCCGATTACCTGGCCAGCCACCCGCTGGCCTTTGTTTTGTGCACCCTGCTGCTGGGCCTGCTGGTCGGTAGTTTCCTCAATGTGCTGGTCTATCGCCTGCCGCTGATGCTGCAGCGCGACTGGCAGCAGCAGGCCCGTGACATCCTAGCGCTGCCCGCCGAGCCAGTCGGTCCGGCCTTCAACCTGCTGACGCCGAACTCGCGCTGCCCCCACTGCGGACATGCCATTCGCCCCTGGGAGAACATTCCACTGCTGAGCTGGCTGGCCTTGCGCGGCCGGTGCTCAAGTTGCCAGGCGGCCATCAGCCCGCGCTATCCGCTGGTGGAGCTGGCCTGCGGGTTGCTCTCGGCATTCGTGGCCTGGCACTTCGGCTTCGGCTGGGCCTGCGCCGCCATGCTGCTGCTGACCTGGGGCCTGCTGGCCATGAGCCTGATCGATGCCGATCATCAGTTGCTGCCCGATGCGCTGGTGCTACCGCTGCTATGGCTGGGGCTGATCGTCAACGCCTTCGGCCTGTTCACCTCGCTGGAAGATGCGTTGTGGGGCGCGGTGGCCGGCTATGTGAGCCTGTGGTCGGTGTACTGGCTGTTCAAGCTGCTCACCGGCAAGGAAGGCATGGGCTATGGCGATTTCAAGCTGCTGGCCATGCTTGGCGCCTGGGGCGGCTGGCAGATCCTGCCGCTGACCATCCTGCTGTCCTCGCTGGTCGGGGCGATTCTCGGCCTGATCATTCTGAAGGCGCGCGGCGCGACGCAAGGCTCGCCCATACCGTTCGGCCCTTACCTGGCCATCGCCGGCTGGATCGCGCTGCTCTGGGGCGATGCGATCACCGCCAGCTACCTGCGCTTCGCCGGCTTCTGATCCGTGGCTGGCTGCGCATGAACTATGGTTACTGCACGTTCAGTACGGGGAAAGACCATGGAACAGCCGATCCACAGCCTGGCCAGCCTGTTCAAACAGTTGGGCCTTGATGCCGACGATGCCAGCATCGACGCGTTCATCGCGCAGCACTCGCCGTTACCGGAAGGCATGAAGATCAGCGAAGCCCCCTTCTGGACACCCGCCCAGGCCGCCTTGCTCAAGGAAGAAATCCTCGAGGACGCCGACTGGGCGGTGGTGGTCGATGAACTGAACGTGCGCCTGCACCCGCAGCACTGACGCGCCCCGCCCTGCGGCGGCCTTGCGCCGCTCACCCTGCTCCTGACTCGCCGGCCGGAGGTGCCGCGTGCCGCTCAAGGATGTGCTGCTGGCCCTGGTGGTGATCGCCGTCTGGGGGCTGAACTTCGTGGTCATCAAGATCGGGCTGCAGGGCGTGCCGCCGCTGCTGCTCGGCGCGCTGCGCTTTTTGCTGGTGTTATTCCCGGCAATCTTCTTCATTCCTCGCCCAAGGCTCCCGTGGCGCTGGCTGCTCGCCTACGGCATGACGATCTCGCTCGGCCAGTTCGCCTTCCTGTTCTACGCCATGGCGGCCGGCATGCCGGCCGGGCTGGCCTCGCTGGTGCTGCAGGCACAGGCCTTCTTCACCCTGTTGTTCGCCGTGCCGCTGCTGGGCGAGCGGGTGCGCGCCGGCCAGTTGCTCGGCTTGCTGGTCGCGACGGCGGGGCTGACGCTGATCGGCCTGCGCAGCGGCCCGGGCATGACGCTGGCGGGTTTCGCCCTGACGCTGTGCGCCGCGTCCATGTGGGCACTGGGCAACATCGTCACGCGCCGGATCGGCAAGGTGGACATCCTGGGACTGGTGGTCTGGGGCGCGCTGGTGCCTCCACTGCCGTTCCTGGCGCTCTCCTTGTGGCTGGAAGGACCGGCCACCCTGGAACGGGCGATGCTCGGCCTGGATCTGCAATCGCTGCTGGCCATCGTCTACCTGGCCTTTGCCGCCACCATGCTCGGTTACGGTCTATGGGGCCGGTTGCTGAGTCGCTACCCGGCCAGCCAGGTCGCGCCTTTCTCGTTGCTGGTACCGGTTGTGGGGCTGAGTGCCTCGGCCCTGCTGCTGGGCGAGCGCCTGGACATCCAGCAGGGAGCCGGGGTGGGGTTGGTGCTGGCCGGCCTGCTGGTCAATCTGTACGGCGCCCGCCTGCCGGCGCGGGCCTGAACGCAACTCAGGTTGGGGCATGACTGCCCAGCAGCGTGACACCGGACTTTCTGGCCCGCTTGGCCTGGCGCTTCTCCTGCAAGGTGCGCTGCGGTTTTTTCTTCCCCTGTTTACGGGCTTCATGGCTTTTCATGACGGTGACCCTCGGTGGAATGTGCCGTAACAGCATAGTTCAACCCGTCTGCGGCGGCCGCGCTCGACTTGGGTGCAGGCTCTGCGCCACACTCTGCGCCATTCATGAACAAGGCTCATGGGCGTGCCGTCGCTCCGGGAGAGTTGTGCAATGCTGGAAATACGCCACCTGAAAACCCTTCATGCACTGCGCGAGGCGGACAGCCTGGTGGAGGCGGCCGAGCGCCTGCACCTGACCCAGTCGGCGCTGTCCCACCAGTTCAAGGAGCTGGAGGAACGCCTGGGCATGCCGCTGTTCATGCGCAAGACCAAGCCGGTGCGCTTCACCAGCGCCGGCCTGCGCATCCTGCAACTGGCCGACGCCGTGCTCCCGCAGCTGCGCGGCACAGAGCGCGACCTGGCCCGCCTGGCCGGCGGCACCGCCGGCCGCCTGCACATGGCCATCGAATGCCACAGCTGCTTCCAGTGGCTGATGCCGACCATCGACCAGTTCCGCGATGCCTGGCCGGAAGTGGAGCTGGACCTGGCCTCGGGCTTCTCTTTCGCACCGCTGCCGGCGCTGGCCCGGGGCGACCTGGACCTGGTGGTGACCTCCGACCCGCTGGAGCTGTCCGGCATCACCTATGTGCCGCTATTCACCTACGAGGCGCTGTTGGCGGTGGCCAACCAGCACCCGCTGGCCAGCCGTCCCTACGTGGTGCCGGAAGACCTGCAGCGGGAAACCCTGATCACCTACCCGGTGGAGCGCGACCGGCTGGACATCTTCACCCGCTTCCTGGAGCCGGCCGACATCGAGCCTGCGCAGGTGCGCACCGCGGAACTCACGGTGATGATGATGCAACTGGTGGCCAGCGGACGCGGCGTGTGCTGCCTGCCCAACTGGGCGCTGCACGAATACAGCTCGCGCGGCTACGTGACCGCCAAGCGGCTCGGCGAAAAAGGCCTGTTCGCCACCCTGTACGCGGCGATCCGCGCCGACATGCTGGATGCGCCCTTCATGCGCGACTTCCTGCTCACCGCCAAGGACACCTCCTTCGCCACCCTGGAGGGCGTCAGCGCGGCGACGCGGGTGCGCTGACGCCCCGCCAACCGATTGATGTCAATTTAGCGGCACAAACTTTGCCCCTCCCTGGCAGCACAACCGCTCGCTGCCCTGCTGGCCCCGAAGAGCGCCCTCTTTCGGTGCCAGCCGCGAGCCATCCGCACCACCGCGGACCATTGCTGACCAAGGAACCCGCATGTTCATTCCGCTTTCCATCACCCGAAGAATCACCCTGCTCGCCGGCTGCTGCCTGCTGGCCGTGGTCACCTTGCTGATGGGCACCTCGCTCTATCAGATGCAGCGCAGCAGTGAAGGTGTCTGGGTTGGCAGCAATCAGATGCTCAACGCGTCGGCCCGCCAGGCCCTGTCCGCCCTGGGGGAATCCCAGGTGCTGAACGTCCAGCGCCTGTTCGCCGATGCTTACCGCCACGGCCAGGGCATCGCTCGCGAGCTCAACCTGCTGCACGAATTGGGCGGGCAGGCAACCGGCCTTCCGCCCGAACACCTGCGCCTGACCCTGCTCGATCTGACGCGCGATGCACTGGTCGCCTTCCCTGACCTGCTGGGCCTTTACGTGGTGTTCGAACCCGACACCCTGGACGGCCGGGACGGTGCGTTCCATGACCGACCCGATCTGGGCAGCAATGAAACAGGCCGAATCGCCTTCTACTGGAGCCAGGGCGAACCCGGCAAGCCGGTCCTGGAAGTCATGGGCGAGAAGGTGATGCGCGACGCCACCCCCGGCGAGGATGGCCAGCCCTACAACAGCTGGTACACCTGCCCGCGGGACCGCGCCGCCATCTGCCTGCTGAACCCCTACCTGGACAAAGCGAATGGAGTCGAGACCCTGATGACCTCCATCGCCTATCCGCTCTTGCGGGACGGCAAGGTCGTGGCGGTCATGGGCCTCGATATCACCCTGGAGAAACTGCAGGCCCTGAGCCTGGCCGCCAGCCAGCAACTACCTGGCGGCCAGGGGCAGGTCAGCATCGTCAGCCCCAGCGGGCTGCTGGCGGCCCATAGCGCCGATGCCGGCGCGATCGGTCAGCCAATGGCCGGTGTGTTCGCCGAGCAGGCCGCCGAGCTGCTGCGCGTGGCCGGCGACGCCAAGCCGCACCTGCGCCTGGTCAGCCGGAGCGAAGGCAACCACCTGCAACGGGTCCATCCGTTCCAGCCCATTCCCGACGCGCAGCCCTGGTCGGTGATCCAGGCACTGCCAGAAGCCTCGCTGCTGGCCCCGGCCCTGCTGCTGAAGGCGCGACTGGATGAACAGGGCACACGCTCCAGCCTGGTGTCCCTGCTGCTGGGTGTACTGGCGATGCTGGCGGGCAGCCTGCTGATCTGGCTGACGGCCCGCAGCGTGACCCGCCCGATTCTCACCGTGGCCGGCGCGCTGCAGAACATTGCCAGCGGCAACGGCGACCTGACCCAACGCCTGAGCTACCGGCGCCGCGACGAGCTGGGGCAACTGGCCAGTGGCTTCGACCGCTTCCTGGACAAACTGCAGCCGGTCATCGCCGAGATCCAGCGCGCGGCGCAGGAAACCCGCGACACGGCCAGGCAGTCGGCAGGCATAGCCAGCCAGGCCAGTGCCGGGATGCAGCAGCAGTATCGCGAAATCGACCAGGTGGCTACCGCTGCCCAGGAAATGAGCGCGACGTCCCATGCGGTAGCGGACAACGCTGCCCAGGCGGCGCAGGCCGCACAGCGCGCTGAGCAGGCCACCCAGCAGGGACTGCTGGTCATCCGCGACACCACCCGAACCATCGACCAACTGACCCACGAGCTGGACGACGCCAGGAATCAGATCGAAGGGCTAGCCAGCAGCAGCGGACGCATCGGTATGGTGCTCGAAGTGATTCGCAGCATCGCCGAACAGACCAATCTGCTGGCCCTGAACGCGGCCATCGAGGCGGCGCGTGCCGGCGACGCCGGGCGAGGATTCGCCGTGGTGGCCGATGAGGTACGCGGGCTGGCCAAACGAACGCAGGAGTCGGTGGGAGAGATCAGCGAGGTGATCGCCAGCCTTCAGGGCATCACCCAGGAAGTGGTCGGCTCGATGCGCCAGGGCCATGGCCAGGCCGCCGCGGGTGCCGATCAGGTACAGCACGCCGTGCAGGCGCTGCAACACATCCGCGATGCCGTGGCGGTGATTAACGACATGAACCTGCAGATCGCCAGTGCCTCCGGGCAGCAGAGTTCGGTGGCCGAGGAGCTCAACCGCAACGTGACCGGCATCCGCAGCGTCACCGAATCGCTCGCCGCGCAGGCCGCAGAGTCCGCACGGGTCAGCCAGACACTGGACCGGCTGGCCAACCAACAGCAGCAGCTGACCGAGCAGTTCACCGTCTAAGCCCTGCGCCAAGATGTCGCAGGTCGGGCACGGGGTCAGGTGCTGGCTGGGCTACGGGGTGCGGCGCATAATGCCGCGCCCCGCCCCTCCTCCGTTTTACCCCCTGGATATCCCCCCTGAATGATCGTTCGCCCGCGCCCCGGTGCGTTGCAGCTGTTCTTCATCCTGCGCGGTTCCATCCTGCCCAAGATTGCCGCCAAGATCCTCTTCATCAGCCTGCTGGCCTGCGTCACCGTCTGGTTCTACGAACATGGCGACCTGGAATCCCTGCGCTCCCTGAGCGCCCCGGCCTTCTCGCTGCTGGGCGTGGCCCTCTCGGTGTTCCTCGGCTTTCGCAACAGCACCTGCTACGACCGCTGGTGGGAAGCCCGCAAGCTCTGGGGCGAGCTGGTCATCCAGAGCCGCGGCCTGGCCCGCGATACTCAGGCACTGCTCGGCGACGAGGCCCACGCCGCCTTGCGTGAGCGCACCCTGCGCCGCTGCATTGCCTTTGCCCACGCCTTGGCGGCCTCGCTGCGCGGGCAGGACCCGCTCACGCCGATACGGCACTGGATCGACCCGCGGGAAGCAGAGCTGCTCAAGGCCCATCACCAGATTCCGGATGCGCTGCTGAACCGCATCGCCGATGACCTGGCTGACTGCCTGCGGCGCGGCGTGCTGAGCGATGTGCTGTACCAGACACTGGCACGCCGACTGGATGGCATGAGCTCGGCGCAGGCCAGCTGCGAACGCATCAAGAGCACGCCGACCCCGTTCGCCTATTCCCTGCTGTTGCACCGCACGGCCTGGTTGTTCTGCCTGCTGCTGCCGTTCGGCCTGGTCAGCTCGCTGGAGCTGATGACCCCGCTGGTGGTGGCGATCATTGCCTACACCTTCTTCGGCCTGGACGCGCTGGGCGACGAACTGGAAGACCCGTTCGGCTTCGCCGACAACGACTTGCCCCTCGATGCGCTGGTGCGGGTCATCGAGCGGGACGTGCTGGACGTGCTGGGCGAGCCCGTGCCGGAGGCCCTGCAGCCGAAGGGTTACGTGCTGAACTGACGAGGGTCGCGGCTGGCGCTGCCTGGCTTGGGACGGCCGGGTTTACCCCGGCCAAGGGCCGGCGCCAGCCAGCCCTGTCACGCCGCGCCAGCGCCGCTCAGATATGCGCGTCCTGGTATTCCTTCTCGGCGACTTCGAAGCGCCGCTGGATGTCCGCTGCCGGCTCCTTGCCCATCAAGCTGACCACCCAGATGGTCAGGCTGGCGAGGATGAAGCCCGGAATGATTTCGTACAGTCCCAGGCCGATGAAGTTCTTCCACACCACCACGGTGACGGCACCCACGATCATGCCGGCCAGCGCACCATTACGGGTCATGCGCTTCCACAGCACCGAGATCAGCACCACCGGACCAAAAGCAGCGCCGAAGCCAGCCCAGGCGTAGGCCACCAGGCCGAGCACCTTGCTGTCCGGGTTGGAAGCGATACCGATGGCGATGAGCGCAATCAGCAGCACCATGCCGCGGCCGACCCAGACCAGCTCGCGTTCCGAAGCATGCTTGCGCAGGAAGGACTTGTAGAAGTCCTGGGTCAGCGCACTGGAGGACACCAGCAACTGGGCGCTGAGGGTACTCATCACCGCCGCCAGCACGCCGGACAGGATCACCCCGGCCACCCAGGGGTTGAAGAGGATCTTCACCAGCTCCATGAACACCCGCTCGCCGTTCTCGGTTACCGGACCGGCCTGTTCGGGATGACCGGCGAAATAGGCGATGCCAAGGAAGCCGACCGCCACGGCGCCGGCCAGGCAGAGGATCATCCAGGTCATGCCGATGCGCCGGGCGCGGGGAATGGCCTTCACCGAGCTGGCGGCCATGAAGCGCACCAGGATGTGCGGCTGGCCGAAATACCCGAGCCCCCAGCCCATCAGCGAAATGATGGCAATGAAGGACAGGCCGCGGAACATGTCGAAGTTGGACGGGTCCTGGGCGGCGATGGTGTCCATGGCCGTGCCCAGATCACCGAGGGCGAGAATGACGAACAGCGGCGTGATCAGCAGCGCCAGGATCATCAGCGACGCCTGCACGGTGTCGGTCCAGCTCACCGCCAGGAAGCCGCCGACGAACACATAGAGGATGGTGGCCGCGGCGCCGAGCCAGATGGCGTAGTGGTAAGGCACGCCGAAGGTGGTTTCGAACAGCCGCGCACCGGCCACCACGCCGGAGGCGCAGTAGATGGTGAAGAACACCAGGATGACCAGCGCCGAGAAGATGCGCAGCAGGCGGCTGGTGTCCTCGAAGCGGTGGGTGAAGTAGTCCGGCAGGGTCAGGGCGTTGTGGTTGTGCTCGGTGTGCACCCGCAGGCGCCCGGCAACGAACAGCCAGTTGAGCCAGGCACCGATGATCAGGCCGATGGCGATCCAGCTTTCCGACAGGCCGGCGACGAAGATGGCTCCCGGCAGGCCCATCAGCAGCCAGCCGCTCATGTCCGAGGCCCCGGCGGACAGGGCAGTCACGAAACTGCCCAGGCTGCGACCACCGAGGATGTAGTCGTTGAAGTTCTTCGTGGCGCGGTAGGCGATGAAGCCGATCAGCACCATCGCCAGGATGTACAGCACGAAGGTTATCCAGGTGGGGTTGTTCCAGGACATGGGCGTGTTCCTTTAGTTGTGCGGGCGAAAAGCTGCGAACCAGGGGCATCCGTTCGTCGGCTTTCCGAAAAAAGCCGCCATCCAAACAGAGAGTAGACCTCCCGGTAAAGCACTTCCGCCCGCCAACCGCCCTTTTACACCCCAGGTGTGGGTCAGAAGGTGAAACGCGTGCCCAGGGTCAGGTTGCGTCCCGGCAGCACCACTTCGTCCTTGATCAGCGAGCTGTGCTGACGCGCCTCCACATCCAACAGGTTGTCCGCCTTCAGGTAGACCAGCCAGTCACCCTCGCTGAGCGCGCCCTGCCAGGACAGCCCGGCGGCCAGCAGGTTGTAGCCGGCAGTTTCCGTTTCGAATTCAGCCAGGCGATCCTGCCGCTGCACGCGCTGGAAGGACAGGTCGCCGCTCACACCGTTACCCAGTGCCTGCTCCAGGCGCAGCCCCAGCCGGTCGGCCGGAATACGCGGCAGATCACCGCCGTCCTTGAGTCGGCCACGCACCCGATCGCCGAACAGGGTCAGGGCCGTGGCCTCGGTGAACTGGTGGCGAATCTCGCCTTCGAAGCCGGTCAACAGCGCATCCGCCTGGCGATATTCCACCTCACGGTAGCCGCCACCCGGATTGCGCCCCAGGTCGGCGGCATAGATGAAGTCAGCCACCTGGTTGTGGAACAGGCCGAGGCTGAAGGTGGTGGCTCCGGCGAACTTGCGCAGGGTGATTTCGGCGTTGCGCGCGGTTTCCTCTTCCAGCTGCGGGTTGCCTTTCTCGATGGTGCGGCTGGCGGCATGCGGGCCGTAGGCGTACAACTCCTCGGCACTGGGCAGGCGTTGCGAACGCGACAGCGAGACACCCAGCGAGTACTCGGGCGCGAAGGTCCATACCACGCCGGCAGACAGCGACACACCGCTGTGCTCGGTGTCCGGCGCGCCCGCGTCGGCGTCGATGTCCTGCCATTCATAGCGGCTGCCCAGTTCGTAGCGCCAGGCACCGGCGGTGTATTCCTCCAGGAGGAACAGCGCGTGGTTGCGGGTCAGGGTCTGCGGCATCGGATTCTCCGCGGTCCAGCGCTGGAAATCCCGGCGCGTGGTCTGCCCGCCGAGCACGCCGTGCCAGCCGAACAGCGGACGATGAGTCAGCTCCACGCGTGCCTCGCTGGCCTGGTTGTCGAAGATCGCGGCGGCTTCGCCCGCTTCCATTTCCGCGTGCCGGTAGTCGCTGTGGCCGACGCGCAGGCGCGCCAGCTCGAAGCCGGGCAGCGGATCGTTCAGCTCGCCGCGCAGGTCCCAGCGGTTCTGGCGGAGGGTGATATAGGGCACCGCTTCGTCTTCGTGCTCATGATCGTCATGGTCATGGTCATGGCCATGACCGTGGTCGCCGCAGTGCCAGTGGTCGCCATGCGGGTCGCACTCAACATGCTCGTGGGCCAGCAGGCCATAGCGGTTTTCCTGACGGCTGTATGCCAGGCCCAGATAGCCACGTGCGCCAATGAAGCTGCCGCCCAGGCTGTAGCTCTCGGTGTCGTTGTAGGCGCCCAGCTGCTTGTCGCTGGAGTCGGGCAGCTCGTAATCATCCGCCTGGCGCTTGACGCCCTCGACGCGCAAGGCGACGTTGCCCTGGCCAACCGTCAGGCCGAGCAGGCCGGCGCCCTCGTTGGCCACGCTGTTGGCGCGCAGCTCCACCTCCCCTTCATAACCGTTGGCCGGCACGTAGGTGGGGACCTTCTTGTCGATCAGGTTGACCACCCCGCCAATCGCGCCGCCGCCGTAGAGCAGCGTTGCGGGTCCCCTGAGCACCTCGATGCGCTCGGTGAGAAGCGGTTCGACACTGACGGCGTGGTCCTGGCTGAGGGTCGAGGCATCCAGCACATCCACGCCATCGCTCATGACCCTTACCCGCGCACCATCCAGGCCACGAATCTGCGGCCGCGAGGCGCCGGCGCCGAAGCCGCTGGCGCGCACGCCAGGCAGGCTGTCCAGGGTGTCGCCCAGGGTCGCCTCGCGGCGCAGCACCAGGGCATCGCCGTCGAGCACGGCGGCCGGCGTGGTCATCTGCTGTGCCGGTGTGTCCAGCGCGCTGGCGCGGATCAGGCTGCTGTCGAGTTCGATCGTCGCGCTCCAGGCGGCGGGCGCCAGGGTCAGACCGATAGCCAGGGTCAAGGGATGAAGCCTGCTGTGCATGTTGGTTTTCTCTCGCAGTACGTCGATTGCTCGACCCGCAGGTCGAGGAAGAGGCGCGGAATTAAACATGTTATATCGTAACATTTGCAATCCCATCGAATCGTCCGCCGGCTTGAAATGCGTGCACCGATGCCCATCTAACGTGAAAGATTGCTGCTCAGGTGTGCCATGAACGATCAGGACAACGCCCCGGAAAACGTCGAAACCGTCAGCGGCCAGCTGGCGCTGCCCGGCCAGAACCTGCCGGATACGCTGTACGTGATTCCCATCCACGGACGGCCATTCTTTCCGGCCCAGGTGCTGCCGGTGATCGTCAACGAAGACCCCTGGAGCGAGACGCTGCAACGGGTCGCCAACACCGAGCATCACTGTCTGGCGCTGTTCTTCGGGGAAGGCGACGGCAGCGAGTTCGACCTGAACGACTTGCCCGAGCACGGCACCGTGGTGCGCGTGCACCACGCCAGCCAGGAAGGCGGCAAGCTGCAGTTCGTCGCCCAGGGACTGACCCGCGTGCGCATCCGCGGCTGGCTGCGCCGGCGGCCGCCCTATCTGGTCGAGGTGGAATACCCGCAGAGCGCCAGCGACCCGCGCGACGAGGTCAAGGCCTACGGCATGGCGCTGATCAACGCCATCAAGGAACTGCTGCCGCTCAATCCGCTGTACAGCGAGGAGCTGAAGAACTACCTGAACCGCTTCAGTCCCAACGATCCCTCGCCGCTCACCGATTTCGCCGCCGCACTGACCACCGCCCCCGGCAAGGAGCTGCAGGAGGTGCTCGACTGCGTGCCGGTGCTCAAGCGCATGGAGAAGGTGCTGCCGCTGCTGCGCAAGGAGGTCGAGGTGGCGCGCCTGCAGAAGGAGCTGTCCGCCGAGGTGAACCGGCAGATCGGCGAGCGCCAGCGCGAATTCTTCCTCAAGGAACAGCTGAAGATCATCCAGCGCGAGCTGGGCATGACCAAGGACGACAAAAGCGCCGACGCCGACGACTTCCGCGCGCGCCTGCAGGGCAAGACGGTGCCGCCGGCGGCACAGAAGCGCATCGACGAGGAACTGAACAAGCTGTCGATCCTGGAAACCGGCTCGCCGGAGTATGCGGTAACCCGCAACTACCTGGACTGGGCCACCAGCATGCCATGGGGCGTCTACGGCACCGACAAGCTGGACCTCAAGCGCGCCCGCAAGGTGCTCGACAAGCACCATGCGGGCATGGACGACATCAAGCAGCGCATCATCGAATTCCTGGCCGTCGGCGCCTTCAAGGGCCAGATCGCCGGTTCCATCGTGCTGCTGGTCGGCCCGCCGGGGGTGGGCAAGACCAGCATCGGCAAGTCCATCGCCGAAACCCTCGGCCGGCCGTTCTACCGCTTCAGCGTCGGCGGCATGCGCGACGAGGCGGAGATCAAGGGCCATCGGCGCACCTACATCGGCGCCCTGCCCGGCAAGCTGGTGCAGGCGCTCAAGGAGGTCGAGGTGATGAACCCGGTGATCATGCTCGACGAGATCGACAAGCTGGGCGCCAGCCATCACGGCGACCCGGCCTCGGCGCTGCTGGAAACCCTCGATCCGGAGCAGAACGTCGAATTCCTCGATCACTACCTGGACCTGCGCCTGGACCTGTCCAAGGTGCTGTTCGTGTGCACGGCCAATACCCTGGATTCGATCCCCGGGCCGCTGCTGGACCGCATGGAGATCATCCGCCTGTCCGGCTACATCACCGAGGAAAAGCTCGCCATCGCCAAGCGCCACCTGTGGCCGCGCCTGCTGGAAAAAACCGGCGTGCCCAAGCATCGTCTGGCGATCAGCGATGCCGCGCTGCGCGCGGTGATCGAGGGTTATGCCCGCGAAGCCGGCGTGCGCCAGCTGGAGAAACAGCTGGGCAAGCTGGTGCGCAAGGCGGTGGTGCGCCTGCTGGAGGATCCCGAGCTGACCATCCGCATCAGCCCCAAGGATCTGGAGGACTCGCTCGGCACCCCGGTGTTCCGCCGCGAGCAGCGCCTGCAAGGCATCGGCATCATCACCGGGCTGGCCTGGACGAGCATGGGCGGCGCCACGCTGCCCATCGAGGCCACGCGCATCCATACCCTCAACCGCGGCTTCAAGCTCACCGGCAAGCTGGGCGAGGTGATGAAGGAGTCGGCGGAAATCGCCTACAGCTACATCAGCTCGCATTTGAAGCAGTACGGTGGCGACCCGACCTTCTTCGACCAGGCCTTCGTGCACCTGCACGTACCGGAGGGCGCGACGCCCAAGGACGGCCCCAGCGCCGGCATCAGCATGGCCAGCGCGCTGCTGTCCCTGGCGCGCAATCAGGCGCCGAAGAAGGGCGTGGCGATGACCGGCGAACTGACCCTGACCGGCCAGGTGCTGGCCATCGGCGGCGTGCGCGAGAAGGTCATCGCCGCGCGCCGGCAGAAGATCTTCGAACTCATCCTGCCGGAGGCCAACCGCGGCGAATTCGAGGAACTGCCGGATTACCTGCGCGAGGGACTGACCGTGCACTTCGCCCGTCAGTACGCGGACGTCGCCCGGGTGCTGTTCTGAGCGGCAGCACGCACGGCACATGTCGAACGGTTAGCACTTTGGTGCACAGCAACTACTGTTGAGGTGTTCAGCCGTTTACCGGCTGTGCTGGCTCGCCTGGATGCGCGAGCCAGAAACCCCAACGGTTCCGCTCCGCAGTCAGGCATCACGGGCCCCGTACGTAAAAGGACTTACCGATGCCTAGCACCCAACGTTTCAGTGCCCTGGACAGCTTTCGCGGCCTGGCGGCCCTGGCCATCGTCGTCTGCCACCTGCCGCTGCTACTGGCCGACGGCGAACCCGGGCAGTTTGTTGATAGCGCCGTGTATGTGCAGTTCTTCTTCGTTCTCAGCGGCTTCGTGCTCTTCCATGCCAATGGAGCGCGCCTGGGTACACCGGCCGCCTTCGGCCGCTTCCTGACCGCGCGGGGCTTTCGCATCCTGCCAGTGCACCTGTGCTTGCTGGGCCTGATCCTGCTGCTCGGTGACACCCGACCGGACGCAGAAAGCGCATCGGCGCTGCTGGCCAACCTCCTGCTGTTGCAGGCCTGGCTGCCCACGGCCGATGACCTGTCGCTCAACCCCGCAGCCTGGACCCTCAGCCTTGGCTTCTATTTCAGCCTGTTCTTCGGCCTGGCATTGCTGGCCCTGCCACGAGGCCGCAGCGCTGCGTTCCTTCTGCTGGCGGCTCTCGCCCTGGGGGGCCTGTTGAGTGGGTTTGACGACCTGCATGCCAGTCTGCTCCTGGGCGCCGTCGGGTTCTTCCTGGGGGCCATGTTATATCCGTTGCAGCAGAGCCTGCGTCTGCTGCCGCTCAGCCAGCGTGCCTTCACCATTCTGGAAGTCACCGTGCTCGCGCTGCTCGGGCTGATTCTGGACAGCAGCTACCTGTATCGGGAGCTGTACGCCACGCTGGTATTTGCGCTCCTGCTGCTGATCTTCACCTTCGAAGGCGGGCTGCTGTCGCGCCTGCTGCGCCATCGTCTGCCGCTCACACTCGGCCGCTGGGCCTTCGCCCTCTACCTGAGTCATCTGGTGCTGTTCATGGCGCTCGCCGAACTCCTGCCGCTACTGCCGCAGCCAGACGTGCCGTGGCGCGACCCGCTGCAGGCAACCGCTGCGGTACTGGTGGCGATCGCCCTGTCGGCACTGCTCCATCGCTACATCGAACGGCCCGGCATGGCCCTCGGCCAGCGTCTGCTGGCGCCTCGCTCGGGCACCGCACAGGCCGGCAACGCCTCCGAAGCCAGCGGCTGACGGCTCGGCGGTCTCGCAAAGCAGCCTGCACAAGCCCTAAAATGCGCGCCTTTCCAGCCAAAACCGTTAGCGCCGATGTCCCAGGAAGCCGACCGTCTCTTCGCCCAGCCGCTGGGCCAAGTGCCCGATTTCGTGTTCAACGAGGACGTGGCCCGGGTCTTCCCGGACATGATCAAGCGTTCCGTGCCGGGCTACCCCACCATTGTCGAGAACATCGGCGTGCTGGCCGGCCACTTCGCCCGGCCGGACAGCGTCCTGTACGACCTGGGCTGCTCACTGGGTGCCGTCACGCAAGCCCTGCGTCGCCATGTGAAGGCCGAACGCTGCCAGGTGATCGCGGTGGACAATTCGGCGGCCATGGTGGCGCGCTGTCGCGAATACCTGCAGGCCCAGGACGCCATGTTCCAGGAGCTGCTGCCGGTTGACGTGGTGGAAGCCGACATCCTGCAGCTCGACTACCAGCCCTGCTCGCTGGTGGCGATGAATTTCACCCTGCAGTTCGTCGCCACCGAACAACGCCCGGAACTGCTGGCGCGCATTCGCCGCGCGCTGCTGCCGGGGGGCGCGCTGATCCTCTCCGAGAAGCTGCGCTTCGAGGATGCCGCCGAGCAGGCGCTGCTCACCGACCTGCACCTGGACTTCAAGCGCGCCAATGGCTACAGCGAGCTGGAAATCGCCCAGAAACGCAGCGCCATCGAACACGTCATGAAGCCCGACAGCTTGCAGCAGCATCGCGAACGCTTGCTGGATGCCGGCTTTTCCCGGGTGGTGCCCTGGTTCCAGTGCCTCAACTTCGCCTCGCTGATTGCCCTGCCATGATCGATTTCAACCCGCTGATCCGCCGCCTGGCTGGCACTCCGCTGGCAGCCTGGGCAGACACGCTGCCGCAACAGTTCGCCGACAAGCTGGCGTGCGGCCACGGCGACCTGGCGCGCTGGCGCCAGGCGCTGTACGCCCTGCCGTCGCTGCACGCGGAAGCCATCGAGCTGCTGGAGCAGTTCCGGCTGGACGGCCCCTGTTCGGACGAGCAACGCGAGCACCTGCGCGGCGCACTGATGGGCCTGTCGCCCTGGCGCAAGGGTCCCTTCTCGCTGTTCGGCATCGAGCTGGACACCGAGTGGCGTTCGGACTGGAAGTGGGCGCGCGTCGCCCCGCACCTGGACCTGCGCGGCAAACGCGTACTGGATGTCGGCTGCGGCAACGGCTACTACATGTGGCGCATGCTGGGCGCCGGTGCCGATTCCGTCATCGGTATTGACCCCAACTGGCTGTTCTTCTGCCAGTTCCAGGCGATGGCCCGCTACCTGCCGGAGCGGCCCGCCTGGCATCTGCCCTTTGCCCTCGAAGAGCTGCCGCCCAGCCTGCAGGGCTTCGACAGCGTGTTCTCCATGGGCGTGCTCTACCATCGCCGCTCGCCCATCGACCACCTGCTGGCCCTGAAGGACTGTCTGGCGCCTGGCGGGGAACTGGTGCTGGAAACGCTGGTGATCGAGGGGGATGAGAACGCCGTTCTGGTCCCGGAAGACCGCTACGCGCAGATGCGCAACGTCTGGTTCCTGCCTTCGGTGCCGGCCCTGGCACGCTGGCTGCGCCGCGCCGGTTTCAGCGACGTGCGCTGCGTGGATGTCAGCCTGACTTCGGTCCAGGAACAGCGCCGCACCGACTGGATGCGCTTCCAGTCGCTGGCCGACTTCCTCGACCCGCAGGACCCGTCCCTCACCGTGGAAGGCCTGCCGGCGCCCCGGCGCGCCGTGCTGCTGGCTCGCAAACCCTGATCCGCCTGCCCCTGCAGTGAAATTTATGACCTGATTCGTCGCCCTTTTGGCCGAAACGATGGCAGACTGATATCGGGATTTGGGACATACTGCCCCGGCATGTCCCTGCAGAACAACGACAAGAAAAGACGGCCATGGACAGGATTCTTTCGCGTTTTTGGCGGCGCCTGCGCACCGACTTCCCGTTCGCCACCCTCAGCCTGATGGGGTTGTTCGGCATTCTGGGGGTCTCGCCCTTCATCATCTACCGCGCCCTGGAAGGCAATTACCTGATCGCCATCGCCGACACCCTCATGGTGCTGGCGACCGTCAGCGCCATTGTCTACGCCTGGGTGACCCACGACACGGCCAAGGCCGGCATCTTCCTGCTGTGCATCTTCACCCTGGTCGCGCTGCTGGTGGCGATTACCATCGGCCTCGACGCGGTGTTCTGGATCTACCCGCTGATCCTCGCCAACTTCTTCCTCGCCGAACCTCGCGTCGCCCTGGTCGCCACGCTGGCCCTGCTGATGACCCTGACAGGCTACTCCCTGCTGGAGCCGGGACTGCTGTTCGAGAACCCGCGGCAGCTGGCGTCCTTCCTGGTGACCAGCCTGATGGCCGGCGCCCTGACGTACATCTTCGCGTCGCGCTCCCGAACGCAGCGCGAGCAGCTGGAGACGCTGGCCATCCAGGACCCGCTGACCGGGGCGCGTAATCGCCGGGCCATGAACCAGGACCTGCAGCTGGCCAGCGCCCGCCAGAAGCGTCAGAAGCAGCCGCAGGCACTGATGGTCATGGATCTGGATCACTTCAAGCAGATCAACGACCGCTTCGGCCACCCGGCCGGTGATCAGGTGCTGGTGGACTTCGTGAGCCTGGTCAAGCGCTGCACGCGCAGTAGCGACATGCTTTACCGCTTCGGCGGAGAGGAATTCCTGCTGCTGCTGCCCGACACCGACCAGCAGGGATTGCAGCAGGCCGCCCAGAATCTGCAACGCCGCGTCCGCCAGCAACTGGTCGGCCCGGGTGGCACGGTGACGGTCTCCATCGGCGGCGCGCTGCTGCGCACCGACGAACACTGGAACAGCTGGCTGCAGCGGGCCGATAAGTGCCTCTACCAGGCCAAGGGCAGCGGCCGCGACTGCATCATCCTCGACTGCGAGCCGACGGGCACAGACAGCGTGGCCGCTGCGCCGCACGCCTGATGGCCATTACTGCTGCAGCATGCTCATGGCCGAGCGCAGGGCGCCATGCAGGTCCTGATCGGACTGGATGTCGGCCTTGGGGTTGAGGCCCAGTTTGGCGAAGGCGGGAATGCTGCCCCAGTCCAGCTGGGTGAGCGGATGGCGCGTGCCCAGGTGGCTTTGCAGGATGGCCACCTGCACGATGTCCACGTAGTCCACCGCCGGGGAATTGCGGGTGAAGTCCTGCATCTGTCCCGGCACCACGGCGAGAGCCTCGGGAAACTCCCAGGCGCGCAGAATGCGCTCGCCCAGCTGCGGGTGAATGCGCTCGATCACATGATCGAGGCTGGCCGTATCGGCCAGCAGCAGCTCATGCTCCTCGGCGTAGGTGAGGATCGGCAGGACGCCGATCTGGTGAACGAGGCCGGCCAACGTGGCCTGGTCCGGTTGCAGGCGGGTGAAGTGGCGGCACAGCACCTGGCTGATCGCGGCGATTTCGGTGCTCTTGACCCATACCTCCCGCAGCTTGGCATCCACCAGCTCATGGGTGGCCTGGAACATCTGCTCCATTGCCAGACCAATCGCCAGGCTGCAGGTGTAGTTGATGCCCAGCCGGTCAACGGCCGACTGCAGGTCGTTTATCTCCCGGTTGCCGCGCAGCAGCGGGCTGTTCACCACCTTGATCAGCCGCGCGCTCAGTGCGGCATCGTTGCTGATCACCCGGCTCAACGCATGGGTGCCGATGTTGGGATTCTCGGCGGCTTCGCGCACGCGGATGGCCACCTCCGGCAAGGTGGGCAGAATCAGCGCATCATCTTCGATGGCCTGGAGAAGTTCTTCCTGAATCCGATCGACCAGCTGGCTCATCTACTACTTACTCCATGTCAGCGTTGAATTTCCCGTTCGCTGTCCAGGCCATAGGGCAAGTCCAGCACCCGCAGACTCGGTCCCTGCGGATTCCCCAGGTGAAGGCGACCATCCTGCACGGCATCCTCCTGCAGAACGGCCAGCAACTCGACCTCCTCGGCGGACCGCGCAGCCAGTACCACTTCCCCGACACTGCTGCCATGCACCGGCGAGAACAACTCGACGCCAGGCACCGGCGGGGCTTCGGCCTGCACCGCCAGACGGTACATGCGTCGCTTCAGGCGTCCCAGGTACTGCATGCGGGCGACGATTTCCTGGCCGGTGTAGCAGCCCTTGCGAAAACTGACGCCATCCAGCGCCTGCAGATTGATCATCTGCGGAATGAACAGCTCGCGGGTGGCACCAAATACCTGGCCAACGCCGGCCCGTACCTGGGTCAGCAGCCAGTCGTTGAGCGGCGCCTCCGGCATCTGCTGCGCCAGGCTGGCCCGCACGGCGGCCGCACGTTCGGCCGGCGCCCACACCTCGAGGCGCCCAGCGGACAGGCGAATACCCAACAGTCCATCGGACTCGACCAGGGCGTTGGCCTCGGCGGGCACGTCAAGACCGAGCGAACCCAACGCGGCATCGCCATTGTAGAGGCCGAAACGCACCCACTGGGCGCTCTCGTCCGCCAGACGGGTGCCCCGCGAGAACACGGCGTACTTTTTCAGATCGGCCAGTTGCGCTTCGAGCAGCTCGCCGGCCAGGGCCAGCAGGAAGCCATCGCCCTGCGGCACGATGCGAAAGCTCGACTGCATGCGACCCTTGGGGGTGCAGCGCGCGCCCAGACTGGCGCGCCCGGTGAGGTACTTGATATTGCAGGTCAGCTGGCCCTGCAGGAACGTGCCGGCGTCCGTTCCGCGCACGGCGAACACCCCTTCGTGGGTCAAGGGGCTGAAGAATGCGGATTCGGCCATGAGGATGCCTGGGCTCAGTGTGGAAAAGGCAGATCATAGAGGGGCTGAGTGGTGCTTGTCAGCGGTTGCCATCTTCTCGCCGCATGGGCCGCCTGCGGACCTGGCGACCCGGCTCGCGACGAGACACGGCCAGACCCTATAATGCCGGCCTCTCTGCTAAGGAGCCTCGCATGGCCGACGATATCGAACTCAAGCGTCTTTTCTGGCACAGCCGTCGCGGCATGCTCGAGCTGGACGTGCTGCTGGTGCCCTTCGTTCAGGAGGTCTACCCGAACCTGGACCCGGAAGACCAGGCGCGCTACCGCCAACTGCTGGAATGCGAGGACCAGGACATGTTCGGCTGGTTCATGCAGCGCGGCGAGCCCGAGGACGCTGACCTGCGCCGCATCGTCAAGATGATCCTGGACCGTGTCCAGCCCAAGTGAGTCCTTCGAGTGCCATTGGCGGCCCTCGCGACTGCTGCTGGCGACCTACCTGCTGAGCCTGGCGCTGGCCCTGGCCGCCCTGCTGCTCGCCGCGCTGCCGGCCTGGGCGCAGCTCACCGGCGTGTTCCTGTGCGGCCTGCACGCCCTGTGGACCCTGCCGCGCCATCTGCTGCTGCGCTCACCGACCGCGGTTACCGCCCTGCGTCGCGACGCCAGCGGCTGGCATCTGTTCAGCACCGCCCACGGCTGGCAGGCGGTGCGCCTGCTGCCCGACAGCCTGGCACTGCCCTGGCTGATCGTGCTGCGCTACCGCCGCCCCGGCCGCGGGTTCAGCCAGGGCCTGTGCATTCCCCGTGACGCCCTGCCGTCCGACCAGCACCGACGTCTGCGCGTGCGGCTGAAATTCAGCCGCAACCGCTGGGCCGACCCGAGCTAGCCGCCCCCCCTCCTCCCAGTCACGCCGATCCCGAAGAAGGAACCGGCAGCCCCTGCCGCTGCCCACCAAGGTCTGGAAGCTCTCACCAGGGATTTCCTTCACCCGGAAGCGGAGAACCCCATGCGTGCACTGACCTACCACGGCGCTCACGACGTCAGAGTCGACACTGTTCCCGACCCGCAGCTGCTGCAGCCCGACGATATCCTGCTGCGTGTCACGGCCACGGCAATCTGCGGCTCCGACCTGCACCTCTACCACGGCAAGATTCCCGAGACCCGCGACGGCGACATCTTTGGACACGAGTTCATGGGCATCGTCGAGGAAGTCGGAACCGGAGTGACGGCGCTCAAGCCCGGCGACCGGGTCATCGTGCCCTTCGTGATCGCCTGCGGCGACTGCTTCTTCTGCCGCCAGGACCTGTTCGCCGCCTGCGAAACCACCAACCCGGGGCGGGGTGCGCTTCTCAACAAAAAGCAAATCCCCCCGGGCGCGGCGCTGTTCGGCTACAGCCATCTGTATGGGGGTATTCCCGGCGGCCAGGCAGAGTTCGTGCGGGTGCCCCAGGCCAACACAGGGCCGTTCAAGGTGCCCACCTCGCTACCCGACGAGCGCGTACTCTTTCTCACCGATATCCTGCCCACCGGCTACCAGGCGGCGGTGAACGCCGGCCTGAAGGCCGGCTCCAGCGTGGCTATCTACGGGGCCGGGCCGGTGGGGCTGATGACTGCGGCCTGCGCGCGCCTGCTCGGCGCCGAGCAGATCTTCATGGTCGACCAATTCGCCCACCGGCTGCAGTTCGCCCAGGAGGCCTATGGCGTCATTCCCATCGATTTCACCCAGGACGACGACCCCGCGGCAACCATCATCGAGCAGACTGCCGGACATCGCGGCGTGGATGCCGCTATCGACGCCGTCGGCTTCGAGGCCAAGGGCAGCACCACGGAAACCGTGCTGGCCACCCTCAAGCTGGAAACCAGCGTCGGCAAGGTGCTGCGCCAGTGCATCGCCGCCGTACGCCGGGGTGGCGTGGTCAGCGTGCCGGGGGTCTATGCCGGCTTCCTGCACGGCTTCCTGTTCGGCGATGCCTTCGACAAGGGGCTGACGTTCAAGATGGGACAGACCCACGTCCAGGCGCTGCTGCCGCAGCTGCTGGAACATATCGAACAGGGTCGACTATCGCCCGAGATCATCATCAGCCACCGCCTGCCCCTGGCAGAGGCCGCCAAGGGATACGAGCTGTTCGACAAACATCAGGACGAATGCCGCAAGGTGATCCTGCTGCCCTAGATGCCGGCAACGGCGGATTGCGCCCGGCCCAGCCGGGCGCAATCGCATCAGGGCGTCAGGATGGTATCGACCGCCTCGGGCAGCAGGTTCGGGTAGTCCAGCGTGTAGTGCAGGCCGCGCGACTCCTTGCGCTCCAGCGCCGAGCGGATCATCAGGTCGGCCACCAGCGCCAGGTTGCGCAGCTCGATCAGGTCGCGGGTGACCTTGTAGTTCGAGTAGAACTCGTCGATCTCGGCGAGCAGCAGCCGGACCCGGTGCTGGGCACGCAGCAGGCGCTTGGTGGTGCGCACGATGCCCACGTAGTCCCACATGAAGCGCCGCAGCTCGTCCCAGTTGTGGGCGATGATCACATCCTCGTCGGAGTCGGTGACCTGGCTGGCGTCCCAGCTGGGCAGCGCCTGCGGCAGCTCGGTGTCGTCCAGCTTGGCAAGCATGTCCTGCGCCGCCGAGCGGGCATACACGAAGCACTCCAGCAGCGAGTTGCTGGCCATGCGGTTGGCGCCGTGCAAACCCGTGAAGCTGGACTCGCCGATGGCGTAGAGGTCCGGCACGTCGGTCAGGCCATGCTGGTCCACCAGCACGCCGCCGCAGGTGTAGTGCGCCGCCGGCACCACCGGGATGGGCTGGCGGGTAATGTCGATGCCGAAGTCCAGGCAGCGCTCGTAGACGGTGGGGAAGTGCTCCTTGATGAACGCCGCCGGCTTATGGCTGATGTCCAGGTACACGCAATCGATGCCCAGGCGCTTCATCTCGTGGTCGATGGCCCGGGCAACCACATCGCGCGGCGCCAGCTCGGCGCGCGCATCGAAACGCGGCATGAAGCGCTCGCCACTGGGCAGCTTGAGCAGCGCGCCCTCGCCACGCAGCGCCTCGGTGATCAGGAAGTTCTTGGCCTGCGGGTGATACAGGCAGGTTGGATGGAACTGGTTGAACTCCAGGTTGCCCACCCGGCAACCGGCGCGCCAGGCCATGGCGATGCCATCGCCGGTGTTGCCGTCCGGGTTACTGGTGTACAGGTAGACCTTGGCGGCACCGCCGCAGGCCAGCACCACGAAACGCGCCGCGAAGGTGTCCACCTCGCCGGTCGCCCGGTTCAGCACGTAGGCACCCAGGCAACGCCGGCCCGGACGGCCCAGCTTGTGTTCGGTGATCAGGTCGACCGCCACACGCTCGTCCAGCAGCTCGATGTTCGGCCGCTGGCGGGCCTTGTCCAGCAGGGTATTGAAGATGGCGGCGCCCGTGGCATCGGCGGCATGGATGATACGCCGGTGGCTGTGCCCACCCTCGCGGGTCAGGTGGTAGGCGAAGCCGCCTTCGTCGTCGCCGGTGTCTTCCCGCGTGAAGGGCACACCCTGGGCGATCAGCCATTCGATGGCGGCCCGGCTTTGCTCGACGGTAAAGCGCACCGCGTCCGCGCGGCACAGCCCGGCGCCGGCAATCAGGGTGTCCTCGACATGTGATTCCACGGTGTCGGTATCGTCCAGCACGGCAGCCACGCCGCCCTGGGCATGGGGCGTAGAGCCATTGTCCAGCTGCCCCTTGCTGAGCACCGCGATGCGCAGGTTGCCCGGCAGGGTAAGGGCCAGGGTGAGGCCGGCGGCGCCGCTGCCGATGATCAGTACGTCGTGCCCGAAATGCTGGCTCATGAAGTGAATCCCGCGAAATAACCGCGTCTAGTATATCGGGGGCTCGGTCGACACAATAGCGACCGCGAGAGGGGAGGATGAACAGCGTGCGGAACTTTTTTCAGGATCGGTTTTCCATAGCAGGATTGCTTCGCATGCCCTGCTCAGGCAAGGCGTGCCATGGCACCTGCAACCGGATGCCTGAACATCAACAACGACAGGCAGTGCGCCTGATGTATGGCAAGCACCGCCTCGGCATTCTGCTTGCCTGTACGGGGGAGAACTTTTTGCATAACGCCTGGGTCTATCGAGGTAAGCCAGACCGGCAGCCAGTGCGGCGGGAAAGATGCGGAGAGGAATTCGCATGCTGACCCAGGAACAGGACCAGCAACTGGTCGAGCGCGTCCAGCGGGGAGATCGCCGGGCCTTCGACCTTCTGGTGATGAAGTATCAGCACAAGATCCTCGGGCTGATCGTGCGCTTTGTTCATGACACGCATGAAGCTCAGGACGTGGCCCAGGAAGCATTCATCAAGGCCTATCGCGCCTTGGGCAACTTCCGGGGTGAAAGCGCCTTCTACACCTGGCTGTACCGCATTGCCATCAACACGGCCAAGAACCATCTGGTCGCCAGAGGCCGGCGCCCGCCGGACAACGATGTCAGCGCCGAGGATGCCGAGTTCTACGATGGCGACCATGCCCTCAAGGACATCGAGTCACCCGAACGCGCGATGTTGCGGGACGAAATCGAGGCAACGGTGCATCGCACCATCCAGCAGTTGCCGGAGGATCTGCGCACGGCCCTGACCTTGCGCGAGTTCGACGGGCTGAGTTATGAGGACATTGCCAGCGTCATGCAGTGTCCGGTGGGAACCGTGCGCTCACGCATCTTCCGGGCGCGTGAGGTCATAGACAAGGCGTTGCAACCCCTGTTGCACGAGCAAACCTGAGACGGTGGGCGATGAGCCAAGAGAGGAAAGACATGAATCGTGAATCCCTGCGGGAAACGCTGTCCGCGGTGATGGATAACGAGGCGGACGAACTGGAGTTGCGCCGCGTGCTCGCCGCAGGCGGCGAGCCGGAGTTGCAGGCCACCTGGTCGCGCTACCAGATCGCCCGGGCAGCCATGCACGGCGAGTACTTCGCGCCCGGCCTGAACATCGCCGCAGGCGTTAGCGCCGCATTGGCCGAGGAACCGGCGCCGTCCCGCTCCGGCGTGGGCGCACCGCTGTGGCGCGGCATCGGTCGTGTGGCAATCGCCGCCTCCGTCACCGTGGCCGTGCTCGCCGGGGTGCGCTTCTACAACCAGGACGCCCTGGATGGCGCTCAGATGGCCCAGCAAAGCGCCCAGCCCGCTGCGACGGCCAGCAGTGCAGCCCCCATGGCGCAGGGACCTGCGGTACTCGCCAGCTACAACCCCTCCGGGGAGGCTACCCTCGCCGTGCCGGTTGACCATGAAGCCCAGCTGACCGCCGAAGACCAGCGCCTGCTGGACTATGTACGCCAGCATGCCCGCCAGGCCGGCAGTGGCGCTGAAAGCACCCTGCCCCATGCACGGGCCGCCAGTCTGGAAAATCGCTGACAGGGAGTCGCATGCGCTTTATTCCATGCTTGTTGGCCGGTGCGCTGCTGAGCCCGCTGGCCCAGGGTGCGGAGAGCCAGAACTGGCTGCTGCGCCTGCAGGAGGCCGAACAGCGCCAGGAGTTCCAGGGCGTCTTCGTCTACGAACGCAATGGCAGCTTCTCCAGCCATGAAATCCACCGTCAGGTGCGTGAGGGCCAGGTGCGCGAGCACATCCAGCAGCTGGATGGCGTGTTCCATGAGAGTCTGCGTACCAATGGTCAGCTGGAATGCATGACCGGCCCGCGCTACGAGCAGATCATGGAAAACCAGGCCGATGGGCTGCGCCGCGTGCAACCGCGCACCTTGGCCCAGTGGTACGACATCCGCACGGCCGGCCAGTCGCGGGTTGCCGGCCGCGAGACCGTGGTGCTGTCGCTGCGACCGCGCGACCAGCACCGCTATGGCTTCGAGCTGTACCTGGACCGGGAAACCGCCCTACCCCTGAAGTCCCTGCTGCTCAACGAGCATGGCCAGCCGCTGGAGCGTTTCCAATACGTCGTTTTCGAACCTGTCGAGCAGCCGAAGCTGCAGGCCGGACAGGCCTGCCGGCCGGTCACGAACCGCGAGGTGCGCTCGCTGGAAGAGCAGGCCTGGCGCTCGGAATGGCTGCCGGCCGGTTTTTCCCTCACGCGCATCGTCGAGCAACGCACCGTGCGCGAAGACGCTCCGGTGGCCTGGCTGGTGTATGGTGACGGCCTGGCGCGCTTCTCCGTATTCCTCGAGCCCTGGCGCGAAGGGTTGAGCATCGACCAGCGCAGCCAGCTGGGGCCCACCGCCGCCGTATCGCGGCGCCTGGCCACTGACCAGGGCGATCTGCTGGTCACCGTGATCGGCGAAATTCCGCTGGGCACGGCCGAGCGGGTCGCCCTGTCGATTCGTTCTGGCTCGGGAGTCATGTTGCAGTGATCGAACAGGAAGGTCGCGTCGTCGCTGTGGAAGCCGACGCCGTCTGGGTGGAAACCCTGCGTCGAGGCACCTGTGCCAGCTGTTCGGCGCGCGCCGGATGCGGCCAGGGCCTGATGAACAGCCTTGGGGTCGGCGAGCGGCGCGGCCATGTTCGGGCACTGACCGACCTTCATCTGCGCGTCGGCGACACGGTCGCCATTGGCGTGCAGGAAGAAGTGCTGCTCAGCGGCTCCATTCAGGTTTATCTACTGCCCCTGCTGGGGCTGTTTGCCATGGCGCTGCTGGCCGATCGCCTGGGGGCTGCAGAGCCCTGGGTGATCCTCTCCGGACTGGCGGGCCTGTTTGGCACCTGGATCTACATTCGCCGGCGCAGCCTGCGCACGGCGGATGATCCGGCGCTGCAGCCGGTCGTGCTGCGCGCCTGTCCGACCACTCACCGGCCGGACTTTGTAGCTCTTGGCAAAGGGGAGTAAATCTTGAAAGCACATCTACGGACTTATGTGAGCACCCTGCTGGTCGTGCTACTGGGCAGTCACGCCCTGGCGGCCCAGGCCCAACTGCCGGACTTCACCGAACTGGTGGAGGAAGCGTCGCCGGCCGTGGTCAATATCAGCACCCGTCAGAAAATGCCGGCGCGCGGCCAGTCGCAACTGATGATTCCCGACCTGGAAGGCCTGCCGCCGCTGTTTCGCGAGTTCTTCGAGCGCAACCTGCCGCAGGTGCCGCGCAACGGCAGGCAGCCCGAGGCCCAGTCGCTGGGCTCAGGCTTCATCATTTCCGACGACGGCTACGTGCTGACCAACAACCATGTGGTCGCCGACGCGGACGAGATTCTCGTGCGCATGTCCGACCGCAGCGAACTGGAAGCCAAGCTGGTGGGCGCCGATCCGCGCAGCGACGTGGCGCTGCTGAAGATCGAAGGCAAGAACCTGCCCACCGTGAAGCTCGGCAAGTCCGAAAACCTCAAGGTGGGTGAATGGGTTCTGGCCATCGGCTCGCCGTTCGGCTTCGACTACTCGGTGACCGCCGGCATCGTCAGCGCCAAGGGCCGCAGCCTGCCCAACGAAAGCTATGTGCCGTTCATCCAGACTGACGTGGCCATCAACCCCGGCAACTCCGGCGGCCCGCTGTTCAACCTGGATGGCGAAGTGGTGGGCATCAACTCGCAGATCTTCACCCGCTCCGGCGGCTTCATGGGGCTGTCGTTCGCGATCCCGATCACCGTGGCCCTCGACGTGGCCAACCAGCTCAAGGAAACCGGCAAGGTCAGCCGCGGCTGGCTGGGCGTGGTGATCCAGGAAGTGAACAAGGACCTGGCCGAATCATTCGGACTCGACCGTCCCGCCGGTGCCCTGGTAGCTCAGGTGCTGGAAGATGGCCCAGCGGCCAAGGGCGGCCTGCGCGTCGGCGATGTGATCCTCAGCCTCGACGGCCATCCCATCGTGATGTCCAGCGACCTCCCGCACCGGGTCGGCATTCTCAAGCCCGGCAGCAAGACGCGCCTGGAGGTGATGCGTGAAGGTCAGCGCCGCACCCTGAACGTGACCATCGGCGCCCTGCCCGAAGAGGGCGAGCCCCTGGCCATGCCGCGCGGCAACAACGGTGCGGAACGCAGCAGCAACCGACTGGGCGTGACGGTCATCGAGCTCACCGAGGAACAACGCAAGAGCCTCGACCTGCAGGGCGGCGTGGTCATCAAGGAAGTGCAGGGTGGCCCGGCAGTGGCCATCGGCCTGCGCCCCGGCGATGTCATCACCCACCTGAACAACCAGGCCATCAAGTCGTCCCAGCACTTCGCGCAGGTCGCCAAGGACCTGCCGAAGAACCGCTCGGTGTCGATGCGTGTGCTACGCCAGGGCCGCGCCAGCTTCATTACCTTCAAGCTGGCCGAATGACCCCCTCGGGAGGAAGGGCCCGCGCCCTTCCTCTCCCCCCCCAGCGGACGTGACGCCCTTTGCGGGCTTCAGGTAGAATCTCCGACTATTTTTCGGCGGGAGGTTCCCGCGGCCCATCGAGTAACGTCCCGTGAGCGACCTGAGCCATATCCGCAATTTCTCCATCATTGCCCACATCGACCACGGCAAGTCCACCCTCGCTGACCGCTTCATCCAGATCTGTGGCGGCCTGAGCGACCGGGAAATGGAAGCCCAGGTACTGGACTCCATGGACCTGGAGCGCGAGCGGGGCATCACCATCAAGGCCCACAGCGTGACCCTGTACTACAAGGCACGCAGCGGGCAAACCTACCAGCTGAACTTCATCGACACCCCCGGCCACGTGGACTTCACCTACGAAGTCAGCCGCTCGCTGGCGGCCTGCGAAGGCGCCATCCTGGTGGTGGATGCCGGCCAGGGCGTCGAAGCCCAATCCGTGGCCAACTGCTACACCGCCATCGAGCAGGGCCTGGAAGTGATGCCGGTGCTGAACAAGATGGACCTGCCCCAGGCCGACCCGGACAAGGTGAAGGAAGAGATCGAGCAGATCATCGGCATCGATGCCACCGACGCCGTGCCCTGCAGCGCCAAGAGCGGCATGGGCGTGGAGGATGTGCTGGAGCGCCTGATCACCGTGGTGCCGCCGCCGGTAGGCGAGATCGAAGCCCCGCTGCAGGCGCTGATCATCGACTCCTGGTTCGACAACTACCTGGGCGTGGTCTCGCTGGTGCGCGTCAAGCACGGCCGCGTGAAGAAAGGCGACAAGATCCTGGTCAAGTCCACCGGCAAGCTGCACCAGGTGGACAGCGTCGGCGTGTTCAACCCCAAGCACACCGAAACCGCGGACCTCAAGGCCGGCGAAGTGGGCTTCGTGATCGCCGGCATCAAGGACATCCAGGGCGCGCCGGTGGGCGACACCCTGACCCTCTCCACCACGCCGGATGTGGAGATGCTGCCGGGCTTCCAGCGCATCAAGCCGCAGGTGTACGCCGGCCTGTTCCCCGTCAGCTCCGATGACTTCGAGGATTTCCGCGACGCGCTGGAGAAGCTGACCCTGAACGACGCCGCCCTGCAGTACGAACCGGAAAGCTCCGACGCCCTGGGCTTCGGCTTCCGTATCGGCTTCCTCGGCATGCTGCACATGGAGATCATCCAGGAGCGCCTGGAGCGCGAATACGACCTGGACCTGATCACCACCGCGCCGACCGTGGTCTACGAGGTCGTGCTCAAGAACGGCGACACCGTCTACGTGGACAACCCGTCCAAGCTGCCGGACCTGGCCAACATCCAGGAAATGCGCGAGCCCATCGTGCGCGCCACCATCCTGGTGCCGCAGGAACACCTGGGCAACGTCATCACCCTGTGCATCGAGAAGCGCGGCGTGCAGCGCGACATGCAGTTCCTCAGCAGCCAGGTGCAGGTGGTTTATGACCTGCCGATGAACGAAGTGGTGCTGGATTTCTTCGACCGCCTGAAATCGGTGAGCCGCGGCTACGCCTCGCTGGACTATAGTTTCGACCGCTTCCAGGCCGCCAACCTGGTGCGCCTCGACGTGCTGATCAACGGCGAGAAGGTCGATGCCCTGGCGCTGATCGTTCACCGCGACCGCTCCCATCAGAAGGGCCGCTCGCTGACCGAAAAGATGAAGGAACTGATCCCGCGCCAGATGTTCGACGTGGCGATCCAGGCAGCCATCGGCGGGCAGATCGTGGCGCGTACCACGGTCAAGGCGCTGCGCAAGAACGTACTTGCCAAGTGCTACGGCGGCGACGTGAGCCGCAAGCGCAAACTGCTGGAAAAGCAGAAGGCCGGTAAAAAACGGATGAAGCAGGTCGGCAGCGTGGAAATCCCGCAGGAAGCCTTCCTTGCTGTGCTCAAGGTGGATAGCTGAGTTCTATGTCGATCAATTTCCCGCTGTTGCTGGTTCTCGCCGTCCTGATCTGCGGCGCATTGGCCCTGTTCGACCTGCTGGTCCTGGCCCCGCGGCGGCGGGCGGCGATTGCCGCCTACCAGGGCCAGGTTAACGGCGCAGCCGATGACAAGGTGCTGGAGAAGCTGAACAAGGAACCCCTGCTCGTCGAGTACGGCAAGTCCTTCTTCCCGGTGCTGGCCATCGTGCTGGTGCTGCGCTCCTTCCTGGTCGAACCCTTCCAGATCCCCTCCGGGTCGATGAAGCCGACCCTGGAAGTGGGCGATTTCATCCTGGTCAACAAGTTCGCCTACGGCATTCGCCTGCCGGTACTCGATACCAAGATCGTCGAGGTGGGTGATCCGCAGCGCGGCGATGTCATGGTGTTCCGCTACCCCAGCGATCCGAACATCAACTACATCAAGCGCGTGGTCGGCCTGCCCGGCGACACGGTGCGCTACACCAGCGACAAGCGCCTGGTGATCAATGGTCAGCCTGTGGCGGAATCCTTCCTGCGGCAGGAGCCCGGCTCGCTGGGCAGCGCTGCACTGTATGAGGAAAAGCTCGGCGCGGTGGAACACCTGATCCGCAAGGAGATGCGCCGCTACCGCATCGAGCCCAGCCGCGAGTGGGTGGTACCGGAAGGCTACTACTTCATGGTTGGCGACAACCGCGACAACTCGAACGACAGCCGTTACTGGGACGATCCGGCGATCGATCCCGAGCTGCGCGGCATGGTGGCCGACCGCAATATCGTCGGCAAGGCGTTCGCGGTGTGGATGAGCTGGCCGGAACCCAAGGGCAGCAACCTGCCGAACTTTACCCGGGTAGGTCTGATCCACTGATTTGTGCGGCGTCAGGCAATATGCCGGCGGCGGCTTTTATAGGCTTGGCAGCCTCTGAATCCGCATCCGAGGTTGATCATGACGTTCCCGCACACCCAGAAAGGCCTGTCGTTGCTGGGCTGGCTGATGGCATTGGCGGTGGTGGCCTTCTTCGCCAGCACCGCCTTCAGGGTCATCCCCCACTACCTCGACTACCTGTCGCTGGAGAAGATCATCGCCTCGGTCGAAACCGACAAGGCGGCCGATATCCGCAGCGTTGGCGATTTCTACACCCATGTCGGCAAGGGCATGCAGGTCAACAGCATTCGTGACCTGGACCTGCGCAAGGCCTTGACGGTGAAAGTGGAAAACCAGTATTTCCACGCACGACTGCAGTACGAAAAGCGTGAACCCCTGATCAAGAATCTCGATCTGGTGGTTCGTTTCGATAAAGAATTCCGCGTAAGAGTCCAGTGAACCCCCCACTCAACCGCCTTGAGCGCCAGCTCGGATACACCTTCCAGAACCAGGAGCTGATGCTCCTGGCCCTCACCCATCGCAGCTTTGCCGGGCGCAACAACGAACGCCTGGAATTCCTCGGCGATGCCATCCTCAACTTCGTGGCCGGCGAAGCGCTGTTCGAGCGCTTCCCGCAGGCCCGCGAAGGCCAGCTGTCGCGTTTGCGCGCCCGCCTGGTCAAGGGCGAGACGCTGGCCGTGCTGGCCCGCGGCTTCAGCCTGGGCGATTACCTGCGCCTGGGTTCGGGGGAACTGAAGAGCGGCGGCTACCGCCGCGAGTCGATCCTTGCCGACGCGCTGGAAGCCCTGATCGGCGCCATCTACCTGGACAGCGGCATGGAGCAGGCCCGCGAGCGTGTGCTGGCGTGGCTGGCCAACGAGCTGGAAAGCCTGACCCTGGTGGACACCAACAAGGATCCCAAGACCCGCCTGCAGGAATTCCTGCAATCCCGTGGCTGCGAGCTGCCGCAGTACGAGGTGGTGGACATCCAGGGCGATCCGCATTGCCGCACCTTCTACGTGGAATGCCGGGTCAGCCTGCTCAATGAAAAGACCTGCGGCCAGGGCGCCAGCCGCCGCATCGCCGAACAGGTATCCGCCGCGGCCGCCCTGGTGGCCCTGGGCGTGGAGAACACACATGAATGACATCAGCCGCTGCGGCTACGTGGCCATCGTCGGCCGCCCGAACGTGGGCAAGTCCACGCTGCTCAACCATATCCTCGGCCAGAAGCTGGCCATCACCTCGCGCAAGCCGCAGACCACCCGGCACAACATGCTGGGCATCAAGACCGAAGGCGCGGTGCAGGCCATCTACGTGGACACCCCCGGCCTGCACAAGAACAACGAGAAGGCCCTCAACCGCTACATGAACCGCAGCGCCAGCAGCGCCCTGCGCGATGTCGACGTGGTGGTGTTCGTGGTCGACCGGACCCGCTGGACCGACGAGGACGAGCTGGTACTGGAGAAGATCCGCGGCGTGAAGTGCCCGCTGATCGTCGCGGTCAACAAGGCCGACCAGCTGGAAGACAAGGCCGAGCTGCTGCCGCACCTGCAGTGGCTGGCCGAGCAGTTGCCCAACGCCGAGATCGTGCCGATCTCCGCGCTGCATGCCCAGAACCTCGACACCCTGGAAAACCTGGTCAACGAGCGCCTGCCGGAGAACGAGCACTTCTTCCCGGAAGACCAGATCACCGACCGCTCCAGTCGCTTCCTGGCCGCCGAACTGGTGCGCGAGAAGATCATGCGCCAGCTGGGTGCCGAACTGCCCTACCAGATCACCGTGGAGGTCGAGGAGTTCAAGCAGGAGGGTCGCATCCTGCATATCCACGCACTGATCCTGGTGGAGCGCGAAGGCCAGAAGAAGATCCTCATCGGCGACAAGGGCGAGCGCATCAAGCGCATCGGCCAAGACGCCCGCCGCGACATGGAAACCCTGTTCGACTCCAAGGTGATGCTCAACCTGTGGGTCAAGGTGAAGGGCGGCTGGTCCGACGACGAACGCGCCCTGCGCTCGCTCGGCTACCTCGACCTGTAGATCCCCATGAGCCAGGCCGGCGCGCCGCAGTCGGCGTTCGTGCTGCACAGCCGCCCCTACAAGGAAACCAGCGCGCTGGTGGACCTGTTCACCCCCGAGGGGCGCCTGCGCGCGGTGCTGCGCAGCGCGCGCGGCAAGTCCGGCAGCCAGGCCCGGCCGTTCCTGCCGCTGGAGATAGAGCTGCGCGGCAAGGGCGAGCTGAAGACCGTCGCCCGCCTGGAGCCCAACGGCATCCCGAATCTGCTGCATGGCGACGTGCTGTTCAGCGGCCTGTACCTCAACGAACTGCTGATCCGCCTGCTGCCGGCCCACGACCCGCATCCGGCGCTGTTCGAGCACTACGCGCTGACCCTGCAGGCGCTGGCCACCGGGCGCCCGCTGCAGCCCTTGCTGCGCACCTTTGAATGGCGACTGCTCGACGAGCTGGGCTACGGCTTCGCCCTTGACCATGATGTCCAGGGCCAGCCGCTGGTGGCGGAAGTCTGGTACCGCCTGTTGCCCGAGTCCGGCCTGGAAGCGGTCGATCACCTGCAACCCGGGCTGTTCCTGGGCCGCGATCTGCGCGCCCTGGCCGACGCCGACTGGGAACAGCCCACTACCCTTGCCACCGCCAAGCGCCTGATGCGTCAGGCGCTGGCCCCCCACCTGGGCGGCCGACCCCTGGTCAGCCGCGAGCTGTTCATGAATCTCAAGGAGCCACCCCGTGCCTGATCCCATTCTGCTGGGCGTCAACATCGACCACGTCGCCACCCTGCGCCAGGCGCGCGGCACCCGCTATCCCGACCCGGTGAAGGCCGCACTGGATGCCGAGGAAGCCGGCGCCGACGGCATCACCGTGCACCTGCGCGAAGACCGCCGGCATATCCAGGAGCGCGACGTGCTGCTGCTCAAGGAGTGCCTGCAGACGCGCATGAACTTCGAGATGGGCGTCACCGAGGCGATGCTGGCCTTCGCCGAGCGGGTGCGCCCGGAGCATGTCTGCCTGGTGCCGGAGACCCGCCAGGAGCTGACCACCGAGGGCGGCCTGGACGTGGCCGGCCAGGAAGAACGCATCCGCGCCGCCGTACAGCGCCTGAGCGCGCTGGGCTGCGAGGTGTCGCTGTTCATCGACGCCGAGGAAAGTCAGATCCGCGCCGCACGCCGCGTCGGTGCCCCGACCGTCGAACTGCACACCGGTCGTTACGCCGATGCCCCCGATGCCGCGACCCAGGCCCGGGAGCTTGAACGCATCCGGGAAGGCGTGCGCCTGGGCCGCGCCGAGGGGCTGATCGTCAACGCCGGGCACGGCCTGCACTACCACAACGTCGAGGCGGTGGCCGCCATCGACGGCATCCACGAACTGAACATCGGCCACGCCATCGTCGCCCACGCGCTGTTCGTCGGCTTCAAGGACGCGGTGAAGGAGATGAAGCAGCTGATCCGCGCAGCGCGCGGCTGATCGCCGCCGAATCGTGACGTAGACGTGGGGTGGTCAAGGTGTTTTCTTGGCCACCAGCGCGCCGGTACGGCGCGCCTGGCGATGCGTTCGGTGCTCGCGTGAGTATCCGACAGTCGCTGCCCGCCGTGCCGGCGGGACGGTGGCCAATGCCAGGCATTGACCACCCTACGCTTCCCGCTGCCCTACCCCTCGGCCAATTCCGGCAGCCGCCAGTCGATCGGCGCCATGTCATGCTGTTCCAGGTAGCGGTTGGCGCGGCTGAAGTGCCCGTTGCCGATGAAGCCGCGATGGGCCGACAGCGGCGACGGGTGCGGCGAGCGCAGGATCAGGTGCTTGGTCGGATCGATCAGCCGTTCCTTGCTCTGCGCGTGGGCGCCCCAGAGCAGGAACACCAGGTGCGGGCGGCGCTCGCTGACCACCTGGATGATGCGATCGGTGAAGCGCTGCCAGCCGGCGTTGGCATGGGAACCCGCCTGGCCGCGCTCGACGGTCAGCGAGGTGTTGAGCAGCAACACGCCCTGCTCGGCCCAGTGCTGCAGGCAGCCGTGGCCGGGAATCGGCAGGTTCAGGTCGCGCTTGAGTTCCTTGAAGATGTTCTGCAGCGACGGCGGCGCCGGCACCCCGGGCTGCACCGAGAAGCACAACCCGTGGGCCTGTCCGGGGCCGTGATAGGGGTCCTGGCCAATGATCACCACCTTCACCTGGTCCAGCGGCGTGGAATCCAGGGCATTGAAGATCAGCGGCCCGGGCGGGTAGATCTCCTTGCCGTTGGCCTTCTCGCTACGCAGAAACTCGCCCAGCTCGCGCATGTAGGGCTGCGCGAACTCCTCGTTCAGCGCCGCCTTCCAGCCGGGCTCCAGCCTGATGCGCTGGTTGTCGCTCATGAATACCCCCCTCGTTCGTCCGGCCGGCACGCTAGAGAAGCCCCCCCGGCAAGTCAAGGCGCACCCGCGGCAATCGGCCCCACTCTGGCCACGCCAGCCCGCGACCTTGCTCGCGACACGTGAGAGCTGTCACACAAAACGCGCACCCTTATAGACCAAAAGCCGATGCCGTCCATCGGCAGGTTTGCGTACAAACGTTCCAATTTCCATACAGATCGAGAGGTTACGCATGAAACGCCTGACTGCCACGCTGGCGCTCTGGGTTGGTCTCGCCACCGGCGTGCAGGCCGCCGATCCCATCACCCTTGGCCTCAACTACCCGCGCAGCGGCAGTTACAAGGAAGAAGGTCTGTCGCAGATGCGCGGCGCCCTGCTGGCCCTGGATGAGATCAATGCCCGCGGCGGCGTGCTGGGCCGGCCGTTGCGGCTGTCCACCCTGGACAGCGCCTCGCAGGTCGACAAGGCCGTGGGTAACGTCGACCAGTTGGCCGCGGAAGGCGCCGCCATGCTGTTCGGCGGGGCGTCCAGTGCCGTGGCGATCGCCGCCGGCAAGCGCGCCCGCGAGCACGGCCTGATCTACTTCGGCACCCTCGGCTACTCCAACGACACTACCGGCAAGGACGGCCATCGCTACCTGTTCCGGGAGAGCAACAACGCCACCATGAGCGCCCGTGCCCTGGGCCAGTACCTGGCCCAGCATCTGCCGAACAAGCGCTACTTCTACGTGACTTCCGATTACACCTGGGGGCTGACCAGCGAGGCGTCGCTGCGCACGGCGACCGGCAGCGAAGACCAGGCCCGCCATCCCAGCGTGCGCCTACCCTTTCCCGGCGCACGCCTGAGCCAATACCGCGATGCCCTGACCCTGGCCGGCAAGAGCGATGCCCAGGTACTGGCCCTGGTGCTTTTCGGCGAGGACCTGGTGCGCGCCATGCGCATCGCTCACGAGACAGGCCTGACCTCGCGCATGCAGGTGGTGGTGCCGAACATCACCGGGCATATGGTCGAACAGGCCGGTCCCTCCATCATGGAAGGCGTGCTCGGCACCACGCCCTGGACCTGGCGGGTACCGGACATGGAGGACAGCGAGCGTGGCCGCGCCTTCGTGAAGGCCTATGTCGAGCGCTACCAGGTCTACCCGACCAGCTCCGCCGCCCACGCCTATGGCATCGTCCACCAGTGGAGCGACGCCGTGGAGCGCGCCCGCAGCCTGAAGAGCGAGGCGGTGATCAAGGCCCTGGAGGGCCACCGCTACCGGCTGCTCAAGGGTGAGCAGGAATGGCGGGCCTTCGACCACCAGAACGTGCAACGCACCTATGTGGTCAAGGTCAAACCGCGCGCCGAGGTGCTCAAGGATCCGCTGCACCAGGACTTCTTCGAGGTCGTCCACCATCTGGACGGCGAACAGGGCGCGCCCAGCCTGAGCGAGTGGCAGGCCGAGCGCCGCGCGGCCGGCCAGCCGGACAAGCTCCTGTAGCTCGCCGGGATGCTCCCGCCGGCTGGCGGGCAACCGCTGCCGATCGACTCTCCGGGCCGCACGGCGACTATGGTTATCTCAACGACTACGCCCCCGGGCGCCGGGCGCACCGGCTGCCCTGCGAGGGGCCATTCGAACCCGCTGTAGACCGGCCCGACCGGAGGACCTGCATGACCCACGCCGTCGAACCCTACCAGTCCATCCCCCTGGAGCTGACCCACAAGCTCACCGTGGAAAAGATCGGCCACACCGCGCTGATCACCATCAGCCACCCGCCCGCCAACACCTGGGACCGCGACTCGCTGATCGGCCTAAAGCTGCTGATCGAGCACCTGAACCGCGACGATGACATCTATGCGCTGGTGATCACCGGCCAGGGCGAGCGCTTCTTCAGCGCCGGCGCCGACCTCAAGCTGTTCGCCGACGGCGACAAGGCCCGAGCGCGGGACATGGCCCGGCTGTTCGGCGAGGCCTTCGAGGCGCTGCGCGATTTCCGCGGCGTGTCCATCGCCGCCATCAACGGCTACGCCATGGGCGGCGGCCTGGAGTGCGCGCTGGCCTGCGACATCCGCATCGCCGAGCGCCAGGCGCAGCTGGCCCTGCCGGAAGCCACGGTGGGCCTGCTGCCCTGCGCCGGGGGCACCCAGGCGCTGCCCTGGCTGGTCGGCGAAGGCTGGGCCAAGCGCATGATCCTGTGCGGCGAACGCATCGATGCGCAGACCGCGCTGCGCATCGGCCTGATCGAGGAACTGGTGGACAGTGGCGAGGCACGCGGCACCGCACTGATGCTGGCCGCACGGGTGGCGCGCCAGAGCCCGGTGGCGGTGCGCACCATCAAGCCGCTGATCCAGGGCGCCCGCGAGCGGGCGCCGAACAGCTGGCTGAGTGCCGAGCGCGAACGCTTCGTCGACCTGTTCGACGCCGACGACACCCGCGAAGGCGTCAACGCCTTCCTGGAAAAGCGCGACCCGCGCTGGCGCAACACATGAACGTGCAATTCGCCGAGCACTCCGGCCTGCACGGCCAGCGTATCGGCGTGGCGACCCTCGCCGCGGAGCAGAGCCTCAACGCGCTCAGCCTGCCGATGATCGAAGTCCTGCACGCGCGCCTGGGCACCTGGGCCGACGACCCGGAGATCGCCTGCGTGGTGCTGCGCGGCGCGGGCGAAAAGGCCTTCTGCGCTGGCGGCGACGTGCGCCAGCTGGTGGAGGCCTGTCGCCAGCACCCGGGAGAGGTACCGCCGTTGGCGGCGCGCTTCTTCGCCGACGAATACCGCCTCGACTATCGGCTGCACACCTACCCCAAGCCATTGCTGTGCTGGGGCCACGGCTACGTGATGGGTGGCGGCATGGGCCTGCTGCAAGGCGCGGCGGTGCGCATCGTCACACCCGGCTCGCGGCTGTCGATGCCGGAAATTTCCATCGGCCTGTACCCGGACGTCGGCGCCGGCTGGTTCCTGCCCCGGCTGCCGGGGCGCTTCGGACTGTTCCTGGCGCTCAGCGGCGCCCAGCTCAACGCCCATGACGCGCTGCAACTGGGCCTGGCCGACCGTGTGCTCCTGGACAGTCAGCAGGATGCCCTGCTGGCCGGCCTGATGCAGCTGAACTGGCAACGCCAGCCGGAGCGCCAGTTGCTCAGCCTGCTCAAGGCACTGGAGCTGGAGGCTATTCCCCGGCTGCCCGAACCCCAATGGCTACCGTTGCGCGCGCGCCTTGATGCACTGCTCGACGTCGCCGACCTGCCCGCCGCCTGGCAGGCGCTGAGCAGCCTGCGCGACGATGCCGATCCGTTGCTCAGCCGCGCCGGCCAGACCCTCAGCGGCGGCTGCCCGCTGACCGCGCACCTGATCTGGGAGCAGCTGCACCGTGCCCGCCACCTGTCGCTGGCCGAGGTGTTCCGCCTGGAATACACGCTGAGCCTGAACTGCTGCCGCCACCCCGAATTTGCCGAAGGGGTGCGCGCCCGCCTGATCGACCGCGACAACCATCCGCAGTGGCACTGGCCGGAGGTGGACCAGGTGCCGGCCAGCGTGGTCGCGGCGCATTTCCAGCCGACATGGGAGGGCGCGCATCCGTTGGCCGATCTATAGGTGCCGAAACCTCAACAGCCCCCGTACGGAGGAGCCGCCATGGCCCGTATCGCCTTTATCGGACTCGGCAACATGGGCCTGCCCATGGCCCGCAACCTGCTCAAGGCCGGTCACACCCTGAGCGGATTCGACCTGGTACAGGCAACGGTGGCTCAACTGGCCAGCGAAGGCGCGCGGGCAGCTACCTCGGCCCGCGATGCCGCCAGCAGTGTGGATGCGGTGATCAGCATGCTGCCAGCCGGGCGCCAGGTGGAGGAGCTGTACCTGGGCGAAGAAGGCCTGCTGGCCGCGCTGCCCGCCGACTGCCTGGTGCTGGAATGTTCGACCATTGCCCCGTCGGCGGCCCGCCGCGTTCACCGGGCCGCCGCCGCCCACGGCGTGGCCATGCTCGACGCACCAGTGTCCGGCGGCACCGCCGGGGCTGCTGCCGGCAGCCTGACCTTCATGATCGGCGGGGCCGCGCAGACCCTGGAAAGGGCTCGGCCGCTGTTCCTAGCCATGGGCCACCACCTGTTTCACGCCGGCGCTGACGGTGCCGGGCAACTGGCCAAGCTGTGCAACAACCTGCTGCTCGCAGTGCAGATGATCGGCACCGCCGAAGCCATGGCGCTGGGCACCCGCTGCGGCCTGGACGCGAGCGTGCTGGCGGAGATCATGCGCCAGAGCTCGGGCGGCAACTGGGTGCTGGAACGCTACAACCCCTGGCCCGGCGTTCACGCCAACAGCCCCGCCTCGCACGGCTACCAGCCGGGCTTCATGGCCGGCCTGATGGCCAAGGACCTGGGCCTCGCCCAGGAAACCGCCCTGCAGGCCGGTTCCGCGATTCCCATGGGCAGCCTGGCGTTGAACCTCTACCGCCTGCTGTTGCAGCAGGGCCTGGGCGGGCAGGATTTCTCGGCGGTGCAGAAGCTGTTCATCGATCAGGCATGAGTCCGGTGGAGGGCGGGTCCAGGCGCGGCGGTGACCGAGAACGACGTGCCCCGGGAATGCTCATCAACGCTCGCGAAACGCCTCGCTGCGCGCACGGATGATCGGCTTGAGCAGGTAGCTGAGAATGCTCTTGCGCCCGGTGACGATATCCACCGAGGCGATCATGCCCGGGATGATCAGCAGAGGTTCCTCCTCGCTGCCCAGGTGGCTGCGTTCGGTACGCAGCTGCACCAGGTAGAAGCTGTTGCCCTCCTCGTCGCTGACGGTGTCCGCGCCAATCTGCACCAGGTGCGCCGGCAGTCCGCCGTACAGGGTGTAGTCGTAGGCGGTAAAGCGCACCATCGCCGCCTGGCCGGGATGCAGGAAGGCGATGTCCTGCGGGCGGATGCGCGCCTCGATCAACAGGTGGTCGTCCAGCGGCACGATTTCCACCAGGTCGCTGCCCGGCTGGATGACGCCGCCGATGGTGTTGACCTGCAGGCGCTTGACGATGCCGCGTACCGGCGAGGTGACCAGCGTGCGCCGCAAGCGGTCTTCCAGACCCCGGCCGGTGGCGGCGAGCTTGTTGAGTTCGGCGCGTGCCTCGTTGAGGCGGCCCAGCGCCTCGTTGCGAAAGCGTGCCCGGGTCTCGTCGACCTTGCGCTCCACCTCGCGGATCGCCGCCTCGGCGCGCGGGATGGCCAGACGGGTGGCCTCCAGCTGTCCACGGGTCTCCAGTTCGGCCCGGCGTAGCCGCAGGACTTCCACCTGCGAAATCGCCCCCTCGGCTACCAGGGGCTCGGACATGCGGATCTCCTCGGCCTGCAGCGCCAGGCTGGCGCTGTATTGCCCGCGGCGGGCCATGTAGTCGCGCAGTTCCTGCTGGCGCTGCTCCAGCTGGGCTTCCAGACCCGCGATCTCCTCGCGCAGTTGGCGCCGGCGCCCGGCGTGCAACGCCAGTTCGCTGCGCGCCAGGATCGGCACCGCCTGTTCGAGTGCGGCGGGAAACACCGGCTCACGGTCCTGCACTTCCGCCTCCAGACGCTCGATGCGCAGCAGCAGGGCATGCCGGTCCGCCTCGGTCTCGCCCATGCTGGAGGCAAAACGGGTGTCGTCGAGCCGCACCAGGGGCGCCCCCGCCTCCACCAGTTGCCCTTCCCGCACGAACAGCTCGGCGACGATGCCACCCTCCAGGTTCTGGATCTTCTGCAGGCGCGACGAGGGAATTGCCTTGCCATCGGCGCGCGTGACCTCATCCACCACCGCGAAGTGCGCCCAGAGCCCGGCAAACACGAAGAAGCCCAGCAGGGACCAGAGGGTCAGCCGCACCATGCGAGGCAGATCCTCGTCCTGCGCCTGGCGCACGTCGGGCATCAGCCCGTAGGCATCAGCCGCCATACAGGCGTCCCTCGCGCAACGCGGCGAGCACCGCCTCGCGCGGCCCATCGGCCAGCAGACGGCCGCGTTCCAGCACCAGCACCCGGTCCACCAGGGCCAGCAGCGAGGTCCGGTGGGTGACCAGCAGCAGCGTCTTGCCCACCAAAGCCGGACGCAGGCGCTGGATCAGGCGCTCCTCGCCGCCGGCATCCATGGCACTGGTCGGCTCGTCGAGCACCAGCAGCGCCGGGTCCAGCAGCAGAGCCCGCGCCAGCGCCACCTGCTGGCGCTGGCCGCCGGACAGCTGCTGTCCGCGCTCGCCCACCGGCATCCCGTAGCCCTGCGGGTGCAACTGGGCGAAGGCCTGTACACCGGCCAGCTCGGCCACCTGCAGGATGCGCTCGTCGCTGACCTGGCGGGCGCCGGCCACCAGGTTGTCGCGCAGCGTGCCGCTGAACAGCTGGATATCCTGGGGCACATAGCCGATCTGCCGGCGCACCTCGGCGATGTCCAACTGGCGGATGTCCAGGCCGTCGAGCAGCAAACCGCCGCTTTCGGCCTCATACAGGCCGACCAGCAGGCGGGCCAGCGAACTCTTTCCCGATCCACTGCGCCCGAGAACCGCGACGCGCTCACCGGGGGCGATGCGCAGGTTGAGATCGCGCAGCGCCGCTTCCGGCTGACCCGGATAGCGAAAACTCAGCTGTCGACACTCGATCTCGCCCTTGAGCCGGTGCGGCTCCAGCGCACGCTCGCCGCCCGGGCGCTCCTGGGGCAGCGCCATCATCTGGTCGACGTTGCGTTTGGTCAGCCGCGCCTGCTGGTAGCGGGTCAGCAATCCGGACAACTGCCCAAGCGGCGCCAGCGCACGGCCATTGAGCATGTAGCAGGCGATCAGGCTGCCCATGCTCAAGCTACCGCCGATGATCAGGTGTACGCCCCAGACAATCAGCACCACGCCGCTCAACTGCTGCACCGCCTGCCCCAGGTGCAGCACCAGGCTGGAGAGCTGGCGGGTGCGCAATTCCAGACGCCCCAGGGTGCCGATGGTCTGTTCCCAATGATGCTGACGCTCGCCCTGAGCGTTGTTGACCTTCAGGGCATCCAGCCCGCCAAGGGTCTCGATCAGCGTCGACTGGCGCTCGGCGGCCAGTGCCATGCTGCGCTCGAGGCTCTTCCTGAGTGGCGCCTGCAGCAGCCAGCCCAGACCCAGTGCCAGCGGGAAGGCCAGCAGCGGCACCCAGACCAGCGGACCGCCCAGCCAGGCGATGGCCAGCAGCACCAGCAGGCAGAACGGCAGGTCGATCAGGCTGGTGAGGGTCAGCGAGGAGAGAAAGTCGCGCAGGCCCTGAAAGTCATGGATGTTCTGCGCGAAACTGCCGACCCGCGCCGGACGCAGGCTCAACGGCATGCCGAGAATGCGTTCGAACAGGGTGGCCGAAACGATCAGATCGGTCTTCTTGCCCGCCAGGTCCAGACTCAGGCCGCGCAGACTCCTGAGCAGCAATTCGAAGCCATAGGCACCGACGATGCCGATGGCCAGCACCCAGAGCGTAGACAGCGCCTGGTTGGGCACCACCCGGTCGTAGACATTCATCACGAACAGGGGCGCGAACAGGCCGATCAGGTTGATCAGCAGGCTGGCGACCACGGCGTCGGCGTATAGCCAGCGCGAGTGCAGCAAGGTATCGCGGAACCAGGCATGGGTGCGCGGAATCAGTGATTCCGGGCGCAAGTCGAAGGCGTGCCGGGGCTGGGCAAAGAACACCCGACCACTGTACCGGACCTCCAGTTCGGCACGATCGATACTGACCTCGCCCCCGGCGCTTTCGCTGGCCAGGATTCGCGCCCGGCACTCACCCAGCTCCAGCAGCACCGCAGTACCGCCATTGTCCAGCAACAGCAGCGCCGGCAGCGCCACGTCCGAGATGCCGCCCAGCGAGCGGTTCAGCCAGCGCCCCTGCAACCCTGCGCGGGCCGCCGCACGGGGTAGCAATTCGGCGGTCAACCGTTGCGCCGGCAACGGCAACCCGCTGAGCAGCTGGCCTCGACTGATCGCCCGGTCCCACAGCTGGCAAAGCAGCAGCAGGCCATCGAGCAGCGGATCGTCCGTTTCGTGCAGCGGCGCACCTACGCCCGCGTGCGCGACCTGTATGCCCACCGGCGCCGCGCCGTCAGTTCAGGCTGGGCAGCAGGTCGTCCCGCCGCGGTGCGGGCGAGCTGAGCGCCACAGCCTCCATGGGTGGCACCACCCCGAGGCTCTGCAGCAGTTCACCTTCGGCCGCCTTGATGCGGTAATGGCTGTACAGCTCCGTATAGGTGAGGTCCACCAATCGACGCTGGGCGGCGAACAGTTCGTTCTCGTTGTCGAGCAGATCGAGCAGCGTGCGGTCACCGAGGCTGAACTGCTTCTGGTAGGCCTCCTTGACCCGCTCGCTGTACTGCACGTAATCGAAGGCCACGGCCTTCTGCTCGCGGGCATTGCGCAGGGCGTTCCAGGCCAGGCCCAGGTCCTCGCTCAACAGACGCAGGGTGTTGATGCGCACGTCCCAGGCCTGGGCGACCTGGTAGGAGCGCGCCTCCAGCTGAGCCCGGTCACTGCCACCGGCCAGCAGGTTGTAGCGCATGCGCAACATGGCCTGCCATTCGTTCACGTGACCCCGCTGGCCATCCAGGTTGTTGTCGGCGCTGTGCGACAGCTCGACGTCCATGCGTGGATAGAAGCCGGCGCGGGCCGCCTCGTACTGGCTTTCGGCGGCGCGGATGTCCGCATCGGCCGCGCGTAGCAGCGGGTTGTTGTCGATCATGCGCAGACGCGCCTGCTCCAGGCTGGCCGGCAGATGGCCGGGTAGCCCCGGCGGCAGGGACAGGTCTTCCGGATGACGGCCGACCCGACTGAAAAAATTCACCTGCGCATCGGCCAGGTTGGTGCGCTCGGTGGTCAGGTTGTTGCGCGCCTGGGCCAGGCGCGCGTCGGCCTGGTCGCGGTCGGAGGCACTGCCCACGCCTCGCTCGCTGCGCAGGCGGATCTGGTCGTAGACGCGCTGGTGGGCGCGCAGGTTGTCATTGGCGATGCGCACCAGTTCTTCGCGGCGCAGCACGTCCAGATAGGCCTCGACCACTTCCAGCGCGGTGCGCTCGGCGGTCGCCTGCAGGGCATGCGCCTGCGAGTCGACCCCGGCCTTGCGGCGCTGCACCTCGTTGGCGGTCGCGAAGCCATCGAACAGCAACTGCTGGATGCGCAGGCTGGATTCGCTACGGGTCAGGCTGGTCCAGTGGTCGTCATCGCCCCGCCGGGTGGCGGGTTCGTCGGTTCCCTCGCGGCCATAGCCCGCGAACAGGTCGACCCTTGGCCAGTAACCGCCGCGGGCGGCCTTGAGCTCGTAGTCGGCGGCCAGGCGGCCGTTCACCCCGGCGCGTACTTCCGGATGGACCTCCAGAGCCTGCTGCACCGCCTGCGGCAGGCTCTGCGCCTGGGCTGGCGCGGCAAGCCCCAGGGCACAGGGGAGGACGACGAGAAGAGACTTGCGCATGGTGGGACATCCTTGTTCACGAGTAGGCCTTGCATGCCGTGCGGCGGCGATCCGTTCGCCTGACGCGCTGCCAGCGCCCAAGCGGGCCACAGGCAGAGCGCTGCACAGATGCACAAAGGCATAGACAAGGGTCCGGCGGAATGTCAAGGAAGCGGCACACAACCTACCGGTCTCGACTATAAGTGAGGAGCGGCAGTTCACGCCCAGGCCTGTAGCGCTACCGACAGGTCCGTCACCGAATCAAGGAGAGATTCCCATGGCCCCCACCTACGCCATCGTCCATACCGTGATCGGTCAGGTTTACGCGCGCTCGCCCGACGGCTTGCGCCGCCTGCTCGGCAAGGGCGCCCGGGTCTACGAAGGGGAGCAGATCATCAGCCTGTCCAGCGAGGACATGATCACCCTGGCCCTGACGGATGGCCGGATGCTCGACCTCGGCCGCGACAGCCAGTGGATCCAGCCGCGCGGCCCGCGCAACCCCGACCATGTCGGCGAGGCGGTGCAGCAGATGCGCGAGATCCACTACCCCATGCTGGCGGGCGTCGATCCGACCCTGATGTTCGAGCCACCCGCCGGCGGCCCTGCCACGCCGGACGAGCCCGGCAAGGCCGCCGGCGGGCGGCGCAGCTTTGTGATCCTCGATACCGTGGGCGGCGAAGTGGAGGTCAGTGGTGGCTTTGCCGTCGATGACCTGACCCTGGCGCGGCGGTTGGACGGCATCGAGGAGAGTCGTCAGCCCCGGGCCCCAGGCGCTGACGAGGGGCCAGGCGCGCCGGCCCCGACGCACCAGCAGGGTCTCGAGGACCGCGCGCTGCAGGGCAGCCTGTTCGAGGCCGGCTCCGCCCTGCGCCTGCTGGACTTCCGCATCGGCGACCAGATCCATGCCGCCGGCAGCCGCGTCGAGCTGCCCGGCCAGGGCAGTCTGGTGCTGCATGCCGATGGCCACTACACCTTCATCCCGGCGCCGGACTGGAATGGCAGCCTCCCGGAGATCCACTACCGGGCCGAAAGCGGCGGGCAGATCGTCGAATCGAGCCTGCGCATCGACATCCTGCCCGCCAACGACGCGCCGGCCTCGGCCGACGTGCAGGTCAGCCTGGATCTCGGCCAGGCCTACCGGTTCAGTCCGGAGGATTTCCCCTTCAACGACGCGCGAGACGCAGCCAATGGCCAGCAGCACGAGCCGCTGCAACTGATCATCGACAGCCTGCCCGCCTGCGGCAGCCTGCTGCTGAACGGCCAGCCGGTCAGCGCCGGCCAGGCCATCGATTTCGCCGACATCGCTGCCGGACGGCTGCACTACCTGCCCGGCGCCGACGGCCAGGCAAGCTTCGACTTCCGCGTCCGCGACAACGGCGGCCTGCCCGATGCCGACACCTCCGATACCCAGCGCTTCACCCTCACGCAAGGCACGCTGACGATCCCCGAGAACCCGAACTGCGACAACGAGGTACCCGGCGGCGCCGGCAACGACATCCTGCTCGGCGACAGCGGCGGCACCCAGACCACCTTGCAACCTGGCCAGAACTACAACATCGTCCTGCTCATCGATACTTCGGGCAGCATGGCTGCCCCCAGCGGCGACGCCGGCGCATCACGCATCGAACTGGTCCGCGAAGCCCTGTTCAACCTGGCACCGCAGCTCACCGGACACGACGGGGTGATCAACCTCGCAGTGATCGGCTTCGCCTCCCATGTCACCCTGCAGCTCAGCCTCGCCGGACTGGACGACGCCAGCCTCGACCAGTGGCTGGCAGATCTGGCAAGCCTCGGGCCCGAACATTTCGACTACAGTGCCGGCACCAACTACCAGGCAGGGTTCGAGGCTGCCACGGCCTGGTTCGCCCAGCAGCCAACACAGGGCCACGAGAACTTCACCTACCTGTTGACCGACGGCAACCCGACCCAGTACTACGCCCCCTACACCGGCAACCTGGCGGGCGGCGGGCCCTCGGTCAGCGCGGAGACGCTGCAGCACACCATCGATGCCTTCGCGCCGCTGGCGGCCATCAGCACCGTGCATGCCATCGGCATGGGCCAGGGGGTCAGCGCTGGGCAACTCGCCTATTTCGACAACAGCCAAGCCACCGGCGAGCGCGGCATGTGGCTGGCCGATTCCGATGGTATTCCCCGCTGGGTCAGCGGCCCGGCGGGCGAAGCCACGATTATCGAGCGTGCCGAGGACCTGCAGGCGGCTCTGCAACCTGGTCGGCCGGTGAGTGAGCCGGTGGCGGTCGGCAACGATTGGATCAGTGGCGGTGCCGGCAACGACATCCTGTTCGGCGATGTCATCAACACCGACCGCCTGCCCTGGGGCGTCGACGGCAATCCACAGCGGCCGGACCACCTGCCGGATGGCTCCGGGCTGGCGGCCCTCGAGGCGTTCCTCAGCCTGCGCCAGGGCACGCCACCCACCGCCGCGCAACTGTACGACTACATCAAGCAGCACCACGGCGAACTGCATCTGGCGGGGGATACGCGGGGCGGGCACGATCTGCTGGACGGCGGCGAGGGAAATGACGTGCTGTATGGCCAGGGTGGCAACGACATCCTGCGCGGCGGCGCCGGCAGCGATCAGCTGTTCGGTGGAACCGGCGCGGACCTGTTCGTCTGGCGCCAAGGTGATGCTGGCAGTGCCGGAGCGCCCGACCGGGACCGCATCCATGACTTCAACGCCCAGGAAGGGGATCGCCTGGACCTGCGCGACCTGCTGCAAGGTGAGCATGCCGGCAACCTCGACAACTACCTGAAGCTGTTCGCCGATGGCGGCGATGCCGTGTTGCTGGTCAGCTCGACCGGCCAGTTAAACGCCGGGGGCCAGGCTGATCTGCAGATTCGCCTGGAGGGCGTGGACGTGGCAGGCCGCAACCTGGACAGCCTGATCGCCGGCGCCGATCCGCTAATCCGGGTGGATCACGCCTGATCGGGCACCGGCACGCCGGTGGGCAACGCGTTCCAGGGTGCCGGTTCGCCGAACAACCGGCCCATGCCCCCCTGGAAGCCCAGCACGCGCAGCACCTGCAGCTCCTCCGGTGTTTCCACCCACTCGGCGATGAGCGGCAGGTCGATGCTGCGGGCGGTCTGCTGCAGCGCGGCGAGGAAGCGGCGTTTGTCTTCCTCGCGGTCGATATGCTGGATGTAGCCCCCATCCACCTTCAGCCAGGCCAGCCCGAGGCGCGAGAGGCTGCCCAGCACACCGAAACGTCCACCGAAATGCTGCAGGCTGAGGGCGAAGCCCAGGCGCCGCAGGCTGTGGGCCAGCGACTCCAGCTGCGCCGCCGGCAACGGCCGGTTGCCGGCCAGTTCGAGGGTCAGGCGCGAGCTCAGCGCAGTGTGCCTACGCAACAGCGCCAGCAGATCTGCCTGGGCCTGGGCCGACTCCAGACTGGCGGCCGACAGGCTCAGCGACAGCGGCAGGCGGTGACTGCCCATCTGCTCCAGCACCAGCAACAACATCACCCGGTCGAAGCGCGCCATCCAACCGAAGCGCTCCAGCCACGGCAGGAAGCGCCCGGCCGGCAGGCAACGGCCCTGGGCATCGGGCAGGCGCGCCACCACCTTGTAATGCAGCAGATTGTCCGGATCGCGGGCCTCCACCACTGGCTGGAAGTGCAGCAGGAAACGCCGCTGTTCCAGCGCTTGCTCCAGACGTGCCTGCCACAGGTGTCGCTCCTCCAGGGTGTCGTCCAGATCGCTGCGCTGCAACCGATGCCACTGGGCACTGGCCAATCCGTCGATGGCCGCGAGCGCCTCGTCGGCCAGGCGCATCAGGGCCTGCATGTCATCTCCGGCGCCGAATGGCACGAGGCCCAGGTACGCCAGCGGCCCTTCGCGTGTCGTGGCACGCAGGTCGTCCAGATCGGACTGTAGGCGCTCGGCCAGCGTCTCGGCCTCATCGGCCAGCAGCCCCGGCAGCAACAGGGCGAACTCGCCACCGCGTATCCGCGCCAGCAACGCCGGCTGGAGCAGCTCGGCGCAGCGTTCGCGCAGCAGGCTGGCCAGATGACAGATCAGACGGTCCACCGGCTCGCCACCAAGGCGCTGGTTGAGTCCGGCCAGGTCGCGGATGCGCAGCACGGCGAGAAAGCCATGGCGTACCGCCTCTTCGTCGGCCAGCCGGGCCCTCAGGCGCATCTCGAAACTGCGGCGGTTGGCCAGACCGGTGAGCGGGTCTACATAGGCCTCGTCACGCAACGCCTCGACGTTACGGGCGTGCTCTTCGAACTGCCCACGCAGCCGCGCGACCATGTGGTTCATGGCGCTGACCACACGGCGCAGCTCAGGGCTGGCCGGCAGCTTCGGCTGGCTGACGAATTCGCGACGCTCGAGCGCTTCGGCCTGGTCGACCAGGGCGTCCAGCGGGCGCAACTGATAGCGCAGCAGCCAGCCGCCAAGCAATGCGCTGATCACGCCGCACAGCGCCAGCCAGAACAGGCTACCCAGCGCCGCATGCCAGAGCGTGGCCAGCGCGAAGCGCGGTGTGCTGGCGACCTGCACCCGCGCCGCCTGTTGCCAGCCCCGGCTGACCAGCGCCTCGGCCTGGACTACCGGCAGATCGATCAGACGTGCGAACCAGGCAGGGACCAATGCCTGCTCGCCAATCGCCTCCCGCGTCGCCAGCACCTGCTCGCCGACGGGATCGACCACGCGGATGTGCTCGAAGTAGCCGCTGTCGAAAATGGCGCTGACCAGCAGCTCGGTCATTTGCGGGTCGTCCACATGGTTGCCCAGCGACAGGCCAAGCGCCGTCGCAGCATTCTGGGCATGGGAACGCAGCTGGGCCACCTGCTGCTCGCGCGAACTTTCCAGGCTGATCAGTAAATTGCCCGTATAGGCCACGATCAGGAACAGGCCGATGGCCAGCAGTCGTTGCTTGAAGAGTGACATCCCTTTCTCCTGGACCAATTCCGTTGTGCGCCCAGCGCGGCATGCGAGCCCTAGCGCTGAACCAGGGACGGGAACCCCTCGCGCCGCATTCGGTGCAGCACCTCCTGCCAGCGCGACAAACCCTGGCTATCGCCCACCAGGCGATCCGCATACCACAGCCCTTCGCCGTTGAAGGCGTAGACGGGTTGCAGGTCGCTCCGCTGGCTGGCGGGCAGGACAGCGGTGACCCGGTTGTCCAGCACCCAGGGGTCTGCGTCGGGTTCAGCGTAGTAGGCCAACACCATGTGTGCCTGCCCGGAGGCTTTCACATAGGTCAGGCGCAGGCGCTCCATGGGTACGCCGAGCTGGCGCAGGCTGACGTACTTGGCCAGGGCGTAGTCCTCGCAATCGGCCGCGCCCTGGTACAGCGACTCGACCGGCGTAGCCCAGTAATCGATGCGCTGCCAGATACGACGGTCGTCATCGAAACGCAGGGTGTCATTGAAGAAGCCGTTGACGGCGCGCAGCTGTTCCTCGACGTCACGGTCACGCTGTTCAGCCAGCAGCCGCCACCAGGCTCCCAGGCGCTGACTGCCCTCGGCTTGCGGGCCGTACAGGACTTCGGCGCGCCGGCCGATCTCGGCCACGTCCCAGCCCCAGGCTGGCAGCCAGACGCAGCACAATGCCAATAGCCCGCACCGACCGGCGCGCTTGCCAGTCCCGCTCACTCCAGGGGCTCGCGCCGCCAGCGGTAGTGGCTCACCTGTCCGCGCCCTTCGTAACGGCGGGCCTGGACCAGATGGTATTCACCGGCCGGCGCGTCGCGAAAGTCCGGCTGCAGCGGCCGGAAATGCTGGAATTGAGCCTTGGCGCCATAGCGGTTGAGCGCCTGCTCCGCAGTCGCTGAGGAGGGCTGGCCGGCACAGGCGGACAGCACAAGAGTGGAGCCCAGCAGGGGCATGATCGGCAGGCGCATGACAGATCCCTCGCGGTGGTGGTGAGATCACTGTGTGGACTCGTCCGATCAGCGAATGGTTGCAAACCGGGCACCGGCGGGCTTCTTTTTTGCCCGGCCTTCTGGTAAAAAGGCCGCCTTTGCGGGCGTCGTATAATGGCCATTACCTGAGCTTCCCAAGCTCATGACGTGGGTTCGATTCCCATCGCCCGCTCCAGCTTCAATGAAAAAACCGGTCCAGTGGCCGGTTTTTTTGTTTTCGCACGCTTCAGCGCTGAACGCCCCAGACACTGGCCAGGCTCTGCAGGAGCGGCGTACTGACCCCCTCACTGCCGAAATACTGCAGCAGCAGCTGGGAAAAGACCCCCACCATGCTGGTGTCCATGCCCAGCGCGGAGAACGCCTGGTTGACCCCTGCAGGGCTGCCGGTGTTGCCCAGCGCAGTGCTGAGCAACGACTGCTGATTGCTCTTGCCGCTCAGCATGCCCAGCGCGTTCAGCTGGCTGACCGCGTTACTGCCGGTGATCTGCTGTAGGCCCGGCACCTGCTGGGCAAGCTGGGCATACTGGTTGCCACCCAGCTGACTCTGCGCCAGACCGAGCAGCGCGGCAGTGCCGCCCAGTGCCTGCTGACCGGAAACCGGAGTGGCGGCGAACACATTGAGCAGTTCGGTGATGGTGGTCCGGGTGGCGGAGGTGCCTGCATTGGGTGTCGCGGTATTGATGGCCGAGGCCACCTGTACGGCGTCGTTCATGGTCACGCCGGAGTTGGCGCAGCCGGACAGCGCCACGACCATCGCCAGGCTCGCAAGAGCTGGGTGCTTCATCAAAGAATCCTCATGGGGAAGAAGGCTGGGCCCAGCCGATTATCGACCGATATCGCGCGACTGCCAGTTTCGCGCGCCGGTCAGCCGGCAGCCAGATCCAGTTGCAGCTGGATCCGGTCTCGGGTGGCCATGAGCCGCTGCTCCACCGATTCCAGCTGCTGCCGATGCTGTTCCTGCATTTCCAGATGAGCGGAGCAGACGCTTAGCGCCGCCAGCAGCAGCAACTCGTCCGAGCGCATGGCCGGGCGCTTCTGCTGAATGTCCGCAATATGTGCGCGCAACAACGCAGCCGATTCCTCGAGAAGCTTCTGCTTCCCGCTCGGAGCCTTGAGAGCATAGTCGCGGCCGAAGAAGCTCAGAACCGAGACTGCGTTATCGCTGTTCATGCGCTGGCGATGACACTACCAACGCCGGTGGCCTGACCGACACTGGTCAGCTTGCCGGCCCGCTGCAGCATGGTCTGCAGACGCGCAACCACGGCACCCTGCTTTTCTTCCATTTCCAGCACCTGCAGCTGCAGGGTGTCGTTTTCTTCCTTGATCTGCGCCAGGGCTTCGGTCAACTCGGTCTGACTGGCCAGCAACTGCTGGTTCTGCGCGAGCAGATCGCCAATGAGTTGCTCCATTTGCTCGAGGGTTTCTTCCAACATCATGACTTCCAGGGGCATATCAACGGAGCCGCTACGATAATGGAAATACGCAGCGGGTGGCCAGCGGCAAAGAGGGCTCGACAGATGTCTTCCGACAGCCACCCGCAACGCCTGTCGGAGATTCGCGCAGGCGTACACACGGAACTATCTTTTCAGCATCGAAATCGTTCCCGGGAATCCTGCACAATGCCAGCCGCTCCCTATATTGACGCAGAAGCCTTTCGTGAGCACCTGAACGCCGTCGGCCTCGAAATACCTTCGCAGACCAGCCCGGCGGAGGCCTGTGAACAGGCGGTACGGGGCCTTGATGCGCAGCGGGCGAGGGAGCTGCGCCACCTGGTGGAACAGCTGTTGGCCGGAAGCGCCACACTGCACCCGGAAGTGCGGCAGGCCATTTCCCACACCCTGCTGCCGGCACTCTGCAATGCTGCGGAACGCACGCATTGAAAACTGGCGCAACCATGGCTTTTTTATGCCGGCAACCTGCCAACAACAATTGCCAGCGATATACTTTCCAGCCGTTAACCGACTTCATGGCGGGGAAACTTTTCCGCCGGTTGTCACTGTGTCCGTCATCCCAATCAATGTTTATCGCAAACAGGTAACTCGTGACCAAAGAAGAGCTGCGTGCCGAACTCGAACGCCAGGCCAACCGATATAAGGATGTGTACGGCGGAGAAGTGATCACCTACGCCGCCCAGCCGGACCCGGGCCGCAAGCCCTGGCGAAAGAAATCCACCGTTTCCGACCAGGTTTTCCAGCGCGAACTGGAGCGCATGGAAAAGGACCTGCGCAAGGCCGCCGAGGAGCAGGCTGGCAAAACCAGCAACTGATTCAGCGTTTGCCACTGCCACGCAGCGAACCCAGCAGGCCGCGCACCAGTTGCCGCCCCAGCTGGCTGGCCGTTTGCCGTACGGCACTTTGTACCGTGCGCTGCAGGAAGTCACCCAGCATATCGGTCACCGGCGACGCGGATGCGCTGCTCGCTTCCTTCACCCGGGCCGCATCGTCTGCCCGTTCCGCCAGCAGTTCGTAGGCCGACTCGCGATCCAGGGTTCGTTCGTAACGACCGGCCAACGCCGAGTCACTCAGCAGCCGGGCGCGTTCATTCTCGCCAAGCGGACCGATGCGCGATTGCGGCGGCGCGATCGCCACGCGCTGCACCGGTGCCGGCGTGCCCTTCTCGTCCAGCGTACCCACCAGCGCCTCGCCGATGCCCAGCTCGGTCAGTGTCGCCAGGGTGTCGATGTGCGGGTTGGGGCGAAAGCCCTGGGCCACCGCCCGCAGGGCCTTCTGCTCGCGCACCGTGTAGGCGCGCAGCGCGTGCTGGATACGCAGGCCCAGCTGGCCGAGCACGGTATCCGGCAGATCACCGGGCGACTGGGTGACGAAATACACCCCGACGCCGCGCGAGCGGATCAGCCGCACCACCTGTTCCAGGCGCTCCTGCAAGGCACGGGGCGTGTCGTTGAACAGCAGGTGCGCCTCGTCGAAGAACAGCGCCAGCAGCGGTCGCTCGGCGTCGCCACGCTCGGGTAGTTGCTCGAACAGTTCGGCCAGCAGCCAGAGCAGGAAGGTCGCATAGACCCGCGGGGCGTCATGCACCAGTCCCCGGGCATCCAGCAGGTGAACCATGCCGCGTCCATCGGCGGTCGGGCGCAACAGGTCTTCCAGTTGCAGGGCCGGCTCGCCGAACAGCGCCTCGGCGCCCTGCTGCTCCAGGCTGGCCAAGCGGCGTAGCAGCGCCTGGGCGGAAGCCCGGGTGAACAGCGCCGCATCCTCGCCCAGCGCCTGCGGATTGACCTGGAGGTAGTTCAGCAGGGCCTTGAGATCCTTGAGATCGAGCAGCAGCAGGCCTTCCCGGTCGGCGACCCGATAGGCCGCGTACAGCGCGGCCTGCTGGCTGTCGGTCAGCTCCAGCAGGTTGCCGAGCAGCAACGGGCCGATTTCGCTCAAGGTGGTGCGCAGCGGATGACCGCTGCGACCCTGGATATCCCAGAGCGTTACCGGATAGGCCTTCGGCTGGTGCGCCAGCCAGGGCATGCTGGCAATGCGTTCGGCGACCTTGCCAGTCGGCTGGCCGGCCACACCCAGGCCGCACAGGTCGCCCTTGATGTCGGTGGCGAACACCGCCACGCCGGCATCGCTGAAGTTTTCCACCAAGCGCTGCAAGGTGACGGTCTTCCCGGTGCCGGTGGCGCCGGCGATCAGCCCATGGCGGTTGGTCAGGCGCAGCGGCTGGCCGACTGGCTGGCCGGTCGGGTCGCTGCCGAGCAGGAAGGAGAAGGTATCGGACATGGCGGGCGCTCGCGGCGATGCATTCGCTTCTGAACGTAGTCCACCGGCCCGGATTCCTCGCGGGCCTGCCACGCAAAAAAGAAAAGCCCCGCACAAGGCGGGGCTTTCAATACAGCGCTTGGGACCGGTCGGCTTACATCATGCCGCCCATGCCACCCATACCGCCCATGTCGGGCATGGCCGGAGCCGGCTTGTCTTCCGGCAGGTCGGCCACCACAGCTTCGGTGGTGATCATCAGGCCGGCGATGGACGCTGCAGCCTGCAGCGCGCTGCGGGTCACCTTGGCCGGATCGAGGATACCCATCTCGATCATGTCGCCGTACTCGCCGGTCGCGGCGTTGTAGCCGAAGTTGCCGGAGCCCTGCTTGACCTTGTCCAGCACCACGGATGCTTCGTCACCGGCGTTGGTGACGATCTGGCGCAGCGGCGCTTCGATGGCGCGACGCAGGATGTTGATACCGGCGTCCTGCTCCTCGTTGACACCCTTGAGGCCAGCGATGGCGCTCAGGCAGCGCACCAGGGCCACACCGCCGCCGGGCACCACGCCTTCTTCGACGGCCGCACGGGTAGCGTGCAGGGCGTCTTCGACGCGAGCCTTCTTCTCCTTCATTTCGACTTCGGTGGCTGCGCCAACCTTGATCACCGCAACGCCGCCCGCCAGCTTGGCCAGACGCTCCTGCAGCTTTTCCTTGTCGTAGTCGGAGGTGGTTTCTTCGATCTGCTTGCGGATCTGCGCCACGCGAGCTTCGATGTCGGCCTGCGCGCCGGCACCGTCGATGATGGTGGTGTTTTCCTTGGACAGGACCACGCGCTTGGCGTTACCCAGGTGCTCCAGGGTGGCGCCTTCCAGGCTCAGGCCGACTTCTTCGCTGATCACGGTACCGCCGGTGAGGATGGCAATGTCCTGCAGCATGGCCTTGCGGCGATCGCCGAAGCCCGGCGCCTTCACGGCAGCAACCTTGACGATGCCGCGCATGTTGTTGACCACCAGAGTGGCCAGGGCTTCGCCTTCCACGTCTTCGGCAACGATCAGCAGCGGACGGCCGGACTTGGCCACGGCTTCCAGCACCGGCAGCAGTTCGCGGATGTTGGAGACCTTCTTGTCGACCAGCAGCAGCAGCGGGTTGTCCAGCTCGGCCACCATGGTGTCCGGCTTGTTGATGAAGTAGGGCGACAGGTAGCCACGGTCGAACTGCATGCCTTCGACCACGGACAGTTCGTTCTCCAGGCCCGAGCCTTCTTCAACGGTGATCACGCCTTCCTTGCCAACCTTGTCCATGGCTTCGGCAATGATGTTGCCGATGGAGTCGTCGGAGTTGGCGGAGATGGTGCCTACCTGGGCGATGGCCTTGCTGTCGGCGCAGGGCTTGGACAGGTTCTTCAGCTCGGCGACTACGGCAGCGGTGGCCTTGTCGATGCCGCGCTTGAGGTCCATCGGGTTCAGGCCGGCGGCCACGGACTTCAGGCCTTCGGTGACGATGGCCTGGGCCAGCACGGTGGCGGTGGTGGTGCCGTCACCGGCCTGGTCGTTGGCGCGGGAGGCCACGTCCTTCACCAACTGGGCGCCGATGTTCTCGATCTTGTCCTTGAGTTCGATTTCCTTGGCGACGGACACGCCGTCCTTGGTGATCAGCGGCGCGCCGAAGCTGCGCTCGAGCACCACGTTGCGGCCCTTCGGGCCGAGGGTGGCCTTGACCGCGTCGGCCAGGGTGTTGACACCGGTGAGCATCTTCTTGCGGGCGGAATCACCGAACTTTACGTCTTTGGCAGCCATGTTCTTTCCTCGAATTCGTTACAGGGATGAATGCGTAAGCGGGTATCAGCCTTCGATGACGGCGAGGATCTCGTTCTCGCTCATCACCAGCAGTTCTTCGCCGTCAACCTTGATGGCGTTGCTGCCGGAATAGGGGCCGAACACCACCTTGTCACCGACCTTCACGGCCAGCGGGCGAACGTCTCCATTGTCCAGAACGCGACCAGCGCCTACGGCAACGACTTCACCGCGGTTCGGCTTCTCGGCGGCCGAGCCCGGCAGCACGATGCCGCCAGCGGTTTTGCTTTCTTCTTCGCTGCGACGGATGACGACGCGGTCATGCAGGGGACGAAGTGCCATTGTCGATTTCTCCCAAGTAGTTGCTTGCAGCCGGTGAACCCACCGACCCGTTAGTGATTCCGGCGAGGCCGGAGCGGCGCGCCCCTGGCGCGCCGCGAAAACTGCTCTGCCGAAGCAGAAACCTTGCGGTGACAGCTAGATAGGGACAGGCAAGCGCATTTCAAGGGCGGGGATGAAGAAAATTTCACCCCGGAGGAACGTCAGCGGTCGTGGCGCTTGTACTCGCCGTCGATGACGTTGGTGCGCTGCGACTGGCGCGCTGCCAGGTCATCGGCGAAGGCGCGCTGACGGCGCGCCTGCTCCTCGGCCTTCTGGCGCAGCTTGCGCAGCAGCAGGTTGCGGGTCATCGGCAGCAAGCAGACCACCGCCAGCACGTCGCTAATGAAACCGGGGAACAGCAGCAATAGGCCACCGACGGCCAGCATAAGGCCTTCGAGCATGGCAGCTTCCGGCATCTCGCCCCGCGCCAGGCGCTCGCGGGCGCGCAGGGCCATGGCCGGTCCGGCCACGCGGATCAACATGACGCCGAGAATGCCTGCGCCGATGATCAGCAGAAGCACGCCCAGCACCCCGATGGAGCCGCCAACCTTGATCATCACGGCCAGTTCGAGCAGGGGAAACAGCAGGAACAGCAACAGAAAGACACGCATCACAACTTCTCTGAAAGGGGAGCAACGCTCCGAATGCCCATTAGATGACGGTGCGGGGCCGGGAATTCAACCGCTGCGTTCGTCCCGTTCCGGCCATTGCGCGGCCCGCGCCAGCTGCACCAGGGCCTGACGAACCTCCAACGGACTGTTACAGGATGTTGGGAACGGAAGCCAGTGCAGCCGCGACCCGACGCGCAGGTGGAAACCCTCGGCATCAATGCCGACCATCTCCGCAGCCTCACCCGGAATGCCCGCCAGGGACAGGTAATGGTCGATCGCTGCGGCGTGATCGCGGTTCATGTGCGCCAGCATGCCCTGCTCCACCTCGCCAGCAAAGGGATTGGCCTGGGAAACGGCCTCCAGCCAGTGAATCGACCCGAAGCCGCCGATAAAGCGCCAGCGCACCGGCTCGAGCACCCAGAAATCGAAGTCATGGATGCGATGGTAATCCCGCGACTGGGGAAAATAGCGGTAGTAGCGCGCGGCGGCCGCCTCGATGGCCCCTTCTTCATGCAACTGCCGAGCCTCGGCAAGCAGGGTCAGCCGGCCGGCGGCCTGGATATCCTCGGCATCACGCTCCCCGATCAGCAGCGAACAGCGCCCATCGGCCTGCAAATTGTGGGTGTGCTGAGCGATGCGGCTGATCAGCAGCAGCGGCCGCCCGTCGGCATCCAGGCAATAGGGCACGACGGAACCGAACGGGAAGCCCGGCATCTTTTTGGAGTGGGTGGCCAACATGCCACGGTATTCCTTGAGCAGCAGTTCTCGGGCATGCTTCGCGGCCTTGGCACTCATTTCGACTCCTCGCTGAACCCGTGGGAAACGGATGGGGAGGCCCAGCATAGCCGCTGGCCACCCGCGCGAGGCAACCACCCGCAGTACTTCAAGGGGCACAACATGGAACTCAAGGACAAAGTCATCATCATCACCGGCGGCGGTCAGGGCCTGGGGCGCGCCATGGGCGAGTACCTGGCGGCCCGCGGCGCCCGGCTGGCGCTGGTCGACCTCAACCAGGAGAAGCTGGACGAGGCCGTGGCGGCCTGCCAGAAGGCCGGTGGCGAAGCGCGCGCCTACCTGTGCAACGTGGCCAATGAAGAGCAGGTCACCGGCATGGTCGCCCGGGTGGCTGCCGACTTTGGCGCCCTGCACGGCCTGGTGAACAACGCCGGCATCCTGCGCGACGGGCTGACCATCAAGGTCAAGGACGGCGAGCTGAGCAAGATGAGCCTGGCCCAGTGGCAGTCGGTGATCGACGTGAACCTGACCGGCGTGTTCCTGTGCACCCGCGAGGTGGCGGCCAAGATGATCGAGCTGAAGTGCCAGGGGGCGATCGTCAACATTTCCTCGATCTCCCGGGCCGGCAACATGGGCCAAGCCAACTACTCGGCCGCCAAGGCCGGCGTGGCGGCCGATACCGTGGTGTGGGCCAAGGAGCTGGCGCGTTACGGCATCCGCGTGGGTGGTGTTGCGCCGGGCTTCATCGAGACCGAGATGGTCGCCAGCATGAAACCCGAAGCCCTGGCCAAGATGACCTCGGGCATTCCGCTGCAGCGCCTCGGCCAGCCGAAGGAAATCGCCCACTCGGTGGCCTACATCCTGGAGAACGACTACTTCACCGGTCGCATCCTGGAGCTGGACGGCGGCCTGCGCCTGTAATCCCGTCCTCCCGCTGCCGGCTCCCGCGGAGCCGGCACATCACCAACCGACGCCAACCCCGAACAGGTAGCGCTGCTCGTTCAGGCTGGCATTGTCCTTGCCGCCCTTGACCATGTCCTTCTCGGCGCGCAAGTTCAGCCACGCCCAGTCGGTGACCCGGTAGCGAACCCCCGCCTCGGCGTCCAGCGAGTAGTCGGCCACGCTGTCCAGCGGCTTGCCGACCTCGCCCTTGCTGTACAACTCGAAGCGCTTGCCCAGCAGGTAGCGGTTGTACTGCCATTTCAGCCCCACCGACAGAAAGCTGTCGTTCTCACCGTTGGCATAGTCGTAATCGCTGCGGTTGATCAGCGAGGCCAGCGAGAAGGCGCCCAGCTCGTTGTCCCAGAACTGGTAACCGGGGCCGCTACCCAGCTGGCGTTGGCGCTCGATGTCGCCGAGGTTGTCGCGCTGGTAGTCGAAACGACCCTGCCAGAACCATTGATCGCTGACGAAATGGTCGAGCGCGTACTCCAGATCGTAGTTGTCCTCGACCTCGACGTCATTGCTCAGCTCGCGGTTGTACTCGGCCCCGGCATTGTGCCGCCAGCGACCGTGGCGGGCCGACGTGGCGAGCTTGACGTTATGGTCTTCCGTCTGGCTCGCGCCATCCTTGTAGTTGAAGGCCACATCCACCGAGCCCTTCCAGCTCAGGTCGGTGAGCAGCGGCTTGGGCCTGAGGATCTGCTGGATGCTGGACAGCGGCACGGTCCGCGGGCGCTCGCCGTTGGCCAGGGTCACATGGCCCTCCTCGGCACTTTGCAGGGAGCGGGCGACCTCGCCCTCGTAGCGGCTCTGCTTGACCATCACCGCCTGGTCGCTTTCGAGGGTCGCCACGCTCGACCAACTGATCGACAGCTCGCCACTGTACGGCGTCTGGAGAACCAACTTGCCACCGTCGAACGCCTTGATAATGCCGGTCAGGCGATCGCCATTCTTCAGCCAGACGGTATCGCCCAGCGCGGGCAGCGCGCAGCCCAGCGCGACTACGCATACAACACTTCGGAACAACGTCATCGGAAAACTTCGTCAAAATCTCTGCACAAGCGCGGCATTATCCTGCCTTGAGCGAGACGACGCACCCCCGACCGACGGGCGTAGCCGTTCGTCCCCCTGCCCGCTGTCACGAGGCCCGAATGACCGAACCTGAATTCGATACACCCCAGACCCGCCGCGAAGCGCTCTATGCCGTCCTTGCCCAGGTACCGGCCGGCAAGGTAGTGACCTATGGCCAACTGGCCCAGCTGGCGGGTCTGGGACGCGCTGCGCGCTGGGTCGGACGCACCCTGGCGCAACTGCCGGACGAGACGCGCCTGCCCTGGCACCGGGTACTGGCTGCGGGCGGACGCCTGAGCCTGCCCGCCAGCAGCCCAGCGGGCGACGAACAGCGTGCCCGCCTGCGTGATGAAGGCCTGCTATTGGATGGGAACCGCGTGGACTTGCGTCGGCACGGCTGGCATCCGGAGGAAAACTGCGGTTAGATGCAGCCTTCCTGACGCCTGCCTCACCCTTCCATGACCAAACGCACCTGGCGTGACGCCCTCGCCGCCTATGCCAGCCCGGCCACCCTGGCCCTGCTGCTGCTCGGCTTTGCCGCCGGCCTGCCCTACATGCTGGTGTTCGCCACCCTCTCGGTGTGGCTGCGCGAAGCCGGCGTGTCGCTGCAGGCCATCGGCTTCGCCAGCCTGATCGGCCTGGCCTACGCCTTCAAATGGGTGTGGGCGCCGATGCTCGACCAGTGGCGCCTACCCCTGCTCGGCCGCCTGGGCCGGCGCCGCTCCTGGCTGGTGCTGTCCCAGTGCCTGGTGATGCTCGGCCTGGTCGGCATGGCGTTGTTCGATCCGCAGCAGCACCTGGCCTGGTTGATCGCCCTGGCGGTGCTGGTGGCTTTCGCCTCGGCAACCCAGGACATCGCCATCGATGCCTACCGCCTGGAAGTCGCCGAGGACAGCCGCCAGGCCGCGCTGGCGGCCAGCTACATGGCCGGCTACCGGGTGGCCGCCCTGCTGGCCACTGCCGGCGCGCTGTACTTCGCCAGCTGGTTCGGCTCCACAGGCGGCGAATACCATTTCGGCGCCTGGCGTGGCACCTACCTGCTGTTCGCCGCGCTGATGCTGCCCGGCCTGCTGACCAGCCTGGTCATTCGCGAGCCGCAACCGTTGAGCCAGAATCAGGCACCGGCCCAGTACGGCCTGCACCGCCAGCTGCTGTCGGTCCTGGTACTGATCGTGCTGCTGGTCTCGGTTCCCGCGCTGTTCACCCAGCTGTACGACACCGAGTTCTCCCTGCTGGCCAGCAACCCCTTCGGCCTGCTCACCGACGATCGCGCCTTCCTGCGCGCCCTGCTCTACGGCCTGCTGATCGCCGCCTGCCTGTCCGCCGTCGGACGGCGCAGCCTGGCGCCAGTACTCACCCCGGTCAGTGATTTCGTGGTGCGCTATCGCTGGCAGGCGCTGCTGATGCTTGGCCTGATCGCCACCTATCGCATGTCCGATACGGTGATGGGCGTAATGGCCAATGTGTTCTACATCGATCTGGGCTTCAGCAAGGAACAGATCGCCAGCATCAGCAAGCTGTTCGGGCTGGTGATGACCCTGCTCGGCGCCGGGGCTGGCGGCCTGCTGATCGTGCGTTTCGGTATCCTGCCGATCCTGTTCGTCGGGGGCGTGGCGTCGGCGGCCACCAACCTGATGTTCGCCCTGCTCAGCAGCATCGGCCCTGACCTGAAGATGCTGATGGTCACCATCAGTTGCGACAACTTCAGCGGCGGCCTGGCCACCGCAGCCTTCGTGGCCTATCTGTCGAGCCTGACCAATCTCAAGTTCTCCGCCACCCAGTACGCCCTGCTGAGCTCCATCATGCTGCTGCTGCCGCGGCTGGTGGGTGGCTATTCGGGCGCGCTGGTCGAGCGCCACGGCTACCAGGACTTCTTCGTCATCACCGCCCTGCTGGGCATTCCCACGCTGATCCTCATCGGCCTGCAATGGGGCCGGGACCGGCGCCATGCGCAGGCGGTCGCGACGACCGAGTCCGAGGCGCGCCAATAAACGAAAAGGGCCGGTTGAACCGGCCCTTTTTCTTCAATCACGGAAGTTGGTGAACTGCAGCGGCATGTCGAAGCTCTGCCCGCGCAGCGAGGCGATGACCTCCTGCAGATCGTCGCGCTTCTTGCCGGTGACCCGCACCTGCTCGCCCTGGATGGCCGCCTGGACCTTGAGCTTGGCGTCCTTGATGTGGGCGACGATCTTCTTGGCCAGCTCCTTGTCGATGCCCTCGCGGAACACCACGTCCTGCTTCATCACCTTGCCGGACGCATAGGCATCCTTCACTTCCAGGCACTGCACGTCGATCTTGCGCTTGACCAGGCTGCTCCGCACGATCTCCAGCACCTGCTCGAGCATGAACTCGGCCTCGGCGGTGATCGTCAGCTCCTTGTCCTTGCTCTCGATGCTGCATTTGCCGCGCAGGTCGAAGCGTCGGTCGATCTCCTTCACGGCGTTGTCCACGGCATTGGTCAGTTCATGCTTGTCCAGTTCGGAAACCACGTCGAACGAGGGCATGGGAATCCTCCAAAAGGTTGTCGCGACCGGCTTCACGGAACGAAACGCGGCTGGCTTGACGGTTGAAAAGGGCCGGTCATTATAGCCGCACAAACCGGCCCCCGTGCCGTACCGCCAACGAGCCTGCCGATGCCCAATCCTCAAGTCAGCATTCTGGTGGTGGACGACACCAAGTTCTCCAGCGCCCTGATCGGCCGCGCCCTGACCCAGGCCGGCTACCGCGACGTCCGCTTCGCCAGCAGTGCCGGTGAAGCCCTGCGCCAGCTGGAGGAACGCCCGGCGGGCATCCTGCTCGCCGACTGGCTGATGCCGGAAATCGATGGCCTGGAGCTGACCGCCCGGGTCCGCCAGCAGGACGAGATGTCCGATCACTACACCTACATCATGCTGCTCACCGGCCGCGAAGGCGAAAGCGATCTGGGCGAGGCCTTCGCACGCGGTGTGGATGATTTCATCAGCAAGGCCAAGATCCATGAACAACTGATCCCGCGCGTGCTGGCCGGCGACCGGCTGTGCAATACCCTGCAGCGCCTGCTGCAGGAAAACCACCAGTTGACCCAGAGCTTCACCAACCTCGAGCAGCGCAATCAGGTGGACCCGCTCACCGGCCTGGGCAACACCCGCTGCCTGCAGCTCAAGCTCGCCGACTGCCTACGCGAGCTGGAAAGCCGTGGCGGGGCCTTCTGTTTCCTGCTGATCGGCGTGCCGCAGCTGCCAGGGCTGCGCGACCGACATGGCGAGGCGCTGTATCGCGAACTGCTGACCGGTATCGCCCGGCGCCTGCAACAGCTGGTCCGCCCGCTGGATGTGCTCGCCCGCCTGGATGATGGCCATTTCGCCCTGATCGCCCTGCTCGACCGTCTGGAGGAAGGCGCGGTGAACAGCTTCCGGCGCCTGGCCGACAACCTCAACCGCCAGGCCTTCCGGACCCGCGACGGCGCCTTCGAGCTGCACGCGGACATCGCCCTGCTGGGCGTGGACAGCCGCGCCCTGCCACAAACGCCCGACCAGTTGCTGGCCCAGGCCAGCGAACTGCTGGCGCAGAACAGTCCGGAAGGCGAGATGCGCATCCGCCAGCTGGGCTGACACACGGGCTGCATTTGGCTATCGTCCGGGCTTTTCCGCCACAGGCCCTTTTCCCATGACCTGGCATATTCTCGGCGCCGGCAGCCTCGGCAGTCTCTGGGCCACGCGCCTGGCGCGCGTCGGCCTGCCGGTGACGCTGTTGCTGCGCGATGCCGAACGGCTGGCCGCCTACCATGACGCGGGCGGCCTGACCCTGGTCGAGAACGGCAGGGAACAGCGCCTGGCGATTTCCGCCCAGACTGTCGATGCCTCTGACCCCATCCGGCGCCTGCTGCTGGCCTGCAAGGCCTATGACGCGCTGGCCGCCGTGGACGCCATCGCCCACCGACTGACCGCGGATGCCGAACTGATCCTGCTGCAAAACGGCCTGGGCAGTCAGCAGCAGGTGACCGAGCGGCTGCCGGGCGCGCGCTGCATCCTGGCCTCCAGCACCGAGGGCGCCTACCGCGACGGCCCGTTCCGGGTGGTGTTCGCCGGGCGCGGCACCACCTGGCTGGGCGACCCGTATCATCCGGCCCCGCCCGCCTGGCTTGCCGAGCTGACCCAGGCCGGCATCCCCCACGCGTGGAGCGACCAGATCCAGAGCCGTCTGTGGCGCAAGCTGGCCATCAATTGCGCGATCAATCCGCTGACGGTGCTGCACGATTGTCGCAACGGCGAGCTGGACGCCCACCAGGACGAGGTCGCCGGGCTCTGCACGGAGCTGGGCGGCCTGCTGCACGCCTGCGGCCAGGACGAGGCAGCCGCGGGGCTGTTCGAGGAGGTGCAGCGGGTCATCCAGGCCACTGCCGCCAACAGCTCCTCGATGCGCCAGGATGTCGGCGCCGGACGACGGACCGAGATCAGCTACCTGCTCGGCCATGCCTGCGCCGAGGGCCTCAGGCAGGGCGTGCCCCTGCCGCGGCTGACCGCACTGTTGCAGAGCCTGCAGGCCCATCTGCGCGCGCGCGGATTGCCCGATACCTGAAGCCCCGCTACCCTGCCCGAACCGCAACCTGTCGCGAAATCACCATGAGCCTGCAACGGCGCCTGGACAACCTGCCGGTCGGCCGGAAACTGCTCGCGGCCCTGCTGGTGCTGCTGGCTACCGTGCTGCTGGTAGCCAACCTGACCTTCATCAGCGCCGCCTACTGGATTTCCCAGCAGAGCGTCACGCCCCAGGCCATGCATACGCTCGGCCAGTTGGCCGCCACGCCCGCCTTGAGCCAGCAGGCGCTCGCCTCGCCGCAGGCCGCCGCCGAGTTGCTGGGGCAGCTGCACAGCTACCGTCCATTGCGTGCTGCCGCACTGTTCGACGGCCAGGGGCGCCGGCTGGCGCAGTTCGGCGAGGACGACGCCCTGCAGTTGCCCGCCCACCTGTCCCAGCTGCAGGCCTGGCGCAACGGCCAGTTCCACACCCATCAGTTGACCGCGCTGCCGCAACCCCAGGGACCTTCCGGCCATTTGCTGCTGGTGGCCTCCAGCGAGATTCCCGGCGCCTTCTGGACCGGCACACTAAGCGCCAGCGCGGCGATCCTGGCGCTCAGCCTGCTGTTCTGGCTGCTCATCGACCGCCAGGTACGCCGCCTGGTGACTCGCCCGCTGCGCAACCTGGAAGAGCTGGCGCGCCAGGTGACCCGGCAGGAGAACTATGCGCTGCGCGCCGCACCCGGCAACCGCGATGAGCTGGGCAGCCTGGCGGAAGCCTTCAACACCATGCTGTCGCGCATGCAGGCCCGCGAACAGCAGCTCAAGCGTACGCGCGACGAGGCTCGCGAGGCGTTCGATCGCGCCCACTCGCTGGCCGAGGAAACCCGCCACTCCAACCGCCAACTGGAACTGGAAGTGCAGGTACGCGGCAAGATCGAGCGCCAGCTGACCGGCTTCCAGAACTACCTGAACAGCATCATCGACTCCATGCCCTCGGCGCTGATCGCCCTGGACCAGGACCTGTTCGTCACCCAGTGGAACAAGGAAGCCGCGCGTCTCTCCGGCACCAGCCTCGAACAGGCCCTCAACCAGCCGGTACTGATGGCCTTCCCGCAGCTCAAGCCCTACCTGGCACAACTGCAGGAAGCGGTCGAGCAGCACCGGGTGGCACGCATCGAGCGGGTCGCCTGGCCATTGGGCGACGAGCTGCGCCACTACACCCTGACGGTCTATCCGCTGGCCGGCGGCGCCGGTCGGGGCGTGGTGATCCGCATCGACGACATCACCCAGCGCCTGGCGCTGGAAGAAGCGATGGTGCAATCGGAGAAGATGCTGTCGGTCGGTGGCCTGGCGGCCGGCATGGCGCACGAGATCAACAACCCGCTGGGGGCGATCCTGCACAACGTGCAGAACATCCGCCGACGGCTGTCTGCCGACCTGGAGCGCAACCGTCAGCAAGCGGAGGCCTGCGGGGTCGATCTGGACGCGGTCACCCGTTACCTGGATGCGCGGGAAATCCCTCGACTGCTGGATGGCATCCAGGGGGCCGGCACCCGCGCCTCGCGCATCGTCAGCCACATGCTCAGCTTCAGCCGGCGCAGCAATCGCGAAATGGCGCTGGCCTCGTTGCCGCAGTTGATCGACCAGGCTGTGGAGATCGCCGGCAACGATTTCGACCTCAGCGAAGGTTTCGACTTCAAGGGCCTGCGCATCGAGCGCGATTTCGACCCCGAACTGGGCAAGGTGCCTTGCATTGCCAACGAACTGGAGCAGGTGCTGCTCAACCTGCTGAAGAATGCCGCCCAGGCCATTCACCCGCGCGACGACGGCCGCATCCTGATACGCACCCGCCTGAGCCCCCCCTGGGCGGAAATCCAGGTCGAGGATAACGGCATGGGTATGCCCGAGGCGGTGCGCAAGCGTATCTTCGAGCCCTTCTTCACCACCAAGGAAGTAGGTGACGGCACCGGGCTCGGCCTGTCCGTTTCCTACTTCATCATCACCAACAACCACAAGGGCCAGATGGAGGTCGCCTCCATGCCCGGCCAGGGCACGCAGTTCACCCTGCGCCTGCCGCTGGCCGAACCGCCCACCAGCTCGGGACTTTGATTTCATATGGGATACCGCTTGTCCAAGATCTACACCCGCACCGGCGATGCCGGCGAGACCGGCCTGGCCGATGGTCGCCGGGTGCCCAAGGACCATCCGCGCATCGAGGCGATGGGCGAGGTAGACAGCCTCAACAGCCTCCTGGGTGTCCTGCTGGCCGAACTGGACGAAGCGCAGGAGCGTCATCCCGGTCTCGGTGAGCTGAGCGAGGTGCTCGCGCCGTGCCAGCATCGGCTGTTCGACCTGGGCGGCGAGCTGGCGATGCCCGAGTACCAGGCGCTGGATGCTGGCGAAATTGCCCGCCTGGAAGACGCCATCGACCGCTGGAACGAGGAAGTCGGTCCGCTGGAAAACTTCATCCTGCCTGGCGGCTCGCGGCTGATTGCCCAGGCCCATCTGTGCCGCAGCGCCGCGCGGGCGGCCGAGCGGCGCTGCCAGACCCTGAACGGCGAGGAGCCGCTGCGCAACGAGCTGCTGGCCTACCTGAACCGCCTGTCCGACCTCTTGTTCGTCGCTGCGCGGCTAATCGCCCGGCGCCAGCACGTGGCGGAGATCCTCTGGCAGGCGGCCGCCAAGCCGGGCGTATGACGCCGTTGCCGACAACGCCCTGAAACGAGAAAGGCCGACATGCTGTCGGCCTTTTCGTTTGCACCGTTCGATCAGTCGCGCACGTTCTGATACAGCATCAGTCGTGCCGCCTCGTACAGCCCGCGAGTCAGCTCGCGCAGGCGCTCGAACTCGTCCGGATGCTCCTGCGCTACGTCTTCCAGCGGCTGCTGGGACGCCAGATCGTGCAGGGTCGGATTGCTGCCGTCGTGGTTCATGCGCAGCAGGAAGTCCTTGGTGATGCCGCCAAACACGGGGAACGTGCCTTCGTGCAGCATCAGCGGAACCACGCGCTCCCCTTCAGGGGTCGGTTGCAGGATGTCGCGGCCCATGGTGCCGGTTTCATACGGGATACCCAGCAGGCCCATCAGCGTCGGCCACAGATCCGAAAGCCCGGTCGCTTCCTCGAACACACGCGCAGACAGGTACTTGGGCGCATGGATGAGCATCGGCACGTGGTTGCTTTCGATGCCCAGCTTCTCGAAGGCCGGCGGCATGTGCGGCAACTGGGTGATGCGGGTGTTGTGGTCACCGAACATCACGAAGATGGTGTCCTCGTACCAGCCCCCGGCCTTGGCGATTTCCATCAGCCTGCCGATGTTGAAGTCCAGCAGACGCACCGCCTCGTACTGGGCCTTGGTCACCGAGCCGTATTCACGCACCTGCTCTTCGGTGAGCTCGCTGATCTGGAAGCCGTCATTGTCCTTCGGAATGGTGAAGGGACGATGGTTGCCGGCGGTCTGGATGTAGGCAAAGAAGGGTTTGTCCTTCGGCACCGCGCGCAGCAGTTCGTCACCTTCCTTGAACAGGCTCAGGTCGGAGATCCCCCAGACGTCCACCTGCGGCGACTTCCAGTAGCTTTCCTCGTACAGACGCACGCCATCGATGCTCTGGCGCACCAGCGCGTTCATGTTCGCCCAGCCGGCGTTGCCGCCGATCATGTAGAACTTCTCGTAGCCCTCCAGCGCATTGACCAGGACCCGCTGGTTGACGATGAGCGGATTGCGCGTTGAGGTCTCCCCGCGGGACACATCCGGAATGCCGGTGATGCTGGCCCACACGGTCTTGGCGGTGCCCACCGCCGGCACGTAGAAGTGCTTGAAGGTCCAGCTTTCCTCGGCCAGGCGGTCGATGTTCGGCGTGGGGTTGAGCGGGTTGCCGTGATGGCCCACCGCACTGGCACCCAGCGACTCCAGCATCACGAACACCACGTTCGGCTTGCGCTCGCCCAGCGCCAGCGCATGCGGCTGCACGTCCTGGCTGCGACGAAGATTGAGTGCCGCCGCGTCCGGCTCCTGGATACCGAAATAGTTCACCAGCAGTTCGTAGCGCTCGCGCACCGCCTCGCTATCGTAGGGCTGGAGGCTGACACTCGAAGTGTCATAGAGGAACAGCACCGGGTTCAGGCCCAGGGAGGCGACCTGGTTGTCACCGGAGAAGAACGCGTCGCTCCAGCGCAGCGGTACCGGGTTCTCCAGGTTGAGGTTCTCAAACCGGCCCAGCAGGCCGAAGAACACCAGCACGACCACCAGGGCGCTGCCCCATACCCGCGACCAGCGCTTGAGCGGACGCGCCGGACGGGCCAGGGTCACGCGCTCCAGGCGTACCAGGGCGAAGGTCAGCAGCACCACCGAAACCACCCAGCCGAGGCTGATCCACACTACCGGGTAGGTCTGCCACAGCATGTCGCGGGAGATCTGCATATCACCCAGGAAGCGGAACACCGTGGCATTGATCCGCACGCCCAGATAGGCGTAGTGGCCGAAATCGATGATGTACACCAGCATCAGCACGGCCAGTGCCAGCGCCAGGTACAGGCGCGGCAACCAGCGCAGCCAGGGCAGGCTGGTCAGGTTCCAGCGCGGCAGCCAGGCCAGTACGGCCAGCGGCAAGGTCAGCAGGATGGCCAGACGCAGGTCAAAGCGCAGGCCGATGCCCAGGGTTTCGGGCACCGCGCCGTTATCGGTCAGCGCACTGCTGTCCAGGCCGGAGAAGCCGAAGAAGAACACCATCCGCAGGACGGCGAACCACAGGAAGAGTATTGCCACGACGCCGAAGCAGTAGTGCAAGCGGCGGGACTGCAGCCAATCCATCATTTCACCTCAAGACCAACCAACGCCGACCAAAGCAGCCGGCGGTAAACATGCGAAAGCCCCGCGCAGGCGGGGCCGGTATCGTTCAGCGAGCCAGTTCTCGCGGGCCGGCACGCCTGAATCGCCGCACCCCATGACCCAGCAGGGCGAACCAGCAATACAGGGCAACAAAGGGGTCGAGCAGGTAATCCCAGTAGTTCTCCGAAGCCAGCAGGTCGAGGCCGAAGGCCAGGGTGGCCAGGCTCAGCAACAGGGTGCCCAAGAGATTGCCACTCACCAGCAGCGCCAACGCCAGCACGCCAACGGCGAGGATCATGGGCTGGGGGCTGAATCCCAACCGGTAGGGATCGAAGGGGCCGATGCCCAGGGCAGCAGGATAGAGGATCAATCCAAGCGCACCGAACACTATCAACAGCGTAAAGCGCTGACGAGCCGCCAGCGGCGCAACCAGCTCCAGGCGAACCAGCGCCGCCCAGACCAGCGCCAGCAGGCCGACAACGGAGGGCTCGGGGATCAGCGTACGCACGTAGAGCGCCAGCGGCAGCTCACCCACCGGCACGAAACCAAGCACGAGGAGCCCAGCCAGCACCGCCAGTTGCAGTGGCCAGGGGCGGCCGCGCAGCGGCAGCAGCAGAAACGCCAACAGGGCGAAGCAGAGGTGGATATGCCAGAAGTCGAGGGTCACAGTTGCTGCTCCAGCCAGGCGTCATTGAAGCTCACGTGCTTGATGAACGAGTGGTTCCAGGAATACACGAGGTGGTAACGGCCGTCGGCCCCGCGAATCACGTAGGGATAGTCGTACTCCAGGTTGCAACGCCCGCGCTTGCAGACGCGCCGATCGTGGCGCTCAAGCAAGGCATCCAGATCAGCATCACCGAGGTCTGCGCGAGCCTGTCGGTACTCGGCACGCAGCAGGCTCTGGTAGGTCGCCTCGTCCACAGGGTCGCCTTCCGGATCGGGGGACTCGTCCAGATCCATCAGCGGCGTCCATTGCTGCAGCTCGGCATCGGCCCCGTACAGACTGAGACGGAAGCGGCCCTCGGTCAGGTCGTTGAGCGCCACCAGCAGACCGTGGCGGGGGGTGACGATCGCCGCCAGCGACGAGTTGGGGTTGTTCGGCGCCAGTGGCACCGGCGCGCTCCAGGTCTGGCCACCGTCCTCGGTACGGCTGGCCAGTACGCGATGCAGTTCATCACCGGCGTAACGCAGCATCGCCACCGCACGCTGCCCGTCCAGCGGCACAACGGTCGGCTGCAGGGAATGATTGCCATGACTGATGCGAAACTTGTCCACCACTTCGCCGTTACGGTCCAGGTACAGGTACTCGGCGAACTTGCCCAGAAACTCGTGATAGACCGGCAGACCAATCGAGCCATCGGCATGGACGACCGGCGCGCCACGTACCAGCGTGCTGATATTCAGGAACGGCGAGGTAACCAATTGCCGTGGAGTGGACCAGGTGTTGCCGAGGTCATCGGAGAACATGGCATTGATCGAGCTGGCAGCCCAGCCACCGATGGAAACCGATACATAGAACATCCACAGGCGCTCATCCGGAGTGACCACCACCACCGGGTTGCCCAGCTTGCGGATGTGCTTCTGCAATCCGCGCTGGGTGGATTCCCGGGTAGCCAGGATCATTTCCTCACCCCAGGTACCGCTGCGGACATCGAAACGTGCACCGCGGATCTGTACATCGGCGGCGCCTTCGCGCGATCCGGCGAACCAGACCGACAACAGGTCACCGTTGGGCAGCGCAGTGATCGCCGAGGCGTGCGCAAAATTCTGCAGGTTCGAAGACGCGAAGCGCGACTCGAACACCGGCTGCTGATCTCCTGCCAGAGGAACAACCTGCGTCTGGGGCAACGCAAAGCCGGCCAGTTGCGGTTGCGGCTTGCTCTGCCAGGCGAAGGCGAATACCGCCGCCAGGCCCAGGCCACCCAGGGTCAGGGCAAGTCTTTTGAAAGTGTGTGGGTTCATGACACGTCCATAGATCGAGACTACTGCTCGCCTCGACGCACACCGGCCAGACCGAAGCGACGCGCAACGGTCGGCGGCTTGGCAGAATCTTGGCGGCACCGGGCATCCGCTGCGCCGGATACAAGAATCAGGCCAGCGGCCAGAATCCGCGGATGCCGGCGACGCCCTGCGCTCCGATGTTCCGCGCCTGTGCCCGATGTTCGTGGGACAGCCCGCCCAATACGAACACCGGGCAGGTGCAGCGCTCGGTCAGTTCACTTGCCATGCCCCAGCCCAGCGGCTCGGCGTCGGGGTGGCTGAGCGTGGGCAGAATCGGGGACAAAGTGACAAAATCCACACCCATGCGCGCCGCCAGCGCCAACTCCTCGACGCTGTGGCAGGAGGCGGCCAGCCAGCGTTCGCGGGGAAACGGCCGGCCGTTGGGGGCGTAGCGGCGCAACTGCTCCGCGGTCAGATGCCAGCCCGCCGCCGGAAAGTCGCCCAGCCACTCAAGTGGCCCCTTGAGGATCAGCTGGGCACGCCCGGCGCACAGCCCCAGGGCATCCAGGGCCAGATCGCGGTAGGCGGGATCGAACATCGACGGCGCGCGCAGTTGAACCAGACGTACGCCCTGCTCCACCGCCAGGCGCAGCCCGCGCAGCAGCTCGTCGGGCGCAAGCCCGTCGGGCGTGATCAGGTAGCGGTCGGGCAGACGGGCCGCCGCCACGATCGGCCGATTGGCGGCAGGAAATTCGTACTCAGGCAGATCCTGCGGACGCACCCAGGCCAGGGGCTGGCCTTCGGCTCCGTGGGGTTCGCCGTCGAAAGCGGTCACTTCCCAGACATCCAGCAGCACCTGCTTGTCGGGGTAATCGTGGTGGATGCGGATCAGCGGCCGGGCGGCGCGAACCTGGATGCCCAGCTCCTCCTGCAGCTCTCGGCCGAGCGCGGCCTCGGCCGTCTCGCCGGGCTCGATCTTGCCGCCGGGGAACTCCCACAACCCGCCCTGGTGCTTGTCGAGCGGGCGCCGGGCGATCAGCACCCGGCCATCGCCGCCACGGATCACCGCGGCGGCCACTTCAATACGCGTCACGTTCAGATCGTCTCCGTTTCCTGCAGCGCCGCCCGGTACCAGCGCTGGAAGGCCGGCCACTGATAGACGGTGGCGACATAGGTGGCCGCCTCGGCGGGCAGGTCCACCTGATAACTGTGAAAGCGCGCCGCTACCGGCGCGTAGAAGGCATCGGCGAGACTGGCATGGCCGAACAGGAAGGAACCGTCCGCGCCGAACTGCTGCCGGCAATGCTGCCAGAGCGCGCAGACGCGGCGGATGTCGGCCTGCGCCTCCTCGGGAATGTGCTCCAGGCGGGCCTCGCGCTTGAGGTCCATGGGCAGATGCGCGCGCAGGGCGGCAAAACTGCTGTGCATCTCGGCGCACACGGAGCGGGCCACTGCCCGGGCATATTCCCCCCGCGGCCACAGGTAGGCTTCCGGGAAGCGCTCGGCCAGGTATTCACCAATGGCCAGCGAATCCCAGACCGGCCCGAAATCGGTGAGCAGCACCGGCACCCGGCCACTGGGCGAGTGCTCGCCAATGCGCTGCGCGGTATCCGGCTGGCGCAGGGCAATGCGCCGCTCCTCGTAGGGCTCGCCGGTCAGTTCCAGGGCCAGCGCGGCACGCAGCGACCAGGACGAGTAGTTCTTGTTGCCGATCACCAGGGTCAGGGACATGAAGCACCTCTCAGTCGCCGGGAGGGTTGCTCGCCCCATCCCGGCGCTGGATGGGCACGGACTGACTCAGGCCGAGCCAGGGTGACTCTCACCACCCTGCTCATGTGCAGATCAGGTGCGGTATTCCGCGTTGATCTTCACGTACTCGTGGGACAGGTCGGTGGTCCAGATGGTCTCGCTGCAGGCGCCACGACCCAGCTCGATACGGATGGTGATCTCCTCGCGGGCCATCACCGCCGCGCCCTGGGCCTCGGTATAGGTCGCCGCGCGGCAGCCCTGGCTGGCGATGCAGACCTCGCCGAGGAACACGTCGATCTTGCTTACGTCGAGGTTTGGCACGCCGGCATAACCGACGGCGGCGAGGATGCGCCCCCAGTTCGGGTCCGAGGCGAACAGCGCAGTCTTGATCAGCGGCGAATGGGCCACGGCGTAGGCCACGTCCAGGCACTCCTGGTGGTTGGCGCCGCCGTTGACCTGCACGGTGACAAACTTGGTGGCGCCCTCACCGTCGCGCACGATGGCCTGGGCGACTTCCATGAACACTTCGCACACCGCCTGCTTGAGCTTGGCGAACAGCTCGCCGGAGGCCGCGGTGATCTCAGGCAGCTTGGCCTGACCGGTGGCGATCAGCATGCAGCAGTCGTTGGTGGAGGTGTCGCCGTCGATGGTGATGCGGTTGAACGACATGTTCGCCGCGTCGCGCACCAGGTCCTGCAGCACATCCCGCGCCACCTTGGCATCCGTGGCGATGTAGCCGAGCATGGTGGCCATGTTCGGGCGGATCATGCCGGCGCCCTTGGAGATGCCGGTCACGGTGACGGTCACGCCATCGTGCTGGAACTGGCGGCTGGCACCCTTGGGCAGGGTGTCGGTGGTCATGATGCCAGTGGCGGCCTCGGCCCAGTGGTTCTCGGACAGGTCATCCAGGGCAGCCTGCAAGGCGCCCTCGATCTTGGCCACGGGCAGCGGCTCGCCGATCACCCCGGTGGAGAACGGCAGCACGGCGCTTTCCGGCACGCCGGTCAGCGCGGCCAGCGCGGCGCAGGTACGACGAGCATTCGCCAGGCCATCGGCACCGGTGCCGGCGTTGGCGTTGCCGGTATTGGTCAGCAGATAACGGACATCACCCGACATGCGCTCACGGGTGATCAGCACCGGCGCGGCACAGAAGGCATTGGTGGTGGTGACACCCGCCACGCGAGAACCCTCGGCGCAGCGCATGACCACCACATCCTTGCGCCCGACGCGCTTGATGCCAGCAGAGGCGATGCCGAGTTCGAAACCGGGGACCGGGTGCAGGGTGGGCAGAGGGCCAAGACCGACAGCCATGGAAGCGCTCCTGATTCAGAGTGAAATACGCCGTTGAGGCGTTGCAGTGTAAGGAAAAACGCCGCGAGCGGGAGAACCCGTCGCGGCGCTGGCAAGACCGGGGGCAGTCCCTATTGGACCTGCCCATGGCAATGCTTGTATTTCTTGCCGGAACCGCAGGGGCACGGCTCGTTGCGGCCGATCTTCGGCTCGGTGCGCACCGCTGTGGCTGCGGTCGCGCCAGCCGTTTCGCCTTGGGGTTGCGGAGCATCCGGCTCCAGCGCCGGTGCGGCGGCATGCTGGAACTGCATGCGCTTGGCCATTTCCTCGGCCTCGCGACGCAGACGCGCCTCTTCCTCTGCCGGATCCTCGCGACGCACCTGTACATGGGACAGCACGCGAATGGTGTCGCGACGGATGCTCTCGAGCAGCTCCTGGAACAGGTTGAAGGACTCGCGCTTGTATTCCTGCTTGGGGTTCTTCTGGGCGTAGCCGCGCAGGTGGATGCCGTGGCGCAGGTGATCCATGGTGGACAGGTGGTCCTTCCACAGGTCGTCCAGCACGCGCAGCAGGATCTGCTTCTCGAAAGTGCGCAGCGCCTCGGCGCCGGCCAGCGCCTCCTTCTCGGCGTAGGCGGCCAGCAGGGCGTCGCGGATCTTCTCGCGCAGGCTTTCCTCGTGCAGGTGATCGTCTTCGTCAAGCCACTGCTGCAGCGGCAGGTCCAGCCCGAAGTCGCTGCGCAGGGTAGCCTCCAGGCCCTTGATGTCCCACTGTTCGGGCAGCGACTGCGGCGGCAGGTGCTGGTTGATGGCGTTGGCCAGCACTTCGTCGCGGAACTCGGCGATGGTTTCGCCCACGTCCTGGGCGGCCAGCAGGCTGTTGCGCATGTGATAGATCACCTTGCGCTGCTCGTTGGCCACGTCGTCGAATTCCAGCAGCTGCTTGCGGATGTCGAAGTTGCGACCCTCCACCTTGCGCTGTGCCTTTTCGATGGCGTTGGTGACCATGCGGTGCTCGATGGCCTCGCCGGACTGCATGCCCAGCGCCTTCATGAAGTTCTTCACCCGGTCGGAGGCGAAGATGCGCATCAGACCGTCTTCCAGCGACAGGTAGAAGCGGCTGGAGCCCGGGTCGCCCTGGCGACCGGCGCGGCCGCGCAGCTGGTTGTCGATGCGGCGGGACTCGTGACGCTCGGAGGCGATCACATGCAGGCCGCCGGCCTCGATCACCTGCTGGTGACGCTTCTGCCAGTCGCTCTTGATCTGCGCGATCTGCGCCTCGGTGGGGTTCTCCAGCGCCGCGACCTCCACTTCCCAGTTGCCGCCCAGCAGGATGTCGGTACCCCGACCCGCCATGTTGGTGGCAATGGTCACCGCCCCGGGGCGACCGGCCTGGGCGATGATCTCGGCTTCCTTGTCGTGGTACTTGGCGTTCAGCACGTTGTGGGCAATGCCGGCCTTGTTCAGCAGCTGGGAGACATACTCGGAGCTTTCGATCGAGGCGGTGCCGACCAGCACCGGGCGGCCCTTGGCCTGGCAGTCCTGGATGTCGGTGATGATCGCCTGGTACTTCTCTTCCTGGGTCAGGTAGACCAGGTCGTTGTAATCGATCCGCGCGACGTCCTTGTTGGTGGGGATGACCACCACGGACAGGCCGTAGATCTGCTGGAACTCGAACGCCTCGGTGTCCGCAGTGCCGGTCATGCCGGACAGCTTCTTGTACAGGCGGAAGTAGTTCTGGAAGGTGGTCGACGCCAGGGTCTGGCTTTCGGCCTGAATCTGCAGCCCTTCCTTCGCCTCGATGGCCTGGTGCAGACCCTCGGAGAGGCGGCGGCCGGGCATGGTACGGCCGGTGTGCTCGTCGATCAGCAGCACCTGGCCGTTTTGCACGATGTATTCGACGTTGCGGTTGAACAGCGTGTGGGCGCGCAGGCCGGCATACACGTGGGTGAGCAGCGACAGGTTGTGCGCCGAGTAGAGGCTTTCGCCTTCGGCCAGAAGGCCGGCGCCGGTGAGCATGTCCTCGACGAACTGATGGCCTTCCTCGTTCAGCTCGACCTGACGGGTCTTCTCGTCGATGCGGTAGTGGCCCTGCTGGGTGACCACGCCTTCCTCTTCCTCGATGTGGCGCTTGAGGCGTGGGATCAGCTGGTTGATCTGCTGGTAAAGGCGCGAGCTGTCCTCGGCCTGGCCGGAGATGATCAGCGGCGTGCGCGCCTCGTCGATGAGGATGGAGTCGACTTCGTCGATGACCGCGAAATTCAGCTCGCGCTGGAACTTGTCCTCCAGGCTGAAGGCCATGTTGTCGCGCAGGTAGTCGAAGCCGAATTCGTTGTTGGTGCCGTAGGTGATATCGGCGGCGTAGGCGGCGCGCTTCTCCTCCGGCGGCTGGAACGGCGTGACCACGCCGACGCTCAGGCCGAGGAATTCGTACAGCGGGCGCATCCAGTTGGCGTCGCGGCGGGCCAGGTAGTCGTTGACGGTGACCACGTGCACGCCCTTGCCTTCCAGCGCATTGAGGTACACGGCCAGGGTCGCCACCAGGGTCTTGCCCTCACCGGTGCGCATTTCGGCGATCTTGCCTTCGTGCAGGGTCATGCCGCCGATCAGCTGGACATCAAAATGGCGCATGCCCATGACGCGCTTGCCGGCCTCGCGGGCCACGGCAAAGGCTTCAGGCAGCAACTGATCGAGGGTCTCGCCCTTGGCCAGGCGCTCGCGGAACTCCGCGGTCTTGGCGCGCAGCTGCTCGTCGGTAAGCGCCAGCATCTGCTCTTCGAGCGCATTGACGGCTTTCACCGTCTTGAGCATGCGTTTGACTTCCCGCTCGTTCTTGCTGCCAAAGAGTTTTTTCAGGAGAGGCGCAAACATATCGACTGGTTCTTCCACGCATTTGAATGGAGGGCGACCAGGCAGCCGCCCGCGCAACCTGCGGCTGCGCACGAAGAGGGCATTCTACTCGGAATCGGGAATCAGGAAAGCGACCTTGTCCAGCTTGTTCGCCAGGCCGGCGATCACGGGAGAAGCGGGTGAAATTCCGACACAAACGCAGATAACAGGCTGACAACCGGCCGAGGCGGGTTGTCAGCAGGCGGCCTGCTCAGTTCTGAGCCTTGGCGCGCGCGATGAAGCTGTAGGGGTTTACCTGGCGACCATCCTTAATCACCTCGAAGTGAACATGCGGCCCGGTCGAGCGCCCCGAGCTACCGACCTTGGCGATCACCTGGCCCCGTTGCACCAGCTCGCCGACCCTTACCATGTTTTCCTTGTTGTGGGCGTACAGGGTGACGTGGCCATCGCCATGATTGATCTCGACCATGGTGCCGTAACCGCTCTTGCGACCGGACCAGGTCACTACGCCAGCAGCCACCGCCACCACGTCGCTGCCCTCGCGGGCGGCAAAGTCCACGCCCTTGTGCATGCGCTGCTGGCCAGTAAACGGATCGTTGCGGCGGCCGAACGGCGAGGACAGGTAACCCTGGGTCACCGGCCGACCGGACACGTTGCCAGCCTCGCTCAGACGGCGCTCGGCAAGCACTTCCTCCAGCACTTCCAACTGCTGCTCCCGGCTGTCCAGACGCTCCATCAGCTCATCGAGCGTCTGCAGGAAAGGGGGAGGCGCGAAGAAGGCGTTTTCCAGCAGCTCCTCAGGACCGCCCTGCCCCACACTGAGGGAGAAATCGAATTCGCGGGTATCCAGCCTGGCCAGCTCGGTCAGACGCTCGCCCAGCGCATCCAGGCGGGTCAGGCGTGCCTGCATTTCCGCGATGTGCACACCGAAGGCGTCCAGCTGCCGCTGTGCCGTCAGGCGAGCGTCGGCCAACTTGGCGCGCTGCTCTTCCATGTGGGCGGCCATGCGCCCCTCTGCGTCGCTGAAGAACGGGTACAGCGCACCGCCAAGAGCGATGCCGCCCGCAAGCGTCAGCATTGCCAGCACACCGGCGCCGATGGACAACAGCCGCACGTCGATACTGAGCGAACGCGCCGCACCATTACGCTGACCGAGCAGAATGATTTGCATAACTCCCCCTTGGGTAACGCCGCGACCGCTGGGCATATTTGCTACCATGCGACCCCGCCAACTACAGGCTTTCCTGCCATGACTTTTCGTCCCTTGCCGGCCCGGACTCCCACCGCGCTGCTGCGCGATGCCAAACCTCTCAAGGCGCTGTTCGGCGAAGCCCAGCGGCTTGCCCGGCTGCAGGCGCTTCTGGAAAGCCAGTTGCAACCCGCCGCCCGCCCGCATTGCCATATCGCCTCATGGCGCGAAGGCTGTCTGCTGCTGATCATCACCGATGGCCACTGGGCCACCCGCTTGCGCTATCAGCAACCCCGCCTGCTGCGTCAATTGCGGGGACTGGAGGAGTTCGCGAACCTATCGAGAATCCTCTTCAAGGTGCAACCTCCCGCCACCCAGCAACGTGACCCAGGTCACGCTTTGCAGCTTTCGCAAACCGCCGCGTCCCATTTGTGCGAGACGGCGGACACGATCAGCGACCCAACCCTGCGCGCAGCACTCCTGCGCCTGGCCAGCCGCGTCAAGAAACACAACCCGGAATAATGGCTCAATGCGATCATGCAAGAAGAGAGCCATACAGGCAAGTAGCCATTACCGGCGCGGGCATCACGCATCGGGAGCACTGAAGCAGGGCTCGAGCGGCAAGCGATTGCCGCCCGGCGACAATTCGCAGGCATGAAAAAGCCACCCGAAGGTGGCTGTTTCATGAGAGGGAGAGCGAAAAAGGCTTAGCCGGCTGCTGCCGGGCGCATGTAGGAGATGGGAGCGTTCTTGATGTCGTCGAAGGTCACCATTTCCCAGGCATCCTGCTGTGCCAGCAGACTGCGCAACAGGCGGTTGTTCAACGCGTGTCCGGACTTGTAGCCATGGAACTCGCCGATCAGGCTGTAGCCCAGCAGGTACAGGTCACCAATGGCATCCAGGATCTTGTGCTTGACGAATTCGTCCTCATACCGCAGGCCGTCCTCGTTGAGCACGCCCTGCTCATCGACCACGATGGCATTCTCGACGCTGCCGCCCAGGGCCAGGTTGTGGGAGCGCAGGAATTCGATGTCGCGCATGAAGCCGAAGGTGCGCGCGCGGCTGACTTCCTTGACGAACGAGGTACTGGAGAAGTCCACGCTGGCGATCTGGGTGCGACCGTGGAATACCGGGTGGTCGAAATCGATTTCGAAGCCGACCTTGAAGCCGTCGAAGGGACGGAAGGTGGCGCGCTTGTCGCCGTCCGTGACGGTGACTTCACGCTTGATGCGAATGAATTTCTTCGGCGCATCCTGCTCCTGCAGACCCGCGGACTGGATCAGGAACACGAAGGGACCGGCGCTACCGTCCATGATGGGCACTTCCGGCGCGGACAGCTCGACAATGGCGTTATCGATGCCCAGCCCGGCCAGGGCGGAGAGCAGATGCTCGACGGTATCCACCTTCACGCTGCCGTTGTAGAGAGTGGTCGACATCGTGGTCTCGCCGACATTCTCGGCGGTCGCCTGGATTTCCACGACAGGATCGAGGTCGACACGACGGAAGACGATGCCGGCATCCGCGGGCGCGGGCTTCAGGGTCAGGTAAACCTTTTCCCCCGAGTGCAAGCCAACGCCAGTGGCACGGATGACGTTCTTGAGAGTGCGTTGCTTGATCATGGCAGTGGCTGCTGTTGATAGGATTGCGAATACGTGTCAAATGAGGCCGGAATCATAGCAGACCCGGCCTTAAGTGAACACCAATCAATCCTTCACCCTTCATAGTTTTTATTAATCTGCCTGACGACGCAGGAAGGCCGGAATGTCCAGGTAATCGAGATCTTCCTGGGGGTTCTGCTTGGCCGCGGTGGACGGACCCGTGCTGCGCATCACCGTTGGCCGGTCATAATCCCGGTAATTGACCGGCTGCTCGGCACGACCCGCTGCGGCCGGAGCAGGTGCGGCGGCCTGGGCGACCTGGGTGTTGTCCACCACCTTGACCGGCTTCTCCTGACGCACCTGAGGACCCAGACCGGTCGCCACCACGGTGACATGCAGCTCGTCGCGCAGTTCCGGATCCACCACGGCACCCACCTTGACGGTCGCGTGCTCGGAAGCGAAGGCGTTGACGATCTCGCCCACGGCCGAGTACTCGCCAAGGGACAGGTCCAGACCCGCGGTGATGTTGACCAGGATGCCGCGCGCGCCCTGCAGGTTGACGTCTTCCAGCAGCGGGTTGCGGATCGCCGCCTCAGTGGCCTCGCGGGCACGGTTCGGGCCGCTGGCGCTGCCGGTACCCATCATGGCCATGCCCATTTCGGCCATCACGGTCTTCACGTCGGCGAAGTCCACGTTCATCAGACCTTCGCGCAACATGATGTCGGAAATGCCACGTACCGCGCCGCACAGCACGTCATCGGCCTTGGCGAAGGCCGACAGAAGCGACGCATCCTTGCCGAGGATGGTCAGCAGCTTTTCGTTGGGGATGGTGATCAGCGAGTCGACGCTCTCGGACAACTGGCGGATGCCCTCGTCGGCCACCACCTGGCGCTTCTTGCCCTCGAACGGGAACGGACGGGTCACCACGGCTACCGTCAGGATGCCCATTTCCTTGGCGACCTGGGCGATGATCGGCGCCGCACCGGTACCGGTGCCGCCGCCCATGCCAGTGGTGATGAAGACCATGTCGGCGCCCTGCAGTACTTCGGCGATGCGCTCGCGATCCTCCAGGGCGGCCTGACGGCCTACTTCCGGATTGGTGCCGGCACCCAGCCCCTTGGTCACACTGCGACCCAGCTGCAGGATGGTGCGGGCGTGCACATTCTTCAGCGCCTGGGCATCGGTGTTGGCACAGATGAACTCCACGCCCTCGATGCTGCTGCGCACCATGTGGTTGACGGCGTTACCGCCACCACCGCCCACACCGATGACTTTGATGACCGCACTTGGCGTCACGTTGTCTACTAGCTCGAACATAATCCCTCTCCTCTCTTCTCGTCTTTATCGCCCACTGCTACCACTTATTCAGAAATTGCCCTGGAACCACCGCTTCATTTTTTCCAGGACAGAAACACTGGGTTCTTCGTCGTACATGCCCGGGCTCGACACGACGAAGCCTTCGGCCTGTTTTTTCAAGCCGTACAGCAGCAGGCCCACGCCTGTTGAATAAATGGGATTGCGCACAACATCGATCAGTCCCTTGACGCTGTGCGGAACTCCCAGGCGTACCGGCATATGGAAGATTTCTTCCGCCAGTTCTACAGCCCCTTCCATTTTCGCCGTGCCACCGGTGAGCACGATTCCGGCCGGAATCATGTCTTCATATCCGCTGCGGCGAAGTTCGGCCTGGATCAGGGTGAACAACTCGTCGTAACGAGGCTCCACCACTTCCGCCAGGGCCTGACGGGACAATTCCCGCGGCGGGCGATCGCCCACGCTGGGAACTTTGATTGTTTCACCCGCTCCTGCCAGATTGGCAAGCGCGCAAGCATACCGAATCTTGATCTCCTCGGCATACTGGGTCGGTGTGCGCAAGGCCATGGCAATGTCATTGGTCACCTGGTCACCCGCAATGGGAATAACCGCAGTGTGACGAATCGCACCTTCGGTGAAGATGGCGATATCGGTGGTACCGCCACCAATATCCACCAGACACACCCCCAGTTCTTTTTCATCCTCGGTCAATACCGCATACGCCGATGCCAGTTGTTCGAGAATGATGTCGTCAACTTCCAGGCCACAACGCCGCACACACTTTTCGATGTTCTGCGCCGAATTCACCGCGCAGGTCACCACATGCACCTTGGCCTCCAGACGCACACCGCACATGCCGAGCGGTTCGCGCACCCCTTCCTGGTTATCCACCACATAGTCCTGCGGCAGGGTATGCAGCACACGCTGGTCGGCGGGAATGGCCACCGCCTGGGCGGCATCCAGCACCCGGTCCAGGTCGGCACGGGTCACCTCGCGGTCGCGGATGGCCACGATGCCATGGGAATTCAGACTGCGGATGTGGCTGCCTGCCAATCCCACATAGGCCGAGTGGATGTAGCAGCCCGCCATCTGCTGGGCTTCTTCCACCGCACGCTGGATGGACTGCACGGTGGACTCGATATTCACCACCACACCTTTCTTCAGGCCGCGAGAGGGGTGGGAGCCAATGCCGACGATTTCCAACCGGCCGTCCTCACGCACTTCACCGACCAGCGCCACCACCTTGGACGTGCCGATGTCCAGGCCGACGATCATCTTGCCGCTCTGCACAGTAGACATAGCTGTCGCTTTCTCCTTAATTCACGGCGCCGCCGCCGGCGGCCCGTGTGCCCGCATCCGCCGCCGCCAGCCAGGTGACCGCCAGGCCGTTGGCATAACGCAAGTCGATGCGTGCGATGTTCTCGATCCGGTCCTTGAGAGTCTTGTCGTGGATGGTCAGGAACCGCCGGACCTTCTCCACCACATGATCCCGACCGAGCAGCAGTTCGATGCGCTGCCCACTTTCCTTCGCCTCCAGGGTGGCGAACCAGCTGCCGCGCTCGCGCAGCTCCAGACGTGCGATGGCAAACCCCTGCGGCCGCAACATCTGACTGAGCACCTGGTACTGCTGCATCATCCCCTGGCGCGCCCGCTCAGGTCCGAGCAACTGGGGCAATTGCCGATAGCGCTCGATGGCCTCGAAGGCGTAGGCCTCGCCACGATTGTTCAGCAGCGCACCCTCTCCCCAGCGGGCGATGGGCAGGTGCTCGTTCAATTCAATCTCCACTTCGTCCGGCCAAACGCGCCGCACCTGCGCGTGGGCAATCCACGGCAGCGCCTCGAGATCATGCCGCAGACCTTCCAGGTCCACGCCGAAGAAGCGGGTGCTTACGTAGGGCTCGATGACCCGCTCGACTTCTTCCGGCGCGGTGAAGGTCAGTTTGCCGGCGATGCCGATGCGCGCGATCGGCCGGTCCAAATAAGGCTGCAACTGCTGGAACAGCGCGACGCTGCTCATCAGCAGCGCCACCAGCAGCAACGGCCAGGTGAAACGCTTGAATGCGCTGAAATCCGGCTTCGGCAAACGCTCGCGCAGCGGCGTCCGGACCACCGGACGGCTGGCGCCCCGCGGCGCCGGCTTGCGGCCGGGCCCGGGTTGCTGATGACGAAGCAGGATGCTCAGCATGTCAGGAGCGTGCCTCCAGGCTGTCGGCGAGGATCGCCAGGACCAGTTGCTGGAAGTCCAGGCCCGCGGCGCGAGCCGCCATCGGCACCAGGCTGTGATCGGTCATGCCCGGCACGGTGTTCACTTCCAGCAGCCAGAAGCGACCCTCGGCGTCCTGCATCACGTCCGCACGCGCCCAGCCCCGAGTGCCCACCGCCGCGCAGGCACGCGCGGTCAGCTCACGCAGCTCGGCTTCCTTGTCGGCGCTCAGGCCGCAGGGGATGCGGTACTGGGTATCGTTGGAGAGGTATTTGGCCTCGTAGTCGTAGAAGCTGTTGGGCGTGCCCAGCGCAATCGGTGGCAGCACCTCGCCCCGCAGCATGGCGATGGTGAATTCCGGCCCCTGGATCCACTGCTCGACCAGCACCTGCGAATCGAAACGGCTGGCCTCCTGCCAGGCGGCCACCAGCGCCTCGGCGCTCTCCACCTTGGCCATGCCGATGCTGGAGCCTTCGTGGGCCGGCTTGACGATCAGCGGGAAGCCCAGCTCGCGGGCAGCCGCGTGACAGTCCTCGACGCTGGCCAGCGCGGCGTGGCGCGGCGTCGGCAGGCCCAGGCTCTGCCAGACCTGCTTGGTGCGCAGCTTGTCCATGGCCAGCGCGGAAGCCAGCACGCCGCTGCCGGTGTAGGGAATACCCAGGCACTCCAGCAGGCCCTGCATGCTGCCGTCTTCACCGCCACGCCCATGCAGGACGATGAAGGCGCGGTCGATCTTCTCGCCCTGCAGTCGCGCCAGCAGGTCGCTGCCGACGTCGATGCCGAAGGCGTCCACACCGGCGTCCCGCAGGGCCTGGAGCACGGCGGCGCCGGATTTCAGCGACACCTCGCGCTCCGCGCTGCGACCGCCGTAGAGCACGGCCACCCGGCCGAAGTCGCGGGGGTCGATCACTGCGGCGTTCATGCTGCGCCCTCCTCGGCTGCGGCAAACAGCGGATGCTTGACCAGCTGCGGCGCCAGGCTGCCGATGTCACCAGCGCCCTGGCAGAGCAGGATGTCGCCGGCGCGCAGCAGCGGCTTGAGCACCGGGGCCAGATCGGTGCCGCGCTCGACGTAGATGGGGTCCAGTTGGCCGCGCTGGCGGATGCTGTGGCACAGATTGCGGCTGTCGGCGCCGGGTATCGGCTCCTCGCCGGCCGGATAGACCTCCATCAGCAGCAGCACGTTGGCGTCCGCCAATACCTGGACGAAGTCCTCGTACAGGTCGCGGGTACGGGTGAAGCGGTGCGGTTGATAGACCATCACCAGGCGGCGCTCCGGCCAACCACCTCGCACCGCCTTGATCACCGCCGCCACTTCGCGCGGGTGGTGACCGTAGTCGTCCACCAGCATCACGCCGCCGCCGTCCACCGGCAGCTCGTCATAGACCTGGAAGCGCCGGCCGACCCCCTGGAAACCCTCCAGGCCGGCGACGATGGCGTCGTCCTCGATGCCTTCGTCACTGGCGATGGCGATGGTGGCCAGGGCGTTGAGCACGTTGTGCACGCCGGGCATGTTCACGGTGACCGGCATCGGCGCCTTGCCTTCGCGCAGCACGGTGAAATGGGTGCGCATGCCTTCCTGACGGATGTCCACGGCGCGCAGGTCGGCATCTTCGGTGAAGCCGTAGGTAACGGTCGGCCGGCCGATCTGCGGCAGGATCTCGCGTACCACCGGGTCGTCAATGCACAGCACCGCCAGGCCATAGAACGGCAGGTTGTGCAGGAAGTCCACGAAGGTCTTCTTCAGCTTGTTGAAGTCACCCTCGTAAGTGCTCATGTGGTCGGCGTCGATGTTGGTGACCACGGCCACCATCGGCTGCAGATGCAGGAAGCTGGCGTCGCTCTCGTCGGCTTCGGCGATCAGGTAGCGACTGCCGCCCAGCTGGGCATTGGTGCCGGCGGCGGTCAGCTTGCCGCCGATCACGAAGGTCGGATCCAGCCCGGCGGCGGCGAACACCGAGGCCAGCAGGCTGGTGGTGGTGGTCTTGCCGTGCGTGCCGGCCACCGCGATGCCATGGCGGTAGCGCATCAGCTCGGCAAGCATCTCGGCGCGCGGCACCACCGGGATACGGCGCTCCAGGGCGCGGGCCACTTCCGGGTTGCTGTGGTTGATGGCGCTGGAGACCACCAGCACATCGGCGTCCTCGACGTTCTCGGCCTGGTGGCCGATGAACACATGGGCACCGAAGCCTTCCAGGCGCGCGGTCACCGGCGAGGCCTTGATATCCGAGCCGGACACTTCATAGCCAAGGTTGAGCAGCACCTCGGCGATGCCGCACATGCCCACCCCGCCGATGCCGACGAAATGGATGCGGCGGATGCGACGCATGCGCCGTACTTCAGCCTTGGCGGCAGCGGGCGACTTAGCCACGGGCCACCTCCAGGCAGATATCCACCACGTCACGGGTGGCATTCGGCTTGGCCAACGTCCGGGCGGCGGAGCCCATGGCCTCGAGTCGTTGCGGTTGCATCAGTACCTCGTTTAGCTGCGCGGCCAGCCCGGCCGCATCAGTAGTGGCTTGCGGCAGCAGGACGGCGGCGCCCTCGCGTGCCAGGAATTCGGCGTTGCGGCTCTGGTGGTCGTCGATGGCGTGCGGCAACGGCACCAGGAAGGACGGCAGCCCGGCGGCGGCCAGCTCGCTGACGGTCAGCGCACCAGCACGGCAGATCACCAGGTCGGCCCACGCATAGGCACCGGCCATGTCTTCGATGAAGGGCACCACATGGGCCTTCACCCCGGCCTCGTCATAGCGGGCCTTGGTGATGTCGGCATGGGCGGTACCGGTCTGGTGCACCACGGCCGGGCGCTCCGCATCCAGCAGGTGGGACAGCGCCGCCGGCACCAGCTTGTTCAGCGGCTCGGCGCCCAAGCTGCCGCCCAGCACCAGCAGGTTGGCCTGGCGGCCGAGCAGCGCGGCCCGCGCCGGCACCGCGAACACCTCGCTGCGCACCGGATTGCCGGTGGTGCGACGCTGCGCACCGGCCGGGAAGGTATTCGGAAAGGCTTCGCAGATGCGTTTCGCAAAGCGCGCCAGCAGGCGATTGGCGGTACCGGCCACCGCGTTCTGCTCGTGGATGATCAGCGGCACGCCGGCCAGACGCGCGGCGAGCCCGCCCGGGCCGGTGACATAGCCACCCATGCCCAGCACGCACACCGGCTTGAGCTCGCGCACGATCCGGCGCGCCTGCAGCAGGGCGCCGAAGATCTCGAACGGTGCCTTGAGCAGGGCCTTCAGACCCTTGCCACGCAGGCCGCCGACCTGAATCAGGTGCAGCGGCAGACCGGCCTCCGGCACCAGGCGGTTCTCGATACCGCGCGGGGTGCCCAGCCAGTGCACGCGGTAACCGCGCGCCTGGAATTCGCGCGCGCAGGCCAGCGCCGGGAACACGTGGCCCCCGGTGCCGCCAGCCATGATCAGGACATTACCGGGCATGTATCACTTCCTCCTCGGCAAGATCCTTCTCGCTGAATTCCGTCGCCCCGCCCAGCAACTGCCGGCGTTCCCAGTCGATGCGCAGCAGCATCGCCAGGCTGACGCAGCAGATCATCAGCGAGCTGCCGCCGTAGCTGAGGAACGGCAGGGTCAGGCCCTTGGTCGGCAGCAGGCCGACGTTCACGCCGATGTTGATGAGAATCTGACCGATCCACAGGAGGGCCAGGCCGTAGGCCACATAGGCGGCAAAATGCTGCTTGGCCTGTTCGGCCCACAGGCCGATGTACAGGGCACGCAAACAGACGAACACCAGCAGCGCCAGGGTGGCCAGCGCGCCGATCATGCCCAGTTCCTCGGCGAGGATGGCGAACACGAAATCGGTGTGTGCTTCGGGCAGGTAGAACTGTTTCTGGATGCTGTTGCCCAGGCCGACCCCGAACCATTCGCCACGCCCGAAGGCGATCAGCGCCTGGGTCAGCTGGTAGCCGGCACCGAACTGATCGGACCAGGGATCGGTGAAGGTGGTCAGGCGCGCCACCCGGTACGGCTGGGTCTTGACCAGCAGCCAGACCACACCGATGGCCAGACCGGCGGACAGGCCGAAGCGCACCAGGCCCACACCACCGAGGAACAGCATGCCGGCCGCCGCACCCAGCAACACCACGGTGGCGCCGAAGTCAGGCTCGAGCAGTAGCAGCACGGCCATGGGGATCAGCACGGCGATCGGCTTGAGGAACCCGCGCCAGCTTTCGCGTACTTCTTCCTGGCGGCGCACCAGATAACCGGCCAGGTAGACCACCACGAACACCTTGGCCAGTTCGGAGGCCTGCAGGTTCAGCGGCCCCAGGTGAATCCAGCGGATCGAACCATTGATCTCGCGACCCACCAGCAGCACCAGCAGGAGCAGGACGAAGGCCGCCGCCAGCAGCAGCCAGCCCAGCCGTTTCCAGGTGGCCACCGGCACCATGAGCACCACCGCTCCGGCGACCAGCCCGATGAGCAGGAAGCTGCCCTGGCGAATGCCGTAGTGCAGCGGTCCGCTCAACTGGGCGGCGGCCACTTCCGAGGACGCCGAGGTGACCATCACCAGCCCGAGCCCGAGCAGCACCAGGCAGCCCAGCAGCAACGGGACGTCCAGATCGACTCCCCGAGGGCTGAGCAGCGGTGACGGCGACGGGCGCAGGAAGGTCATCATGCCGGCAGCGCCTCCACGGCGGCGGCGAACAGACGACCGCGCTCCTCGAAGTTCTTGAACATGTCCAGGCTGGCGCAGGCCGGCGACAGCAGCACCGCGTCGCCCGGCTCGGACAGCTCGGCACAACGCTGCACGGCCTCGTCCAGGCTGGCGACGCGCACCTGTGGCACGGCGTCTCCCAGGGCCTCGGCAATCAGCCCGGCGTCACGACCGAGCAGCACCACGGCGCGGCAGTGCCGGGCCACCGGATCGCGCAGCGAGGAGAAATCCGCACCCTTGCCGTCGCCACCGGCGATCAGCACCAGTTGGCCGCGGATATCCGCGCCCAGGCCTTCGATGGCCGCCAGGGCAGCACCCACGTTGGTGGCCTTGGAATCGTCGTAGTAATTCACCTCGCGGCGCTCGCGCACCCACTGGCAGCGGTGCGGCAGGCCGGCAAAGGTTCTCAGGGTCTCCAGCATCGGCGCGAAGGGCAGGCCGACGGCATGCCCCAACGCGAGCGCCGCCAGGGCGTTGGCCTGGTTGTGGGCGCCACGGATCTTCAGTTCGCGGGCCGGCATCAGCGGCTCGAACTGGAAGGCCAGCCACTTCTCGCCCTGTTCCTCGATCAGGCCGAAGCCGCGGAAGTCCGGCTTGCCGAGCCCGAAGGTCCAGCACGGCAGCTGGTCGGCCACCAACGGCCGGGACAACGCATCGTCGCGGTTGACCACTACCTGGCGGGCGCCGCGGAAGATGCGGTGCTTGGCCAGGTGATAGGCCTGCAGGCCGGCGTAGCGGTCCATGTGGTCTTCGCTGACGTTCAGGCAGGTGGCCACCTCGGCATTCAGCCAGTCGGTGGTTTCCAGCTGGAAGCTGGACAGCTCGATCACGTACAGCTCGACATCATCGGCCAGCAGGTCGAGCGCCGGCGTGCCGAGGTTGCCACCCACCGCCACCTTCCGGCCGGCCGCCGCCGCCATCTCCCCCACCAGGGTGGTGACGGTGCTCTTGGCGTTGGAGCCAGTGATGGCGACGATCGGCGCCTTCGCCTCGCGGGCGAACAGCTCAATGTCGCCGGAAAGCTTCACGCCGCGCGCGGCGGCCTGTTGCAATGCCGGCGTGGCCAGCGCCAGGCCGGGGCTGACCAGCAGCTCGCTTGCACGGCAGAGAAAGTCGACGTCCAGCGCGCCGCAGCGCACCTCCACCTGCGGGAAGTCGCGGCGCAGGGTTGCCAGCTCGGGCGGATTGGCGCGGGTGTCGGCCACCGCAAACGGCAATCCCCGGCGCGCCAGATGGCGCACCAGGGACATGCCGCTCTTGCCGAGGCCGACAACGATGCGGAATTGGTCGGAAGCGATCAGGCTCATGACATACGGCGCCTCAACGCAGCTTCAGACTGGAAAGACCGATCAGCACCAGGACCACCGTGATGATCCAGAAGCGCACGATCACCCGGGGCTCGGGCCAGCCTTTGAGTTCGAAATGGTGGTGGATCGGCGCCATGCGGAACACGCGCTTGCCGGTCAACTTGAAGCTGGCGACCTGGATCATCACCGACAGGGTTTCCATGACGAACACGCCGCCCATGATGAACAGCACGACTTCCTGGCGGACGATCACCGCGATGGTGCCCAGCGCGGCGCCGAGGGCCAGGGCACCCACGTCGCCCATGAACACCTGGGCCGGGTAGGTGTTGAACCACAGGAAACCCAGGCCGGCGCCGATCAGCGCGCTGCAGAAGACGATCAGCTCGCCCGCGCCCGGCACGTAGGGGATCAGCAGGTACTGGGCGAAATTGGCGTTGCCGGACAGGTAGCAGAAGATGCCCAGGGCACCGCCGACCAGCACGGTCGGCATGATGGCCAGGCCGTCCAGGCCGTCGGTGAGGTTCACCGCGTTGCTGGAGCCGACGATCACGAAATAGGTCAGCACGACGAACCCGATGCCCAGCGGCAGCACGGCATCCTTGAAGAACGGCAGGATGAAGGTGGTCTCGATCGGGTTCTCGGCGGTCAGGTAGAGAAACAGCGCCGCGCCCAGGCCGAACACCGACTGCCAGAAGTACTTCCAGCGGCTCGGCAGGCCGCGGGAGTTCTTCTCGATCACCTTGCGGTAGTCGTCCACCCAGCCAATGGCACCGAACAGCAGGGTCACGGCCAGCACCACCCAGACATAACGGTTGGACAGGTCAGCCCACAGCAAGGTGCTGATGGTGATCGCGGAGAGAATCAGCGCGCCGCCCATGGTCGGGGTGCCCTTCTTGGACAGGTGCGACTGCGGGCCGTCGGTACGCACGGCCTGGCCGATCTGGCGCAGTTGCAGGGTGCGAATCATCCAGGGCCCGAGCCACAGGGCCAGCACCAGCGCGGTGAGCACCCCGAGCATGCCGCGCAGGGTCAGGTACTGGAAGACGGCAAAACCTTTGTGAAACTGTTGCAGGTACTCTGCCAGGAGCAGAAGCATCAAGGATTCTCCTCGGGTTCGCACAACGCGGCGACGACCTTGTCCATTGCCGCACTTCTCGAACCCTTGATCAAAAGCGTGGTTTCGCCCCGAGCCTCCTGGCGCAGAGCGTCGATCAGACCTTGCTGGTCGGCAAAATGTTTCGCACCTTCACCAAAAGCCGCCACGGCATGTGCCATCAACGGTCCCACGGCATACAGCCCATCCACCTTGCCGACAGCGTACGCACCCACCTGACGATGTCCTTCCTCGGCCCACTCACCCAGCTCCCCCATGTCACCCAGCACCAGCAGCCGGCGACCGGAGAACCCGGCGAGAATATCGACCGCGGCACACATCGACAGAGGATTGGCGTTGTAGCTGTCGTCGATGACCCTCAAGCCGCCGGGGGCCAGTTGCGCCACGGCGCGCCCCTTGACCGGCCGCAGTTGCTCTAGGCCCGAACGGATATGTTCAAGGGAAATACCCAGCGCATGGGCCGCAGCCGCAGCCGCCAACGCGTTCGCCACGTTGTGTCTGCCCAGCAGATTGAGTTGCACCGACGTGCAGCCTGACGGGGTATGCAAATGGAAGGCCATGCAGCCGCGCGCGTCGCGATGCAGATCGGTGGCGCGGATATCGGCCTGTTCCGATTCGAGGGAAAAGGCCAGTACACGGCGGGCGCCAGCCCTCTGGCGCCAGATCGGATAGGCCGCATCGTCCAGGTTGAGCACCGCCACACCGTCCGCCGCCAGGCCGTCAAGAATTTCGCCCTTGGCTTCGACGATCTTTTCCGGACCACCGAATTCACCGACATGGGCGTTGCCGGCATTGCTGATGATGGCCACGTGCGGCCGGGTCAGGCCGACCGTATAGGCAATTTCACCCACATGGTTGGCGCCGAGCTCGATCACTGCCGCGACATGCTCCGGCGCCAGCTCCAGCAGGGTCAGCGGCACGCCCAGGTCATTATTCAGGTTGCCCCGGGTGGCCAGCACCGGGCCGTGAAGGCCGGCACGCAGGATGCTGGCGAGCAGCTCCTTGATGGTGGTCTTGCCGCTGGAGCCGGTCACCGCTGCCAGCGGCGCCTTGAACGCATCGCGATTGAGCGCACCCAGTCGCCCCAGCGCCAGGCGGGTATCGGCCACCACCAGTTGCGGCAGATCCACCTCGGGAACCCGCCGCGAGACCAAGGCCGCCACCGCGCCCTTGGCCGCCACATCGGCAAGATAGTCATGGCCGTCGAAGCGCGGTCCGACCAGGGCGATGAACAGCTGGCCGGGCTGGATGGCGCGGCTATCGGTAGACACCGCGCCGAATGAGGCATCGCCGTTTTCCAGGCGCCCCTGCAAGGGCTCGACCAGCTGACTGAGGCGCAGGACTTCAAGCATGAGCGGCCTCCCAGCGCGCCAGGGCGGCGGTCGCCTCGTCAAGATCGGAGAAGGGATGGCGCACGCCGGCAATCTCCTGGTAGTCCTCGTGACCCTTGCCGGCCAGCAGCAGCACGTCATCGGCAGCGGCTTCGCCGATCAGCTGGGCGATCGCCTCGCCACGCCCCGGCACGAAGCGCACCGCCTCGGGATGGACGAAGCCGCCACGGATCTCGTCGAGAATGGCCAACGGCTCCTCGCTGCGCGGGTTGTCGTCGGTGACCAGCACGCCATCGGCGAGCCGCTCGGCGACAGCGGCCATCAGCGGGCGCTTGCCGCGATCCCGGTCGCCACCGCAGCCGAACAGGCAGAACAGGCGACCCTTGACATGCGGACGCAGGGCTTCGAGGACCTTCTCCAGGGCATCCGGCGTGTGCGCGTAGTCCACGACGACCAGCGGCTTGTCGCCACCGCCCAGACGTTGCATGCGCCCGACCGGACCACGCAGGCGGGGCAACAGGCGCAGGATACTGTCCAGCGAATATTCCATGGCCAGCAGCGTGCCGATGACCGCCAGCAGGTTGCTGAGATTGAAACGACCCAGCAGCGCGCTACGTAGCAGGCCTTTGCCCTGCGGCGTGATCAGCTCCGCGCTGACGCCTTCGTCGTCGAAACGAATGTTGCGGCAGTGCACCGCGGCGCCGACATCTTCCAGGCTGTAACCCAGCAGCCGGGCGCCAGGACGCGCAGCCAGCTCACGACCGAACGCATCGTCGAGATTGATCACCCGGCAGGCCAGCCCGGACCACTCGAACAGGCGCGCCTTGGCGGCACCGTAGGCTTCCATGCTGCCGTGGTAATCCAGATGGTCGCGGGACAGGTTGGTGAACACTGCAATATCGAAGGCCAGCGCAGCCACGCGACCCTGCTGCAGCCCGTGGGACGACACCTCCATCGCCACCGCCTTGGCGCCTGCCCTGTGCAGACGGGCCAGCGTGGCCTGCACGGCCAGCGGGTCGGGGGTCGTGTGCCGGCCGCTTTCCAGGGCGTCATGGAAGCCGGTACCCAGGGTGCCGATGATGCCGCAGCGCTGGCCGAGCAGGTCCAGGGCCTGGGCCAGCAGCTGACTGACACTGGTCTTGCCGTTGGTGCCGGTCACACCAATCAGGTTGAGGCTGCGGCTAGGCTCGCCATAAAACCGCCCGGCAATGGCCGACAACTGCCCGGCGAGCCCGCGCACCGGCAGCAGCTCTGCGCCCGCCCCAGCTGACAGCGGCGGCGCGCCTTCAGCTTCATAAGCCACGGCGGCCGCACCATGGGCCAGGGCATCGGCGATGTGCGCGCGCCCGTCCTGGCTGGTGCCAGGCACGGCGAGAAACAGATCGCCGGGGCGAACCTTGCGGCTGTCCAGGGTCAGTTCACGGATCAGCGTCCCCGATTGGGCCTGGGGAAGCAGTTGGTTGAGCGGCATGGGCATCAGATACGCCCTCCTTTGCCGGCGCTGGTGCCGGCGGTACGCTCCACCGTCGGCAGGTTGTCAGGGGTAATGTTCATCAGACGCAGAGCGCCGGCCATGACGCGGCCAAACACCGGTGCCGAGACCAGTCCGCCGTAGTAGCCGCCCTTGCTGGGCTCGTCGAGTACCACCACGGCGGCGATGCGCGGGTTGCTGAGCGGAGCCAGGCCGGCGAAGAACGAGCGGTAGGCATCGTCCGTGTAGCCGCCACTGCTGGAAACCTTCTTGGCCGTGCCGCTTTTGCCGCCCACCTGGTAGCCGGGCACCTGGGCGCGGGTGCCGCCGCCGCCCGGCTCTTCAACCACAGCGCGCAGCATGTGCAGCACCTCGCGGGCAATCGCCGGATCCATGACCTGATGGCCGCCCTCGGGCCGCCCGCGCCGCATCAGCGACAGCGGCACGCTGCGCCCTTCGTTGCCCAGCGCGGCATAGGCATGGGCCAGCTGCACGGCCGTGACCGACAGGCCATAGCCATAGGCCAGGGTGGCGGTTTCCGCCTCGTTCCAGATGCGGTGGTTGGGCAGTACGCCGGCGCGCTCGCCAGGGAAGCCCAGGCCGGTGATCTCGCCGAAACCGGCGGAACGCATCATGGCGTGGACCGGCCCGGCGCCGATATCCAGGGCGATCTTGCTGATGCCAATGTTGCTGGACTTCTTGAGGATGCCGGTGAGGTCGAGCTTGCCGCCGCGCGACACGTCGCGGATGGTGTAGCGGCCCAGACGCATCCAGCCGGGCGTGGTGTCAACCACGGAGTCCGGCTGCCAGCGACCGGTGCCCAGCGCTGCCGCGATGGTGAACGGCTTGACGGTGGAGCCCGGCTCGAAGGCATCGATCATGGCGCGGTTGCGCATCGCCGCCGGATCGAGCTGCTTGCGGTTGTTGGGGTTGTAGGTCGGCTGGTTGACCATGGCGAGGATTTCGCCGCTCTTCACGTCCACCATGACCAGGCTGCCGGCACGGGCACCGAACTCATGCAGGGCGTTGCGCAATTCCCGATGCGCCAGGTACTGCAGGCGCATGTCGATGGACAGCTCGATGTTGCCACCCGGCTTGGCGTTGCGCACGACATCGCCGTCGCGCACCACACGACCGCGACGGTCCTTGATGACCTGACGCTGCCCCGGGACCCCGGCCAGCCACTCGTTGAAGGCCAGCTCGATGCCTTCGCGCCCCACGTCGTCCACATCGGTGAAGCCCACCACATGAGTGGCCACCTCGCCCGCCGGATAGAAACGGCGGAACTCTTCCATGTGGTAGACACCCGGAATCTTCAGCGCCATCACCGCCTCGCCCTGCTCCGGGGTCAGGCCTCGCGCCAGGTAGAGAAAGTCGCGATCGGCCGATTTCTCGAGACGTTCCGCCAGCCGTTGCGGGCTCTGGCCGAGCGCCTGGGCCAGCTGCGACCAGCGCTCCGGCACTTCCTTGAGTTCCCGCCCGTTGCCCCACAGGGTGGAGACCGGGGTGCTGACCGCCAGCGGCTCACCATGCCGATCGGTGATTACGCCGCGGTGCGCCGGGATGGGTATATGCCGCACGCTGCGGGCGTCCCCCTGATGCTGGAGGAAGTCCTGCTCGAACACATGCAGGTCGATGATGCGCCACGCGACTGCGGCCACCATCAGCGCGAACAGCGCCAGGACCAGGCCGAAACGCCCGACGAGGTGTTTGCCGAATAGCCCGATCATGGCCGCACCAGTTGGACGTCGGCGGGCTCGGGAATGCGCATGCCGAGCCGCTCGGTGGCCAGAGTCTCGATACGGTTATGGGCCGTCCAGGTGCTTTGCTCCAGCACCAGCCGGCCCCACTCCGCCAGCACACGGTCACGCTCGTTGAGCTCCCCGTACAGCAGGTTGACCCGTTGCCGATGGTGGTGCGCCGACCAGGTGACCGCCAGGGCGGACAGCACGATGGCCGCGAACAGCGCCGGCAGCAGCAGGCTGCCTCGGGGAAGCCGCCGATGGGCATTCACCGCAACTTCTCCGCCACACGCATCACCGCGCTGCGTGAGCGCGGATTGGCACGGACTTCGGCCTCGGAGGCATATTGTGGCTTGCCGAGCAGCTTCAGACGCGGCTCGAAGGCCTTGGGAATAATCGGCAGATCGCGAGGCAGCGTATCGGCCTCGCCCTTGGCCTGGCGCCGCATGAACTGTTTGACGATGCGATCTTCGAGGGAGTGGAAGCTGATCACCACCAGACGTCCGCCCACCTCAAGCACGTCGAGGGCTGCCTCGAGCCCCTGCTCCAGATCGCCCAGCTCGTTGTTGATATGGATGCGCAGCCCCTGGAACGCCCGCGTGGCCGGGTTCTTGCCCTTCTCCCAGGCCGGGTTGGCCTCGGTGATCACCGCGGCCAGGTCGGCCGTGCGGGTAAAGGGCTTCTCGGCGCGCCGCTGGACGATGGCCTTTGCCATGCGCCGGGCGAAACGCTCCTCGCCGTAATCTTTGAAGACCCGGGCAATTTCCTCTTCATCAGCCGAAGCGATCCAGTCGGCGGCGCTCTGTCCCAGCCCCGGATTCATGCGCATGTCCAGCGGACCATCATTGAGGAAGCTGAAGCCGCGCTCGGGATCGTCCAGTTGCGGGGACGACACACCGAGGTCCAGCAGTACGCCGGCGATGCGCCCCTGTAGGCCCTGCTCGGTCACGGCCTGGCCGAGCTCGGCGAAGCTGCGTTGCACGATGGTGAAGCGCGGGTCTTCAGCCATCAGCGCCTGCCCGGTGGCGATGGCCAGGGGATCCTTGTCGAAGCCGAGCAGGTGCCCCCGCTCGTTCAGCTGTTCGAGAATAAGGCGACTGTGACCGCCGCGTCCGAAGGTGCCGTCCAGATAGCAGCCGTCCGGACGCACGCCCAGCGCGTCGACGGCTTCCTCCAGCAATACGGTGATGTGGCGAAAGGTGCTGGTCATAGTCACAGAGTCAGATCGAGCAATTCAGCCGGCATACCGCCGGGCTTCTTGACGGCTTCACGGTCGGCCTGCTCCATGGCGTTCCAGGCTTGTTCATCCCACAGCTGAAACTTGTTCAGCTGGCCTACCAGCATGACGTGCTTGTCCAGGCCAACGTACTCGCGCAGCCGCGGCGGTATCAGCAGGCGCCCGCTGCCATCCAGCTCCAGGTCAACGGCGTTGCCGATCAGCAGACGCTTCAGGCGGCGGGTTTCCTCGTGCAGCGAAGGCAGAGCGCACAGCGTGGTCTCGATCCGCTCCCATTCGGGCAGGGGGTAGATGCACAGGCAGGGATCCAACGCGTCGACAGTCACCACCAACTGGCCACCACAGCGCGAAGAGAGCTCGTCACGATGCCGACTCGGCATTGCGAGGCGCCCCTTGGCATCCAGGCTGACTGCGTTGGCTCCGCGAAACACGTCGACGCTTCCCCACTCTGATTAGCTGGTCATGCCTGCACTACCCACTTCCTGCCACTTTGCACCACTTGAACACACTATAGGAACGCGCCTTGCCCAGCGTCAAGGTTGCCCAAAGGCAGAAAACCCTTGCAGGCCAGGAATTTAGCGACGAGTGGAAATATTTGAGACGAAGCGCAAAAGGCGCCCGCCGCACGATAGCGATGGCGTTTATGTGGATAGGGCAGGAACTTGAAGCATTGCCTTAACTGCGCGACGCAGGATATCCGCCAGGGTGCGGATGGAAATAAAAAGAGAGAGTCAGCCTGTAAGCCGGGTTCTGTCGAGGACAGTCATTCATCTACGATGGCCATCACTGACCACCTCTAGCAACCTACCCGGATCCAGCGCGGGCCACGCCAATGGATCCCTATTTGGTCTTGCTCCGAGTGGGGTTTGCCTAGCCACGGACTGTTACCAGCCGTGCGGTGCGCTCTTACCGCACCTTTTCACCCTTACCGGCGCTTGCGCGCTTAGGCGGTAGTTTTCTGTGGCACTTTCCGTAGGCTCGCGCCTCCCAGGCGTTACCTGGCACTCTGCCCTGCGGAGCCCGGACTTTCCTCCCCCTTCTTGCGAAGGCGGCGACTGCCCGGCCGACTCTCGGCGCGAAGGTTACTTGGATTGCCGCTCCAGCGCCACCTGGTAGAGGAGATTCTTGCGCGCCCCGGTGATCTCCGCCGCCAACGCCGCCGCACGCTTGACTGGCAGCTCGGCCAGCAGCAGATCCAGCACCCGCAGGGCTTCGGCAGAGACCGCCTCGTCCCCCTCGGGTGCCTGCCAGCCAGCCACCAGCAGGACGCACTCACCACGCTGCTGATTGGCATCGGCGCGCACCCATTCACACAGCTCGCCCGCCGGCAGCCCCTTGAGCGTCTCGAACGTCTTGGTCAGTTCGCGGGCCAGCACGACCTGCCGCTCGGCGCCCAGCGTGTCGCGCAGTGCTTCCAGACTTTCCAGCAGACGATGCGGCGCCTCATAAAAGATGAGCGTGCGCGGCTCCTCGCGCAGCGCCTCCAGGCGCGCCCGCCGACCGGCGGCCTTGGCAGGAAGGAAGCCCTCGAAGATGAAGCGGTCGGATGGCAACCCGGCCGCGGACAGGGCCGTGATCAGCGCACTGGGTCCGGGCACCGGCACCACGCGAACCCCTGCCGCGCGCGCCTGGCGCACCAGATGGAAGCCCGGATCCGAGATCAGCGGTGTTCCGGCGTCCGAGATCAACGCCACGTCATCCCCGGCCAGCAGGCGACTCAGGAAACGCCCCCCCTGCTCGCGCTCGTTGTGTTCATGGCAGGCCTGCAGTGGCGTCGTGATCCCGAAGTGCTGCAACAGGCGCTGGGAATGACGCGTATCCTCGGCGGCGATCAGGGCCACATCGCCCAGGACGCGCAGCGCCCGCGCGCTGATGTCGTCGAGATTGCCAATGGGCGTGGCTACCACATACAGCACGCCAGCGGACGTCGGGTCGGCCACGGAACACCTCCAGCCTGAAAAAACACACAGTGTACTCGGTTTGCCAATTCCACATCGCGAACCCCGCAAGCCTTGAGTACAATCCAGGGTCCCTTTTGCCAGCGCATCGGAAACCGACCCATGATCTCTCGCCTGCGTCTGCTCTCGGTCTTGTGCCTGCTCGGCCTGCTGGCCGCCTGCTCCGGTACGCCAAAGCCGCCTGCCGGCGACCTGCCCAAGACGCCGCAAGCCAGTGTCGACCAACTGCTGCTCAAGGCTGCGCAAAGCTCGCCCAAGGAAGCCGCCCAACTGCGCCTGGCCGCCGCGGACAAATCCTATGCCTTGGGCAATCCCCTACGCGCCGCCCATATCATTCAGCAGGTGCCGCTCGATCAGCTGGGGCGTACCGAGCAGGCGCTGGCCAGCATTCTCAATGCCGAACTCTCGCTCTATCGCCAGCGCCCCCAGGCGGCCTGGCAGTTCCTCCAGCATCCGAGCCTTGAGCAGATCGGCCGCTTGCCGAACGACCTGCAGATTCGCGCCCACATGGCCAGGGCGCGCGCGCTGGAGGAGGACAACCAACTGCTGGACGCCACCCGCGAGCGGGTTTTCGCCGCCCCCCTGCTCACGGGCCAGCCCGCCGAGGAAAACCACGAGGCGATCTGGTCCCTGGTGGCGCGCCTCAACGGCACGCAGCTGACCACCCCCAGCGAGGGCGATCTGGCCGGCTGGCTGACCCTGGGCATTGCCGTGCGAGACGCGCTGACGGTGGAAATGCAGCAGGCCGGCATCGACCGCTGGCTGAGCGCCAACCCGCAGCACCCCGCCGCGCTGAACCTGCCCGAGCCGCTGCGCAAGCTCAAGGAGCTGCCCGCCGAACCGCTGCGCAAGATTGCCCTGCTGCTGCCCATGCAGGGCCAACTGGCGAATGTGTCACGCGCCCTGCGCGACGGCTTCATGTCCGCCTATTACCACGCCCAGCAGACCGGCCAGAACCCGCCCGAGGTGATTCTGTTCGACTCCACCGAGATCGTCTCGCTGGACAACTTCTACACCCTGGCGAAGGCGCAAGGCATCCAGCTGGTGGTCGGCCCCCTGGAGAAGAACCTGGTCAAGGACCTGGGCCAACTGCCGCAGCTGCCGATCATGACCCTGGCGCTCAACTACGACGACAGCAACGAATCCGGTCCCGCCCAGCTCTTCCAGTTCGGCCTGGCCGCCGAAGACGAGGCGCTGTCCGCCGCCCGGCGCGCCTGGCAGGACGGCATGCGTCGCGCCGTGGCACTGGTGCCGCGCGGCGAGTGGGGCGATCGCGTACTGGCGGCCTTCAACCGCGGCTGGCAACAACAGGGCGGCACACTGCTGGCCGCCAAGCGCATCGACCAACCGGTGCAACTGGCCCAGCAGATCGCCGACCTGTTCCAGTTGCGGCAAAGTGAGGCACGCGCCCAACGCCTGAAGGAAGTGCTGGGCGTCGAGTTTGCGGCGGAACCGGCGCGACGCGCCGACGTCGACTTCATCTTCCTGGCGGCGACACCGCTGCAGGCCCAGCAGATTCGCCCGACCCTGACCTTCCAGTACGCTGGCGACGTGCCCGTGTATGCGACTTCCCATCTGTATACCGGCAGCCGCGACGGCACCCAGCTGCAAGACCTGAACGGCATCCGCTTCAGCGAAACCCCCTGGCTCCTCGACGAGCACAATCCGCTGCGCGAGCAGGTCGCTCGCCAATGGCCGCAGGCCAGCGGCAGCCTCGGCCGGCTCTACGCCATGGGTATCGACGCCTATCTGCTGGCGCCGCGCCTTTCGCAGCTCAAGGCACTGCCGGAGACCCGCATTCACGGCCAGACCGGCACACTCAGCCTGACCGAGCAGCAGCGCATCGAGCGCGAACTCCCCTGGGCCCAGATCCAGAATGGCCGGATCCGCCGCCTGCCGGATTACGTCTACTGATGCAGGGCGGCACCGCTGGACAGCGCGGCCGCGAGGCCGAGGCGCTGGCCTGCCGCTACCTGCTCCAGCAGGGGCTGCGCCTGCTCAGCCAGAACTGGCGGTGCCGGCGCGGCGAGCTCGATCTGGTCATGCTCGACGGCGATACAGTAGTATTCGTCGAAGTCCGCTACCGCCGACACCGCGCATGGGGTGGCGCGATTGAAAGCATCGACTGGCGCAAGCGCCAACGGCTTGTCATCGCCGCACAACTGTTCCTGCAGCGCGAACAGCGCTGGGCGAACAACCCTTGCCGTTTCGACGTGGTCGCCCTGGGCCACGATCAAGCGACCCAACCCCCGGACTGGATCCGCAACGCGTTCGACTCCTGATAAAGCCGCCATTCAAAGGTCAACACTCGATGGACATGCAATCCCGTATCCGCCAGCACTTCCAGGCCAGCATCGAAACCAAGCAGCGTGCCATGGAAGTGCTGATCCCCTACATCGAGCAGGCCAGTCAGGCGATGGTCCGGGCCCTGCTCAACGAGGGCAAGATCCTCTCCTGCGGCAACGGCGGTTCGGCTGGCGATGCCCAGCACTTCTCCTCGGAACTGCTCAACCGCTTCGAGCGTGAGCGCCCGAGCCTCCCCGCCGTGGCGCTGACCACCGACAGCTCGACCATCACGTCGATTGCCAACGACTACAGTTACAACGAAGTCTTCTCCAAGCAGATCCGCGCCCTCGGACAGCCGGGCGACGTGCTGCTGGCCATCTCCACCAGCGGCAATTCGGCCAACGTGATCCAGGCCATCCAGGCCGCCCATGATCGGGAGATGACCGTGGTCGCCCTGACCGGCCGCGACGGGGGTGGCATGGCCTCGCTGCTGCTGCCCGAAGACGTGGAGATTCGCGTGCCCGCCAAGGTCACCGCCCGTATCCAGGAGGTCCACCTGCTGGTGATCCACTGCCTGTGCGACCAGATCGACACCCAACTGTTCGGGAGTGAAGAATGACGCGCAATCCGCTGATCCTCGTTTTCCTGACCCTGGCGCTGGTACTGACCGGGTGCGGCAACCGCAGTATCGGCAACAAGATTGACGATCAATTCCTCGAACCCAAGGTTCTCTCGCGTATCCAGGACGCCAACCCGGACCTGGCGGCGCCTACTTCGCGCGTGGTGGTGACCGCCTACAACGGCGTGATCCTGCTCGCTGGTCAGACCCCGCGCGCGGAGTTGCGCGACCAGGCCGAGCAGGCCGCCCGCCTGGTGGTGGGTGTCAAGAAGGTGCACAACGAGCTGCAGATCCAGCAGCCGGCGTCGGCGTTGGCACGCAGCAACGACTCGCTGCTGACCACGCGTATCAAGAGCAGCATGCTGGTAACCAGCGGCGTACCCAGCAGCCACATCAAGGTGGTCACCGAAAATGGCATCGTCTACCTGATGGGCATTGTCACTCGCGCCCAGGCCAACCAGGCAACCGCCGTTGCCCAGAACGTCTCGGGCGTCCAGCGCATCGTCAGGCTATTCCAGTACACCGACTGAACGTACTGACAACAAGGGCGCCTCTGGCGCCCTTGTGCATTTCCATTGGACAGCGGTCACTTGACCACTTTCAGGCTGGGCCGACCACCCGGGCGCGGCGTTTCCGGCGGTGGCAGATCATCCTCATCTTCCGCTGCCTCTACGTCGGGAGCCTCCAGCTCGAACACCATGCCTTGTCCGTTCTCGCGGGCATAGATGGCGAGCACCGAGGCAATCGGTAGGTAGATGCCATGGGCGACACCACCGAAGCGGCTCTCGAAACTGATGCCCTCGTTGTCCATGTGCAGCTGGCGCACCGCACCGGGCGACACATTGAGCACAATCTGCCCATCCTGGGCATAGCCGGCAGGCACACGAACCTGAGGATATTCGGCGTCCACCAGCAGGTGCGGCGTGCAATCGTTGTCCACGATCCACTCGTAGAGGGCACGCAGCAGGTAGGGGCGACTGGATTTCATGCGACGGCTCCTGTCTGGGTCAGCGCATCTCGCGCTCTTGGTTGGAAAGACTGGCCTGGAACGCCGGGCGCGCAAAGGCCCGCTCCATATAGTCAAGCAGGGGCTTGGCGGTGCGCGGCAGCTCCACGCCCAGCAGCGGCAGACGCCACAGCACTGGCAGCAGGCAGCAGTCCGCCAGGGTTGGCTCGTCGCTCAGGAAGAACGGCTTGCCGGCGAACACCGGAGCGATGCTTGTCAGGCTGTCGTGCAACGCCTGGCGTGCCTGCTCCCTAGCCTCGTCGCTTCGTGACGGGTCGAGAATCGCATCGACCTTGGCACACCAGTCGCGCTGGATACGGTGCATCAGCAGGCGGACATTGGCGCGCGCCAGCGGATAGCTGGGCAACAGCGCGGGGTGAGGATAGCGCTCCTCAAGATACTCGAGCAGGACGCCCGGCTCGAACAGCGCCAGATCGCGGTCCACCAGTGCCGGCACCTCTCCGTAGGGATTGGCCTCCAGCAGCTCGGCAGGACATTGGCCAGCAGGAACGTCAATGATGTGAGCGGTAACGCTCTTCTCAGCCAGCACCAGGCGAACCCGGTGGCTGTAATGATTGGCGGGATCGGAAAAGCAGGCCAGACGATTGGCGGCCATGGCGTCCCTCCTGAAAACGGAAGTCGATAAACGGAAAAAAGCGCGCGCGCCATGGGGCGCGCGCGCTTTCGGTCAGATCAGCGAGTGATCAGTGGACGTCCTTCCAGTACTCACGCTTGAGCAGGTAGGCCACCACGAAGAAGAACGCCAGGAACAGCAGCACGTAGGTGCCGATGCGCTGGCTCTCCAGCTTGACCGGGTTGGCCGAGTAGGCCAGGAAGGTCACCAGGTTCTTGACGGTCTCGTCGAACTCGGCCTCGGTCTGCTTGGCAGTGCCCGGGACGATGGTCAGCTGATCGCACGCCTCTTCGGTGACCGGGGTGCCGGTCAGCGGATCGAAGACCTTCTTGCCATTCTCGACCACTTGCACCTGCTTGCAGCCAATCACCTGGCGACCCTGCAGGTCGGACAGCACGTTGGGCATGCCCACGTTCGGGAAGACCACGTTGTTGGCACCCAGCGGACGCTTCGGATCTTCGTAGAAAGTGCGCAGGTAGGTATACAGCCAATCGGTGCCGCGTACGCGCGCCACGAGGGTCAGGTCCGGCGGTGCGGCACCGAACCAGACCTTGGCGTCGGACGGCTGCATGCCGATCTTCATGTGGTCGCCGATCTTGGCATCGGAGAAGACGATGTTTTCCATCATGACTTCTTCCGGAATGCCCAGGTCGTTGGCCACCCGCTCATAGCGCTGGAACTTGGCGCCATGGCAGCCCATGCAGTAGTTGGCGAAGGTTTTCAGACCATCCTGCAGCGCCGCCTTGTCGGTCAGGTCGATATCCACCTTGTCCAGCGGAACCTCCGGCCCTGCCGCCATGGCGGTCAGCGGCAGAACGGAAAACATCAGTGCAGCGAAGAGCTTTTTCATCAGCCAGTCACCCTTTCCGGAACGGGTTTGGTCTTCTCCATGCGCGTGTAGAACGGCATCAGGAGGAAGTAGGCGAAATACAGCACGGTGCAGATCCGCGCCAGCAGGGTGCGGCCGTCGGTCGGCGCCAGTACACCCAGCACGCCCAGGATCACGAAGCTGATGCAGAACACCACCAGCCAGATCTTGCTCAGCCAGCCCTTGTAACGCATGGACTTGACCGGGCTGCGGTCCAGCCACGGCAGCACGAACAGCACGGCGATGGCGGCGCCCATGGCGACCACGCCCAGCAGCTTGTCCGGCACGGCGCGCAGGATGGCGTAGAAGGGGGTGAAGTACCAGACCGGAGCGATGTGCGCAGGCGTCTTCAGCGGGTTGGCTTCTTCGAAGTTGGGCTTCTCCAGGAAGTAGCCGCCCATTTCTGGGAAGAAGAACACCACGGCGCAGAACACGAACAGGAAGACCACCACGCCGACGATGTCCTTGACGGTGTAGTAGGGGTGGAACGGGATGCCGTCCAGCGGAACGCCATTCTCGTCCTTGGTCTTCTTGATGTCGACGCCATCCGGGTTGTTGGAGCCCACTTCGTGCAGCGCGAGGATGTGCAGCACAACCAGGCCCAGCAGGACGATCGGCAGCGCGATCACGTGCAGTGCGAAGAAGCGGTTCAGGGTGATGCCGGAGATCAGGTAGTCACCACGGATCCACTCGGTCAGGTCGGCACCGATCACCGGGATGGCACCGAACAGCGAGATGATCACCTGGGCGCCCCAGTAGGACATCTGGCCCCAGGGCAGCAGGTAGCCCATGAAGGCTTCGGCCATCAGCGCCAGGTAGATCAGCATGCCGAAGATCCACACCAGCTCACGCGGCTTCTGGTAGGAACCGTAAAGCAGGCCGCGGAACATGTGCAGGTACACCACCACGAAGAACGCGGAAGCGCCGGTGGAGTGCAGGTAGCGCAGGATCCAGCCGTACTCCACGTCGCGCATGATGTACTCGACGGATGCGAAGGCCTCTTCGGCGCTGGGGGTGAAGCTCATGGTCAGCCAGATGCCGGTCAGCAGTTGGTTTACCAGGACCAGCAGCGCCAGGGAGCCGAAGAAGTAGAAGAAGTTGAAGTTCTTCGGGGCGTAGTACTTGGACAGATGGTCTTCCCACATCTTGGTCGCGGGGAAGCGGGCATCGACCCATTCCATGAATTTGCTCATCAGGCGTTCTCCTGGTCCACACCGATGACGATGACGTCATCCGACTCATACGAATGCGGCGGCACCGGCAGGTTCAAGGGAGCGGGCTGCGCCTTGTAGACGCGACCGGCCAGGTCATACTTGGAACCGTGGCACGGGCAGAAATAGCCGCCCATCCAGTCGGCGCCCAGGTCGGCCGGAGCCACTTCGGGACGGAAGGAGGGTGCGCAACCCAGGTGAGTGCACAGACCGACCACCACCAGAATTTCCGGCTTGATGGCGCGGTGCTTCGGATCCACATAAGCCGGCTGCTCGGAAGCCTGCGAAGCCGGGTCGGCCACGGTGCCTTCCAGACCAGTCAGGTTCTTCAGCGTTTCTTCGGTGCGACGCAGGATGAATACGGGCTGGCCACGCCATTCGGCGACCATCTGCTGGCCCGGTTCGATCTTGCTGATATTCACCTTCACCGGTGCACCTGCGGCCTTGGCCTTGGCGCTCGGGAACCACGATCCCACGAACGGGACCGCTGCCCCCACCGCTCCAGCCGCACCCACCACGGAGGTGGCTGCGACCAGGAAGCGACGCCGGCCAGCATTCACGCCGTCATTGCTCATTCAGTCGTCTCCCATCAGCTTTGCGACCCGGTTGAGCCCGGGTCTTGAAGTAAATTTTCAAGGACGAGCCCGAAAAATTTGCTGAATGTTAAAGAAAAGCCCCCCTGCTGGCAAGGTAACAGCCTGGGCAAAACCCTTGAGCCACGCGGCTTCCCGGGCTGTGGCACGTTGTCGCACGAGTGTTTTTGCCGCATAAAAAAACGCCCGGTCCATAAGGACCGGGCGTCTTCTGAAGCGGTAACCGAAGTTAGCGCTTGGAGTACTGCGGACGCTTGCGCGCCTTGCGCAGACCGACCTTCTTACGCTCGACTTCGCGGGCGTCGCGAGTCACGTAACCGGCCTTGCGCAGCGAGCTGCGCAGGGTTTCGTCGTAGGAGATCAGCGCACGGGTGATACCGTGGCGAATGGCGCCAGCCTGGCCACTCACGCCGCCACCCAGAACGGTGACGTACACGTCGAACTTCTCGGTGTTTTCGGTCAGCTCCAGCGGCTGGCGAACCACCATGCGAGCGGTTTCACGACCGAAGAAGTTTTCCAGGGTGCGGTTGTTGATGGTGATCTTGCCAGTACCCGGACGCAGGAAGACGCGAGCGGTAGCAGTCTTGCGACGGCCAGTGCCGTAATTTTGAGTCGCCGACATAATGAGCTATTCCCGTTAAAACTTCAGTTCTTGAGGCTGCTGAGCGGCGTGCGGGTGCACGGAACCCTTGTACACCTTCAGCTTGCGATACATGTCGCGACCCAGCGGGTTCTTGGGCAGCATGCCCTTGACCGCGGTCTCGATCACACGCTCGGGAGCCTTGGCGATCAGCTTCTCGAAATTGATTTCCTTGATGCCGCCCGGGAAGCCGGAGTGCGAGTAGTACTTCTTGTCGGTGGCCTTGGCGCCGGTGACACGTACCTGCTCGGCATTGATCACGACGATGTAGTCGCCGGTATCAACGTGCGGGGTGTATTCCGGCTTGTGCTTGCCACGCAGACGGCTCGCGATTTCAGTGGCCAGACGACCCAGGGTCTGACCGGCAGCGTCGACGACGTACCAGTCGCGCTTTACGGTTTCCGGTTTAGCAGAAAAAGTTTTCATTCGTTATAAGCCTCAGGGGCCGCCCTGAAAATAAGACGGCGAATCTTACTGAATAGTACGTACCCTGGCAAGGCCAGGGCCGGGCCGCGGCAGACGCTATCGGGGGCTCGGGTCTTCGCGTCCGCATTGGCAGAACAAGGAATCGCGCGGCGGGCTAGGCATCCCCACCTATTTCCCGAGGAGCTAGGCGGTCCCCGCGGGAAAGTCGCGGGATTATGCCCAAGCCTCGGAAAATTGCAACTAGCGCATCCCGGAAACGCGCCGCGAGGCCAACCTGTCGGCCAGGCGCGTGGGCTCCGGCAGCCGGTAGCGCGTCACGTAGCGCAGCACCAGATCGGGCGCGCTGCACAGGCTTACCCGATGCCCAGGCGAGACGACCAACGGTCGCACGCCATCCTTGCTGCGCAGCAGCCAGCCCACCTGCTCTTCACCGTCGAGCAGCTGACTCCGTTCGCCCCGCTTCTCCCCCAGCGGTCCGGCGGCGCCAACCAGCAGCGTCTTGGCCACGCCGATGCTCGGCAGGTCCGCCACTATTCCCAGGTGAGCCGCAATGCCCAGTCGTCGTGGATGCGCAATACCCTGCCCGTCGATGAACAGCAAATCAGGCCGATGCGGCAGCTCACCCAACGCCTGCAGCAGCGCCGGCAGCTCGCGAAAGGACAGCAACCCCGGGATATACGGCATGCTGGTCGCGCGCCGCACCACCGCTTCGGCCAGCACTTCGGCGCTCTCGGCATCCAGCAGCACCGCCACCGCCCGAGTGATGCTGCCCCGCTCCTCGAAGCCGACATCCAGCCCGGCAATCAGGCGCAGCGGCTCGGTAAACTCGTCCCGCAGCCGCACCTGCGCCGCGAGCTGTTGCTGCAGTCGGCGCGCCCCGGCGACGGTACCGTCCCAGCCAGGAAAACAATGTGGATCGGCGTCGTAACGAGCAACCATGGCTTGTCTCGCGGATCACAGCGACCGCGCGATGATCTCCTTCATGATTTCGTTGGTCCCCGCATAGATGCGCTGCACACGGGCATCCGCCCAGGCGCGCGCCACTGGGTATTCCCACATGTAACCGTAGCCGCCATGCAGCTGCACGCATTCGTCCAGCACGCGGCACTGCAGCTCGGTCGACCAGTACTTGAGCATCGCCGCCGTCGGCACATCCAACTTGCCCTGCAGATGCAGCTCCAGGCAGCGGTCGGTGAACACCCGACCCACTTGGATCTCCGCCGCCATTTCCGCCAACTTGAAGCGGGTGTTCTGGAAGTCTGCCACCGCCTTGCCGAACGCCTTGCGTTCGCGGGTGTAGTCGAGGGTCCAGCGCAACGCTGCCTCGGCCGAGGCCAGCGCGCCGACGCCGACCGTCAGGCGCTCCTGCGGCAACTCCTGCATCAGGTAGGCGAAGCCCATGCCCGGCTGACCCAGCAGGTTCTCCTTTGGCACCCGCACGTCCTGGAAGAACAGCTCCGAAGTGTCCTGAGCCTTCATGCCGACTTTTTCCAGGCGCCGACCGCGACTGAAGCCCGGCGTGCCGCTTTCCACCAGGAACAGGCTGGTGCCCCGTGCGCCAGCCTGTGGATCGGTCTTGGCCACCACGACCACCAGATCAGCCAGCCAGCCGTTGGTGATGAAGGTCTTGGAGCCATTCAGCACATACTCATCACCGTCCAGCACCGCGCTGGTGCGCACGCCCTGCAGGTCGGAACCGGCGCCCGGCTCAGTCATGGCGATGGCGCTGACCAGCTCTCCGCTCACCATGCGCGGCAGGTAACGCTGCTTCTGTTCCTCCGAGCCGTAATGCAGCAGGTATGGAGCCACGATGTCCGAATGCAGGGAGAAGCCGATGCCACTCAGGCCGAGCCGGGCAACCTCCTCGATCACCACGGCGCTGTAGAGGAAGTCAGCACTCATGCCGCCATAGGCTTCCGGGATATGCGAACACAGCAGACCCGCCTCGCCGGCCTTGCTCCACAGGGCGCGATCCACATGTCCATCCTTCTCCCATTGCGCATGGAAGGGGACGGCGTGCTGCTCGAGGAACTTCCGAACGCTGGCACGGAAGAGTTCGTGGTCAGCACTGAACAGGGTTCTTGGAATCATTGTTATCACCTGATAGCCGTTGCGATGGATGTCCAGACTCTAGGTCAGCCGCGCCCGGCTTCAAACTGGACAGTTGCGCCAAAAAACCCGACGATCCAGCCACCCATTGGCTAATTCACCTTAATAACAACAATGAGCATGCCAACTCTCCCCCTCAGCCGGGTCAGCATCCTGGCCTGCGAAGGCGTCCTGGCTTCCACCCTGATGCAAGCCTGCGACCTGTTCCACATGGCCAGCCTGCGCCTGGGCAAGCGCCAGGGCCTGGGCACCACCCCGGCGTTCCAGACACGCCTGGTCAGCGCCGACGGTCAGCCGGTACGCAGCTTCAGCGGCGTGCACCTGCCTGTCGACGGCGGCCTCGAGGCTGCGGACATTCTGGTCCTGCCCGCCTTCTGGGGCGATTTCGATGCGCTTCGTCAGCGCCACCCACAGGTGCTCGAGTGGCTGCAGGCCAGCCACGCCGCCGGCAGCACGCTGTGCGGCGAAGCCAGTGGCGTGTTCTGGATCGCCCAGGCCGGCCTGCTGGACGGCAAGGAGGCCACCACCTACTGGCGCTTCTTCGACGAGTTCACGCAACGCTTTCCGCAGGTGCAGCTCAACCGCGACAAACACCTGACCGACGCCGACCGCCTGTACTGCACCACCAGCAGCACCTCGGCCTGCGACCTGTATCTGCACCTGATCGAGCGTTTCTGCGGCCTGGACATTGCCCAGACCGTCGCCCGCGACGTGCTGCACGAGGTGCAGCGCAGCTATACGCCGGGGCGCATCGGCTTCGGCGGCCAGAAGCTGCACCGCGACATGGCCATCCTGCAGATCCAGCACTGGCTGGAGGAGCATTACACTGAGAAATTCCGCCTCGAGGACGTCGCCAGTCGCCACGGCATGAGCATCCGCAACTTCATGCGGCGCTTTCAGGCCGCCACCGGCGACAAGCCCCTGCACTACCTGCAGCGACTGCGCATCGAAACCGCCAAGAGCCTGCTCGGCGCCTCGCGCAAGAGCATCAAGACCATCAGTTACGAAGTGGGTTACGACGACGCCAGTTTCTTCGCCCGACTGTTTCGCCAGCACACAGGCCTGTCACCAAACCAGTATCGTCAGCACGCCGCGCCCAAGGAACCGCAGGCGAGCGCGACCCGGCCCGCCCCGCACAGAACATAGGATGGGGCGGCCGGCCTCGGCCACCTGTCTATGCTGGCGACCCATCACAACAATAAACAAGGGTTCAATCGCCATGCGCATCCTGTTCGTCCTGCTCGCCCTGTTCAGTCTCGGCGCACAGGCCAACCCCGACTGGAAAGCCTTCCCCCACGACCAAAGCGCCTTCGACTACAGCGGCGACAAGCTGCGCCAGGCGTGGCCGCGCCTCACCCTGGGCTTCGGCGATTACCCGTTCCCCGACGCCGCCTGGGTTCGCCGCATGGCGGAGGAAAATCCCGAAGCGCTGCAACGCACCACGGCCGAAACGGGCTTCTCCGGCGCGCCCGGAGACGCGGAGGTGTACGCAGCCGAGCTGCAGGAGGTCTGGCGTCTGCTGTTCCGTGGCGATTTCGCCGAAGCCAAGGCGCGTGGCATGGCCCTGGGGATTGGCGGCCAGGTGCCGGCCATGTATGCCCAGGTGATCTACGCCATGTTCCTGGCCGACAGCCAGGAAGAGAAGCACCGCCTGCTCGAGGAAGTGATCGAATACAACGAACAGGCCGGGGAGCTGATCCGCGCCGACTCGGTGGCCATGTTCGGCGGCGTGTATGCCAAGGCTCGCCTGGGCGAGGAACTGTCCGTGCCGGTGGTGCTCAAGCGCGGCTACACCTCGCAGATCCCGGATCAGCTGGATGAACTGCTCAAGCAGCACCCCAAGCATCCCTACGCCCTGGCCCTGTATGGCGGCTATCACGCTGGCGTGATCCGCAAGGTGGGCAAGCTGGTCGGCCGCATGACCTACGGCGCCAGCCCCGACAAGATGGAGAACTACTTCCAGCGCTCCTTCCAGCAGGCCGACAGCCTGCCCATCGGCCACTACGAGTACGCCAACGCGCTGAACTACGTGTACGGGAAGAAGGAACGGGCCAAGGCGTTGGAGCACCTGCAACGGGCCGTCAGCCTGCCGCCGGCGAACGCCATGGAGGCCCTGGAAGTCGCCCATGCCCGCAAGCTGCTGAACGCCGAGCAGATCGCCGGCCAATAGCACCTGCGGCCAGAACGAACAGGCCCGCCAGATGGCGGGCCTGTTCGTTCATGCAGCCTGGACTAGATCAGCGCCCGGGCACGCAACAGCGCCAGCACTTCGCGCACGCACTCCTCGACGGAGTGCGACTGGGTATTGACCACCAGGTCGGCGTCCAGCGGCACATCGTAGGGGAAGGACTCGCCGGGAATGTTGTCCTCGCCGGCGGCGTACAGACCCTGCGGATCCCGCTCGCGGCAGACCATCGGCGACGCCTGCACGTACACGGTGATCAGGCGCTCGGCGCCGATGATCGCCCGCGCCTGCTCACGCCCTTCCGCGCTCGGCGCCACGAAAGCCGCCAGGGTCAGCAGGCCGGCTTCGTTGAACTGGCGTGCCACCAGGGCGGCACGACGCCAGTTCTCGGCACGGCCGGCGCGATCCTGCGGCAGCCCCTTGTTGATGTCATGACGCAGGTTCTGGCCGTCCAGCACGAACACCGCGCGCCCCATGTTGAACAGTGTGCGTTCCAGGGCATAGGCCAAGGTGCTCTTGCCAGCGCCGGACAGGCCGCTGAACAGCACGGTGGCCGGCTGCTGGCCGAAGCGTACGGCCCGCTCCTCACGGCTGACATGCCCGCCTACGGCCTGATGTCCATGGCCGGCTGCCGGTGCGATGATCATGCCGGCGCCCACGGTGACGTTGCTCAGCCGATCGATGACGATGAACGCGCCGGTGGTGCGGTTATCCGCATAGCCATCCAGGGCGATCGGCGCGTCCAGGCTGACATTGACCCGCGCGATGCCGTTCAACGGCAGGCTGCTGGCCGCGCATTCCCCGAGGCTGTTGACGTCCACCTGATGGATGATCGACGGGATCGTCCCCGGCACGTAGCTGGTAGCGCGCTTGAAGTCGTACTTGCGCCCCGGCTGCATGGGCTCCTCGCCCAGCCAGACCAGCATGGCTTCGAAGCTGTCGCTGACCTGCGGACGGTTGTCGGCGTGCACCAGCATGTCGCCGCGCGACACATCGATCTCGTCCTCCAGGGTCAGGGTGATGGCCTGGCCGGGGCCGGCCTGTTCCAGCTCGCCCTCGAAGGTGACGATCGACTTGATGCGGCTCGCCTTGCCTGAGGGCAGCGCCACCACCGCGTCACCCTTGCGAACCACGCCCGACGCGAGCGTACCGGCAAAGCCCCGGAAGTTCAGGTTCGGGCGATTCACGTACTGCACCGGGAAACGCATGTCGTCGAGGTTGCGATCGGCAGCGATCTCCACCGTCTCGAGGATTTCCATCAGCGGCTGGCCCGTGTACCAGGGCGCACGCTCGGAGCGGTTGACCACGTTGTCGCCCTTGAGGGCGGACATGGGCACGAAGTGCAGCGAGCTGGCCTGGCGATCCAGGCCGATGCGCTCGGCGAAGTCCAGGTAGTCGGCGCGGATGCGCTCGAACACGCCCTGGTCGAAATCCATCAGGTCCATCTTGTTGATGGCCACCACGATGTGGCGGATGCCCAGCAGCGAGGCGATGTAGCTGTGCCGGCGGGTCTGGGTCTGCACGCCGTAGCGGGCGTCCACCAGGATGATGGCCAGGTCGCAGGTCGAGGCGCCGGTGGCCATGTTGCGTGTGTACTGCTCGTGGCCGGGGGTGTCGGCAATGATGAACTTGCGCTTGGCGGTGCTGAAGTAGCGATAGGCCACGTCGATGGTGATGCCCTGCTCGCGCTCGGCCTGCAGGCCATCCACCAGCAGCGCCAGGTCGACGTCATCGCCGGTGGTGCCGACTTTCTTCGAGTCGCGGGTAATGGCTTCCAGATGGTCCTCGTAGATCATCTTGGAGTCGTGCAGCAGACGGCCGATCAGCGTGCTCTTGCCGTCGTCCACGTTGCCGCAGGTAAGGAAGCGCAGCAGCTCCTTGCGTTCGTGCTGGGCCAGGTAGGCGAGGATGTCCTCGCTGATCAGTTCGGATTGATGCGACATGATGCGTGGTCCTCAGAAGTAGCCCTGGCGTTTCTTTTCTTCCATCGAGCCCGCCTGATCGTGGTCGATCACTCGGCCCTGGCGCTCGGAGGTACGCGTCAACAGCATTTCCTGGATGATTTCCGGCAGCGTGGTGGCGGTCGATTCCACCGCGCCGGTCAGCGGGTAGCAGCCCAGGGTGCGGAAACGCACCATCCTCTTCTGGATGCTCGCCTTCTGCTCGGCGGTCAGGTACTGGAGGATGCGCTCGTCGTCGATCATGATCAGCGCGCCATTCATCTCGATCACTTCGCGCTCCGCCGCGTAATACAGCGGCACGATCGGAATGCCTTCCAGGTAGATGTATTGCCAGATGTCCAGCTCGGTCCAGTTGGACAGCGGGAAGACGCGGATCGACTCGCCCTTCTTCACCTTGCCGTTGTAGATGTTCCACAGCTCGGGGCGCTGGTTCTTCGGGTCCCAGCGGTGCTTGCTGTCGCGGAAGGAATACACGCGCTCCTTGGCGCGGGACTTCTCTTCGTCGCGGCGCGCGCCACCGAAGGCGGCATCGAAGCCGTACTTGTCGAGCGCCTGCTTCAGGCCCTCGGTCTTCATCACGTCGGTGTGCTTGGCACTGCCGTGGGTGAAGGGGTTGATGCCCTGGGCGATGCCGTCCGGGTTGGTGTGGGTGATCAGCTCCAGGCCCATTTCCTCGACCATGCGGTCGCGGAAGCGGTACATCTCCTGGAACTTCCACTGGGTATCCACATGCATGACCGGGAACGGCAGCTTGCCGGGATAGAAGGCCTTGCGGGCCAGGTGGAGCATGACAGCCGAGTCCTTGCCGATGGAATACAGCATCACGGGGTTATCGAACTCGGCGGCCACTTCACGAATGATGTGGATGCTTTCCGCTTCCAGCTGCTTCAGGTGCGTCAGTTTCTCGACCATGACTACTCACACGTGCGGGGTTTCGGCCTACGGGCCGTGGGCGAGCGCGCACCATAGCACCCGGGGTTTCTTCTAAGAATCCCGACATCTAGAACAAAGTTTCATATTCATATAGCGATCAAATCGGGTTGTCGCAGTCGATGAAGCGGTGCTCGATGCCGAAGCGCTGCGCCAGATAGTCGCCCAGCGCCTGCACCCCGTAGCGCTCGGTGGCATGGTGACCGGCCGCGATGAAACCGATGCCGTTCTCCCGAGCGCTGTGGAAGGTCGGCTCGGACGCCTCGCCGGTCAGGTACAGGTCGACCCCGGCGGCGATCGCCTGGTCGATGTAACACTGGCCACCCCCGGTGCACCAGCCCACCCGCTGGATGGGGCGCGCGCAATCCACCAGCAGCGGCTCCCGGTCGAGGGCCACGGCCACCTGCCGGGCGAAATCCGCGGCGCTCATCGGCTCGGGCAGATGGCCCACCAAGGCAACGGAGCGCGGATTGTCGGGCTCCAGCGGACCGTCCACCTGCAGGCCGAGGCGCCGCGCCAGCTGCACGTTGTTGCCAACCTCATGGTGCACGTCCAGCGGCAGGTGATAGGCCAGCAGGCTGATGTCGTGGGTCAGCAGGGTCTTCAGCCGTCGCTGCTTCATGCCGACGACACAGGGGCTCTCGTTCTTCCAGAAATAGCCGTGGTGTACCAACACCAGATCGGCACCCTCCACCACCGCGGCATCCAGCAGGACCTGGCTGGCGGTCACCCCGCTGACGATCCGACGCACCCGGGAGCGGCCTTCGACCTGCAGGCCGTTGGGGCAATAATCGGCGATCTTCGCCGCCGCAAGATAACGATCGGCTTCGAAAACCAGAGTAGACAGGTCGATACCCATGGGCAGTTCCTTTTAACAGCCGGACGGCTGCTTCTTTGCGATGCGCGTCCGTATAATGTCGCGACTTCATCGAGGGGTCGCTCGTGTCGAGAAAGCGAATCTTACCGTTGCTGCGGGCCTTGAACACTCACCCGCTACTGCGGGCCCGTGCCGAGGGCAAAACCTTCCGCAGCCGCATGAGCCGCGCCATGCCGCGCTGGCTCGGCGAACGCACCCTCGATCCTCAACAGCTGCGCAGGACACTGCGCTATTTTGGCTGGCCGCTGCTGACCGGCCTGCTGCTGGCGCTGCTGCTGATCGAGCGGCATCCCGAATGGGTTGGCCTGTCCGGTGCCCCGACCCCGGCGGTGTTTCCCCTGCCCGCCCTGGAAGGTCCGGTCTCCTACTCCCGCGCCGTGGATCGCGCCGCGCCGGCGGTGGCCAACCTGTACACCACCAAGGTGGTCAGCAAGCCGGACCATCCGCTCTACCAGGACCCGCTGTTTCGCCACTTCTTCGGCGAGAGCCTGCCGCGGCAGCGCCGCCTGGAGTCGAGCCTCGGCTCGGCGGTGATCATGACCCATGACGGCTACCTGCTGACCAACAACCACGTGACCAGCGGCGCCGACCAGATCGTGGTGGCACTCAAGGACGGCCGCGAGACCCTGGCCCGGGTGATCGGCAGCGACCCGGAGACCGACCTGGCGGTGCTCAAGATCGACCTGCCCAACCTGCCGTCGATCCCGCTCGGGCGCTCCGACGGCATCCGCATCGGCGACGTGACCCTGGCCATCGGCAACCCGTTCGGCGTCGGTCAGACGGTGACCATGGGCATCATCAGTGCCACCGGCCGCAACCAGCTGGGCCTGAACACCTACGAGGACTTCATCCAGACCGACGCGGCCATCAACCCGGGCAATTCCGGCGGTGCGCTGGTGGATGCCCACGGCAACCTGATCGGCATCAACACGGCAATCTTCTCCAAGTCCGGCGGCTCGCAGGGCATCGGCTTCGCCATCCCGGTCAAGCTGGCCCTGGAGGTGATGCAGTCGATCACCGAACACGGCCAGGTGATTCGCGGCTGGCTGGGCATCGAAGTGCAGGCGCTGACGCCCGAATTGGCGGAATCCTTCGGCCTGGGCGCGCGCAGCGGCGTAATCGTCGCCGGCGTGTATCGGGACGGGCCGGCACAGCGCGCCGGTTTGCAGCCGGGCGACCTGATCCTGCGCATGGACGACCAGGCGATCGTCGACGGTCGCGGCGCCATGAACCAGGTGGCCCGCGCCCGGCCGGGACAGCAGATCAGCATCGAGATCCTGCGTAACGGCAAGCCGCTGACGCTCGACGCGGAAGTCGGCCTGCGCCCGCCGGTCCCTTCCAGCACCGAACGCCCCTGACGCCCGCGCCCACGAACCGCAGCGGGCGGTGAGTGCGACTTCAGTCGCGAGCGTTTGAGCGGGATTGCACTAAAAGCATCGCGACAGAAGGCGCACCCACAAAAAGCGGCCGCCTCGCGGCTTCAGCCGAATCTCTACCTCAACCGCACATTCCGCGCAGCGCCTCGACCAGCGCCTGGTTCTGCTCCGGCGTGCCCACGGTGATGCGCAGGAACTGGGCGATGCGTGGCTGCTTGAAGTGGCGCACGATCACGCCCTGCTCGCGCAGGCCGGCGGCCAGGGTGGCGGCGTCCTGTCCCGGGTGGCGGGCGAAGATGAAGTTGGCGGCCGACGGCAGCACCTCGAAGCCCAGCCCGGTCAGTTCGCCGACCAGTCGCTCGCGGCTGTCGATCACCTTGCGGCAGCAGTCCTCGAAATAGTCGCGGTCCTCGAACGCCGCCGCCGCACCGGCAATCGCCAGGCGATCCAGCGGGTAGGAGTTGAAGCTGTTCTTGATGCGCTCCAGCGCCTCGATCAGCTCGGGATGACCGACCGCCAGGCCGACACGCAGGCCGGCCAGCGAGCGCGACTTGGACAGCGTCTGGGTGACCAGCAGGTTCGGGTAGCGGTCGACCAGCGCGATGGCGCTCTCGCCGCCGAAATCCACATAAGCCTCGTCGATCACCACCACGCTGTCCGGGCTGGCCTGCAGCAGTCGCTCGATCTCGGCCAGGCCCAGCAGGCGGCCGGTCGGCGCGTTCGGGTTGGGGAAGATGATGCCGCCGTTGGGCCGCGCGTAGTCGTCGACGCGGATCTGGAATGCCTCGTCCAGCGCCACGGTTTCGAAATCGATGCCGTACAGGCCGCAATACACCGGGTAGAAGCTGTAAGTGACGTCCGGGAACAGCACTGGGCGATCATGCTGGAACAGCCCGTGGAAGATGTGCGCCAGCACTTCGTCGGAACCGTTGCCGACAAACACCTGCTCGGGGCGCACCCGGTAATGGGTGGCCACGGCCTGCTTGAGGCGCTCGCCGTTGGGGTCCGGGTACAGGCGCAGGCTGTCGTTCAGCTCCGCCTGCATGGCGGCGATGGCCTTCGGCGACGGCCCGTAGGGGTTCTCGTTGGTGTTGAGCTTGACCAGCCGGGCCAGTTTGGGCTGCTCACCCGGCACGTACGGCACCAGGTCCTTGACGAAAGGGCTCCAGAATCGGCTCATCGCCCTTCTCTCCTCGAATGGATTTCGGTTTGGCGTAGGGTGGAAATCCGCGCAGCGTTTCCACCGGGTGAGGTCGGACGGAAAAGGCCGGCGGCCTTTTCCGCCCGGCGGCTTACTTGATGCGGTACTCGGCGCTGCGTGCGTGGGCGGTCAGCGACTCGCCGCGCGCCAGCACCGAGGCCACCTTGCCCAGCGCCGAGGCGCCCTCGGCCGAGCAGTGGATGATCGACGAGCGCTTCTGGAAGTCGTAGACGCCCAGCGGCGAGGAGAAGCGCGCGGTGCCGGAAGTGGGCAGCACGTGGTTGGGGCCGGCGCAGTAGTCGCCCAGCGCCTCGGCGGTGTAGCGGCCCATGAAGATCGCGCCGGCGTGGCGGATCTGCGGCAGATACTGCTCGGGATTTTCCACCGACAGCTCCAGATGCTCGGGGGCGATGCGGTTGGCCACCTCGATGGCCTGGGCCATGTCGGCTACCTGGATCAGCGCGCCGCGACCCTGCAGCGAGGTGCGGGCGATGGCTTCGCGCTCCAGGGTCGGCAGCAGCTTGGCGATGCTGGCGGCCACGCGGTCGAGGAAGGCGGCGTCCGGGCTGACCAGGATGGCCTGGGCGTCCTCGTCGTGCTCGGCCTGGGAGAACAGGTCCATGGCGATCCAGTCCGGATCGGTCTGGCCGTCGCAGACCACGAGGATTTCCGACGGGCCGGCGATCATGTCGATGCCGACCTTGCCGAACACGTGGCGCTTGGCGGTGGCCACGTAGATGTTGCCGGGGCCGACGATCTTGTCCACCGGCGGCACGCTCTCGGTGCCATAGGCCAGCGCGGCCACGGCCTGGGCGCCGCCGATGCAGAACACCCGGTCGACGCCGGCGATGGCGGCGGCGGCCAGCACGATCTCGTTGAGCTCGCCGCGCGGCGTCGGCACCACCATGACCACCTCGGGCACACCGGCGACCTTGGCGGGAATGGCATTCATCAGCACCGACGACGGATAGGCGGCCTTGCCGCCCGGCACGTACAGGCCGGCGCGGTCCAGCGGGGTGACCTTCTGGCCCAGCACGGTGCCGTCGGCCTCGGTGTAGCTCCAGGAATCCTGGCGCTGCTTCTCGTGGTAGCTGCGCACCCGCGCCGCAGCGGTTTCCAGCGCCTGGCGCTGCTCGGGCGTGATGCGCTGCAGCGCCAGCTCCAGGCGCTCGCGCGGCAGGATCAGATCGGCCATCGAGGTCGCTTCGACCTGGTCGAAACGCTGGCTGTATTCCACCAGCGCGGCATCGCCGCGACTGCGCACGTTGGCGATGATCTCCAGCACGCGCTGGTTGACCGCATCGTCGGACACGCTTTCCCAGCTCAGCAGATGATCCAGGTGTCGGGCGAACTCCGGATCAGCGGCATTGAGTCGACGCAGGGAAAGATCAGCAGTCATGGCAGGCCTCGTAATGGCAGTGGCTCGGGCGTCGCTAGACTATCAAGCCCGCCGCGTGGACGCCCGAGAAAAAGGCTATGACGCGGATAGGCCGATCAAACGTGGTGTCGCTCGACCGCCTCGCGCAGGGTTTCGATCAGCGCCTGGATGCGGGCGTGCTTCATCTTCATGGACGCCTTGTTGACGATCAGCCGCGAGCTGATGGTGGCGATCAGCTCCTGGGGCTCCAGGCCGTTGGCGCGCAGGGTATTGCCGGTGTCGACCACGTCGATGATCTTGTCGGCCAGGCCGACCAGCGGCGCCAGCTCCATGGAGCCGTACAGCTTGATGATGTCCACCTGGCGGCCCTGTTCGGCGTAGTAGCGCTTGGCGACATTGACGAACTTGGTGGCCACCTTCAGCCGGCCCCTGGGTTCGGGCGCGCCGACCTTGCCGGCGGTCATCAGCTTGCAATTGGCAATCTTCAGGTCCAGCGGCTCGTAAAGACCCTGGCCACCGAACTCCATCAGCACGTCCTTGCCCGCCACGCCGAGATCGGCGGCGCCCTGCTCCACATAGGTGGGCACGTCGGTGGCACGCACGATCAGCAGGCGCACATCCTCCAGGCTGGTGGGGATGATCAGCTTGCGGCTCTTGTCCGGATTCTCGGTGGGAACGATGCCGGCTTCGGCCAGCAGCGGCAGGGTGTCATCGAGAATGCGGCCCTTGGACAGCGCAATGGTGAGCATGGTGAATCCTTGAGAAACGGACGACGGGAGCGCCAGGCTCCCGTCAAAGGCCTTAGTTGGGCACGCGACGAATCTTGGCGCCCAGCAGCTGGAGCTTTTCCTCGATGCACTCGTAGCCACGGTCGATGTGGTAGATGCGGTCGATCAGCGTCTCGCCCTCGGCCACCAGCGCGGCGATCACCAGGCTGGCGGAGGCGCGCAGGTCGGTGGCCATCACGGGGGCGGCCTTCAACTGCGGCACGCCGGTGACGATGGCGGTGTTGCCCTCGACCAGGATCTGCGCACCCATGCGGTTCATTTCGTAGACGTGCATGAAGCGGTTCTCGAACACCGTTTCCACCACGGTGCCGACGCCTTCGGCCACGGCGTTCATGGCGATGAACTGCGCCTGCATGTCGGTGGGGAACGCCGGATAGGGCGCGGTACGCACGTTAACCGCGCGCGGACGATTGCCCTTCATGTCCAGTTCGATCCAGTCACTGCCGGTGGAAATGTGCGCGCCAGCTTCCTCAAGCTTGGCCAGCACGGCCTCCAGGATGGTCGGATCGGTGTCCTTGAGCTTCACGCGGCCCCGGGTCGCGGCGGCCGCCACCAGGTAGGTGCCGGTCTCGATGCGGTCGGGCATCACGCTGTAGCGACCGCCACCCAGGCGCTTCACGCCCTCGATGGTGATGGTGTCGGTACCGGCGCCGCTGACCTGCGCGCCCATGGCGTTGAGGAAGTTGGCCAGGTCGACCACTTCCGGCTCGCGCGCGGCGTTTTCCAGCACGGTGCGACCGTTGGCCAGCGCCGCGGCCATCATGATGTTCTCGGTGCCGGTCACGCTGACCACGTCGAAGAAGAAGCGTCCGCCACGCAAGCCACCAGCCGGCGCCTTGGCCTTGATGTAGCCGCCCTCCACCTCGATCTCGGCGCCCAGGGCTTCCAGGCCGCGGATGTGCAGGTCCACCGGGCGCGAGCCGATGGCGCAGCCGCCAGGCAGCGCCACCTCGGCCTGACCGAAGCGGGCAACCATCGGGCCGAGCACCAGGATCGACGCGCGCATGGTCTTGACCAGTTCGTAGGGCGCCACCAGGGTCTGGATGCTGCTGGCATCCACCTCGACGCTGAGCTTCTCGTCGATGATCGGCTGCACGCCCATGCGACCGAACAGCTCGATCATGGTGGTGATGTCATGCAGGTGCGGCAGGTTGCACACGGTGACCGGCGTATCAGCCAGCAGGGTGGCAGCCAGGATCGGCAGGGCGGAGTTCTTCGCCCCGGAAATGCGGATTTCGCCGTCGAGGCGATTGCCACCGGTGATGATCAGTTTGTCCATAGGTCTCTCGGCGTCGACGCCTCAGGAGCGCTCGGCCCACTGGGCGCGGCTGTAGAATTTCATAGTGACGGCATGGATGCTGCCGTCGGCGATCCAGGGATTGAGGTGCGCGTAGATCTGCTGCTGGCGCTTGACCGGGCTGAGCGCGGCCAGCGCGTCGTCGATCAGGTTCAGCTGGAAGCTGCAGCCCGCGCCTTCCACTTCGACCTGCACGCCCGGCAGTTGCTCTTCAAGAAAGTTCTTAACGTCCAGTGCCTGCATCTCAACCTCGCTCGGCGCGTTCGGATAGTACGGAGCCCTGGGCTCGCGAGCCGGGCATCATACAAAAAAAGCCCGGACGTCGCGACTCACGCACTGGCGTCCGCGGGCAGGATTTCCAGCAGCTGGCAGACCTCGGCGATCTGCCGCATGTCGGCGGGCAGCGCCTGTACCCGCAGTGTCTTCCCGGCCGCCTCGGCGTCACGCAGGAAAGCCAGCAGCAGCGCCAGACCGACGCTGCTGGATTTCTCCACCGCCGACAGATCCAGGCACAGCGCACCACTCTGGTTGTTGCGGATCAGCGCGCGACCCTGCTCGCGCAGGCCGGGGCCGGTGCGAAAATCCAGCACACCGGCAAGTTGTAGCCGTCCGTCGGACTCGGCATGGATACTTGCGCTCATCGGCCGCTCGCCTGCTGGGCCTCGGCGCTATCCTTGGCCTGCTCGACCACCTGCACCCAGCCGTCGATGGTCTTGTCCAGGTCGTTGCCATTGCGCTGCATAGCCTCGGCGAACTGGTCGCGGAACAGCTTTCCGACGTTGATGCCGTTGATGATCACGTTGCGCAGCAGCCAGGTATCACCCTGCTTGACCATGGTGTAGGAGAGCGGATAGACCACGCCGTTCTGGCCGATCACCTCCATGCCGACGCTGGCGCGATCCGGCTCGGTCTGGCGACCAGGCAGGATGCGAATACCCTGGTTGTCGTACTCAAGCAGCGCGTTGCCGTAGAACTGCATCAGGCTGCGCTTGAAGTTGTCCTCGAAACGCAGCATCTGCGCCTCGCTGGCCTGGCGCGAGTACTTGACGGTCATGATGCTGCGCGAAATCCCGCGCACATCCACCACCGGACCGAGGATCTCGTTCAGGGCCTGGTAGAACGCCTCGCGGTCGGTGCGATAGCGCTCCTTGTTGGCCTTCAGGTCGCCGAGCATGCGCTCGACGCTCTGTTCCACCACCTGCTGGGCGGTGGGCGCGGCACTGGCCAGCAGCGGCAAGCCGAGCAGCAGGGTCAGGAGGGTGTGCCGAACGGCATTGATCAGAACAGTCATCATTGGCCCTCTTTGTTCACGGTATTGAGCAGGAACTTGCCAATCAGGTCCTCGAGTACCAGTGCCGACTGGGTGTCGCGGATCTCGCCACCCTCGCGCAGCACCTCTTCCTCGCCACCGACGCTGATACCGATGTACTTCTCGCCCAGCAGGCCGGCGGTGAGGATCGAGGCGGTGGAGTCGGTCGGCAGGTTGTCCACCGCACGGTCGACCTCGAGGGTGACCCGACCGGTGTAGCGTTCCTTGTCCAGGTCGACGGCGACCACCTTGCCGATGGTCACACCGGCCATGGTTACCTTGGCGCGCGGCGTCAGCCCGGCGACGTTGTCGAAATAGGCGTAGAGCCGGTAGGTATCACCGGAGCCGACCGCCGACAGGCCGCTGACGCGCAGGGCGAGCAGCAGCAGGGCAAGCAGGCCGGCGAGCAGGAACAGGCCCACGCCGATTTCCAGAGTGCGGCTTTGCATCAGAAGTCTCCAAACATCAGGGCAGTCAGAATGAAGTCGAGGCCGAGCACGGCCAGCGAGGCGTAGACGACGGTACGGGTGGTGGCGCGGCTGATGCCTTCGGAGGTCGGCTCGCAGTCATAGCCCTGGAACACGGCGATCCAGGTAACCACGAAGGCGAACACCACGCTCTTGATGACGCCATTCACGACGTCTTCCATGAAGCGCACGCTGTTCTGCATGTTGCCCCAGTAGGAACCCTCGTAGACGCCCAGCCAGTCCACCGCGACCATGGCGCCGCCCCAGATGCCGACCACGCTGAAGATGGCGGCCAGCAGGGGCATGGAAATGAAACCGGCCCACAGGCGCGGCAGGACCACGTACTTGAGCGGATCGACGCCGATCATCTCGAAGCTGGACAACTGCTCGGTGGACTTCATGTTGCCGATCTCGGCGGTCAGCGCCGAGCCGGCGCGGCCAGCGAACAGCAGTGCGGTGACCACCGGGCCCAGCTCGCGCAGCAGGGTCAGCGCGACCATCTGGCCGACGGCCTGCTCGGAGCCGAAATCACTGAGGATGTTGAAGCCCTGCAGCGCCAGCACCATGCCGATGAAGATGCCGGACACCACGATGATCGGCAGCGACAGCACGCCGACGAAATACAGCTGCTTGATCAGCAACTGCAGGCCGTTGCCCAGTCCGCTGCGGCCCGCCAGCACATGGAACAGGAATAGGGTCGAGCGACCCAGGGCCTGGCAGACATCCAGGCCGGCCTTGCCGAGCAGGCGGATACGTTCAAGGGGAGACTTCGTGCGCATCAGCGGCTTCCCAGCAGGTCGGCGCGGTAATCCACCGCCGGATAATGGAAGGGCACCGGACCGTCCGGGGTGCCCTGCATGAACTGGCGTACCCGTGGATCATCGGAATTCATCAGCTCGTCGGGCGTGCCCTGGCCCAGCACCTTGCCATCGCCGACCACATACAGGTAATCGGCGATGCTGGCGGTTTCCGCCAGGTCATGGGAGACGACGATGCTGGTGATGCCCAGCGCGTCGTTGAGCAGGCGGATCAGGCGCACCAGCACGCCCATGGCGATCGGATCCTGGCCGACGAAGGGCTCGTCATACAGAAGGATCTGCGGATCGAGGGCGATGGCTCGCGCCAGCGCCACGCGGCGCTTCATGCCGCCGGACAGCTCGTCGGGCATCAACTCGATGGCGCCGCGCAGGCCGACGGCCTGCAGCTTCATCAGCACGATGTCGCGAATCATCTCTTCGGGCAACTCGGTGTGCACGCGCAGCGGGAAGGCGACGTTCTCGAACACGTTCAGATCGGTGAACAGCGCACCGCTCTGGAACAGCACGCCGAACTGCTTGCGCATGTCGAACAGCGCGCCGCGACCGAGGGTCGGCAGATTGACGCCGTTGACCCAGACCTCGCCCTTCTCGGGGCGCAGCTGGGCGGCGATCAGCCGCAGCAAGGTGGTCTTGCCGCAACCGGAGGGCCCCATGATTCCGGTGACTTTCCCGCGCGGAAACACCAGGTCCACGTTGTCGAAGATGGCCCGCTCGCCGCGCCGGAAGGTCAACCCCTTCAGCTCGACCGCATGCTCGTGGTCAGTCACATCAACCTCCTGTAGCGCCTCTCGGCAGCCACCTGGGTGGCGGCGAAAACGGCGCGCACTATACCACCTTCATCAAACATTCATCACTGAACGTATGATCCGAAAGCGGCGACAGCACAGGAGCGAAGGATGCCGCCCGCCCGACAACAGTCAGGCGGGCGGAAGGCGCCTCATCAGAAGGCGAAGGTCAACACCACGTTGAACAGCATGGCGGCGACAAAACCGATCGGCGCCGCGCGCAACAGCAGCTGCGGGAACAGCTCCGCACGCCCCTGCTCGGTGCGACAGGAGCCCAGGATCAGGCTGCCACCGGAAGAGAACGGCGAGATGGCGGTGGCCTGGGAACCCACCACGATGCTGACAAACAGCACCATCGGGTCCAGCCCCATCTGCGCGGCGATCGGCAGCACCATGGGGAACAGCGCCGGCGTGACCACCCCCAGCGTGCTGGCGAACAGCGACATGAACGCCGCCACCACACCGAACACCACCGGCACCAGCAGCGGCGGGATGGTGGCCCCGATCCAGGAGGCCAGCGCATCAATGGTGCCGGCCTTGATCGCCACGGCGATCAGCATGCCAACCCCGCAGATCATCACCAGCGTCCCCCAGGGCACTGCGGCCATGGCCTTGCGCTCGTCACCGACCTTGAGCAGCAACGCCAGCACCGAGAACAGGCTGGCAATCAGGCCGATATCCATCTTGGCGTTGATCAGCTTAAAGGTCGGACTGTCCGGGAAAGCCATGTGCAGCACCGGCGCGGCCAACACGATGGCCATCATGGCCAGGGTCAGCCACAGGGTGGTCTTCTGCTCACGGTTCAGCGGGCTCGGCACGCTGGCTGCGAAGCTGGCGTCCTTGAGCGCTCGGCCGCTGCGCGAGAAGAACACGAAGGCGGAAATCACCACCAGGGGCACGACCATGGTGCTGACGAAGATCGCGAAGCTGTGGATGAAGGCCTCGCTTTCCGGCACGCCAGCGGTAGTCATCAGGCCGCGGAAGATGATGCCGCTCTGGCTGGATACAAAGTTGGCCCCACCCAGCGCGCCATAGTTAACCGCCAGCGCGCCAAGGATCATGCTCATGCCGGTGCGCTCGCACAGCAGCAGCGTGATCGGCGCCATGAACGCCAGCACCGTATAGAAACCGGCGCCCATGCCGGCGATCAGGCTGGAGGCGACGAACACCGCATAGGGCAGCAGGTGCGGCAAGCGGCGACAGCCATAGATGAGGTGTTCGGCAAGCTTTTCCAGCGTGCCGTTGACAATGGCGAAGCTGTAGAACAGGCACACCGAAAAGATCACGAAGAAGATCTTCAGTGGCCACATGCCGATCACCTCGGCGGGCTTGAGGCCCATGCCGAAGCAGCCGATCAGGTAAGCGAAGGCGATGGCGAACAGGCCGATATTGATCTTGGTGCGGTACCCGAGCACCACCGCGATGACGATCGCGGCAACCACTAACATGCTGATCATGAAATTCTCTCTGTGCGGCGGCTATCGGGCCAGGAAGCCGAAAAGCTCGGCGGGATTTTCCACCAGCACGCGGGCACGCTCGGCGGGATCGGGCAACAGCCGCTCAAGGAAAGCGAACTGCGCCGCATGGTCGGTATGCTCCTCGAACTGGGTATGCGGCCAGTCGCTACCCCACAGGAAACGCCCCACTCCGCCGCAGGCCTGGCGCAACTGCGCCAGCACGACAGCCGCTTGTGCAAGATCGCTCTCGCTGCGGTAGGCCGCCGACAGCTTGACCCACACCGGCGCCTGTCCCAGCAGAGCCAGGGCTGCCCGGTGGGCGGCATTGTTCATGTCGATTCCACCGCGCGGCAGGCCAAAATGGTCCACCACCACGTTCACACCGGCATCGATCATCGGCCGGATGACGTACGCCAGATCATCGAACCCCCGCTGCACTTCGACATGCCAGCTTCGCTGTGCCAGGCGCTTGAAGAATTCCTGCCAGCGCGGCACCTGGTAATCCTCCAGCGGCTGGCCGATCAGGTTCAGGCGAACCCCCACCACACCGGCCGCGCCCAGCTCATCCAGTTCGGCGTCGTCGATATCCGGCGAGACCACGGCCACTCCGCGCAGCCGTTCGGGGTAGCGACGCAGCGCCTCGAGCATGAAGCGGTTGTCGGTGCCCAGGAAGCTGGGCTGGATCAGCACCCCATGGGAAAGCCCGCAGCGATCCAGCTGGGCGAGAAACTGCTCAACGCTGGCATCGTAGTCGGGACTGTAGCGACGGCCGCTCGCCAGTGGCAGGTCGCGGCGGAAGATGTGCGCATGGGTATCGATTCCGGAAATCCCGGAACAAGCGGATGAAGGCATCACGGCTTACCTTTGATGATCATTGTTCAAGCCGAAGCCCCACTGCGGGGGTGCTTAATTCATCTATATGATTAGATGATCGGTTGACCATATCTCTAGCGGTAAAACCTTGTCAACCGCACGCCGGGTGGTAGAGTTGCGCGATTTTCCTGCCGGGGAGGACGGCCATGGCCCACGCGAGCCTGGGGCATGACGAGCGGCTGCCGCTCTATCAGCGCCTGAAAGACGAAATGCTGGACAAGATCGCCGACGGCACCTGGCTGCCCGACCAGGCCATTCCCACCGAGGCGGAGCTGACGCGCCACTACGGAGTGGCGGTCGGCACGGTGCGCAAGGCGGTGGACATGCTGGTGGCGGAAGGCCTGTTGCAACGCATTCAGGGTCGCGGCACCTTCCTGCGCCGACCGAATTTCGACGGCTCGCTGCTGCGCTTCTTCCGAGGCGGCGAACAGGTACCGGAAGGGCGCATCCTCTCGCGCAGCCTGGAAACCCCGCCGGCCTCGGTGGCACAGGCCCTCGGGCTGGCCAGCGGCGAGCAAACCCTCCGCTTGCTGCGGCTGCGCCTGATTGATGGCCTGCCGCTGTTCCATGAGGTGATCTGGCTACCGGCGACCCGCTTTGCCGCCCTGCTTGATATCCAGCCGGAAGCCTTCGGCAATCTGCTGTACCCCTTCTACGAGCAAACCTGCGGCCAGCGTGTGGCTTCGGCCAAGGAAACCCTCACCGTCGAGCCGGCCGGCGCGGATATCGCCGCCACCCTGGGCCTGGAAGCCGGCAATCCGGTGGTGGTGATTGAACGCCTGGCCCTGGGCTACGATCGCCAGCCCATCGAGTACCGCGTCTCCCGCGCCGCCGCCGACACCTTCCGCTACCAGATCGAGATTTCCTGACGGGGCCGGCGGCTCACAACCGAAAGCGACTGACCAGCCCCTGCAGCTGATTACCGAGTCGCGCCAGCTCGACGCTCGACACGGCCGTCTGGCCGCTGGCCGTTGCGCTCTGCTCGGTGACGTCGCGCACACTGACGATGCGCCGACTGACCTCCTCGGCCACCGCGCTCTGCTGTTCGGCCGCCGCGGCGATCTGCTGGTTCATCGTCTCGATGCTCGACACCGCCCGGGTGATGCCCTGAAGCGCGTCACCGGCTTCGCCGCTCAAACCCACGCTGCTGGACGCCAGCGCCTGGCTGTTCTCCAACTGACCGGCAACCCTGTGGGCGCTGGCCTGCAGGGCGACGATCAGTTGTTCGATCTCCGCCGTGGACTCGGCGGTGCGCTGCGCCAGCGTGCGGACCTCGTCGGCTACCACCGCGAAGCCGCGCCCCGCCTCTCCGGCCCGGGCCGCCTCGATGGCCGCGTTCAGCGCCAGCAGGTTGGTCTGCTCGGCCACCGCGCGGATCACATCCAGCACCCGACCGATCTTGTCGCTCTCCTGCTCCAGGTCGGCCATCGCGCCGCTGGAGCGGTGCACCTCGGCGGCCAACCGCTCGATCTGCTGCAGCACCTCAACCACCACCTGGCTACCCTGGCGCGCCTCGGCATCGGCGCGGGTAGCGGCCTGGGAAGCCTGCCCGGCGTTGCGCGCCACGTCCTGCGCGGTGGCGGACATTTCCTGCATGGCGGTAGCCACCTGGTCCGTTTCGTCCTTTTGCCGGCCGATACCGGCCCGGGCCTGCTCGGTGACCGCCGACAGCTCCTCCGCCGCGCTGGCCACCTGACCGGCGCCATCGCGGATGCCGCCGATCAGCTCACGCAGGGTCCGGCCCATGCGCTGCACGCCCTGCTGCAACACGCCGATCTCGTCGCGACGCACTGACAGCGACAGCTCGCTGAGATCGCCGGACGCTATGCGCTCGACGACCTTCAGCGTCTCGCCCAGGCGCCCGGTGATCTGTCGCGTGATCAGCCAGGCGGACAGCACGCCCAGCAGCAGCGCCAGCAGCGCGCCGACCATCAGCACCTGGCGTGCCGAGGCGGTTTCCTGGTCGCGACGCTGAAACTGATCGGCACTCAGCGCCTTGCTGAGACGGGCGATTTCGTTGCCGTGCCCGAGCTGCTGCTCCTGGGCAGCCAGGATCTCGGCGTGTGCCACCCGAAACGCCTCCACCGCGCCTTGATAGGCCTCCAGGCGCGCCCGCACGCTGGTCATGGCCTGGCGATGGTCGGCGCCAAACGTCGTCGCCGCCGCCCCGATGGCATCGAACGCCCGGACGAACTGGGCGCGCGCCGCCTGCTCGGTTCTGGTAGTCGGGTTGGCGGTGTAGCCGCGCACCTCGTAGCGCACCAATTGCAGCTGCTCATTGACGTCACGGATGGCCTGATAGCGCGCAAAGCGTGATGCGGCCCCGCTGGGCAACGACAGCACATCGGCCAGCACCTGGTGGATGTCGACGAAGGAGGCCCGGGCCAGCTCGCCCATGCGATTGCGCGCCGACCAGGCCGCGCGATAGGCCTCGCGCATACGCGCCAGGGACTCCTGATAGAGAGCGAGCTGCCCTGCCTGCTCGCGCAGCAGCTCGCCACCCTCACCGGCAGGGAAATGCCGCAGCACTTCCTGATGTCGCCGGCTGTAGTCTTCAAGCGCCTGCTGTACCCGCTCGGCCTGCTGCTCGTCGCCCACGCTGAGCTGATAGCCCAGCCGCTCGGCGCGCAACCGCCCCAGCAGCTCGCCCAGCTCGTTGATCTGGGCTACCCAGCCGCCGCGCTCGATCACCCGGTCCAGGCCGTTCCAGCTGACCACCGCCAGCGTCGCGGTGAATACCAGGACCAGACCGAAGCCCAGGGCCAGCTTCAAGGTCACACTGAGATTCGCCAACCATTCGCTCATCAGACTCATCCACTCGGAGCGCAAGCCTTGCCCGCCAGCGCCATTAATTTGATATCAGAATAATGACACATCTCGACATCTATTCATATAGATGACCAGACATCAAAGCATTCCGCGCGGCCTGATGAGCGCCACCGCCTTTGTCGTTATAATCCCGCCTTTTCCTTCCAGCGGTTCCCTGTGCCATGAACCAGACCAGCACGCCGATCCAATCCGCCCAGCGCACCATTCGCCTGGAGCTCGAAGCCATCGAAGCCCTGTTGCAGCGCATCAATGGCGACTTCACCCGCGCCTGTGAACTGATCCTTCAGTGCAAGGGTCGTGTGGTCGTGGTCGGCATGGGCAAGTCCGGGCACGTCGGTCGCAAGATCGCCGCCACCTTGGCCAGCACCGGCACCGCCGCCTTCTTTGTGCATCCCGGCGAGGCCAGCCATGGCGACATGGGCATGATCACCCGCGACGACGTGGTGCTGGCCCTGTCCAACTCCGGCTCCACCAGCGAGATCGTCACCCTGCTGCCGCTGATCAAGCGCCTGGGGATCACCCTGATCAGCATGACCGGCAATCCCGCCTCGCCGCTGGCCCAGGCCGCCGCGGTGAACCTGGACGCGGGCGTCAGCCAGGAGGCCTGCCCGCTCAACCTGGCGCCCACCTCCTCCACCACCGTGTCGCTGGTGCTGGGCGATGCCTTGGCCATCGCCCTGCTGGAGGCGCGCGGCTTCACTGCCGAGGACTTCGCCTTCTCCCACCCGGGCGGCGCGCTGGGCAGACGCCTGCTGCTGAAGGTCGAGAACGTCATGCACCAGGGCGCCGAGCTGCCGCTGGTCCGACGGGGGACCCCTCTGCGCGAGGCGTTGCTGGAAATGACCCGCAAGGGCCTGGGCATGACCCTGGTGGCCGAAGCCGATGGCCGTCTGGCCGGCGTGTTCACCGACGGCGACCTGCGCCGCGCGCTGGATCGCGGCGTGGACGTGCGCGACGCCGGCATCGACGCGCTGATGACCATCCCCGGCAAGACCATCCGCGCCGACGCGCTGGCCGCCGAGGCCCTGAAACTGATGGAAGACCACAAGATCAGCGCGCTGGTGGTGGTCGACGACAACCATATGCCGGTCGGCGCACTCAACATGCATGACCTGCTGCGCGCCGGAGTGATGTGATGAACAGCCTGTTGCAACGTGCTCGCCAGATCCGCCTGGCCATCTTCGACGTCGATGGCGTGCTGACCGATGGCCGTCTGTACTTCCTTGCCGACGGCAGCGAGTTCAAGACCTTCAACACCCTCGACGGCCAGGGCATCAAGATGCTGATGCGTTCCGGCGTGCGCACGGGGATCATCTCCGGCCGCAAGACGCCGGTGGTGGAGAAGCGCGCCCGCGACCTGGGTATCCAGCACCTCTACCAGGGGCGCGAGGACAAGCTGGTGGTGCTCGATGAACTGCTCGCCGAGCTGGGACTCCATTATGAGCAGGTCGCCTATCTGGGTGACGACCTGCCCGACCTGCCGGTGATTCGCCGCGTCGGCCTGGGCATGGCCGTCGCCAGCGCCGATCCGTTCGTGCGCCAGCACGCCCATGGCGTGACCCAGGCGTGCGGTGGCGCGGGCGCGGCGCGGGAATTCTGCGAACTGATCCTGCGCGCCCAGGGCAACCTCGAAGAAGCCCAGTCCGCCTATCTCTGAAGAGACGATCACCGCCATGCTCGGCAAATTGCGTACGTTTCTGCCGCTGATCATCATCGCCCTGGTGTTCGCCGCCATCGGCTACTGGAACATCTCGCCGGAGCGTTTTCTTGATCAACCGCAGGCCGAGCAGCCACCGCCCTCGGTGGACTTCTTCGTGCAGAACGCCTATTCGCGGCAGTACCAGGCCGATGGCAGCCTGCGTTACGAGCTGACCTCCGAGCGCCTGGAGCACCTCAGGGACAGCGATACGAACCTGTTGTACCAGCCCGACCTGCTGATCCATCGCGCCGGCGAACAGCCCTGGCGCGTGCGCAGCCTGCGCGGCGAGGTCGCCCCCCAGGGCACCCAGGTGGAACTGATCGATGACGTGCGCATCGAGCAGACCATTCCCCCGAACCGCTTCACCCGGCTGACCACCAGCCGCCTGACCGTATTCCCCGAGCGAGAATATGCCGAGACAGCCCAGCCGGTGCGCATCGAGAACCCCGATGGCGTGACCACCGCCACCGGCATGCAAGCCTACGTCAAGGAAGGCAGGGTGCTGTTGCTGTCCAACGTAAGAGGCCAACATGACGTTCGCTAAACCGCTTCTGCTGCTCGGCTGCCTGGCCGCCGCCTGCAGCGCCTGGGCGCTGCCCACCGACCGTGACCAGCCGATCCACGTGCAGGCCGACAGCGCCGAGCTGGACGACCGCCAGGGCAAGGCCATCTACCGTGGCGACGTGGTGATCACCCAGGGCACTCTGAAGATCACCGGCAACACCGTGACCGTCACCCGCAACGCCCGCGGCGAGATCGACACCTTCACCGCCCAGGGGCGCCCCGCCTACTACGAGCAGCAGCCGGAAGTCGGCGAATCGCTGGTGCATGCCTACGGACGCACCATCGAGTACTTCGCCAGCAACGAGCGCATCGTGCTCACCGACCAGGCCAAGGTGGTGCGCGACGGCAATACCTTCGAAGGCGAACGCATCGTCTATGACACCCGCACCCAGGTGGTCAACGCCGGCCGTGCCCAGGACGGCAACGTCACCACGCCCCGGCCACGCATCGACATGGTGATCCAGCCACGCAAGAAGCCCGCGGAGTCCAGCGAATAATGGCCACCCTCATTGCCCGTCACCTGGCCAAGAGCTACAAGAAGCGCCAGGTGGTCCGCGACGTCAGTCTGCGCATCGACAGCGGCCAGATCGTCGGCCTGCTCGGCCCCAACGGGGCCGGCAAGACCACCACCTTCTACATGGTCGTCGGCCTGGTGCGCGCCGATCACGGCCAGGTGCTGATTGACGACCTGGACGTCAGTCACCAGCCCATGCACGGTCGCGCGCGCGCCGGCATCGGCTACCTGCCCCAGGAAGCCTCGATCTTCCGCAAGCTCACCGTCACCAACAACATCATGGCGATCCTGGAAACCCGCAAGGACCTCGACGCCGAAGGCCGTCGGGCAACCCTGGAAGGGCTGCTCGAGGAATTCCACATCACCCATATCCGCGACAGCCTCGGCATGAGCCTGTCCGGTGGCGAACGGCGCCGGGTGGAGATCGCCCGCGCGCTGGCCAGCGCACCCAAGTTCATCCTGCTCGACGAACCCTTCGCCGGCGTCGACCCCATCTCGGTGGGCGACATCAAACAGATCATCCAGCACCTGAAATCCAAAGGCATCGGTGTACTGATCACCGACCACAACGTGCGCGAGACCCTGGACATCTGCGAGACCGCCTACATCGTCAGCGAAGGCCGCCTGATCGCCGAGGGCAACGCCGAGGCCATCCTGGCCAACCAGCTGGTCAAGGAAGTCTACCTGGGGCACGAATTCCGCCTGTAGAGCGACTGGCGGACACACCAACGGGATATACAATTCGTCGCCGGGCATATAAATTGCTTGCGGTCGGCGCCCCGGCGCGCCGCAGGGACAGGCGAACACCCGCCGGAACACAAGGTCTGCCATGAAACCATCGCTCGTTCTCAAGATGGGCCAGCAGCTGACGATGACCCCGCAGCTGCAACAGGCCATTCGCTTACTGCAACTTTCCACCCTGGACCTGCAGCAGGAAATCCAGGAAGCCCTCGAATCCAATCCCATGCTGGAACGGCAGGAGGAAGGCGAGGACTTCGACAACAGCGATCCGCTCGCCGACGGTGACGACGCCGCCGGCAGCCCCCCTCCGGAAAACACCTACCAGGAGACCCAGAGCAGCGTCGAGAACCTCGAGGAGGTCAACGACTGGAGCGAACGCATCCCCAGCGAGCTGCCGGTGGACACCGCCTGGGAAGATGTCTACCAGACCAGCGCCAGCAGCCTGCCCAGCAACGACGATGACGAATGGGACTTCACCGCCCGTACCAGCGGTGGCGAGAGCCTGCAGAGCCATCTGCTCTGGCAGCTCAACCTGGCGCCCATGTCGGACACCGACCGATTGATCGCGGCGACCCTGATCGACTGCATCAATGACCAGGGCTACCTGGAAGAATCCCTCGAGGAGATCCTCGAATCCTTCGATCCGGAACTGGACATCGAGCTGGACGAGATCGAAGCCGTGCTGCGCCGCGTGCAGCATTTCGAACCCGTGGGCATCGGCGCCCGCGACCTGCGCGAGTGCCTGCTGCTGCAGCTGTGCCAGCTGCCGGAAGACACCCCCTGGCGCAGCGAGGCGCAGCGCCTGGTCGGCGATTACCTCGACCTGCTCGGCGGCCGCGACTACAGCCAGCTGATGCGCCGCCTCAAGCTCAAGGAAGACGAGCTGCGCCAGGTGGTGGAACTGATCCAGCGCCTCAACCCCCGCCCCGGCTCGCAGATCGAGTCCAGCGAACCCGAATACATCGTGCCCGACGTCATCGTGCGCAAGCACAACGGCCGCTGGCTGGTGGAGCTCAACCAGGAGGCGGTGCCGCGCCTGCGCGTGAACCCCCAGCACGCCGGCTTCGTGCGCCGCGCCGATTCCAGCGCCGACAACACCTTCATGCGCAACCAGCTGCAGGAGGCGCGCTGGTTCATCAAGAGCCTGCAGAGTCGCAACGAGACGCTGATGAAGGTGGCCAGCCAGATCGTCGAGCACCAGCGCGGCTTCCTCGAGTACGGCGAGGAAGCCATGAAGCCGCTGGTGCTGCACGACATCGCCGAGGCGGTGGGCATGCATGAATCGACCATCTCGCGGGTGACCACCCAGAAGTACATGCACACCCCGCGCGGCATCTTCGAACTGAAGTATTTCTTTTCCAGCCATGTCAGCACGTCCGAAGGCGGCGAGTGCTCGTCCACCGCCATCCGGGCGATCATCAAGAAACTGGTGGCGGCGGAAAACGCCAAGAAACCGCTGAGCGATAGCAAGATCGCCAGCCTGCTGGAAGAACAGGGCATCCAGGTGGCACGCCGCACAGTGGCCAAGTACCGGGAATCCCTGGGCATCGCGCCGTCGAGCGAGCGTAAGCGCCTGATGTAAAACGTTCAGTGGGCTTGTTTAACGGCGCCGGAATGATTAGGGTCAATGCCCAGAACCCCTTGGCGCGTCAAAGTGATTCGGAGGGTCGACCAGAGGTCGGTCCTCTCCCTACGGCAAGAAGGAGAACAGGTATGCAAGTCAACATCAGTGGTGACCAGCTGGATGTGACTGAGGCCATGCGCGGCTATGTCGAGGAGAAGTTCTCCCGGCTGGAGCGCCACTTCGACCGCATCACCAATGTTCAGGTGATCATGCAGGTGGAAAAACTGCAGCAGAAGATCGAAGCCACCCTGCATATCGCCGGTGGCGAAGTCGTTGCCAACGCGGAGCACACCGACATGTATGCGGCCATCGACCTGCTGGTCGACAAGCTCGACCGCCAACTGATCAAGGCCAAGGAAAAGCGCCTCGACCGGGAGCAGGGCGCCACCGTCCGCTGACTCCGACTCCATGATCCGACTCGAAAGCATCCTGACCCCCGGGCGTTCCCAGGTGAACGCACCGGGCGGCAGCAAGAAACGTGTCCTCGAATTCATCGCCAACCTGATCGCGCGCGAGCAGCCCGGGCTGGATGCCGGCGAGCTGTTCGAAGCGCTGATCGCGCGCGAGCGCCTGGGCTCCACGGGGTTCGGCAACGGCATCGCCATTCCGCACTGCCGCCTGCCGAACTGCAACGCGCCGATCAGCGCCGTCCTGCGCCTGGACGCCCCGGTCGACTTCGACTCCATCGACGGTGTCCCGGTCGATCTGCTATTCGTGCTGGTGGTGCCGCCCGCCGCCACCGACGAGCACCTTGAACTGCTGCGCCAGATTGCCGGCCTGCTGGAACGTGCCGACATCCGTGAACGCCTGCGTGGCGCCGCCAGCAACGAGGCGCTTTACCAGACCGTGGTGGACGAACTGGGCGGGCACTGACATGCGCCTGATCATCGTCAGTGGCCGCTCCGGCTCGGGCAAGAGCACCGCGCTGGATGTCCTCGAGGACAGCGGCTTCTACTGCATCGACAACCTGCCCGCCGGCCTGCTGCCCGAGCTGGCCGAGCGCGCGCTGATCCATACCGAACTGCTGCATCCACTGGTTGCCGTGTCCATCGACGCGCGCAACCTGCCCAGCCATCTGCAGCGCTTCCCCGAACTGCTCGAAGAAGTACGTGGCCGGCACATCCACTGCGATGTGCTGTATCTGGACGCCGACGAGGAGACGCTGCTCAAGCGCTTCTCGGAAACCCGCCGCCGCCATCCGCTGACCAATGACACCCGGTCGCTGGCCGAGGCGATCCAGGACGAGAGCCTGCTGCTCGGGCCGATCAGCGACCTGGCCGACCTGAAGATCGACACCACCCACCTGAACCTCTACCAGCTGCGCGACACCCTCAAGCTGCGCCTGCTCAACAAGCCCGAGCCGGGCACCGCCTTCCTGGTGGAGTCCTTCGGCTTCAAGCGCGGCATGCCAGTGGATGCCGACCTGGTGTTCGATGTGCGCTGCCTGCCCAACCCCTACTGGAAGCCGGAGCTGCGCGATTTCACCGGCCTCGACCAACCGGTTATCGACTACCTGGCCGCCCAGCCGGAGGTCGAGGAGATGTATCAGGACCTCGCGGTCTATCTGCACAAGTGGCTGCCGCGCTTCGCCGCCAGCAACCGATCGTATGTCACCATCGCGGTCGGCTGCACCGGCGGCCAGCACCGCTCGGTGTACTTGGCCGAGCGCCTGGGAGCGGCCCTGAAGGCCCAACTGAAGAATGTCCAGGTCCGTCATCGCGACCTGCGCTAGAAGCCCTAGGAATCCGAAAGCCCCATGCCTGCCTGCGAAGTCCTGATCGTCAACAAGCTTGGCCTGCATGCCCGCGCGGCAGCCAAGTTCGTCGCCACTGCCGGGCGTTTTCCCTGCCGAGTACGCGTCGGCCACACGGCAGATGCCCTGGTGGATGGCAAGAGCATCATGTCGGTGATGATGCTGGCCGCCGGCCAGGGCACTCCGCTGCATTTGCACGCCGAAGGCGAACAGGATCAGCAGGCGCTCGACGCCCTGGTGGAACTGATCAACGACCGCTTCGGCGAAGGCGAATAAGACAGAAGGGCCGGCGCTGGCCGGCCCCGACGACTCAACGTCCTGCCACCGTCATCCTTTCGATCAGCACCGAGCCGGTGCGAATGGTGCCGCGCGTTTCCAGGTCGCTGCCAATGGCCAGGATCTGCCGGAACATATCCCGCAGGTTGCCGGCGATGGTCACTTCCTGCACCGGAAACTGGATTTCGCCGTTCTCCACCCAGTAGCCGCCGGCGCCCCGCGAGTAATCGCCGGTCACCAGGTTCAGGCCCTGCCCCATCAGCTCGGTGACCAGCAGGCCGCGGCCCATGCGCCGCAGCAGCGCCGCCTGGTCCTCATTCCCGTGAGTGACGAACAGGTTGTGCACCCCACCGGCATTCGCCGTGCTCGGCAGGCCCAGCTTGCGGCCCGAATAGGTGCCCAGCACGTAGGAAACCAGCTCGCCGTCCTTGATGAAGGGCTTGGCATAGGTGGCCAGCCCATCCCCATCGAAGGCGGAACTGCCCAGCGCGCGCGGGATATGCGGGCGCTCGTCCAGGGTCAGCCAGTCAGGGAACAGCCGCTGGCCCAAAGCGCCCTCCAGGAACGACGCCTTGCGGTACAGGTTGCCGCCGGCGATCGCCGCCAGGAAATGATTGAACAGCCCGGTGGCCAGCTCCGGCGAGAACAGCACCGACACCTCGCAGGTCGGCACGGCGCGCGCGCCGAGGCGGCTGACCGCGCGTTCGGCGGCGCGCCGGCCGATGACGGCGCCGTCGGTCAGCGCGCTGCCGATGCGGCTGGCGTCGTACCAGTAGTCGCGCTGCATCTGGCCGCCGTCCTCGGCGATCATCACGCAGCTCAGACTGTGCCGGCTGCTGGCATAGCCGCCGACGAAGCCATGGCTGTTGCCGTAGACGCGGCAGCCCAGGTAGCTGCTCAGGCTGGTGCCGTCGGCATTGCGGATGCGCGGGTCATGGTCGAATGCCGCTGCCTCGCAGCGCAGCGCCAGCTCGATGGCCGCTTCCGGCTCGATGTCCCAGGGGCGGTAGAGGTCCAGGTCGGGCAGCTCACGGGCCATCAGCTCGGGGGCGGCCAGGCCGGCGCACTCGTCTTCCGAGGTATGCCGGGCGATGGCCAGGGCCGCCGCCACGGTTTCCCGAATGGCGTCCTCCTCGACGGCGGAGGTACTGGCCGAGCCCTTGCGCTGGCCGACAAACACGGTGATGCCGAAGCCCTGATCGCGGTTGAACTCGACAGTTTCCACCTCGCGCTGGCGCACCGTGGTGCTCAGGCCCTGGCCGGCACTGACCGACACCTCACAGTCGCTGGCGCCCTGACGGCGCGCCTCGGCGATGATCCGTTCGACCTTTTCCTGCAGGGACGGCAGCGTCTGCGGCCCCACCTTTTCACTAGCATTCATGGCGACTCCCCGGTCGTGACCGCTGGCCACGCCCCTCATCCGTCCCGCGCCCGGCTGGCGAGCTGCGCAAACGGGCTGCTGTTATCATGACGCGCATTATCCACTGGATGCGCCCCATGTCTGAATTCCACGACGACTTCCCCGAAGAGAAGAGCAAATCCCAGGTCAAGCGCGAGCTGCATGCACTGCAGGAGCTGGGCCAGCGCCTGACCACCCTCAAGCCCGAGCTGCTGGACCGGCTGCCGATCACCGAGGCCTTGCGTCGCGCCCTGGCCGATGCACCCAAGCACACCGCCAATGTGGCCAAGAAGCGCCACGTCCAGTACATCGGCAAGCTGATGCGCGAGCAGGACATCCCGGCCGTTCTCGCCCTGGTTGACCAGATGGACGCCTCCACCCGCGAATACAACGAGCGCTTCCACGCCCTGGAGCGCTGGCGCGACCGCCTGCTGGGCGGCGGCGATGCGGACCTGGACGCCTTCGTGACGGCCTATCCGGACACCGACCGCCAGCACCTGCGCGGCCTGCTGCGCCAGGCCCAGCACGAGGCGGCCCACAACAAACCACCGGCCGCCGCGCGCAAGGTGTTCAAGTACCTGCGCGAGCTGGACGAGCTTCAGCGCGGGCTGCGCTAATCCAACTCGAACGTTCGTAGGGTGGGCAACTCGCGCAGCGATTGCCCACCGCCTGCGCGCCGGTAGACAGGGCTGCGCCGTTGTCTACCCTACGGCATTCAATTCCCGGTTCCGCCCACGGTGATCGCATCGATCTTCAGCGTCGGCTGGCCGACGCCCACCGGCACCGACTGACCGTCCTTGCCGCAGGTGCCCACGCCACTGTCCAGCGCCAGGTCGTTGCCGACCATCGACACCTGGTTCATCACCTCCGGACCATTGCCAATCAGGGTCGCACCCTTGACCGGCGCGGTGATGCGCCCGTCCTCGATCAGGTAGGCCTCGCTGGTGGAGAACACGAACTTGCCGCTGGTGATGTCCACCTGGCCGCCGCCGAGGCTGGCGCAGAACAGCCCGCGCTTCACCGAACGAATGATCTCCTCCGGCTCGCTCTGCCCGGCCAGCATGTAGGTGTTGGTCATGCGCGGCAGGGTCAGGTGCGCGTAGGACTCGCGCCGCCCGTTGCCGGTGGAGGCCACGCCCATCAGGCGGGCGTTCAGCTTGTCCTGCATGTAGCCCTTGAGCACGCCGTTCTCGATCAGCGTGGTGCACTGGGTCGGGGTGCCCTCGTCGTCCAGGCTCAGCGAGCCCCGGCGCTTGGCCAGCGTACCGTCATCAACAATGGTGCACAGCGGCGAGGCCACCTGTTCACCGATCCGGCCGCTGTAGGCCGAGCTGCCCTTGCGGTTGAAGTCGCCCTCCAGGCCATGGCCGACCGCCTCGTGCAGCAGCACGCCGGACCAGCCGGGGCCGAGCACCACCGGCAGCGTGCCGGCCGGGGCGGCGATCGCCTCCAGGTTGACCAGCGCCTGGCGCAGGGCCTCGCGCGCGTAGCCCATCGCCCGGTCCTCATGCTCGTTCAGCTGTTCGAGGAAGAAGCGATAGTCGGTGCGCCCGCCGCCGCCATGGCTGCCCCGTTCGCGGCGGCCGTTCTGCTCGACGATCACGCTCACGTTGAAACGCACCAGCGGACGGATGTCGGCACCCAGGCTGCCATCGCTGGCGGCGATCAGCACCTGGTCCCAGACGCCGGCCAGACTGACCGTCACCTGCTGGATGCGCGGGTCCAGCGCGCGCGTCGCCCGGTCGATGCGCTTGAGCAGCTCCACCTTGGCCGAGCGCTCCAGCACGTCGAGCGGATTGACATGGGCATACAGGTGGCGCACCTGCGGCGCGGAGAACGCCTGTACCCGGCCCTGCTGGCCGGACCGCGCGATCGAGCGGGCGGCGCGGCAGGCCGCGGCCAGGGCCGTTTCGTCGATGGCGTTGCTGTAGGCGAAGCCGGTCTTCTCGCCGGACTGGGCGCGCACGCCGACCCCCTGATCCAGGTGGAAACTGCCTTCCTTGACGATGCCGTCCTCCAGGATCCAGGACTCCGACACCAGCGACTGGAAGTACAGGTCGGCGGCGTCGATGCCCGGACCCGCCAGCTCGCCCAGCAGACGCGGCAATTGCTCGATGCTCAGGCCACCTGGGGCCAGCAGCCGCTCGCTGACAGGCAATAACAGATCGTTCATGGTCACTCCGAATACTTCGCCCGCGACGCCGCGAGCGACACTGAAAAGCGCCGGTGACGGTGCACCGGCATGTTCTGGCGAACCCCGGCCTGCGCCTGCGCATCGCGCCGCGCCAGACACAGACCCTCGCCACGTGGCGGGGCGGCATGCAACACGCCCCAGGGGTCGACGATCGCCGAATGGCCGTGGGTTTCCCGCGGTCCCGGGTGCTCGCCGCCCTGCCCGGCCGCCAGCAGGTAGCACTGGGTCTCGATGGCTCGGGCGCGAATCAGTACCTCCCAGTGCGCCGCGCCAGTCACCGCCGTAAAGGCCGCTGGCGCGCTGATCAATTCGGCACCGCGCTCACGCAGCGCCGCATACAGCTCCGCGAAGCGCAGGTCGTAGCAAACGGTCAGCCCCAGACGGCCGACCGGTGTCTGCGCCACCACCAGATGCTCGCCGGGATCGAAGTCCGCCGACTCACGATAGCTGCCCCGGGCATCACCGACAGCGACATCGAACAGGTGGAGCTTGTCATAGCGCGCCACCCGCTCGCCGTGGGCGTCGATCAGCAACGAGCAGGCACGCGGCTTGGCAGTGGGCCTGTCATCCGGTGGCAGCGGCAAGGTACCGGCAACGATCCACAGGCCCAGCTCGCGCGCCGTTCGGCGCAACCAGGGCAGGACCGGGCCGTCGCCCTGCGCCTCCAGCCGCCCCAGCGCGGCCAGGTCGGCATGCCCCATGGCGGCGAAGTTCTCGGGCAGCACCGCCAGTCGCGCACCCTCGGCGGCGGCCTGCTCCAGCAGACCGCGCGCACTGCGCAGGTTGGTCGGCACATCGGCGCCGCTGACCATCTGGATAACGGCAAGGTTCATGGCTTCAGTCCCTCGGCTTCCCGGGTACGATGCGGGGCGCATTGAGCGGGCCGCTGATGGAATACTCCACGGCGGCGAAACGCGACATCTGGTTGCCCAGCAGGCGGTCCACCAGGAACAGTGCCCCGCCCAGTACCGGCGCACCGGCGATCAGTGCGGCCAGCGGCAGGTTGTTGGTCAGTGGCAGGGTTACCAGCATGCGCACATCCACCTGCTCGCTGACCATGTTCAGGCTGCCGGTCATTTCCAGGTTGGCCGAAGGGCCGGTCAGGGTCGTCGGTGCCAGGTTGGTGTACAGACCATTGCGGGCCAGCAGCTTGCCCCGGACCCGATCATAGCTGAGGCCACGCCCGAACAGATCGGAAAAGTCCAGCCGCAGGCGACGGCCGATGGCATCGAAGTTCAACAGGCCGAATACCCGCAGCGCCGAGGCGGAGCCCTGCAGTTCGGAGAACTGGCCGTTGCGCAGATCGGCATCCAGGGTGCCGGAAAAGTTGGCCAGGCGCAGCGCGCTCGGCGCACCCGGCCAGTTGCCATCGACCTGCAGGCTGAAGCGCTCGCTGCTGGCCGTCGGGGCGAAGCCCCAGGCCTTGAGGATCTTGCTCAGGTCGCCCCCGTGCAGGCGGCCGCGGAACCAACTGGCATCCGCGCCGTTGAGGCGCGACCAGCCGGCCTCGCCATTGATCTTCAGGCCCTTTAAGTCGAGGGCCAGCTCGCGCAGCGCCCAGCCACTGCCACTCGGACGCGCAAGAAACGACCAGGCGCCCAGTGGCTCGTCGCCCAGCAGCACCTGGTCGATGCGCAGATCGACGGCTGGCAGCGTGCGCGGATCGATGCCCGCCAGCGCATCTCCCCTCTTGCTGTCGGCGGTCGGCGCCGGCAGACGCAGCTGTTCCAGCTGTACGCGCAGCGGCCGCGCGGCATCGTCGGGCACCAGGACGTCACCGGCAATCACCCGGCTGTCCAGGTCCAGCGCCCAGGCCTGTGATACACGACGTACGCGCACCAGCAGATCCTGCGGGTCGATTCCCACGCCGGTCAGGCGCCCGATATGCAGCTGCCCCTCGCGCAGCAGCGGCGGACCGCCCGGCTCACCCGAGCTGCTGCCGTAGCGCTGCCAGAAGGTACGCCAGGCGGGGACGTCAACGCTGTCAAGCCGGCCGCGCAGCCGCACACCCTCGGCGCTCGGCGGCGGTGCCAGGCCCAGCCCCAGGCGCACCTCGCCGCGCAGCTGCTGCCAGTCCTGCCCCGGCATGCTCAGCGCCAGGCTGAGGAAATCGTTGTAGTCGAGCCAGTAGCGCTGCTGTGGGCCGCCCAGACTCATGCGCCAGTCGGCATACCGCGCTTCGGCCGCGCGCTTGCCGAACGGGGCCGGCAGGTCGAGAGCGACACCCTGCAGGCTGGAGTCCACGCGCAACAGACTGTCATTGCCGTCCAGGCGCAGGCGCAGGCGATACGGCAGCAGGCCACTGGCCGGCAGCGGCCGGCCCTGCCCCAGCCACTGGGCCAGGCGATCAACCGGCATGCGCCCCTGGACATCCACCAAGGTGCGCTGGCGGCCGCCGACGGTATCGCTGTCGATCCGCCCCTGCAGGCTTTGTTCCAGGAAGCGCGCGCGCAGCCCTCGAGCGCTGAGGCCGCTCCGGGTCTGGTAACGAAATTCGCCGTAGAGGCTGTCGAGCTCCAGGCCGGGCAGGTACGGCAACCTGAGCCGCGCGCCCTTGGGCGTGAACTGCACGTCGGCCTGGGGGGCATGGCCGGCATCCAGGGGAATGTCCAGGCGCAGCGCCGCTTCCACGTCGCCCTCCCCCTCCCATCCGGCAAACGCCTCGGCAGTAGGCATAGTCCTGTTCCGCAGGATCTGCAGAGCATCGGTTACCGAGCTGAGCAACCGCGCATTCACAAGCAGACGGCTGGGCTGGCCGGGTTCGGCATGCGGGACCGCGAAGCTGGCCTCGCGGATGCGGCTGTTCAGCAGGCGGCCATCGCTGAGCGCGACACGCACGCCGCTATCCTCGACGAACAGTTCGCCACGCCCCTCGCGCAACATCGGCCAGCCTGGCTGGTAGTCCAGCTCTGCATCGCGCACTTTGAAGTACAGCGCCAGGCTGCGCGCCTCGGGTGGCACGCCCGCATTGAGCGCACCCTGATACTGGAAGAAACCCTGCTCCAGCTCGCCACCTCGGATGGCCCGCTGCAGCCAGTCGGCCAGCGCCGGACTAAGGGCTGCGCTGGCGGTGGGCAGGTACTTGCCGGCGAAGCGCGCGTCCCCCTCGCGCAGGCTGACACGCAAATCCATGTAATCTTCGGCGGCCGGATCATGGGCAAACCGCAGCATGAAATCCCCGGCCAGGCGGCCTTCCTCGCCATCCAGCGAAAGATAGGGGGCCCAGAGGCTGAAGCCCTCCTCGCCCAGACGCCAGCCCAGCCGTCCCTGGGCACGACGGTACCGCCAGGGCGCGGGAAACAGCTGCGGCAGATGCAGCATCAGGTCACGGCTGTCGATCTGCAGTTCGCCGCCCGCCAGATTGCCGTCCAGACGCCCCCTCACCCCCGCCGCGGCCGGTACGCCGCGATGCGCGGCGAACCCAACGCCTTCCAGGTTCAGCGTATAGCGCAGCCGCTCGGCCGGCTCGGCATCCGGCTGATAGCTCAACTGGATGTTGCGCAGCTGACCTTCCGGGCGCAGCGCCTGCAGCCACTCGCGCGCCGGCTCCGGCAGCGGCGCCAGTTGCTGGACCAGCGGCACCAGCGGCGCCAGGCTCAGGCGATCGCTGGCCAGGTCCCAACGGCCGGTATCCCGCTGTTCCTCCAGGCGCAGGCGCGCCTCGCCCCAGCGCGTGCCGTCGAGCGTCACCGCCAGCGAGTCCACAAGCAGGCGCCGGCCGTTCGGACCGGGTTCGAAATAGGTACTGAGGCTGAGTTCTTCCAGGCGCACCGGCGCCTGATCGGCATAACTCACCTGCGCCAGCGGCAGGTGCAGCCGCATCACCGCACGCTGCAGGGTGCGCTCTGACCAGCGCGCCCAGACTTCACCGCCACCCACTAGCCGTTGCAGGTGCCAGTCGCCCAGCAAGCCCTCGGGCAACCAGCGCGCCCAGTCGCTCTGCGGCAAGCGCAGGTAGAGATCGGCGCTGGCCTCCTGCCAGCGGCTGGGACGTAGCCGGAGATCCAGATGCAGGGCCAGCGGCTTGCCGTCCGGCAGCAGCAGGCGGCCATCCAATCGGTGCAGGTCACCCCCCTCGCTGAGGTCGAGGTTGAGATTCAGGTAGGAGAGATTCAGCGGCACGCCCTGGCGTGGCTGCACGATCAGTTGGCTGTCCACCACAGAAACATGCTTGAAGCGGCGCAACTGCCGCAGCCAGTGGGCGGGGTCCACGCCACTCTGCGCCTCGCTCTGCACCTGCCCCTGCGGCACGCCGGCCAGAGACCAGCGTCCGTCCTGATCCTGACGCAACAGCAGCTGTACACCTCCCAACTCCAGCCCCTGCAGGCGCGGTTGCCAGTGCAGCAGGCTGCCCAGCAGATCGGGACGCAGGCGCAGCTGGTCGATGCGCAGGCCGGCTTCCTCACCCAGGCTGATGTCGCGTGCCACCAGCTCCGGCAGGAAGCCGTTCATGCGCGCGCTCAGGCGGCCGATGCGCAACGGCGTGCGCAGCGCCTCGCTGGCCCGCTGCTCCAGCGTCTCGCGATAGTCGGCGAACAGGGGCGCCAGCTCGCGGCCCAGGCTGACGTACAGGGCGGCCAGCACCAGCCCAGCCGCCAGCAGACCCAGGCACAGGCGCAACAGACTGTTGAGCAGGCGAAGCGGCGAAATCACGTCAGAGCAGCACCACGTCGTACTGTTCCTGCGAGTATTCACGCTCGACCTGGAACTTGATGGTGCGCCCGATGAACGCCTCGAGGTCCGCCACGTTGCCGGACTCCTCGTCCAGCAGGCGGTCGACCACCTTCTGGTTGGCCAGCACCAGGTAGGCTTCGGCCTGGAAGGCGCGCGCCTCGCGCAGGATCTCGCGGAAGATCTCGTAGCAGATGGTTTCCGCCGTCTTCAGCTTGCCGCGCCCCTGGCAGGCGCTGCAGGGCTCGCAGAGCACCTGTTCGAGGCTTTCCCGGGTGCGCTTGCGGGTCATCTGTACCAGGCCCAGCTCGGTGATGCCGATGATGTTGGTCTTGGCGTGATCGCGCTCCACCTGCTTCTCCAGGGTGCGCAGGACCTGGCGGCGGTGTTCCTCGTCCTCCATGTCGATGAAGTCGATGATGATGATGCCACCCAGGTTGCGCAGCCGTAGCTGGCGGGCGATGGCCATGGCCGCTTCGAGGTTGGTCTTGAAGATGGTCTCTTCGAGGGTGCGATGGCCGACGAACGCGCCGGTGTTGACGTCGATGGTGGTCATCGCCTCCGCGGGGTCGATGATCAGGTAGCCGCCGGACTTGAGCAGCACCTTGCGCTCCAGGGCCTTCTGGATCTCGTCCTCCACACCGTAGAGGTCGAAGATCGGCCGCTCGCCGGGGTAGTGCTCCAGGCGATCAGCAATTTCCGGCATCAGCTCGGCGACGAACTGGCCGACCTTCTGGAAGGTTTCCCGCGAGTCGATACGGATCTTCTCGATGCCCGGATGCACCAGGTCACGCAGGGTGCGCAGCGCCAGCGGCAGGTCCTCGTAGATCACCGAGGGGGCCTCGGCGGTCTGCATCTGCGCGGCGATCTGCCCCCACAGGCGGTGCAGGTAACGGATGTCGGCGAGAATTTCGTCGGCGCCGGCACCTTCGGCGGCGGTGCGCAGGATGAAGCCGCCGGCCTGCTCGATGCCCTCCTTCGCCACGCACTCGGCCACCACCTGCTTGAGGCGCTCGCGCTCGGCCTCGCCCTCGATCTTCAGGGAGATGCCCACATGGCGCGTGCGCGGCATGTAGACCAGGTAGCGGGAAGGAATCGACAGGTGCGTGGTCAGCCGCGCGCCCTTGGTGCCGATGGGGTCCTTGGTGACCTGAACCACAAGGCTCTGGCCGTCGTGCACCAGGGCGCTGATCGGCTCGATGGCGCTGCCTTCGCGCTGGGAGATCTCCGAGGCATGGATGAAGGCGGCCCGCTCCAGGCCGATGTCGACGAAGGCCGCCTGCATGCCGGGCAGCACGCGGACGACCTTGCCCTTGTAGATGTTGCCGACGATGCCGCGACGCTGGGTGCGTTCGACATGCACCTCCTGCAGCACACCGTTCTCGACCACGGCCACGCGCGATTCCATCGGCGTGATGTTGATCAGAATTTCTTCGCTCATGGCTGATTCCTGAAAAATGACCGAAGCCGGATGACGGCTTCGCGTGAACATCCTGTTCCCAGCCTATAACGTTCCCGACCAACAGGGCACGCCGAACGCGGCCAGCAGTTCGGCGGTTTCGCACAGCGGCAGGCCGACCACCCCGGAATAGCTGCCCTGCAGTTCGCGCACGAACACCGCGCCCAGCCCCTGAATCGCATAGCCACCGGCTTTGTCGGCGGGCTCGCCGCTGTCCCAGTAGCGGGCGGCTTCCTCGTCCGCAATGGCGCGGAAGGTGACGCGGCTTTCCACCAGGCGCACTTCGCAGCGCCGGGCATCGGCGAGGGCCACGGCGGTCAGCACCTGGTGAGTCTGGCCGGACAGGGCCGCGAGCATCGCCAGCCCGTCGGCGCGATCGGCCGGCTTGCCAAGGATCCGGCCGGCCAGCACCACGGTGGTGTCGGCCCCCAGCACGCACAGCGGCTGCGCGGGGTCCAGGCGCGCCAGCGCGGCCTGAGCCTTCTCCTGCGCCAGGCGCTGCACGTATGCGGCGGGAGCTTCGTTAGGTCGGGGAGTCTCGTCGATGTCCACCGGCAGCAGGTCGTGCACGACGCCGATCTGGGTCAGCAATTCGCGGCGTCGCGGCGAGGCCGAGGCGAGGTATAGCGCGGGCATGTCAGATCCTTCCAAATATCCGAAGCCCGGCTACGCGTACAGCGGTTACGCAGCCGGCAAGATTCCTAGCGGGCGGCTAATAGACGTCGAAGCGACGGCGCAGCCAGTGCAGGGCCAGGTACAGCCAGAACCAGAGAATCGAGCTGGTCAGGACCGGCACCAGGAACAGCAGCGTCGGCGGCCGGTTGCCCGCCAGGGTGTTGAGCCACAGCAGCACCAGCTGCGCGATGCCGAGAATCACCATCAGCACCATGGCCTGCTGCCAGAGCGGAAACATGCGCAGGCGCTGCTGCAGGTTCAGCACCAGAAAGACGATCAGCGCGAGCGGGATGCCATTGAGCCCCAGCAAGGTGCCGGACAGCACATCCAGCAGCAGCCCGAAGCCCCAGGCCAGCGCCATGCCGCCGCGATGCGGCAGGGCCAGCGCCCAGTAGGCAGCCACCAGGCCCAGCCACAGCGGGCGGATGAGATCCAGGTTCCCGGGCAGCGGCGCGACACTGAGCAGCAGGGCGACCAGCAGGGTGGCCCAGATAACCCAGCCGTTGTTGGGACGTTCGCTGCTCACGGCTCCAGCTCCTGATCCTGCGCCTCGACCGGCTCGCTCGGCGGCTCCACCTCGTGATCGGCGTCGACCCGATCCTGCGCGAGGCCGGCGGCGCTGGCGCGTTCCTCGGGCGTGCGTGCATCGCTGAACACCAGCAGCAGGTGTCGGCTGCGGTTGAGCATCGCGGTCGGCAGTGCCTGGACCTGCAGGAAAGCCTGGCCGGCGTCATGCACCACGGACTTGACCCGTGCCACCGGATAGCCCGCCGGGAAGCGCTGGCCCAGACCGGAGCTGACCAGCAGGTCGCCTTCCTTGATGTCCGAGGTTTCCGGCACGTGGCGCAGCTCCAGATAGTCGGAACCGCTGCCGCTGGCGATGGCACGCAGCCCGTTGCGGTTCACCTGTACCGGCACGCTGTGCACGCTGTCGGTAATCAGCAGGACCCGCGCGGTATAGGGCATCACCTCGACCACCTGGCCCATCAGCCCGCTGGCGTCGAGCACCGGCTGGCCGACGAACACGCCGTCACGCGAGCCCTTGTCGATGATGATGCGCTGGGTGAAGGGGCTGGGATCGAGACCGATCAGCTCGCTGATGATGACCTTGTCATCGACCAGCGCGGCGGAGTTGAGCAGTTCGCGCAGACGCACGTTCTGTTCGGTGAGGGTGGCGAGTTTCTGCAGGCGGCGCTGCAACAGCAGCGCCTCGGTCTTCAGTTGCTGGTTCTCGGCAATCAGTTCGCTGCGGCTGGCCACCTGCTCGCTCATGCCTTCCCAGACCCGCAGCGGCAGGTCGGTCAGCCAATAGACCGGGGTGAGCAACAGGCCAAGCTGGCTGCGCAGCGGCTTGAGGGTTTCGAAGCGGGCATCCACCACCATCAGCACGACCGAAAGCACGGCAAGCACCAGCAGGCGCACACTCAGCGCAGGGCCTTTGACGAATAAGGGTTTGATGGGCGGATCCTCGCTGGGTGCCTGGTCAGTGCGTCCGGCCGCAAAGCCGCGTTGCCCGAGGGCCGGACGCCGCTACAAGGCTCACTCGGTGGACAGCAGGTCCATGGAGTGGCGATCCATCATCTCCAGTGCGCGACCGCCGCCACGAGCCACGCAGGTCAGCGGGTCCTCGGCGATGATCACCGGCAGGCCGGTTTCCTGGGACAGCAGCTTGTCCAGGTCGCGCAGCAGCGCGCCGCCGCCCGTCAGCACCAGGCCGCGCTCGGCGATGTCCGAGGCCAGTTCCGGCGGCGACTGTTCGAGGGCGCTCTTGACCGCCTGGACGATGGTCGCCAGGGATTCCTGCAGGGCTTCCAGCACTTCGTTGGAGTTGAGGGTGAAGCTGCGCGGCACCCCTTCGGCCAGGTTGCGGCCACGCACGTTCATCTCGCGGACTTCGCCGCCCGGGAACGCGGTACCGATTTCCTGCTTGATGCGCTCGGCAGAGGATTCGCCGATCAGCGAGCCGTAGTTGCGGCGCACGTAGGTGACGATGGCTTCGTCGAAACGGTCGCCACCGACACGCACGGATTCGGCATACACCACACCGTTCAGGGAGATCAGGGCGATCTCGGTGGTGCCGCCACCGATGTCGACGACCATGGAGCCACGGGCCTCCTCGACCGGCAGGCCGGCGCCGATGGCGGCAGCCATGGGCTCTTCGATCAGGAACACTTCGCGGGCGCCGGCGCCGAGCGCGGACTCACGAATGGCGCGGCGCTCCACCTGGGTGGATTTGCAGGGCACACAGATCAGCACGCGCGGCGACGGCTGCAGGAAGCTGTTCTCGTGCACCTTGTTGATGAAGTACTGCAGCATCTTCTCGCAGACGCTGAAGTCGGCGATCACGCCGTCCTTCATCGGACGGATGGCTGCGATGTTGCCCGGGGTACGACCCAGCATGCGCTTGGCTTCGCTACCAACAGCGACGACGGTTTTCTGGTTTCCGGTGCTACGGATGGCGACGACAGAGGGTTCGTCGAGCACGATGCCGCGTTCGCGCACATAAATCAGGGTATTGGCTGTGCCCAGGTCGATCGACAGATCGCTGGAAAACATGCCACGCAGTTTTTTGAACATTAGTCGGGGACCCTAAAGGCAACGCGTGGAAAAAAGGCAGCTGACTCTAGCAAAGTGGGGGAATTTTGGGCAAGGCTGGCTCTGTGTTAGATTGCCACGCTCACGACCGGGCCAGAGGCCCGATGCATCGGCATTTCGCGGGGCAGCGCCATCGCGGCCCCGCCTTCCGCGCGTTTCCTGGAGACTCCCCGATGGCGCTTGAACGCTCCGACGTGGAAAAGATCGCCCACCTGGCCCGCCTGGGGCTCGGCGAAAGCGAGATTCCGCAAACCACCGAGACCCTGAACAACATCCTCGGCCTGATCGACGCCATGCAGGCTGTGGACACCGACGGTGTCGAGCCGCTGGCCCACCCGCTGGAAGCCACCCAGCGCCTGCGCGCCGACGTGGTCACCGAGCAGAATCATCGCGATGACTACCAGGCCATCGCCCCGGCCGTGGAGAACGGCCTGTACCTCGTGCCGAAAGTCATCGAATAAAGGAAAGGGTTTCCCATGCACCAACTGACCCTGGCCGAGATCGCCCGCGCGCTGGCCGCCAAGCAGTTTTCCGCCGAAGAGCTGAGCCGCGCGCTACTGGGCCGCATCCACCAGCTCGACCCGCAATTGAACAGCTTCATCACCGTCACCGAGGACCTGGCCCTCGAACAGGCCCGCGCCGCCGACGCTCGTCGCGCCGCCGGCGAGAGCGGCGCCCTGCTCGGCGCGCCGATTGCCCACAAGGACCTGTTCTGCACCCAGGGCGTGCTGACCAGCTGCGCCTCGAAGATCCTCACCGGCTTCAAGGCGCCGTACGACGCCACCGTGGTCGAGAAGCTCGCCGCCGCCGGCGCCGTCAGCCTCGGCAAGCTGAACATGGATGAGTTCGCCATGGGCTCGGCCAACGAGTCCAGCCATTACGGCCCGGTGAAAAACCCCTGGGATACCAGCCGCGTACCGGGCGGCTCCTCCGGCGGCTCGGCCGCCGCCGTGGCCGCGCGACTGATCCCGGCCGCCACCGGCACCGACACCGGCGGCTCGATCCGCCAGCCGGCCGCGCTGACCAACCTCACCGGCCTCAAGCCCACCTACGGGCGTGTGTCGCGCTGGGGCATGATCGCCTACGCCTCCAGCCTCGACCAGGGTGGCCCGATCGCCCGCACCGCCGAGGATTGCGCGCTGCTGCTCGGCGCCATGGCCGGCTTCGACCCGAAGGATTCCACCTGCGTCGACCAGCCGGTGGACGACTACCTGGCCGCGCTGACCCAGCCGCTGGCCGGCCTGCGCATCGGCCTGCCGAAGGAATACTTCGGTGACGGTCTCGATAGCCGTATCGCCGAGCGCGTGCTGGCCGTGGTGGAAGAGCTGAAGAAGCTCGGCGCCACCGTGAAGGACATCAGCCTGCCGAACATGCGGCACGCCATCCCGGCGTACTACGTGATCGCCCCGGCCGAGGCCAGCTCCAACCTGTCGCGCTTCGACGGCGTGCGCTTCGGCTACCGCTGCGAGAGCCCGGTCAACCTCGAAGACCTGTACAAGCGTTCGCGCGGTGAAGGCTTCGGCGCCGAGGTGAAGCGCCGCATCATGGTCGGCACCTACGCGCTGTCGGCCGGCTACTACGATGCCTACTACCTGAAGGCGCAGAAGATCCGCCGGCTGATCAAGAACGACTTCGTCGCCGCCTTCAGCGAGGTGGACCTGATCCTCGGCCCGACCACGCCGAACCCGGCCTGGAAGCTCGGCGAGAAGGCCAACGACCCGGTCGCCGCCTACCTGGAAGACATCTACACCATCACCGCCAACCTGGCCGGTATTCCGGGCCTGTCCATGCCGGCTGGCTTCGTCGACGGCCTGCCGGTGGGCGTGCAGCTGCTGGCGCCGTATTTCCAGGAAGGCCGCCTGCTCAACGTGGCGCACCAGTACCAGCAGGTCAGCGACTGGCACACCCGCGCGCCGGAAGGGTTTTAAAAGGCTTGCCCCCTCTCCCCAACCCCTCTCCCGCGAGGGGAGAGGGGCTTACAGAATTCGAGGAACGCCCCACATGCAATGGGAAACCGTGATCGGCCTGGAAATCCACGCCCAGCTCTCCACCCAATCGAAGATCTTCTCGGCCAGCGCCACCACCTTCGGCGCCGAGCCCAACACCCAGGCCAGCCTGATCGACCTGGGCATGCCGGGCACCTTGCCGGTGCTCAACGAGCAGGCCGTGCGCATGGCGGTGAAGTTCGGCCTGGCCATTGACGCCGAACTGGGCCGCACCAATGTGTTCGCGCGCAAGAACTACTTCTATCCGGACCTGCCCAAGGGGTACCAGACCAGCCAGATGGACCACCCCATCGTCGGCAAGGGCCACCTGGACATCACCCTGGAAGACGGCACGGTCAAGCGCATCGGCATCACCCGCGCGCACCTGGAAGAAGACGCCGGCAAGAGCCTGCACGAGGACTTCCATGGCATGTCCGGGATCGACCTGAACCGCGCCGGCACGCCGCTACTGGAAATCGTCTCCGAACCGGACATCCGTTCGGCCAAGGAAGCGGTGGCCTACGTCAAGGCCATCCACGCCCTGGTGCGCTACTTGGGGATCTGCGACGGCAACATGGCCGAAGGCTCGCTGCGCTGCGACTGCAACGTGTCGGTGCGCCCCAAAGGCCAGGAAGCGTTCGGCACCCGCGCCGAGATCAAGAACGTCAACTCGTTCCGCTTCATCGAGAAGGCGATCAACCACGAGATCCAGCGGCAGATCGAGCTGATCGAGGACGGCGGCAAGGTCATTCAGGAAACCCGCCTGTATGACCCGAACAAGGACGAGACCCGCTCCATGCGCGGCAAGGAAGAAGCCAACGACTACCGCTACTTCCCCTGCCCCGACCTGCTGCCGGTGGTGCTGGAGGACAGCTTCATCGAGCAGGTGCGCGGCGAGCTGCCGGAGCTGCCGACCGAGAAGCGCGCACGCTTCGAAAGCCAGTTCGGCCTGTCGACCTACGACGCCGGCGTTCTGAGCGCCAGCCGCGAAATGGCCGACTACTTCGAGGCCGTGCAGCAGGTCTGCGGCGACGCCAAGCTGGCCGCCAACTGGGTGATGGGCGAGCTGTCCAGCCTGCTCAACAAGGAAGGCCTGGACATCGAGCAGTCGCCGGTCTCTGCCGCCCAGCTCGGCGGGCTGATCCAGCGCATCCAGGACAACACCATCAGCGGCAAGATCGCCAAGATGGTCTTCGAAGCCCTGGCCGCCGGCGAAGGCGCGACGGCCGATGCGATCATCGAAAGCAAGGGCCTCAAGCAGGTCACCGACAGCGGCGCCATCGAAGCCATGCTGGATGAGGTGCTGGCGGCCAACGCCGAGCAGGTCGAGCAGTACCGCGCCAGCGACGAGGCCAAGCGCGCCAAGATGTTCGGCTTCTTCGTCGGCCAGGCCATGAAGGCCTCCAAGGGCAAGGCCAACCCCGGCCAGGTGAACCAATTGCTCAAGAAGAAACTCGAAGGTTGATTACCCGTCGGCCATGGAAGGCCGGCACCGGGGCATGCCGTATCCGGGCGGATCACCGGCATGCCGTTATCCTGCCCATCGTGGGCGCCTAACCCATCCGGTCCTCGCATGCGTTATCTCTTTATCCTGCTCAGCGCCGTTCTGTTATTCGCCTGCAGCAACCCCGGCAACCAGCACACCGCGCTGCTTCCCGCCCCGGTCGAAGCCAGCCCGCACAAGACCCTGGAAGGCAAGGCCTCCTGGTATGGCCCCCGCTTTCACGGTCGCAAGACCGCCAGCGGCGAGCCCTTCGACCAGCATGACCTCACCGCCGCCCATCGCAGCCTGCCCTTCGGCACGCGTGTGAAAGTCACCAACCTGAAGAACGGCAAGTCGGTGGTGGTGCGCATCAACGACCGCGGCCCCTATGCCAAGGGACGGGTGATCGATCTGTCGCGCGCCGCCGCCAAACGTCTGGACATGCTGCGCAGCGGTGTCGCCCAGGTGCGCGTGGAGCGATTGACCAGCCGCAATTGAATACCTTTTTCTCGCCCTGATGGCGTGGCCGGCACAAGCGCGGCCCCGCTGAACGAAACCCTTCGGGCCCGCCGGCCCGCTTCCAGGATGCACATTCATGAGTCTGATGACGTTCGTCTATCTGATCGCGGGGCTGATCCTGCTGGTGATCGGCGCCGAGCTGCTGGTACGGGGCGCCGCGCGCCTGGCCGCGCGCTTCGGCATCTCACCCCTCGTGATCGGCCTGACCGTGGTGGCCTTCGGCACCAGCGCGCCGGAAACCGCCGTCAGCGTGCAGTCGGCACTGGCCGGCAGCGGCGACCTGGCGATCGGCAACGTGGTGGGCAGCAATATCGCCAACGTGCTGCTGATCCTCGGCCTCACCGCGCTGATCGCGCCGCTCACGGTGTCGCGCCAGCTGATCCGCCTGGACGTGCCGATCATGATCGGCGCCAGCCTGGTGGTGTTTGCCCTGGCCTGGGATGGCGAGCTGAGCCGCCTCGACGGCGCCCTGCTGTTTGCCGCCGTGGTGATCTACACGCTGTTCCTGATCGTGCAGAGCCGCAAGGATCCGGGCAGTGCCAGCGATGAGTTCGGCACCGAATACGGCCTGCACGAGACACCCAGGCCCTACGCCTGGGCCCGCGATCTGCTGTTGCTGGTCGCCGGTCTGGCGCTGTTGGTGGGTGGCGCCAACCTGCTGGTGGAAGGTGCCGTGTCGCTGGCGCGGGCGCTGGGCTTCTCCGAGCTGGTCATCGGCCTGACGGTGATCGCGGTCGGCACCTCGCTGCCAGAGCTGGCCACCTCGCTGATCGCCGCCGTCAAGGGCGAGCGCGATATCGCGGTAGGCAACATTGTCGGCAGCAACATCTTCAACCTGCTCTGCGTGCTGGGCCTGGCCTCGCTGGTATCGCCTGCGGCGATCTCGGTCTCCCCCAACGCCCTGGCCTTCGATTTCCCGGTGATGATCGCCGTGGCCGTGGCCTGCCTACCGGTGTTCTTCGTCGGCTACCGGATCAACCGCTGGGAAGGCCTTCTGTTCCTGGCTTACTACGTCGCCTACACCAGCTATCTGGTGCTGTTCAGCGTCGGCTTGCCGCAAGCCAGCATTCTCGGTCATGCCCTGGTCGGCTACGCCCTGCCGCTGACCGCCGTCACCCTGCTGGTGATCGCTGGCAACGCCTGGCGCCGCCAGCGCTGAATCCTTCAGGTCAGCCTGCGCGCTGCAACAGCCGCAGGCCGATCAGGGCGCAGACCGCGCCCGGCAGCACCACCGCCAGCAGGGGCGAGAAGCCGAATACCAGACTGGCCGGGCCGAGCAGGTCCTGGATGATGCGGAACACGAAGCCCACCAGCACGCCGGTGAAGATGCGCTGGCCGAGGGTCACCGAGCGCAGCGGGCCGAAGATGAAGGAGATGGCCAGGATCACCAGCGAGGCGGTGATCAGCGGCTGCAGCACCTTGCCCCAGAACGCCAGCCAGTAGGGGCCGTTGTCCAGCCCCTGGCCGCCGAGGAAGCGCGCGTACTGCCACAGGCCACTGATGGACAGGGCGTCCGGCTCGGTGATCAGGGTGCCGACCAGCTGCGGCGTCAGTTCCACCCGCCAGATCTCGGTGGGCTGTCGGATGACCTCGGTGCTCTGCTCGGCGAAACGCGTGCCGACCACTTCGTGCAGGACCCAGTGATCGCCGACGAACTCGGCGCGGGCGGCAAAGCTCGACTCCCGCAGTACCCGCGCGTCATCGAAGGTAAAGCGCGTGATACCCAGCATCACGCCATCGCTGCGCGCGGCGTTGATGTGCACGTACTGGTTGCCTTCCCGATGCCACAACCCCTTGGAGCTCAGCGCCTGACCACCGTTGCGCGCCATTTCGCGCTTGAAATCGGCGAGTACCTCGGTTTTCGGCATCACGAATTCGGACAACGCCAGGCCCAGCACCATCAGCAGCAGCATCGGCGCCATTACCGCCCCGACGATACGCACCAGCGGCACACCGGAAGCGCGCATCACCGTCAGTTCGCTGCTGCTCGCCAGCGTGCCCAGGCCGATCAGGCAGCCGATCAGCGCGCCCATCGGAAGCAATTCATACAGACGGCGTGGCGAAGTCAGCAGCACATACTCGATCACCTCGGGCACGCCGTACTGGCCGCGCATGAAAGCCAGCTCATCGATCAGCGCGAACAGCAGCGACAATCCCCACAGGACCCCGAGGACCGCCAGAATGGACATCAGCACCTGGCGACCGATGTAACGATCCAGCCGGTTCATGGGCGACCCTCCTGCCGGGCGGCGCGCAGCGCGGCCCACTTCAACGACAGCGGCTCCCAGAAGAAGATCAGCGCGCCAATGATCAGGAACAGCAGGTGCACCCACCAGAGGCCGATCTGCGGGGGGATGCCGCCCTTTTCCACCTGGCTGCGCATGGCGATCAGCAGGCCGAGATAACTCATGTACAGAAACAGCGCCGGCAGCAGCTTGAGGTAACGGCCCTGGCGCGGGTTGGCCTTGGCCATCGGCACGGCGAACAGGGTCATCACCAGCACGATGAGCGGCAGCGACAGACGCCACTGCAGCTCCGCCTGCTGGGCCCGGCCGGCGTGTCCCCACAGGCTGGCGGTGGGATCATCATCCAGGCTGCGATTAGGGGTCAGGCCGCCCTCCGGGCTGGGCAGCAGCACGCCGTAGCGGTCGTACCGCAGCACCCGGTAATCCGCATGGCCCGGGACGCCGTCGTACCGGTAGCCGTTCTCCAGAACCAGATAGCGTCGGCCATCCTCCTGGATCAGCTGCCGACCGGTTTCGGCCACCAGGTTGGTGATCTGCCCATTCTTGTCACGCTCAGTGATGAACACGCCGTTCAGCACCGTTCGCTCGGCATTCAGGGACTCGGTGTAGGTCACCCGGCTGCCGGAGCTCAGCTCCTGGAAGCGCCCCGCGGACAGCGTCTCCAGTTCGCTCAGGTTCTTCTGCGACGCCAGCAGTTCCCACGAGGACTGGGCGCTGGTCGGCGCCAGCGCCAGCGACAGCCAGCCCACCACCAGCGCCAGCAGCGCGGCCGGCCCCAGGGTGTAGAGCAGCAGGCGCTGCTGGCTCATGCCGGACGCCGACAGCGCGGCCATTTCGCTTTCCAGGTACAGGCGGCCGTAGCTGAGCATGATCGCCAGGAAGAAGCCCAGCGGCAGGATCAACTGCAGGAAACCCGGCATGCGATAGAGCATCACCCACATCAGCACGCTGGGGTCGAGCATGCCCTGCGCCGCCTGTGCCAGGTACTTGATGAAGCGCCCGCTCATGATGATCACCAGCAGCACGGCGCTGACCGCGGTGGCGGTGACCAACAGCTCGCGGGACAGGTAGCGGAAGATGATCACACGGGGCACTCCAGGGTTGTCAGCCGCGGGCGGCAACGCTCACACTAGCCGCATTCTCGGGCCGGCCCACCGTCCGGCGAGCCACTGAAATCAGCCGGCGATTATCCTGCAAAGCCGACCCTTTGTCTTGGGGACACACAGCAATGGAATTCCTTGTCAAAAATACCCGCCCGGAAACCCTGAAGACCGCCACGCTGGTGCTGGCGGTCGGCGAAGACCAGCAGCTGGGCGAGCAGGCCCGTGCGGTGGACACCGCCAGCGAGGGCGCGCTGGGCGCGCTGCTCAAGCGTGGCGACCTGGCCGGCAAGCCGGGCCAGACTCTGCTGCTGCAGGGCCTGCCGAACATCAAGGCCGAGCGCATCCTGCTGGTCGGCCGCGGCAAGGAAGACTCCCTGTCCGCCAAGCAGTTCCGCAAGGTGCTCGGCGCCACCTTCGGCGTGCTCAAGGAACTGGCCGGCGGCGATGCCGCGCTGGCCTTCGACGACGTGCAGGTCAAGGACCGCGACGCCTACGGCCGCGCCCGCCTGATCGCCGAGTGCCTGGCCGACGGCAACTACGTATTCGACCGCTTCAAGAGCGAAAAGGCCAAGCCGCGCAAGCTGAAGAAGATCACCCTGCTGACCGCCGCCACCGATGACGCCGAGCGCGCCACCCGCCAGGCCAGCGCCATCGCCGCCGGCATGGCACTGGCCCGCGATCTGGGCAACCTGCCGCCGAACCTGTGCCACCCGAGCTTCCTGGCCGAACAGGCCGAGGCGCTGGCCGTCGAACACAAGCACCTGAAGGTCGAAATTCTCACCGAGAAAAAGCTGCGTGAGCTGGGCATGGGCGCCTTCCTCGCCGTGGCCCAGGGCAGCGAGCAGCCGCCGCGACTGATCGTCCTGCAGTACCAGGGCGCGAAGAAGAAAAGCGAGCAGCCCTACGTGCTGGTCGGCAAGGGCATCACCTTCGACACCGGCGGCATCAGCCTCAAGCCCGGCCCGGGCATGGACGAGATGAAGTACGACATGTGCGGCGCCGCCAGCGTGCTCGGCACCTTCAAGACCGTGCTGGAACTCGGCCTGCCGATCAACCTGGTCGGCCTGCTGGCCTGCGCGGAGAACATGCCGAGCGGCCGCGCCACCCGCCCGGGCGACATCGTCACCACCATGAGCGGGCAGACCGTGGAGATCCTCAACACCGACGCCGAAGGCCGCCTGGTGCTGTGCGACACCCTGACCTACGCCGAGCGCTTCAAGCCCAAGGCCGTGGTGGATATCGCCACCCTGACCGGCGCCTGCATCGTCGCGCTGGGCAGCCAGACCTCCGGCCTGATGGGCAACGACGACGCCCTGGTGCAGCAGCTGCTGGGCGCCGGCGTCGCCGCCGACGACCGCGCCTGGCAGCTGCCGCTGTTCGACGACTACCAGGAACAGCTGGACAGTCCGTTCGCCGACATCGCCAACATCGGCGGCCCGAAGGCCGGCACCATCACCGCCGCCTGCTTCCTGTCGCGCTTCACCAAGGCGTATCCCTGGGCGCACCTGGATGTCGCCGGCACCGCGTGGATCAGCGGCGGCAAGGAAAAGGGCGCCACCGGCCGCCCGGTCCCGCTGCTGACCCAGTACCTGCTGGACCGCAGCGAGGGCTGATCCTCCCGCGCGGGCGTCGAGATCCGGCGCCCGCCTCACCTGACCCGGAAGCCGCATGCCACGCGTCGAGTTCTACGTCCTGCCCGATAGCGATCCGCGCCAGCGCCTCAAGGTCGCCTGCCAGCTGGCCGGCAAGGCCTGGCGCGCCGGCCTGACCGTGTTCATCCGCGGCGCGGACGAGGCCGACTGCGAAGCGCTGGACAACCTGCTGTGGAGCTACCGCAGCGCCAGCTTCATCCCCCACAACCGCCACGAGGATGGCGCGGATGCCCCGGTGGTGATCGGCGTCGACCAGCAACCGGCCCATGCGCAGGGTCTGCTGATCAACCTGCACCCCGATCTGCCTGCCGACCCCGAGCGCTACAGCCGGGTGATCGAGATCGTCAACCAGGCGCCCGAGCTGCTGACCATCTGCCGGGAACATTTCCGTCAGTACCGCCAACGCGGCTATGCTCCACAGCGTGTCGAACTCTGAGCGTCCACCAGCCGTCATGGAACGCAAACCGCCGCCCCGCCCCACTTCCCCGCTGCAAAGTCCGGGCGCGCAACGCCCTCGGGTCGCCCCCGAGCCGCCGTTGCTCACCGATGCCCTGGATGCCGATGGCATTCCCGTGCTCAGCGATGTGCTCGAGCCGGGCGTTCTTCCGCCAAAGCCGGCCGCCGCGCCGAGTACCGAGCGGCGCAGCAACGACGAGTTGCGCAATGCGGCCGAGCTGGTCTTCCAGGAAGTGCTGGATGAGTACCTGCCGCGCATCGAGGACGAAATCCGCAAGCGGCTGCGCCAGCGCATGGGCACCCTGATCCGCGCCGGGAAGTCGTAACGGGAACGCGCCGCAGGGAAACTCGTGCGGCAAAAGCCGCTCCCACAGGCATCGCGGCTTTGCCTTATACTCACCGGCTTTTTCCGATCAGCCGTTAAGGGTCCCGCCGCATGGACAAGACCTACCAGCCGCACGCCATTGAATCCCGTTGGTACGCCGAATGGGAGGCGAACAACTATTTCGCCCCGCAAGGGTCCGGCGAGTCCTACACCATCGCCCTGCCGCCGCCGAACGTGACCGGCAGCCTGCACATGGGCCATGGTTTCAACAACGCGATCATGGATGCGCTGATCCGCTTCCGCCGCATGCAGGGTCGCAACACCCTGTGGCAGCCGGGCACCGACCACGCCGGCATCGCCACCCAGATGGTGGTGGAGCGCCAGCTGGCCGCGCAGAACCTGTCGCGCCATGATCTGGGCCGCGAGAAGTTCCTGGAGAAGGTCTGGGAATGGAAGGAGCAGTCCGGTGGCACCATCACCCGGCAGATCCGTCGCCTGGGCAGCTCGGTGGACTGGTCGCGCGAGCGCTTCACCATGGACGAAGGCCTGTCCGAGGCAGTCAAGGAAGCCTTTGTGCGCCTGCACGAGGACGGCCTGATCTACCGCGGCAAGCGCCTGGTCAACTGGGACACCAAGCTGCACACCGCCATTTCCGACCTGGAAGTGGAGAACCACGACGAGAAGGGCCATCTCTGGCACCTGCGCTATCCGCTGGCCGAGGGCGCGAAGACCGCCGAAGGGCTGAGCTACCTGGTGGTGGCCACCACCCGCCCGGAAACCATGCTCGGCGACGCCGCCGTGGCCGTACACCCTGAGGACGAGCGCTACAAGGACCTGATCGGCCGCCACGTGCTGCTGCCGCTGGTCAACCGCCTGATTCCCATCGTCGCCGACGACTACGTCGACCGCGAGTTCGGCACCGGCTGCGTGAAGATCACCCCGGCCCACGACTTCAACGACTATGAAGTCGGCAAGCGTCACAACCTGCCGCTGATCAACATCTTCGACAAGAACGCCGCCGTGCTGGCGCGCGCCCAGGTGTTCAACCTGGACGGCAGCGTCAACGAGCACGTCGATGCCGAACTGCCGGCCGCCTATGCCGGCATGGACCGCTTCGATGCCCGCAAGGCCATCGTCGCCGAGTTCGAGGCCATGGGCCTGCTGGAGAAGATCGACGATCACGCGCTGAAGGTGCCCAAGGGTGACCGTTCCGGCACGGTCATCGAGCCCTGGCTGACCGACCAGTGGTACGTGTCCACCAAGCCGCTGGCCGAGAAGGCCATCGCCGTGGTGGAGACCGGCGAGATCCAGTTCGTGCCCAAGCAGTACGAGAACATGTACTTCAGCTGGATGCGCGACATCCAGGACTGGTGCATCAGCCGCCAGCTGTGGTGGGGTCACCGCATTCCGGCCTGGTATGACGAAGCGGGCAACGTCTACGTCGGCCGCGACGAGGCCGAAGTGCGCAAGAAGCACGGCATCCGCAACGACGAGGCGCTGCGCCAGGATGACGACGTGCTGGACACCTGGTTCAGCTCCGGCCTGTGGACCTTCTCGACCCTCGGCTGGCCGCAGCAGACCGACTTCCTGAAGACCTTCCACCCCACCGACGTGCTGGTCACCGGCTTCGACATCATCTTCTTCTGGGTCGCCCGGATGATCATGCTGTCCACCCACCTGATGGGCGAGATCCCGTTCAAAACCGTCTATGTCCATGGCCTGGTGCGCGACAGCCAGGGCCACAAGATGTCCAAGTCCAAGGGCAACGTGCTCGACCCGCTGGACATCGTCGACGGCATCGACCTGGAAACCCTGGTGGCCAAGCGCACCAGCGGCATGATGCAGCCCAAGCTGGCCGAGAAGATCGCCAAGCAGACCCGCGCCGAGTTCCCGGAAGGCATCGCCAGCTACGGCACCGACGCCCTGCGCTTCACCTTCTGCTCGCTGGCCTCCACCGGCCGCGACATCAAGTTCGACATGGGCCGCGTCGAGGGCTACCGCAACTTCTGCAACAAGCTATGGAACGCCACCAACTTCGTGCTGGAGAACACCGACGGCAAGGACTGCGGCGTCAACGATGAGCCCGTCGAGCTGTCCGCCGTGGACCGCTGGATCATCTCCGCGCTGCAGCGCTGCGAGGACGATGTCACCCGCCACCTGGACGCCTTCCGCTTCGACCTGGCCGCCCAGGCCCTCTACGAGTTCATCTGGGACGAGTACTGCGCCTGGTACCTGGAGCTGGTCAAGCCGGTGCTGTGGGACGAGAACGCGCCCGCCGAGCGCCTGCGCGGTACCCGCCGCACCCTGGTGCGCGTGCTGGAAGTCATCCTGCGCCTGGCCCATCCGATCATGCCGTTCATCACCGAAGAGATCTGGCAGCGCATCAAGGGCCTGGCCGGCAAGGAAGGCCCGACCCTGATGCTGCAACCCTGGCCGGTGGCGAACGAGGCCAGGCTGGACGCCGATGCCGAGGCCGACATCGCCTGGGTGAAGACCTTCATGCTCGGCGTGCGGCAGATTCGCGGCGAGATGAACATCTCCATGGCCAAGCGCATCAACGTGGTGCTGGCCAACGCCAGCGAGCAGGATCGCCGCCGCCTGCGCGACTTCGAGCCACTGCTGGCCAAGCTGGCCAAGCTGGAATCGGTGCGCGTACTGGGCGCCGAGGAGCGCGAGCCGCTGGCCGCCATCGCCCTGGTCGGCGAGATGCGCGTGCTGGTGCCGATGGCCGGGCTGATCGACAAGGATGCCGAGCTGGCGCGCCTGGACAAGGAAATTGCCCGCCTGCAGGGCGAGGTACAGCGCGTCGGCGGCAAGCTGTCCAACGCCAGCTTCGTCGACAAGGCCCCGCCGGCGGTAATCGACAAGGAGCGCGCCAAGCTGGCCGAGGCCGAACAGGCCCTGGCCAAGCTGGCTGAACAGCGCGAGCGCATCGCCACGCTGTAACCCTCCCCCGAAGCCCGGAGCAGATCGATTCGCGATCTGTTTCCGGGTTTTACCGCACGCTTGACCTGCGACAATTTCGCTCACCCGTCCAAACAGGCATAATGCCCAGCCATGACGGATGATGGCGCCTGGCTATTACCTCATCAGCTCCACGCCAGCCGAGCCTCCCGCGCACGAATCCCCTCACTTTGGAGTCATGTCCATGTATCTCCTGATGGCAGCCATCTTTATCGTTGGCTATTTGTGCATCGCGCTCGAACATCCGCTCAAGCTCGACAAGGCCGCCTCGGCCCTCCTCACCGCCGCCCTCACCTGGGCGGTGCTTGTTCTGGGCGCCGACCAGATCCTGCCGCTGCTGGAGCTCGGCACCCATAACCCGGCGGACTCCTCCGTCTTCGTGGTGGGCGAGCTGCGTCACCACCTGGGCGAGATCGCCGAGATCCTGTTCTTCCTGCTCGGCGCCATGACCATCGTCGAGCTGATCGACGCCCACGGCGGCTTCAAGGTGATCACCGACCGCATCCACACCCGCAAGCGTGTGTCGCTGCTGTGGATCATCGGCCTGCTGACCTTCTTCCTGTCCGCAGTACTGGACAACCTGACCACCACCATCGTGATGATCTCGCTGCTGCGCAAGCTGGTACGCGGCCGTCCGGAGCGCTGGTTGTACGTGGGCGTCGTGGTGATCGCCGCCAACGCCGGCGGCGCCTGGTCGCCGATCGGTGACGTGACCACCACCATGCTGTGGATCGGCGGCCAGATCAGCGCCCAGGGCGTGATCACCCAGCTGTTCATTCCCAGCCTGATCTGCCTACTGGTGCCGCTGATCGTGCTGAGCTTCCGCCTGCACGGCGAGGCGCCGCGTCCGCGCAGCCAGAAGCACCTGGGCGAGAAACACCCGCCCGTCACCACCGACTTCGAGCGTAACCTGGTACTGGCCCTAGGTCTGGGCGCCCTACTGTTCGTACCGGTGTTCAAGACCGTCACCGGCCTGCCACCCTACATGGGCATCCTGTTCGGCCTCGGCGTGCTGTGGGTCGCCACCGAGATGCTGCACCGCAACAAGCTCGCCGAGCACAAGCACCCGCTGTCGGTGATCGGCGTGCTGCACCGCGTCGACACCCCGAGCATCCTGTTCTTCCTCGGCATCCTGCTGGCGGTATCCTCGCTGGCCACCGCCGGTCACCTGACCCAGGTTGCCACTCTGCTGCGCGACAGCCTGGGCAACATCTTCGCCATCAACTACGCCATCGGCCTGCTTTCTGCCGTGGTCGACAACGTGCCGCTGGTAGCCGGTGCCATGAAGATGTACCCGCTGGTCAGCGATGGCATGCTGGCCTCCGCCGCGGCCGAGGAAAGCGGTTGGCTCGCCCAGTTCGTCACCGACGGACGCTTCTGGGAGTTGCTGGCCTTCTGCGCCGGTACCGGCGGCAGCTCGCTGATCATCGGCTCTGCGGCTGGTGTGGCGGCGATGGGCATGGAACGCATAGGCTTCTTCTGGTACATCCGTCGCGTCACTCTGCTGGCCTTCCTCGGGTATACCGCCGGCGCGGCCGCCTACTTCGCGATCAATATGCTCTGATGTTCCTCCTCCGGGGCGCTACGGCGCCCCGCCTGACAGGGAAGTCACCTCCATGCCACCGAGCAAGACCAAGACCAGCTTCTACCGCCGCCTGTACGTGGCCTGGCTGATCCACAGCGAAACCGCCAGCAGCGTGCCGGCCATCATGGCCGCCACCGGCATGCCGCGCCGCACCGCCCAGGACACCCTGGAGGCACTGGCCGAGCTGGACATCGACTGCACCTTCGAGCAAGGCGACGGCGAACGCCACAACGCCGGCCGCTACCGCATCCGCGACTGGGGCCCGATCGATCCGCGCTGGATCGAAAACCATCTGCCGCAACTGAAGGCCATCCTCGGCTACCCCTGATACCCCCGCGACCCGGGGCCTTCCAAAAACCCCGGTTACCGGTATCGTATGCCGGCATTTCGCCACGCCTTCCTTGTCGTATCTCCATGACCCTTGATCTGCTGTTGGTTCTCGCCCTGCTCACCTGCTGTGTCGCACTGTTCGTACGCAATAAACCGCGCATGGACGTGGTAGCCGTCCTGGCCATGGTGGCGCTGCCACTGCTGGGCATTCTCACGGTACCGGAGGCACTGGCCGGATTCAGCGACCCGAGTGTGGTGCTGATCGCCGCACTGTTCATCATCGGCGATGGCCTGGTGCGCACCGGTATCGCCTACCGCATGGGCGACTGGCTGGTGCGCACCGCCGGCAGCAGCGAGACGCGCCTGCTGGTGCTGCTGATGCTGGCGGTGGCCACCCTCGGCTCGGTGATGAGTTCCACCGGCGTGGTGGCGATCTTCATCCCGATCGTCATGGGCATCGCCGCGCGGCTGCGCATCAATCCCGGCCGGCTGATGATGCCGCTGGCCTTCGCCGGGCTGATCAGCGGCATGCTGACACTGGTGGCAACCCCGCCGAACCTGGTGGTGCACAGCGAGCTGCGCCGCGCCGGGCTGGGCGGTTTCGATTTCTTCGCCTTCACCCCCATAGGCCTCGCCATCCTGGCGCTGGGCATCGGCTACATGCTGTTCGCCCGGCGCTGGTTGCGCAGCGACGACGGCCAGTCGGCCGGCGACCGCTCGCGCCATACCCTGGCCGATCTGGCGCGCGACTACCGGCTTTCCGAACGCGAGCGGCGCCTGCGGGTGCTGCCGGAGTCGCCGCTGGCCGGCCGCCTGCTCAACGAGCTGGAGCTGCGCAGCCAGTACGGCATCAACGTGATCGCCGTCGAACGCCACGGGCGCTTCCGCAACCAACTGATGATGGCCACCGGCAGCACCAACCTGCAGGCCGGCGACATCCTGCTGGTCGACCTGGCCAGCCCCGCCATCGCCCTGCTGGGCGCCTATGACGAGCTGGGCCTGGCGCCACTGCAACTGAAGAGTTCCTACTACGCGGACCACGCCCATGAGCTGGGCCTGGCGGAGGTAGCGCTGCCGCCGGAATCGACGCTGCCGGGCAAGACCATCCAGGAGCTGGGCTTCCGCAGCCGCCATCAGCTCAACGTGGTGGGCCTGCGCCGCAACCGCGAAGCGCTGGAAGGCGTGCTGGTCGACGACAAGCTGCGCCCTGGCGACACCCTGCTGGTCGCCGGGTCCTGGAAGAACATCGACCGTTTGCATGGCCTGTCCCGTGACTTCCTGGTGCTCAGCCTGCCGATGGAAGTGAACGAGGTGGTGCCGGCCGGCGACCGCGCGCCGCACGCGCTGTTCAGCCTGACGGTGATGATCCTGCTGATGGTCAGCGGCCTGGTGCCCAATGCCCTGGCCGCGCTGCTGGCCTGCCTGCTGATGGGCGCCTTCCGCTGCATCGACATGGACAGCGCCTACAAGTCCATCCACTGGCCGAGCCTGGTGCTGATCGTCGGCATGCTGCCGTTTGCCCTGGCCCTGCAGAAGACCGGCGGTATCGCGCTGGCGGTGGACGGCCTGCTTGCGCTGCTCGGCGACGCCGGCCCGCAGGTGCTGCTGGCCTGCCTGTTCACCGTCACGGCGCTGACCGGGCTGTTCATCTCCAACACCGCCACCGCCGTGCTGATGGCGCCCGTTGCGCTTTCGTTGGCCCAACAGCTGGGTGTGTCGCCCTACCCCTTCGCCATGACCGTGGCGCTGGCCGCCTCGGCGGCGTTCATGACACCGATCTCCTCACCGGTGAACACCCTGGTGCTCGGACCGGGCCGCTATCGCTTCGGCGATTTCGTGAAGATCGGCGTTCCCTTCACCCTGCTGGTGATGCTGGTGACGGTACTGCTGGTGCCGCTGGTGTTTCCGCTGTAAGCGTCTGCGACGGGCGATGCGGCGGTCGAACTGGTAGGCTGCGCGGGCGATTCATCCCGGAGGGAAACGATGACGATCGAATGGTGGTACTGGGTGGTCGGCGGCGTGCTGCTGATCCTGCTGGAGCTGGCGATCCCCGCCTTCTTCGTACTCTGGTTCGGCCTGGGCGCGCTGCTGGTCGGCCTGCTGATGCTGCTGGCCGGCGCTCTGGCGCTGACCACGCAGCTGCTGGTCTGGGGGCTGGCCTCGCTGGCCATGGTGGCGCTGTGGTTCAAGGTGTTCCGCCGCGACCGGCACAAGACCCTGATCGGCACCGCCGACGGCACGGTGCTGGGCGAAGTCGGCCTGCTGGTCGGCGCGGTCGAGCCGTTCCAGCGCGGCAAGGTGCGCTTCCAGCGCCCGATCCTCGGCGCCGATGAATGGGCCTGCGTGGCCGAATCCGCAATTGCCGCCGGTGAGCGCGTGCGGGTGATTTCCGTGGAAGGCAGTTTTCTCAAGGTTGCCAAGGCTTAAGGAGTAGATCCATGAATGAAGGATTGATCGTTGCGGTAGTGCTGCTGGTGTTCATTCTGGTCACCGTCGCCAAAGGTGTGCGCCTGGTGGCGCAGGGTGAGGAATGGGTGGTCGAGCGCCTGGGCAAGTACCACAGCACGCTACGACCGGGGCTGAACATCCTGATTCCCTATCTGGATCGGGTGGCCTACAAGCTGGTGACCAAGGACATCATCCTCGACGTGCAGGAGCAGGAAGTGATTACCCGCGACAACGCGGTGATCCTCACCAACGCCATCGCCTTCGTGAAGGTCACCGATCCGGTGAAGGCGGTATACGGGGTGACCGATTTCTCCGAGGCGATCCGCAACCTGATCATGACCACGCTGCGTTCGATCGTCGGCGAGATGGAGCTGGACGAGGCGCTGTCCTCGCGCGACAAGATCAAGGCCCGCCTGCGCGAGAGCATCGCCGACGAGGCCGTGGACTGGGGCCTGACCGTGAAGTCGGTGGAGATCCAGGACATCAAGCCGTCCGAATCCATGCAGCGCGCCATGGAAATGCAGGCCGCCGCCGAGCGTGAGCGCAAGGCCACCGTGACCCGCGCCGAAGGCGCCAAGCAGGCGGCGATCCTGGAGGCCGAGGCCCGCCTGGAATCGGCCAAGCGCGACGCCGATGCCCAGGTGACCCTGGCGGAATCGTCGGCCGAGGCGATTCGTCGCGTGACCTCGGCCATCGGCAACGAAACCGGCCCGATGATGTTCCTGCTCGGCGAGAAGTACATCGCCGCCATGGAAGGCCTAAGCAAGAGCACCAACGCCAAGACCGTGCTGATCCCCGCCGATATCCAGGAAACCCTGCGCGGCGTGCTGGGCAAGCGCGGCTGAGTCGGCTTCCCCCTCTCCCCTCGCGGGAGAGGGCCGGGTAGAGGGGGCGCACCCACGAGCGAGCGACGCTCCCCTCCACCCGCATGGATATGGGAAAATCGCCGCCCTATCCGCCCGCCGATGTTTCCCGATGTCCACCGCTGCCCCCGCCCTGCACCCACGCAACCGCCACCAGGGACGCTACGACTTTCCCGCCCTGATCAAAATCTGTCCGGAACTGGCGCGTTTCGTCATCACCAATCCTTATGGCAAGCCGAGCATCGACTTCGCCAATCCCGAAGCGGTGAAGGTGTTCAACCGCGCGCTGCTGCGCCAGCACTACGGCCTGCGCCACTGGGACATTCCGGCCGGTTACCTGTGCCCGCCCATTCCCGGCCGCGCCGATTACCTGCACGGCCTGGCCGATCTGCTGGCCGGCGACAACGGCAACCGCATCCCAGAGGGCCCGCGGATTCGGGTGCTGGATGTGGGCAGCGGCGCCAACTGCGTCTACCCGCTGATCGGCCTGCATGAATACGGCTGGCGTTTCGTCGGTGCGGACATCGATGCCACCGCGCTTAAGGCGGCGGCGGAGATCCTGCGTGCCAATCGCCTGCAGGAACGTATCGAGCTGCGCCAGCAGGCCGACCCCGCACATATCTTCCAGGGCGTGATCCAGCCGGACGAGCGCTTTGACCTGACCCTGTGCAACCCGCCGTTCCACGCCTCGGCGGACGAAGCGCTGAGCGGCAGCCGGCGCAAGTGGCGCAACCTCGGCAAGCTGGACCCCAAGCGTGCCCTGCCGGTGCTCAACTTCGGTGGGCAGAGCAACGAGCTGCACTGTCCCGGGGGCGAAGCGGCGTTCATCGACACGCTGGCCCATGAAAGCGCGCAGTTCGCCACGCAGGTCTACCGCTTCAGCACGCTGGTGTCCAAGGCGGGCAACCTGCCGGGCCTGGAGAGCCGCCTGCAAGCGCTGGGCGCGCGCGATATCCGCATCACGCCGATGGCGCAGGGCCAGAAGCAAAGCCGCTTCGTGTCATGGACCTTCCTGACGCCCAAGCAGCGCGAGGCCTGGCGCAAGGGCTGGCAGGGCGGAGAAGGCGGCTAGCGCTGCCTGACGGCGCGCATGGTGGATCGGTGGAGCGCGATCCACACTACGAAACGGCGCGGACCCGTAGGGCGGACAGCGTTTCTCCTGTCCACCATCGCGCGCGCCGGGCACGGCGCGCCTGCGGCGCGTCAGAGAAAATGTTCGCCCAGGTAGGGCCGCAGCAGTTGGATGGCTTCGAACACCCCGCCACTCACCAGCATGACCAGCCCGACGTAGATGGCGTGCATCAGGTTGCTGCGGGCGAAACGATTGATCCACCAGCGGTGCAGCAGCAAGGCCAGGATGCCCAGCAGCGGAAAGACACCCAGCGCGATGAAAACACCGGTCTGGGTCTGCGGACGGGTCAGCAGCAGGCCGACCAGCATCCAGACGAGCAGTGCATAGAGTCGGTGGCGACGGTCGCGCCAAGGGCTGTGCAACGGAACAGGCCTCATCGTGCCTCCAAATGGTGCAGGGATTGACGTTAGTCCGTGCGCCAGCAAGAAGCCTGCCATGATATCGGCGCGATATCGCCAACTCTTTGGCAGTTCAGCGAATCAGCGTCCGGCTGATTTCCTTGAACGTCTCGGTCCCCGCCCGTTCCATCCACTCGAAGGCCACCATCTCGCCCGAGACGATCTGCGCGCCGGCCTGCCGCATGCGCGCCAGCGCCAGCTGCTTGTTGGCCGGCGTGCGCGAGGTCACCGCCTCCTCGACCACGAACACCTGCCGGCCGGCTTCCAGCAGTTCCAGCACCGTCTGCAGCACGCAGACGTGGGTCTCCGCACCACACACCACGAACTGCTCACGCTCGCCGCCGGGCTGGGCCAGCAGCGCCGCTTCCCGGGCGGTGGAAAAGCGCACCTTTTCCACCGGCGTCACGCCCTCCAGCAACGGCTGCAAGGCCGCCACGGTCGGGCCCAGCCCCTTCGGGTACTGCTCGCTGACCAGCACCGGCACGTTCAGCTTGCGCGCCACACGGATCAGCCAGGCGCTGTTGTCCACCAGCGCCTCGGCCTCGTGCAGGGCCGGGCACAGGCGTTCCTGGATATCGATGACCAGCAGGGTCGAACGGTCGGCGCGCATCAGCATGGGCAGGTCTCCAAGGCAAAATTGAACCTGCAGCATGCCCGCAGACGAAAACGGGGGCCAGAGGCCCCCGTTGTTCATTGGTCGTAGACGAAACAGGTTAGGCAAAGACGATCTCGTCTCCCTCCACCTTGGCCTGCACCACCGCGCCGGGTGCGAAGTCGCCGGCCAGGATGCGCTGCGCCAGCGGGTTCTCGATCCAGCGCTGGATGGCGCGCTTGAGCGGGCGGGCGCCGTATACGGGGTCGTAGCCGACCGCGATCAGCTTGTCGATGGCCTCGTCGGAGAGCTCCAGGCTCAGCTCGCGCTCGGCCAGGCGCTGGCGCAGGCGGCCCAGCTGGATCTGCGCGATGCCGGCGATCTGCTCGCGGGCCAGCGGGTCGAACACCACCACCTCGTCGATGCGGTTGATGAACTCCGGCCGGAAGTGATGGCTGACGGCATCCAGCACCGCCGCGCGCTGCGCGTCCGGGTCGCCGACCAGTTCCTGGATCTGCGCCGAGCCGAGGTTGGAGGTCATCACCACCACCGTGTTGCGGAAATCCACGGTGCGGCCATGGCTGTCGGTCAGCCGGCCGTCTTCCAGCACCTGCAGCAGGATGTTGAACACGTCCGGGTGGGCCTTCTCCACCTCGTCCAGCAGCACCACGGAGTACGGCTTGCGGCGTACCGCCTCGGTCAGATAGCCGCCTTCCTCGTAGCCGACATAGCCGGGCGGCGCGCCGATCAGGCGAGCCACGGCGTGCTTCTCCATAAACTCGGACATGTCGATACGGATCATCGCCTCCTCGGTGTCGAAGAGAAACTCGGCCAGCGCCTTGCACAGCTCGGTCTTGCCCACGCCGGTCGGGCCGAGGAACAGGAACGAACCGCTAGGACGGTTCGGGTCGGCCAGGCCGGCGCGCGAGCGGCGCACCGCGTTGGCCACCGCGACCACCGCCTCGTGCTGGCCGATGACGCGCTGGTGCAGCATGTCTTCCATCTTCAGCAGCTTCTCGCGCTCGCCTTCCAGCATCTTGGCCACCGGGATGCCGGTCCACTTGGAGACCACCTCGGCGATTTCCTCGTCGGTGACCTTGTTGCGCAGCAGCTGCTTTTCCACCTGGCCATGCTGCTCGGCCATCTGCAAGCTGCGTTCCAGGTCGGGAATGGTCTGGTACTGGATGCGCGCCATGGCTTCCAGGTCGCCCTTGCGCCGCGCGGCCTCCATTTCCTGGCGAGCCACCTCGATCTTCTGCTGGATCTGCGCGGTGCCCTGCACCTCGGCCTTCTCCGACTTCCAGATTTCCTCCAGGTCGGCGTATTCCTTCTCCAGCTTGGCGATGTCGTCCTCGAGTTTCTCCAGGCGCTTCCTGGTGGCCTCGTCGTCTTCCTTCTTCAGCGCCTCGCGCTCGATCTTCAGCTGAATCAGGCGGCGATCCAGGCGGTCCAGCTCCTCGGGCTTGGAGTCGATTTCCATGCGGATGCGGCTGCCGGCCTCATCGATCAGGTCGATGGCCTTGTCCGGCAGCTGGCGGTCGGTGATGTAGCGGTGACTGAGCTTGGCGGCCGCGATGATCGCGCCGTCGGTGATGGTCACCCCATGGTGCACCTCGTAGCGCTCCTTGAGGCCGCGCAGGATGGCGATGGTGTCCTCCTCGCTGGGCTCGTCGACCAGCACCTTCTGGAAGCGGCGCTCCAGGGCGGCGTCCTTCTCGATGTACTGGCGATACTCGTCCAGCGTGGTGGCACCCACGCAGTGCAGCTCGCCACGGGCCAGGGCCGGCTTGAGCATGTTGCCGGCGTCCATGGCGCCCTCGGCCTTGCCGGCGCCGACCATGGTGTGCAGCTCGTCGATGAACAGGATCACCCGACCTTCCTGCTTGGCCAGCTCGTTGAGCACCGCCTTCAGGCGTTCCTCGAACTCGCCGCGGAACTTGGCGCCGGCGATCAGCGCGCCCATGTCCAGCGACAGCAGGCGCTTGTCCCTCAGGCCGTCCGGCACCTCGCCGTTGACGATGCGCTGGGCCAGGCCCTCGACGATGGCGGTCTTGCCCACGCCGGGTTCGCCAATCAGCACCGGGTTGTTCTTGGTGCGGCGCTGCAGTACCTGGATGGTGCGGCGGATCTCGTCGTCGCGGCCGATCACCGGGTCGAGCTTGCCTTCCTCGGCGCGCTTGGTCATGTCGACGGTGTACTTGTCCAGCGCCTGGCGCGCTTCCTCGGCGTTGGGATCGTTGACCGCAGCGCCGCCGCGCAGGTTGGTGACGGCGTTCTCCAGCGCTTTCTTGCTCACGCCCTGGCCGAGCAGCAACTTGCCAAGCTTGGTGTTCTCGTCCAGCGCGGCGAGCAGCACCAGTTCGCTGGAGATGTACTGGTCGCCCTTCTGCTGGGCCAGGCGGTCAGCCTGGTTGAGCAGGCGCGCCAGGTCCTGGGACAGGTTCATGTCGCCGGTGGGGTTCTGCAGCTTGGGCAACTGGTCGAGCTCGCGGGTCAGCGCCTGGCGCAGGCTGTTGACGTCGAAACCGACCTGCATCAGCAGCGGCTTGATCGAGCCGCCCTGCTGCTCCAGCAGCGCCTGCATCAGGTGCAGCGGTTCGATGGCCGGGTGATCGAAGCCCACCGCGATGGACTGCGCGTCGGACAGCGCGAGCTGCAGCTTGCTGGTCAAACGATCGATACGCATGAAGAGGTTCCTCATTGAGAAGCGAGCGGGCGGTGAACGGCCCGTGGATGCTCCTTAGATGAGGATGATGCCCAAGGATTCAAGGGCGCCGGGCGAGCCGTGACGCCAGGTCGCAGGTGCCGAGAAGCTGCAGGGTCAACTGTAGGAGCGACTTCAGTCGCGAGCTCCTGGGTGGCGCCTGCACAAGCGCATCGCGGCTCGGCCCCTACACAATCGGCAGCGGTGCCTGTTATCGCGGCGCCAGCCAGATCAGCGAGGCGAAACGCCCGGTACGCGCGGCGCGGCGGTACGAGTAGAAGCGTGGGTCGCTCCAGGTGCACAACCCGCCGCCATACACGGCGGTGACGCCGCGCGCGGCCAGGCGGATGCGCGCCAACTGATAAAGATCGGCCAGGTACTTGCCGGAATTGGCGCTCGGCCGGAACGCCGCGTCCGCTTGCGGATGTCCAACCAGGAAGGCCTCGCGCACTTCCGGCCCCACTTCGAACGCCTCCGGCCCGATGGCCGGGCCGAGCCAGACCAGCACCTCTCCGGGCAGGCAATCCAGCGCATCGAGGGTGGCTTCCAGCATGCCGCCGGCCAGCCCGCGCCAGCCGGCATGCGCCGCTGCCACGCGGGTACCGGCGCGGTCGCAGAACAGCGCGGGCAGACAGTCGGCGGTCAGGATGGCGCAGGCCACGCCCGGCGTGGCGCTCCAGCTGGCATCAGCTTCCTGGACGCGGGCGGGATCGGCTTCCACCGCGCGGATGCCATGCACCTGGCTCAACCAGGCAGGCTGGCAGTCGAGGGCGTCCCGCAGGCGGCGGCGGTTCTCGGCCACCGCCTGCGGATCGTCATTCACGTGATCGCCGAGGTTGAAACTGTCGAACGGCGACTGGCTGATGCCGCCGCTGCGGGTCGTCACGCAGGCGCGTACGCCGGCCGGCGCCGGCCAGTCGGGGACCAGCCAGTCGGTCATCATCAGACGAAGGACTCGCTGTCCTGGCGCAGCAGGGAGAGCAGCCAGACGAAGTCTTCGGGCAGCGGCGATTCCCACTTCATGCGCTTGCCGGTGGTCGGGTGCTCCAGCTCCAGGAAGCGCGCGTGCAGCGCCTGCCGGGGGAAGTTTTTCAGGCTGTCGACCAGCGTGGGGCTGGCCGCCGGCGGAATGCGGAAGCGGCCCGCGTACACCGGGTCGCCGACCAGCGGATAGCCGATGTGGGTCATGTGCACGCGGATCTGGTGGGTGCGCCCGGTTTCCAGCTTGACCCGCACGTGGGTGTGCGAGCGGAAGCGTTCCAGCACCCGGTAATGGCTGACCGCCGGCTTGCCGCCGACGCTCACCGCCATGCGCTGGCGCTGGGTGCCATGACGGCCGATGGGCGCGTCGATGGTGCCGCCGGCGGTGATCACGCCGATCACGATGGCCTCGTAGATGCGGCTGACGGTGCGTTTCTGCAGCTGATCCACCAGCGTGGTGTGGGCTTCCAGGGTCTTGGCCACCACCATCAGGCCGGTGGTGTCCTTGTCCAGACGATGCACGATGCCGCAACGCGGTACCTGATCGATACCCGGCACATGGTGCAGCAGCGCATTGAGCAGCGTGCCGTCGGCGTGCCCGGCCGCCGGGTGCACCACCAGGCCGGCCGGCTTGTCGATCACCATCAACTGGTCGTCTTCGTAGACGATGTTCAGGGCGATGTCCTGGGCTACCCAATCGCCCTGCACTTCCTGCTCGGCCTCGAGCTCCAGCACGGCGCCGCCGTGCACGATGTCGCGCGGACGCAGCACCGCACCGTTGACGGTCAGGCGGCCGTCCTTGATCCAGCTGGTCAGGCGCGAGCGCGAATGGTCGGCGAACAGCTGTGCGGCAACCTGGTCGAGGCGCTGGCCACCCAGTTCGTAGGGAACTTCGGCGCGCAGCTGAATGGTTTGCGTGGGAGTCGGTGACATGCTGGGCAACGGGGCGCGGCCTTTGGACTGGGGCGGCGCTTGTGATTAAATACGGCGTCCTGGCCCGGAGTTCCGGGCCGCACACTATATCAGGACGGCCCGCGGCCGTCACAGGGACGCAAGCCGCCATGCACGTGAAACATCTGTTGCTGATCGCCACCCTGGCCCTTGCCGCCTGCGCCTCCCAGGAGTCCAAGGACGACGAACTCAGCGAAGCCGAGCTGTATCGCCAGGCGCAGTCCGCGCTGGACGACAAGAGCTACACCACCGCCGTGAACAAGCTCAAGGCCCTGGAGTCCCGTTACCCCTTCGGCCGCTACGCCGAGCAGGCGCAGCTGGAACTGATCTACGCCTACTACAAGAACATGGAGCCGGAGGCTGCCAAGTCCGCCGCCGATCGCTTCATCCGCCTGCATCCGCAGCACCCGCAGGTCGACTACGCCTACTACCTCAAGGGCCTGGCTGCCTTCGACCAGGACAACGGACTGCTGGCGCGCTTCATGCCGCTGGACATGTCCAAGCGCGATCCCGGCGCGGCGCGCGACTCCTACAACGAATTCGCCCGACTCACCAGCCGCTATCCCAACAGCCGCTACGCCCCGGATGCCAAGCAGCGCATGATCTTCCTGCGCAACCGCCTGGCCGCCAACGAAGTGCATGTCGGCCAGTACTACCTGACCCGCAAGGCCTATGTGGCGGCCGCCAACCGCGGCCGCTATGTGGTGGAGAACTTCCAGGAAACGCCAGCGGTGGGTGACGGCCTGGCCCTGATGGTCGAAGCCTATCAGCACCTGGGGCTGGATGACCTCGCGGCCAGCAGCCTGGCGACTCTGAAGCTCAACTACCCGCAGCACCCGAGCCTGGACAACGGCCGCTTCGTGCCGCGGGAAAGCATGGACGAACGCGGCTGGCTGGCCCGCGCGACCCTTGGGCTGGTAGAGACCGACACCACCCTGGAACCCGGCGAAACCCGGGCCAGCCAGGACGTGCAACGCCAGTACGAGGAAGCCGAGGACGCCTTGCCCGACGAGCTGAAGACGGAACGCAAGCGCTCCTGGTGGAGCCGCCTGACCTTCGGCCTGTTCGACTAGCAGGCCATGCAAAACAAGGGAGCGCCAGGCGCTCCCTTTTTTGTTTACAGTGCCCGACATAACAACGAGCGAGGCACGCCATGACCCAACCTGTTGCCCTGATAACCGGCTGCTCCAGTGGCATCGGCCGCGCCCTGGCCGATGCATTCCTCTCGGCCGGCTACCGCGTATGGGCCACCGCCCGCAAACCCGAGGATCTCGCCGCCCTGGCCGCGGCGGGATTCACCGCCGTGGCCTTGGACGTCAACGACGCCCAAGCGGTACTGGAGCTGGGCGATGATCTGCGAAAGCGGGCCGGACGGCTCGACGTACTGGTCAACAACGCCGGCTACGGCGCCATGGGCCCACTGCTGGATGGTGGTGCCGACGCGCTGCGCCGGCAGTTCGAGACCAATGTGTTCGCCCCGATCGAGCTGGCCCGCGCCTGCTTCCCCCTGCTGCGCGACAGCCGTGGCCTGGTGATCAACATAGGCAGTGTCTCCGGTGTGCTGGTCACGCCGTTCGCTGGCGCCTACTGCGCTTCCAAGGCTGCGGTGCATGCACTCTCCGACGCCTTGCGCCTGGAACTGGCACCGTTCGGTATCCAGGTCATGGAAGTCCAGCCCGGCGCCATCGCCTCCAGCTTCGGTGCTCATGCCAGCCAGCAGGCCGAGGCAATGCTGAACGAGTCCTCCCCCTGGTGGCCAATGCGAGATGGCATCCGGGCCCGTGCCAGAGCCTCCCAGCAAAACCCGACACCCGCGGCGGACTTCGCCCGCGCGGTGCTCGCCGCTGTCCAGGCGCGCAGACGCCCCCGCGTGCTGCGCCTGGGCAACGGCAGCCGCAGCCTGCCGCTCATGGCCGCCTGGTTACCCGGCGGCGTGCTGGATCGCGTGCTGAGCAAGCGTTTCGGTCTACGGCGTCAGTTCTGATCAGCCAGAGCAATGCCTGGCCACGTTCGATGGCGATGCCAAATCGAATGCTGCGAATCAGCCGGCGCAACGCGTCCGGATCCTGCAGCTCGCGCGCCGACAGCCGGCGCCGGATCAGCCGGTTCTGACGATCGCACAGCACCAGCAGGCGGCTGCCATCCGCCCGCTGCGGGCTGAAGCACACGCGAAAGTCATCCGCAAAGGCGAGCCTCAGGTACCGATAGGGATCGAACATGGTTGCCGCCCTCGCCGTTGGTAAGTCTCATCACAGGCAGAGCAAGGGGCGCACCAGCTTGCGCGGCTTCCGACCAACGGCAACTATGGCATTCCAGAGCATCGCGGCGTTTCCGGTTGCGCACGGGTGCGCACCATCGCGGCAACTCGCTCGCAATCCTGCCCTGTAACGATGCAACGCATCGCCCGGGGCTGCCCAGGTGCCGGCGGCCGTGCGAGAATTTGCGGTTTCCCTGATTCGGCCTGTGAAGTTGATGCAGTTCGACCTGTACCTTTCTCCAACAGCGGATCGCCGCTCATGAGCGCCGACATCCGCAGGGTGACCCAGCGCGACTGGCTCGAGCGTTTCGAAGGGGGCTGCGTGGCGCGCGGTCGGCGCTACGCGGAACAGGGCCGCTCCACGTTGCTCGCCATCGAAGGGCAGATTCTCAAAGCCCGCTGCCGGGGCTCCGAAGAGCACGACTATCGGCAGTCCATACGCCTGCAGCCCCGCAGTAACGCCCCTTGGGAAGTGCACGGCCTGTGCAGCTGCCCGGTGGGGTACAACTGCAAGCACGTGGTAGCAGCCCTGCTGGCCCTGGAGGATGCCCATCGCCGAGGCATCGCACCGCGGGCCAGCGAGCCCGAAGTCGAACAGATCCTGCGCACCGACCTGGAACCGCGGCCACACCTGCTGCTCAACAGCCATGTCCGTGTGCATTTCGATGCCCGCAAAGGGCGCATGACCGAGCAGATCCAGCACCGCGCCGCGCTGACATTCGAGTACGACGGACAGCGTGTACACGGCAAGGCCACCGGCGACCTGCTGCGCTTCATCGCTCCGGGCCGCCAGTTGCGTATCCGCCGTGATGTGGAGCGCGAAACCCTCTATCGCCAGCGCCTCGCCGAGCTGGGGTTCAGCATCGCCCTGCGGGTCAGCGAGGCCCTTGGCGAAAAGGATGGCGAGCCTTTCGAATTGCCCGATACCACCAGTTGGATGCAGTTCACCCGCGATGGCGTGCCAATGCTGCGCCAGGAGGGTTGGAATATCACCATCCTGCCGGACTTTCATTTCAACCTCGCCCAGGTGGATCACTGGTATGCCCACGTCAACGAAGCGAGCGATCCGAACTGGTTCGATCTGGAAATGGGCATCGAAGTGGACGGGCAGCGCATCAGCCTGTTACCCATTCTGCTGCAGGCCATTCGCAGCCGGCCCTGGTTGCTGACGGCCGACGCGCAGGACGCCGCGGATGACGAGGTTCTCTTCGCCCTCTTGCCCGGCGGACAGCGCGTAGCCTTGCCACTGGCTCGCCTCAGGCCGCTGCTGCAGAACCTGGGCGAGCTGTACTTCCAGGAGCAACCGGCCGATCTGCAGCAGCTACGCCTGCCGCTGGCCGATGCGGCACGCCTGCAGCGGCTGGAGGCGGCGGACGATGCCTTGCGCTGGGAGGGTGGTGAACGGTTGCGAGAACTGGCGCACCGGCTCAACACCCTGAGTTCGCAGCCTATGCCACAACCCGCCGGCCTGCAGGCCCAGTTGCGACCCTATCAACAACAGGGTGTGGCCTGGATGCGTGCGCTGGGTGAGCTGGGTATGGGCGGTGTACTGGCCGACGACATGGGGCTGGGCAAGACACTGCAGACCCTGGCGTTCATCCTGTCGGAGAAGAATGCAGGGCGACTGACCGCGCCGGCGCTGATTGTCATGCCCACCAGCCTGATTCCCAACTGGCTGGATGAGGCCGCACGATTCACCCCGCAGTTGAAGGTTCTGGCTCTTCAAGGGCCGCGCCGCCATCAGGAATTCGGACGGCTTGCGGAATATGATCTGCTGTTGACCAGCTACGCCCTGCTGCCGCGTGATGCCGAGCGACTGAGCCGTCAGCACCTGCACCTGCTGATCCTTGACGAGGCGCAAAACATCAAGAACGCACGCAGCAAGGCCGCGTTGGCGTTGGGAATGTTCAACGCCCGGCAACGCCTCTGTCTGACCGGGACGCCATTGGAAAATCATCTGGGTGAACTTTGGTCGCTCTTCCACTTCCTGATGCCGGGCTGGCTGGGACGGGAGCAGGAGTTCGCCCGCCATTACCGAACTCCCATCGAAAAACACAGCGATCTCGAACGACTTACCCTGCTGCGCGCACGGGTGCAGCCCTTCCTGCTGCGCCGCACCAAGCAACAGGTTGCCCCCGAACTGCCAGCGAAGACCGAGATCACTCAGTGGGTACAACTGACCCCGGCCCAGCGTGATCGCTACGAGGCCTTGCGCCTGGCAATGGATAGCAAGGTGCGCGAGGAGATCCAGCGCCAGGGGCTGGCACGCAGCCAGCTGGTGATCCTTGAGGCCTTGCTGCGTCTGCGTCAGGCCTGTTGCGACCTACGCCTACTGGATGAAGGGCACGGCAGGGCGGAACACTCGGCCAAGCTGGTGGCCACACTCGAGATGCTGGAGGAACTGAGTGCCGAAGGCCGACGGGTACTGGTGTTTTCGCAGTTCACCGCCATGCTGGAGCTGATCGAACAGGAACTGAAACGTCGCCATATCAGCTACACCCTGCTGACCGGGAGCACCCGGGATCGCGCCACGCCAGTGCGCGAATTCCAGGCTGGCAAGCATGCGGTCTTTCTGATCAGCCTCAAGGCCGGAGGCGCCGGCCTCAACCTGACGGCTGCAGATACGGTGATCCACTTCGATCCATGGTGGAACCCGGCTGTCGAAGCGCAAGCCAGTGACCGCGCCTATCGCATCGGGCAGGACAAACCAGTTTTCGTCTACAAGCTGATCGCCAGGGGCAGTGTGGAAGAAAAAATTCAGCAGCTGCAACGCCACAAGGCACAGCTGGCCGACGGCCTGCTTCGCGGCGCTGAGGGTGGCTGGCAACTCAGCGAAGAGGATGTCAACACACTGCTGGGCCCGCTGCAATAACGAGTGGGCCCAGCACCGGGTCAGAGGATGTGGTTTTCTACCACGTACCAGACCTCTCCGCGCGCCTTGTTCAGCAGAGCCAACTGCGCCTCTTCGTCGGCCGCCCCACCAATGGACTGACCCAGCCCGGTGACCACATAAATGATGGCATCGAGGGCTTTGGCGGTGTGCTCGTTGAGTTCCCTGCCAGCCAGGTCCAGTTTTTCGGACAGCATGTGCCAGATGTTCTGGCGAACCTCGGCGAACAGTTGATCCACTTCCTGTTGATCAGGCGCTTCCGCATTCAGAGTGGGGTGGGAAACCAGGAATAGTACCTGTTCCATCAGGTCATTGATCAGAGCGTTGTCTTGTTGAACAGCCATTGCGGAGCGCCTAGAAAATGAATGTAAGAAGTTAACGGCCTGACGGGCGAAAAGTTGAATTTGCAAAGCCAACAAAGACAAAACCCCAACCCGCGGTTGCGGATTGGGGTTTTGGTTTTAGGTGCTTGACGATGACCTACTCTCACATGGGGAGACCCCACACTACCATCGGCGATGCGTCGTTTCACTGCTGAGTTCGGGATGGGATCAGGTGGTTCCAACGCTCTATGGTCGTCAAGCAATTCGGTTGGGGCATCGCGGTTAAGGCGCTACCCCGAAACGGGTATGTGATGTCTGTCGGCTTTGCGGTTCGTTGCAAATTTTCGGTTTGGTCGACTTCACCATCACCCAATCTGCTTCTCACTCTGATACACATCTGACGCTGCCGACGATACCACACGTCTCCGATTAGGCGCCAACCTGCCAACACCACAAAATCAAAAAC
>NZ_JTAK01000004.1:0-680030 GCF_000806415.1 Pseudomonas flexibilis
CATATCGATGATGAACTGGAGAAGCGGCAACCATGGTTCCGTCTGCGCGGCGATGCGCAAGCTGCGGCACATCGCCTATGGGGTGCTCAAATCCGGCCAGCCCTTCGACCCCAAACTGGCGCTTGCGCGGTAGGGAGCAAGACGGTATCTACGCTGCTGTGCCATGAACCTGTAGGGGCTGCTACCTGTCCTCGTCCTTCCATGGCGCCGACAAATAGCGGCTGCGGTTGAAGGTTTCCAGCCAGTCCGGGCAGAACACCACCAGCCCGGCGATTACCATGCCGTTGATGAAGGCCTCGGGAAACGCCAGCAGCCACAGGTAGCCGGCGAAATCCTCCAGCCAGGGCGGCATCTCGTAGCGACCGTCGAGCAGCAGCAGCCCCAGGCTGGCGAATACGCAGGCAATCGCCGTGAGCGCCGCCGGAAAAAAGCCCGAGCAGAAGATGTAGACGAACAGGTTGTTCGGCTGAAAGCGCTCCACCAGGTTGGCGCAGGCCTCGGTGATGGCGACGGGGATGAGCACCAGCAGGATGCCGTTGATGCCCAGCGAGGCCAAATCCGGTCGGCCCACCGCGATCAGCCCCAGCTGCGCCAGAAGCCCGGCGAGGATCGCCAGCGGCCAGTCCAGCAGCAGGGTGACGGCGGTCATGCCGATGAAGTGCATCGACAGCCCGGAGGCGAAATCGCGGCGCACCAGCCAGAGCAGGAACAGCACCACCACCGTGCCAAACAGCAAGTGCTGGCGGCGCAGGTCGCTGAACAGTTCGATCCAGGGCGCGCGAGCGGCGGCCCAGAGCAACACGGGCAGGTAGAGCGCCCAGCCCAGCAGCAGAGTGCCCGAGGCCAGCAGCTCGGCGGCGATCATGCGCCGACCGCCCGCGTGGAAAACACTTCGATGTCCTGCCGCTCGCCCCAACCGCCACGCCCGCGCCAGAAGGCCAGCGCGTCGGGCGCGTCGCGCAGCACGAAGACATGGGACTTGTGGATGCCGAGCACGGCCAGGCGGCGCAGCGCCTCGTCCAGCAGCCGGGTGGCCAGGCCGCGCCCGCGCCAGGCTTCGTCGACCAGCAGGTGCTGAAGGTAGCCGCGCCGGCCGTCGTGCCCGGCCATCAGGCAGGCGATCGGCTGGCCATCGGCCTCGATCAGCAGACTCAACCCGGGATTGCGCGCCAGGTAGGCGCAGAACGGCGCGTAGGCATCCTCGTCGCGCACCTGAATGCCGGGTGTGCGCAGCCAGAGCGCCAGCAGCGCGGCATGGTCCGTGGTAACGATTTCGCGCATGTGGCCGAAGGTCGGCATGGCCACGCCCCCTGAATGTCGATTGGGAAGCGGAGTTTATCAGGCCATCGGGGATTTGCCGGCGGTGGCGAGGCGCTGAACTCGACTCCGCTGACAGCAGCGCAGGGCGGTCGGCGCCTTACCGGGCACCGTAGGCCACCGCGGGGAAGCTGCGGCGGCCAACGCAAGCGTTGACCACCCTACGAAACGGTGGGGCCAGCCCCACCGAGATCGTTTTGGCTTACAGGATGTCCAGCAGCTCGACGTCGAACACCAGCACGCTGTGCGGCGGGATGCTGCCGACGGCCTGGCCGCCGTAGGCCAGTTCGCTGGGCACGTGCAGGCGCCACTTGCTGCCGGTGTTCATCAGTTGCAGGGCTTCGATCCAGCCGGCAATCACGCCGCCGACCGGGAATTCGGCCGGCTGGCCACGCTCGTAGGAGCTGTCGAACACGGTGCCGTCAATCAGGGTGCCGTGGTAGTGGGTACGCACCTGGTCGTTGCGGGAGGGCTTGGCGCCTTCGCCGGCAATCAGCACTTCATATTGCAGGCCGGATTCCAGCACGGTCACGCCTTCACGCTTGGCATTCTCGGCCAGGTAGGCCTTGCCGGCTTCGGCGGCGGCGGCGGCCTTGGCATCGGCGGCGACCTGCATGCGCTCGCGGATCACCTGGAAGCTGGCGTTCAGCTCCTCTGGGCTGACCTGGCTGGCGTTGCCGGTAAAGGCATCGCGCAGGCCCGCGACGATGGCGTCCAGGCTAGCGCCGGGGGGCGGGTTGTCGTGCAGTTGTTCACCGATCTGGCGGCCGATGCCGTAGCTGACACGGGCTTCGTCGGTGGAAAGGTCGAGTTGGGACATGGTCGGGCTCCCGCCAGGCAAAAAAAGGGCGGCCAGACTACCACAGCAGGAAGCGAGTGACGGACAGCCGGTCACCGCTGAAGTGCCTCCTACAGGATGCGTGCCTCAACCGGCCGGGTGGCTGCGCAGCGGCGTTTCGCGCAGACCGCACATTTCCTCGCTGGCATCGGCCTGCTCGAGCTCCAGCGTCATGGGCACGCCCTTGAGCAGGTCGCGGGCCTGCTCAAGGGACAGCACCTTGAGCAGTTGCCCTTCCGCGTCCAGCAAGGGCAGCAGACGGGAACCGACCCGCGCCTCGATCAGGTAGGCACCGCCTTCGAGACAGACCAGGTTGGCGCCTTCGATCTGTCCGGCACGGGCGCGGGCAGTCAGTTCATGTAGGTTCATCGGGCATACCTCGCAGCGGGGTCAACCCTCAGTCTTGCCCAGCCTCCCCTGCCGGCAAGGCGTTCCGCGCGCTTTCGGACGGATGCCCTCCGCGCTCACAGCTCCTGCGCGCCGCCCTTGCCTTTCTCCATCATGCCCATGGCGAAGGCAGAGACCACGAACGTCATGTGCATGATCACGTACCACATGAGCTTGTCGTTCTCGATCTGCTGCGCGTTCATGAACATGCGCAGCAGATGGATCGAGGAAATCGCCACGATGCTGGCGGCCACCTTCATCTTCAGGGAGCCGGAATCCATCTTGCCCAGCCAGTCCAGTTTCTCGGTGCCGGCCTTGATGTTCAGCTGGGAAACGAAATTCTCGAAGCCGGAGATCATCACCATCACCAGCAGACCACCGACCAGTGCCATATCGATCAGCGACAGCAGCACCAGGATCAGGTCGGCCTCGGTGCGCTCGAACACATGGGGCAGCAGGTGGTACAGCTCCTGGAAGAATTTCAGCGACAGCGCCAGCAGTGCCAGGGACAGGCCCAGGTAGATGGGCGCCAGCAGCCAGCGCGAGGCATACAGGAGATTTTCCAGAAAGGATTCCAGGGATTTCACGATGGGGATCTCGCATACGCAACCAGGAGGGCGCGCAGTATACCGGTCAGCTGGAACGCGGAAAATGCGCGGGTTATCCACGCAAGCTGTTGATAAGTCGGTGGAAAGACCTGTTCACAGGACCCGCCGGGACCCGCTGCGCGGCATCTGCGAACAGATTGCGCAGAAAAGCTCCAATGCAGGGTCAGGGCCAGGCACGGCGTTGCGGCTGGCCGTTCAGCTGACGCAGGCGAGCCTGCATGTGCAGCCGCCAAATGGGTTGGTCGGCCACTTCCCGATAACCCTGCTCGCGCAGGTTGTCGACGATTGCCGCCAGCACCCGGGCGGCCTCGCCGGCGCCCAGGAACGGACCCTGCACCTTGATCTCCGTGGGCTGCGCCCCGCTCAGTCCGGCCGCGCACAACAGCGTCCAGCGTCCGTTGCCACCGGCCAGCGCATGGATGCGGGCCTCGATGCGCATGCTCATGCCCAGGTATTCCCGGACCAGGCAGATGTGATGCGACATGACTCTTCTCCCAGGGGGGCTGTTCCCAGCCCGGAGCAGTCCGGGCACAGCTGGGAGTTATCCTCAAAATATGTGGATAAGTCTGTGGGCGAGCGCTGAAAACCCTCTGTCAGCCGCCGTCACGCCTGACTGGCACACACATCGCTCAGCGACTGACCAGTTTCAGCTGGAGGCCGGCACCTTGGCGGCCTCATGGACCGCCTTGCGTTCCTCTTCGTCCAGCTCCACTTCGGCGATCTCGCGCAGCCGTTCCACCACACGGGCGTTTACGCTGCCAGCGGGAAACTCGCCCTGCGCATCGGGCGCGCCGGCCGGCTCGCCGACCAGCAGGCTCAGCGCCTCGTCCACATGGCGCACCGCATAGACGTTGAAGCGGCCTTCGCGCACCGCCTGCAGCACTCGCTCATCCAGCATCAGGTTGCTGATGTTGGCATAGGGAATGATAGCTCCCTGTTCGCCGCTCAGCCCGCGCGCTTCGCAGAGGCGGAAGAAGCCTTCGATCTTCTCGTTGACGCCGCCCACCGCCTGCACCTCGCCAAACTGGTTGATCGAACCGGTGATGGCGAAGCCCTGCTTGAGCGGCGTGCGCGACAGCGCGGAGATCAGTGCGCAGACCTCGCCCAGCGAGGCACTGTCGCCGTCCACGTAGCCATAGCTCTGCTCCAGGGCGATGCTGGCGGAGATCTCCAGCGGGAATTCCTGGGCGTAGCGGCTGCCGAGGTAGCCGGTGAGGATCATCACCCCCTTAGAGTGGATAGGCTGGCCAAGGTTGACTTCACGCTCGATGTCGACGATGCCCGAGCCGCCCGGATAGACGGTGGCGGAAATACGCGCCGGCAGGCCGAACGCCGAATCGCCGACCTCCAGCACGGTCAGACCGTTGCAGCGGCCGATGGCCGCGCCCTCGGTATCGATCAGGATGATGCCGGCCAGCATGTCGTCCAGCAGGCGCGCCGACACACGCCCGGTGCGGCGCTCCTTGGCCTGCAGCGCGCGCTCCAGGTGCGCCGCATCAGTCAGCGCATCGCCGGCCAGCTGGCGCAGGAAATCGGCCTCGCTGAGCAGTTGGAACAGGTCGCCGATACGGGCGCTCAGGCGGCCCTGGTGCTCCGCCAGGCGCGCGCTGTAGGTGGCCAGGCGGGCCACGGCGGCGGCGGTGAGCGGCGCCAGGCCTTCTTCCGAGGTGCGCGTCTTGATCAACTGGGCGAACTGTTCGAGGCTGTCCTCGGCCAGCGGGATTTCTTCGTCGAAGTCCACCAGCACGCGGAACAGCTCCTGGAAGTCCGGGTCCAGGTCCTGCAGTGCGTAATACACCTGGCGCGAACCGATGATCACCACTTTGACCTGCAGCGGGATCACCTCCGGGGTCAGGGTCACGGTGGCCAGCCGGCCCAGCTCTGCCAGGGGCGACTCCATCTTCAGCTTGCGCGACTGCAGGGCGCGCTTGAGGCCGTCCCAGACGAAGGGCTCGCCGAGCAGCTTCTCGGCCTCGACGATCAGGTAGCCGCCGTTGGCCCGATGCAGCGCGCCGGGGCGCAACTGCCGGTAGCTGGTATAGAGGGCACCCTGGTCCGTGCTGTACTCGATACGCCCGAACAGGTTGTCGTAGGTCGGGTGCGGCTCGAACACCACCGGCGCGCCACCGTCCAGCGGCTGGGCGACCACCAGCCCGGGGGCATACAGCTCCTGCAAGTCGTTGCGCTTCTGCACATCGGTGCGGCTCTCGTCCACCAGGGTTTCCAGCACGGTGCGCAGCAGGTTGACCTGCATGGCCTGCAGGTAGGCGCCGACCCCGGCGTTTTCCGCGTACTTCTCCGACAGCGGCGCCAGCAGCGGCTGCAAGGCCAGGGTGATGGTTTCCTCGTTGAGCTGGCGCAGGCGGTTGCTGCTTTCACGCTTCCATTGCGGCAGGCTGGAAAGCTCCTCGTTGAGCCGCTCTTCCAGGTGACTGATGTCGCTGTGGAAGCGCTCACGCTCGGCCTCCGGCAGTTGGGCGAACTCTGCCTCGTCCAGCGCCTTGCCATCCTTCATCGGCGTGAAGGCGACGTTGGCGCTATCCCGGTACAGAGCGATGCCCCGCTCCAGCGCCAGCTTCTCGATGATGTCCAGGGCCTGGTCATAGCGCTGGTTGAAGGCGCGGTCGATGGCGCTCTTCTTCTGCTGATAGCTGGGCTGTTCGAACACCGCCGGGAAAGTGGCCAGCAGGTTGTCGATCAGCGCTTCCAGGTCGGCGATGAACGCCGCCGCCGTGCCAGCGGGCAGCTCGAGCACGCGCGGCTCGCGCGGCTCATCGAAATTGTTCACATAGACCCAGTCCGCCGGCGCCTGCAGGCGTTTGGCCTCGGCCTTCAGATAGCGCTGCACGAAGGAGAAACGCCCGGTGCCCGGCTCCCCCATGACGAACAGGTTGTAGCCCGGCCGCGGCATGGCCACGCCGAACTGCAGCGCCTCCACCGCCCGCTCCTGCCCCAGCACGCCGCGAAACGGCTCCAGTTCATCGGTACTGGCGAAGCGGAATTGCTTGGGATCACAGGGTCGGGTCAGGGCTTCGGGGGACAGGCGCAGCAGGGCGGCGAAATCAGACATCGGGAATCCTTGCAGGAGCGGCAGCGGCCGCGACGGTTGCGGCATTCTGGCGCCCTGCCCGAGTCACGGCAAGGCGCGACGCGGAGCGCTGCCTCCCGGCGCGCGCCCGTGCGCGCTATCCTGTGCGCCATGCGCTATATCGACACCCACAACCACCTGGATTTTCCCGAGTTCGACGCCGACCGCGCCGCCGTACTGGCGCGCAGCCGGGCACTGGGCGTCCAGCGCCAGGTGCTGATCGGCGTCAGCGAGGATCACTGGGACAGGTTGTGGTCGCTGGCCTGCGCCGAGGACGGACTGCACGCCAGCTTAGGCCTGCACCCCTGCTTCCTCGACCGGCATCGCCCCGAGCATCTGACGCAACTGCGCGAGCGCCTGGCGCGGCATGCCGGCCACGAGAAACTCTGCGCGGTGGGCGAGATCGGCCTGGACTACTACCTTGAACAGCCGGACAAGCCGGCCCAGCAGGCACTGTTCGAAGCCCAGCTGCAACTGGCACGCGAATTCGAGCTGCCGGCTTTGCTGCATGTGCGCCGCGCCCACGCCGACGTGATCGCCATGCTCAAGCGCCTGCGGGTGCCGCGCGGCGGCATCGTGCATGCCTTCAGTGGCAGTTACGAGGAAGCACGGGAATACCGCCGCCTGGGCTTCTTCCTGGGGCTGGGCGGCGCCGGCACCTGGCCGCAGGCCAAGCGTATGCACCGAATGCTGGCGCAACTTTCGCTGGAGGATACAGTGCTGGAAACTGATGCCCCGGACATGGCCCCGGCCAGTCATCCGGGCCAGCGCAACAGCCCGGAATTCCTGCCGGCCCTCTGCACGGAGCTGGCGAAGCTCATGGGCGTAGAGCCCGAGGCACTGGCCGAGGCCGGCTATCGCAACAGCTGCCGGCTGTTTGGCTGGTCCGCGTAGGGCGGCGTTGCCCACCCTACGCGGCGACCCCGCGCATACGGTTCGCCCGTTCACACCTTGAACGTACCGATCAGCTGCCGCAGCCGGGCCACCGAACCCGACAGTTCGCGGCTGGCCTGTTCGGCCTGCGATGCGCCTTCGGAGGTACGCTCGCCGGCCTGGCTGATCTGCACGATGTTCTGGTCGATGTCATGCGCCACGGCAGTCTGTTGCTCGACGGCGGCGGCAATCTGCTGGTTCTGGTCGACGATGGCGCTGACCGCGGCAAGGATGTTCTCCAGGGCCTGCTGCACTGCATCGGAGTGTCCTGCGGTGGCATCCGCCTGACTATGGCTGGCGTGCATGCCGTCGACGGCCGCGTTCACGCCTTCGCGCAGGCGGACGATCATCTGTTCGATTTCCGCCGTGGACTGCTGGGTGCGTTGCGCCAGGCTGCGCACCTCGTCGGCGACCACCGCGAAGCCACGCCCCTGCTCACCGGCGCGGGCCGCCTCGATGGCGGCGTTAAGCGCCAGCAGGTTGGTCTGTTCGGCCACACCCTTGATCACGTCCAGCACCTGACCGATGGCCTGGCTGTCGGCGGCCAGCCGGTTGATGCTCGCCACCGCACGATCGAGGCCTGCAGCCAGCTGCTGAATCTCCTGCACCTGCTTGCCCACCAGTTCGCGCCCGGCATGACTCTCCCGGTTGACGCCCTGGGCGTTGCTCACCGCCGTGGCGGCGCTGCGCGCCACCTCCTGGGCGGTGGCGGACATTTCGTTCATCGCCGTGGCGACCTGGTCGATACGCTCGCGCTGCTCGCGCACCGCCTGGCTGCTCTGGCTGGAGATCTGCTCGACGCGCTGCGCCTGTCCCTCCACCTCGGCGGCGGTCTGCGCGACGCGCTCGATCAGCGAACGCACCTGGGCCACGCTGGTGCTGAAGTCCTGACCCAGCTCAGCCAGCTCGTCGCGGCTGGCGGCCTGGAAGGCGACGGTCATGTCGCCGGCCGCCACCTGCTGCATGACCCCGCGCAGGGCCTGCAGGGTCTGGCGGATCGACAGATAGAAAGCACCGTACAGGTAGGCGATCAACAGCAGGGCGCCGAGCATGGCGGCCAGCAGGCCGAACATGCGAATGCGCTGCGCATCCAGGCGCTCGGCCAGGCGCTGGTCCAGCCGCTGCAGGCTGGCGTCCTCCAGCGCGTGGGTATGCGCCAACAGGCGGCCCATCCCGTCGAAGAACTCGGGCCAGGGTGTGCTGAGGCTGTCGGACATCACCACCTCATCCTCCAGCCGGACGGCCAGCTCCCCGAGGCTTTTCAGGCTGGCGTCCGCGTGGGACGCCAGCACGCCTTGACGCACGGGCTCCAGCTGCAGGGCGTAGGCACCCTGGAGCTTTTCCAGGGCGACCAGCAATTCGTCCAGGCGCATGCTGTCATTGGAATGCAGTACGCCTTGACCCAGCGCCGCCGCGCCAATGGCGCGCAACTGCCCCAGCAGCCCGGTGACTTCAGCGGTGTCGCGACTGAGCAGCTCGATGCGCTGGCGCACATCCGTCTCGGCGTCCTGCCCCAGACCGCTGTCGTTGACGATTCGGTTGATGAACACCTGGGCGGCCGTGTACAGGCGCTCGGCGTTTTCCGCCTTGTTGTGCTGGGACGGCTCGTCCGCCACGGCTTGCAACTGGCTCGCCAGGGCGCTGCGTTCCTGGTCCAGCACTGCCCGCACCGCGGGCGGGAACATGTTGGAGGGTAGCGCCTGCAGCTGTTGGCGCAGCCGCTGCTGCAGCTCGCTGATGCGGCTGTCGAGCAGCGCCTTGTCATGCTGCGGCTCGGTGGCGCGGATCGCCAGGAGGCCCTTGAAATCCTCGAGGCCGCGGCGGGCTTCGAGCGCGGCATCCAGCAGCACCAGGCTGTTGCGGGCCAGCTCGGTCTGCCCGTACTGCACGTAGGCATCGCGCAGCAGGTAGAAACTGGTGACGAGAATAGGCAGGAAGAACACGACACTGATCAGCCCGAACTTCATGCCGAAGCCAAGCCGGTCCATCAGCCGCATGGCTGGATACAGCAGCGCCTTCATGAGAGATCCCTCTTATTCTTATTAGCAGGGCTTGCCACGCAGACCTTGCACGCGACCCGTCGTCGCGATGGCAAACTGCCTCATCTATAAACGATATCGACTCCAGGGTGGGTAACTAAAGGTAAACGGCGGCGAGCCCGTCGCAGAACTCAGACCAGCAGGATCCACAGGGCAAATACCGCGTACCAGAGCACCGCGGTGCGCACCAGCAGCTGCCAGAGCGCATCCAGGCTTTCTGCGCCGGCCTCGCCCCGCGGGGCGCCCTGGCATTCGCCGGCGGCACGCAGCGCCGCGCCCACCAGCCGCTCGGCGGGCAGATGCCAGTTCAGCAACTCCGGCAGCAGCACCCGGTTGACCGCCACGAAGTTGCCCACCAGCCCCATGCTGGCCGCCAGGGCGCGAGCCGGCAGCCAGTCCAGCGCATGACGAAGCTGGCCGGCCAGCTCGCGCAGGACCTGTGCCGAGGCCTGCGCCTCGATCAGGGCCAGCAGCCGATACGCCAGCGCGGCCAGCGGGCCGAGCAGCGCGTACCAAAAGATGACGGCGAAGAAGGTCTCGTGGGCCTGCCAGCCCAGCCGTTCCTGTACCGCCGGCAGCAGTTCGTCGGGGCCCTCGGCACGCACCTGCAGGTCGCGCTCGGCAGCCAGCGAGGCGGTTTCCAGCTCCTCGCGCCGCCAGGCATCCCGGAACGCGCCCAGCGCGGCCTGCACATCGCTGCGGCCCAGGCTGTACAGCAGCACCAGCAGGTGGACCGGCAAGGCCAGCCAGCCGTAGACAACCGGCTGCAGCAGCCAGAGCAACACGGCCAGCACCAGCAGCGGCGGCAGCAGCAGTGCCAGCAACAGCAGCCAGGGGTGCTGCGCCAGACCCGGCCGGCGTTCCACCCGACTCAACAGGCGCAGCCAGGGTCCGTCCTGCTGCACGCGACGGCGCCAGCCAGAAAATTTTTCGATCCAGAGCACCAGCAACAGAACGATGAAATTCATACCCAGGTTCCTCGTACTTCCAGGGCGGCGCGCAGGCGCGCCCAGTCGAAGGCGGGGCCGGGATCGGTCTTGCGTCCCGGCGCGATGTCGCAGTGCCCGCAGATGCGCTCGACGGTAATGGCCGGCCAGGCCTGTCGCAAGCGCTCGGTCAGCTCGATGAGCGCCTGGTACTGGTGATCCGTGTACGGCTGTTCATCGGTACCTTCCAGCTCGATGCCCAGGGAGAAATCGTTGCAGTTGTCGCGCCCCTGGAACTGCGACACACCGGCGTGCCAGGCACGGTCCAGGCAGGACACGAACTGGGTGACTGCGCCATCGCGCTCGATCAGGAAATGCGCGGAGACCTGCAAGTGGCAGATCTCCGCGAAGTAGGGATGTTCATCGACCACCAGCTGATTGCCGAAGAACGCCTGCACCTTGCCGGTGCCGAACTGCCCGGGCGGCAGGCTGATGTTATGGATCACCAACAGGGAAACTTCCCCGTGCGGACGCTGGTTGTAGTTGGGCGAGGGGCAGTGGCGAATCCCGCTGACCCATCCGGTAGACGTATCCACGCGCATAACGACTCCTGCTGCAGCGCCCCACTGTAGGCGCTCGGCTCGCTCAGGCCAAGCCCGGCGGCCGGCGGGTGCCGGTTCGCCAGTCACCCTAACGAAAAAGGCCCCGATGATCACTCATCGGGGCCTTCGCCGTGCGGTGCGCGCTTACAGCATCGAGCCGGTTTCTTCCAGCTGGATGTGCCACTCCAGCGCTTCGCGCAGGATGTGCGGGGTCTGACCGCCCTTGGCGCAGGCGCGCTCGAAGTAGTTGTTCAGCTTGTCGCGGTAGCTGGGGTGCACGCAGTTGTCGATGATCACGCGGGCGCGCTCGCGCGGCGCCAGGCCACGCAGGTCAGCCAGGCCCTGTTCGGTCACCACGATGTCCACGTCATGTTCGGTGTGGTCGACGTGGGAAACCATCGGTACCACGGAGGAGATCTTGCCGTCCTTCGCGGTGGACTTGGTGACGAAGATGGCCAGTGCGTGGCGGGCGAAGTCGCCCGAACCGCCGATGCCGTTCATCATCTTGGTGCCGCCCACATGGGTGGAGTTGACGTTGCCGTAGATGTCGAACTCCAGCGGGGTGTTGATGCCGATGATGCCGATGCGACGGACGATTTCCGGATGGTTGGAGATTTCCTGCGGACGCAGCACCAGCTTGTCCTTGTACTTCTCCATGTTGCCGAACACGCGGTCGTTGCAGCGCTCGGACAGGGTGATGGAGCAGCCCGAGGCGAACTTCATCTTGCCGGCATCGATCAGCTCGATGGTGCAGTCCTGCAGCACTTCGGAGTACATCACCAGGTCCTCGAAGGGGGAGTCCTTCAGGCCGGTCAGCACGGCGTTGGCAATGTTGCCGATACCGGCCTGCAGCGGACCGAGGTTGCGCGGCAGGTTGCCGGCTTCGACTTCGTTCTCGAGGAACTTGATCAGGTGGCTGGCAATAGCGGCGGTTTCTTCGTCCGGCGGGGTGACGGTCGAGTAGGAGTCCGGCTGGTTGGTGACCACGATGGCGGCGATCTTCGCTGGGTCGACCGGGATGGCGGTGGTGCCGATGCGGTCGTCGACCTTCAGCAGCGGAATCGGCTGACGGTTCGGGCGATAGGTCGGGATGTAGACGTCGTGCAGGCCTTCCAGGTTCGGGTTGTGTGCCAGGTTCAGCTCGACGATGACCTTGTCGGCGAACAGCGCGAAGCTGGCGGAGTTGCCCAGCGAGGTGGTCGGCACGATGTGCCCCTGCTCGGTGATGGCAACGGCTTCGATGATGGCGACTTCCGGCTTCTTCAGCTGCTTGTTGCGCATCATCTCCACGGTGTGGGACAGGTGCTGGTCGAAGAACATCACCTCGCCGGCGTTGATCGCCTTGCGCAGGGTGGCATCGGCCTGGAACGGCGAGCGACGGGCCAGCAGGCCGGCTTCGGTCATGATCTTGTCCAGATCGTTACCCAGGCTGGCGCCGGTGAAGAGGTTGATCTTCATCGGGGTCTTCTTGGCGCGCTCGGCCAGCGCCATGGGCACCGCCTTGGCTTCGCCGGCACGGGTGAATCCGCTCATACCGACTGTCATGCCGTCCTGAATCAAGGCAGCAGCCTGCTCGGCGCTCATGACTTTGCTGTGAAGAGAAGACAGGCGGATGCGATCGGTATGCATGTGCGGACTCTCTGGCTACCGGGGTGGAATTGAGGCGGCATTCTAACGACTGAGCAAAAAATGCACCTACGACGTAAGTCGAATACAAGGCGCAGCGGCTTTGCTATCCCTCGTCAGTCGCCGAGCGACCGCGTAGAACGCGCGTTCCAGAGCGATTCGGATGCCGACGAGGGGCGGCATGACCGTTCGGCGGATTCTTTCAAACAGCTGTTCGAAGGTATCGATTGACCCGCCGGTCACAGCTGTTACCCTTGCGCCGCTCTCGCCGGCAGGTTCGGTCAGGTACCCGTCCGGGGGAGTACGCCAAGGCTCACGAGGCTGCGCGCGTCCCCGATCCGCCGGTGCCTATACCGGACTCCCGAGCAGGCTCTGCAACGGCTATCGGCCGGCAGAGCCGGGCTCCCCTTGCCGTCACCGCGCCGCTTGCTTAAGGTGGCCCTCCCATTACGCCGCCCTCCGCTCCCATGTGGTCATTTCGCGCCTGGCGCCGTCGCCGCCTGCTAGCCCGCCACCCTCTCGATCACCAACTGTGGCAACAGGTGCTCGACAGCCTGCCGATCCTCGACGGCCTGAACGATGCCGAGCGCCGGTTGCTTGGCGAACGCTGCATCCTCTTCCTGCACGCCAAGCACCTGACCGCCCTGCCGGGCGTGCAGATGGACGCCTTCGCGCGCCTGCGCCTGGCCGCACAGGCGCAACTGCCGCTGCTGAACCTCCCCGACCTGGACTGGTACCAGGGCTTCCATGAGCTGGTGCTGTACCCGGACGACTTTGTCAGCCCGCAGAAGTACCGGGACGCCAGCGGCGTCGAACATATATATGAAGAGGCGCGCAGTGGCGAAGCCTGGCACCGCGGCCCGGTGATCCTCGCCTGGCCCGGCGTGCAGGAAAGCGGCGGCTGGGACGCCTACAACCTGGTCATCCACGAGCTGGCCCACAAGCTGGACATGCTCAACGGCGACGCCAACGGCATGCCACCCCTGCACGGCGACATGCGCCTGGCCGACTGGGCCAGCGCCCTGCAGTCCGCCTATGACGCCATGAACGCCACCCTGGATGCCAATCCGCACGCGCACACCCCGATCGATCCCTACGCGGCGGAAAACCCGGCCGAGTTCTTCGCCGTCACCAGCGAATACTTCTTTACCGCGCCGGACCTCCTGCACGAGGCCTTCCCGGAGGTCTACCGGCAACTGAGTCTGTTCTACCGCCAGGACCCGCTGACCCGGCTGCGTACGCTGCAGAGACGACATCCCGACTATCAGGAACCCGCCTCTCGATAGCGCGCGTCGGTGATTGCCCCTATAATCCCGCCACTTTTTTCGCCCCCGGCCACCTCGGCCGAACACGGAGCCGCCTTCATGAGCTACAGCAACCTGCCCGCCGGCAAAGACCTGCCGAACGACATCTATGTCGCCATCGAGATTCCGGCCAACCACGCGCCGATCAAGTACGAAATCGATCACGACACCGACTGCCTGTTCGTCGACCGTTTCATGGCCACCCCGATGTTCTACCCGGCCAACTACGGTTTCATCCCGCACACCCTGGCCGACGACGGCGATCCCCTGGACGTGCTGGTGGTGACGCCGTATCCGGTCGCTCCGGGATCCGTCATCCGCTGCCGTCCGGTCGGCGTGCTGAACATGACCGACGAAGCGGGCGGTGACGCCAAGCTGATCGCCGTCCCGCACGACAAGCTGACCCAGCTGTACAAGGACGTGAAGGAATACACCGACCTGCCCCCGCTGCTGATCGAGCAGATCAAGCACTTCTTCGAGAACTACAAGGATCTGGAGAAGGGCAAGTGGGTCAAGGTTGAAGGCTGGGAAGGCGCCGATGCCGCCCGCGCCGCCATCATCAAGGCTGCCGAGGCTTACCAGAAGTAAGTCGGAGCACCAACGGAAAGCCGGCCCACGAGGCCGGCTTTTTTATGCCTGTGAAATCGAAATACAGTCGGCATTTCTTTGCCAATAAAAAACCCGCCGAAGCGGGTTCTTTTATTGGCCATCCGACATCCTGTCGGGTGACGTCCTGTCCTGGCCATCTTCCTTGATCCGAGCACATCCTGTGCTGCAGCGAGGTCTATTCTGCGCGACAGGGCGGCAGCCCCATAGAGTGATACGCAGCGCGCGCTTGTAAGCCTTTTGCCATAGCGAGCCGGAAAAAGGTGATGCCGTGCGCACCATGCTCGACCAAAGCCCAATCCCTGCTCGGGAACTTTTCCGGTTTCCTGCGTTCCCAGCCACTCGTCGCTCCCGGGACACCATGGTCTACTCGCAGCGCCATTGAAGCCGGGTAGACTAACCGCCCTTTTCGTCGGTCCGTTCGTCGGGCTTTCCGTTTCCTCAACATGTGAAGTTCGTATGTACATGTCCCGTCATCCTTCCGCCCGCTCCCTCTCCTTTTCGCGCCGCGCCCTGGGTGGCGTGTTCGGCCTGCTGGCGCTGGGCGTCGTGTCCCAGGTGCAGGCCGCTCCGGCCGACCGCTGGGTCAACGACAGCCTGAATACCTTCGTGCGCAGCGGTCCCACCGATGGCTATCGCATTGTTGGCGCCCTGAAGTCCGGCCAGAAGGTCACCTTGCTCACCACGCAGGGCACCTACAGCCAGATTCGTACCGATTCCGGCGAGACCGTGTGGATTCCCAGCCGCGACCTGCAGGACAGCCCCAGCCAATTCGAGCGCCTGCCTGCGCTGGAGCAGGAAGTGACCGACCTGCGCGAGCGCCTGGGCGGCATCGAGAACACCTGGAAGACCCGCGTGCAGGGCATGCAGGAAACCCTGGACTCCCGCAAGGCATTGATCGACGAGCTGGAAGCGCAGCGCAAGGCACTCAGCGCGGAGCTGGCCCAGGCCCAGGCGGACCTGCGCACCGCCCGTGAGCGCCTGGGCGATGAAAAGAACCAGCTGCTGATGGACTACATGGTGTACGGCGGCGGTATCGCCGGTGCCGGTCTGCTGCTCGGCCTGGTGCTACCGGCCCTGACCCGCGGCCGTAAACGCAACGATCGCTGGTTCTGAAAGCTTGCGGCGCAACGCCGCAGCCTGGCAGGGCTCACCTGCGAAGTGGCGCCCGTTAGAATGGGTTCTGCCACTTCGCCAGCAGGTCGTTGAGGTGGGAAACGCTTTCGCCATGATGGCACTTGGCTATAGGCTATGACCTGAAGTCAGCGGAACGGAATTTCGCTATGCGTCGCCTCTGTCTCCTCGTCCTCCTCTGCAGCGCTCTGTTCGGGTGCAGCGACAACACCGATGACCTGCGCATCGGCAGTAATCGCTGGCTGGGTTACGGCCCCCTGTACGTCGCCGACGACCTGCGCTGGCTGGAACCCTCGGGTTTCCGGCTGCTGGAATATCCGAGCTCCAGCGGGGTGCTGCGCGCCTTTCGCAACGGCCTGCTCGACGCGGCCATGCTCACCGTGGACGAAACCCTGCGCTTAATGGCCAACGGCCACGACCTGGAAATCCTGCTGATCACGGATATTTCCGCGGGCGCCGATGTGCTCTACGGCATGCCGCCGCTGCGCGAACCGGCCGACCTGCGCGACAAGCGCGTCGGCGTGGAGGACTCGGCCCTGGGCGCCTTCTTCCTGGCCCGGATGCTCGACCGCGCCGGGCTGCGTCACGATCAGTTGCACGTGGTCAGCCTGCCCGTGCAGGAACATCGCAGCGCGATGCAGGAAGGGACGCTCGACGCGGTCATCACCTTTGCCTCGGAAGGGCCCGCCTTGCAGGCGCTCGGCGCCCGACGCCTGATGGACAGCCGTGACCTACCCAACGAGATCATCGACGTGCTGGTGGTCGACCGCACGCGCGTCAGCCCGCAAGCGCGTCGCCGTCTGCAGGCCCTCTGGCACGAAAGCCTGGCGCGCTGGCGCCAATCCCCCGATTACATTGATGGTGTACTGATGCGCCGCCTGGGCCTGGACGAAGAAGCCCTGCGCCTGACCCGCGAGGGCCTGCTGATGGGCGATCTGGCCCTTAACCGGCAGTTCTACGAAAGCGGCCAGCTGCTCAAGAGTCTGCACTGGACCCACGACTACCAACTGGAACGCGCCCTCTTGGCCGGCCCACTGGACTACCAACGCCTGCTCGACTGCGGGGTGTCCGCATGCTGACCCGCTTGTCGCTGCGCAAATCCCTGCCCCTGTTGCTGGGGCTGTTCGCCGGTCTCTACATCCTGCTGATGATCGGCCTGCACCTGCCGCGTACCGCGCGCCTGGCCGAGGAAGACCTCAAGCGCTACACCGAGCAGATCCTCATCCTGGTGCAGAGCAGCGCCAGCGATCACCTGCGCCAACGCCGCACCGACGAGTTGCAGAGCGTGCTGGCGGACCTCGGCAGCCTGCCCGGGGTGCGCTGGGCCATGGTCATCGACGACCGCCAACGGGTGATCGCCGCCAGTCGCCTGGGCCTGGATCCCGGCGAACAGCTGGGCGATGCAGGCACGCTGCAGACCCTGCTCGGCGGCGACCGCTCGCGATGGCAGCCGCTGCAGGAGCGTCGTTATCTGGCCAGCTATCCACTGGTTCACACCTATGCGCAGGGGCAGTTGCTGCGCAACAACCTGCTGGTCAGCCTCGACTACGAACAGCATCTCGACCAGCGCCGCTCCAACGCCTGGATGTCCCTGACCCAGACCCTAGGTCTGTTGCTGCTACTCGGCCTGCTGCTCAACCTTTTATACGGCCGCCTGGTGACCCGCCGGCTGGGCGTCATCAGCACGGCCGTGCAGCGCTACGCCAGTGGCGACAGCAACGCCCAGGCCAGCGTTGGCGGGCGCGACGAGATCAGCCGCCTGGCCGAGAACTTCAATCAGATGATCCAGCAGCTCGGCGAAAACCAGACTGCCTTGCGCGACAGTGAGCAACTGCTGCGCAATCTGGTCAGCGCGGCGCCGATTGCCATGCTGATCATCGATGCCGACGGGCGTGTGGAAGAGGCCAACCCGGCCGCAGGCCGCCTGTTCGGCCGCTCGCTGCGTAGCCTGGCCGAGCTGCCCAGCCAGGCGTTGCTGGGCGAGCCGAACTGGCGCCAGCTGCAGGAGCGGCCCCGCCAGCAGCAGGAGATCACCGTCCGCTGCGGCGACCGGCCGTTATCGCTGGAAGGCTCCTGCACGCCTTTCGAGCGCAACGGCCAGGCGTTCCACCTGTTGCTGCTGCACGATATCGGTGATCGCAAGCGCGCCGAGCAGCGCCTGCGCCATCTGGCCAACTTCGACCAGCTGACCGAAGTGGCCAACCGCAATCACCTGCTCATCCGTCTCGACGAGCTGCTCGCCCGGGGCGGCCCGCTCAGCCTGCTGTTCCTCAATATCGACCACTTCAAACGCATCAACGACAGCCTCGGCCACGACATCGGCGACCAGCTGCTGCGCGCGGTGGCGGACCGCCTGCGACTGTACGCCAGCCCCCGCGACCTGCTGGCGCGCCTGGGCGGCGACGAGTTCCTGTTCCTGCTCGACGGCCGCGACAGCGCCGCCGCCGTAGGGCTGGGCGAGCGCCTGCTGGAGGCCCTACGCCAGCCGTTCCAGGCCCGTCAGTACTCGCTGTACATCACCGCCAGCCTCGGCATCACCCAGCACACCGGGCGCGGCGGTACAGGCAGCGAACTGCTCAAGCAGGCCGACCTGGCGCTGCTACGCGCCAAGACCGAGGGCCGCAACCGGCTGGCCTGTTTCGACAGCCAACTGGCGGCCGAGGCGGAGGAGCGCCAGCGCATGGAAGACGAACTGCGCCTGGCCATCGCCCGCGAGGAGTTCGAGCTGCACTACCAGCCCCAAGTGGACAACGACAACCGCCCCCGCTCGGTGGAGGCGCTGCTGCGCTGGCGCTCGCCGAGTCGCGGCCTGGTGTCGCCGCTGCAGTTCATCCCGGTACTCGAAGACACCGGCATGATCCGCGACGTGTCGCGCTGGGTGTTCCGCCAGGCCTGCCGGCAGGCCGTACAGTGGTCCGCCCAGGGCCTGAAGCTGCGCGTGGCGGTCAACCTCTCGCCGCTGGACTTCCGTCAGCCGAACCTGGCGGAAATCCTCACCGGCATCCTTGCCGAGGAAGGCGCGCCGGCCGAACTGATCGAGCTGGAACTGACCGAAAGCGCGCTGCTGGAGTCCGACGGCAGCGTGCAGGAAACCTTGCGCCGCCTGAAGGAGATCGGGCTGCCGCTGTACCTCGACGACTTCGGCACGGGTTATTCCTCGCTCACCTACCTGCAGAAGTTCCGCTTCGACGGCCTGAAGATCGACCGCCAGTTCGTCGCCGAACTCCCCGAAAACCCGCGCTCTGTGGCGCTGGTGCGCGGCATCCTGACCATGGCCGCGCAACTGGGTCTGGAAGTAGTCGCCGAAGGCGTGGAAAACGAACGGCAGGCGGCCTTCCTGCGCCTCAATGGCTGCCATCGTCTGCAGGGTTTCCTGTTCGCCCGGCCGCGGCCGGCTGCCGATTGCGCATGGCAGGCACAACGGGCTTAATAGCTGCGCTCCATAACGGTGCACGCTTCTTAAGCCCCATTGCCATAAAAACAAGATGAGCCCGCCATGAGTCTTCTGGATGCCCTGCTGATCCTCGTCGCCGGTTTCGCCGCCGGCGGCATGAACGCCCTCGCCGGGGGCGGCACCTTCTTCTCCTTCCCCGCCCTGCTGGCCGTCGGCCTGCCGCCGGTCACCGCCAACGCCACCAATGCCGTGGCCCTGTGGCCCGCCAGCCTGGCCGGGGCCTGGGCGGCACGCCCGTCCCTGCGCGGACTCGGCAGCTACCTGCTGCCGCTGCTGCTGGTCGGCCTGCTCGGCGGCGCGGCCGGCGGCATCCTGCTGCTGCTCAGCGGCGATGATCTGTTCAGCGATCTGATTCCCTGGCTCCTGCTGGTCGCCACCCTGCTGTTCGCCGCCAGCCCCTGGCTGAGCCGCTGGCTGGCCAAGCGCCGCCGCGAAGCCGACCAGGTGCGCCACAGCGCACCGGCGCTGCTGGGCCACGGCCTGGTCTCGATCTACGGCGGCTACTTCGGCGCCGGCATGGGCATCCTGCAGCTGGCGGCGTTCTCCATCGAGGGTCACGCGCTCAACCGCGCCAATGCGCTGAAGAACCTGTTCTCGGCGATGATCTACACCGTCGCCAGCCTGACCTTCATCATCGCCGGCCGGGTGAGCTGGAGCGAACTGGTGATCCTGCTGGCCGGCGCCACCCTTGGCGGCTACGCCGGCGGCGCACTGGGCGAACGCCTGCCACCGAAGTTCCTGCGCGCCCTGGTGCTGGTGGTCGGCGGCGGCATGACCCTCTACTACTTCTGGAAGGTCTACGCCTGATCGATCCGTGGATCCGCGCTCACCCCAACGGCGAGGCGTCCGTAGGGTGGACAACGTTTTCCTTGTCCACCATTGCCCCGCGCTAAACCTGACGGCGGCCAGAACAACGCTGACCGACCTACGACCAGGCTAACCGCAGGTGGACAACGCCTTGCTTGGCCGCCGATGGGCTAGACCCACCCGAGCGGCGTGGCGCCCATTTGCCGCTAGGCCCCGGCTCTGCTAGTGTCGCGCCCGTTTTATCGTTCCGAGACCTGCGTCATGGCCACCCGCAAGAAAGCCCCCCTGGATTTCGAACAATCCCTCGCCGAGTTGCAGCAGCTGGTCGAGCGGCTGGAAGGCGGCGAGCTGTCGCTGGAGGAGTCGCTGAGCGCCTTCGAGCAGGGCATTCGCCTGACCCGCGACTGCCAGGGCGCGCTGGGCCAGGCCGAGCAGAAGGTACAGATGCTGCTCGAGCGCGACGGCGAAACCCGCACCGAGCCGTTCGAGGCGGATGACCAGGCATGATCGAGAGTTACCAGAAAGACTGCCAGCGCCGGGTCGATAGCGCGCTGGAAACCCTGTTCATGCCGCCGCGTGCGGAGCTGGAACGCCTGTTCCGCGCCATGCGCTACAGCGTGATGAACGGCGGAAAGCGTGTGCGTCCGTTGCTGGTCTATGCCGGCTGCCAGGCGCTGCAGGGCGATCTCGGGCAGGCCGATGGCGCCGCCTGCGCCGTGGAGCTGATCCACGCCTATTCGCTGGTGCATGACGACCTGCCGGCGATGGACGACGACGACCTGCGCCGCGGCCAGCCCACCACCCACAAGGCCTTCGACGAGGCCTGCGCGATCCTCGCCGGCGATGCCCTGCAGGCGCTGGCCTTCGAAGCGCTGAGCCAGCCGTCTGGCAACCCTGCCGATCCGACCTTGCGCCTGGAAATGTTCGCCCAGCTGGCCCGCGCGGCGGGCGCGGCCGGCATGGTCGGCGGCCAGGCCATTGATCTGGAATCCGTGGGGCGCCGTCTGGACCAGCAGGCCCTGGAGACCATGCACCGGCACAAGACCGGCGCGCTGATCGAAGCCAGCGTGCGCCTGGGCGCCCTGGCCAGCGGCAAGGCCGACGCCCTGCGACTGGAGGCACTGCAGACCTACGCCCGCGCCATCGGCCTGGCCTTCCAGGTGCAGGACGACATTCTCGACGTGGAAAGCGACACCACCACGCTGGGCAAGACCCAGGGCAAGGATCAGGCCCACGACAAGCCGACTTACCCCGCCCTGCTCGGCCTGCCCGCGGCCAAAGCCTACGCGCTCGAGCTACGCGACCAGGCCCATGCCGCGCTGGCCGGATTTGGCGAGGCGGCCGAACCGTTGCGTCAGCTGGCCAATTTCATCGTCGAACGGCGCTCGTAACGGCGCCCTCCGCCTCGGTGGGTAATCGCTGCGCGAGTTACCCACCCTACCGACTTCTCGCCGAACGTTCGTGGCGCCTGACGGTGGCCAACGCATTGCGTTGATCACCCTACGTTTTGCGCACGTCACGGCGCAGGGCGATCGGCGTCTTTCCGGCCGCCGGGGATACGGCCGCCGGAAGGCACCGCACGCGACTGAATGGCTAGAACACCTCGCGCTCCTGGCGCAGGGGCAGCGGCGTCAGGCCGTTGGGGCCGATGCGCTCGGCCTTGCGCACCTCGCCGGTCTGCGGGTCGTATTCCAGGCGCAGCACCGGCATGCCGTTGCCGTCCACCCGCACCTCCTGCAGCAGCCGGCCTTCCTCGTCGAAGCGCTCGTGGCTGCCCACGCTGATCCCGCCGACCTGCGACCCCCGGTAGCGCAACCGGCCGCTGTTCCAGTACTGCTCGATCCTCATCAGCGCCGGACCGTTTTCCTCTTCCTGCAGGATGCGGCGCTCCTTCAGACGACCGTTCAGGTACCACTGGCTGTCGCTGAGCAGTTGGCCGTCCTGCCAGTAGCTCTCGCGCAGCAGCTGGCCGGTCTGCGCCCACTCGCGCTCGAAGCCCTCGCGCCGGTCCTCCGGCTGGCCGACCCGGAACGACGACTCGCTGCGCGCCTGGCCGTTGCTGAAGTAGCGCACCCGCACGTCATGATCGCCATTGCGCCGTTGGAGGCTGGCCAGGCGACCGTTTCGATCGTACTCCTCGCGGCGCAGCAGCTCGCCATGCAGCCAGATCTCCCGCGCGGTGACCCGCCCGCTTTCGTCGTGCAGAGGCAGCTCGCTAGGTTCGCCGGAGAAGCCGCACCAGGCCCGGTCACGCCCTTCCAGCAAGGGTCGGTCCGCGCAGCGCAGACTGCTCAGGCGGCCGTCGGCCAGCAGCGCCACGCTGGCCAGCTCACGCCCCTGTCCGTCCACATAGGCCAGCCGGCTGAGGCTGGCGTCTTCGCGGAAGTACTTCTCCAGGCCTTCGCGGCGACCCTCGACGAACTGGGCCTGATAACGCACCACACCATTGGCATAGAACTCGCGCAACAGGCCGTGCGGACGGCCCTGCGCATCGACCTGTTGGTCGCGCAGCACCCGGCCGGCGGCATCGAACTGGCGTTGCACGGAGGCCACCGGCTCGGCAGTGAGCGCGCGCGCCGCCAGGAAGCCATCGAGAATGACCAGCAGCGCCAGCGATGCTCCAAACCGTAGCCAGTGCGGGCGTTTATTCACTCACCCTTCTCCTTATTCCGGGGTGCGCGACCGCGCGCCACACCCTGCGACGCTACACAGACTAGCAGCGGGCCATCGCGCCTGCCGTGGGCTCTGCGGGTATGATGGCCGACATGTTTCGACTCCTTCTTGATGACTGGCGCCATGCGCCGACCCAGCGCCGCGTCTGGGCACTGACGGCTCCCCTGCTGCTCTCCAACCTCAGCGTGCCACTGGTGGCGCTGGTGGATACTGCCGTGATCGGCCACCTCAGCCACACCCATCAGTTGGGCGCGGTGGCGGTGGGCGCCAGCCTCTACACCCTGCTGATCTGGTGTTGCGGCTTCCTGCGCATGGGCACTACCGGCTTTGCCGCCCAGGCCAGCGGGCGGGGCGATGGCGCGGCGCTGCGCCAGTTGCTGGTGCAGGTCGGGCTGCTCAGCGTGGCGCTGGCCGTGCTGCTCGGCCTGGCGGCACTGCCGCTGAGCGACGCCGCCCTGGCAGTGATGGCGCCCTCGACGGCGCTCGACGACCTGGCCCGCGAGTACCTGCACATCCGTCTACTCGGCCTGCCGGCGATGCTGGCCAGCCAGGCGCTGATCGGCTGGTTTCTCGGCGCGCAGAACGCCCGCGCGGCGCTGGCAATCCTGCTGGGCATCAACCTGCTCAATCTGCTGCTCGACTTGTGGTTCGTGCTCGGCCTGGACTGGGGTGTGGCCGGCGCCGCGCGCGCTTCGGTGGTTGCTGAGTGGAGCGGTGCGCTGCTCGGCCTGTTGCTGTGCCGCGGCGAGCTGGCCCGGCATACCGGCGCGTTTTGCCTGGCGCCATTGCGCCAATGGTCTCAATGGCGGCCACTGCTCGCGGTGAACCGCGACATCCTGATCCGCTCGCTGCTGCTACAGGGGGTGTTTTTCCTGGTCACCGTGCAGGGCGCGCGGCTGGGCGATGCCACGGTGGCCGCCAATGCCTTGCTGCTCAATGGCCTGCTGCTCACTGCCCACGCGCTGGACGGACTGGCCCATGCGCTGGAGGCGCTGTGCGGCCACGCCATCGGCGCCCGGGATCGCGTCGCCCTGCGCCGCAGCCTGGTGATCGCCGGCGGCTGGTCGCTACTGGGCAGCCTGGCGTTCGCCCTCCTATTCCTGCTGGCCGGCGAGCATTTCCTGCGCCTGCAGAGCGACATGCCGGAGGTGCTCGCCACCGCTCGTGAGTACCTGCCGTGGCTGGCGCTGCTGCCGCTGATCACGGTGTGGAGCTACCTGCTGGACGGCCTGCTGATCGGCGCCACCCGGGCGCGGGAAATGCGCGACGCCATGCTGCTCGCCGCCGTGCTGGCCGTACCCGCCGGCTGGCTACTGCAGGGTTTGGGTAACCATGGTCTGTGGCTGGCCTTCTGCCTGTTCATGCTGCTGCGCAGCCTGGGCATGGCGGTGCTGGCCCGGCGGCTATGGCCGCGACTGGGACAAGCGGATTCGTAGGGGGACAACGCCTTCCTTGTCCGCCGTCGCCACGGTGCCGGGGCCCGCCGGCGGCCGGAACAGCGCCGACCGACGGGGGCGACTCCATCTGCGCCGACCCGTTTGCGCCGCTACGGCGTGGTCAGGTACGACGAGCGCGTCAGGCCCAGGCGCAAGGCGTCCAGGTAGCGGTTGCGTTCGGCGGCACCGAGGCCGGAGCCGGAGACCTTGTCGCGGTAGAAGCTCATCAGCTCGTCCGCCGACAGGTGCACGTAGCGCAGCAGGTCCTCGATGGTGTCGTGAGTCTCGATGCCGGCGTGATAGACGCTGCCGTCGGCGCGCTGGTAGACATTCACCGAGTCGGTATCGCCGAACAGGTTGTGCATGTCGCCGAGGATTTCCTGGTAGGCGCCAACCAGGAAGATGCCCAGCAGGTACTCCTCGCCCGGCCGCATCTCGTGCACCGGCAGGCTGGTCTCGATGCTCTGCTCGTCGACGTAGTGGCGGATCTTGCCGTCCGAGTCGCAGGTCAGGTCCTGCAGCACGGCGCGACGCAGCGGTTCCTCGTCGTTGCGGTGCAGCGGCATGATCGGCAGGATCTGGTCGATGGCCCAGGTGTCCGGCAGGCTCTGGAACACCGAGAAGTTGCAGATGTACTTGTCCGCCAGCTTGTCGTTGAGCTCGTCGAGCACCGCCCGGTGGGATCGCTGGCGAACCTTGAGCTGCTCGTGCAGGCGCCGGCAGATGGCGTAGTAGCACTGCTCGGCCAGCGCCTTCTGCTGCAGGTTGAGCTTGCCCGCCGAATACTGGGCGGCGACCTCGCTGATGAAGTGGGTGGCCCGCCAGTAGGTTTCCGCGACAGTCTCCGGGTCACCCGGCCCGAGCAGGTCGATCAGCTCGCGCAGCGACTCCGGATAGTCCGCCTGCGGGTCGATCTCCGGCTCGCTGTCGTTGTGGCGTTCCACGTCGGTCACCTGCACCACCAGCACCGCGTGGTGCGCGGTCAGCGCGCGGCCGCTTTCCGAGAAGATGTGCGGGTGCGGCAGACCCTGTTCATCGCAGAACTCCCGGAGCATGCCGACCACCGCGCCGGCGTAGTCCTCGATGTCGTAGTTGATCGAGCTGGCGTTGCGCGAATGGGTGCCGTCGTAGTCGACCCCCAGGCCGCCGCCGACGTCCACATGGTCCACCGGCAGGCCCAGCTGGCGCAGTTCGCCGTAGTAGCGGATAGCCTCGCGAAAGCCCCGTCGGTAGTCGGCGATGTTGGAAATCTGCGAGCCCATGTGGAAGTGCAGCAGGCGCACGCCCTGCTCGAGACCGGCGGCGCGGAAGCGCTCGATCACCGACAGCAGTTGCGCGGCGGACAGGCCGAACTTGGACTTCTCGCCACCGGTGTCCGCCCACTTCGAGGAGGCCAGCGAGGACAGCCGCACGCGCAGACCGATCTGCGGTTGCACCTTGAGCTCGGCGGCCTCCTCGATGAGCAGCGTCACCTCGGACTCCTTTTCGACGACGATGAACACGTTGTGGCCGAGCTTCTGGCCGATCAGCGCCAGGCGAATGAACTCGCGGTCCTTGTAGCCGTTGCAGACGATGGTGCCGCCCTTCGGCGCCAGCGCCAGCACTGCCAGCAACTCGGGCTTGGAGCCGGCCTCCAGGCCGATGGCGACGTGGTCGGTGGCGATGATGCTCTCCACTACCGCTTCCTGCTGGTTGACCTTGATCGGGTACAGGGCGGTGTAGCGGTTCTGGTAGTCGAGCCGGGCGATGCTGGCATCGAACGCGCCGGTGAGCTGGCGCACGCGGTCCTGCAGGATGTCGGGGAAGCGCAGCAGCAGCGGCAGCTGCAGACCGCCCTCGCGCAGTTGCTGCACCTGCTCGTAGAGATCGATGCCGTGCGCCTCCAGGCGCCTGGGCCGGACCTCGACGCGGCCGGCGTCATTCAGGGCGAAGTAGCCGGCGCCCCAGTGGCGGATGCCGTAGACACTCCGGCTGTCGGCCGCGGTCCAGTGACTGCCGTCGTCCTTGCGTGTACGTCGTGCCATGGGCTGCCTCTCGATGTATTGAATTCGACCCGAGCCTGCCAGTTTGGCGGCGGGTTGGGAAGGTTGCGAACGGCGCCGGCTCCACCGCGTTTCGGCTACCCGCCGGACTTCTTGGCCTTGAAGCCGCGCTTGAGCAATTCGCCCAGCAGCAGCTCCACATGGTCGCCCTGGATCTCGATCACCCCGTCCTTCAGCGCGCCGCCGCAGCCGCAGCGCTTCTTCAGTGCGCTGGCCAGGTCCTTGAGCTCGTCACCGGCCAGCGGCACGCCGCTGACGGTGGTCACGGTCTTGCCGCCGCGTCCCTTGGTTTCCCGGCGCACGCGGGCGACGCCGTCGCCCTCGGGCACCACCGCCTGTTTGCAGACGCAGGCATCCAGCGGCTGGTTGCAGTCCGGGCAGTGACGACCGCCATCGGTGGAATAGACCAGCCCGCCCAGGGCGGACAGCGAAGTGAGTTTCTTGGCCACGACGATTCCTCGGTAGAGCGCGGGGCGCGCAGTTTAGCGAGAAAGCCCCGGCCCGACCTAGCGCAGGAACAGCCGCAGCGCTTCCAGCGAATCCGGACAATAGGCCTCGTGCTGACTGTGCGCCAGCACCGCGGACACCGGCATGAAGCACGCTTCCTGCACCTCCTCCGGCTGCAGCAGCAGCGGCTCGTCGGAGATCGCCGAGAACACCGCCCCCCACAGACGGTTGCCCGGTTCGTCGAAGAAGAAGCGCCCGTGCTCGCGCAGCGGCACGCCGATGATCCCCAGTTCCTCGTGCAACTCCCGTGCGGCCGCCTCGGCATAGCCCTCGACGGGGCCAACCATGCCGCCGGCGGCCACGTCCCAGAAGCCGGGGTACAGCGCCTTGCTCAGGGTGCGCCGGTGCACGCACAGCTCGCCGGCGCTGTTGAACAGCAGGATGTAGGTACAGCGACCGATGCAACCGCGCGCGCGCAGTTCGGCGCGCGGTAGCGAACCCAGGAGGCGGTCCTCCTCGTCCACCCAGGCCACCAGTTCCAGATCGGACGTCTGGCGGTGGGCATGCTCCTCGGGTGTGATGCTCATCAGCCCTGGCTCAGCAGGTTGCGCAGGTCGATGATCGCCGCGTTGGCGCGCGAGATGTAGTTGGCGATCACCAGGGAGTGGTTGGCCAGCACGCCATAACCGCTGCCGTTGAGGACCATGGGGCTCCACAGCGGTTCCTGGGCGGCCTCCAGCTCGCGGATGATCTGCCGCACGCTGACCAGCGCGTTCTTCTTGGCCAGCACGTCAGCGAAGTCCACCTCGATGGCGCGCAGCATGTGCGACAACGCCCAGGCCTGGCCACGCGCCTCGTAGAACACGTTGTCGATCTGCAGCCAGGGCGTCTCCACACGCTCCTCACGGACCTGCTGGGCACCTTCCTCGGGGTTCAGGCGTACCCGGCCGATGCTCGCCGACAGGCGCTGGGACAGCGAACCCAGGCGGGTGGCCACATCACCCAGCCAGGTGTTGAGGTTGTCGGCGCGGGTGAAGAAGCGCGCGTTCTGCTGGTTGGGATCGGACAGCCGGGCCAGGTAGCTGTCCAGGTGGCGGATCGCCTGGCGGTATTCGTTCTCGGTGGCCGGCAGCGCCCAGCTCTTGTTGTCGAAGTGGAACAGCGGCTCGGCCTTGGACAGGTCCGGGTCCTCGGTGGACTGCGACTGCGAGCGGGCGAAGTCCTTGCGCAGCGCGCGGGACAGGTCGCGTACCTGCACCAGCACGCCGTATTCCCAGCTGGGCATGTTGTCCAGCCACAGGCCGGGCGGGGCGATGTCGTTGCTCAGGTAGCCGCCGGGCTTGTCGAGCAGGGTACCGGCCACACGGCGCAGGGTTTCCACCGTGGTGTAGCCAAGCACCAGCTGGCGCTGCGCGCCCTCGGCGGACGCCTGGGCATGCTGCTGCACCGGGAAGGGCGCAGGCTCACGGCTCCAGTACCAGCCGACCACCCAACTGATCAGCAAAAGCACGCCCAGCAGGATGGCCAGGCTGCGCCCCAGCCAGCCACCGGGCAGGCTGCGACGGGCACGGGGCGGCGTTTGCGGGGAAGTTGAACCGCTGTTGCGGTTTTTCCAGTCCAGCATGGCGATGTCCTTCTGCTGTTCGAGGCACGGTTGCGAACCACTATATCGGGAACCGCCCCGCCCTGCCGGCCGAACTTTTTGCGAGCTGCGTCGCCCTTCGGCGCCGTTCACACGTTTGTCATCAAAATGCCATACGTTGCCGCCAGTTCCGCCCCTCTGCGCGCGAGGCTCCGATGCGTCTGAAGCTGCTCACCCCGTCCATCACCCTGCTGATGCTGGCCGTCTGCCTGGTGCTCGGCGCCACCCTCTGGTGGTCGCAGCGCGCCCTGGAGCGCCCGCAGCAGCTGATGGGCCAGTACCTGGCGCTGTCCCAGCACCTGCAGCAACTGACCGGCGAGATCGGCGGTTACCTGGATGGCGGCGACGCGCTGCGCCATCGTGCGGTACAGGACGCCCTGGCGCATTTCGACCGCCAGCTGGAAGGCCTGCCCACCGCCCTGGGCAACGACCTGCGCCCCAGCCTGCAGGCCCTGCGGCGTTTCGCCGATGGCGACCTGCTGGCGGCCGGCAAGCTGGCTGGCGATCCGCAGGGCCTGCTCAGCCAGGCCGAGCGCGAGATGAGCGCTGCGCTGCAACAGCTGGCGCAGTACGCCGAACAGGGCGACGAGCGTCTGGCCCGCGGTTACCCGCCGCGCCTGCTGGAGGCGGCGCTGCACCTGCAGCGCCTGGGCCTGACCCGCACTCAGTTACTGGCCAGCGGGCGGGAAGGCCTGCTGAACGAGGTGCCGCCAGCGCTCACCGACCTGCAACGGGCGATCGACGCCGTGCAGACGCTGCCCCTGCTGGGGGTGAGCGATGACAGCGCGTCCGCCAACGACGCCTTCGCCGCTCTGCTCGGCCTGGAGGGCGGCACGGACAGCGCGGCTCGCCAAGACCGCGGCATCGCCCTCAAGCGCGAGCTGGCCAGCCTGGTGCAGCGCTACCCGGCCGAGCTCGAGCGCACCCGCGGGCTGATCCTGCAACGCCAGCAACTGCGCGACACCAGCGAGGCGCGCATCGCCGCGCTGCGCACCGCCCTCGCCGAACTGGAGCCGCTGGTGCGGGGCGAACAGCGGCGCATCCAGACCGAGGTGGGCACGCTGCAGGTGATCGCCATTGCCCTGATTCTGTTCGCCGCGCTGCTCACCTACGCCCTGCAACGCCACCTCACGCGGATGCTGGCCGCCCTGGAGCACGCCCTGGAGCACTGGGCGCAGGGCGACTTCACCCGTCCGGTCAGCCTGCGCTCCTGGCTGGGCGAAGTGCAACGCATCGGCCGCTCGCTGAATCGCCTGCGCGACTACCTGGCCGGGCTGGTCGGCACACTGCGCCAGCACGCCGCCCAGGTGGACGCCAGCAGTCGCAGTCTGGCCGAACTCAGCCAGGCGCTGCACGGCAGCGCCGAACGCCAGGCCGAAGGTGACAGCCAGGTGCACGAAGCCCTGGGCAGCCTGGAACAGAGCATCCAGCAGGTGGCTGGCGACGCCGACCAGGCCGCCGAGGCCAGCCGCCAGGCCGGTGAGGCCACCCAGCAAAGCCAGCGAGTGATCGACCGCAGCCTGCAGGAGCTGCACAGCTTGGTACAGGCGGTGCGCGGCAATGCCGAGGGCATCGCCCGTCTGGCCGAGGAGAGCGCGGCGATCGAACAGGTGCTGGACGTGATCGGCGCTCTCGCCGAGCAGACCAACCTGCTGGCGCTGAACGCCGCCATCGAGGCAGCCCGCGCCGGCGACAGCGGCCGCGGCTTCGCCGTGGTCGCCGATGAGGTGCGCGCTCTCGCGCGGCGCAGCGCCGAGGCCACCGAGCAGATTCGCGGACGCATCGGCCAGCTGCAGCAGGCCGCCGAACAGGCGCGCCAGGCCATGCACAGCCAGGTGGCACAGGCCGAGCACAGCGCGGCCCAGGCGGAAAGCGCCGACGGCGCCCTGCAGACGGTGGTCGACGGCATCCGCGCCAGCGTGCAGATGGCCCAGCGCATCGCGGCGGCCACCGCCGAGCAGTCGGCCGGGATCGGCCGCATCCACCGCCACAGCGCCGAGCTGCACCGGCTCGGTCATGCCAACCTGGAACGCATCGCCAGCGCCCATGCACAGAGCGAGGCGCTGCTGGCGCTTTCGCAGCAGCTGCAGGGCGCCGCCCAGGCATTCCGGGTGGACTGACGGCTGCTATCATTCGCGCCCTGCAAACCCGAAGGGCCCGCGATGGACGCCTGGATCGACAGCCTCAACCTCTGGCTCAGCCTGAACCCGCACTGGCTGGGGGCGGCGATTTTCCTGGCGGCCTGCCTGGAATGCCTGGCGGTGGTCGGCCTGCTGATTCCCGGCACGGTGCTGTTGTTCGCCGTCGCCGTGCTGGCCGGCGGCGGCGCCCTGGAACTGTGGCAGGTGCTGCTGCTCGGCTACGCCGGCGGGCTGCTCGGCGACCTGCTGTCCTACGCCCTGGGCCGGCGCTTCCACCAGAACATCCGGCGTCTGCCCGGACTGCGCCAGCACCCCGAATGGCTGGTGACCGCCGAACTGTATTTCCAGCGCTACGGCGCCACCAGCCTGCTGCTCGGGCGCTACATCGGCCCGTTGCGACCCATGCTGCCGATGATCGCCGGCATGCTGGACATGCCGTTCCTGCGTTTCTGGCTGATCAGCATGCTGGCTGCCGCCGGCTGGGCGGTGGCGTACCTGCTGCCCGGCTGGGCGACCGGCGCGGCCCTGCGCCTGCGGCTGCCGGAGGGCTTCTGGCTGTCCGGCGGGGTAATCGCCGCCGCCCTGGGCCTGCTGCTGGCCCTGGCCGTGCAGCTCAGCCTGCGCCGCCAGCGCCTGGCCACGCCGCTGACCGCCTGGGCCTGCGCGCTGTGCCTAACGGCGCTGCTGGTCGGCTGGCCCTGGCTGGCGGCCTTCGACCAGGGGCTGCTGGCGCTGGTGCAGAGCGTGCGCAGTGTCGGGCTGGACCACGCCATGGTGCTCGTCACCCGGCTCGGCGACTTCAGCACCCAGCTGTACTGCGGCGTGCTGCTGTGTGTGCTGCTGGCGCTGCTGCGCCTGTGGCGGGCGCTGGCCCTGGCCATCGGCACCCTGCTGGGTACTGCGTTGGGTAACGGCCTGCTCAAGGCGCTGTTTGCCCGCGTACGGCCGGATGTGCTGCTCGAACCGCTGAGCAGCTACAGCTTCCCCAGTGGCCACAGTTCGGCGGCCTTTGCCTTTTTCCTTTGCCTGGGCGTGCTGGCCGGCCGCGGCCAGCCGCCCCGCCTGCGCCTGACCTGGCTGCTGCTGGCCTGCATCCCGGCCACGTTGATTGCCCTGTCGCGGGTCTATCTTGGGGTGCACTGGCCAAGCGACGTCATCGCCGGCGCACTGCTGGCGGCCACCCTGTGCGGCGCCAGCCTGGCCGCGCTGCAGTGGCGCGCGCCGATGCCCGCGCTGCCGGCACGCGCCTGGTGGCTGATCCTGCCGGCCTGCCTGGCGCTGCTCGGCGGCATCGCCACCTGGGAGCTGCCGGCGGCGTTCGATCTGTATCGATACCAGCCCGCCCCGTAAGGCACGCCATCAGGTTCGGCGCTGAGGCCAATGGTGGACAAGGAAGACGTTGTCCACCCTACCCCTCCTGCAGCGCCTCCAGCCAGGCGTCCAGCAACTCGAGGCGTTGCCGAGGGTCCAGGCATTCGAGCAGGCGCAGCTTGCGGGCGTTGTCGAACGGCAGCAGGTAGGCCAACCGGTCGGCCAGTGCCCCGTAGCTGTGCACCGCCGCCGTCATGTCCAGCGCGGCCACCAGCGGATGCTCCACCAGCACCTGCAGCAGCTGCCGCAAATCTGCGTGCTCCTCGCCCAGCGGCGCATCGGCGCCCTCCGCCAGCCAGCAAACCTCGCCGAGGGTCAGTTGGTCGGCCTGCACACGGGCGCTGTCCACCCGCAGACGCCGCCCGCCTTCCACGCGGATGCCCAGCAGGCCGTTGCTCTGCTGCCGCCAATCGCGGATCAGCGCCTCGCAGCCGATTTCGGAATAGGCACGCGGCGCCGGCCCGACCTCCGCCCCCTCGAGCAGCGTCACCACGCCGAACCCCTCGCCGCGCTTCAGGCAGGCACTGAGCATGTCCAGGTAGCGCGGCTCGAACAGCTGCAAATCCAGGTTGCAGCCGGGGAACAGCACGGTATCCAGCGGAAACAGCGGCAGAGTCATCGGCGCACCCTCCTGTCTCGCCTCAGACAATCAATGCCACCAGGAGTGGCAGCAGCACGGCGGTGGCCACGCCCATCAGACTCATGGCCAGGGCCGAGAAGGCGCCGCACTCCTCGCTTTCCTGCAGGGCCCGCGAGGTGCCCACGGCATGCGCGGTCATGCCCATGGCCATGCCGCGCGCCGCCGGATGGCTCACCCGGCACAGGTCGAGCAGCGCCGGGCCGAACATCGCGCCGAGCACGCCGGTGATCATTACGAACACCGCCGCCAGCGCCGCCACGCCACCGATCTCGTCGGCCACCAGCATGGCGATCGGCGAGGTCACCGACTTGGGCGCCAGCGTCATCAGCACCAGCCGCTCGGCACCCAGCAGCCAGGCCAGCAGCACGCCGGAGACGGTGGCGAACACCCCGGCGACCAGCAGGGTCACCAGGATCGGCACCAGCAGTTGGCGGATGCGCCGCAGGTTGAGGTACAGCGGCACCGCCAGCGCCACGGTGGACGGGCCGAGCAGCAGGATCAGCGGCGACACGCTGGCACTGTACTCGCCGTAGTCGAGACCGCTGAGCAGCAGCAGCGCGACCAGCACGACCATCGAAAACAGCACCGGCTGCAGAAAGATCCAGCGGGTGCGCTCGTAGGCAATCACCGCCAGCTGGTAGACCGCCAAAGTGATGCCCAGGCCGAACAGCGGATGGTGGATCAGCGCCTGCCAGGCGGCGGAGAAGTCCAGGTTCATGCGTCACCCTCCCTGCGCCGCTGGCGGTCGATGAGTTTCTGCATCAACCAGCCGGCGAAGGCCATGGACACGGCGAGCGATACCACCAGGGTCACGGCGATGGCCCAGAAGTCCGCGGCCAGCGCCTCGGCATAGACGATCACGCCCACTGCCGGCGGAATCAGGAAAAGCGGCAGGAAACGCAGCAACTGGGAGGAACCCTGGTTGAGCGATTCGCTCACCTCGCCGCGCATGACCAGAAAGCCCAGCAGCAGCAGGAGGCCGATGATCGGCCCGGGCAGGATTGGCAACAGCAACACATTCAATACCGTACCCAGCAGCTGGAACAGGATCAGCCAGGTCAGTCCGCGCAATACCAACATTGAGCCACCTCATTATCTGGACCGCGCATTATAGGCGTGGCCACCCCGTATACGGCATACTCCCCGCTTCCCCATGAATGATGGCAAAGTGGAATCGACATGCGCCTGTCCCTGCCCTTGCTGTTTGTCCTGCTGTTGACTGCCTGTGACGCCCGCACCCCGACGCCGGCCGCCGATGCCCTGCTGCCCGATGGCGGCCGCTACCACGGCGAGCTGCTGGATGGCCGCCTGCACGGCGAGGGACGCCTCGAATACGCCAATGGTGCCTTCTACGAAGGCGAGTTCCGCGAGGGCCTGTACCACGGCCAGGGCACCTGGCAGGGCGCCTCCGGCGACACGTACAGTGGCAGCTTCGTCAACGGCCTGTTCCATGGCGTGGGCGTGTTCACCTACGCAGATGGCAGTCGCTACCACGGCGAGTTCGTGGCCGGACGCCTGCACGGCCAGGGCCAGCTGGAAACCCCAGAAGGGCAGTATCGTGGCGAGTTTCGCGACGACCACTACCACGGCCTGGGCCAGCTGGAATGGAGCGACGGCAGCCGCTACCAGGGTCTGTTCAAGGACGGCGAGATCCACGGCCAGGGCGTGCGTCACGACGCCGATGGCGGCCGCTACAGCGGCCAGTTCGAGCATGGCCTGCTGCAGGGCAAAGGCCAGTACCAGGGCGCCGACGGCACCCTGTACATCGGTGAGTTCCGCGACGACCGCTTCCACGGCGCAGGCATGCTGACCCTGGCCTCCGGCGAGCGCTGGAACGGCCAGTTCCGCGACGGCCAGCCCCATGGCCGCACCGAATACAAGAGCCCCGAGGGCAACCAGTACCAAGGCGACGTGGTGGACGGCCGCTTCGACGGCCAGGGCGTACTCACCCTCGCCGGCGGCCAGCGGCTGAGCGGCACCTGGGCACGTGGCCAGCGCCTGTTCGAGGAAGACGGTCAGCCGCTGCCGGACCCGCTGGAGCGCGCGTTGCTGGAACAGGGCCGCCTGCTGCAAGAGGCCCTCGACGCGCTGCCCGGCTCCACCCCAGCGATGGAACTGTACAGCCTGACCCTGGCTGGCGATGGCCAGCAGAGCGTATTCCTGCGTGAAGCCGAAAGCGTTTCGCAGCTGCTGCGCGAACGCTTCGGCGCGCATGGCCAACTGGTCCTGGTCAATCACCGCGACCACCTGACCGATCGCGTGCTGGCCACCCGCGAGAACCTGCGTCGCGCCCTGCAGCGGCTGGCCGAGCGCAGCGGTCCCGAGGACCTGGTGTTCATCCACCTGACCAGCCACGGCTCGCCGGAGCATGCCCTGCAGCTGGAGCTGCCGCGCCTGGAGCTGTTCGATCTGACCGCCGGCGAGCTCAACGAGCTGCTGCTACCGCTGGCCGACCGCTACAAGGTATTGGTGATCTCCGCCTGCTACGCCGGCGGTTTCATCGAACCGCTGCTCGACGAGCGCACCCTGCTGATGACCGCCGCCCGCGCCGACCGTGCCTCGTTCGGCTGCACCGAGGAAAACGAATACACCTACTTCGGCCAGGCCCTGTATGCCGAGGCCCTGCAGGAGACCGATGACCTGGAGGCGGCCTTCACCCTGGCCTACGAAGCGGTGTCGGCCCGCGAGCAGGCGGAAGGTCACGAGCCGTCCGAGCCGCAGCTCGGCCCGGCCTCGGCCGTGCTGGATCACTGGCGGGCCTACGTGCGCCAATTGCGCGGCGAGCCGGAAGAAGAGGCGCTGGAAGTGGACACCCTGTAGCACCATTTGCCCGGCCGCAGCGCCGGGCGCATCATGGCGGCCTTCTAACACCGCCACGAGAGCACCCATGAGCCGCACCCTGATCGACGCCCTGGAACAGGCCGACATGCTGGAAGTCGAGGGCCTGCACGCCTTCGAGTTCGACCTGTACGAAGTCGAGGCCGACGATGATATCGAACTGGAAGTCCGCGCCCTGGAAGGCAAGCAGCAACTGTGCTGGGCCTTCAACCACGCCGAACTGCTGGCCGCGCGCTACGACGAAGAGCAAGACCTGTGGGTGGTGACCCAGGACGGCAAGGAGTACTGGGTGCGCTGCTACGACGCCTACGGCGCGGAAGGCGACGACGCCTGATCCGCAGGCGTCAGCGACCAAGGTAGAGCGGCCGGCGTTTTCCCGGCCACCGTCGTGCGGGTGGCCCAGATAGCCCGGTCTCAGAAGCGCAGCGACAGTGCCAGCGAGGTCGCGGTGGCCGTCACCTCGGAGCGCCGCGCGCCAGCCATTTGCATCATGCCGCTCTCCTCGACGAAGTCCGCATAGTCATCGGCCGAGCGGACGTTGAGGGTGTAGTCGAGCGCCACCTGCGGCCAGTTGTAGCCGAAGCCCACCCCCAGCTGCGCGCCGCGGAAGCGCTCCTTGTCATCGACATCATCGCCCGCCAGGCCGATGCGCTCGTCGAACACCCCCAGCGCCACGTAGTACTTGAAGCCCTCGCCCTTCAGGTTGGCGCCGATCAACAGCTGGGTGTCGTAGCCGGTCACTTCCAGCTCGTCATCCACATCCCAGGCTGCGCCGTAGATGCTGCCGCGCACCGCCACGTTGTCGCTGAAGGCGGCGGTGCCGACGATGGAGCCACCCGTGAAATCCATGGTGGTGACGTGGGTGGCATCCACATCGATCCAGTACAGCGAGCCGCCGATGGAGAACATCTTGTCGCCTGCGGCGGCCTGCGCCACGCCGCTGCACAGGGCGATAACGCCCGCCAGACCCAGAACCGCTACCTGCCTGCCCATGACTACTCCCTGATGATCCCTGTGGTTGGATGCCGCTGCCGGCTTTTTACCGGCCAAATGCCATGATGGCAACCGCGCGCACAGGACTTGTGACACACCCGGCGGCCGGTCCATGCTCAGGCCACCTCCAACCCGCCCCTGGGGATTGCCATGAACCTCTACGAACGCTACCTGCTGCCGCACCTGATCGATTACGCCTGCGGCATGAGCGAGGTGATGAAACTGCGCAGCCAGCTGGTGCCGCAGGCGCAGGGCGAGGTGCTGGAGATCGGCATCGGCACCGGGCTGAACCTGGGCTTTTACGATCCGGCGCGGGTCAACCGCATCGTCGGCGTCGATCCGGCGGCGCAGATGCAGGCGATGGCGCAGCGGCGGGCGGCGGGGATCGGCATTCCGGTGGAAATGCTGGCCCTGGAGCTGGGGCAGATCCAGGCGCAGGACGATCGCTTCGACAGCATCGTCTGCACTTTCACGCTGTGCAGCATCCCCGATGTGGCGGCGGCGCTGGAGGAGATGCGCCGGGTGCTCAAGCCCGGCGGGCGGCTGCTGTTCGCCGAACACGGCCTGGCGCCGGATGCCCGGGTGGCGCGCTGGCAGGGGCGCTTGACGCCGTGCTGGAAGCCGCTGGCCGGCGGTTGTCATCTGGACCGGGATATTCCGCGCCTGCTCAAGCGCGCCGGCTTCGCCATCCGCGAGCTGGACAGCGGCTACCTGAAGGGCCCGAGGCCGATGACCTATGTGTATCGGGGCTGGGCCGAGGCCGGTTAGCGGCTGCGATGGTGGACAAGAAAGACGTTGTCCACCCTACAGGTGTCGTGAACGTAGGGTGGTTCGCACTGCATCGAGCCACCACGCGTGCCGCAGGCGCGCCTCGCCGGCGCGACGGTGGACAAGGAAGGCGTTGTCCACCCTACGATAGGGCTTCAGCCGCGCCCGTTCCCATTCCCATTCCCCCGCACATCCAGCGCATCCACCAGCCCGGCGGCGATGGCCATGCCGACCAGCGCCGGTAAATGCTCGGCCTGCATGCGCTTCATCACCCGCGAGCGGTACAGGTCGACGGTCTTGATGCTGACCCCCAGCTGCTCGGCGATCTCGCGGTTGGTGTAGCCCTGCACCAGCGGCAGCAGCACGTCGCGCTCACGCGGCGTCAGGCTGGCCAGGCGCTCGCGCACCGCGTCGAGCCCGTTGCCTGGCGTGGCGCGGCTGAGGGCCTGCTGCACGCTGTCGAGCAGCAGCTGCTCGTTGTAGGGCTTCTCGATGAAATCCACTGCGCCGGCGCGAAAGGCGCGCACCACGATGGGCACGTCGGCGTGGCCGCTGACGAAGATCACCGGCAGGTCCAGGCCGCGCTGGCGCATGGCCTCCTGCACATGCAGCCCGCCCATGCCCGGCATGCGCACGTCGAGCAGCACGCAGGCGTGGGGCGACGGCGCGCAGGCATCGAGGAAGGCCTGGCCGCTGGTGAACGGCAGCGCCTGGATGCCCACCGATTCCAGCAGCCAGACGGTGGAATCCAGCATCCCCGGGTCATCGTCCACCACATACACCCGTTGTTCCTGTGGCTTCATGGCCTGTTCCCTGTCTCGTTGTGGTTATCGCGCAGCGGCAGGCGGCATTCCAGACACAGGCCGCCCTGCGCGCCGGGCCGTGCCTCCAGCGCGCCGCCGAAGCCTTCGACGATGCTGCGGCTCATCGACAGGCCCAGCCCGAGGCCGTCCGGCTTGCTGGTGAAGAACGGCGTGAACATCTGCGCCAGCCGCTCGGCGTCCGCGCCGGGGCCCTGGTCCTCGACCCGCACGCACAGCTCGCCGGGCTGCAGGGCGGTGCTCAGCACGATGTGCGAGGCGGCCCCGGCATGTCGCTCGCGGTTGGCGTCGATGGCGTTGCGCAGCAGATTGAGCAGCACCTGTTCGAGCAGCACCGGATCGGCATAGGCCGGCGGCAGATTGTCATCCATTCGCTCGTCCACCGTCACCTGCGCCTGCGCCGCCTCCCAGGCGCACAGGCGCACGGCCTCGCGCGCCACCTGCGCCACGTCGAGCGCCTGCATGCGCCGCTGGCCCTTGCGCAGGAACGCGCGCAGGCGGCGGATGACTTCGGACGCGTGGTTGGCCTGTTCGGTGATGCGCGCCAGCCCCTGGGCGATGCGCTCGGCGGCCTGCGGGTTGCTGTCCAGCGACTGCAGGTAGCGCTGGCTGGCGCCCGCGTAGTTGACCACTGCCGCCAGCGGCTGGTTGATCTCGTGGGCGATGCCCGAGGCCAGCTCGCCCAGGGTGACCAGCCGCGCGGTGTGCGCCAGCTCGTCCTGGTGGCGACGCTGCTGGGCCTCGCGCAGTTCGCGCTCGGTCATGTCGCGGGCCACCAGCGAGTAGTAGCGCTCGCCGCTGGTCGGTCGGTGCGCCAGCAGCACCAGCGATACCGGCAGCGAGGGGCCGTCGCCCTGCGGCTGCAGGCGCGCCTCGCCACTCCACACGCCGCGCTGTTCGGCACCTTCGCGACCTTCGCCGCGCAGGCGCCGCAAGTCCTCGGCGCCGAGCAGCGCCTCCAGCGCGGGCAGCTGCTCGCCCACCACGCCCAAGGCGCGGCGCGCCGCCGGATTGAGGTAGGTCAGCCGCCCCTCGGCGTCGACGAACATCACCAGGTCGGTGTTCACCTCCACCACCTCGGCCAGCCGTCGACGGTTTTCCTCGGCCTGCACCCGGGCGGTGATGTCGCGGGACACGGCGACCACCTCGACCACCTGGCCGGTGTAGGTTTCGCGGATCGCCCGGCAGGCGGTCTCGAACCACAGGAAATGACCATCGCGATGGCGCACGCGGTAGGTCATGGTGTGGTAGCCGTCCTGCTCCAGGGCGCTGCGTGCGCGTTCCACCAGCTGGCTCAGGTCCTGGGGGTGGAACAGCGCGCGCGCCGGCGTGCCGCGCAGTTGCTCCGGCCAGTAGCCGAGCAGCGTCCAGCTGGCCGGCGAGGCATCGAGGAAGCGGCCGTCCAGGGTGTGGCGGGAGATCAGGTCGGTGGTGTTCTCGGTGATCAGCCGGTACAGGCGCCGCGCCCGCGCCGCCTCGCGGCCGGCGCGCACCTCGGCGCTGGCGTCGCGACAGCGCGCCAGCACACGGCCGGCCGCAGGCTCGGGCACATAGCTCCACAGCAGGATGCGCTCGCCGGCGCTCGCCTCGACGCCCTCGATGGCCCGGCGCTGGGCCAGGCAGGCGCGCACCAGCTGCACATGGTTGACCGGCAGCACGCGCTCGGCGGGCTGGCCGCCGAGCAGCCACTGCCAGGCGCTGTTATGGCCCAGCGGCTCGGCGGCGCCGTCCAGCAGCAGCGCCGGCTGCGGGTCGGCGTCCAGCCAGGGGGGGCTCGATGGCTGACCGACGGCGTTGGCCAGCAGGCTGCGCAGCAGGGCCAGCGCCAGCTCCAGCGCCGGATCACTGCCCTCCCCCACGTGCAGCAACAGCAGGCCGGGCTGCCCCGGCAGCAGGCTCAGGGACACCGCCAGGCCCTGCTCGACGCCGGCGCGGCGCAGGCGGCCGGCCAGCCAGCAGGGCACCTGGCGCAGCTCGGCCAGCGACAGCCGCGTCTGCCGCTGCAGGAGGGTGTGCAGCGGCTGATCGCTGAGGGTCAGCGGATCGTCCGCCGCCGGTGGCAGGCGCCCGCCGCAGACCGGGATATAGCTGCCACTGGCCGGCTGCCAGGCCAGGTACCAGGCCGCCCGCACCGGCGGGCAGCCGCGCAGCAGCTCGCACAGCGCCGCCGCGCATTCGGCCAGCGGGCGCTGTTCGCCCACCCGGCGCAGCAGCAACTGTGACTGCAATTCGAGCGCCTTCATCTATTCGAGATCCGATCTAGTAGAACCACTATAAAACCTTGGTTTATATACCAATCCACCTACGCGCTCTCTATAAGTAAAGCCAGCTTGCAGAAAGGTACGGGCCCGCGCTGTCACACACAGCAGAGGCCCCGACCCGGCAACTCATAACCAGAGCCAACAATCAGCCGCAGGTAACGTGCATGTCCATCTTCGAACAGGGCCTGGCCCGCTCCCCCGTCAACCACATCGCCCTGTCGCCGCTGAGCTTCATCGAGCGCACGGCCGCCATCTATCCGCATTACCCGGCGGTTGTCCACGGCTCCATTCGGCGCAACTGGGCCGAGACCTATGCGCGCTGCCGCCGCCTGGCCTCGGCGCTGGCCGGTCGCGGCATCAAGAAGGGCGACACGGTGGCGGCGATGCTGCCGAACATCCCGGCCATGCTCGAAGCGCATTTCGGCGTGCCGATGATCGGCGCGGTGCTCAACACCCTGAACGTGCGCCTGGACGCCGAAGCCATCGCCTTCATGCTGCAGCACGGCGAGGCCAAGGCGCTGATCACCGACCGCGAGTTCCATGAGGTGATCCGCGCCGCCGTGGGCATGCTCGGCCGGCCGATCCTGGTGATCGACGTGGACGACCCCGAATACGGCGAGGGCGAGGCAGTCAGCGAGCTGGACTACGAGGCCTTCCTCACCGAGGGCGATCCGGAGTTTGCCTGGCAGTGGCCGGACGACGAGTGGCAGGCGATCAGCCTCAACTACACCTCCGGCACCACCGGCAACCCCAAGGGCGTGGTCTACCACCATCGCGGCGCCTACCTGAACGCGCTGGGCAACCAGATGACCTGGTCGATGGGCATGCAGCCGGTCTACCTGTGGACTCTGCCGATGTTCCACTGCAACGGCTGGTGCTACCCCTGGACCGTCACCGCGCTGGCCGGCGTGCATGTGTTCCTGCGCCGGGTCGACCCGCAGAAGATCCTCAACCTGATCCGCGACGAGCAGGTCACCCACCTGTGCGGCGCGCCCATCGTGCTCAACGCGCTGGTCAACATGCCGCAGGAGGCCAAGGCGGCCATCGACCACCCGGTGCACGCCATGGTCGCCGGCGCTGCGCCGCCGGCCAAGGTGATCGGCGCCGTGGAGGAAATGGGCATCAAGGTCACCCACGTGTATGGCCTCACCGAGGTGTACGGCCCGGTCACCGTGTGCGCCTGGCATGGCGAGTGGGACGAGCTGAGCCTGGACGAGCGCGCGCGCATCAAGGCCCGCCAGGGCGTGCGTTACCCGACCCTGGAAGGCGTGATGGTCGGCGACCCGAAGACCCTCGAACCGGTGCCGCGCGACGGCGAGACCATCGGCGAGATCTTCATGCGCGGCAACACGGTGATGAAGGGCTACCTGAAGAACCCCACCGCCACGAAGGAAGCCTTCCACGGCGGCTGGTTCCACACCGGCGACCTGGCCGTGTGCCACCCGGACGGCTATGTGGAGATCAAGGACCGCCTGAAGGACATCATCATTTCCGGCGGCGAGAACATCTCCACCATCGAGGTCGAGGGCGTGCTGTACCGCCACCCGGACGTGCTGGAAGCCGCCGTGGTAGCCCGTCCCGACGAGAAGTGGGGCGAGACGCCCTGCGCCTTCATCACCCTCAAGGCCGGCCACGCGGCCAGCCAACAGGACATCGTCCAGTTCTGCCGCGAACACCTGGCGGCCTTCAAGGTGCCGAAGACCGTGGTCTTCACCGCGTTGCCCAAGACCAGCACCGGGAAGATTCAGAAATACGTGCTGCGTGACATGGCCAAGGCCCTGTAACGCGTCACTCCGGGCGGCCGCGCCGGTCGCCCCGTTTCAGCCCGTTTCACAACAACAACAAGACGGCCGCGCCTCGCGCCTGGCCGACGGAGACTTCGCATGCAACTGATTCATCGCAAGGACGGCGCCGAGCAGCCGTTCTGGGCCTTCGGCCCGTTCAAAATCCGCCTGCCGTTCGTTCACTACCGCTGGGAAACCGCGGAGATGCTCCAGGCGCTGATCATGTTCGTGGTCAGCCTGGGCATGATTCCGCTGCTGCAGAAATTCCTCGGCCTGCCCTACGACGTGGCGCTGGCCTACGTGGTGGTGTGCGGCATCGGCTTCATGCTGCCGGCGCTGCTCGGCGTGCCGCTGGTGCCGGGCTGGATCACCCCCGGCATTCCGGTGGTGCTGCTGTTCCTCGGCAACTTCGAGCCGGGCCCACAGGCCATCCAGGCGCTGTTCGCCCTGCAGTTCCTGGTGTTCGTGATCTTCCTGTTCCTCGGCATCACCCGGCTGGGCAGTGTGCTGGTGCGGCTGATCCCCAACTCCATGAAGGGCGGCATCATCATCGGCGCCGGCATCGCCGCGCTGATCGGCGAGATCGACGCCGGCGGCCGCCTGGCCAACACGCCGATCTCGCTGGTGCTGGGCAGCCTGATCTGCCTGTACCTGATGTTCTCGGTGTCCTTCAAGGGCCTCACCGAGCGCGTGCCGTTCGCCCGCAAGATCGTCAACTACGGCATGGTGCCGGGCATGCTGGTGGCCATCTTCATCGGCATCGCCGTCGGCGAATACAACATGCCGGACGTGAAGTGGGGCATCACCGCGCCGGCCTTCGGCGAAATGTGGAATTACCTGCCGTTCAGCGTCGGCTTCCCGGACGCCCAGGTGTTCCTGCTGGCCGTGCCGACCGCGATCATCGCCTACGTGATCGCCTTCGGCGACATCATCGTCGGCCAGTCGCTGATGCAGCGCGCCGATGAGCTGCGCACCGACGAGAAGATCGACAACAACGTCGACCGCATCCACCTGGTGACCGCCATCCGCAACGCCCTGCACGCCTTCTTCGCGCCCTACCCGGGCCTGGCCGGCCCGCTGTGGACCGCGGTGGCCGCAACCATGGCCGAGCGCTACAAGTACGGCCGCAAGGCGATGGATTCCATCTACAGCGGCGCCGGCACCTTCTGGATCACCGGTTTCATCGCGCTGTTCATCCTGCCGCTGGTGAGCTTCTTCCAGCCGGTGCTGCCGATCGCCCTGTCGCTGACGCTGATCCTCACCGGCTACATCTGCCTGATGGTCGGCTTCGAGCAGCTCAACAACAACACCGAGCGCGGCATCGCCGGCACCATGGGCGTGGTACTCGCCGTCTACGGCGCGGGCTGGGGCCTGGCCGCCGGCGCGGTGCTGTACATCCTGGTGGAGCGCACCCACCTGCTGAAGTTCGCAAGCAGCAAGGATTCTGTCAGCGGCTCCCCTGATCAGGGCGCCCCCGCCCCCAAGGCCGACTGACCCTTGGGCCGGCGCCTCAGCGCGCCGGCCCCGTTTTATCCCCTGACGCCGCAGGCTCCGTGCCTGCGGCGCGCCATCGAGGATCCCGTGATGACCGACTACACCGCCCCGCTGCGCGACATGCGCTTTGTCCTGCACGAACTGCTGGAGGCGCCCGCCCTGTGGGCGCGTCTGCCCGCCCTGGCGGAAACCGTGGATCCGGACACCGCCGACGCCATTCTCGAGGAGGCTGCCAAGGTCTGCGGCCAACTGATCGCGCCGCTCAACCGCAGCGGCGACGAGGAAGGCGCGCAGTGGCGCGACGGCCAGGTGTCCACGCCGGGCGGCTTCCGCGAGGCCTACGCCACCTACATCGAAGGCGGCTGGGTCGGCCTGGGTGGCAACCCCGCCTGGGGCGGCATGGGCATGCCCAAGAGCCTCGCCGTGCAGGTGGAGGAAATGCTCTACGGCGCCAACTCCAGCTTCGCGCTGTATTCCACGCTGACCTCCGGCGCCTGCCTGGCCATCGACGCCCACGCCAGCGAAGCACTGAAAGCCCGCTACCTGCCGCCGCTCTACGAGGGCCGCTGGGCCGGCTCCATGTGCCTGACCGAAGCCCACGCCGGCAGCGACCTGGGGCTGATCCGCACCCGCGCCGAACCGCAGGCCGATGGCAGCTACGCGGTCAGCGGCAGCAAGATCTTCATCACCGGCGGCGAACAGGACCTCACCGAGAACATCATCCACCTGGTGCTGGCGCGCCTGCCGGACGCCCCGGCCGGCCCGAAGGGCATCTCGCTGTTCCTGGTGCCCAAGGTGCTGGTCAACGACGACGGTTCGCTGGGCGCGCGCAACCCGGTGCACTGCGGTTCCATCGAACACAAGATGGGCATCAAGGCCTCGGCCACCTGCGTGATGAACTTCGACGGCGCCACCGGCTGGCTGGTCGGCGAGCCCCACAAGGGCCTGGCGGCGATGTTCACCATGATGAATTACGAGCGCCTGTCCATCGGCATCCAGGGCATCGGCTGCGCCGAGGCCTCCTACCAGAACGCCGCGCGCTACGCCCTCGAACGCCTGCAGGGTCGCGATGCCGCCCAGGCGAGCGGCGCCGTGGCCGATCCGATCATCGTCCACCCGGACGTGCGCCGCATGCTGCTGAGCATGAAGGCGATGACCGAGGGCGGCCGCGCCTTTGCCGGCCATGTCGGCGAGCAACTCGACCTCAGCAAGTTCAGCGACGACGCCGAGGAACGCGCGCGCGCCGCCGCCCAGGTGGCGCTGCTCACCCCGGTGGCCAAGGCGTTCTTCACCGACAGCGGGCTGGACAGCTGCGTCCACGGCCAGCAGGTGTTCGGCGGCCACGGCTACATCCGCGAATGGGGCCAGGAGCAACTGGTGCGCGACGTGCGTATCGCGCAGATCTACGAGGGCACCAACGGCATCCAGGCGCTGGACCTGCTGGGCCGTAAGGTGGTGGCCGATGGCGGCGCCGCGCTGCGCCAGTTCACCGCGCAGATCCGCGCCTTCGCCGAGCAGCCCGGGGCGCCCTACGCCGCCGAGCTGCGCGACGCCGTGCAGCGCCTGGAAGCAGTCAGCGACTGGCTGCTGGCACAGGCCGGGCAGGACCCGCACGCGGTCGGCGCCGCCGCCGTGGAATACCTGCACCTGCTCGGCTACACCGCCTACGCCTGGTTGTGGGCGCGCATGGCGCAGCTGGCCGCCGAGCGCCGCGCCAGCGACGAGGCCTTCTACAGCGGGAAGCTGGCCACCGCCGCGTTCTTCTTCCGCCACCTGCTGCCGCGCACCCTCGGCCTGGAAGCGAGCATCCGCGCCGGCAGCGCCGCGCTGTTCGGGGAGGGCTTCGCGACCAAAGGCTGATGGTTGGATCGGCGAGAAACCACCACCATTCAGTCACTTGCGCGACGCATCCCCTCGCTTTCGGTGTCGCGCTTTTTTATTCCGCTGCCCCGCGTGCGGGCGGCAGCAGGCCAGGAGAATAACAACATGCGAACCCTGACCACTCTGCTGGGCAACAGTCAGAAACTCGATGGCGGCGCCATGTTCGGCAACGCCCCCAAGGCGCTCTGGGAGCGCTGGATGCAACCCGACGAGCAGAACCGCATCGACCTGGGCTGCCGCGCGCTGCTGGTGCAGGAGCCCGGACGCAACATTCTGGTCGAGTCCGGCATCGGCGCCTTCTTCGCCCCGGAGCTCAAGCAGCGCTTCGGCGTGCAGGAAGACCGTCACGTACTGCTCGACAACCTGGCGGCGGTCGGCCTCAGCCATGAGGACATCGACCTGGTGGTGCTCACCCACCTGCACTTCGACCACGCCGGCGGCCTGCTCGCCGCCTGGGAAGAGGGCCAGCCGCCGCGCCTGCTATTCCCCAACGCGCGCTTCCTGGTCGGCAAGCGCCAGTGGAAGCGCGCCCAGCACCCGCACTCGCGCGACCGCGCCTCGTATATCCCCTCCCTGCTGACGCTGCTGGAAGACAGCGGTCGTCTGGAACTGATCGACGAAGCCCCCGACTGCGCGCAGCTCGGTGAAGGCTGGCGCCTGCACTGGAGCGATGGCCACACCCCCGGGCAGATGCTGCCGGAGATCGCCATGCCCAACGGCCCGGTGCTCTACCCCGGCGACCTGATCCCCGGCGCGCCCTGGGTGCACCTGCCGATCACCATGGGCTACGACCGCTTCCCGGAAGGCCTGATCGAGGAGAAGGAAATGCTCCTTGAGCGCATGCTGCTCAACAACGGCCGCCTGGTGTTCACCCACGACCCCAAGATTGCCATCGGCCGCGTGGTGCGCGACGGCAAGGGCAAGTACGGCCTGGCCGACGCCACGGGGGAAGTGGTGGGCGTGAGCGCCTGATTTCCTGGCGCGGCCGAAGCCGCGTCCGGCGGGCAAGAACGGCGTTCTCCAGGCCCGTAGGGCGGACAGCGCTTTCCTGTCCGCCGACAGGTGCCCGACCGCAGCCGCGCCCGGCGGACAAGAACGACGTTGTCCGCCCTACGAGTCCCTGCAGGGCGGCAACGCCGGCGCCCTACCCCACCAACGCCTGCAGCTCCTCGCCGCTCAGGGTTTCCTGCTCCAGCAGGCGCCGCGCGCTGCGTTCCAGCTGTTCGCGGCGCGCCTTGAGCAGCTCGACGCTGCGCTCGAAGGCCGCCTGCACCAGCGCCTGCACTTCCTCGTCGATGGCCGTGGCGGTGCTTTCCGCGTACTCGCGGCGCGGGCGCAGGCCGTACAGCTCGTTGCCGAGATAGGGGTTCGGCTCGCTTTCCAGCGCCAGGTGGCCGAGGCGTTCGGACATGCCGTAGCGGGTGACCATGGCGCGGGCGATGTCGGTGGCCTTGACCAGGTCGTCCGCCGCGCCGGTGGACAGCTGCGCGAACACCAGCCATTCGGCGGCGCGCCCGCCGAGCAGCACGGACATCTTGTGCTCCAGCTCCTCGCGGGTCATCAGGAAGCGGTCCTCGATGGGCCGCTGGATGGTGTAGCCCAGCGCGCCCATGCCGCGCGGGATGATCGATACCTTGTGCACCGGGTCCATGCCCGGCAGCGCCATGGCCACCAGCGCGTGGCCCATCTCGTGGAAGGCCACCACCTCGCGTTCTTTCGGGTTGAGCAGGCGGTTGCGCTTTTCCAGCCCCGCGACGATGCGTTCGATGGCCGCGTTGAAGTCCTGCATTTCCACCGCGGCGGCCTTGCGCCGGGTAGCCAGCAGGGTGGCCTCGTTGACCAGGTTGGCCAAGTCGGCACCGGTGAAGCCGGGGGTCAGTTCGGCAATCACCTGCGGATCGACGTCCGGCGCCAGTCGCGACTTCTTCAGGTGCACGCCGAGGATCTGCACGCGGCCGACCTTGTCGGGGCGGTCGACCAGCACCTGGCGGTCGAAACGCCCGGCGCGCAACAGCGCCGGGTCGAGGATTTCCGGGCGGTTGGTGGCGGCCAGCAGCACCAGGCCGCTGGAGGTGTCGAAGCCGTCCAGCTCGACCAGCAGCTGGTTGAGGGTCTGCTCCTTCTCGTCGTGACCGCCGCCCAGCGGTCCGGCGCCACGCGCGCGGCCGAGGGCGTCCAGCTCGTCGATGAAGATGATCGCCGGCGCCTTGGCGCGCGCCTGCTCGAACAGGTCGCGGACCCGTGCGGCGCCGACGCCGACGAACAGCTCGACGAACTCCGAGCCGGAAATGGAGAAGAACGGCACCCCGGCCTCGCCGGCCACCGCGCGGGCCAGCAGGGTCTTGCCGGTGCCGGGCGGGCCGACCAGCAGCACGCCCTTGGGCAGCCGGCCGCCGAGCCGGCCATAGGTCTCGGGATCGCGCAGGAAGTCGATGATTTCCTGCAGCTCGTCCTTGGCCTCGTCCACCCCGGCGACGTCGGCGAAGCTGACCTTGATGTCGGTCTCCACGTAGACCTTGGCCTTGCTCTTGCCGATCTGCATCATGCCGCCGCCCATGCCGCTGCCGATGCGCCTGAGCAGAAACAGCCAGATGCCGAAGAACAGCACGGCCGGAATCACCCAGCCGGCCAGGTCGCGCAGGAAAGTGCTTTCCACCTTGCCGGCGAAGCGCACCGGGTACTGCGCCAGGTGCTCGGCCAATTGCGGCTCGACGCGATTGGTGACGAACTGGCGCTGGCCGCCGGCCAGCGGCGATTTGAGGGTGCCCTCGATGCGGCTGTCGGTGACGGCGATGGCTTCGATGCGCCCGGCCTTCAGGTGTTCTTCGAACTCGCTGTAGGGAATGGTCGCCACCTGCTGCTGCATCGCCAGCAGGTACTGGATGCCCATGAAGGCCAAAATGGCCAGCAGCCAGTAGCCCATGTGGAACTGCGCTTGCTCTTTCACCGCTCGACTCCCTGTATGACTCGTGCCCGGATTATCGGCGCTGCCTCGGCGGGCGGTGCCGACTCAGGTCAATCCTCGCTGACCAGATGGTGCTCGCCCCAGCGCGGCAGCAGGTCCTGGGGCACGCCCAGGCAGTTGAGGATGCGCGCCACCACGAAGTCCACCAGGTCCTCGACGGTCTGCGGCTGGTTATAGAAGCCCGGCGAGGCCGGCAGGATGGTCACGCCCATGTTCGACAGCTTGAGCATGTTCTCCAGGTGGATGCTGGAGTACGGCGCCTCGCGCGGTACCAGGATCAGCTGGCGGCGTTCCTTGAGGGCCACGTCGGCGGCGCGCTCGATAAGGTTGTTGCACGCGCCCGTGGCGATCGCCGACAGGGTGCCGGTGCTGCACGGCACCACCACCATGGCCGCCGGCGCGCCGGAGCCGGAGGCCACCGGGGCCATCCAGTCTTCCTTGCCGTACACGCGGATCTGCCCCGGCGCGGCGCCGGTGTATTCGGTGAGAAACGCCTGCATGGCCTGCGGCTTGGCCGGCAGCACCACGTCGGTCTCGGTGGCCAGCACCAGTTGCGCGGCCTTGGAGATCAGGAAATGCACCTCGCGCTCTTCCTGCACCAGGCAGTCGAGCAGGCGCAGGCCGTACTGGGCGCCGGAAGCGCCGGTCATCGCCAGGGTGATGCGTTGGGGGCCGGTCATGTTGCCTTCCTCGTGGGTTGGTTACGGCGGCTTCTCCCCTCTCCCTTGACGGGAGAGGGGCCGGGGGAGAGGGTGGATTCTCGGTGCATCGCCCCCTCTCCCTAACCCTCTCCCGCGAGGGGAGAGGGAACGTCCGTGCGCCGCTTCACTCCGCCAGCGCCTTGGCCAGTTTGCCGTGCAGGCCGCCGAAGCCGCCGTTGCTCATGATCACCACCTGGGTGCCAGGCGCCACCTGTGATTTGACCCGGGCGATGATCGCCTCCAGCGAATCGCAGACCACCGCCGGCACCGGGCAGGCGGTCGCCGTGGCGCCCAGATCCCAGCCGAGATTGGGCGGCGCGTACCAGATCACCTGGTCGGCCTGGGCCACGGACTCCGGCAGGCCGTCGCGGTGCGCGCCCAGCTTCATGGAATTGGAGCGCGGTTCGATCACCGCCACGATCGGCGCGTCGCCGACCTGCTTGCGCAGGCCGTCGAGGGTGGTGGCGATGGCGGTCGGGTGGTGGGCAAAGTCGTCGTAGATCGTTACGCCGTTTACCTCGGCGATCTTCTCCATGCGCCGCTTGACGCTCTGGAACCGGCTCAGCGCCTCGGTGCCCACTGCACCCACCACGCCCACATGCCGCGCCGCCGCCAGGGCGGCCAGGGCGTTGTCGACGTTGTGGCGACCGGTCAGCGTCCAGTTCACCTCGCCCTGCGACTCGCCCTGGAACAGCACCTCGAAGTGCGAGCCGTCCTCGGCCAGCAGGCGCGCCCGCCAGTCGCCGCCCGCGCCGGTGGTCTGCACCGGGGTCCAGCAGCCCATGCCCAGCACGCGCTCGATGGCCTGCTCGGTGGTGGGATGGATGATCAGTCCCTCGCCGGGAATGGTGCGCACCAGATGGTGGAACTGTCGCTCGATGGCCGCCAGGTCCGGGAAGATGTCCGCGTGGTCGAATTCCAGATTGTTGAGGATCGCCGTGCGCGGCCGGTAGTGGACGAACTTGGAGCGCTTGTCGAAGAAGGCGCTGTCGTATTCGTCGGCCTCGACCACGAAGAACGGCGTGCCGCCCAGGCGCGCCGACACGGCGAAGTTCTGCGGCACGCCGCCGATCAAAAAGCCCGGCGCCATGCCGGCGTGTTCGAGGATCCAGGCCAGCATGCTGCTGGTGGTGGTCTTGCCATGGGTGCCGGCCACCGCCATCACCCAGCGACCCTGCAGCACGTGGTCGGCCAGCCACTGCGGGCCGCTGGTGTAGGGCAGGCCCTGGTTCAGCACGTACTCCACCGCCGGGTTGCCGCGCGACAGCGCGTTGCCGATCACCACCAGATCCGGCGCCGGCTGCAGATGCTCGGGCAGGTACCCCTGCATCAGCTGGATGCCCTGGGCTTCGAGTTGGGTGCTCATCGGCGGGTAGACGTTGGCGTCCGAGCCGGTGACATGGTGGCCGAGTTCCTTAGCCAGCACCGCCAGCGAACCCATGAAGGTACCGCAGATGCCGAGAATGTGGATGTGCATGGAAGTCCTCAACGAAGCAGGCGCGAAGAAATGCCGGCGAGGGTAGCACGCCGCCCCGACCAAGGTCTCAGGGCACCGCCAGGGCGCTGGACTAGGCTTGCTGGATCGCTCACAGCAACGAGCCAGGAGGCCCGCCATGCGTTACGCACACCCCGGCAGCGAAGGCGCCATCGTCACCTTCAAGTCCCGTTACGGCAACTACATCGGCGGCGAGTTCGTGCCCCCGGTGAACGGCAACTACTTCACCAACACCTCGCCGGTCACCGGCGGGCCGATCGCCGAATTTCCCCGCTCCGACGCCGCCGACATCGACAAGGCGCTGGACGCCGCCCATGCCGCCGCCGACGCCTGGGGCCGCACCAGTCCCCAGGAGCGCGCGCGGGTGCTGCTGAAGATCGCCGACCGCATCGAGCAGAACCTCGAGGTGCTGGCCGTCACCGAAACCTGGGACAACGGCAAGGCGATGCGCGAGACCCTCAACGCCGACATTCCGCTGGCCGCCGACCACTTCCGCTACTTCGCCGGCTGCATCCGCGCCCAGGAAGGCACCGCGGCGGAAATCGACGCCAGCACCGTGGCCTACCACATCCGCGAACCGCTGGGCGTGGTCGGACAGATCATCCCGTGGAACTTCCCGATCCTGATGGCCGCCTGGAAGCTCGCCCCGGCGCTGGCCGCCGGCAACTGCGTGGTGCTCAAGCCGGCCGAGCAGACGCCGTTGGGCATCACCGTGCTGATGGAGCTGATCGGCGACCTGCTGCCGCCCGGCGTGCTCAACGTGGTGCAGGGCTTCGGGCGCGAGGCCGGCGAGGCGCTGGCGAGTAGCAAGCGCATCGCCAAGATCGCCTTCACCGGCTCCACGCCGGTGGGATCGCACATCATGAAGCGCGCCGCCGAGAACATCATTCCGAGCACCGTGGAGCTGGGCGGCAAGAGCCCGAACATCTACTTCGAAGACATCATGCAGGCCGAACCGGCCTTCATCGAGAAGGCCGCCGAAGGCCTGGTGCTGGGCTTCTTCAACCAGGGCGAGGTGTGCACCTGTCCGTCGCGGGCGCTGGTGCAGGAATCCATCTACGCGCCATTCATGGAGGCGGTGATGAAGAAGGTCGCGCAGATCAAGCGCGGCGACCCGCTGGACACCGAGACCATGGTCGGCGCGCAGGCCAGCCAGCAGCAGTACGACAAGATCATGTCGTACCTGCAGATCGCCCGCGAGGAAGGCGCCCAGGTGCTCACCGGTGGCGACGCCGAACGGCTGCAGGGCGACCTGGCCGGCGGCTATTACATCCAGCCGACGCTGCTCAAGGGCGACAACCGCATGCGGGTGTTCCAGGAGGAGATCTTCGGCCCGGTGATCGGCGTGACCACCTTCAAGGACGAGGCGGAGGCGCTGGCGATTGCCAACGACACCGAGTACGGCCTCGGCGCCGGGGTGTGGACCCGCGACATCAACCGCGCCTGGCGTATGGGGCGCGGCATCAAGGCCGGCCGGGTGTGGACCAACTGCTACCACCTCTACCCGGCGCACGCGGCGTTCGGCGGCTACAAGAAATCCGGCGTCGGCCGCGAGACCCACAAGATGATCCTCGACCACTACCAGCAGACCAAGAACCTGCTGGTGAGCTACGACATCAATCCGCTGGGGTTCTTCTAGGGCGGATTCGGGGCGGCCGGCGCTTTGCCGGCCGCCATCTTGCGGTTGCCAGGCAGGCCGCGATGCTCGCGGCCATGGCGGCTGAAGCCGCGAGCTTCTGGGTTCGGCTTGCAGGGCAACATAGAATCTCCCTCAGGGTTCCGGTGAACCGTTGCCTATGAACAGGGACATCACCCACCAACTGAACGCCCTGCACCACCAGGGCTTCGCCCTGCTGCCCGGCGTGCTGGATGCCGGGCAGGTCGCCGCCGCGCGCGCCGCCATCGACGGCCTGCAACCCATCCACTGGGACTACCAGGGCCTGGTCGACGACCACTACAAGTGCGTGTTCAACCGCGCCCCCTTCTGGCTGGCGTACCTGGACCTGCCCGGCGTCATCGAGCTGGCCGAGGCGGCGCTGGGCGAGGACTGCCACATCATCGGGCAGACCGCCTGGCGCAGCCATCCAGGCTTCGTCGGCGCCGAGCTGCATGTGGATCATCTGGTCATGGAACTGCCGGAAGCGCTGCTGGCCGACCCGGCCTTCACGCTGCCGATGCAGATCTGCACGGCGATGATCTACCTGGACGACATCGACCGCGACCTGTGCCCGACCCTGGTGATTCCCGGCAGCCACAAGGCCGGACGCAAGCCGCATCCCGGTGAAGAAAGCTGGCATGGCCGCACCGCCGAGCCCGTGCTGTGCCAGGCCGGCGATGTGCTGATGCTGCGCAGCGAGCTGTGGCACTCCGGCAGCCGCAACCGCACGGCGGATCGCAGTCGCTACCTGCTGCAGGTGCATTACGGCCGGCGCATGGTGGCGCAGAAGTTCTCGCCGTACCTGCAGTTCCGTTTCAACCCGCAGGTGCTGGCCGCCGCCACACCGCGCCAGCGCCGGCTGCTGGGCGAGCATGCCCCGGCGGAGTATGACTAGGGCGTACACCTCGGTGGCCAACGCGATGCGTTGACCACCCCGGTTATGCCCAGCGCCGCGTTATCTCCGTTGCGACCGTAGGGCGGTCAGCGTTTTCCTGGCCGCCGCTGGGGCCGCACAGGGCTGGCGAACGAAGTGGATGCCGGCGGGAGACTTCCGCCCGCGCCCATGGTCCAATCGGCACTTTCCTTCAAGCGGAGCCGTTCCATGGCCGTTGTCACCCGACTGCTCGCCAGCCTTGCGCTGCTGGGCCTGCTCACCGCCTGTGCCTCGCTGGCGCCGCGCGATCCCCTGCACATTGACCTGGCCGGCCTGGAGCCGTTGCCCAGCCAGGGCCTGGAGGCACGCTTCAACCTGAAACTGCGGGTGCAGAACCCCAACGAGCGGGCGGTGGATTACCAGGGCGTGGCGCTGGAACTGGAGGTCAATGGCCAGCCGCTGGCCAGCGGGGTGAGCGCCCAGCGCGGCCAGGTGCCGCGCTTCGGCGAAGCGATCATCGAGGTGCCGGTAACCATCTCGGCCTTCTCGGCCCTGCGCCAGACCTGGGGCCTGGCGGGCTACCAGCCGGGACAGGGATTGCCCTATGTGATTCGCGGCAAGCTGGCCAGCGGGCTGGTGGGCACCACGCGATTCACTACGCAGGGGCAATTGCGCTGGCCGGAGCCGGCAGGGGTGCGCTGACCGGGGGTTACAGCACCAGCTTTTCCAGATAGGCGGCCAGGGCCTCGATATCCGCCGGGGTCAGCTGCTTGGCGATCGGCATCATCACCGAGCTGGCGCGCCGCGGGTCGCCGTCGTGGAAGCTGGTCAGCGCGCGGCGCACGTACTCACCAGGTTGGCCGGCCAGCCGCGGGGCGTCTTCCTTGCCCTCGGCCCGCATGCCGTGGCAGGCGATGCAGGTGCCCTGGAACACGCGCTCGCCCTGCATGCGCAACTGGGCATCCACGCTGCTGGCCGAGGGCTTGACCTGCTGCTGGCTGAAGTACACGGCGATGTCCACCTGCTCGTCGACCGTCAGCTGCTTGGCCAGCTTGCTCATCACGAAATCGTTGCGCTGGCCGTTGGCGAAGGTGTCGAACGCCTTGAACAGGTAGATGGGGTTCTGGCCGGCCAGGTTGGGAATGTAGTCACGCTTGCTGTTGCCGTCCTCGCCGTGGCAGTAGCCACAGAACCGCACCCGCTCGAACCCCGAGTCGTAGGCCTGCTGGCGCAGGATCGGATCGTTCATCAGTTGCTGGAAGCGGGCCAGGGCCGCCTCGTTGGCGGATACGAGCGGAGCGACGCAGAGAAGCAGGGCAAGCAAGGGTGATCGCATGAGGGCAGGACCTCGGCTGGTGAATGGCAACCTGACGGCGGCGAGACTATAGGAACAAACCCGACCGACGACCCGACACAAATCAATGAAACGCCTCGGGAGACGGACAGGCCGATCAGTCAGCGCGCTGTGTATCACATTGTCAGTGCCATTGGATTGGCATCACCGCGGGACCGCTTGCCGCACGGCGGGGAGAAACCCTATACAATCCGCGGCTTTATCACGACCCGACCCCGAGGAGACGCCCATGAGCGGCCTGCCCCCCTGCCCGCAATGCGGTTCCGAATACACCTACGAAGACGGCGCGCAGCTGGTCTGCCCCGAGTGCGCCCATGAGTGGAGCGCCAGCGCCGACGCTGCCCCAGGCGGCGACGGCGAGCGCGTCATCAAGGATTCGGTGGGCAACGTCCTGCAGGACGGCGACACCGTCACCGTCATCAAGGACCTGAAGGTCAAGGGCTCGTCCTCGGTGGTCAAGGTCGGCACCAAGGTGAAGAACATCCGCCTGTGCGACGGCGACCACGACATCGACTGCAAGATCGACGGCATCGGCGCCATGAAGCTGAAGTCGGAGTTCGTGAAGAAGGTGTAAGCACGCCTGAACCTGTGGGAGCGAATTTATTCGCGAGCTTTTATGCCAAAAGCATCGCGGACAAGTCCGCTCCCACGGTTGGCGGCCGAAACCGCCCTACTCCGCAAACAGATCCGGCCCGAACACCTCGTAATGGATGCGCCCCTCGGGAATGCCGAGGTTCTCCAGCGCGTCGTGCTGCAGGCGCATGAAGGGGATCGGCCCGCAGATGTAGTAGTCGGCATCCGGCAGCAGAATCTCGTCGCGGATCGCTTTCACGTCCACCAGGCCCGGGTGGTCGTAGTCCCTCCCCTCCACGTCCTCGGCCAGCGGCTCGTTGTAAAAGACAAGCACCTTGAAATTCGCGTGCTCGCGCTCCGCCTGGCGCAACCGGTCGCGCATGGCATGCACCCGGCTGTTGCGCGCGCCGTGCACGAACACGACCTGGCGCGCCGGCTTCTGCAGCGCGGTCTTGAGCATGCTGACCATCGGCGTCAGCCCCACCCCGCCGCTGATCAGCACGATGGGCGTGTGCGCCTCGACATCGATGTGGAAGTTGCCGTAGGGCGGTGACACCTTCAGCTCGTCACCCACCTGCACATGATCGTGCAGCAGGCAGGACACCTGTCCCGGCGGCTGGCCGGGTTCGGCTTCGCGCTTCACCGAGACGCGGTAGGTGCGGCCGTTGGGCATGTCCGACAGGCTGTACTGGCGAATCTGCTGCAAGCCCAGCGTCGGCACCTGCACGGCCAGGCTGATGTACTGGCCGGGCTGGAAGTTCGCCAGCGGCCCGCCGTCGGCCGGCGCCAGCACGAACGAGGTGATCACCTCGCTCTCCGGGTTCTTCTCCTGCACCACGAAGGTGCGCCAGTCGTTCCAGCCGCCGGTGTGGTTGGCGCTTTCCTCGCGCAGGCGACGCTCCATGCCGGTCAGCAGATCGGCCAACTGGCCATAGGCCTGCGCCCAGGCATCGAGGATGTCCTGGCTGGCGGCCTCCTGCAGCACGTCCTTGATGGCGCCTAGCAGGTGCTCGCCGACGATGGGGTACTGGTCGGGCCGCACGCCGAGGCTGGCGTGCTTGTGGGCGATGTTCTCCAGCACCGCGGCAAGGGTTTCCGGCTGCTCGATGTTCGCCGCGTAGGCGTACACCGCGCGCGCCAGGGCTTCCTGCTGCTGGCCGCGCTGCTGGTGGGTCATGTTGAACAGGTTGCGCAGGTCGGGATGCGCCTCGAACAGGCGCTGGTAGAAGCGCCGGATGATGGTCGAGCCCTGCTCGGCCAGCACCGGCGCGGTGGCCTTGATGAGGTCCTTGGTGTCCTGGCTGAGCATGTCGCACTCCTGTAGGCGTTTGCCTTAAGCAAAGTGCGGCATGGCGCGGTTGTCAGCCCGATCCGACCGAGGGACCCGCTATTCCTCGCCGAGGCCGTCGCGCGCCTGCGGCGGCTGGCGCAGGGTGCGCCGCGGCGGGTAGGACGGCACCGACGGGAAGCGCGCCGAGGCATAGCGCACCACCAGGATCGCCACGGCCAGCAGCAGGATGGCGCCGGATACGTAGATCACGCCGAGGTCCGGCCGGTGGTGGTGGGAAATGTCGGAAATCATCAGGCGGGTCAGCGCGGTGATCGCCACATAGATCAGAAAGCGCACCGGCATGTGGTTGGTCTTGAAGTAGATGCCAACCATGGCACCCAGCTCCAGGTAGATGAACAGCAGCAGGATGTCGTCGATGCTCGCCGAGCCCTTGGCCACCATGTCGAGGAAGGCCACCACCGCCGCCCAGGCGGTGATCGCACCGATGGCGAACAGCGCCAGGTAATGGAAGGCCTCGGCCAGCAGGTTGCCGAGCGACTCGGCCAGTTCATGCAGGTTGTTGCGCAGGGTATCGGCCCAGTTCTGTTTCACGGCGTGGCTCCTTGATGGCAGGGCGGCTAGACGAAAGTCGAATGCAGGCAGCATGCCATGTCTTTATGCGCAGCAACCAGCGTCCTGGGGGTTTGCAGCGTGATGGCAAATCCCTATACTGGATAAACAAACAGTATCCAACCAACCCTTGGAAGAAGGCAGGAGTGATGAATGGCCGTCGAAGTGGTGTACCGCAGCTCGCGCGATCCGGAGCGTCTGTTCATGGATAAGGCCGAAGCCGATCGTTACGACAAGATGCTCGAGCTGGCCGAGGCGCTGGCCGCGGCGCTGGAGAAGGCCGTGCCCTCGCTCGGCGAGGAGCAGCGCGAGGAAGTGGGCATCTTCATGGCCCGCAACCGCGAGGTGTTCGCCAAGGCCTTCAAGGGCCCGGTCGATCTCTCCGAGCTGAACTACGAGAAGCTCTGAACGGTTTTGCAGAAGGGCCATGGCACCGCCCCGCGACACCCCCTCTCTGTCGCGGCCATGTTTTCCTTCTGCACTTTTATTGGAGCCACCCACCCGGCGGTGGCCAACGCTGCGCGTTCCACCCTACGGCGCGCCCGGCTTCTCCAGCGCCTCCACCAGCGCCTTGAGAAAGCGCGCCGCCTCGCCGCCGGTGATCACCCGGTGGTCGAAGGTCAGCGACAGCGGCAGGATCGGGTGCACCTCCACTTCGTTGCCGCCGGCCACCGGTTCGCGGCGAATGCCACCCGCACCGAGGATCGCCACCTGCGGTGGCACCACCACCGGACTGGCGTAGCGCCCGAACAGCGTGCCGTAGTTGGACAGCGTGAAGGTCGCGCCCATCATCTCCTGCGGCGGAATCGAACGTGCCTGCACGTCGGCGCGCAGCCGCGCCATGCCGGCCCTGAGGTCTTCCGCCGAGCGATTGCCGACATCGCGCAGCACCGGCACGAACAACCCGTCCGGCGTGTCCACGGCGATGCCCAGGTCGAGGGTTTCATGCTGCTTGAGCAGCATTCGGTGCCCGTCGAACCAGCTGTTCAGCCCCGGTTCGACGCGCGCCGCCTCGGCGATGGCCAGGGCCAGGCGCACCAGCGGGTCGCGTGGTTCGGCCCAGCGTTGCAGGTCGGCGTCGCCGAAAATCGTCACCGGCACCACCTCGGCGTGCGCGCGAGCCATGTTCAGCGCCATGCTGCGCCGCACGCCGCGCAGCTTCTCGCCTTCGAAGGCGCCAGCAGAGCCCTGGGCCGCCGTTTCCACGTCGGCTCGAGTGATCAACCCGTCAGGGCCGCTGCCCTGGAGATCCTCCAGGCGCACCTTCAGGCGGTTGGCCAGTTGGCGCACCGCCGGCGTCGCCCGTGGCGCCAGGTGCTCACGGGTGGACGGAGCGGCACCGATGAAAAAGCGATCCTCCTGCGCGTCCGCCGTGCCGCCTTCCAGGCGGCCAACCACCGTGCCGCTGTCGTCCTCGCCTTCGTAGGCCAGCAGCGGTTCACCGACATGCAGGATGTCTCCCGGCGCGCCGAAGGTCTTGACCACCACGCCATCGTAGGGCGCGGGAATGTCGACGATGGCCTTGGCGGTTTCCACCGAGACCAGCAACTGGTCGGCCTTCACGGTCTCGCCGGCCTGCACGTGCCATTCGACGATCTCCGCCTCCTGCAACCCCTCGCCCAGGTCGGGCAACTTGAAGTGCTTCATCGTTGTTCTCCCAGATGTCCGTCAGGCGTAGTCCAGTACCGTCTCGCAGGCGGCGAGGATGTCCTCGACGCCCGGCAGGTAGAGCTGTTCCAGCCGGTACAGCGGTGGCGGGATGTCCGGCGCGGTGACCCGCTGGATGGGTGCGCGCAGGTCGAGCCAGGCGCGCTCGTACAGGCTGGCGGCGATTTCCCCGCCCAGCCCGCCGCTCCTTGGCGCCTCGTGCACGATCACGCAGCGCCCGGTCTTGCGCAGCGAGGCTTCCAGGGTGTCGAGGTCCAGCGGCTTGAGGCAGGCGACGTCGATCACCTCGGCCTCGACGCCCTGCCCGGCCAGGCGTGCCGCCGCCTGCAGGGTTTCATGCACGCTGGCGCCCCAGCTCACCAGCGTCAGGTCCTGGCCTTCGCGCAGGGTGAAGCAGCTGTCCAGCGGCAGGCGTTGGCCATCGTCCTGCAGCGGCTGCGGGTTCATGCGGTACAGGCGGGTGGGCTCCAGAAAGAGCACCGGATCGGGATCGTCGATAGCCGCCAGCAGCAGCCCGTAGGCGCGCGCCGGCGAGGAAGGCACCACCACGCGCAGGCCGGGGATGTGCGCGAACAGCGCCTCGGTGCTTTCGCTGTGGTGTTCCGGCGCGCGGATGCCGGCGCCCATCGGCGTGCGCATCACCAGCGGACAGGACAGCCGCCCGCGCGTGCGGTTGCGCAGGCGGCTGGCATGGGATACCAGGTGCTCCATGGCGGCGTAGATGAAGCCCATGAACTGGATTTCCACCACCGGCTTGAGACCCTGGGCGGCCATGCCGACGGCCAGCCCGCCGAGCATGGTTTCCGCCAGCGGCGTATCGATCACCCGCTTGCGCCCGAAGCGCTCGCGCAGCCCCAACGTGGCGCGGAACACGCCGCCGTTCACGCCCACGTCCTCGCCGAGCACCACCACGTTCTCGTCATCGGCCATGGCGCGGGCCAGCGCCAGGTTCACCGCTTCCACCAGGCTGTAGGTCTTGTCACTCATGGGCCTGCCCTCCGCGCCGAGCGACGCGCTCGCGCATCTGCTCGCGCTGCTCGGCCAGGGGGGTCGGCCAGCGCTGGTAAAGGTGCTCGAACACCTGGTCCGGGTCGGGTTCGCCGATGCGCTCGAAGCGTTCCACGGCCAGCTGCAGCTGCGCCTGGCAGTGCTCGATCAGGTCCTGCTCGCGCTGCTCGTTCCAGTTGCCGCGGCTGGCCAGGAATGCCTGCAGACGCTTGATCGGCTCGCGCGCCCAGGCGGCGGAGACTTCCTCGTTCGGCCGGTAGCGGCTGGCGTCGTCGGCGGTGGTGTGGTCGCTGAGGCGGTAGCTCAGGCATTCGATCAGCGTCGGCCCCTTGCCCTGGCGGGCGCGCTCCAATGCCGCCTGGATGCGCGTGTAGACCGCCAGCACGTCGTTGCCGTCCACTTGCTCGCCGGGGATGCCCGCGCCGACAGCCTTCTGCGCCAGGGTCGGTGCGCCGCATTGCAGGCTGCGCGGCACCGAGATGGCCCACTGGTTGTTGTTGATGATGAAGACCACCGGCAGCTGCCAGGCACCCGCCACGTTGAGGGCTTCGAGGAAGTCGCCCTTGCTGGTGGCGCCGTCGCCACAGGTGGTGGCCACGGCGCGGTGCTGGTCGCGGATGCGCATCGCCGCCGCCACGCCACAGGCATGCAGCGCCTGGGTGGCGATGGGCACGCAGATGGGGAAATCCTCGCGGGCCAGCGGGTCGGCGAAGGCGCTGCCGCGCTCGTCGCCACCCCAGTAGAGCAGCACCTCCTCCATGCGCGCGCCGCGCATCAGCTGCACCCCGGTGTCACGGTAATAGGGCACCAGCACGTCATCCGGGCGCAGCGCGGCGCCCAGTGCCACGCCGATGGCTTCCTGGCCGAGACCCTGGGCGAAGGTGCCGATCCGCCCGGTGCGCTGCAGCGCCACGGCCTTCTGGTCGAACAGGCGAGTCAGCACCATCTGCCGATACAGGCGTTCCAGCAATTCGGCATCGTCGGCGCAGGGTGGCAGCGCGGCGCAGGGCCGGCCGTCGGGGTCGAGAAAACGCGTGAAGGGGATTGCAGGGTCGTGCATGCCAGTCTCCTCGGCGCCTTATGGGCGCGGTGGTCGAACCCGATGGGCTTGTGGCCCGGGTCCGTGAGCGAAACCTGTGCGTTGGCGATTACCAGCTGCCGTCAGCCAAACAGTAGCCTTTCCGCCTGCTGGTCGGCTACCCGTGCCGGCGAGCGCTTTTCTGCCTGGGCATGGGCGTAGATATCGGTGAGACGCCGGGGAATCTCCTGCATCTGCGCGGTGATGCGCTCCGGCGGCGCGCCTTCGTGCTGCAGGGAAACATAGATCAGTCCGCCGGAGTTGATCACGTAATCCGGCGCGTAGAGGATGCCGCGCGCTTCCAGTTCATCGGCGATACCCGGGTGGCTCAGTTGATTGTTGGCCGCGCCCGCCACCGCCGCGCAGCGCAGCTGGGCCACCGTCAGGCTGTTGAAAATGCCGCCCAGCCCGCAGGGCGAGAGGATGTCGCAGGGTGTGGCCAGCAGTGCCTCGCTGGGTACCGGATGGGCGCCGAACTGTTCGACCGCCAACTGCACCAGACCCGGGTTGTGGTCGCTGACCAGCAATTCGGCGCCGGCCGCGGCGAGTTGTTCGGCCAGGGCAAACCCCACGTGGCCGAGCCCCTGTACGGCGATGCGCAGGTCTTCCAGATCGTCGCTGCCCAGCCGTGCCAGTGCGGTGGCACGGATGCCGGCAAACACACCGAGGGCGGTGTGCACCGACGGGTCGCCGCCCTGGCTGGTGCTGGTCACATGGGTGGTCTGCCGGGCGACACAGTCCATGTCGGCGGCAGAGGTGCCGCTGTCCACCGCAGTGATGTAGCGACCGCCCAGTGAATCCACCATTCGCCCGAAGGCCTCGAACAGCGCGGCGCGATCATTCAGGTGCGGTGGGCGCATGATCACCGCCTTGCCGCCGCCCTGTGCCAGGCCCGCCAGCGCGGCCTTGTAGCTCATGCCCTCGGCCAGGCGCATGGCGTCGCGGATCGCGCTCTCCTCGTCCGCGTAGGCAAGGAAGCGGCAGCCGCCGAGCGCCGGCCCCAGCCGGGTATTGTGGATGGCGATGACCGCCCGCATGCCGGTGGCGGGGTCATGCGCAAGGTGCAAGGCCTCCAGCCGGACGGCCTCCATCTGGGCAAACATGGCATCCCTCCGCCGGGCCTGAGTGATCTGGTGCAAGCAGTATAGGTGGCGGCTGCGGGTCGACTGGACGGGCCGGCAAGGCCCGTCTACAAGAATGGGGTCACTTGGAGGCGCGATGAATGGATGCCCGCGAAGCCTGCCTGTCCTGTCTGCGTCGGGGTACGGATGCCCTGTTCGAGGCGGCCCTGTGGATCGCTGCCGAGCACGATCCCACCTTCCGGCCCGAAAGCCTGCTGGCCACCGTCGAGCGCCTGCGCCATCGCCTGTCGACCAGTCTGCCTACCCTGCCGGCCCGCGAGCAGGCGCAGCCGCTGTTACGCCTGCTGAACGCGCTGGACTTCCATGAAGACACCAGCGGCCCGGACAGCGTCCTGGCCCACCGGGTGCTGCAGCGCCGGCGGGGCCAGCCATTGATGCTGGGCCTGCTGGCCCTGGAGCTGGCCCGCCGGCTGGACATTCCGCTGCGCGGCATCAACTTTCCCGGTCGCTTCCTGCTGCGAGTGCCGGGTGCCGACCATTTGCTCGACCCGGCTGGCGGCCGGCGGCTGTACCTGAACGATTGCCGCGAGCTGCTCGAACGTCGCTACCAGGGCAAGCTGCAGCTCAACTCCAGCCATCTGCAGCCCTGCTCGCCCGCCGAGCTGCTGCAACGCATCTCGCGCAGCCTGCGCCATCAGCACCAGAAAGCCGGCCAACTGCTCGCCGCGCTGAAGGATGCCGACCGGGTGCTGCAACTGGGCGTGCCCACGGTGGCCGACCACCTGGCCCGTGCCGATCTCTACCAGCGCCTGGAATGCCCGCCCGGCGAGCGCTACGACCTGCAGCACGCCCTGCTGCTCTGCGAGGACCCCGGCGAGCGCCTGCGCCTGACCGAGCGCCTGCGCGAAGCGGGCACGCCCGACGTGGTGCACTGACAGTCGACGTGGCCGCCCAGGCCACTAGAATGGCGGTCTCCCCCTGGCTTGGAAGCGTGCCCATGCTGTTTGGCGTCCTGTTGGTCATGACCTGGTTGATCCTGCTGATTCGCTACCCGCACAAGGCGTTGCCGGTGTCGCTGGTCGCGCTGCTCGGCATCGGCCTGCTGGCCAGCTGGGTGCTCTGGCAGGAGGCCCGCGACGAAGACCGCCTGGCCCGTCTGGAACTGAGCCTCGACTACGCACCCGGTCAGTGCCCGGCCCATCGCCCGCTGCGCGTCTCCCTGCGCAACACCAGCACGCTGCCGCTGCGCGAGCTGACCTGGCGCATCGCCGCCTACCCGTCCGAAGACGATCTCAACCTGGCCCGCTCGGAAACCGTGGCGCGCTACCACGGTGCCGCGCCGCTGGCCCCCGGCGCGCAGTGGCACGACTGCCTGCCACTACCGGCCCTGCGCCCCGGCTATGTGCCCGAATCCCTGGTGTTTCGTGCCGAGCGGCGACGCGGCCACTTTGCCGATTGAGGCCCGTCAATCGCCGCCATAGAGATTGCCAAGTTCCTCCGCAGCTCATGCGCGGGCACAGTAGCCACCAACGAACACCGCTTCCCTCAAGGAGGAACGTATGCACCTGATCGCCCGACTGCTGACGCCCGCGCAACCGAACCAGAACAGCCGCCACGCCTGCCAGGAGCACCCGAATTTCTGGATGTACCCCTGCCAGTGAGCACCAGCCGCAAGCGGCCTGTTCGATCAGGCCTCTTGCGTTTTTATTAATACGAATTATTCTCATCTAGCCTTTTCACAGGAGAGATGAGCCATGACCTACCTGATCGACGCCTGGCTGGACCACCCAACCCTACCTGCGTGTGCTGGATCGAGCCACCGGCTCGGTTTGCGTGCGCCTCGAAGGGCAAGAGCTGCAGGAACTGCGCGAACAGGGCGAACTGGACCCCGCCGTGCTCACCACCGACCGGCCCGGCGAACTCAAGGAACTGGTGCGCACCCTGTTTCTGTTCAGCTACGCCAGGGCGCTGCGCGCCTGAACCAGACACCGCGCCGCCCCTGCGCTGCACGCCGTGCCAGCCGCCTGGGTGTAGGGTGGTCAACGCTGCGCGTTGGCCACCGCGGCGCTGACCCGCCGACAGCGGTAGAATCGCCGCCTTTCCCCAACCCAGTCGCCGTTCCATGCCCCAGCCCTCTTCCCCCATCGTCGTCATTGGCGGCGGCCCCGCCGGTCTGATGGCCGCCGAAGTCCTGGCCCAGGCCGGGCTGTCCGTGGATCTGTACGACGCGATGCCCTCGGTGGGCCGCAAGTTCCTGCTCGCCGGGGTCGGCGGTATGAACATTACCCACTCGGAAGCCCGCGAGGCCTTCCTGTCGCGTTACCGCGAAGCGCGTCCGGCGCTGCAGCCGCACATCGAAGCCTTCGACGCCGAGGCGCTGCGCGCCTGGATTCACGGCCTGGGCATCGATACCTTCGTCGGCAGCTCCGGTCGGGTGTTTCCCACCGACATGAAGGCCGCGCCGCTGCTGCGCGCCTGGCTCAAACGCCTGAAGGACAGTGGAGTACGCATCCACACCCGCAGCCGCTGGCTGGGCTGGAACGACACGGGTCAATTGCGCATCGCCAGCGAACACGGCGAACACGGCGAACAGGCCGTCGACGCCGCGGCGGTGATCCTGGCGCTGGGCGGTGGCAGCTGGGCGCGGCTGGGCTCGGACGGCGCCTGGGTGCCGCTGCTGCAACAGCGCGGCGTCGCCATCGCGCCGCTGCGCGCCAGCAATTGCGGCTTCGAGGTGGACGGCTGGAGCACGCTGCTGCGCGACAAGCATGCCGGCGCGCCGCTGAAGAACGTCACCCTGGCGCTACCCGGCCAGCCGGCCCGGCGCGGCGAGTTCATCCTCACCGCCACCGGCATCGAGGGCAGCCTGGTGTATGCGCTGTCCGCCGAAATTCGCGGCGTGATCGAGCGGGAGGGCTCCGCGACAGTCCATCTGGACCTGCTGCCCGACCGCACGCTGGAACAGATCGCCATCGCGCTGGCCAAGCCGCGCGGCGCGCAGTCGATGGCCAAGCACCTGCATCGCCAGTTGAAGCTCGACGGCGTGAAGGCCGCGCTCTTGCGCGAGCTGACCGAGGCCGCCACCTTCCAGGCGCCGCAGCAACTGGCGCAAGCGATCAAGGCCCTGCCGATCCGCCTGCTGCGCACCCGCCCGCTGGACGAGGCGATCAGCAGCGCCGGCGGCGTGCCGTTCGCCGAGCTGGATGAGCGGCTGATGTTCAGGAAACTGCCCGGCGTGTTCTGCGCCGGGGAGATGCTCGATTGGGAAGCGCCGACCGGCGGCTACCTGCTTACCGCCTGCTTCGCCACCGGCCGCGCGGCGGCACGCGGGGTGATTGAGTGGCTGGGCCAGTGCGCCCCGGCGGCGGCCAGATAAGGCGCTGACCGCCCTACATCCTCGGACGGCTCAGGGTCCTGCGTAAGGTGGACAACGCTTTCCTTGTCCACCATCGCGCCGGCACGGCGCGCCTGGTTCAGGGCTTCTTGCGCGTCGGCTTGCCGCCGAAGCTCGGTGCCTTGCGGATCGGCTTGGCGTCGGGCTTCTCGCTGGCGTCGAACCAGTTGCCCAGGTGGATCTTGCCCTTGCCGGCCGGCGCGGCCTTGGGTTGCTTGGGCTTCTTGGGTTTTTTCAGCACCAGCCCGCCAAGGGCGGTCTGCGGCACGCGGTGGTCGGGGATGAAGTCCGGCTCGTCGCGGCGCGGCAGCACCTGGCCGATCAGGTTCTCGATGGCGGCCAGCTGATCGACCTCGTCGGCGCACACCAGCGAGATCGCCTCGCCCGTGGCGCCGGCCCGGCCGGTGCGGCCGATGCGGTGCACGTAATCCTCGGCGACGATCGGCAGGTCCAGATTGACCACCTGCGGCAGGTCGTGGATGTCCAGGCCGCGCGCCGCCACGTCGGTGGCGACCAGAATCTGTACCTCGCCGGCCTTGAAGCGCTCCAGGGCGCGCAGGCGCGACGGCTGCGGCTTGTCGCCATGGATCGAGTCGGCGGCAAAGCCCGCCGCCTGCACTTCCTCCACCAGTTGATCGACGCCCTTGCGGGTCTTGGCGAACACCAGCACCTGGCCCCAGCGCTGCTCGGCCAGCAGGTGCAGGAACAGCTCGCTCTTGCGCTTCTTGTCCACCGGGATCAGCCACTGCTTGACGCTCTTGGCGGCGGTGTTGCGCGGCGCCACCTCGATGTTCAGCGGGTCGCGCAGCAGCTCGCCGGCCAGCTGGCGAATGGCGTCGGAGAAAGTCGCGGAGAACAGCAGGGTCTGGCGTTTCTTCGGCAGCGCGGCGAACAGTTCGTCCAGCTCGCGGGCGAAGCCCAGATCGAGCATGCGGTCGGCCTCGTCGAGCACCAGCACCTGTAGTTGTTCGAAGCGCACGGCGTTCTGCCGGTACAGGTCGAGCAGCCGACCCGGGGTGGCGACCAGCAGGTCAATGCCCTTGCGCAGCGCCATCATCTGCGGGTTGATGCTCACCCCGCCGTACACCGCGTAGCTGCGCAGCGGCAGGTTCTCGCCGTAGCGCTGGACGCTCTGCTGCACCTGTTCGGCCAGCTCGCGGGTCGGCGTCAGCACCAGCGCGCGCACCGAGTTGCTGGCCACCTTCGGGCCTTGCAGGGTCAGCTTCTGCAGCAGCGGCAGGGCAAAACCGGCGGTCTTGCCGGTGCCGGTCTGCGCGGCGGCGAGCAGGTCGCGGCCCTTGAGCACGGCGGGAATCGCTTCCTTCTGCACCGGCGTCGGCGTGCGGTAGTCAAGGGCGTCCAGGGTCCGCAGCAGCGGATCGATCAGGCCGAGGGATGCGAAGGTCATGAAGGGCTCGCGGCGCGGTGGAAAAGGCGCGCGGATTCTACAGCAACAGCTCGCCTTCCACTGGCACGAAACGGCCGGCGGCGCGGATCAGCGACTGCGCGGTGAGCGCCGGCACGCCGTACACGCAGCTGTCCACGCCGAGTGCGCGCAGGCGGTCGAGCAGCAGGTCGAAATCGCCATCGCCGGAGGCCAGCACCACTTCGTCGACACGGCTGGCGGCGTCCAGCACGTCGATGGTGATGCCCACGTCCCAGTCGCCCTTAGCCGAGCCGTCGCTGCGCTGGATGAACGGCTTGAGTTTCACGGTGAAGCCCAGGTTGCGCAGGATCTGCTGGAACTGCTGTTGCTTGGCGTCGCCACGGTCGATGGCATAGGCGTAGGCCTCGGTTACCTCACCGCGCGCCTGCAGCTGGCGCAGGAACACGCCGTAGTCGAAATGCCGGCCATGGGCCTGGCGCACGGTGTAATACAGGTTCTGCACATCGACGAATACGGCAAGTCTTTTCAAGGGGTTCTCCGGTTGCTGGCGCCATTATGCGCCGTGGGGCCTTTCGTAGGGCGGACAACGCTTCACCTGTCCGCCGCCGGGGTGTCGAGCCGGTGCCTGGGTTGGCGGACAAGAAATACGTTGTCCGCCCTACGCCCGCGAAGGCTTTGTGCCTGCCCCGGCCTGGGCTACAGTGGCGCCCCCGTTGTTTGGGTTCCCGTCGATGAATGCAATGACCCTTCTGCGCGACGCCTGGTATTTCTTCCACCGCCATGCCGCGCATCTCGCCCTGCTGTGCCTGCCGCTGATCCTGCTGGAACGCCTGGCCGGCAACCTGCTGGCGCCGTATCTGGGCGACTGGCAGGGCTCAGCCGACCTGCTCGCCGGGCTGCTGTTCTACCCCCTCTATGGCGCCGCGCTGATCCTCTACCTGGACACCCGCACCCGGGGCCTGCGGCCCGGCAGCGCTGCGCTGCTGGCCATGGCGCTGCGCCTGTGGCCCTCGCTGGCGCTGCTCACTGCGCTGAGCACCCTGCTGATCATGCTGGGCGCCTCGCTGTTCATCCTGCCCGGCCTGTGGCTGATGGCGCGCCTGGCCTTCGCCGACTTCCTGGTGGTGCTGCAGGGCTTCACTCCGCTGGCGGCCCTCGGTGACAGCATGGCGCTGACCCGGGGCCAGTTCTGGCGCATCTTCACGGTGATGATGGCGGTCATGCTGCCGCTGTGGGGGCTGGAGGCCTTTCTGTCCGGCCTGCTGTCCGAAGACCTGGCGCCGCGCGTGCTGCTGGAAAGCCTGATCGGTTTCGCCCAGTTGTTCGTTGGCGTGGCGCTCTACCGCTGCTTCATGCTCACTGTCAGCGGGCCGATCACCGACACGCCCTGAAGCGTTTCAGCCGCGCGCCGTGCGCGACAGCACCAGACGCTGGAACAGCCGCGGAAAGCAGCGCGACAGCAGCTGGCCGCGCCAGCCGACATTGGAGATCACCAGCTGCGTGCGGCGGCGCAACGCGCCCTGGAAGATCGCCTCGGCCACGTCCTGCGCCGACGCCACCCGGCCCACCGCCAGGGGCGCCGGAGCGTTCACCGAACCGTCACCGGCCAGGGCGTTGCGATGCATGTCGGTGGCGGTGAACCCCGGACACACCAGCAGCACGTTGACGCCCGCCTCGCGCACCTCCTGGCGCAGGGTGTCGAACAGTCCGTGCAGCGCGTGCTTGCTGGCGTTGTAGGCGCAGCGCAGGTGCAGCGGCACGAAGCCGGACAGCGAGCTGAGCACGATGATCTGTCCCCGGCGCTCCAGCAGGCTGGGCAGCGCCGCCTGGGTGCAGTACAGCGCGCCAAAGTAATTGACCGCCATGATGCGCTCGAACACCGCGCGCGGCGTGTCGGCGAAGCGACTGCGGTGGGTGATGCCGGCGTTGTTGACCAGCAGGTCGATGCCGCCACAGCGCTCGGTCACCAGCGTCATGATCCGCTCCACCGCCTGCGGGTCCGACACGTCGCAGACCAGCCCCATCGCATCGCTGTTCAGGTGCTCGCGCAGGTGCAGCACCAGGCTGTCCAGCTCCTCGCGGTGCAGGTCGAGAATCACCGGCCGCGCCCCGGCCTGGGCAAAACGCAGCACCAGCGCGCGGCCGATACCCGAACAGCCGCCGGTGACCAGCACCACCTTGCGCTCGAACACCTTGCTGGCGAAGACCTTGCGGTACATGGCACGCCACCTCTGCTGTTGGCTTGCCAGCAGCATAGACAAGGGAGGCAACAAGCCGGTCCTGCAGGCCCGCCGCACGGTTTTGCTGGCGTGAACCAGGCTCACGCTTCGTGCACGCCGCAGGCGCGCCGTTCCGGCGCGATGGTGGCCAAGGACCAACGTTGACCACCCTACGTCGACCGGCCCCAACGCGGGGTGCCGTGAACGTAGGGTGGCTCACGCTTCACCGAGCCACCGTGCGCGCCGCAGGCGCGCGGTGTCCCGCGCGGTGGTGGCCAAGGACCACCCGATGTCCGTGTCGGTTCTAGCGCCGCGGCTTGGCCCGGGCGGTGGGCTCGGCGACCAGCGGGTCGTCCGGCCAGTAGTGCTTGGGATAGCGGCCCTTGAGGTCCTTCTTCACCTCGGCGTAGGTGTTGGCCCAGAAGCTGGCCAGGTCCTGGGTCACCTGTACTGGACGGTGTGCCGGCGACAGCAAGTGCAGCTTGAGGCCCAGCCGGCCACCGGCGATACGCGGCGTGGCGGCCAGGCCGAACAGTTCCTGAAGGCGCACCGCCAGCACCGGTGGCGACTCGCTGTAGTCGATGCGGATCTGCGAGCCGGACGGCACCGTCAGGCTCTTCGGCGCCAGCTCGTCGAGGCGCTGCGGCAGCGGCCAGGGCAGCCGGTTGTGCAGGATCGACGACAGGTCCAGGTTGGCGAAATGACTGAGGCGGCTGACCTTGCCCAGGTAAGGCCCGAGCCACGCCTCCAGGCTGGCCAGCAGCGCCGCGTCGGATACGTCCGGCCAGTCGCCGGCCTTGCCCTGTTCCAGGTCCAGCCCACGCAGCAGCAACACGCGCGCCTGCCACTGGCGCAGCTCCGGGGTCCAGGGCAGCAGCTCCAGGCCCTTGCGGCGTACCAGCTCGACCAGCGCGCGGGTTCGCGCCGCCTCGTCCAGCGCCGCCAGCGGCTCGCGACTGAGCACCAGCTCGCCGACCCGGCGCTGGCGTTCGGCGCGCAGCACGCCTTCGCGCTCGTCCCAGTCCAGCACCTCCTGGACGCTGACCTGCTCGGCCAGCACCGAGTCGAACAGCGCCGGATCGAGATCGGCGGCCAGGTAGATGCGTTCCTCGCGCTGTCCCTGGCGACTGCCCAGGTCGGCGATCACCAGCCACTCGTGCTTCATCAGCGCGTCCGGCTCGCCGAACTGCGCGGCGCGGCCGTTGGCCAGCCGGTAGTCGCCGCCTTCGGCGCGGCGCTGGCGGGCGACGCGGTCCGGGTAGGCGAAGGCCAGCAGCGCGCCGAGCCAGCGCGGATGTTCGGGATCGCTCACCGCCGCGCTGGCCGATCCGCGCAGCTGCTGGCGGTACTGCCGCGCCAGTTGGCGGATGCGCTGCAGCGCGCCGCGACCGCCGCCGCGCGCCTCGCCGGAGAGCAGCGCCAGCCGACTGTGCAGGTCGGCGCCGGCGCCGCGCAGGATGTCGCGCTCACCCAACAATGCCGCCAGCTCGCAGGCCAGCGCGGTCAGCCCCAGCGCCTGCCCCTTGAGCAGCAGGTGGGCGATGCGCGGATGCGCCGGCAATTCGGCCATCGCCTGGCCATGAGCGGTCAGCACACCGCGCGTATCCAGCGCGCCGAGGCGGCGCAGCAGCTCGCCGGCCTGGGCGTAGGCGGCGGGCGGCGGCGCATCCAGCCAGCTCAGCTCGTCCGGCGTCACGCCCCAACGGGCCAGTTGCAGGGCCAGGCCGGACAGGTCGGCCTGGACGATCTCCGCGCTGTCGTAGGCGTTGAGCTGGTCGTGCTGGGTCTCGCTCCACAGCCGGTAGCACACGCCCGGCTCCAGGCGCCCGGCGCGGCCGGCGCGCTGGGTGGCGCTGGCCCGGGAGATGCGCTGGGTGGCCAGACGGGTCATGCCGCTGCCGGGGTCGAAACGCGGCACCCGCGCCAGGCCGGCATCGATCACCACGCGCACGCCGTCGATGGTCAGGCTGGTCTCGGCGATGTTGGTGGCCAGCACCACCTTGCGCGTGCCGGTCGGTGCCGGCTCGATGGCTGCGCGCTGGGCGTTCAGCTCCAGCTCGCCGTGCAGCGGGCAGAGCAGGAGATCGTCGCGTCGACCCAGTTGTTCGGCCAGCTGCTCGTGCACGCGGCGGATCTCCGCCTGGCCGGGCAGGAACACCAGCAGGCTGCCCTGCTCCTCATCGAGGGCCTGCAAGACCGTGTTAACCACGCGCGGCTCGATGAACTCGCCGGGCTGGCTCGGCCGGCCCCAGCGCACGTCCACCGGGAACATGCGCCCTTCGCTGCGCACCACCGGCGCGTCGTCGAGCAGCGCGCTCAGGCGCGCGCCTTCCAGGGTGGCGGACATCACCAGCAGCTTGAGCGGCGTGTCGCGCAGCAGCACGCGGCCGTTCAGGCACAGCGCCAGGGCCAGGTCGGCGTCCAGGCTGCGCTCGTGGAATTCGTCGAAGATCACCAGGCCGACGCCCTCCAGCGCCGGGTCGGCCTGCAGGCGCCGGGTGAGGATGCCCTCGGTGACCACCTCGATGCGCGTGTTCGGGCCGACCTTGCTGTCCAGGCGGATGCGGTAGCCGACGGTGTCGCCGACCGCCTCGCCGAGCTCGCTGGCCAGCCGCTCGGCGGCGGCGCGCGCGGCCAGTCGGCGCGGTTCCAGCATGAGGATGCTCTGCCCGGCCAGCCAGGGTTCGTCGAGCAGCGCCAGCGGCACGCGGGTGGTCTTGCCGGCGCCGGGCGGCGCTTCCAGCACCGCCTCGTCGCGGCTGGACAATGCGGCGCGCAGCGCGGGCAATACGGCGTCGATGGGCAGGGACTGCATGGGTGTTTTCCAGGGCAACGCGAAGGGGCGCCAGTATAAGGGGGGTTATCGGTGACGGCGCAGCGCCCGGACTGTGGGAGCGAATTCATTCCCGAGCGTCTGGTTTCGGCCGCCGAAAAGCTCGCGGACAAGTCCGCTCCCACAATGAGAGAGGCCGCCATGCACCCCGGCGGTCTTCGGCATCCTGTCACAACCCTAAGCGGGTCTTCGCGGTCTACTGCCGCATACCCACCCGCAAGGAGAACCATCATGCGCACCCCGCCCCGCCTGCTCTGCGTCGCCCTCGGTGGCGCGCTGCTCACTCAATTGGCCGCCTGCGGCACGCTGTTCTACCCGGAACGGCGCGGCCAGATCGACGGCAAGCTCGACCCGGTGGTGTTCGCCCTGGATGCCGTCGGCCTGCTGCTGTACATCGTTCCCGGACTGATCGCCCTGGGCATCGACTTCGCCACCGGGGCCATCTACCTGCCCGGCGGCGAGAAGTACTCGGTGGCGCCGGAAGCGTTGCGCGATGCGGTGGACAACCAGGGGCAGGTGAACCGTCAGCGGCTTCGTGCCATCATCCGCGAGGCCAGCGGCCGCGACCTGCCCCTCGACCACCCCGGTGTGATCGAGCAGCACGGCAGTGTGGAGCAGCTGGCCGCCTACGGCCTGCGGCCGTCCGCCTGACATCCCGAAGGAGCCCCGCGCAATATGAAGGTCCCCGAACAGCACGCCCGTCTGCTGCGCCTGGCCACCGGCGCCGCACTGGCCACGGCCCTCACCCTGGCCCTGGTCAAGGCGGTGGCCTGGTGGCTGAGCGGTTCGGTGAGCCTGCTGGCGGGGCTCACCGATTCCCTGCTGGACGGCGCCGCCTCGCTGCTCAACCTGATTGCCGTGCATTACTCGCTGCGCCCGGCCGACGACGACCACCGCTACGGCCATGGCAAGGCGGAGGCCCTGGCCGGACTCGGCCAGGCGCTGTTCATCGGCGTCAGCGCAGTCCTGGTGGCGATCCATGGCGTGCAACGCCTGCTCGACCCGCAACCGCTGGGCGACACCGATGCCGGTATCGCGGTGATGGTCTTGTCGATCGTGCTCACCGCCGTGCTGCTGCTGTTCCAGCGCCATGTGGTGCGCACCACCGGCTCCACGGCGATCCATGCCGACTCCCTGCACTACCGCTCCGACCTGCTGCTCAACGCCAGCATCCTGGTCGCGCTGTTGCTGGCCGGTGCCGGCCTGCTCTGGCTGGACGCGGCCTTCGGCATCGGCATTGCCGGCATCATCCTGTGGAGCGCGCTGGGCATCGTGCGCGAGGCCGCCGCTGTGCTGATGGACGAGGAACTGGCGCCGCAGCACACCGAGCGCATGCATGCGCTGGCCTGCGGGGTGCCGGATGTGCTGGGCGCCCACGACCTGCGCACCCGCCGCTCCGGCACCCTGTGGTTCGTGCAGATGCACGTGGAGCTGCCCGCCGAGCTGACGCTGGAAGAGGCCCATGCGCGCTGCGAGGCGGTGAGCGCGGCTATTCGCGCCGAGTTTCCGCAGAGCGATGTGCTGGTGCATGCCGATCCGTGCCACACCCCGGAAGGCATCGCCCTGTAGAAGCGTCCCCGCCAATTTTTCGGGACATAAAAAAGGGGAAGCCAGTCGGCTTCCCCAGTCAATTCTTCATCGCTCCGCTCCCGGCGAGGGTATCGCCGTTGCCTGTCGCCAGCCTGGTTGGGCGGGCGGACCCGGGTGCCGTGCGACGTGGTGAGTCGCCGGCGACGGTGCCCCTGGTTGGAGGCGACCGCTGGAGGTTCCGGGCCTTCGAAGTTGGAGCCAGTGTACGCCAGCAGGCGCGATCAGAGATTGCGAAGATTGCGCGACAAGCCGCCGCTTGCGCAATCAAAGAACGCAGGAGCACTATTCTCGGCAATCTTTCCACAAAGAGAGCGCCGCGATGAGCACGCTGGACCGTTACGACCTGAACATCCTCGCCGAACTGCAGCGCAACGCGCGCATCTCCAACCAGGAGCTGGCCGAGCGCATCGGCCTGTCGCCTTCGCCCTGCTCGCGGCGGGTCAAGCAACTGGAGGACGAGGGCTACATCGTGCGCCAGGTGGCGCTGCTGGATCGCAAGAAGCTCGGCCTGACGCTGACCGCCTACGTGCTGATCGGCATGGACCGCCACACCCCGGAGCGCTTCGAGCATTTCCAGGAAAAGATCCGCCAGCACCCGGAAGTGGTGGAATGCTGCGTGATCACCGGCATGGAGGCGGACATCCTGCTCAAGGTGGTAGTCGAGGACATGGACCACTACCAGGCCTTCCTGCTCGGCAACCTGACGCGCATCGAGGGGGTCAGCAGCGTGCGCTCGAGCTTCGTGCTCAACCAGGTGATCGCCAGCACCGAGCTGCCGCTCAACCATCTGCGCGGCTGAGTCGAACCGGCAAACGTGACGCGGCGCACGCCGCCGCGTGCTCCTCGCCAGGCTGCCAAGGGGGCGCCTGCGTATAATCTCGCCCGCTTGATATCCGCCTTGCGTGGCCGCGCGCGGCAAGTCCGGCCCAGACCGGATCCCCAAACGCCCATCGATCCTTCCGTGGTGTGCCACAGGAATTCAGGCACCGAAGCCTGCGACTCCGATCGCGTCCGATGAATGCCCCCGCGCTGCGGGCAGGCTGCGTCGTTCGCGCGTCGGCGCGGCTGCCTCCTACCCGCATGGAACAAGGACAGATCGATGAGTCCCGCCGACAGCCTGATGCACAGCTATGGCCGCTGCTGTGCCAGCCCCACCTTTTTCGATGATTTCTACCGCAGCTTCCTGGCCAGCTCCGCCGAAGTGCGCGCCAAGTTCGTCAACACCGACATGACTGGCCAGAAGCAGCTGCTGCGCCAGGGCATCCTCAATCTGGTGATGTACAGCCGCGGGCTGCCGGATACCAAGCTGCGCGCCCTCGGCGCCTCGCATGCGCGCAGCGGCCTGGATATCCGTCCCGAACTTTACGAGCTGTGGCTGACGGCGCTGCTGCAGACCATCCGCGAGCATGACCGCGAGTGCACCGCGCAGACCCTGCAGACCTGGCGCGAGGCGCTGGGCAAGGGCATCGCGGTGATCCAGTCGCACTACTGAGCGGCACCGACGGGGCAACCGCAGCTGCCCACCACGCAGCACGGGCGTATACTCCCGCGCTTTGCCCCGTCACGAGGTCGCCATGGAAACCGAACAGTTCGAAGCCCTGATGATGTATGTGCTTGTAGGCGGACTGATCCTGTTCATGTTCTTCATCATCTGGGACCTGGCCAAGAAGTCGAAGGCCGGCCGCCTGGGCACCGCCATCCTGTTTCTCGGCCTGGGCCTGTGCCTGGTGGCCTTCCTGGCCAAGCCGCTGATCACCTACGTGCTGGAGCTGTTTCTGGAGTCCTGAGGCACTCGCGCCATTGTCAGACACGTTTCGATCGCAACTGACGCCATCGTAGGGCGGTCGGCTTTTTTTCCGGCCGCCACCGCGATGCACGCCGATGCCGTGTCCGGTGGCCAACGCTGTGCGTTGCCCACCCTACGGTGCGGATCAGCGCAAGCGCCGATGCGCTCAATCCAGTCGCGCCGGCAGTTCGCGCCATTCGCCGGGTTGCAGGCCGTCCAGGCTCCAGGGGCCGATGCGCACCCGCACCAGGCGCAGGGTCGGCAGGCCCACGGCGGCGGTCATGCGCCGCACCTGGCGGTTGCGACCCTCGCGAATCACCAGCTCCAGCCAGGCGGTCGGCACGCTCTTGCGAAAACGCACCGGCGGATGGCGCTCCCAGAGCGTTGGCTCAGCGAGCAGGCGCGCCTCGGCCGGCAGGGTCGGCCCATCGTTCAGCGCCACGCCTTCGCGCAGCCGCTGCAACTGCTCCTCGCTCGGTTCGCCTTCCACCTGAACCCAGTAAGTCTTGGCCAGCTTATGTTTCGGGTCGGCGATGCGTGCCTGCAGGCGACCGTCGTTGGTCAGCAGCAGCAGTCCCTCGCTGTCACGATCCAGCCGCCCGGCCGGGTAGACGCCCGGCACCGGCACGAAGTCCTTCAAGGTGGCACGGCCCTGATCGTCGTTGAACTGGGTGAGCACGTCGAAGGGCTTGTTGAGCAGGATCAGTCGCGGCTCGGCCGGCGGCGCCTTGGCCACCCGACGCGGCGTGGGACGGCGGGAAACGGGAGGACGGGGACGCGACATGCCGGGAAACCTGCGAGCACAACGGGGCGCGCAGTGTAACCCAGGGCTGTGAGGGCGAACGTGTTCGCGAGCTTCCGGCGTCGGCCTGCAACCTGGCCGGGCCGCCCAAAGAGCTCGCGGACAAGTCCGCCCCACAGAAAACTCGGGTAGCGCCACTCAGCGCTGGAAGCGCTCCACCAGGGCGTGCATGGCGCTTGAGGTTTCGCTGAGCTCGCGGCCAACCTCGGCCGATTGTTCGGCCAGCCCGGCGTTGTGCTCGGCGACCTGGGCGATGGCGGTAATCTGCCGGGCCACCTCGTCGGCCACCTGGGCCTGCTGCTCGGTGGCGGCGGCCATCTGCAGCCCCATGTCGCGGATCTCGCCCACGGCCTGACGGATGCCCAGCAGCGCCTGCTGGCTGGCAATCACCTGGGCCAGACCGGCGGTGGCCTCCTCGCGGCCAACGCGGGCAATGCGCACAGCGCCGTCACTGCCCTCGTGCAGCGTCTGCAGGACGGCTTGGATCGCCTCGGTCGCCTCACGGGTGCGCTGCGACAGCTCGCGCACCTCACCCGCGACCACAGCGAAGCCTCGCCCCTGCTCGCCGGCCCGCGCCGCTTCGATGGCGGCGTTGAGCGCCAGCAGGTTGGTCTGCTCGGAGATCGCCCGGATCATGCCGGCGGCCTGGTCGATGCTGCGGGTTTCCCGCGCCAGCCCCTCCACCGTGTCGCTGATGGCCGCGACACGGCGGGCCAGTCCATCGATCTGCGCCCGTGCCTTCTCCGCCTCGCCGGCACCCTGCCCGGCCAGACTGTCGACCCGGCAGGCCTCGTCGGCAGAGCGCTGGACCATGCCCGACACCTCGCCGATCGAAGCGGCCATCTGCTGCATGGCGACCGCCGCCTGGTGCGCCTCATGCCGCTGGCCCTGCAGCGACGCTTCGGTATCCCGGGTCAGCAGACCACTGCGTGTGGCCAGCGCGGCGGCCTGGTCGGCGTAGTCATCCAGACGGCTGAGCAAGGTGCGCAGGCGCGCCTGCTCGCTGATCAGCGCCATGTGCATGCGTGCCGGCCGGCCGCGCAGGTCACTGAAGCTGCGCGCCACCAGCTCGCTGTCGAAGGCGCCCTGCATGTTGCGTTGCAACCGATCCAGCAGCCGTTGCTGCGCGGAATGCTGTGCGAAATACAGAATGGGCAGGGTGACCAGCGCCACCCCGAGGCCGAACGTCGGCGACCAGAGCGCCGCCAGCAGCGCGGGCACGCCGGCCAGGAACGGCGTCGCCCACTGCGCTGCCAACCCCTGGGAACGGCGCTTGAAACCCTGCTCGGTCACTTCTGCGTACAGGGCACTGGCGCGGCGCACCTGATCGGGCTCCGGGCGGATACGCACCGACTCGTAGCCGACCAGCACACCCTCCTGGTGGATCGGCGTCACATAGGCGCAGACCCAATAGAAATCGCCGTTCTTGCAGCGATTCTTGACGATGCCCATCCAGGGCCGACCGTCCTTGAGGTGCCGCCACATGTGGCCGAAGACTGCCTTGGGCATGTCCGGGTGGCGCACCAGATTGTGGTGGCTGCCCAGCAGCTCCTCGCGGGAGTAGCCACTGACAGCCGCAAATTCATCGTTGCAGTAGGTGATGACGCCACGGGGATCGGTGGCCGAGATCAAGCGCTGTTCGGCGGGGAAGAGGCGTTCGCGGTCCGTGGTAAGCGCAGTGCGCGCCATGGCCAACTCCATTTGGGCATTTGAACGCGGCATGATGTCCCAATAACACCACAGAGACAACGGGAATTTTGACGCCAATAAAATTACATCGCATCGTGCCGCGATACGCGCCCTTCTCCCTCCATTCCTACGCTATGACCTCACCTTCAGGTAGTTCTCGGCCCAGGCCGCATACTGCTCGGCCTCCGAGTAGCGTGCGACCAGTTCCTTGGTTTCCAGCACGCCGGTGTCGATGCGGCGCTGCTCGCGCAGGCAGTCGTAAGTGGCCTTCAGCGCGGCGTAGTAGGCTGCGTGCCCGCTGACCACGATGCGCACGCCGAGGCGGGCCAGGCGGGCCTGGTCGCGCAGCTTGGGGTTGCCGTAGGTGATCAGCATCTTGGGGATGTCGATGTGCGGCACGATCTGCTCCAGGTGCTCGAAATCCTCGATGCCGACCAGGCAGATGCCGTCGACGCCGGCCGCCTGGTAGGCGCGGGCGCGGGTGATGGTTTCCTCCAGGCCGCTGCCGGCGTTGGTGCGCGCCAGGATGCTCAGCGCCGGGTCGATGCGCGCCTCCAGCGCCGCCTTGAGCTTGCCGACCGCCTCGTCGATGCCGATCAGGTCCACCGCCTTGCCGCCGAAACGCGCCGGCAGCACGGTGTCCTCGATGGTCAGCGCGGCGATGCCGTTGCGTTCCAGCTCGGTGACGGTGCGCATCACGTTGAGGGCGTTGCCGTAGCCGTGGTCGGCGTCGGCCAGTACCGGCAGGGTGGCGACGCGGCCGATGCGCGCCGCCTGCTCGACGAACTCGCTGAGGGTGATCAGCGCGATGTCCGGCGCAGCCAGCACTTCCAGCGAGGCCACCGAGCCGCCGAGGATGCCGACCTCGAAACCGAGGTCGCCGGCCATGCGGGCGGACATCGGGTCGAACACCGAGGCGCAGTGGTAGCAGGCATCGGAGGCCAGGAGTGCGCGAAATGCCTCGCGCAGGCTATGGGGAGAAACGCGTTGCATGATCATCCTTCACAGGCAATGGCGCAGCACGGCTGCGCGTGGCACGACTCATCCCTGAGAAAGTCTTTGCAAACAAAGAGTTGAAGCTCCTTGAGCGCCATGGTGGGCGCTCGGCTCGCCCTTGTACAGAGGGCGACCACTAACGGAACGGCGGCTCGTCGAAACTGCGCAACTTGCGCGAATGCAGCGAATCGAGCTGACCGCGCAGCAAGTCCAGCGCGGCAATGCCGATGCGCAGGTGCTGGTTCACCGCGCGCTCGTAGAAGGCATTGGCGGCACCGGGCAGCTTGATCTCGCTGTGCAGCGGCTTGTCGGAGACGCACAGCAGCGTGCCGTAGGGCACGCGCAAGCGATAACCCTGGGCGGCGATGGTGCCGCTTTCCATGTCCACCGCAACAGCGCGCGCCAGGTTGATCAGCGGGCGCTCCTGGGCCCAGCGCAATTCCCAGTTGCGGTCGTCGTAGGTCAGCACGGTCCCGGTGCGCAGGCGCTTCTTCAGCGCCTCGCCCTGCTCGCCGGTGACGGTGGCGGCGGACTCCTGCAGCGCCTGCTGCACCTCGGCCAGCGCCGGCAGCGGGATGTTCGGCGGCAGCACGCGGTCGAGGATGCCGTCGCGGCGCATGTAGGCGTGGGCCAGCACGTAGTCGCCGATGGTCTGCGACTGCCGCAGCCCGCCGCAGTGGCCGATCATCAGCCAGCAGTGCGGACGCAGCACGGCCAGGTGGTCGGTGATGTTCTTGGCGTTGGACGGGCCGACGCCGATGTTCACCAGCGTCACACCGTGGCCGTCGTCGGCCACCAGGTGGTAGGCCGGCATCTGGTAGCGGTGCCAGAGCACGCTGTCGATCATCGCCTGCATCTCGCCTTCTTCCATGCCCTTGGCGACCACCACGTTGCCGGGCAGCACCATGCGCACGTAGCGCGGGTTGTCGCGCAGCTGGTCGAGGCCGTAGCGGATGAACTGGTCCACGTAGCGGTGGTAGTTGGTCAGCAGGATCCACGGCTGCACATGCTGCCAGCCGCTGCCGGTGTAGTGCTGCAGGCGCTTGAGGGAGAAATCCACCCGCGCCGCGTCGAACAGCGCCAGCGGCATCTGCTCGGCGTGCTGCCAGTCATACAGGCCGTCGGCCACCTCGTCGCTGGCCGCCGACAGGTCGGTGCTGGGGAACACCCGCGCCAGCTCCGCCGCCGTCACCCCGCTGCCGGCCAGCTCGTCGCCCTGCGCCACCACGTAGGGATAGGGAATGCTGCGGTCGCTGATCCCCACTTCCACCTGCAGGGTGAAATCGCTCATCAGCGGCCGCAACTGGTCAAGCAGATAGCCGCGAAACGCCTGGGGCTGGGTGATGGTGACGCTGTACACCCCCGGCACCTGCACCTTGGCGTAGGCCCGGGTACTGGACGAGGTCTCGCCGCTCTTCAGGTAGGTGATGCGCAGCTCGGGGTAGCGGAACAACGCGCGCTGCGCCTCGTCCGGCACCACACGCTCCTTGAGGTAGCGCTTGAGCGCCTGGCTGAGCGCCGAGGCGGCCTGCTGGTAGAGCTCGGCCAGACGGTCCACGGCCTGTTCGGGGGTGGCGACGAGGGTGAAGGTGTCGGAAAGGGTCACGGCGGGCATCCTGATTACCGGTGGGCACGATCATGCGGCAAGTTTACGTCGAGGCGATGACAGTGCGGCACTCAAAGCGCGAACGCCAGGTTCACCAGCGCCCCACCGAGCACCAGCCAGAGCGCCAGGCCGCCGGCCAGCAGCATCGGCCGCAGCCCGGCCTGGCGGATGGCGCCCAGCACCGTGCCCAGGCCGAGGGCGGCCATCGCCATGGCCAACAGCCAGTCGTCGAGCCGCACCAGCGCCTGCACCAGGCCGGCGGGCAACAGATGCAGCGAATTGAAGCCGACCACCGCGACGAAGCCGAGCGCGAACCAGGGGAAGTGCCGGTGCGCCGCGCCCGCCTCGTCATGCGCCTCGCGGCGTCCCAGATACTGGGCCAGCAACAGCAGGAACGGCGCCAGCAGCATCACCCGGATCATCTTGGCGATCACCGCCGCCTCGCCGGTCTCGGCACTCACCGCACTGCCCGCGGCGACCACCTGGGCCACCTCGTGCAGGGTGGAGCCGATGTAGATGCCGTAGGCATGGGCGTCGAGCCGCAGCGTGTCGGCAAGCAGATGGAACAGCCAGGGATAAAGGAACATGCCCAGGGTGCCGAACAGCACCACGGTGGAAATGGCCACCGCCACCTTGCCGGCTTCGGCCCTGAGCAAGGGTTCGGTGGCGGCCACCGCGGCGGCACCGCAGATGCTGCTGCCGGCGCCGATCAGCACCGTGGTGTGGCGATCCAGCCCGAACACCCGGCGACCCAGCCAGCAGGCGAGCAGGAAGGTCGAGGTGAGCATCAGCACATCAATGAGCACCGCCGCCATGCCCACCGCGGCCAGTTGCTCCAGGCCGAGCCGAAAGCCATAGAGAACGATGCCGAGCCGCAGCAGCCGCTGCCTGGCCAGCGCCACCCCCGAATCGCACAGCCCGCGCAATGCCGGATACAGGCTGTTGCCAAGCAGCATGCCGAGCAGGATCGCCAGGGTCAGCGCGCCCAGCCCCCAGCCCTTCAACGGCCCCTCGGCCGCCCACAGAGCCACCGCCGCCACCGCCCCGCTCAGCGCTAACCCCGGAACCACACCCAGCGCACCAGCCAGGCCGCGCGCCTTATACATAAGGAGAGCCATCGTTACCTCCGTAGAACACGGAGCGCACGGTAAGGCGTTCGAGCGACTAATAAAAACGGGTTATATCGTTATTCCATATCTGCGAAATCGATTAAAACCGTGAATTTAAAATACAAAGCAGATAAAAAACCATCCCTCATGCCCGTACGGAAATTCCAGCGAACCCCGCTGAAAGCGACGCGGGCGCGTTCAGCTCCCCCACCGCCTGCTCGACCTGCTCCAGCTGCTCCTCGATGTCCTTGATGCGCTTCTGGTCGTCGCGGTCGGCCTTGCGTTGTGCGGCCTTGGCCAGTGCGAGCAAGGCCTTGAGTTCGCGCAGGGCCTTTTCCAGCAGGTCGGCGTCGGCGCGGCGCTGGGCCTGCTGGCTGTCGGCCGAGGCGGGAGCCAGGGTCGGAGCGTCGTCGGTGGCAGGCGGGTCCTGCGGGTCGGCCTTGGCGTCCAGGGCGGCGAGTTCGCGTTCGGCCTGGGTTACCTGTGCTTCGGCCTCGCGCTGCTCGTCCGACGACTCGGCCATTTCGCTGGCCTGAGCGTGGTCGCCGGCCGGAGCGGCAGGCGGCGCACCCGAAGCGGGTACGCCGGCTTCGGTGTAGAGCGCGCCCTGCGCCAGTCCGGACGAGGCCGAGCCACCGCCGCCACTGTCCTTCAGCACCTCGCTCGCCGAGGCCAGAGCGCCGGCCAGTTGCTTGAGCTCGCGCAGCAGCGCCTTGGAGCCGCCGAACAGCAGGATCAAGCGCTTGAGCATCTGGATGCGTTCGCGGATCTGCGCGACCTGCTCGCGGGCGCTGCTCTTGCGCGCCTCGTCGAAGCGCGTGGTGAGCGAATCACCGAAGGCGCGGGCCGTCTCGCTGGCCCTTTTCAAGGCTGCGCCGAGCGTCAGCTGCGCGGCGGTTTTCGGGTCGGCATCCACAGCGGCTGGCTGAGTACTCCGCGAAGCGGTCTCGTCGCTGCGACGCACGGTGGGTAGCTTTGATACAGAGGAAGGAAAGTCGAAACGGATGGCCATGGTTGCACTCCTTGCGGTGTCCAACCGTTTATCGGCCGAGCGGTGGTGAAGTTGACGGACGGACCCGGACTGGCCCGCCCGATGCGCTATGCCAGATGCGGCGCGCTGCGCGCCAGCAGCGCCTCGATCTCCAGTCCGCGCGGCAGGGTGCCGTACACGCGCCCACGCCCTTCCAGACGGCTGGCGAGGAAGGCGTCAGACACTGCCGCGTTGCCGGCTTCCAGCAGCAGCTTGGCCTGCAGGGCCACGGCCACGTCCTCGGTGAGCTGGCGGGCGCGGTAATGGATGTCGCTGGTGTCGGCGAAAGCGTCCTTCAGACGCTGGATATGCGCCGCCAGGCGGCCATCGCCATGGCCGTCGCCCAGCTCGCTGAACAGCGCGTCCAGCACGCCGGGCTCCTTGGACAGCGCGCGCAGCACGTCCAGGCACTGCACGTTGCCGGAGCCTTCCCAGATGGAGTTGACCGGCGCCTCGCGGTACAGGCGCGGCAGGATGGTTTCCTCGACGTAGCCGGCGCCGCCCAGGCACTCGCTGGCCTCGGCGATCATTTCCGGGGCGCGCTTGCAGATCCAGTACTTGCCGATGGCGGTGACCAGGCGGGCGAAGCGGGCTTCCTGCGGATCGTCCGGATTGTCCAGGGCGCGCCCCATGCGCATCGTCAGCGCCAGCGCGGCCTCGCTTTCCAGGGCCAGGTCGGCCAGCACGTTCTGCATCAGCGGCTGCTCAATCAGCCGCTTGCCGCCCACCTGGCGATGCGCGCAGTGGTGCAGCGCCTGGGTCAGCGCCTGGCGCATCAGCGCGCTGGAGCCGACCATGCAGTCGAAGCGGGTCATGGCGACCATCTCGATGATGGTCGGCACGCCGCGCCCTTCCTCGCCGATCATCCAGGCCAGCGCGCCGCGGTATTCGATCTCGCTGGAGGCGTTGGCCCAGTTGCCCAGCTTGTTCTTCAGGCGCTGGATGTAGAACTGATTGCGCGTGCCGTCCGGACGGTGGCGCGGCAGCAGGAAGCAGGTCAGGCCCTTGTCGGTCTGCGCCAGGGTCAGGAAGGCGTCGCACATGGGCGCCGAGCAGAACCACTTGTGGCCGACCAGTTCGTAAGGCTGGCCGGGACCGCCGGCGCCGACCGGGAAGGCGCGGGTGGTGTTGGCGCGTACATCGGTGCCGCCCTGCTTCTCGGTCATCGCCATGCCGATGGTCACCCCGGCCTTCTGTTCCATGGGCACGTTGCGCGGGTCGTACTCGGTGGCGAGGATCTTCGGCAGCCAGGCGTCGGCGATGTCCGGCTGCAGCTTGAGCGCCGGCACGGCGGCGAAGGTCATGGTCAGCGGGCAGCCGCTGGCGGCCTCGGCCTGGCTGTGCAGGTAGGTGAGGCCGGCGCGCACCACGTGGGCGCCGGCCTGCGGGTTCACCCAGGGCAGCGACGGCAGGCCGTGTTCGATGGCCGTGCGCATCAGCTCGTGGTAGGCGGGATGGAAGTCGACCTGGTCGATGCGGTGGCCGTAGCGGTCGTGGGTGCGCAGCTCCGGCTTGTGCTCGTTGGCCAGAAAGCCAGCGTTCATCAGCGGTCCGCCGGCCAGCGCGCCGTAGGCGTCCAGCCGCGCATCGCCCCAGCCGCCCTGGAAGCGGCGCAGCCACTCCTGCAGCGGCCGGTCGAGTCGGTAGAGGTTGGCGCCCTCCAGCGGCGGCACCTGGTTGAAGACCTCGTGGGTTTCGGCGAACTGATGCAGGTTCATCGCGGGGCTCCGGTGTGCAGTCGGTGGTGCGACCGAGTGAAGCATGGCCGCCCGCCGTGCCGGGAGAGGGAAACCGGACAAACGCGAGGACGGATAGGCCCGCCGGAGCGCACCCGAGGGCGGGCCAATGGCGGGTGGAAAGTGCTAAGCTCGCGCGCCATGAACAGACACACTTCCCGTCCCGTCGTCCTCTGCCTGTCCGGCCACGATCCCAGTGGTGGTGCCGGCCTGCAGGCGGACATCGAAGCCCTGCTTGCCCAGGGTTGCCACGCTGCACCGACCGTCACCGCGCTGACCGTGCAGGATACCGTCGACGTTGCCGACTTCCGCGTGCTCGACCGCGCCTGGGTACTGGCCCAGGCCCGCGCGGTGATCGCCGATCTGCCCATCGCCGCCGTCAAGCTCGGCATGCTCGGCTCGGTGGAGATGGTCGACACCGTGCTGGAGCTGATGCGGCAGCTGCCCGGTGTGCCGCTGGTCTGCGATCCGGTGCTGCGCGCCGGCGGCGGCGGCTCGCTGGGCCCGGACGATGTCGGTTACGCGATCCGCGAACGGTTGTTCCCGGTGGCCGCCATCGCCACGCCGAACCTGCCCGAGGCGCGCATCCTCGCCGAACTGCCCAACGGCACGCCGGACGAGTGCGCGGAAAAGCTGCTGCCATACATCCGCCATCTGCTGATCACCGGCGGCCACGGCGACGAGGTCGAGGTGGTCAACCGCCTGTACAGCCGCGACGGCCAGACCTGGACCTCCAGCTGCCAGCGCCTGCCCGGCAGCTACCACGGCTCCGGCTGCACCCTGGCCAGCGCCCTGGCCGGGCGCCTGGCGCTGGGCGAAGCGCTGCCGAGCGCGGTGCAGTCGGCGCTGGATTACACCTGGCGCTGCCTGCGCGACGCCGAGGCGCCGGGCCACGGCCAGTACATCCCGCGCCGCCTGCCGCTGGACGCTTCGTGATGAATAGTCACGGCCTGTACGCCATCACCGACAGCGCCCTGCTCGCCGAGGGACGCCTGTTGCCCTATGTGGAAGCCGCGCTGGAAGGCGGCGCGCGCCTGCTGCAGTACCGCGAGAAATCCCGCGACCAGGCGCGCCGCTTCGATGAAGCCAGCGCCCTGCGCGAGCTGTGCCAGCGCTACGATGCCGAGCTGATCATCAACGATGACCTGGAACTGGCCGTGCAACTGGGCGTCGGCCTGCACCTGGGCCAGGAGGACGGCTCGCTGAGCGAGGCCCGTGCGCGCCTTGGCGCGGGCGTGCACCTGGGCGCCAGCTGCTATGCCAGCCTGGCGTTTGCCGAAGCCGCGCTGGCGGCCGGCGCCAGCCATCCGGCCTTCGGGCGTTTCTATCCGTCGCTGACCAAGCCCGGCGAAGCCAAGGCCACGCCCGCGCTGCTGAGCGAGGCGCGTGCGCGCTTCGATGCGCCGCTGGTGGTGATCGGCGGCATCACGCTGGACAACGCCCGGCCGCTGGTGGCGCACGGCGCCGACTGGCTGGCCGTGATCAATGCCCTTTTTGCTGCGGATTCGGCCGCCGAGGTCGAGCGCCGCGCCCGCGCCTTCGTTTCGCTGTTTCCTTCTTCCTGACTACGCACCGCGGGCGACGCCCGCTTTGATTCGCGAGGCCCTTCATGTCCCGTTCCGAAATCCTCTTCAACCAGGCCCAACAGCACATCCCCGGCGGCGTGAACTCGCCGGTGCGCGCCTTCAAGGGCGTTGGCGGCACGCCGCTGTTCATCAAGCACGCGTCGGGCGCCTACATCGTCGACGAGGACGACAAGCGCTATGTGGACTACGTAGGTTCCTGGGGCCCGATGATCCTCGGCCACGGCCATCCGGACGTGCTCGACGCCGTGCGCCGCCAGCTGGAGCACGGCCTGTCCTACGGCGCACCGACCGCGCTGGAGACCGAGATGGCCGAACTGGTCTGCTCGCTGGTGCCGTCGATGGAAATGGTGCGCATGGTCAGCTCCGGCACCGAGGCGACCATGAGCGCCATCCGCCTGGCCCGGGGCTACACCGGCCGCGACACCATCATCAAGTTCGAGGGCTGCTATCACGGTCACTCCGACAGCCTGCTGGTCAAGGCCGGCTCCGGCGCCCTGACCTTCGGCGTGCCCAGCTCGCCGGGCGTGCCGGCGGCCTTCGCCCAGCACACCCTGACCCTGCCCTACAACGACCTGGACACCGTGCGCGACACCCTGAAGCAGCGCGGCCAGGAGATCGCCTGCATCATCGTCGAGCCGGTGGCCGGCAACATGAACTGCGTGCCTCCGGTGCCGGGCTTCCTGGAGGGCCTGCGCGCGCTGTGCGACGAGCACGGCGTGGTGCTGATCTTCGACGAGGTGATGACCGGCTTCCGCGTCGCCCTCGGCGGCGCCCAGGCGCATTTCGGCGTGACGCCGGACCTGTCCACCTTCGGCAAGATCGTTGGCGGCGGCATGCCGGTGGGCGCCTTCGGTGGCAAGCGCGAGATCATGTCCTGCGTCTCCCCGCTCGGCCCGGTCTACCAGGCCGGCACCCTGTCCGGCAACCCGCTGGCCATGGCCGCTGGCCTGACCACCCTGAAGCTGATCAGCCGCCCGGGCTTCCACACCGAGCTGGCCGACTACACCAGCCGCATGCTGCAGGGCCTGCAGGACCGCGCCGATGCCGCCGGCATCCCGTTCGTGACCACGCAGGTGGGCGCCATGTTTGGCCTGTACTTCAGCGGCGCAGACAGCATCCAGACCTTCGCCGACGTGATGGCCAGCGACGCGCAGCGCTTCAACCGCTTCTTCCACCTGATGCTGGACGGCGGTGTCTACCTGGCTCCCAGCGCATATGAAGCCGGCTTCACCTCCATCGCCCATGGCGAGACCGAGCTGAAGATCACCCTGGACGCCGCAGAGCGTGCCTTCGCGCAGCTGAAGTAAGACCACGGACGGTGGGAGCGAACCTGTTCGCGAGCTTTTGGGCGTGCCCGCACCAAAGCCTTCGCGGACGAGTCCGCTCCCCCAAGACGGCACCCCCGCCACCGTCGCAGCAGAATGGCAAACCCCTCCGGGCCGAAAGGCTTTGTAACCCGCGCACGGGTTATCCCATAATGTGCCGGTCGCCTGAACCCGCCTGCCTGCATAGGCGCCCTGGATTCCCATGATTCGCACCAGCCACATTCTGAGCCTGTGCTGTCTGCTGTTTGTTCCCGTGTCGCTGGCCAGTGACAACGACCTGCTGGTGCCCGCCACCGGACGTTGCTCGCTCGACCTGGCACCCGAGCTGCTGAGCGAGGCACTCAACAGCTGCCAGGCCATCGCCCTGGAAGGCGACACCCAGGCGCAATTCGAGCTGGGCGAGTTCTTCTACACCGGCCGCCACACCCAGCAGGATCTGCAACAGGCGTTGCGCTGGTACGAGATGGCGTCGCTGCAGGGACACGCCGAAGCCCAGCGCCGCCTCGGCACCATGTTCTTCAAGGGCGAAGGCGTGCCGGCCAGCAACATCCAGGCCTTCATCGTGCTGAAAATGTCCGCCGTGAACGGCTCGGAAGAAGCCCTGGATGCCGCCGACCTGGTCGCCGAGCAGATGTCCCAGGAAGAGCTGGCGGTCGCCACCCGGATCCTCGGCCACATCTTCCGCAGCTACCTGCAGGAACTGCGGACCATCGACGCCAGCTCGCCGCTGGCGCCGCTTCCTTAAGCGGACGCGGGGCGATAGCCGTCCGGATTGTTCGACTGCCAGCGCCAGGTATCCGCCATCATCTCGGCCAGTCCCCGACGGGCCTTCCAGCCCAGCTCCTGCTCGGCAAGTGCCGGATCGGCCCAGCATTCGGCGATATCGCCAGCCCGCCGCGGGGCGATGCGGTAGGGGACACTGCGCCCGCTGGCCTGCTCGAAGGCGTGGATCATCTGCAGCACGCTGTAGCCCGTGCCGGTGCCGAGGTTCCAGACATTCACCCCGTTGCGTTCGGCCAGGGCGGCAAGCGCCTTGAGATGGCCGTCGGCCAGGTCCATGACGTGGATGTAGTCGCGCACGCCGGTACCGTCGACGGTCGGATAATCGTCGCCGAACACCGCCAGCTCCTTGAGCTTGCCGACCGCCACCTGGCTGATATAGGGCAGCAGGTTGTTGGGTATGCCCTGCGGGTCCTCGCCGATCAGCCCGCTGGGATGGGCGCCGACCGGATTGAAGTAGCGCAGCAAGGCAATGTTCCAGCGCGGCTCGGACAGCGACAGGTCGCGCAGGATCTCCTCGACCATCAACTTGGAACGGCCGTAGGGGTTGGTCGGTGTGCCGGTGGGAAAATCCTCGCGGATCGGCATCTGCGGCGGTTCGCCGTATACGGTGGCCGACGAGCTGAACACCAGCCGGAACACCCCGGCGGCGGCCATCGCCTGGCACAGGGTGACGCTGCCGGCAACGTTGTTCTCGTAGTAGCGCAGCGGCTGCTGCACGCTCTCGCCGACCGCCTTGAGACCGGCGAAGTGCATCACGGCACCGATGCGCTGTTCGGCGAACAGCCGGTCCAGCAGCGCGCGGTCGCGGATGTCGCCCTCGACGAAGCGGGGCGCGCGGCCGCACAGGCGTTCGACGCGCGCCAGGGATTCGAGCGAGCTGTTGCTGAGGTTGTCCAGCACCAGCACGTCCTGGCCGGCCTCCAGCAGGGCCAGCACCACGTGGGAGCCGATGTAGCCGGCGCCGCCGGTAACGAGGATGGTGGATTTCACACTGTCGCTCCTGAGTGAACCTGTGTCCTGGGGGATGCCGACCTACTTCTCGGGCATTGGCATCGGAAACGGCATGATGTTGCTGCCGCTCTTGGCCTCGCTGATTTTAGGCGTCCCCAGGCGCTCGACCTCATCAATGCGGATGATGGCGTGCATCGGCACAAAGCTGCGCAGGACGCCCTCGAACTGGGCCTTGAGCTTCTCCTCACTGGGGTCGACCACCACCTGCGTGCGCTCGCCGAACACGAATTCCTCGATTTCCAGAAAGCCCCACAAATCGCTCTGGAAGATCTGCTTGGCGTACATCTCGTACACCTGGCCCTGGTTGAGGAAGATGACCTTGAAGATGGGGGCTTCGCGTTTGCTCATGGTGGTGACGGTCAGGACAGCGACGAGGGGCGCGGAGCATACCACAGCACCGCTTCCGCCCGCCCGGCGCCTATGGTCCCTCGCCGCCCACCCCCCTATAATCCGCCCCTTCCTTTCCTGCCGATCCCCGCACGCTCATGGCCAAGAAGCTCTACATCGAAACCCACGGCTGCCAGATGAACGAGTACGACAGCTCGCGCATGGCCGACCTGCTGGGCGAACACCAGGCCCTGGAACTCACCGACAAGGCCGAAGAGGCCGACGTGATCCTGCTCAACACCTGCTCGATCCGCGAGAAGGCCCAGGAAAAGGTGTTTTCGCAACTCGGCCGCTGGCGCGAGCTGAAGCAGGACAATCCGCAACTGGTGATCGGCGTCGGCGGCTGCGTGGCCAGCCAGGAAGGCGCGGCGATCCGCGACCGCGCGCCCTATGTGGACGTGGTGTTCGGTCCGCAGACCCTGCATCGCCTGCCGGAGATGATCGACGCCGCGCGCACCACCCAGACGCCGCAGGTCGATATTTCCTTCCCCGAGATCGAGAAGTTCGACCGCCTGCCCGAGCCGCGCGTGGACGGTCCGACCGCCTACGTGTCGATCATGGAAGGCTGCAGCAAGTACTGCACTTTCTGCGTGGTGCCCTACACCCGCGGCGAGGAGGTCAGCCGTCCTCTGGACGACGTGCTGGGCGAGATCATTCACCTGGCCGAGAACGGCGTGAAGGAAGTCACCCTGCTGGGCCAGAACGTCAACGGCTACCGGGGCGAGAACCGCGACGGCGGCATCACCGACTTCGCCGAGCTGCTGTATCTGGTGGCGGCCATCGACGGCATCGAGCGCATCCGCTACACCACCAGCCACCCGCTGGAGTTCTCCGACGCGCTGATCCAGGCCCATGCCGAGATTCCGGAGTTGGTGAAATTCGTGCATCTGCCGGTGCAGTCCGGCTCCGACCGCGTGCTGGCGGCCATGAAGCGCAACCACACCGCCCTGGAGTACAAGTCGCGCATCCGCAAGCTCAGGGCGGCGGTACCGGAGATGTGCATCAGCTCGGACTTCATCGTCGGCTTCCCGGGCGAAACCGACAAGGATTTCGAGCAGACCCTGAAGCTGATCGAGGAGGTGGGTTTCGACTTCTCCTATTCCTTCGTCTACAGCGCCCGCCCCGGCACGCCGGCCGCCGACCTGGCCGACGACACGCCGGAAGAGCTGAAGAAGCAGCGCCTGCAGATCCTCCAGGCGCGCATCAACCAGCAGGGCTTCGAGATCAGCCGGCGCATGGTCGGCAGCACCCAGCGCATCCTGGTGACCGACTACTCCAAGAAGGACCCGGGCATGCTGCAGGGCCGCACGGAGAACAACCGCATCGTCAACTTCCGCTGCGACAACCCGCTGCTGATCGGCCAGTTCGCCACCGTGCACATCGAGGACGCCCTGCCCCACTCGCTGCGGGGCACGCTGCTGGATTGAATTCGGACAACCTGTGGGAGCGAATTCATTCGCGAGCTTTTTTGCAGCCCAGCCGCGAAGCTCGCGGACAAGTCCGCTCCCACAGGCGCCGCTCCGGCTGCTCGCCGACACGACGAATAACCGCCCGCTGACGCGCCCCAGCTTCCCGCCCGACCTCCCCGGCGCTATTCTTGCCGCCATCGTTATCTGCCCAAGGCACCTATTAGCCCCTTGAACACATCCACCGAGCACCACCATTTCACCCTCGAACCCTTCGAAGCCCGTCGCTTCGCCAATCTCTGCGGACAATTCGACGAACACCTGCGCCTGATCGAACAGCGCCTGGCGGTGGAAATCCGCAACCGGGGCAACCAGTTCGAGCTGGTCGGCGACAAACGCCACACGCAGAACGTCGAGAACCTCCTGCGCCGCCTCTACCGCGAAACCAAGAGCGTCGAACTCTCGCCCGAGCTGGTCCACCTGTTCCTGCAGGAGTCGGCCATGGTCGAGCTGGAAGCCGGCAAGGCCGACGCCGGGGTCGCGCTGCGCACCAAGAAGGGCATGATCCGCCCGCGCGGCGCCAACCAGCAGCGCTACGTCAAGGCGATCCTCGACAACGATATCAACTTCGGCATCGGCCCGGCCGGCACCGGCAAGACCTACCTGGCCGTTGCGGCTGCCGTGGACGCGCTGGAGCGCGAACAGGTGCGACGCATCCTGCTGGTGCGTCCGGCGGTGGAAGCCGGCGAGAAGCTCGGCTTCCTGCCTGGCGACCTGGCCCAGAAGATCGACCCCTACCTGCGACCGCTCTACGACGCGCTGTACGAAATGCTCGGCTTCGAGCACGTGGCGCGCCTGATCGAGAAGCAGGTAATCGAGATCGCGCCGCTGGCCTACATGCGCGGCCGTACGCTGAACAACAGCTTCATCATCCTCGACGAGAGCCAGAACACCACGCTGGAACAGATGAAGATGTTCCTGACCCGCATCGGCTTCGGCTCCACGGCGGTGATCACCGGCGACATCACCCAGGTCGACCTGCCGCGCGGCACCAAGAGCGGCCTGGCCCACGTGATCAAGGTCCTCAAGGACGTGCCGGGGATCAGTTTCACCCACTTCCAGCCCAAGGACGTGGTACGGCACCCGCTCGTGCAGCGCATCGTCGAGGCCTACGAGCGCTTCGAGGACGAGCAGGCCACCAGCCGCTCGAACCGCCACGTCCCCGCCGACAACGACCCGGGCGCGCGGACCGACGACCATGCTTGAGCTGGATCTGCAGCTGGCCAGTAACGGCCAGCACCCGGCCGAGGCCGATTTCCGTCGCTGGTGCGAACTGGCCCTGCGCCAGCGCAGTGGCGATTCGGAGCTGACCATCCGCCTGGTCGATGAAGACGAGGGCCGCGAGCTGAACCGCACCTGGCGGCACAAGGACTACGCCACCAACGTGCTGTCCTTCCCGGCGGACGTACCCGACGAATTCCTGGATATCCCGCTGCTCGGCGACCTGGTGATCTGTGTGCCAGTGGTCGAGCGCGAAGCGGCGGAACAGGGCAAGACCCCGGAGGCCCACTGGGCCCACCTGGTCATCCATGGCTGCCTCCATCTGCTCGGCTACGATCACATCGACGATGCCGAAGCCGAGGAAATGGAAAGCCTGGAACGCGATCTGCTGGCCGAACTGGGGTATCCCGACCCCTACGCTGGCGATGACTACTGAGCAAAGGAACCATGAGCGTAGATCGATCTAGTGAACACAGGTCCTGGCTGGAACGGATCACCCAGGCCTTTGTCCATGAGCCTCGCAACCGCGAGGAACTCCTGGAGGTCCTCCAGGATGCCCACGAGAACCACCTGCTCGACCGGCAGGCCCTGTCCATCGTCGAGGGCGCCATCCAGGTCGCCGACCTGCAGGCCCGCGACATCATGGTGCCGCGCTCGCAGATGGTCACCATCCGCGCCGACCAGACACCTCGCGAGTTCCTGCCGATGATCATCGAGGCCGCGCACTCCCGGTACCCGGTCATCGGCGAGGGCCCCGACGACGTGCTTGGCATCCTGCTGGCCAAGGACCTGGTGCCGATGATGCTGCAGCATCCCGACCAGCCGTTCGATCTGCGCTCGATCCTGCGCCCGGTCACCTTCGTGCCGGAGTCCAAGCGCCTCAACGTGCTGCTCAAGGAATTCCGCAGCACCCGCAATCACATGGCCCTGGTGATCGACGAATACGGCGGCGTGGCCGGCCTGGTCACCATCGAGGACGTGCTGGAGCAGATCGTCGGCGACATCGAGGACGAGCACGACGTCGAGGAAGACAGCTACATCAAGCCTCTGCCCAGCGGCGACTTCATCGTCAAGGCGCAGACCCCGCTGGACAGCTTCAACGAGTTCTTCGAGAGCGAATTCCCCGAGAACACCTTCGATAACGTTGGCGCACTGGTTGTCGATGCCTTCGGCCACCTGCCCAAGCGCAACGAAGTAACCGAGATCGGCGGCTACCGCTTCCGCATCCTCACCGCCGATAGCCAGAACATCCATCTGCTGCGCCTGACGCCGATGGAGTCTTAGCAGCACGGCTGTGTGGGAGCGGACTTGTCCGCGAGCTCCGCTCCCACAGAAAGTGCAACAACCTTCCACCTTGCCGAGCACGGCGCATTGCCGCTAGCCTCCCGGCTCCTCCGTATTCGCACAAGGATTGCCCATGCGCTGGATCACCCAGCCCGGCTGGATCGGCCATGTCATCGCCCTGGCCGCCGGCGGCCTGACGCCGCTGGCTTTCTCACCCTTCGATCTGTGGCCCCTGCTGCTGCTGTCCATCGCCCTGTTCTACCTGGGCCTGCGCACCGTCAGCGGTCGCGCTGCCGTGGCGCGCGGCTGGTTCTACGGCTTCGGGGTGTTTGCGGCGGGCACCAGTTGGGTCTACGTCAGCATCCATGACTACGGCGCCGCCTCGGTGCCGCTGGCGTTGCTGCTCACCGTGGCCTTCGTGGCCGGCCTTGGCCTGCTGTTCGCATTGCTGGCCTGGCTGTGGGCGCGCTGGCTGCGCAGCGGCACGCCGCTGGTCGATGCAGTGGCTTTCGCCGCGCTCTGGGTGGCGCTGGAAGCCTTCCGGGGCTGGTTTCTGACAGGCTTCCCGTGGCTGTTCGCCGGCTACAGCCAGCTGTACGGCCCGCTGGGCAGCCTGGCACCGCTGGGCGGCGTGTGGCTGCTGTCGTTCCTGCTGGCGCTGTCCGCCACGCTGATCGTCGAGCTGGCGCGCGTACGCGACAGCAAGCTCCTGCTGGGCACCGCGCGGCTGTTGTTGTTCACCCCCTGGCTGGTCGGCCTGCTGCTCGGCGGCTACAGCTGGACCACGCCCAAGGGCGAGCCGCTCAGCGTCGTCGCCCTGCAGGGCAATGTGCCGCAGCTGCTCAAGTGGGAACCGCAACAGCTCAATGCCCAACTGGCGCTGTACCGGGACATGACCCTGAACGCGCCCCGCGCGGACTTGATCGTCTGGCCGGAAACCGCAGTGCCGGTACTACGCCATCATGTGGAGTCTTATCTGGCGGCCATGGGCGCGCATGCCCGCGAGCGCGGCGCCGCGCTGATCACCGGCCTGCCCGTTCGCCAACCAAACGCCGAGGGCGAGCTGCGCTACTACAACGGGCTGACCAGCCTGGGCGAAGGTTCCGGCACGTATCTGAAGCAGAAGCTGGTGCCGTTCGGCGAGTACGTACCGCTGCAGGATGTGCTGCGCGGGCTGATCGAGTTCTTCGACCTGCCGATGTCCGACTTCGCCCGCGGCGACGCCGACCAACCGCTGCTGCAGGCGCGCGGTTACCAGTTGGCGCCGTTCATCTGCTACGAAGTGGTTTACCCGGAGTTTGCCGCCGGCCTGGCGGCGCAGAGCGACATCCTGCTCACGGTCAGCAACGATACCTGGTTCGGCTCCTCCATCGGCCCGCTGCAGCACCTGCAGATGGCGCAGATGCGCGCCCTGGAAGCCGGGCGCTGGATGATCCGCGCTACCAACAACGGCGTCACCGCGCTGATCGACCCCTTCGGCCGCATCAGCAAACAGCTCCCGCAGTTCCAACAGGCCACCCTGCAGGGCGACGTGGTGCCGATGCAGGGCCTGACGCCCTACCTGCGCTGGCGCGGCTGGCCGATGGCACTGCTGGTGACGGGGCTGCTGGGCTGGGCGCTGTACCGCCGCCAGCGGCTGCGCTCCAGCCTCACGCCTCCGCGGCCCTGAACAGCCGCGAACCGCAACCCGGGCAGGCCCCCGCCCCTGTTCCCGGGTGCGGCGCGCCACACAGCGCACAACGCAGCGATGTCCGCCCCAGGCGCGACCGGCTCGGCCGCTCACCCTGGCGTTCCGCCAGCGCCTCGGCACGTGGAGGACGCTGAAGCAGTTCCAGCTCCTCCGCGGCGGCATGCCAGCCCCGCAGCCATTGCACGTCGTGGCTCAGGTAGGCGCGCACCAGGGAGACCTCGGCGGGACTGAGCCCCGTCACCTCCAGTTCGCCCGCCGCGGACAGGCGTCTGCGCGGCAGGCGCTCGGCCCTGTCGAGGGCCAGTTCCATGCGCTGGAGCAGTCGCCCGTAAAGGCCTTCCGTACGCGGCAGGCTGCGCTGTTCGATCATTCGTGACATGGCCGTAGCTCCGTCCCCGGCAAGGGTCGCACCGATGTGGAAACCACTGCGCCGCCCTGTCCCCCACATGGCTGCAGCTCCTGAGTCGAAGCTTAGCGCCGCCCCCTGACGGACAATCCCCCCGCGACCAACGGCGCCCGCCGGTACACCGGGTTTCCCTAGTCGGACAGGGGTCATGTATGCTAGCGAGCTTTCGAATTCCCCTCCCTTTCCCCAGCGCCAGTAGCCATGCACGAACAGTATCAGCCCAGCGAAATCGAACCCGCCGCGCAGTCCCACTGGGACGCCAAGGACTCCTTCAAGGTCAACGAACAGCCCGGCAAGGACACCTACTACTGCCTGTCGATGTTCCCCTACCCGAGCGGCAAGCTACACATGGGGCACGTGCGCAACTACACCATCGGTGATGTGATCGCCCGTTACCAGCGCATGCTGGGCAAGAACGTGCTGCAGCCGATGGGCTGGGACGCCTTCGGCATGCCGGCCGAGAACGCCGCCATGAAGAACCAGGTGGCGCCGGCCAAGTGGACCTACGAGAACATCGCCTACATGAAGGCCCAGCTGAAGAGCCTGGGCCTGGCGATCGACTGGTCCCGCGAAGTCACCACCTGCAAGCCGGACTACTACCGCTGGGAACAGTGGCTGTTCACCCGCCTGTTCGAGAAGGGCGTGATCTACCGCAAGAACGGCACCGTGAACTGGGACCCGGTGGACCAGACCGTGCTGGCCAATGAGCAGGTGATCGACGGCCGCGGCTGGCGCTCCGGCGCGCTGGTCGAGAAGCGCGAGATCCCCATGTACTACTTCCGCATCACGGCCTACGCGGAAGAGCTGCTCGCCGACCTGGACAAGCTCGATGGCTGGCCCGAGCAGGTCAAGACCATGCAGCGCAACTGGATCGGCAAGAGCTTCGGTGCCGACATCGTCTTCGACTACGATGTCGACAGCATCGGTATCGACGGTCAGCTGAAGGTCTATTCGACCCGTCCGGACACCCTCATGGGCGCCACCTACGTGGCCGTGGCCGCCGAGCACCCGCTGGCCACCCGCGCCGCCGAGAACAATCCGGCACTGACCGCGTTCATCACCGAATGCAAGGCCGGCTCCGTGGCCGAGGCCGACATGGCCACCATGGAGAAGAAGGGCATGCCCACCGGGCAGTTCGTCATCCATCCGCTCAACGGCCAGAAGCTGCCGGTTTTCGTGGCCAACTACGTGCTGTGGGGCTACGGCGAAGGCGCCGTGATGGCCGTGCCGGCCCACGACGAGCGCGACTTCGAGTTCGCCAACAAGTACCGTCTGCCGATCGTTCAGGTGTATGCCGCAGAGGGCAAGGAATTCAGCACCAGCGAGTGGCAGGACTGGTACGCCGACAAGGCCGGCCTCACCACCGTCAATTCCGCCAAGTACGACGGCCTGGATTTCCAGGGTGCCTTCGACGCCATCGTCGCCGACCTGGAAGCCGCCGAACATGGCGCGCGCAAGACCCAGTTCCGCCTGCGCGACTGGGGCATCAGCCGCCAGCGCTACTGGGGCTGCCCGATCCCGATCATCCACTGCCCGAGCTGCGGCGACGTGCCGGTGCCGGAAGACCAGCTGCCGGTCGTGCTGCCCGAAGACGTAGTGCCGGACGGTAGCGGCTCGCCGCTGGCCCGGATGCCCGAGTTCTACACCTGCACCTGCCCGAAGTGCGGCGCCGCCGCCAAGCGCGAAACCGACACCATGGACACCTTCGTGGAGTCCTCCTGGTACTTCGCCCGCTACGCCTCGCCACAGTACGACCAGGGCATGGTCGACCCGGCCGCCGCCAACCACTGGCTACCGGTGGACCAGTACATCGGCGGCATTGAGCACGCCATCCTGCACCTGCTGTACGCGCGCTTCTTCCACAAGCTGATGCGCGACGAGGGCCTGGTGAACTCCGACGAGCCGTTCACCAACCTGCTGACCCAGGGCATGGTGGTCGCCGAGACCTACTACCGCACCCTGCCCAACGGCGGAAAGGACTGGTTCAACCCCGCGGACGTGGAGATCGAACGCGACAGCAAGGCCAAGATCGTCGCCGCCCGGCTGAAGAGCGACGGCCTGCCGGTGGAAATCGGCGGCACCGAGAAGATGTCCAAGTCCAAGAACAACGGCGTGGATCCGCAGGCGATGATCGAAGCCTACGGCGCCGACACCTGCCGCCTGTTCATGATGTTCGCCTCGCCGCCGGACATGAGTTGCGAATGGTCGGATGCCGGTATCGAAGGCGCCAACCGCTTCCTGCGCCGCGTCTGGCGCCTGGCCCACAGCCACGTCAGCGCCGGCCAGCCGGGCGCGTTGGACATCGCCAGCCTGACCGACGAGCAGAAGGCCATCCGTCGAGCCATCCACCTGGCCATCAAGCAGGCCAGCACGGATGTCGGCCAACACCACAAGTTCAACACCGCCATCGCCCAGGTGATGACCCTGATGAACGTGCTGGAGAAGGCCCCGACCGCCAGCGAACAGGATCGCGCCCTGCTCCAGGAAGGCCTGGAAACCGTGGCCCTGCTGCTGGCGCCGATCACCCCGCACATCTGCCACACGCTGTGGCAGCAGCTGGGCAAGAGCGGCGACATCATCGACGCCGCCTGGCCGAGCGTCGACGAAAGCGCCCTGGTGCAGGACACTCTGACCCTGGTGGTACAGGTGAACGGCAAGCTGCGCGGCCAGATCGACGTGCCGGCCAGCGCCAGCCGCGAGGACGTCGAAGCCGCCGCCCGCGCCAACGAGAACGTCCTGCGCTTTACTGAAGGCCTGACGATTCGCAAGGTGATCGTGGTTCCCGGCAAGCTGGTCAACATCGTCGCCAACTAACCGTGCCCATCGCCCCGGAAGTACCGGGGCGAGCCCCATGGAGGTCCACCGATGCCGCATCGCTTCCTGTTGATTGTCGCCACCGCGCTGCTGCTTGGCGCCTGCGGTTTCCAACTGCGCGGCACCGGGAACGGGGAGGCGTTCGCCCTGCGCGAGCTGGACCTGCGCGCCGAAGACCGCTACGGCGATGCCTCCCGGCAGCTGCGTACGCTGCTGGAAAACCGTGGCGTGCGCGTGCATCCCGGAGCACCCTATCAACTGGTGCTGCTGGAAGAGAGGGTCGACCAGCGCACCGCCAGCTTCACCAGCGGGGCCCGCAGCGCCGAATACGAACTCACCGCCGCGCTGGATTACCAGATTCGTAGCCGCCAGCACTCGCTGCTGGAAAACCGCCTGGAAACCCAGAAGGTGGTGGCCCACGACCAGAACAACCTGATCGGCTCGGAACAGGAGCGCCAGCAGCAGCTGGAGGAAATGCGCCGCGATCTGCTGCAGCAACTGGTGCGCCGCCTGCAGGTGCTCTCCCCCGCAGAGCTCGAACGCCTCGACGCCCAGGCCACGACCAAGGCGCAAGCCGAACAGCGCGCCGCGTCCGAATCCGCCAACCCATGAAGCTGTCCCCCGCCCAGTTGGGCAAGCACTTGCAAGGACCGCTGGCTCCGGTGTACGCCGTAAGCGGCGATGAGCCGCTGCTCTGCCAGGAAGCCTGCGACGCCATCCGGTCCGCCGCCCGCAGCCAGGGCTTCGGCGAACGCCAGGTGTTCCATGTGGAAGCCAACTTCGACTGGGGCCAGCTCTACGAGGCGGGCGCCAGCCTGTCGCTGTTTGCCGAGAAACGCCTGATTGAACTGCGCCTGCCGTCCGGCAAGCCCGGCGACAAGGGCGCCGCCGCGCTGCTCGACTATCTGGCGCGCCCGGCCGAAGGCTCCGTGTTGCTGCTGCAACTGCCCAAGCTGGACGGCAGCGGCCAGAAGACCAAGTGGGCCAAGGCACTGATCGAGGGCCAGGCCAGCCAGTTCATCCAGATCTGGCCGGTGGACGCCCAGCAGTTGCCGCAATGGATCAACCAGCGCCTGGGCCAGGCCGGCCTGGCTGCCACCCCGGAAGCCGTGGAACTGATCGCCGCCCGGGTGGAAGGCAATCTGCTGGCCGCCGTGCAGGAGATCGAGAAACTCAAGCTGCTGGCTGATGGCCAGAAGGTCGATGCAGCCACCGTGCAGGCCGCCGTGGCCGACAGCGCCCGCTTCGATGTCTTCGGCCTGATCGACGCCGCCCTGGCCGGACAGGCGCCGCACGCGCTGCGTATGCTGGAAGGGCTGCGGGGTGAAGGCCTGGAAGCGCCGGTGATTCTGTGGGCGTTGGCTCGCGAGGTGCGCCAGCTGGCCAACCTGGCGTTCCAGCATGAACAGGGCCTGCCGCTGGAGCGGGCCTTCGCACAGTGCAAACCGCCGGTATGGGACAAGCGCCGCCCGCTGCTATCACGCGCGCTGCAACGCCACAGCGCCCGTCGCTGGGGCCAGTTGCTGCGCGACGCCCAGCAGATCGATGCACAGATCAAGGGCCAGGCCGCCGGCGATCCCTGGGCGGGTCTTGCCAGTCTGACGCTGCACATCGCCGGGCTGCGTCTGCCGCTGCCGAGCCAGTAACAGGCGGCGGCCGGAAAAGCGCCGACCCGCCCTACGACCAAGGCCAGATCAGGCTGGACAATTTCTGCACAACCCCTATGATGCGCGCCAGTCAACCGACCGTCTGGAGAACCTGCATGGCCAAACAACCCAAGCGGCCGAACAAGGCCAGATCGCTCATCGCCCAGCCCCTGTTCCGCAGCCGCCAGGAACAGCCCAAGAAGGGCAAGGGCAGCTACCGCCGCGAAGCCTCCCAGCGCAACTGGGAGGCTTCCGTCGTTCTGGCCGCCTGAATTTTTTCAGCCGTGATAAGGTCTTGTACCGTAAGTCGATTTCGAGACCGCTTCGCATGCCGTTCTTTCCGGCCGCCCTTCGGCCTCCTCTGTTGATCGCTTCCACCGCTTTCCTGCTCATCGCCGCCAGCCTGCCGCTTCCCTCCAGCGCCGAAGTGCGCCAGAGCCCGGCCGAGATGCGCGAGGAACAGATCAGCTTTGCCAGCTGGCTCACCGAGTTTCGCCGCGAGGCACTGCGTGCAGGCATAGCCCCGGATATCCTCGATGCCGCGCTGCGCGGCCTGCGCCCCGATCCCCAGGTGATCGCGGCCGACCGCAGCCAGCCGGAGTTCACCCGACCGATCTGGGAATACCTGGACGGCGCCTTGTCGCTACGCCGCCTGACGCGCGCCGAGCAGCTGCTGGAAGAGCATGCCGCCCTGCTACACCGCATCGAACAGCACTATGGCGTGGACCGCCAGGCGCTGGTGGCCATCTGGGGCCTGGAGAGCAACTTCGGGCAGACCCAGGGCAGCAAGTCGGTGATCCGCTCGCTGGCGACCCTGGCCCATGAGGGTCGCCGCCCGGAGTTCGCCCACCAGCAGCTGATCGCCGCTCTGCAGATTCTGCAGCAGGGCGACATCTCGCCCCGCCGCATGCTGGGCTCCTGGGCCGGTGCCATGGGCCAGACCCAGTTCATCCCCACCACTTATCAGCGCTACGCGGTCGATTTCGACGGCGATGGGCGGCGCGATATCTGGAACTCCACTGCCGACGCCCTGGCGTCCACCGCGCACTACCTGCAACGCTCCGGCTGGCGGCTGGGCCAACCCTGGGGCTTCGAGGTCGGGCTGCCGGTGGACTTCGACTACCGGCTGGCCGACCCCCAGGCGCGCAAGACACTGCAGGAGTGGCAGCAGCTGGGCATCAACATCCCCAACCTGCCGCCCCAATACGGCGACCAGGAAGCCAGCCTGCTGCTGCCGGCCGGGCATCTGGGACCCGCCTTCCTGACCCTGGCGAACTTCCGCGCCATCCTCAAGTACAACAACTCCAGCGCCTACGGCATGGCGATCGGCCTGTTCGCCGAGCGGCTGAGCGGCAATGGCGAGATTTCGGCCCGCTGGCCCTATCACGAGCGGCCGCTGTCGCGGGCCGAGCGCATCGAATTGCAGGAGCGCCTGAACCGGCTGGGCTACGACCTCGGAGAGCCTGACGGCATCATCGGCGCCAACAGTCGCCAGGCGATCCGCGCCTTCCAGGTGGACCACGGCCTGGCCGCCGACGGTTTTGCCAGCTCCTCGCTGCTCAAGCGACTGCGTCGGGAGACCGGCAGGCGATAGCCGGCCAGGACTGTGGGAGCGAATTCATTCGCGAGCTTGGGGGGGCGGCCTACACCAAGAGCTCGCGGACAAGTCCGCTCCCACAGCCCCGCAGAACGAAAAAAGGCGATCCGAGGATCGCCTTTTCGTTTCCGCACAGGATCAGCTGATCTTCTCGCCGTGAGCCTGCTGATCGGCATGGTACGAGGAACGCACCAGCGGGCCGGACGCCACGTTCTTGAAGCCCATCTTCTCGCCTTCCTCGGCGAACCAGGCGAAGGTGTCCGGGTGCACGAAGCGCTGGACGGCCAAGTGATTGCGCGAGGGCTGCAGGTACTGGCCCAGGGTCAGCATGTCGACGTCATGCTCGCGCAGGCGGTGCATCACTTCGATCACTTCATCATCGGTCTCGCCCAGGCCGAGCATCAGGCCGGACTTGGTGGGGACGCCCGGGACGCGCTTCTTGAAGTTCTCCAGCAGGTCCAGCGACCACTCGAAATCCGAACCGGGGCGCGACGACTTGTACAGGCGCGGCACGGTTTCCAAGTTGTGGTTGAACACATCCGGCGGCTCGGTGGCGGTGATGTCCAGCGCGATGTCCATGCGGCCGCGGTAGTCCGGCACCAGGGTTTCCAGCTGCACGTTCGGCGACAGCTTGCGGATCTCGCGCAGGCAATCGGCGAAGTGCTGGGCTCCGCCGTCGCGCAGGTCGTCGCGGTCTACCGAGGTAATCACCACATAGCGCAGGCGCAGATCGGCAATCGCCTGGGCCAGGTTCAGCGGTTCGTCGGCATCCAGTGGCTTGGGTCGGCCGTGGCCCACGTCGCAGAACGGACAGCGACGGGTGCAGATGTCGCCCATGATCATGAAGGTGGCGGTACCGCCAGAGAAGCACTCGCCCAGGTTCGGGCAGGAGGCTTCTTCACAGACGCTGTGCAGGCGGTGCTTGCGCAACAGTTGCTTGATGCGGTCCACCTCGGGCGACACCGGCACGCGCACGCGGATCCAGTCCGGCTTCTTGGGCAATTCCTCGGTGGGGATGACCTTGACCGGAATGCGCGCCACCTTCTCGGCGCCACGCAGCTTGGTACCCGTTTCCAGCTTGGCCGGCTTGCCGGCGTTTTCCTGACTGCTCATAGCGATTCGATCCCGCCCTCGAGGGCCTTGAAACCTGCATAGTCGAGGTGTGTGACGAGCTGATCGCGCAAGCGGGCACTCACCTCGGAAAAATCGATAGGCCGACCCAGCAGGTCACGCAGCTGGGTCATGGCCAGTCCGGCATAGCCACAGGGATTGATGCGCCGGAACGGCTGCATGTCCATGTCCAGATTGAGCGCCAGGCCATGGAAGGAGCAGCCGCGGCGGATGCGCAGGCCCAGCGAGGCTATCTTGGCACCGTCGACATAGACGCCCGGGGCATCGGGGCGCGCCGCCGCCGAAACACCGTAGCCCGCCAGCAGATCCACCAGACTCTGCTCGATGCGGCTGACCAGATCGCGCACGCCCAGGTTGTGTCGGCGCACATCGATCAGCAGATAGACCACCAGCTGGCCGGGGCCGTGGTAGGTCACCTGGCCGCCACGGTCCACCTGCACCACGGGGATGTCACCGGGAAACAGCACATGTTCGGCCTTGCCGGCCTGGCCCTGGGTGAAGACTGGCGGATGCTGCAAAAGCCAGATCTCGTCGCCGGTCTGTTCATCGCGCTCCTGGGTGAAGCGCTGCATGGCCTGCCAGGTCGGCAGGTATTCCACCAGGCCGAGCTCACGCACCCCCAGCAGCCCGGCCGCCATCAGAGCACCATGTGCACGCGCCCGGTGGCGCGAAGATCCATATGGATGGCCTGCAACTGGTCAGGACCGGAGGCGGTGATCAGCACCTGCACGGACATGAAGCGACCCTTGCTGCTGTCCCGCATGACCAGGGTGTTTTCGTCAAAATCGGCCACATGCCGGCGCATGATCTCGATGACCAGCGCGGCGAAGCCTTCGCCGGCGTCGCCGATCACCTTGATGGGGTAGCGCTCGCAGGGAAACTCGATTTTTGGAGCTTGTACGTCGTTCATAACCACAACTTCTGTAGATGGACTCGTGATCCACAAGCACGAAAGCCCGCCGGTGGGCGGGCTGACGTTCAACACGGGCTGTCAGTTGAACAAGCCGTAGAAAAACAGTCGGATACTATCCCAGAGACGGGCAAAAAAGCCACCCTGCTCCACCCCTTCCAGGGCGATCAGGTCGGCCGTGTGGATCACCTTGTCGCCGTCGCGGACTTCCACCTTGCCGATCACGGCGCCCTGCTCGATCGGCGCCATCAACTGACGATCCAGCTGCAGTGTGGCCTGCAGCTGCTGGCTGCGCCCGCGCGGCACCGTGAGTGTCAGGTTTTCCCGCAGGCCGGCCTCGATCTCGTTCTCGGCGCCCTTCCAGACCCGGGCACGGGTGAGGGCCTGGCCTTTCTCGTAGAAGGTACGGGTTTCGAAGAAGCGGAAGCCGTAGGTGAGCAGCTTCTGCGTTTCAGCCGAGCGCGCCTCTTCGCCGCTCGTGCCGAATACCGCGGTGATCAGTCGCTGGCCATCCCGTTCGGCGGAGGCCACCAGGCAATAACCGGCTTCGTCGGTGTGGCCGGTCTTCAGTCCGTCCACCGTCGGATCACGCCACAGCAAAAGGTTGCGGTTGGGCTGGCGGATGTTGTTCCAGAAGAATTCCTTCTGCTTGTAGATGGCGTAGTGCTGCGGGTCGTCGTAGATGATCGCGCGCGCCAGCTTGGCCATGTCGTGCGCCGAGGAATAGTGCTCCGGGTGCGGCAGACCGGTGGCGTTGCGGAATTGGGTGTTGGTCAGCCCCAGGCGCTGGGCCTGCTGGTTCATGAGGTCGGCGAAGGCGTCTTCGCTGCCGGCAATGTGCTCGGCCAGCGCCACACTGGCGTCGTTGCCCGACTGGATGATGACCCCATGCAGCAGATCGCTTACCGAGACCTGGCTGCCAACCTGGATGAACATGCGCGAACCGCCGGTGCGCCAGGCCTTTTCACTGACATGCACTTTATCCTCTTCACGGATCTGCCCGCGGTTGATCTCCAGGGTGGCCAGGTAGGCGGTCATCAGCTTGGTGAGGCTGGCCGGAGGCAGGCGTTCGTCGCCGTTATGCTCCACCAGTACCTGGCCGCTGGCGGCGTCCATCAGCACATAGGACTTGGCCGCCAGTTGCGGCGCGGCCGGAATGATCGGCTCGGCGGCCCAGCTCACCGAAACGCCAAACGCCAGGAAGGACGCCAATACACGGGGGGCAAAACTGAAGATGTTCATCCTTCTCCCTACAAAAATCGAATCAAAACGAAGCCGTGAGGCCAAAGCCCCATCTGACAAGTGAAAAGAACATTAGTTCACAACGCGGAACGAGCCACGAGCGTTGTCACAGAACCGGCAACGACCCGCTCAGTCGGGACGCACCAATTGTGGCGCACCCAGGTTGGCCAGGCGCACGCTTTGCTGCAGACGCTGCGCCTCGTCGGAAGTGCCGATCGGCCCCAGCCGGACACGGTGCAGCACCTGGCGATTATGCACCACCGAGCTGATGAACACCGGTACGGAGACCGTTTCGCTCAGCTGGGCACGCAGCAGTTCGGCGGCATCCGGGTTGGCGAACGCCCCGACTTGCAGGTAGAAGCCCTTGTCCGGAATGGCCGTCGAGGGGGTGGACACCTGAACCGGCAAGACCGCCGCGGCATGCTGGGTAGGCGGCGGAACGTACTGCTCGACCTGTCCCGGCGCACTCGACGCGAACGACCCCGTCGCCGGCTGCGCCAGTACGCTGGGGACCGGCTTCCCGCGTTCGGCCCACCACTGGTAGGGGTCGATGCCTTCCACATGCACCCGCGCCGTGCCGCTCTCGGCGAAACCGAGCTTCTTCGCCGCCGCGAAGGACAGGTCGATGATGCGGTCGGAATAGAAGGGGCCACGGTCGTTGACGCGCAGCACCACCTTGCGTCCGTTGTCCAGGTTGGTGACCCGCACGTAGCTGGGCAGCGGCAGGGTCTTGTGGGCAGCGGTCATCCCGTACAGGTCGTAGCGCTCGCCATTGGCGGTGAGCTGATCGTGGAACTTGGTGCCATACCAGGACGCGGTGCCGGTTTCCCGGTAGGTCCGCGCATCATTGATCGGGTAGTAGCTCTTGCCCAGTACCGTGTAGGGGTTGGCCTTGACCCGTCCGTAATGCGGCATGGGCACGGAGTCCGGAATCTTCGAGACGTCCACGTCCCACCAGGGCGCGCCGTCCTTGTGAGGTCGCGCATAACTCGACGTGCCGGCGGACGACGTGGACGGGGTGCCGCTCGGCGGGCTCGAACAACCGGCCAGCAGCAGCGCGGCCAGCAGCGTCGGAAGCAGAACACGCATCAACGATTCCCCCTGGCCTGTACCAGCGCCTCGCCCAGCTGATGGACGGCCATCGCGTACATGGCGCTGCGGTTGTAGCGGGTGATGACGTAGAAATTGGGCAGTCCGAGCCAGTATTCCTCGCCGGCCTCGCCGTCGAAGCGGATGGCCGTGACCGACAGACCGTCATCGAGCGGCAGCTCCGAACGCCAGCCCAACTCGCGCAGCTCTGCCACGCTCAGGGTCGGCTCCAGACCGGGGCTGATGCCCTCCTCGACCCGCTCGCCATCGGCCTGCACCCGGCTGACCACGCTGGCACCGGTGACCCAGCCATGACGCTTGAAATAGCTGGCCACACTGCCGATGGCATCCACCGGGTTGTTCCAGATATCGATGCGGCCATCACCGTCGAAGTCGACTGCATAGGCGCGGAAGCTGCCGGGCATGAACTGCGGCAAGCCCATCGCCCCGGCGTAGGAGCCCTTCAGGCGCAGCGGGTCGACCTGTTCCTCCCGCGCCAGCAACAGGAACTCGCGCAGCTGCTGACAGAAGAACGGCGCACGCGGCGGGTAGTCGAAGCACAGCGTGGACAGTGCATCCAGCACACGGTAGCTGCCGGTGTTGCGCCCGTAGAAGGTTTCCACGCCGATGATGGCGACGATCACCTCGGCCGGCACGCCATATTCGCGTTCGGCGCGACTCAGCGCCGCCTCGTGCTCGCGCCAGAAATCCACGCCGCGGGCAATGCGGGCATCGGTGAGGAAGATCGGCCGGTACTCGCTCCACGGCTTGACCCGCTCGGCGGGTCGGGAAATGGCCTCGAGAATGACCTGCTTGCGCTCCGCCTCGGCAAACAGCGCTTCGAGCTGCTCGGCGGCGAAGCCATGGGAGAGGGTCATTTCCTCGATCAGCTCGCGCACCTGCGCCGAGCCCTGGTAATCACCGCTGGACGCGCCGCTGACGGGCACGCAGCCCGCTGCGCACAAGCCCAGCAGGGCATGAATCAGTCGTTGGGCACTCTTGCGCATAGCGGTCCTCATTAGGTGATCCACTTGCGATGGGTGTGGATCGCCATCAAAACGCCGAATCCGGACAACAGCGTAACCAGCGACGTACCGCCGTAGCTGATGAAAGGAAGCGGAACCCCCACCACCGGCAGCAGACCGCTCACCATGCCGATGTTGACGAACACATAGACGAAGAAGGTCAGCGTCAGGCCGCCGGCCCACAACTTGCCGAACAGGCTCTGCGCCTGCACGGTGATGACCATGCCACGCGCCAGCAGCAACAAATAGAGCAGCAGGAGCAGGCAGATGCCGACCAGGCCGAACTCTTCACCAAGCACGGCAATGATAAAGTCGGTGTGGCTTTCCGGCAAAAAATCCAGGTGCGACTGCGTCCCCTGCAACCAGCCCTTGCCAAACACCCCCCCCGAACCGATCGCCGCCTTGGACTGGATGATGTTCCATCCCGTTCCCAGCGGATCGCTTTCCGGGTCGAGGAAGGTCAGCACCCGCTGCTTCTGATACTGGTGCATCACGAACAGCCACATGAACACCGCCACCGGTATCGCGGCGGCGGCGGCGCCGATCACCCAGCGCCAGCGCAGGCCGGCGACGAACAGCACGAAGGCGCCGGAGGCGAGGATCAGCAGCGAGGTGCCCAGGTCCGGCTGTTTGAGAATCAGCACGAACGGCATGCCGATCAGCACCAGTGCCCAGGCGGTGTGTTTCAGATTCGGCGGCAGGTTGTGGCGAGCCAGGTACCAGGCGATGGTTGCCGGCATGAGGATCTTCATCAGCTCGGCCGGCTGGAAACGGATCACCCCCGGAATGTTGATCCAGCGAGTGGCGCCCATCGCGGTGTAGCCGAACAGCTCCACCCACACCAACAGCACCAGGCCAAACGCGTAGCCGAAGGGTATCCAGCGGGCCATGAAGCGTGGATCGAGCTGCGCAATCAGCAGCATGGCCAGCAGGCCGATCCCGAACGAGGTGGCCTGCTTGATCAGCAGCTCGACGTTCTTGCCGCTGGCCGAATACAGGATGAACAGGCTCGCAGCGGCCAGGGTCAGCAGCAACAGCAACAGCACACCGTCGATGTGCAGACGCTGCAGCAGGCTGGCCCGACGGCTCAGCGGATCATGATCGGACAGGGAACGGTTGAATTCAGTTGCCACGGTTGTTCACCACCTTCGGGGCTTGTGGCGGAGCGAACTTGGGCTTGAGCTGGCCCTGCTCATCGAGCAGCCAGGCATCCATGACCTGGCGGGCCACCGGCCCGGCCACGCCACTGCCCGACTCGCCGTTTTCGACCATCACCGCCACGGCGATCCGGGGATCATCCGCCGGCGCGTAGGCCACGAACAGCGCGTGGTCGCGATGTCGTTCCTCCAGCTTCTCGCTGTCGTACTTCTCGCCCTGCTTGATGGCCACCACCTGGGCGGTACCGCTCTTGCCGGCAATACGGTACGGAGAACCCATCCCGATGCGCCGCGCCGTGCCGCGCGGACCATGCACCACCGACTCCATGCCCTCGCGGGCGTGATCCCAGAAACGCGGATCACGCAGCTCGATGTCGGGAACCGGATTGGTGTCCACCGGCGGCACACCGCCCACGCTTTTCGCCAGGTGGGGACGAATCCACTTGCCGCGCGTGGCCATCAGCGCGGTGGCCTGGGCCAACTGTAGCGGCGTGGCCTGCATGTAGCCCTGACCGATGCCGAGGATGAGCGTTTCGCCCGGGTACCAAACTTGTCGGTAACGGCGCTGCTTCCATTCCCGCGACGGCATCAGGCCGGCGGTTTCCTCGAAAACATCCAGTGCGACCCGGGTACCAAAACCGAAGCGGGTCATGTAGTCGTGCAACTGGTCGATGCCCAGCTTGTGGGCCAGATCGTAGAAGTAGGTATCGTTGGAGCGGGCAATGGCCAGGTCCAGGTCCACCCAGCCGTCACCGTAGCGGTTCCAGTTGCGGTACTTGTGCGACACATTGGGCAGCTGGTAGTAGCCGGGGTCGAACACCTTGGTCTGCGGGGTGATGGCCTTGGCGTCCAGACCGGCCACGACCACCATCGGCTTGATGGTCGAGCCCGGCGGGTACAGTCCGCGCATTACCCGGTTGTACAGCGGCCGGTCGATGGACTCGCTGAGCTCGGCGTACTTGCGAAAGCTGATGCCGGTGACGAACAGGTTGGGATCGAAGCTGGGCTGGCTGACCACGGCGAGAATCTCGCCGGTGGTCGGCTCGATGGCCACCACCGCACCGCGCCGACCGCCGAGGGCGGCCTCGGCGGCGGCCTGCAGACGGCTGTCGAGGGTCAGCACCAGATCTTTGCCAGGCACCGGTGGCGTGCGCTTGAGCACCCGCAACACCCGGCCCCGGGCGTTGGTCTCGACTTCCTCGTAGCCGACCGTGCCGTGCAGGTCGTCCTCGTAGAAGCGCTCCAGGCCGGTCTTGCCCACGTGGTGGGTACCGCTGTAGTTGATCGGATCGAGGCGCTTGAGCTCCTGCTCGTTGATGCGCCCGACATAGCCCACCGAATGGGCGAAATGCTCCTGCTGCGGGTAGTGGCGCACCAGTTGCGCGGTCACTTCCACACCCGGCAGCTGGAACTGGTTCACCGCGATGCGGGCAATCTGTTCCTCGGACAGCTCGAACATGATGGGCACCGGTTCGAACGGCCGCCGCCCCTGGCGCACGCGCTTTTCGAACAGCGCTCGCTCGCTCTCGCCAAGACCGAGAATCTCCACCACCCGATCCAGCTCCGCCTGCCAGTCCTTGGCCCGCTCGCGGGTCACGGTCAGGCTGAAGCTCGGGCGGTTCTCCGCCAGGATTACCCCATTGCGGTCGTAGATCAGCCCGCGGTTGGGCGGGATCGGCTGGACATGGACCCGGTTGCTTTCCGACAGCGTGGAGTGGTGTTCGTACTGGATCACCTGCAGGTAGTACATACGCCCGATCAGCATCAGCGTGAGGAGCCCGATCGCCACCGCGCCCGCAAGCATGCGCCGACGCACGAGGCGCGCGTCGCGTTGATGATCCTGCAGGTAGAGCGAATCCGGCATCGGTACTACACGCTACTTGTGATAGGGATGGCCGCTGAGCAGGGTCCAGGCACGGTAGATCTGTTCGCCGACCAGGATGCGCACCAGCGGGTGCGGCAGGGTCAGCGGCGACAGCGACCAGCGCTGCTCGCTGCGCGCGCAGACCTCGGGCGCCAGCCCCTCCGGACCGCCGACCATCAGATTGACAGTCCGCGCATCCAGACGCCAGCGATCCAGTTCACTGGCCAGCTGTTCCGTGCTCCAGGCCTTGCCCTGCACCTCCAGGGTGACGATGCGCTCGCCAGGCTGCACCTTGGCCAGCATGGCCTCGCCCTCCTGGCGGATCAGCCGCGCCACGTCGGCGTTCTTGCCGCGTGTGTGCAGCGGAATCTCCACCAGCTCCAGGCTCAGCTCGGTGGGCAGGCGCTTTACATACTCCTGCCAGCCCTCCTCGACCCAGCGCGGCATGCGCGAGCCGACGGCAATCAGCCGCAGCTTCACGGCTTACTCGTGTTCCTGCTCGCCACCGTGGCTGGCGCGGCTCTGCTCGGCGCCGCGCCACAGGCGCTCCAGGTCATAGAACTCGCGGGTGGCGGTCTGCATGGCGTGCACCACCACGTCGCCCAGGTCGATCAGCACCCACTCGCCGCCTTCCATGCCCTCGCAACCCAGCGGACGCTTGCCGTGTTCCTTGACCTTCTCGATGACGTTGTCGGCCATCGACTTGACCTGGCGGTTGGAGGTCCCGCTGGCAATCACCATGAAATCGGTGACGCTGGTCTTGCCGCGCACATCGATGACGGTGATGTTCTGGGCCTTCATGTCTTCCAGCGCGTCGACCGCGACCTGGACCAGTTGTTCGTTCTGCATATCAATACTCGTATGGAAAGGGGTTCACGGGGACGCCGGGTACAGCCCGTGCGCCTGGATGTAGGCCAGCACCGCGTCCGGCACCAGAAAGCGGATCGAGCGACCCTGCGCCAGCCGTTCGCGCAGTTGAGTCGCGGAGATTTCCAGCGGCGTCTGCCAGACGAAGGCAATCTGCCCGCCTGGCCCGCACAAGGCCTGCGGATCGCTCACACTGCGCGCGGCCAGCAGGTTGCGCAGTGCATCCGGCGCCTCCACGTCAGCGTCCGGTCGCTGCAGCACCAGCAGGTGGCAATGCAGCAGCAGTTCTTCCCAGCGGTGCCAGCTGGGCAGGCCGCAGAAGGCATCCCAGCCCAGCACCAGGAACAGCTGGTCATCGGCGGCCAGCTCGCTGCGCAGGGATTCCAGGGTGTCGATGGTATAGGAGGGACGTTCGCGGTGCAGCTCGCGGTCGTCGACAGTCAGCGGCGGTACGCCTTCGACCGCGCAGCGCACCATGGCCAGGCGATCATCGGCGGACACCTGCGGTCGCTCGCGATGCGGCGGCCGAGCGCTGGGTACCAGCCGCACTTCGTCGAGGGCGAACAGCTCCGCCACCTCCAGCGCCCCGCGCAGATGGCCGATGTGCACCGGATCGAAGGTGCCGCCCAGAATGCCGACGCGCCGTACCATCAGCCGCGCACGTGCCCGTCGCCGTACACCACGTACTTCTCGCTGGTCAGGCCTTCCAGGCCTACCGGGCCGCGGGCGTGCAGCTTGTCGGTGGAGATGCCGATCTCGGCACCCAGCCCGTATTCGAAGCCGTCGGCGAAGCGCGTGGAGGCATTGACCATCACCGAGCTGGAGTCGACCTCGGCGAGGAAGCGCCGCGCATCGCTGAAGTTCTCGGTGATGATCGCGTCGGTGTGGTGCGAGCCGTAGTGGTTGATGTGCGAGATGGCGGTATCCAGCGAATCGACCACGCGGATCGCCAGGATCGGCGCGTTGTACTCGGCGAACCAGTCGTCCTCGCTGGCTTCGCGCACGTCGGCGCCGAGCAGCGCGCGGGTCGCCGGACAGCCGCGCAGCTCCACGCCCTTGGCGCGGTAGATGGCGGCCAGCGGCGGCAGCACGCGCTCGGCGATGCCAGCATGCACCAGCAGGGTTTCCATGGCGTTGCACGGCGCATAGCGCTGGGTCTTGGCGTTGTCGGCCACGCGAATGGCCTTGTCCAGGTCGGCGGCGACGTCGATGTAGACGTGGCAGACGCCGTCCAGGTGCTTGATCACCGGCACCCGGGCGTCGCGACTGATGCGCTCGATCAGCCCCTTGCCGCCGCGCGGGACGATCACGTCCACGTATTCGGGCATGGTAATCAGGGCACCCACGGCGGCGCGGTCGGTGGTTTCCACCACCTGCACGCAGGCCGGCGGCAGGCCGGCTTCGGCCAGGCCCTGCTGGATGCAGGCGGCGATCGCCTGGTTGGAGTGAATGGCTTCCGAACCGCCGCGCAGGATGGTGGCGTTGCCGGACTTGAGGCACAGGCTCGCGGCGTCGATGGTCACGTTGGGCCGCGACTCGTAGATGATGCCGATCACGCCGAGCGGCACGCGCATCTTGCCGACCTGGATGCCCGAGGGCAGATAGCGCATGTCGCGGATCGTGCCGATCGGATCCGGCAGGGTCGCCACCTGGCGCAGACCTTCGATCATCTCGTCGATGCGCGCCGGGGTCAGCGCCAGGCGATCGAGCATGGCGTCATCCAGGCCGTTCTCCCGGCCGGCGGCCAGGTCCTTGGCGTTGGCGACCAGCAGCGCCTCGCGCGCCGCGTCCAGGGCGCGGGCGGCCGCCAGCAGGGCGTTGTTCTTCTGCGCGGTGGTGGCGCGCGCGGTGATTCGCGAGGCCTCGCGCGCGGCGCGGCCCAGGCGGTTCATGTAATCGAGCACGGACTCGGTCATGATTCGGGTCTGCAAGTCGGGAAAAGGCCGCGATTATAGCCGGGGCGCCCGGGCAAAGCCCAGCACGGCGCGGGTCGCCGCCGTCCGGTAATCTCTTGCGACGCCACGTCGCGCCCCCTCGCGAGCGAGTCGGGTATCATGCCGGCTCCCTGCGTTGTGACGAGACGCCCATGCGCCGCCTGCTGCTAATCCTTCTCCTGCTGTTCAGCCTGCCCTCGCTGGCCGCCCTGCCCGAGGCGCCGCGCGCCCAGCCCCTGCTCGGCGGCGCCCTGAACAACAGCAGCGACTTCCTGCCGGTGGACAAGGCCTTCCGCCTGGAGCTGCTGGAGTCCACCCCGCAGCAGGTGCGCCTGCGCTTCAGCAACGCCGACGGCTATTACCTGTACCGCCATCAGTTCCGCTTTGCCACCGACACGCCCGGCGTGACGCTGGGCGAGCCGCAGATTCCCCCCGGCGTAAAGAAAGTCGACGAGTACTTCGGCGAGATCGAGGCCCACTACGGCATCACCGAGATCAGCCTGGCCGTGGACAACCCGCAGGGCCGCGGCTTCACGCTGCGGGCCGGCTATCAGGGTTGCGCCGACCTGGGCCTGTGCTATCCGCCGGAGAGCCGCGAGCTGGAGATCGACGGGCCCGGCGGCGCATCCCTGGACTGGCGCAGCCTGGCGTTGTTCTTCCTGGCCGGCCTGGGGCTGACCTTCACTCCCTGCGTGCTGCCGATGCTGCCGATCCTCTCCGGCGTGGTGCTGCGCGGCCAGGTGGGCGGCCTGCGCGGCCTGAGCCTGTCGCTGGCCTACGTGCTGCCGATGGCGATCTGCTTTGCCCTGCTCGGCGCCCTGATGGGCCTGTTCGGCGCCGGCCTCAACCTGCAGGCGCGCCTGCAGTCCCCCTGGGTGCTGGTGCCGTTCGCCGCCTTCTTCGCGCTGTTCGCGCTGGCCATGTTCGGCACCTTCGAGCTGCGCCTGCCTGCCGTGCTGCGCACACCGCTGGACCGCCTGGCCGGCCAGGCGCGCGGCGGCTCGCTGCTCGGCGCGGCGGTCCTCGGGGTGCTGTCCAGCCTGCTAGTGTCGCCCTGCGTGTCCGCACCGCTGGCCGCCGCCCTGCTGTACATCAGCAGCAGCGGCGATGCGCTGGGTGGTGGCCTGAAGCTGCTGGCGCTGGGCCTGGGCATGGGCACGCCGCTGGTGCTGTTCGGGGTCGGCGGTGGCACGCTGCTGCCCAAGTCCGGCCCCTGGATGGTGGGCGTACGCAACGCCTTCGGCGTGATGCTGCTGGCGGTCTCGATCTGGCTGCTGGAGCGTGTGCTGCCCGGCTCGCTGTCCCTGGCGCTGTGGGGCCTGCTGGCGGTTGGTACCGCACTGTGGCTCGGCGCCCTGGAATTCATTCCCAAGCCGGGACGCCAGAAGCTCAGCCAGCTGGCCGGCCTGGCCCTGCTGGTCTACGGCCTGAGCGCCTGGGTCGGCGCGCTGCAGGGCGAATCGGATCCGCTGCGTCCGCTGGGCCGCCTGGAGGCCGGCAGCGCCGCGCCGGCGACCCGCGTGCAGAGTGGCGCCTGGCTGACCCTTGATGAGCCCGCCGCCCTGGATGCCGCCCTGGCCGACGCGCGCGCCGCCGGCCAGCCGGTGCTGCTCGACTGGTATGCCGACTGGTGCGTGAGCTGCAAGGTCATCGAACGCGAGGTGCTCGAGGCACCCCAGATCCGTGAACAGCTGGCCGGCTACCGGTTGCTGCGCTTCGACATCACGCGCAGCGACGCCGCCCAGCGCACCCTGCTCGATCGCTACCAGCTGTTCGGCCCGCCAGCCCTGCAATTGTTCGCACCCAGCGGCGAAGAGTGGCAGGACCTGCGCGTGGTCGGCGAAACCACCGCCGCGCTGTTCGGCGAGCGCCTGCGCGAAGCGAGCACGCGCCTCTGAAGCCAGCAGCCGCCCGCGCAAGGCTGGCGGCAGCGGTTCCGACCAGGCGGTCGGCTTCCGCCCCAGCATTCCGAAACCCAGGCATCTTTCGGCCAACGTCGGCCATTACCCGGCAATCGGCCGTCTACTGTTGGCTTATGGACAGCCGCCCCCGGTTCCCGGCATAGTCGCCGACTTCCATCCCCGCACAAGGTTCCCCCATGGCCACGCTGCTGGTGCTGCACGGTCCCAATCTCAACCTGCTGGGCACTCGCGAGCCCGGTATCTACGGCGCGATCACGCTCGAACAGATCAATGCCGATCTGCAACAGCGCGCCCGCGCCGCCGGTCATGAACTGCACTGGCTGCAGAGCAACGCCGAGCACGTGCTCATCGAGCGGATTCACGCCGCGCGTGGCGAGGGCGTGGACTTCATCCTCATCAATCCGGCGGCTTTTACGCATACCAGCGTTGCGATACGTGACGCGCTGCTGGGAGTGAGCATCCCATTCATCGAAGTTCACCTGTCCAACGTGCATAAACGTGAACCTTTCCGGCATCACTCCTACTTTTCCGACGTGGCGGTGGGAGTGATCTGCGGTCTCGGCGCCAGCGGCTACCGCCTGGCCCTGGAGGCGGCACTAGAACACCTTGAACGCCCCTGACCCTACTTGGGAGTGATTGCTTAATGGATATCCGTAAAGTCAAGAAACTGATCGAGCTGCTGGAAGAGTCCGGTATCGACGAACTGGAAATTCGCGAAGGCGAAGAGTCCGTGCGCATCAGCCGTAACACCGGCAAGGGCGCTGCCCAGCACGTCTACGCCGCTCCGGCCCCGATGGCTGCTCCTGTCGCCGCTGCCCCGGCTGCCGCTCCGGCCGCCGCCGACGCCGCTCCGGCCGCACCCAAGCTGAACGGCCACGTGGTCCGCTCGCCGATGGTCGGCACCTTCTACCGCGCCGCCTCCCCGACCTCCGCGGCGTTCGCCGAAGTCGGCCAGACCGTGAAGAAGGGCGACATCCTGTGCATCGTTGAAGCGATGAAGATGATGAACCACATCGAGGCCGAAGCCAGTGGCGTCATCGAATCCATCCTGGTGGAAAACGGTCAGCCGGTAGAGTTCGACCAGCCGCTGTTCACCATCGTCTGATGCGCGGGGAACCTGCGATGCAGCTGGAAAAAGTCCTTATTGCCAACCGCGGCGAGATTGCCCTGCGCGTGCTGCGCGCCTGCAAGGAACTGGGCATCAAGACCGTCGCGGTTCATTCCACCGCGGACCGCGAGCTGATGCACCTGTCGCTGGCCGACGAGTCGGTTTGCATCGGCCCGGCCAACGCCGCGCAGTCCTACCTGTCCATCCCGGCGATCATCGCCGCCGCCGAAGTCACCGGCGCCACCGCGATCCACCCGGGCTACGGCTTCCTGGCCGAGAACGCTGATTTCGCCGAGCAGGTCGAGCGCTCCGGCTTCGCCTTCGTCGGCCCGACCGCCGACGTGATTCGCCTGATGGGCGACAAGGTGTCTGCCAAGGACGCCATGAAGAAGGCCGGTGTGCCGACCGTTCCGGGCTCCGACGGCCCGCTGCCGGAAGACGAGCAGGAAGCCCTGCGCATCGCCCGCGAAGTGGGTTATCCGGTGATCATCAAGGCCGCCGGCGGCGGCGGTGGTCGCGGCATGCGCGTGGTGCACAAGGAAGAAGACCTGATCAAGTCGGCCAAGCTGACCCGCACCGAAGCCGGCGCCGCCTTCGGCAACTCGATGGTCTACCTGGAGAAGTTCCTCGGCAACCCGCGTCACGTGGAAGTCCAGGTGCTGGCCGACGGCCAGGGCAACGCCATCCACCTCTACGACCGCGACTGCTCCCTGCAGCGCCGCCACCAGAAGGTGCTGGAAGAAGCCCCCGCCCCGCTGATCGACGAGAAGGCCCGCGCCGAAGTGCTCAAGCGCTGCGTCGACGCCTGCATCGAGATCGGCTACCGCGGCGCCGGCACCTTCGAGTTCCTCTATGAAGACGGTCGCTTCTACTTCATCGAGATGAACACCCGCGTGCAGGTCGAACACCCGGTGACCGAAATGATCACCGGCGTGGACATCGTCAAGGAGATGCTCAGCATCGCCGCCGGCAACAAGCTGTCGATCAAGCAGGAAGACGTGGTGGTCCGTGGCCACGCGCTGGAGTGCCGGATCAACGCCGAAGACCCGGCGACCTTCATGCCCAGCCCCGGCAAGGTCAAGCACTACCACGCCCCGGGCGGCAACGGCATCCGTGTCGACTCGCACCTGTACAGCGGTTACGCGGTTCCGCCGAACTACGACTCGCTGATCGGCAAGGTCATTGCCTACGGCAACAGCCGCGACGAAGCCATGGCGCGCATGCGCAACGCCCTGGACGAGATCGTGGTCGACGGCATCAAGACCAACGTCCCGCTGCACCGCGACCTGACCCGTGACCCGGGCTTCTGCCAGGGTGGCGTGAACATCCACTACCTGGAAAAGAAACTGGGTATGGACAAGCACTGAGCCTCGGCTGACGTGTACACCAAGGGCTGCCTGCGGGCGGCCCTTGGCGTTTCTGGGCCTGGCCCCGCCGACGCGCTATCATGCGCGCCCCATGCCACCCCACTCGCCCGCAGGTACGCCCATGCCCTGGTTACAAGTCCGCCTCGCCATCACCCCTGAGCAGGCCTCTTTCTATGAGGATGCCCTGCTGGACGTCGGTGCCGTGTCGGTCACCTTCACGGACGCCGAAGACCAGCCGATCTTCGAGCCGGACCTGGGCACCACGCCGCTGTGGAGCCACACCCACCTGCTGGCGCTGTTCGAAGGCGATGCCGATGGCGAGCAGGTACTCGCGCACCTGCGCCTGCTGACCGGCGATCCGCTGCCCGAGCACCAGGTCGAGCGCATCGAGGACCAGGACTGGGAGCGCAGCTGGATGGACAACTTCCAGCCCATGCGCTTCGGCCGCCGCCTGTGGATCGTGCCGAGCTGGCACGCCGCCCCCGAGCCGGACGCCGTCAACCTGCTGCTCGATCCGGGCCTGGCATTCGGCACCGGCACCCACCCGACCACCGCACTGTGCCTGCAATGGCTGGACGGCCAGGTGCTCGAAGGGTGCAGCGTGCTGGACTTCGGCTGCGGCTCCGGCATCCTGGCCATCGCCGCCCTGTTGCTGGGCGCCGAACGGGCGGTGGGCACCGACATCGACCCGCAAGCCCTGGAAGCCTCCCGCGACAACGCCAGCCGCAACGGCATCGACCCGGCGCGCTTCCCGCTCTATCTGCCGCAGGATCTGCCGGACGAGCAGGCCGACGTGGTGGTCGCCAACATTCTCGCCGGCCCGCTGGTGCAGCTCGCCCCGCAGATCACCGCGCGAGTGAAGCACGGCGGCCGCCTGGCGCTGTCCGGCATCCTGGCCGAGCAGGCTGACGAGGTGCGCGCGGCTTACGCCGAGGCCTTCGAACTCGACCCCACCGCCGAGCAGGACGGCTGGGTACGCATCAGCGGGGTACGCCGCTGAGCACGGGGTTGCGTTAGACTAATCGGCCTGTAAGGCCATCGCCCGACTCCCCGCGGATACGCGCAATGTCAGAGAACTACGTCGCCCAGTGCCCCAACTGTCGCACCCGCTTCCGGGTCAGCCGCGCCCAGCTCGGCGCAGCCCAGGGCGCCGTGCGTTGTGGCGCCTGCCTGCACGTGTTCAATGCTGCGCGGCAGATTGCCGAGGCCGCCCGCAACGCGCCGCCCGCCGCCAGCAAGCCGTCCGGGACGCCTGCGCCGGCGGTCGCCAAGCCGGCTTCGCCGCCGCCCCCCGCGGCTGCGGTGGTCCCGCCCGCCAAGCCCGAAGCCGCGAAGTCCCCGCCGGCGGACAAACCCCGACCGACGCTGCGCGATGACGACCTGCGCATCCATGACGACCTGGATCTGGGCGACCTGGACCTGGACCAGGAACTGGAGCGCCTGGACCAGGAAGAACAGCTGTCCGCGCAGTTCAAGACCCTCAAGGGCGCGCCCGGCACCGCCGAGCGCCTGCTCGGCCCCGCCACCAAGCCCGAAGGGGACGATGAGGCCTGGGCCGAGGCATTGCTGCGCGACGAGGCACTCAGCGCCGAACGCGACAACACGCGCGAGCCGCAGCCTGAAGCGCTCGGCCCGGCCCGGCAGAAGGCTGACAAGCCGCTGCCGGCAGCTCCCGCTGAATCGCTGCGGGTCGACGACGGCAGCGATGAAGCCCCCGGGGTTGCCCTTCATGAGCTGGCCGAGGCGCCTCTGCAGCTGGAATGGCAGAAGCCGAAGAAGCCCTGGGGACGCTGGCTGCTCTGGGCGTTCCTGATTCTGCTCGCGCTCCTGGCGCTGGCCGCCCAGTACGTCCACCACAATTTCCAGGACCTGGCCCGCCAGGACCAGTACCGCCCCTGGTTCGAACGGCTCTGCCCGACCCTCGGCTGCAGCCTGCCGTCACGGGTCGACATCGAGCAGATCCGCAGCAGCAATCTGGTGGTGCGCAGCCATCCGTCCTACCGGGGCGCGCTGGTGGTGGACGCCATCCTCTACAACCGCGCCAGCTTCGCCCAGCCCTTCCCGCTGCTGGAACTGCGCTTCGCCGACATCGGCGGGCAGCCGATCGCCAGCCGCCGCTTCAAGCCCAGCGAATACCTGAGCGGCGAACTGGCCGGGCAACAGGACATGCCCTCGCAGACGCCCATCCACATCTCCCTGGAAATTCTCGATCCGGGCAGCAAGGCGGTGAACTACAGCCTCGCCTTCCACTCTCCTGAATAGCCGGGATCGCCCGGACCGGATCGGGGTGGACCACGCCTCGTCGGTTAGCTGATTCCACACGGCGATAACGCTCCGACTGTTCAGAATTTGTTCAAAACCAACTTTAACCGGGCCCGGAGAGCGGGTATCATGCCCACCCTTTTTTGCAGCCCCCGATCGACCTGAGCCAGCAGGCCCCAGAGCAGGGAAGTCCTATGTCAGCGGTACGTATCGGCCCCTACGAATTGCCCAATCGACTGATCCTCGCGCCCATGGCGGGCGTGACGGACAGGCCGTTCCGCCAGCTTTGCCGGCGGCTCGGCGCCGGGCTCGTGGTGTCGGAAATGCTCACCAGCGACGTGCGCCTGTGGCACAGCCGCAAGTCGCGCCTGCGCATGCTGCACGCCGACGACCCGGAACCGCGTTCGGTGCAGATCGCCGGCGGCGATCCGCAGATGCTCGCCGAGGCAGCGCGCGCCAACGTGGAGCTGGGCGCGCAGATCATCGACATCAACATGGGCTGCCCCGCCAAGAAAGTCTGCAACAAGGCGGCCGGTTCGGCGCTCATGAAGGACGAAAAGCTGGTCGCGGAAATCCTTTCGGCCGTGGTGGGCGCAGTGGATGTGCCCGTCACGCTGAAGATCCGCACCGGCTGGGACCGCGATAACAAGAACGGGCTGACCGTGGCACGGATTGCCGAACAGGAAGGCATTGCCGCGCTCGCCGTGCATGGCCGCACACGGGCCGACCTGTACACCGGGGAAGCGGAGTACGACACCATCGCCACCATCAAGCAGGCCGTTTCCATGCCGGTGTTCGCCAACGGCGACATCACCTCACCGGAAAAGGCCCGCCAGGTGCTGGCGCACACCGGCGCCGACGCACTGCTGATCGGCCGCGCGGCGCAGGGGCGCCCGTGGATCTTCCGGGAGATCAACCATTTCCTGGAAACCGGGGAACGCCTGCCCGAGCCGGGGCTGCAAGAAGTGGAACGAATACTGCTGGATCATCTGTCGGCACTGCACGCCTTTTACGGCGACGAGATGGGCGTTCGCATCGCCCGCAAGCATGTCGGCTGGTATCTGGCAACGCTGCCGGGCGCCAGGGAGTTCCGCGCCCAATTCAATCGTCTGGACAGCACGCACGCGCAGTGCGCCGATGTTCGTGAATTCTTCGCCGCGCGGAATGCAGAGGAAGAGGTGGCCGCATGACCATGACCGAGACATTTGAAACTGGAACAACCCCCGTGAGTGAGCAAGCCAATCTGAAACAGCATCTGAACGCGCCCGGCCAGCAGACCCTGCGTGGCAGCGTGGAACAGGCGCTGCGCAACTATTTCGCCCATCTGGAAGGCGCTCCTGCCACGGACGTGTACAACATGGTGCTGGCCGAAGTCGAAGCACCCCTGCTGGAAACCGTGATGAATTACGTGAAGGGCAACCAGACCAAGGCCTCCGAGCTGCTGGGCCTCAATCGCGGCACCCTGCGCAAGAAGCTCAAGCAGTACGACCTTCTCTGACCCCCACGCTCCCAAATCACCTCACTTAGTAGCTGGACCTGCCTGATGACCGACCAAACCACCCGCCTCCCCGTCCGCCGCGCCCTGATCAGCGTTTCCGACAAGACCGGCATCGTCGACTTCGCCCGTGAGCTCGCCGCGCTCGGCGTGGAGATCCTCTCCACCGGCGGCACCTACAAGCTGCTCAAGGACAACGGCGTCAATGCCGTGGAAGTCGCCGACTACACCGGCTTCCCGGAAATGATGGATGGCCGGGTGAAGACCCTGCACCCGAAGATCCACGGTGGCATCCTCGGTCGCCGTGACCTGGATGGCGCAGTCATGGCCGAACACGGCATCGCCCCGATCGACCTGGTGGCGGTCAACCTCTACCCGTTCGCGGCCACCGTGGCCAAGCCGGGCTGCACCCTGCCGGATGCCATCGAGAACATCGACATCGGCGGCCCGACCATGGTCCGCAGCGCGGCGAAGAACCACAAGGACGTCGCCATCGTGGTCAACGCCGGCGACTACGCGGGGATCGTCGAGTCCCTGAAGGCCGGCGGCCTGACCTACGCCCAGCGCTTCGACCTGGCCCTCAAGGCCTTCGAGCACACCGCCGCCTACGACGGCATGATCGCCAACTACCTGGGCACCATCGACCAGGCCGCCGAAACCCTGTCCACCGAAGGCCGTGGCCAGTTCCCGCGCACCTTCAACAGCCAGTTCATCAAGGCGCAGGAAATGCGCTACGGCGAGAACCCGCACCAGATCGCCGCCTTCTACGTCGAGCCGCAGAAGGGCGAGGCCAGCGTGGCCACCGCCGTGCAGCTGCAGGGCAAGGAGCTGTCCTACAACAACGTGGCCGACACCGACGCTGCGCTGGAATGCGTGAAGAGCTTCGTCAAGCCGGCCTGCGTGATCGTCAAGCATGCCAACCCGTGCGGCGTGGCCGTGGTGCCGGAAAACGAAGGCGGCATCCGCAAGGCCTATGACCTGGCCTATGCCACCGACAGCGAATCCGCCTTCGGCGGCATCATCGCCTTCAACCGCGAGCTGGACGGCGAAACCGCCAAGGCCATCGTCGAGCGCCAGTTCGTCGAAGTGATCATCGCCCCGAAGGTCTCCGCCGAAGCCCGCGCCGTGGTGGCCGCCAAGGCCAACGTGCGCCTGCTGGAATGCGGCGAATGGCCGGCCGAACGCGCCGCCGGCTGGGACTTCAAGCGCGTCAACGGTGGTCTGCTGGTGCAGAGCCGCGACATCGGCATGATCACCGCCGATGACCTGAAGGTGGTGACCCAGCGCGCGCCGAGCGAGCAGGAAATCCACGACCTGGTGTTCGCCTGGAAGGTGGCCAAGTTCGTCAAGTCCAACGCCATCGTCTACGCGAAGAACCGCCAGACCGTCGGCGTCGGCGCCGGCCAGATGAGCCGCGTCAACTCCGCACGCATCGCCGCCATCAAGGCTGAGCATGCCGGTCTGCAGGTGCAGGGCGCCGTCATGGCTTCCGACGCGTTCTTCCCGTTCCGCGACGGCATCGACAACGCCGCCAAGGCCGGCATCACCGCCGTGATCCAGCCGGGTGGCTCGATGCGCGACCAGGAAGTGATCGATGCGGCCAATGAGGCCGGCATCGCGATGGTGTTCACGGGCATGCGCCACTTTAGGCACTAAACCCGGCCGCACTGGAACCGGCATCTGCGTCGTTGCCCCGGACTCCGCCAATGCTCATTGCCAACAGGCAACTGCGCTTGTCGGAGCCCGGGGCGCCTAGCATCTACCGGCTCCATTGCGACCTCGTACCGAGTCGCCTGTTTTTGTAGGGTGGATAACGCTTTGTTTATCCACCGAGCGGGCCGCAGGCCCGCCCCCATTGGGAGAGAGAAATGAACGTACTGATCATCGGCAGCGGCGGACGTGAACACGCCCTGGCCTGGAAGGTCGCGCAGGATTCGCGCGTCGCGAAGGTCTTCGTCGCCCCCGGCAACGCCGGCACCGCCACCGAAGCCAAGTGCGAGAACGTCGCCATCGACGTGCTGAACATCGAGGCGCTGGCCGACTTCGCCGCGAAGAACGTGCAGCTGACCATCGTCGGCCCGGAAGCGCCGCTGGTGAAGGGCGTGGTCGACCTGTTCCGCTCGCGCGGCCTGGACATCTTCGGCCCGACCGCCGCCGCCGCGCAGCTGGAAGGCTCCAAAGCGTTCACCAAGGACTTCCTGGCCCGCCACAAGATTCCCACCGCCGACTACCAGAACTTCACCGAAGTGGAACCGGCACTGGCCTACCTGCGTGAAAAGGGCGCGCCGATCGTCATCAAGGCCGACGGCCTGGCCGCCGGCAAGGGCGTGATCGTCGCCATGACCCTCGAAGAAGCCGAAGCCGCCGTGCGCGACATGCTCTCCGGCAACGCCTTCGGTGACGCCGGTTCGCGCGTGGTCATCGAGGAATTCCTCGATGGCGAGGAAGCCAGCTTCATCGTCATGGTCGACGGCGAAAACGTGCTGCCCATGGCCACCAGCCAGGACCACAAGCGCGTCGGCGACGGCGACACCGGCCCGAACACCGGCGGCATGGGCGCTTATTCCCCCGCGCCGGTAGTCACCGACGCCGTGCACCAGCGCGTGATGGACGAGATCATCTACCCGACCGTGCGCGGCATGGCCAGTGAAGGCAACGTCTACACCGGCTTCCTGTACGCCGGCCTGATGATCGACCAGAGCGGCGCCCCCAAGGTCATCGAGTTCAACTGCCGCTTTGGCGACCCGGAAACCCAGCCGATCATGTGCCGACTGGAATCCTCGCTGGTGCTGCTGGTCGAGGCCGCGCTGGCCAAGGCGCTGAACAAGGTCGAAGCCACCTGGGACCCGCGTCCCACCGTGGGCGTGGTGCTGGCCGCCGGCGGGTACCCGGGCGACTACGCCAAGGGTGACGTGATCGAAGGCCTGGCCGATGCCGCGCAACTGGACGGCAAGGTGTTCCATGCCGGCACCGTGCTGAATGCCCAGGGCCAGGTGGTCACCGCCGGCGGCCGCGTGCTGTGTGCCACCGCCATCGGCCGCACGGTATCCGACGCCCAGCAGCAGGCCTACCGCCTGGCAGAGAAGATCCGCTGGAACGGCATGTTCTATCGCAAGGACATTGGCTATCGCGCCATTGCCCGCGAGCAGAACCGTTAATCGGAAACTTCTGCACAGCTGCCCGAAAAAGACGGATTTTTATCCGTCTTTTTTGTTTAACCCTGTGGATCGATGTCTATAATCGACCACTTTTTTCACGGATCGAGACGAGAGTTGTCGTGCAGCAGTCAAGGAGAGTGATTGCAGTACTCATGGCGCTGTTGCTCAGCCTCCTGGCCACGGCCACCCTGGCCGCAGCGCACGCCGAGCCTGCGCTGCGCTGGAGTCTGTTCGACGACACCAGCGGCCGACTGGCCCTTGATGACGTGCGCAAAGCGCCCTTCCGGCCCCTGGCCTCTGCCAGTTTCTCCCGCCCCCCGTCGCCCGGTGCGCTCTGGCTGCACGTCAGCCTGCCGCCACTCGATGCCCCGCGCTGGCTGTGGCTGCTCGCCCCCAAGGCGCAGGAGATTGACTACTTCCTGTTCGAGCGCGGCGAGCCGATCACCCATTTCACCTCCGGGGAACGCCATCCGCAGCAGGCGGAGGTCATTCGCGCGGGGCAGGCCTATTTCGTTCGCCTGCCCTACGATGGCCAGGCGCGCGAGGTGTACCTGCGCCTGGGCAGCTACCACGCGTTGCGTGGCTGGATGCAGGTGCTGGATGAGCAAGCGCTGATCAGCCACGGCCAGCCGAGCTACCTGAACGGCGCGCTGATCGGGGCACTCTTCGCCCTGCTGGTCTATTGCCTGATCTACGCTGGCATCACGCGCAGCCTGAGCTTTGTCTGGCTGGCAGCCCTGCACGCCTCACTGCTGATCTGCGCCATGGCGCATCTTGGCCTGCTCATGGAGTTCTCCAGGCGTCTCGGGGTGCCGCAAACCCTGATCGGCGATCTGTTCGCCCTGCTGGGCCTGCTCGGTCTGCAGCTGTTCGCCCGCGACTTCTTCTCGTCGCCCTCTGTGCTGGAGCGCCTCCTCCAGCGCGCCACCCTGTGGCTGACGGCGCTGCCCTTCCTGTTGCTGGTCTATCCGCCGCTGGCGCACTGGTTCAGTCCGCTGATGTATCTGGCGCTGCTGACCGTCCCCGCCGTCGTGGGCTACCTGGCAGGGCGCCGCTACCGCGCCGGCCAGGTGGCTGTGGGCCAGGTCGGTCTGGCCATGCTGCTGCAGTTCTTCACCATCCTGCTGGTCATGCCTGTGATGCTCGGCCTGGCGCAACTGCCTCACGTCGCACTGGTCGCCAGCATCTACGTCGCCTTGGGCATGGCCGGTGTGCTGCTGTGCCTGGCCCTGCGCCAGCGCCAGCACCGGGACGCCATGCAGCGAGCCCAGGCGCGCACCGACGACGCGGTGAACCGCGCCGAACTGCGCACCAAGGCCGACTTCCTGGCCAAGATCAGCCATGAAATCCGCACGCCGATGAACGGCGTGCTGGGCATGAGCGAACTGCTGCTCGGCACCCAGCTGTCCAGCAAGCAGCGTGACTACGTGCAGACCATCCATGGTGCAGGCAACGAACTGCTCATTCTGATCAACGAGATTCTCGACATCTCCCGGCTGGAATCCGGACAGATCGAGCTGGATGACGTGGCCTTCGATCTCGGCGCGCTGATCGAGGATTGCCTGGGCATGTTCCGCGCGCGGGCCGAGCAGCAGAAGATCGAGCTGATCGGGTTCGTGCAGCCGCAGTTGCCTCGGGTGATCGCCGGCGACCCGACCCGCCTGCGCCAGGTGCTGGTCAGCCTGCTGGACAACGCTTTCCGCCAGACCCAGGACGGCGAGATCCTGCTGGCCGCCGCCCTCGACGGCGAACAGCTGCGTATTACCGTGCAGGACAGCGGTGCGCCACTGCCGGAGAGCGAACGCCAGGCGCTGCTGAATGCGGCGCTGCACAGTCCCGACCTGCTCTCTGCCAGTCGAAATGGTGGGCGCCTGGGTCTGATCATCGCCCGCCAGCTGACCCTGCTGATGGAGGGCGAGTTCGGCGTGCAGGCCGGCGAACTGCGCGGCAACACCCTGTCGCTGAGCCTGCCCCTGGATGCCGCGCAGCTGCGCCAGGCGCCGGGCGATCTGCACGAGCCGCTGCACGACGCGCGGGTGCTGATCGTCGATGACAACGAAATCTGCCGCAAGGTGCTGGTCCAGCAGTGCGCCGCCTGGGGCATGCAGGCCGTGGCGGTGGCCTCCGGTCGCGAGGCGCTGGCCATGCTGCGCACCCGCGCGCACCTGCAGAACGATTTCGATCTGGTGCTGCTCGACCACGACATGCCCGGCATGAGCGGCCTGCAACTGGCCGCGCGGATCAAGGAAGACCCCCACCTCAACCGCGACATCCTGCTGATCATGCTGACCGGCGTGAACAGCGCACCGAGCAAGGTGATCGCCCGCAACGCCGGCATTCGCCGCATCCTCGCCAAGCCGGTGGCCGGCTATACCCTCAAGGCCACCCTGGCCGAAGAGCTGGGCCGCAGCCCGCAACAGCCGGCCAGCCCTTCCATGCCGGCCGAACTGCCCCCTCTGCCCAGCGATTTCCGCGTCCTGGTGGCCGAGGACAACAGCATCTCCACCAAGGTGATCCGCGGCATGCTGCGCAAGCTCAACCTGGAGCCGGATACCGTCAGCAACGGCGAGGAGGCCCTGGCGGCGCTGCGCGAGCAGCACTACGACCTGGTGCTGATGGACTGCGAGATGCCCGTCATGGACGGTTTCACCGCCACCCGCGAGCTGCGCGAATGGGAAGCCCGCGAACAGCGCCCGCGCACCCCGGTGGTGGCACTGACTGCGCACATCCTCGGCGAGCACAAGGACCGTGCGCGCCTGTGCGGCATGGACGGGCACATCGCCAAGCCGGTGGAGCTTTCGCAGCTGCGCGAGCTGCTCAATCACTGGGTGCTGGAGCGCGACCTGCACCGCCATGCGCTGAGCGGATAGCCGGTCGGACTGATGGGTCACGCAACCAGCGCTTTTAACGGACGGCTCGGCTAGAATCGCGCCGCTCAACCCACCGTTTTCCGAGACACCCCCGCCATGATCGCCGAGCTGTTCAGTATCTATCTGCGGATGCTGGTGCTTTACAGTCCCTTCTTCGTGCTCTCCTGCTTCATCAGCATGACCCGCGGCTATGCGCCGCGCGAACGCAAGCACCTGGCCTGGCGCGTGGCCACCGGCGTGCTGATCGCCAGCCTGCTGCTCTACCTGTTCGGTCGCTACATCTTCGACCTGTTCGGCATCACCATCGACGCCTTCCGCATCGGCGCCGGCAGCGTGCTGTTCATCTCCGCGCTGGGCATGGCCCAGGGCAAGGCGGTGGCGCAGAGCGACAACGTCCACCAGGACGTGACCATCGTGCCGCTGACCATCCCGCTGACCGTCGGCCCCGGCACCATCGGCGCCCTGCTGGTGATGGGCGTGGCCGACACCCAGTGGGACCAGAAGCTGGTGACCATCGCCGCGCTGGGTCTGGCCGCACTGACCGTCGGCACGGTGCTCTACCTGTCCAACCAGTTCGAAAAACTGCTCGGCGAGCAGGGCCTGCAGATCGTCAGCCGGCTGATGGGCCTGTTCGTCTGTGCGCTGGCCGCGCAGATCATCTTCACCGGCATCCAGGGCTACCTGATTCCGTAGGGGGGCAACGCCAGGCGTTGGCCGCTGCTCGCGGCCTCGGTGCATCCGCAGCGGCAGCCGGAACGGCACCGACCGCCTGCGTTCGCACCACGACCACGCACCCATGCCCCGCCCCGGTGCGTCGGCGCCGCGCATCGCGCGCGAAATGCCACCGAATATGAGCGTAACGCCCTGAAAATCCAGGCCTTTCCGAACCTGGCACCACCCTTGCTCTGTCCGTTCCATCGCTTGGATACAAGATGGAACCTCAGAGCATGCCCAACGCTCCCCTCGGCTTTACCCTTGCCGACTGGCAAGCGGCCTACCGCAACCGGATAAGCCCCGCCGAACTGATCCACGCCCTGCTCGATCAGTTGAACCCGGACGATCCGGCCTGGATCACCCTGGCCAGCCGCAGCCAGCTGGATGAACAGCTCGGCGCACTCGACCGCCTGCTCGACGCCGCCGGCGGCCAGCAGGAGGCCCTGCCGCTGTTCGGCGTGCCCTTCGCCATCAAGGACAATATCGACGCCGCCGGCTGGCCCACCACCGCCGCCTGCCCTGCCTTTGCCTACCGGGCCAGCGAAGATGCCCACGTGGTCGCTCGCCTGCGCGCCGCCGGCGCCATCCTGATCGGCAAGACCAACCTGGACCAGTTCGCCACCGGCCTGGTCGGCACCCGCTCGCCCTACGGCGCGGTGCCCAACAGCTTCAACCCGGACTATGTCAGCGGCGGCTCCAGCTCCGGTTCGGCCAGCGTGGTGGCGCGCGGCCTGGTGCCCTTCGCCCTGGGCACCGATACCGCCGGCTCCGGTCGCGTACCGGCCGGCTTCAACAACATCGTCGGTCTCAAGCCCACCAAGGGCTGGCTATCGACCACCGGCCTGGTGCCAGCCTGCCGCACGCTGGACTGCATCTCGGCGTTCGCCCTGACGGTGAACGACGCCCTGGCGGTGGCCAATCTGGCCGGCGGCTACGACCCGAGCGATGCCTTCAGCCGCAGCAACCCTTGCAGCGCCAAGGTCGGCGTGCCGGTCGCTGCGAAGCTGGCCTACCCGGCCGACCCGGAGTTCTACGGCGATACCCAGAACCAGACGGTCTACCTGCAAGCACTGGAGCAGCTAAAAGCCCAGGGCGCCGAGCTGACGCCGATCGACTTCAGCCCGTTCCAGACCCTGGCCGAACAGCTCTACTACGGCCCTTGGGTGGCCGAGCGCACCGTGGCTCTGGCCGGCGTCGCAGCGGAGCACATCCACCCGGTGGTGCGTGGCATCGTCGACAAGGGCCACCCGTACAGCGCCTGCGATGCCTACGGCGCCGAATACCTGCGCGCCGAGCTGGCCCGCTGCATCCACGAGGCCCTGGCGCCCTTCGACGCGCTGGTGGTGCCGACCTCGCCGACGATCCGCACCCTGGCCGAAATGGAGCAGGAGCCAGTGCTGTTCAACAGCCAGTTCGGCACCTACACCAACTTCACCAACCTGGCCGACCTGTGCGCCCTGGCTGTTCCGGCCGGTTTCCGCACCGATGGCCTGCCGGCCGGCATCACCTTCATCGCCCCCGCCTGGCGCGACCAGGCCCTGGCCGCGCTCGGCCAGCGCTGGCAGCAGGCGCTGGCCCTGCCGCTCGGCGCCACCGGGCGGCCGCTACCGGAGCTCGCGCCACTGCCCCAGGCACCCGGCAGCGTACGCGTGGCGATGGTCGGCGCCCACCTGACCGGCATGCCGTTGAATTTCCAGCTCACCACCCGCGACGCCGTGTGGGTGGAACAGACCACCACGGCCCCGCACTACCGCCTGTATGCCCTGCCCGGCACCGTGCCACCCAAGCCTGGCCTGGCGCGCATGGCCGAAGGCGCACCGATCATCGTCGAGCTGTGGGACGTGCCGCAGGCGCGCTTCGGCGAGTTCGTCGCGGAGATCCCGCCGCCGCTGGGCATCGGCAACGTGCAGTTGGCCGACGGCCGCTGGGTGAAGGGCTTCATCTGCGAGCCCTACGCGCTGGAAGGCGCCCGCGACATCACCCCCTTCGGCGGCTGGCGCGCCTTCATCGCCGCCCAGAACGCCATCCCCGTGAAGGCCTGAGGCCAAGGAGAGCGCCATGTTTCAGACCGTCCTCATCGCCAACCGTGGTGACCAGCCGCGAAGCGGCGCAGCGCCGAAGTCAAAGTGCCGGGTGGGCGTAGCCCACCACGGCGATCTCGCCACGGAGGCCACCCATGTTTGATACCGTCCTCATCGCCAACCGTGGCGAGATCGCCGTCCGCGCCATCCGCACCCTCAAGCGCCTGGGCGTGAAGAGCGTGGCGGTGTACTCCGACGCCGACCGCAACGCCCAGCACGTGCGGGATGCCGACCTGGCCATCGCCCTGGGTGGCGACAAGCCGGCCGACAGCTACCTGCGCGTCGACAAGATCCTCGCCGCGGCCGCCGAGACCGGCGCCCAGGCCATCTACCCCGGCTACGGCTTCCTCTCGGAAAGCGCCGAGTTCGCCGAGGCCTGCGCGGCCGCCGGCATCGCCTTCGTCGGCCCAACGCCCGCGCAGATCCGGGAATTCGGCCTCAAGCACCGCGCCCGCGAACTGGCCGCCGAGGCCGGGGTGCCGATGGCGCCGGGCACCGGTCTGCTGAGCAGCCTGGAAGACGCCCTGGCCGCCGCCGAGCGGATCGGCTATCCGGTGATGCTAAAGACCACCGCCGGAGGGGGCGGTATCGGCCTGACCCGCTGCGCCGATGCCGAGGCGCTCGCCAGCGCCTATGAAAGCGTCAAACGCATGGGCGAGCAGTTCTTCAGCGACGCGGGTGTGTTCCTCGAGCGCTTCGTCGATCAGGCGCGCCATGTGGAGGTGCAGATTTTCGGCGACGGCCTGGGCCGCGTGGTCGCCCTCGGCGAGCGCGACTGCTCCCTGCAGCGCCGCAACCAGAAGGTGGTGGAGGAAACCCCGGCGCCGAATCTGCCGCAGGCCACCCGCGAACGCCTGCATGCCGCCGCGGTGCAACTGGGTAGCTCGGTGAACTACCGCAGCGCCGGCACCGTGGAGTTCATCTACGACGCCGCCCGCGACGACGTCTATTTCCTGGAGGTGAACACCCGCCTGCAGGTGGAGCACCCGGTCACCGAGAGGGTCACCGGCCTGGACCTGATCGAATGCATGCTGCGCGTGGCCGCCGGCGACGCGCTGGACTGGGACGCGCTGGGCCAGGCTCCACGGGGCGCGGCCATGGAGGTGCGCCTGTATGCCGAAGACCCGCTGAAGAATTTCCAGCCCAGCCCGGGCGCGCTCACCGATGTGCACTTTCCGGCAGGCGTGCGAGTGGATGGCTGGGTCAGCACCGGCAGCGAGGTGTCGGCCTTCTACGACCCGATGATCGCCAAGCTGATCGTGCACGGCACCAGCCGCGAGGAAGCACTGCAGAAGCTGCGGGCCGCCCTGGCCGAGACCCGCCTGCACGGCATCGCCAGCAACCTGGACTACCTGCGCCAGGTGGTGGCCGACGAGCGCTTCGCCGAGGGCCGGGTCTGGACCCGCCTGCTGGACAGCTTCCAATACACCGCCAGCGTCATCGAAGTGCTGGAACCGGGCACTTACTCCAGCGTGCAGGATTTCCCTGGCCGCCTCGGCTACTGGGACATAGGCGTGCCGCCGTCCGGGCCGATGGACGACTACGCCTTCCGGCTGGCCAACCGCATCGTCGGCAACCACACCAGCGCCGCCGGCCTGGAGTTCACCCTGCAGGGCCCGACGCTGAAGTTTCATTGCGACGCACTGATCGCGCTGACCGGCGCCGACTGTCCGGCCACCCTCGACGACGCGCCGGTGGCCTACTGGGAGCCGGTGTCGGTGCGCGCCGGCCAGGTACTCAAGCTGGGCCGCGCCGCCAGCGGCTGTCGTACCTACCTGGCGGTGCGCAATGGCCTGGACGTGCCCCTGTACCTGGGCAGCCGCTCCACCTTTGCCCTCGGCCAGTTCGGCGGCCACGCCGGCCGTACCCTGCGCCCGGCCGACATGCTGGCTATTTCCCAACCGGCGTTACCAGCCTGCACCACGCCAGCCCCGGTGGCGCCGCCGCAGGCCGCGCATGCCAGCCTGATCCCCAGCTACGGCAGCACCTGGGACATCGGCGTGCTCTACGGCCCGCATGGCGCGCCGGACTTCTTTACTCCCGAGGCCATCGAGGAGTTCTTCGCCGCCGAATGGGAAGTGCACTACAACTCCAACCGCCTTGGCGTGCGCCTGTCCGGGCCAAAGCCGAGCTGGACCCGCGCCGACGGCGGCGAGGCCGGCCTGCACCCGTCCAACGTACACGACTGCGAATACGCCATCGGCTCGATCAACTTCACCGGCGACTTCCCGGTGATCCTCACCAAGGACGGCCCGAGCCTCGGCGGTTTCGTCTGCCCGGTGACCATCGCCAAGGCCGAGCTGTGGAAGGTGGGCCAGGTCAAGCCCGGCGACCGGCTGCGCTTCCACCCCATCAGCTTCCAGCAAGCCCAGGCCCTGGAGCAGGCGCAACTGGGCAGCATCGAGGCGCTGGCGGCGATCAGCGCGGTCAGCCTGCCGGCGCCGGCGCTGCAGCCGGGCAGCACCGTGTCCGCCACCGTGCTGGCCGAGCTGCCGGCCAGCGCCGGTCGCCCACAGGTGGTCTACCGCCAGGCCGGCGACGCCTACCTGCTGCTGGAATACGGCGACAACGTGCTGGACCTGGCCCTGCGGCTGCGCGTGCACTTGCTGATGGAAGCGCTGAAGGCGGCGAACATCGACGGTCTGGCCGAACTGGCGCCCGGCGTGCGCTCCCTGCAGCTGCGTTATGACAGCCGAGTGCTGCACCAGCGCACCCTGCTTGACCACCTGCTGCGCCTGGAGGAAACGCTGGGCGACGTCAGCAACCTCAAGGTGCCGACCCGCATCGTGCACCTGCCGATGGCCTTCGAGGACAGCGCCACCCTCGGCGCGGTGACCCGCTACCGGGAAACCGTGCGCGCCGAGGCGCCCTGGCTGCCGAACAACGTCGACTTCCTGCAGCGCATCAACGACCTGGATAGCCGCGAGCGGGTCAAGGACATCCTCTACGGCGCCAGCTACCTGATCCTCGGCCTGGGCGACGTCTATCTCGATGCGCCCTGCGCCGTGCCGCTGGACCCGCGCCATCGCCTGCTCAGTTCCAAGTACAACCCGGCGCGCACCTATACCGCCGAGGGCACGGTGGGCATCGGCGGCATGTACATGTGCATCTACGGCATGGACTCGCCCGGCGGCTATCAGCTGGTCGGTCGCACCCTGCCGATCTGGAACAAATACCTGAAGAACGCCCAGTTCGAGCGCGGCGAGCCCTGGCTGCTGAAGTTCTTCGACCAGGTGCGTTTCTACGAGGTCAGCGAGGAGGAGCTCACTGCCTTCCGCGAGGCCTTTCGCGAGGGCCGCGCGCAGATCCGCATCGAGCAGGGCGAGTTCGACTTCGCCGAGTACCAGCGCTTCCTGGTCGACAACGCGGAGAGCATCGCCGCGTTCCAGCAGCGCCAGAAGGCCGCCTTCGCCGCCGAGGTGCAGCTGTGGCGCGACGACGACCCGGCCGCCGCCCAGCCGCTGGCCAGCGCCGTGGAGGATGACGGCGACCTTAACGGCCACCTGGTCAGCGCCGAGATGAGTGGCAGCGTGTGGAAGGTGCTGGTACAGCCCGGCCAGCGCGTCGAGGCCGGCACTCCGCTGCTGGTGGTGGAGGCCATGAAGATGGAGCTGGCGGTCATCGCGCCGGTGGCCGGCATCGTCAAGTCGGTGCGCTGTCAGCCTGGCAAGGCGGTGACGCCCGGCGACGCCCTGCTGCTGCTCGAGCCCGAATCGGACGAGGCAGCCTGACATGCAGCTGCACAGTCCGGAACGGCGCAGCCGGGAACGCCCGGAGAATCTCGCCGAGCGCATCTACCAGCAGCTCAAGGACGACATCTTCGAGTTCCGCCTGCTGCCCGGCGACCGCTTCAGCGAAGGCGAGGTCGCCGAGCGCATGGCGGTCAGCCGCACCCCGGTGCGCCAGGCGCTCTACCAGTTGGAGCGCGAGGGCTTCGTCGCGGTGTCGTTCCGCAGCGGCTGGCAGGTCACGCCGTTCGACTTCCACCACTTCGAGGAGCTGTACGACGTGCGCATCGTCCTCGAACTGGAAGCGGTGCGCCGGCTGTGCGAACGCCCGGCCGGCGAGCTGCCCGCCGCGCTGGAGCAGCTGCGCGCCACCTGGCTGGTGGCGCCGGCGGAACGCCTGAGCGATGGCCGCGAGGTGTCACGGCTGGACGAGGCCTTCCACTGCCTGCTGGTGGAAGGCGCCGGCAACCGCGAAATGGCTCGCCTGCACCGTGACATCAGCGAGCGGCTGCGCATCATCCGCCGCCTGGATTTCACCCAGGGCGCCCGCATCACCGCCACCTATGAAGAACATGCCCGGATTCTCGGCGCGATCCTGTCGCGCCGCCCCGAAGAAGCACAGCGCCTGCTCAGGACGCACATCGAACTGAGCAAGGCCGAAGTGCGCAAGATCACCCTGCACATGCTGCACAACGCCCGACAACGGGCGCTGCAAGGGTGACGGTTCCACCGCCTGAAGACTGCCAACCGCTCGAACGTACGACCCCTTTTCAGTGAATGGAGATCGCAACATGCAACGTCGTCAACTGATCAAGGCACTGACCCTGTCCGCCTCGCTGGTCACCATGGGCATGAGCTGGAGCATCCAGGCCGCCGAAACCATCAAGGTCGGCATCCTGCACTCGCTGTCCGGCACCATGGCCATCTCCGAAACGTCCCTCAAGGACATGGCGCTGATGACCATCGACGAGATCAACGCCAAGGGTGGCGTGCTCGGCAAGCAGCTCGAACCAGTGGTGGTCGACCCCGCCTCCAACTGGCCGCTGTTCGCCGAGCGCGGCCGCCAGCTGCTGACCCAGGACAAGGTGGCGGTGACCTTCGGCTGCTGGACCTCGGTGTCCCGCAAGTCGGTGCTGCCGGTCTACGAGGAGCTGAACGGCCTGCTGTTCTACCCGGTACAGTACGAAGGCGAGGAGCTGTCGGCCAACGTGTTCTACACCGGCGCGGCGCCGAACCAGCAGGCCATCCCGGCGGTGGAATACCTGCTGAGCGAGGACGGCGGTGCGGCCAAGCGCTTCTTCCTGCTGGGCACCGACTACGTCTACCCGCGCACCACCAACAAGATCCTGCGCGCCTTCCTGATCTCCAAGGGCGTGGCCGAGAAGGACATCGAAGAGGTCTACACCCCGTTCGGCCACAGCGATTACCAGACCATCGTCGCCAACATCAAGAAGTTCTCCGCCGGCGGCAAGACCGCGGTGGTGTCCACCATCAACGGCGATTCCAACGTGCCCTTCTACAAGGAACTGGCCAACCAGGGCCTGGACGCCACCGACGTGCCGGTGGTGGCCTTCTCGGTGGGTGAGGAAGAACTGCGCGGCATCGACACCAAGCCGCTGGTCGGCCACCTGGCCGCCTGGAACTACTTCCAGTCGGTGGAAAACCCGGTCAACGCCGAGTTCGTGAAGAAGTGGAAGGCCTACGCCACGGCCAAGGGCCTGCCGAACGCCGACAAGGCGGTGACCAACGACCCGATGGAAGCCACCTACGTGGGCATCCACATGTGGGCCCAGGCCGTCGAGAAGGCCGGCACCACCGACGTGGACAAGGTGCGGCAGGCCCTCTACGGCCAGACCTTCGCCGCGCCGAGCGGTTACACCCTGACCATGGAAAAGAACCATCACCTGCACAAGCCGGTGATGATCGGTGAAGTGCAGGAGGACGGTCAGTTCTCGGTGGTCTGGCAGACCGAAGGCCCACTGCGCGCCCAACCGTGGAGCCCGTACATCCCCGGCAACGACAAGAAGCCGGACTACGCGGTGGTGGGTAACTAAGACCCCGGCACGGCGGGCAGAGCCCGCTCGGTGGATCGGTAAAGCGCGATCCACCCTACGGTACGTGGCAGCGCCGTAGGGTGGACAACGCCTTCCTTGTCCACCAACCCGCCGGCACGGCGGGCCGGGCCACAACCCCACGCGTCATCCATTTGCCCATTGATGAAGGGGCTTCACCATGCCCACTGCCTTGTACCGATTACTGCTGTCGCTGGCCTTGCTGCTGCCGCTGGGCGCCCAGGCCGGCGATGCCCTGGAATTCACCCGCGCCGGCGCCAGCGATCAGGTGCGCCTGCTGGAACACTGGAGCGCCAGCCCCACGGCCGAACGCCGCGCCTTTCTCGACGCCCTGCAGCAGGGCCGGATCGGCACCGACAAGGACAAGAATCCCTACGTTCAGGAGGCCGGCCAGTGGCTGCCCCTGGAAGCTGAAAGTACAGCGCAGGACACCCCACGCGTGCTGCGCCTGAACAACCGCCTGCGCGGCCTGCTGAACACCGCACTGGCCAGCCATGCGCTGAGCGACGAGGACGCCAGCGCGCGCCTGGACGCCGCCCGCACCCTGCAGCGCAACGCGCCGCCGGCCCTGCTGCCGGTGCTCGAACAGCGCTTTGCCCAGGAAGGCGATGATGCGGTGCATGACGCCCTGGCGCTGGCCCTGGCCAACCTGCAGCTGGCCAGCCCGGAGGCCGCCACGCGCCTGAAGGCCGTGCGCCTGCTCGGCGAGACCGGCGAACCGCTGGCCAAGATCCGGCTGCAGGGCCTGCTGGACGGCGACGAGACCGACCCGGCGGTGCGCAAGGCAGCGGAAACCAGCCTGGCGCAGGTGGAGCGCAAGCTGTTCATCGGCGAACTGCTCGGCCAGGCCTTCAGCGGCCTGTCGCTGGGTTCGATCCTGCTGCTCGCCGCCCTGGGGCTGGCGATCACCTTCGGCCTGCTCGGTGTGATCAACATGGCCCACGGCGAAATGCTCATGCTTGGCGCCTACAGCACGTATCTGGTGCAGATCGGCTTCCAGCGGCTGGCCCCCGAGTACCTGGCGCTCTACCCGCTGGCCGCGCTGCCGGTGGCCTTCCTGGTCACCGCCGCCATTGGCATGGCCCTGGAGCGCACGGTGATCCGCCACCTCTACGGCCGACCGTTGGAAACTCTGCTGGCCACCTGGGGCATCAGCCTGATCCTCATCCAACTGGTGCGAGTGATCTTCGGCGCGCAGAACGTGGAAGTGGCCAACCCGGCCTGGCTGTCCGGTGGCTGGCAGGTGCTGCCCAACCTGGTGCTGCCCTGGAACCGCATCGTCATCATCGGCTTCGCGCTGTTCGTGGTGGCGCTCACCTGGCTGCTGCTCAACAGGACGCGCCTGGGCCTGAACGTTCGCGCCGTGACCCAGAACCGCAACATGGCGGCCTGCTGCGGCGTGCCCACCGGCCGAGTGGACATGCTGGCCTTCGGCCTCGGTTCGGGCATCGCCGGCCTGGGCGGCGTGGCGCTGAGCCAGATCGGCAACGTCGGACCGGACCTCGGCCAGGGCTACATCATCGACTCGTTCCTGGTGGTGGTGCTCGGCGGCGTCGGTCAGCTGGCGGGCAGCATCTCCGCCGCCTTCGGCCTCGGCGTGCTGAACAAGATCCTCGAGCCGCAGATCGGCGCCGTGCTGGGCAAGATCCTCATCCTCGCGCTGATCATCCTGTTCATTCAGAAACGCCCGCAGGGCCTGTTCGCTCTCAAGGGGAGGGTCATCGATTGAACACCATGAACCAGACGCTGCTGCTGCGCGCCAGCGCCAAGGTCGGCCCGCGCGTCAGCCTGGCCATCGGCCTGACCGTACTGGCCGTGCTGCTGGCCCTGCCGCTGCTGCACCTGCTGCCGGGCGAGCACGCCCTGCATGTGTCCTCCTACACCCTGACGCTGGTCGGCAAGATCCTCTGCTACGCGGTGGTGGCCCTGGCCCTGGACCTGGTGTGGGGCTACGCCGGCCTGCTGTCGCTGGGTCACGGGCTGTTCTTCGCCCTCGGCGGCTACGCGATGGGCATGTACCTGATGCGCCAGAGCGCGGGCGATGGCCTGCCGGCCTTCATGGCGTTCCTGTCGTGGAGCGAACTGCCCTGGTACTGGCTCGGCACTCAGCATTTCCTCTGGGCGCTGTGCCTGGTGGTAGCGGTGCCGGGGCTGCTGGCCTTCGTGTTCGGCTACTTCGCCTTCCGCTCGCGCATCAAGGGTGTGTACTTCTCGATCATGACCCAGGCGCTGACCTTCGCCGGCATGCTGCTGTTCTTCCGCAACGAAACCGGCTTCGGCGGCAACAACGGCTTTACGGACTTCAAGCGCATCCTCGGCTTCGACATCACCGCGCCGGGCACCCGCGCCGTGCTGTTCCTGGCCAGCGTGCTGCTGTTGCTGGGCAGCCTGTACCTGGGTTTCCGCCTGGCGCGCAGCAAGTTCGGCCGGGTGCTGACCGCGGTGCGCGACGCCGAGAACCGCCTGATGTTCTGCGGTTACGACCCGCGCGGCTACAAGCTGTTCATCTGGGTGCTCAGCGCCGTGCTGTGCGGCCTGGCCGGGGCGCTGTACGTGCCGCAGGTGGGCATCATCAACCCCTCGGAGATGTCGCCGACCAACTCCATCGAAGCCGCCGTGTGGGTAGCCCTTGGCGGGCGCGGCAGCCTGATCGGCCCGCTGCTCGGCGCCGGCATCGTCAACGGCATGAAGAGCTTCTTCACCGTGGCGCTGCCCGAGTACTGGCTGTTCTTCCTCGGCGCGCTGTTCATTCTGGTAACCCTGTACCTGCCCAAGGGCATCTACGGGCTGATCAAGCGAGGTGAGCAATGAGCACCAGCATCGACGCGGGCCTGGCCCGCGACGCCATCGGCCTCGGCCAGGTGGCCGGCAAGGGGCTGAACACCCGCCACGGCACCATCCTGTCGCTGGAAGACATCTGCGTCAGTTTCGACGGCTTCAAGGCGCTCACCGACCTGACGCTGTACATCGGCGTCGGCGAGCTGCGCTGCATCATCGGCCCCAACGGCGCCGGCAAGACCACGCTGATGGACGTGATCACCGGCAAGACCCGCCCGGACTCGGGCAGCGCCTGGTTCGGCGAAACCCTGGATCTGACGCGCATGAGCGAGGTGCAGATCGCCCAGGCCGGCATCGGCCGCAAGTTCCAGAAGCCCACGGTGTTCGAGGCGCTGTCGGTGTTCGAGAACCTGGAACTGGCGCAGAAGACCGACAAGTCGGTGTGGGCCAGCCTGCGCGCCCGGCTGAGCGGCGAGCAGCGCGAGCGCATCGACGAGGTGCTGGAGACCATCCGCCTCGGCCACGAGCGCCAGCGCCCGGCCGGCCTGCTGTCCCACGGCCAGAAGCAGTTCCTGGAGATCGGCATGCTGCTGGTGCAAAACCCGCAACTGCTGCTGCTCGACGAGCCGGTGGCCGGCATGACCGACGCGGAAACCGAGTTCACCGCCGAACTGTTCAAGTCCCTGGCCCGCAAGCACTCGCTGATGGTGGTCGAGCACGACATGGGCTTCGTCGGCAGCATCGCCGACCAGGTCACCGTGCTGCACCAGGGCCAGGTGCTGGCCGAGGGCTCGCTGGAACAGGTGCAGAACGATGAGCGGGTGATCGAGGTGTACCTGGGGCGTTGAACATGCGGTGGATGGCTGCGGCCATCCATCCTACGCCGGCTGCGAACGTAGGGTGGACAACGCTTTCCTTGCCCACCGCCCCGCCGGCACGGCGGGCCGCGAACCCCGCGCGGATACCCGAAACGAACTGCAGGGCGGTCATGCCACCGGCATGGCCGCCGAAGAAAACTCAAAGGACACCGAGATGCTCAACGTCCAATCGCTACACCAGTACTACGGCGGCAGCCATATCCTGCGCGGGCTGTCGTTCGAGTCACCGATCGGCGAGGTCACCTGCCTGCTCGGCCGCAACGGCGTCGGCAAAACCACGCTGCTCAAGTGCCTGATGGGCCTGATCCCTGCCAAGGACGGGCAAGTGCTCTGGGAAGACCAGCCCATCACCGCCCTCAAGCCGCACCAGCGCGTACAGGCCGGCATCGCCTACGTGCCCCAGGGCCGGGAGATCTTTCCGCGCCTGACCGTGGAGGAAAACCTGCTGATGGGCCTGTCGCGTTTCAACGCCCGCGAAGCCAGGGAGGTGCCGGCATTCATCTACGAGCTGTTCCCGGTGCTGCAGGAAATGAAGCATCGCCGTGGCGGCGACCTCTCCGGCGGCCAGCAGCAACAGCTGGCCATCGGCCGCGCCCTGGCCAGCCGCCCGCGTCTGCTGATCCTCGACGAGCCCACCGAAGGCATCCAGCCCTCGGTGATCAAGGAAATCGGCGCGGTAATCAAGAAGCTCGCCGCACGCGGCGACATGGCCATTCTGCTGGTCGAGCAGTTCTACGACTTCGCTGCCGAGCTGGCCGACCAGTACCTGGTGATGAGCCGGGGCGAGATCGTCCAGCGCGGACGCGGAGAAGACATGGAGCGTGAAGGGGTGCGCGGGCTGGTGGCGATCTGAGGATCGCAGCACCCTGGTAGAGGGCGGTGCCGCAGGAGGAATGACAGGCACAAACGGCATTGTGAACCTATCTTCAACGGCGCCCGATCCCCCACAAGAGGTTCCCATGCCGCAGCCCATCAGCAACGCGTACGTCCGCGACCTGGATCGCCGCTACGTCTTCCACTCCTGGTCCACCCAGGGCAACCTTGATCCGCTGGTGATCGCCGGCGGCCAGGGCTGTCGGCTGTGGGACCACGACGGCCGCGAGTATCTGGATTTCAGCAGCCAGCTGGTCTTCACCAACCTGGGCCACCAGCATCCGAAGGTGGTCGCCGCCATTCAGGCGCAGGCCGCCAGCCTGGCGACCGTCGCCCCGGCCACCGCCAACCTGATGCGCGGCGAGGCAGCGAAACGCATCATCGCTCGCGCGCCGGATGGCTTCGCCAAGGTGTTCTTCACCAACGCCGGGGCGGATGCCAACGAGAACGCCATGCGCATGGCGCGCCTGTTCACCGGGCGGCCGAAGATCCTCTCCGCCTACCGTTCCTACCACGGCAACACCGGCGCGGCCATCGTCGCCACCGGCGAAGGGCGGCGCCTGTCCAACGAATACGCCACCGGCCATGTGCATTTCTTCGGACCGTATCTCTATCGCAGCGAATTCCACGCCGGCAGCGAGCAGGAGGAATGCGAGCGCGCCCTGCGCCACCTGCGCCGGGTGATCGAAAGCGAAGGCCCGTCGAGCATCGCCGCCATCCTGCTGGAAACCGTGCCCGGCAGCGTCGGCATCCTGGTGCCGCCGGCGGGCTACCTGCAGGGCGTGCGCGCGCTGGCCGACGAATTCGGCCTGTTGCTGATCCTCGACGAGGTGATGGCCGGCTTCGGCCGCTGCGGCAGCTGGCTGGCGCTGGAGCGTTTCGATGTGGTGCCGGACCTGATCACCTTCGCCAAGGGGGTGAACTCCGGTTACGTGCCGGCCGGCGGGGTGATGATCTCGGCGCGCCTGTGCGATTTCTTCGAGACCCGCTACTTCCCCGGCGGCCTGACCTACTCCGGCCACCCCCTGGCCATGGCCGCCATCGTCGCCACGCTGGATGCCATGCACGAAGAAGGGGTAGTGGAGAATGCCCGACAGGTCGGCGAGGAAGTGCTCGGGCCGGGCCTCAAGGCGCTGGCCGACAGGCACGCGGTGATCGGCGAGGCGCGCGGCATCGGCCTGTTCTGGGCGCTGGAGCTGGTCGAGGATCGCCAGCGCAGGACTCCGCTGCCAGCAGCGCAGATGGCACGCATCAAGGCCAGGCTGCTGGAGCGTGGGCTGATTCCGTTCATCGTGGATAACCGCATCCATGTGCTGCCGCCGTGCATCGTCAGCGCCGAGGAGGTGCGCCAGGCGCTGGCGATCTACGACGACGTGCTCGGTAGCCTCTAGTTGCGGCTCAGCGCAGCTGGCTGTCCTTGCTGCCGCGCCGGTTGTAGCCACTGAAGGCGGCGCCGGCCTTGTCGCGCTCGGTCTGGCAGGCCACGCACAGACGCACGCCGGGCAGCGCCGCGCGGCGCGCCTCGGGAATGGGCGCGTCGCACTCTTCGCAATGGCTCAGGCTTTCGCCCGTGGGCAGTTCGCTGCGGGCGCGCGCGATGGCGTCGTCGATGCTGCTGTCGATCTGTTCCTGTACCGCGCCGTCGCTGGTCCAGCCACCGGCCATGTCGCACCTCCTTCCGGGGATTTCACCGGGTAAAGGTATGCACCCGGCGCCGGCCGCCTGCAAGGGGCTCAGTGCCGAGCGGCAAGACGTTGCAGCAACACCGACAGGCCGCCGCTGGCGATCAGCACGGCCATCCCCAGCAGGCCGAGGGCGTCCGGCATGTGGTCGAACAGCACCGCCCCCAGCAGGGTGGCAAAGAAGATCTGGCCATAGGTGAACGGCGCCAGTGTCGCCGCGCTGCCGAAGGCATAGGCACGAGTCAGTACCAGGTGCCCCGACATGCCGAGCACGCCCATGCCCACCATCATCAGCAGGTGCTTCCACTCCGGAAGCTCCCAGACGAAGGGCACCGCCAGGCTGAACAGCAGCGTGGCGATCAGGCCGCTCAGGTAGTTGGTGGTGACCGGGTGGTCGGTGCCGTTCAGGCGCCGGGTCAGCAGCATGTAGACGCTCAGGCACAGCGAGGCGGCCAGCGGCCAGAGGATGGCCGGGGTGAACAGCTCGCCGCCCGGCCGTACGATGATCAGCACCCCCGCGAAGCCGAGCAGCACCGACGCCCACTGCCCCAGGCTGACGCGCTCCTTGAGCAGCAGCACCGACAACAGCGTGACGAACAGCGGCGAGAGGAACATCACCGCGGTGGCCTCGCCCAGCGGGATGTAGCGCAGGCCCACCAGCAGGAACACGCTGATGCCCACCTGGCTGAGCGCCCGCACGAGCTGCAGCAGCGGTCGTTGCGTGCGCAGCAGGTTGCGGCCCATGCGCGGGGCGAAGCCGATGGTCATCACCACCAGCTGGGTCAGGTTGCGCGCCCAGACGATCAGGAAGACCGAATAGAGCAGCGCCAACTGCTTGGACAGGGCGTCATGGCTGGCCAGCAGGAAGCCGGACAGCAGGATCAGGGCAATACCGATCAGAGGGTTGGGCGTCATCGGGAGGCACGGCGGAAGTTAGTTAGCTTGCTAAGTATATACCGCTCCCATTGTCGCACCATGCGACAAACGACTGCCGGCGGCGATAGAATGCCGCCCCCGAAAGTAGCCGTCGGTCCAGCCGACCTATCCGCCGAGTTCCTTTTCGATGTTTTCCATCCGCTTGATGCACGACCAGGACATCCCCGCCATCCTGGATATCCAGACCGAGGCCTATGCCAGCGATCTGCTGGAATCCGAAGCGATCATCCGTGCCCGCCGCGCCAGCGCGCCCCGGCATGCCTGGGTGGCCGAGGATGACCAGGGCGTGTGTGCCTATCTGTTCGCCTATCACTCGCGTGTCGGCAAGGTGACCCCACTGGATGGCGAGTTTCGCACCCCTGCCCAGCCCGATTGCCTCTACCTGCACGACCTGGCGGTGGCCCGCCGGGCGGCCGGGCGGCGTATCGGCCCGGCATTGGTGCGCGAGGCCCTCGGCCAGGCGCGCCAGCAGCAGCTGCGCTTTTCCGCGCTGGTCTCCGTGCAGGATTCCCACGCCTTCTGGAACCGCATGGGCTACGCCGAACACCAGCCCGACCCGGAGCATGCCGCGCACCTGCACAGCTACCAGGTGCCCGCCACCTACATGGTGCGCCCGCTGCAATGATCGATTCCCCTGCGAAACACATGGTTACGTCCCCATCGTCGTCAGCGGTTGAGCCGCGCCGCCGCCTTCGGGATACTGCGCGCCGCCTCTTTTTCTTCGAAAGAGACCGCCTCGTTGCCTACCCTCATCTGACAGCCTGACTGTCCGTACACCAACACGCCGTGGAGCCGAGCCAATGAAGAGGAGCGATGTCGTCTGGAGCCTCGTCGGCATTGGCGCTGTCATCTTTTCCTGCTTTCTGCTCTACCACGAGATCCGTGACATTTCGCTGGACGACCTGGCTGAAAGCCTGCGGGCCATCTCCCACCATCAGTGGCTGCTGGCGGCGCTGGCCACCACCGGCGCCTATGCGGCGCTGGCCGGCTACGATCGCATCGCCCTGAAGCACCTGGGCAAGAAAATCTCGCTCTGGTTCATCACCCTCTGTTCGTTCACCACTTACGCCCTGGCCCACAACATCGGCGCCTCGGTGTTCTCCGGCGCGCTGGTGCGCTACCGCGCCTACCGCACCAAAGGGCTGACGCCGCAGGAAATCGGCCTGCTGATCGTGTTCTGCTCGTTCACCTTCAGCCTCGGCGCCATCTTCGCCGGCGGCGTGGTGCTGATCATCCAGCCCGAGCTGATCCACCGCCTGGCGGACGTCTCGCCGCTGGTCTCGGTGCTGATCGGCAGCGGCATGCTGGCCTTCGTGGCGCTGTACGTGCTGGGCTCCTGGCTGCAGTTCAAGCCCCGCGAGTTCGGCAAGCTGAAAATCGAATACCCGCGCCTGGCGGTGGTACGCGACCAGTTGATCGCCGGCCCGCTGGAACTGCTGTGCGCCGCAGCGATCATCTACTTCGCGCTGCCCGCCGAAACCAACCCCGGCTACCTGGTGGTACTGGGCGTGTTCCTCGCCTCCTTCTCCCTGGCGCTGCTGTCCCACGCGCCCGGCGGCCTGGGCGTGCTGGAAATGACCTTCATCGCCGCCCTGCCGGAGATCGCCACCACCGACCTGCTGGCCGCGCTGATCGTGTTCCGCGGCTTCTACCTGCTGCTGCCCTTCGCGCTGTCGCTGCTGGTGGTGCTGGGCTTCGAGTACAAGCAGTGGGTCGCCCGGCGCGAGCAGCCGCACGAGTAAGCGCAACTGCGGGTGAATGGCCCTTCGCCTGAGCCTGCCGCTGACCTAAACTGCGCGGCCCATTTTTCTGAGCCGCTTCGCCCCATGTCCCTCGCTGTTCCCGCCCGCGCCTGCGGCATCGATTTCGGCACCTCCAACTCCACCGTCGGCTGGCTGCGCCCCGACCAGCCGACGCTGATCCCCCTGGAAGACGGCCGGATCACCCTGCCCTCCGTGGTGTTCTTCAACCAGGAGGAACGCCGCCCGGCCTTCGGGCGCCAGGCCCTGGGCGAATACCTGGACGGCTACGAAGGCCGCCTGATGCGTTCGCTGAAGAGCCTGCTGGGCTCCTCGCTGCTCAAGGGCGACACCACGGTGCTGGGCAGCGCGGTGCCGTTCAAGCAGATCCTCGGCCTGTTCCTCGGCGAGCTGAAGAAGCGCGCCGAAGCTGCCGCCGGGCGTCCCTTCGAGCAGGTGGTGCTGGGGCGCCCGGTGTTCTTCGTCGACGACGACCCGGATGCCGACCGCGAGGCCGCCGATACCCTGCGGGCGGTGGCCGCCGGGCTGGGCTTCACGGACATTTCCTTCCAGTACGAGCCGATTGCCGCCGCCTTCGACTACGAAGCCACCCTGGCGCGCGAGGAGCTGGTGCTGATCGTCGACATCGGCGGCGGCACCTCGGACTTCTCCCTGGTGCGCCTGTCGCCCGACCGCCGACAGGTTGCCGAGCGCCAGGACGACATCCTGGCCACCGGCGGCGTGCATATCGGCGGCACCGACTTCGACAAGCAGCTGTCGCTGGCCGGCGTGATGCCGCTGTTCGGCTACGGCAGCCGCATGAAGAGCGACGCGCCGATGCCCACCAGCACGCACCTGAACCTGGCCACCTGGCACACCATCAATGCGGTATACGCGCAAAAGCACCGGCTGGCGCTGAAGAACATGCGCTACGACATCGTCGACCCCACCGGCATCGACCGGCTGTTCCGCCTGATCGAACAGCGCGCCGGACACTGGCTGGCGATGCAGGTGGAAGACAGCAAGATCGAGCTGACCCACGCCGCCGAGCGGCGCATCGACCTCACGCGCATCGAGGCCGGCCTCACTGCCGAGCTGCCGCGCGAGCTGTTCGAGTCGGCCATCGCCGGGCAGCTGGAGCGCATCGGCGCCAGCATCGCCGGGCTGCTGGCGCGCGCCGGCATCGCCGGCGAACAGGTGGACACCCTGTACTTCACCGGCGGCTCCAGCGCGGTGCCGGCGCTGCGCCAGAGCGTCGCCCGCCTGCTGCCCCAGGCGCGCACCGTGGAAGGCGACCATTTCGGCGGCATTGGCAGCGGCCTGGCCATCGAAGCCTTCAAGCGCTACGGCTAGGGAATCCGCAGGCTTCCGGCTGGGCGCGGGGTGCGGTTCTTTGACCTAGGTCGGCTTGACGAAGCCTGACCGCGCAGTCAAATTGCCACCACCCTAGTCCAGCCTCACGCTCGCCTGGTGTTCTGTACGGCTACCGTCGCGTCTGCGTGACCCGAGCGGGCGGCGGCCCTGGACCGTACCGAGCGTCATCCAGGGGAAAGGAACCCGCGCTTGGCCGTTTTACTGCAGTCCATCCATCCCCAGCACCATCGCTCCCTGCGTCTGACCCTGCTGCTGCTCAGCCTGGCGCTGTGCGGCCTGCTGGTGCTGCCGTTCGTGGCGTACCGCGAGACGGCCGGCGAGCATTTCCTGACCGGGCACCTGCTGCTGGAAACCCTGTCCATCGTCATCGCCGGGCTGATCTTCGCCATCGGCTGGAACACCTACCGGCAGCATCGGCAGAGCAACATCCTGGTGGTGTCCTGCGCCTTTCTCGGGGTGGCCATCGCCGACTTCTCGCACATGCTCTCGTTCCAGGGCATGCCCGACTACTTCACCCCCAGCAGCCCCGAGAAGGCCATCCACTTCTGGCTGCTGGCCCGCTACCTGGCGGCCCTGGCCCTGCTGCTGGTCGCCCTGCTGCCCTGGCGACCGCTCAGCGAGGCCGCCCACGACCAGCGCACCCTGCTCAACCATCGCTCGCTGAGCCTGGTGGTGATCCTGCTGGTGGTCGGGGTCGCGCACTGGGTGTTTCTGGTCCATCCCGAATGGCTGCCGCGTACCTTCATCGCCGGCCAGGGGCTGACCACCTTCAAGCTTGCCGCCGAGATGGGCGTCATTCTGATCTGCCTGGCGGCCCTGGTGCTGCTGGGCCGGCGCCTGCGCAGGCGGGCCCACTTCAACGTGCCACTGCTGATGGGCGCCCTGGGGCTGACGGTGTTCAGCGAGCTGCTGTTCACCAGCTATTTCCGGGTGACCGACCTGTACAACCTGGCAGGCCACGCCTACAAGGTGCTGGCCTACCTGATGCTCTACTGGTCGATGTTCGTGGAAACCGTGGCGGCGCCCTACCGGGCGCTGAGCGCCAGCCGGCGCGAGATGCAGGCCATGGTCGAGGCGATTCCCGACCTGCTGCTGGAGCTGGACGACGAGGGCCGCCTGCTGCGCCTGTACAACCCGCGCGCGGCCAGGCCCAACGGCCTGCCGGCCAATGCCACCGGGCGCCGCCTCGAGGAACTGCTGCCCGCCGACGCGGCGCAGGTCTGCCAGCAGGCGCTGGACGAGGCCCGCAGCCAGGGCGCCAGCACCGGCCGGCAGCTGCACCTGGAACAGGCCGGGCAGACGCGCAGTTTCGAGCTGTCCGTGTCGCCGCTGCGCCAGCAGCGGGAAACCCGCTACGTGGTGCTGGCCCGCGACATCACCGAGCGGTTGCGCGACCAGCGGCGCATCGAGCGCCTGGCCCATTACGACGTCCTCACCGAGCTGCCCAACCGTACCCTGTTCGCCACCCGCGTCGACCTGGCCCTGGAGATCTGCGCGCGTCAGCAGCGGCCGCTGGCGGTGCTGTTCCTCGATCTGGATCGTTTCAAGGCAATCAACGACAGTCTCGGCCACCGGGTGGGCGACGCCTTGCTGCGCGCCGTGGCCCGGCGTCTGACCTCGCTGCTGCGCAGCGAGGACACCCTGGCCCGCCAGGGGGGCGACGAGTTCATCTGCGCGCTGCCCGGCAGCGGCGCCGACGAGGCCGCGCGGGTGGCGCAGCGCATCTGCGAGGCGCTGCGCCAGCCCTTCGAGGTGCTCAACCACACCCTGCACCTCAGCGCTTCAGTCGGCATCGCCGTGTTCCCGACCGACGGAGAGGATCGCGAAACCCTGGTGCGCAATGCCGACACCGCCATGTACCGGGCCAAGCAGGACAACAACGGCGGCCATGCCTTCTTCACCGCCGACATGCAGACGCGCCTCAGCCGCGCCCGCACGCTGGAGCAGGCGCTGCGCGGCGCACTGCAACGCGGCGAACTGAGCCTGCACTACCAGCCGCTGCTGGACATCCGCGGGCGCCGGCTGGTGGGCGCCGAAGCACTGCTGCGCTGGCAACACCCGCAGCTGGGCGCGGTCAGTCCGGCCGAATTCATTCCGGCGGCGGAAAGCAGCGGACAGATCCTGGCCATCGGCGACTGGGTGCTGGCCAGCGCGGTTGCCCAGTTGCGACGCTGGCTGGACCAGGGTTACGGGCCGGAGCTGCGGATGGCGGTCAACCTGTCCATGGCGCAGTTCCGCACCCCGGGGCTGTGCGAGCGGATCGCTGGGCTGCTCGCCCAGCACCGCCTCGCGCCGGACAGCCTTGAGCTGGAGCTGACCGAAAGCCTGACCATGCACGATCCGGACAGCGTGGTGCGCGAGGTACAGCGCCTCAGCGCGCTGGGTGTGCGCCTGGCGCTGGACGACTTCGGCACCGGCTATTCCTCGCTCGCCTACCTCAAGCAACTGGACGTACACACCCTCAAGGTGGACCGCAGCTTCGTCCGCGATCTGCACGAGGCCAGCGCGCAGCGCATCGTCCAGGCCGTGCTGGGCATCGCCCGCGGCCTGAACCTGCACACCATCGCCGAAGGCGTGGAAACCGCCGAACAGCTGGCCGCCCTGGAGGAAATGGGCTGCGACCAGGCGCAGGGCTTCCTGTTCTCGCCGGCGCTGCCGGTGGAACAGTTTGAACGGCGCTGCCGGGAACAGGGCTGGCTGGGCCAGTCGCATATCCCGTCGGATTACAGCTACGACATCTGACGGCAAGGAGCCCTACGCCGGATCGGCCGGCGCGCACGGTGGACGCGCGATCCCAACGAAGGGATCCGACCCGCCACGCCCGCACGGTCACTGTAGGGTGGACAACGTTTTCCTTGTCCACCAACGCGCCGGCACGGCGCGCCGGGTGGATCGATGAAGCGCGATCCACCCTGCAACGGCAGCCTCAGTGCAGCTTCAAGCGCGGCTCGGTGCTGCGGCCGATGCGGTCGCCGAGCATCATCAGCCCGGTGCGCACCACGCCGTAGAGCGCCACCTGGTGCATGCGATACAGCGAGATGTAGAACATGCGCGCCAGCCAGCCTTCCAACTGCACGCTGCCCATCAGGTTGCCCATCAGGTTGCCGACTGCGCTGAAGCGCGACAGCGAGACCAGCGAGCCGTAGTCGCGGTAGCGGAACGTCGGCAGCGGCTGGCCGGCCAGGCGCAGCTTCAGCGAACGGGCCAGCAGGCTGGCCTGCTGGTGGGCGGCCTGGGCGCGCGGCGGCACGTTGCGCTCGCTGCCGTCGTCCAGCGGGCAGGCCGCGCAGTCGCCAAGCGCAAAGATGTTGTCGTCCAGGGTGGTCTGCAGGGTCGGACGTACCAGCAACTGGTTGATGCGGTTGCTCTCCAGGCCGTCCAGGCCCTTGAGGAACTCCGGCGCCTTCACCCCGGCAGCCCATACCTTCAGGCTCGCCGGAATCACCTCGCCGGTGGCCAGGGTCATGCCGTCGGCGTCCGCCTGCTTCACCGGCGCGCTGGTCAGCACGGTCACGCCGAGCTTTTCCAGGGTCTTGTGCACCGGCACGCTGATGCGCTCGGGCAACGCCGGCAATACCCGCGGGCCGGCCTCGATCAGGGTGATCTTCATGTTCTGCGGCTGGATGCCCTTCAGCCCATAGGCGGCCAGGCCCAGTGCGGCGTTGTGCAGCTCGGCGGCCAGCTCGACGCCGGTGGCGCCGGCGCCGACGATGGCCACGCTGACATTGCCGTCGTCCTGGCCGCGCGCGTGGGCACTGAGGTAGTGGCTGAGCAGCTGGCGGTGGAAACGCTTGGCCTGGGCGGTGGTGTCGAGCAGGATGCAGTGCTCGGCCACGCCCGGGGTGCCGAAGTCGTTGGTGCGGCTGCCGATGGCGATCACCAGGGTGTCGTAGTCCAGGCTGCGCGCCGGCACCAGCTCGTGACCGGCCTCGTCCAGGGTGGCGGCCAGACCGATGCGCTTGGCGGCGCGGTCCAGGCTTTCCAGGCGGCCGATCTGGAACTCGAAGTGGTTCCACTTGGCCTGGGCCACGTAGTTGAGCTCGTTCTCGGCCGCGTTCAGCGAGCCGGCGGCCACTTCGTGCAACAGGGGCTTCCACAGGTGGGTCAGGTTGGCGTCAACCAGGGTGATGCGGGCCTTGCCCCGCTTGCCCAGGGTGCGACCTAGACGGGTGGCGAGCTCAAGCCCGCCGGCGCCGCCGCCGACGATAACGATTCGATGAGTCATGGGAAACGATAGAACCTGAAAGGGGCGCAATTAGGGAGTCGTGCCAGCGGGCGAACCGCCGCTGCACGTGCGGTGGCGCCCCCGCCAGGCCGAATGAAAAAGCGCCCGGAAGTGTACAGGATGTTGACCGTTTCGGCGGCATAGGCCGGGGCGCGCGGCCGCAAAAAAATTGCGGGAGGTCTAGCTGCCGGGCAATCGCGGCGCCCGCGTCACCAGGAAATCGCCCAGGCGTCGGGCCATCTCGCGCTTCGCACCCAAGGCGGGCCACACCAGGTAGTAACTGTCGCCGCTGCGCAGCGGCGACGGCACGGGCAGGGCCAGCGTGCCGCGGCGCAGATCCTCGGCCACCAGCGCCAGGTCGGCGACGGACACCCCGTATCCCTGGGCGGCGGCGCCGATGCCCATTTCCAGGGTGTCGAAGCGCTTGCCCTCCCGCCAGGGCACCTGTTCGCTCCAGCCCTGGTGCTCCAGCCAGCGCTGCCAGTCGCGGCAATCCCGCGAGGGATGGATCAGCGGCTGGCGGGCCAGCCGCGCGGCGTCCCATTCACCCTCGCCCAACAGGGCCGGCGCACAGACCGGCACCAGCCACTCGTCGAACAAGCGCACCGCCTGCCAGTCTGCCGGAAAGTCGCCGCGTCCGAGCAGCACCGCACAGTCGAAGGGCTCGCTGCGGAAGTCCACCTGGTCCACATCCATCCACACACTGGTCAGTTGCACCCGGTGGCGTCCGTCGGCGGCATGGAAGGCTTCCAGCGCCGGCAACAGCCAGCGCAGGGTCAGGGTGGACGGCGCCTTCAGGCGCAACTGGTCACGCTGGCCGGCGATCGCCGCACAGGCGTTTTCCAGGGTGGCGAAGCCGCGCGCCAGTTCCCGGGCGAACTGCTCGCCGGCCTCGGTGAGCGCCAGACGCGGACCGTGCCGCGCGAACAGCGCGCAACCCAGGTGTTCCTCCAGCCCCTTCACGTGCCGGCTGACGGCGCTCTGGGTGATGCACAGGACGCGCGCAGCGGAGGTGAACGAGCCGTGGCGGGCCGCCACCTCGAAGGCGCGCAAGGCATACAGCGGGGGCAGACGCATGCAGGCTCCAAGCATGAGTAAAAGTCAGGCTTGATAGCACGTTTTTGCGTTTTTCCGCCAACCGCACAAGGCCCAGGCTATGAAAGGCCGCTACCCCGAATTCGAGAACCATGATGAATACGTATGCTGCGTTCGCCGCCAGCGCCCTGCTGCTGATTGCCTCGCCCGGCCCGGTCGTGGCCCTGGTGCTGGCGGACGGACGGCGCGGCTGGCCGCTGGGCACCCTCGCCGGCGGCATGCTGTCGGCACTGTTGCTGATGGGACTCGCCCTGCTGGCGCTGGACCGCGCGCTGGCGCTCAGCCCGCAGCTGATCGATCTCGGCCAGCTGCTCGGCGGCCTCTATCTGGCCGCCCTGGGCATCACCACCCTGCGCAGCCCGCCCGCCGCCCAGCGCGCCCAGCCGGCCCCGGCCCGGCGTTTCTGGCGCGCGCTGGGCGTGGGGCTGTCCAACCCCAAGGACATCCTGTTCTTCCTCGCCTTCCTGCCGGCGTTCATACGTCCCGAGCAGGCTTTTGCCGGCCAGGCCGTGGCGCTGGCACTGATCTGGGCGGCCCTCGATTTCAGCGTGCTGCTGGCCTACAGCCTGGCCGCACGGCGTCTGGGGCGCAGTGCGCGGCTGGCGGCGCTGCTGGGCGTGCTGCCCGCCTGGGTGCTGCTCGGCCTGGGCCTGCTGTCGTTCGCCGGCGCGGCGCTCAAACTGCTCAACGGCGCGGGTTGATAAGCGTCTGCTCCAGTGCGTGGTAGGCGGCCTGCCCCACCGGCGCCAACCCGCTGGCCTGTTGCGCGTGCAGGAAGGCCGCGAGCTGCGGCGAGTCGCCCAGTAGAAGCGCGCGGATACGCTGACGCAGCTCGCCGCACAGCCCGCTGCTGAACACCAGCGGATCATTGGGGATCGGCTGCGAGCGCCACAGCACGCGCAGGCTGCGCGTACTGATCAGGCCGCGCCGCAGGTAATCGTCGGCGCGCGGACTGGAGACGAAGGCGGCCTCCACCTTGCCGTCCAGTAGCGCGTCCAGGGCCTTCTCGTGGGAGCCGGTATACAGCTGCCCGGCGAAGAAGCGCTGCAGCGGCCGGCCTACGGCGGTGGGGAACTCGAGGTTGGGGATCACGCTGCCCGAGGTGCTGGCCGGGTCGCTCAACGCTACCCGGGCGCCGCGCAGGTCGGCCAGCGTCTGGACATCCCGGTCGGCGCGCACCACCAGCAGGGCGTGGTAGTACGCACCGGCAGGGGTGAAATGGCCCTGCGCCAGGGTCGGGGTTGCGAACGCCTCGATGTGCGGATCGCGCTGGCGGGCCAGCAGGTAGGCCGCCGGCCCCAGCATGGCCAGGTCCACGCCGCCGGACACCACCGCGTCGATGGCGCCGGCATAGGAGCCAGCGGGCACCATCTGCACCGGGATACCCAGGCCCTCGCCGAGCAGACGGATCAGCGGCTGGAAGTCGCGCTGCTGGATCTCCAGGCGCTTTTCGGGGATGGAGGACAGGCGCAGGCTGCTGGTGCACTGGCTGTGCGACCAGGCGGGAAGCGCCGGCAGCAGCGCCAGCAGGCAGGCAAGGAGGCGGATCGTTTTCATGCGGTTGTGGTGGTGAAGGAATCGTGGAAATCGCGCACCTGCTCGGCGGCCAGCGGGCGACTGAAGTGATAGCCCTGGGCGATGTCGCAGCCGCCCAGTTTCAGGTAGATCAGCTGGTCGCGGGTCTCCACGCCTTCGGCGACCACCCGCAGCGACAGGCGCTTGGCCAGGGTGATGGTCGAAGCGACGATCAGGCTGTCGTCGTGGGCATTGGACAGCTGGGCGATCAGGCTGCGGTCGATCTTCAGCTTGCTGATCGGCAGCGAGTGCAGGTGCGCGAAGCCGGCATAGCCCTTGCCGAAGTCATCCAGGCTGATGCCCAGGCCGGCCTCGCGCAGCGCCTCGAGGTTGGCGAGGGCGACATCCTCGCGGTCGAGCACCGCCGTCTCGGTGACTTCCAGCTCCAGGCAGCGCGGCTCGATGCCGGCCTCGGCGAGGATGCCCAGCACCCGTTCGCTGAAGTCCGCCTGGAACAGCTGCAGGGCCGAGACGTTCACCGCGACGCTGGTCTCCAGGCCCTCGGCGCGCCACGCGGCCAGCTGTCGGCAGGCCAGGCGCAGCACTTCCATGCCCAGCGGCACGATAAAGCCGCTGCGCTCGGCCACGCCGATGAAGCGGTCGGGATAGACCAGGCCGAACTCCGGGTGCTGCCAGCGCACCAGAGCCTCGTAGCCGCACACCTGCAGGCTGTCGATGCTGATCTGCGGCTGGTAGTGCAGCACGAACTGGTGCTGGCGCAGCGCCTCGCCGAAGCGCTGTTCGAACTGGAACTCCTGGATGTTGACGCGGTTGAGCGACGGATCGAAGAAGCGGTACTGGCCACGCCCGGCGCGCTTGGCCGAGTACATGGCGCCGTCGGCGTAGCGGATCAGGGTGTCGATCTCCTGGGCATCGCGCGGGGCGATGGCGATGCCGATGCTCGGGCTGGTGTGCAGCTCGGTGCCATCCAGCTGGTAGCGCGCCGACAGGTGCTCGGCCAGGCGCGCGGCCCAGGCGTCGATCTGCTGCTCGCTGCGGTTGCCGGCCAGCAGCACCACGAACTCGTCGCCGCCGAAGCGCGCCGCCTCGTCGCCCGGCTCCAGCAGGGTCTGGATGCGCCCGGCCACCGCCTGCAGCAGCAGGTCGCCGATGCGGTGGCCGAGGCTGTCGTTGATGGATTTGAAGCGGTCCAGGTCGATGAACAGCACCGCCGCCAGGCAGCGCCGAGCGCGCTGCTCGGCCAGGCTGCGGGCGGCAACCTCGATGAACTGCCGGCGGTTGTACAGGCCGCTGAGGTGGTCGGTGGAGGCGGCCTGGCGGCTGCGCGCGTGCTCGGTTTCCAGGCGACTGATCAGCTGGCGGTTCTCCTGCTCGGACTGGCGCAAGGCGAGCAGCGCGTCCTGCTGGCGGCGCAGCATGTGGATCACCGAGAGGAAGCCGAGCACCACCACGCCGCTCATGATCAGGTTGAACAACAGGTGGCCGGATTCGCGGTCGTCGATGGCCGCCGTGATGTCCCGGTACTGCTGGCTGATCACCAGCGTCACGCCCAGCTCCGGCAGGTGGCGGAACAGGCTCTGGTAGGCCAGCCCGTCGGCCACCGAGGTGTAGCGCCCGGCGCGCAGCTCCGGGCTCGGCGTGTAGCTGGCGGTGAGCGGCGTGCCGCCGTGGATGACGCCCGCGCCGTTGGCGCGCAGCCGCTCGCGGCCGCCGGCGTCGAGCAGTTGCACGAAGCCGGTGGGGCCGAAGTCGATGTGCTGGTAGAGCCGCGCCAGGTAGCCGATGTCCAGGTCGATGCGCACCACCCGGGCGATGGACTGGCGCGCCTCGTCCGGCAGCGGCACCAGCAACGGCAGCCGCCAGGACGGCGATAGCCCCTCGGCCACGCCGTCGCGGGTGGCCAGATAGGGGACATAACCGAAGCGCTGGCAATGGGCGTTCAGTGCACTGAGGGCCTCGGCGGGCAGCGCCTCGGACAGCGGCGCATGGCTGGAGAACAGCGCACGGCCCTCGGCGTCGTAGAGACCCAGGCGATTGAAGATCGGGTCGCTGGCCAGCATGCGGACCATCTTCCAGGCGCCGTCCGGCTCGTCCAGCGCACTGACCAACTGCCCGACCACCGCCTGGGCGCGGTCGGTGATCTGCCGGAAGTTCTCCGCCAGGATGGTGGCCAGGTTGAGGTGTTCGGACGCGTTGGTCGCCAGCACGTCGTCGCGGGCGCGGTCGTACTGGTGGTGATGCAGGGTCCAGATGAAGCCGAGGATCAGCGTGCCCAGCACCAGCGTGGCCCAGGGCATCAGCCCCGGCATGACGGATGTTTTACGGCGCATTCTTCAGAGGGAGGCACGACAGGGATTTTGTGAATTCTGTCACGCGAAACATGACAATCCCGTGACCGCCCACCGGCTTCGGCGGCGTGCCAGAGCGGTTGGTTGCCCGGCCGCCCAGGCCGGCGGCCGCACCGCAGAGACCTAAAGCCCCGCCTGCGCCAGGCGCCGGGCGTGTTCCAGGTACAGCGCCACCGGGTCGACGCCGGGAGCGACGGCACCGGCCTGCTGGTTGACGATGTCCAGGTGATCAAGCGGGTAGTCGGAGCGGATCACCTGGCCCAGGTGGCTGCTGAAGCGCCCGACCATGCCATCGTTCTGCCCGGCCTCGCGCTGGAAGTGCCGCGCCAGGCGCCGACACAACAGATGGCTGGGGTCCAGGCGATTGGCGCCCTGGTCGGTGTCCGGGCCGAGGATGCCGCTCCAGGAGTAGTAGCGCACGCCGTTCACCTCATGCGCGCCTTCCCCGCCCCATTGCGCCGGCAGGCCCTGGGGATAACGGGCATTGAAGGCGGCCACCCCCTCGGTGGACAGTTCCTCCAGGGCCTGCAGGGCGTCGCCGGGCAGCAGCAGGCCGGCGGCCTCGCGATCCAGCCCGGCCATCAGCCGCGCCAGCCCTTCGGTGAAACGCGCCAGCAGGCGCCGGCCGCGCCCGTTCTCGGGGAAGCGCCGCTTGAGCGCGTCGGCCAGCTCCGAGCCGTGATTGGGACCCGCCACCGAGGTGACCGAAGCCACCCATTGCGGACGCCTGGCGGCGGCGTAACGGGCGGTCAGCGCGCCCTGGCTGTGGCCGAGCAGGTTGATCTTGTCCGCCCCGGTGGCGCGGCGGATCTCGGCCAGGCGCTCGAGCAGCTGATCGCCGCGCGGCTCATTGCCATGCACGGCGGAGATGCGCGCGAGGTGCACATCCACGCCCGCGCGGCGCAGCGCGCTGTCGATGCCATACCAGTAGGGATAACCCAGCAGGTGGCCGAAGCCGAGCAGGCCGTGCACCAGCACCAGGGGATAACGCGGCGTGTCGGGGGTGTTCATGCGGGCCTCCATTGCCGTTGCAGGCCCGCCAGTATCACACGTGCAGGACGCTCAGCCACAGCGGCAGGCCGACGGCGGCGAGCAGCGTGGAGAGGAACACGGTGGCGCTGACGGTGCGGCTGTCCTCGGGCTTGCGCACGAAGCCCAGCACATTCACCCCGCTCGGGCAGGCGGCGAGCACCACCAGCACGGCGCGCGCGGCATCCGGCAGCCCCAGGGCGCCGGCGAGCAGGTAGACCAGCGCCGGGAAGGCCACCAGCTTGACCAGGGTCAGCGCCCAGGATGCTCCATCCGGCATCAGCCGGAAGCGCGACAGGCTCAGGCCCAGCACCAGCAGGGCGCAGGGCAGCGCCGCGCCGGCCAGCCAATCGGCCAGTCGCCAGAGCGGCGCCGGCAGCGGCAGGCCGGAGACATTCAGCAGGGCGCCGAGCAGCAGGCCGACGATCAGCGGATTGGCCAGGTTGCCCAGCAGGCTGCTCAGGCGCACCTTCTCGCCGGTACCGAACGCCGCGTACAGGCTTTGCACGCTGAACAGCAGCAGGCTGTGGAACACCAGGATGGCGAACACGTAGACCATGCTCGGCGCGCCGAGCACCGAGGCCACCAGGGGAATGCCGATCAGCACGTTGTTGGAATAGGCGGCGGCCAGGCCCAGCGGCGTGGCCCGGCCGAGTCGTCGGTGGGCCAGCAGACTGACCAGCGCAAACAGCCCCAGCGCCGGCAGGAAATAGGCCAGCAGCAGGTGCGGCGACAGGCCTTCGGCCAGGTTCGCGCGGGCAATGCCGGTGAACAGCACCAGCGGCATGAACAGCTTGAAGGTCAGCGTCGACAGGCCGCTGGCCGCGTCCGACGCAAGCCATTGCCGGCGCCCGATCCAGTAACCGAGCAGAATCAACAGGAAGATCGGCAAAATTGCCTGCACCGCCGCCATCGCACCTCTCCGAATGCCGGGCCTCTGACGCCCCCGCAGAATGGCGCCGGCCCATGCAAGGGGTACGCCAGCGTCCGTGCCGCCATCCCGGCGGACGACCGGCGGAAGTCTCATTCCCGCCCCCAAAGCGGCCACGCGAGGCGGGGCATTTGCTAGAGTGCACCCCCTGCGCCCACCGGAAGAACGCCCGCCCATGACCCGCGCCGAACAGAAACTGCAGACCCGCCAGGCCCTGATGGACGCCGCCCGCCTGTTGATGGAGAGCGGTCGCGGCTTCGGCAGCCTGAGCCTGCGCGAAGTGGCGCGCCACGCCGGCATCGTGCCGACCGGCTTCTACCGGCATTTCAGCGACATGGATGCCCTGGGGCTGGCGCTGGTCGCCGAGGTGGGCGAGACCTTTCGCGCCACGCTGCGCGAGGTGCGCCAGAACGAGTTCGAACACCAGGGACTGATCGAGGCGAGCACGCGCATCTTCCTCGATGCGGTGAGCGCCAATCGCGGCCAGTTCCTGTTCCTGGCCCGCGAGCAGTACGGCGGCTCGCAGCTGGTGCGCCAGGCCATCGCCGCGTTGCGCCAGCGCATCACCGACGACCTGGCCGCCGACCTCAAGCTGATGAACCGCATGCCGCACCTGGACGGGGACGCCATCGACGTGGTCGCCGACCTGGTGGTGAAGACGGTGTTCGCCACCCTGCCGGAACTCATCGACCCGCCGGCCGACACCCTGCCCCCGCACCTGCAGCCGGAAGCCAAGATCACCCAGCAGCTGCGCTTCATCATGATCGGCGGCCGCCACTGGCGCGGACTGGGGCGCAAGGCGGAGTAGGCGCTGCGACCGGGTAGAGCGGCGTAGGTCGGACAACGCCTTCCTTGTCCACCATCGCGCCGGGCACGGCGCGCCTCGTGGCGCGCACGGTGGCTCGGTGAAGCGCGAGCCACCCTACGTTCACAGCGCCTCGTGCGGTTGCGACAGGCGTAGGGTGGACAACGTTTTCCTTGTCCACCACTGCGCCGGAACGGCGCGCCTCGCGGCGCGTCGGTGGCCCGGTGAAGCGCGGGCCACCCTACGTCTAAGTGCGGCTCACGCTTACACCGCCTGTGGCTTGCGGTACACCCAGATGCGCCGGAACACCGTGGCGATCTGCCGGCTCATGCGTCCGGTGTTGTATTCCTGGCCGTAGCGCGCGGCGATCTGGCGGACTTCGCGGGCCATTTCCGCGTAGCGCCGCGCCGGGATGTCCGGATACAGGTGGTGCTCGATCTGATGACTGAGGTTGCCGGTGAGGATGTGGAACAGCGGGCCGCCCTCCAGGTTGCTGGAACCGCGCAGCTGGCGCAGGTACCAGTGACCCCGACTCTCGTTCTCCAGCACCTCGGCCGGGAACACCGCGGCCTTCTCGGTGAAATGCCCGCAGAAGATCACCGCGAAGGTCCACAGGTTGCGCAGCAGGTTGGCCACGAGATTGCCGGTCAGCACCGCCAGGGCGTTGGCGCCGATCAGCAGGGCCAGCAGCGGGAAGAACAGGTAGTCCTTGGCCCACTGGCGGACGATCTTGCCGTTCATCTGGCGCAGCAGCGGGCGCACTTCATCCTTGCTGATGCGGCCCTTGAAGTACTTGTCCAGCTTCACGTGCTGCACCGCCACGGCGTATTGGAACAGCAGCGCCTGCAGGGTGGCCCATAGCACCTGGCGGCGGTAGAAGGGTTTCCAGCGCTGCTCGGGGAACAGGCGCAGCAGGCCGTAGCCGATGTCGTCGTCCCTGCCGATCACGTTGGTATAGGTGTGGTGCAGGTGATTGTGGGTATGCCGCCAGAAGTCGGCCGGGCCGACGATGTCCCACTCGTAGCGCTGGCCGTTGAGCTCCGGATCGTTCATCCAGTCGTACTGGCCGTGCATCACGTTGTGGCCCAGCTCCATGTTCTCCAGGATCTTGCCCAGGCCCAGCAGCAGGGTGCCGAGCAGCCAGGTCGGCGGGAACCAGCCGAACATCAGCAGCACGCGGCCGGCCGTGCAGCACAGGCGCACGGCGGCGCGGACACGGCGGATGTAGCGGGCGTCGGCCGCGCCCAGGTCGGCCAGGGTACGCTCGCGCAGGGCGTCGAGCTCGGCGCCGAACGCATCCAGTTCGGCGGGGGTCAGTTCACGGTCGGTACGCATCGGTGTCTCGAATCAGGGAATGGGAGCGGTCGGTCAGAGGTCGATGCGCACATCGCTCAGCGGGGCGCTGACGCAGATGCGGATCGGCTGGCCGGGCTCGCTGGTTTCGCGGCCGCTGCGCAGGTCGCGCACGCGGCCCTCCAGCAGCTGGCAGGTGCATTCGGTACAGATGCCCTGTCGACAGCCATGCTTGGGCTTGAGGCCACGGGCCTCGGCCTGTTCCAGCAGGGAGCGCTGGTCGTCACCCTCGGCGCGCAGACCGGAGCGGGCGAATTCCAGGCGCACGGCCTGCCCCGCCCCGGCGACCTGGGCGGGTGGCGGGCTGAAGGCTTCCCATTGCGCCGTGCCGGCACGCGGCTCGGCACTCCACAGGCTCAACGCCCCTTGCACGAAGCCGTGCGGACCGCAGGCCAGCAGCGAATGGGCCGGCAGATCGCGCAGGTGCTCGGCGCCCAGGCGGCCATGCAGTTCGCCCTCCCCGGCCGGCTCTCCGGTGATCAGCCATTGCACGCGCAGATTGGGGTGGCGCGCCATCAGTGCCTGCAGCTCGGGCACGAAGGCGCGCTGTTCGCGCCGGCGCACCGAATGCAGCAGCCAGACCGGCTGTTTGCAGCCCTTGGCCAGCGCTTCGCGCAGCAGGCCATACAGGGCGGTGATACCGCTGCCGGCGGCCAGCAGCAGCACGCCGGAATCGGCGTCCCGGGGCCACTCCAGCTCACCGCTTGGCGCGCCCAGTTCCAGCACATCGCCGGGCAGGAGGGTGTCGATCAGCTTATCGGCGAAACGCCCGCCAGGCTGGCGCTTGATGGCCAGCTCCAGCACGCGCCCACGCACGACGGTCAGGCTGTAGCAGCGCGCCAGGCGCACGCCGTCGCGCTCGCCATACACCAGCACCGCCTGACCGGGTCGCGCGCCCGGCCAGTTGCGGTTCGCCTTCAGGCGCAACGCCAGCATGTCGGCGGCGACCCAGCGCAGGGAATGCACGCGCGCGAAGGTACGGTTGAGTCGCCAGTCGGCGCGTAGCGCACCAAGCCAGGCGTCCACGCCGGCTTCGCGCAGCCAGCCGTGCGCCACCAGCAGGCGCAACGGCTGGAGCCAGCCGGCAGGGGAGAAAACGAAAGAGGGCATGCAGGATCCATTTGAGTGAACAAGCGTGCACAAACTGCCAGAGGGCAGGCCTTGAGTCAACACTTGTTCACTGGAAGCACCTCGGTCAACCAAAGGCCGCCCGGCGCCAACCCCTGGCAAACCTGATTGAGATCAAAGTAATGGCACCGTTCATGCACAATGATCGCCGTGCCATGGAATTGGCACCGCGACCGGCCCGTCGACCCCATCCGCCCGACGGGCTGGTTGCTCTTGCGCAAAAAACCGACAACCTCGGCCAAGCCACGGGAGCCGCTGCCCACCTCCGGTTTTCCGCCCGCTACCCACAGACTTATCCACAGCTTCTGGGGAAAAAGATCAGGCTTTCCTCGCGCCACTCAAGTGTGCTAAGCGCTTGTTAAGTGGACATTTTCTGCGCTGCACAAAAAGCGGACAAAGTGCTGGAGGCCCCGAATGGCGTGACTTCCCGCACGTTTCCCGCCACTTATGCACAGGAAGGCCCACAGGTTTTCTGGACAACTTCCTGCCGCCTACCCAGCCCGAACGCAGCGCAATCAATCCACAAGCGTGACGGTACCCTTCATGACGGCCGCGTGCCCTGGGAAGGTGCAGAAGAACATGTACTGTCCATCCGCCTGCAGTTGCGCCACGTCAAAGGTGACGGACGTGCTTTCGCCCCCGCCGATCATCTTGGTATGCGCCAGGATGCGGGAGTCATCGGCCTTCAGGTAGTCGTTATCCAGGCCGGCCGCGGCGCCCTCGTTGACCACCGGCGTCATGTCCGCCTGCCGGGTGAGCACCCAGTTGTGGCCCATGACGTTCTTCGGCAACTGGCCAACGTGCTTCAGGTTGACGGTGAACTGCTGGCAACTCTTGGCGATTTCGATCGCGTTGGTGCTGTAGGTCATCTGGTCGGTGGAGTCGATGTCCACGCTGCATTCGGCGGCCCACAGGGGCGCGGCGGGCAAGGACAGCAAGGCAACCAGGGCGAGTCGACGGATCATGAGGGTTCTCCGGTCAGCGAGTGGTTGAGCCGGTAGACGCATGGACTCGGGCGGGGTTCCGTCGCCACGACGAGGCTATCGTCGCCATGCAAAGCTTCAACGAGCCGCGGCGACCGGGGCGGCCTAGCATGGCAGCCGTTACCGAACGGAGGACGTTCCCATGGGTCTCGAAGAACTGCTGCGCAACCTGCTGGCCAGCTATGCCTCGGCGGCGTGCGGCAACGCCCTGTAGCTTGTCCGCAACCTTTTAACCCCGGCGGGGGTCTTATCGGCACGGCGGCCATCCGGTCGTCAGTTTCGCTTCGTGTGCCGCATGCCCCGCTGGATCGACTCCCTGCACCCGCTGATCGAGCGGGTGACCGCCTTTCTCAAACGCTATCCCGGGCTGGTCGCGCTGTTCGGCTTCGTGTCCGGACTGGCCAGCTTTCTGCTGGTCGATCGCCAGGCCGGGCTGGCCAAGGTGATCGCCGTGGTGATGCTGGTCAGCTGGCTGTGGCTGGCCCTGGGTCACACCCTGTACCGCTGGCTGGAGCGGCGCTTCGGCCTGCGCCTGCCGCCGCCGCTGCTGCACTACGCGACGCAGATGATCCACCAGGAGAGTCTGTTCTTTATCCTGCCGTTCTTCTTCATCACCACCAGCTGGAATACCGGCCAGGCCGCGTTTACCGGTGTGCTGGGCCTGGCCGCGCTGGTCTCGATCGTCGACCCGATCTACTACCGGGGCCTGGCGACGCGCCGCTGGCTGTACCTGGCGTTCCACAGCCTGACGCTGTTCGCCGTGCTGCTCACCGCGCTGCCGATCATCCTGCAATTGGACACCGCGCAGAGCTACCGCTGGGCGCTGGGCATCGCCCTGCTGCTGGCCCTGCCCAGCCTCGCGGCACTCACCGGAACGGGCTGGCGCCGCTGGCTGCTGGCCCCCCTGTTGCTGGTGGCGCTGGCCGGCGCCGGCTGGCTGGCACGGCTGTGGGTGCCGCCGGCGACCCTGTGGCTGAACCAGGTCGCCATCGCCCACGAGGTGCGCGAGCGGGCACCTACCGAACGGTTGCGGCGGGTCAGCGTGGAACGCCTGAATGCTGAGGGTCTGTACGCCTACACGGCGATCAGCGCGCCGCGCGGCCTGTCAGAGCGCATCCAGCACGTCTGGAGATTGAGCGGCAAGGAGGTGGACCGCATCACCCTGTCGATCCAGGGCGGCCGTGAAGCGGGTTACCGGGCCTGGACCCACAAGCGCAACTTCCCGCCCGACCCACGCGGCAGGTGGCAGGTGCAGGTGGTGACCGAAGCCGGTCAGTTGATCGGGGTGGTGCGCTTCGTCGTCGAGTAGGGCGGTCAAGGCATCGCCTTGGCCGCCGTTCCGGCGGCAGGGGGCCCAGATCGTAGGATGGATCGCGCCCCACCGATCCACCGCGCGCCGTACCGGCGCGATGGTGGACAAGGAAAACGTTGTCCACCCTACGGGCTTAGCGCGGCGCCACCGGGCGCTGCGGCTTGCCGCCCTTCCCGCCCTTGCCGGCGCCACCCTTGCCCGCCCGGGCCTGCTCGGCGCGACGGGCTTCGGCAGCGGCCTTGGCCTGTTCGCGCTTGTCCCAGGCATTGCCGTCGTGGCTGCGCGGCGGCAGGCCGGTGTGCTGGGTGAGCAGCTTGCCGCCCTGCCCGGCCTTCTTGCTGCCGACCGGCGTGGAGTTCTTGCGCCGCGCGCTCTGGTAGCCCGCATCGCCGGCCGACTGATGGGCCGGGATCAACTGATGCTTGGCGGAGCCGATCAGGTCGGCACGGCCCATGCGCAGCAACGCCTCGCGCAGCAGCGGCCAGTTCTTCGGGTCGTGCCAGCGCAGGAAGGCCTTGTGCAGGCGGCGCTGCTCCTCGCTCTTCACCACCACCACGCCTTCGCTCTTGTAGGTGACCTTGCGCAGCGGATTCTTGCCGGTGTGGTACATGGCGGTGGCCGAGGCCATCGGCGACGGATAGAAGGCCTGCACCTGGTCGGCGCGGAAGCCGTTGGCCTTCAGCCACAGGGCGAGGTTCATCATGTCTTCGTCGGTGGTACCCGGGTGCGCGGCGATGAAGTACGGGATCAGGTACTGTTCCTTGCCCGCTTCCTTCGAATACTTGTCGAACATCTTCTTGAAGCGGTCGTAGGAGCCGATGCCCGGCTTCATCATCTTGTCCAGCGGACCGCGCTCGGTGTGCTCCGGGGCGATCTTCAGGTAGCCACCCACGTGGTGGGTGACCAGCTCCTTGACGTACTCGGGCGATTCCACCGCCAGGTCGTAGCGCAGACCCGAGGCGATGAGGATCTTCTTCACGCCGGGCAGCGCGCGGGCCTTGCGGTACAGCTCGATCAGCGAGCTGTGGTTGGTATCCAGGTTCTCGCAGATGCCCGGATAAACGCAGGACGGCTTGCGGCAGTGCTTCTCGATGTCGTGGCTCTTGCAACCCAGCCGGTACATGTTGGCGGTCGGCCCGCCGAGGTCGGAGACCACCCCGGTGAAGCCGCGCACCTTCTTCATCTCCTCGATCTCGTGGAGGATCGACTCGTGCGAGCGGCTCTGGATGATGCGCCCCTCGTGCTCGGTGATGGAGCAGAAGGTACAGCCGCCGAAGCAGCCGCGCATGATGTTCACCGAGAAGCGGATCATCTCGTAGGCGGGAATCTTCGCGCCGTTGTAGGCCGGGTGCGGCACGCGCGCGTAGGGCGCGGCGAACACGTAGTCCATCTCCTCGGTGGTCAGCGGGATCGGCGGCGGATTCAGCCAGATGTCCAGGTTCTCGTGCTTCTGCACCAGCGCGCGGGCGTTGCCCGGGTTGGTTTCCAGGTGCAGCACGCGGTTGGCGTGGGCATACAGCGCCGGGTCGTTGCGCACCTTCTCGAAGGACGGCAGGCGGATCACCGTGCGCTCGCGGTCATGGCTCGGGTGCGGCAGCAGCACCAGCGGCTTGGCCTCGTTGGGGTCCTCGGCCGGCGGCTGGCCGTTTTCCAGGGCGCAGGCTTCCAGGTCGCGGGTGTTGACGTAGGGGTTGATGATCTTGTCGATCTTGCCCGGCCGGTCGATGCGCGTGGAGTCGATCTCGAACCAGCCCTCGGGGGTGTCCTTGCGGATGAAGGCGGTGCCGCGCACGTCGGTGATGGCCTCGATCGGCTGGCCGGCGGCCAGGCGATGAGCCACTTCGACGATGGCGCGCTCGGCGTTGCCATACAGCAGCAGGTCGGCGGTGGCGTCCATGAGGATCGAACGGCGCACCTTGTCCGACCAGTAGTCGTAGTGGGCGATGCGGCGCAGCGACGCCTCGATGCCGCCGAGGACTACCGGCGTATCGCTGAAGGCCTCCTTGCAGCGCTGGCTGTACACCAGGCTGGCGCGGTCCGGACGCTTGCCGGCCTCGCCGCCGGCGGTATAGGCATCGTCGGAGCGCACCTTACGGTCGGCGGTGTAGCGGTTGATCATCGAGTCCATGTTGCCCGCCGCCACACCGAAGAACAGGTTCGGCTTGCCGAGCTTCATGAAGTCGTCTTTGGAACGCCAGTCCGGCTGGCTGATGATGCCGACACGGAAGCCCTGGGCTTCCAGCAGCCGGCCGATGATTGCCATGCCGAACGACGGATGGTCGACGTAGGCGTCGCCGGTGACCACGATGATGTCGCAGCTGTCCCAGCCGAGCCGATCCATCTCTTCCCGGCTCATCGGCAGGAAGGGCGCGGGCCCGAAGCACTCGGCCCAGTATTTGGGGTAGTCGAACAGCGGCTTGACGGCGGTCATGGACGGAACCAGGGGCAATACGAAAAAGGGCGCGGAATATAGCACAAAAAGTGAACAAGTCCGACAAGGACGCTCGGGTTTGGCAGTGGCCGGTAGCGCCTACGATCGGTACTCGCGGCGTACCCGGGCGGTGACCTTGGTCAGCAGCTCGTAGCCGATGGTCCCGGCAGCCTTCGCGACCTCGTCGACCGACAGCTGGGCACCCCACAGTTCCACTGCATCGCCGATGCGCGCCTCCGGCAGGTCGGTGACGTCGATGGCCAGCATGTCCATGGACACCCGGCCGGCCAGCGGCACGCGCCGGCCGCGCACCACCACCGGCGTGCCGGACGGCGCGTGCCGCGGGTAACCGTCGGCGTAACCGCAGCTGACCGTGGCGATGCGCGACGGCCGCTGCGCCACCCAGGCGGCGCCGTAGCCCACCCCCTCGCCGGCCGGCACATCATGCAGCGCGATGATCTGCGCGGTCAGGCTCATGGCCGGCGTGAGGCCCAGCTCGGCGGCGCTCATCCCGGCGAACGGCGAGGCGCCGTAGAGCATGATCCCCGGCCGGACCCAGTCCATGTGCGCCGGGGCAAAGGTCAGCACCGCGGCGGAGTTGGCGAAACTGCGCTGGTCGAACGCCACATCCTGAAGGTCGACATAGCAATCCAGCTGCTGGCCGGTGAGCTCGTGACCCTGTTCGTCGGCACAGGCCAGGTGGCTGATCAGGTTGACTTCGGCCACCTGCGGCGCGGCGCGCAGGCGTTCGGCCCAATGACGGATCTCCTCGGCGGAGAAGCCCAGCCGGTGCATGCCGGAATCCAGCTTGAGCCAGACGTTGAGCTGGCGGTCGCTGCGCAGCATCAACAGGCGCTCGGCCTGCTCAGTGCCCTGCACCGCCACATCCAGGTTGAGCGCCACGGCCGTGCGCCAGTCTTCCTCGTCGAAGCAGCCTTCCAGCAGCAGGATGCGCGCCTTGGGCGCATTGGCGCGCACCACGCGGGCCTCCTCCACACAGCACACGGCGAACCCGTCGGCCTCCTCGGCCAGCGCCGTCGCCACCATGGCCGCGCCGTGACCGTAGGCATCGGCCTTGACCACCGCCAGGGCGCGCCGCCCCGGCGCACAGCGCTTGGCCTGGGCGTAGTTGTGACGGATGGCGGCCAGATCGACCGTGGCGACGAGGGGGCGCATGGGAAAATCCTGTGCAGCGGAAAAAGACCCGGGAAAGCTTACTCCTCACAGCCGGGCCCGCAAGGCGAAAGCGGCGCGGCGACGCCCTCGCCGGCCGGACGCTGGCGGGTTATTCGTCGTCGTCGAACTGGTAGCTACCCGGCGCCAGGTTCTCGAAGCGCGAATAGCGACCGAGGAAGGCCAGGCGCACCGTGCCGATCGGCCCGTTACGCTGCTTGCCGATGATGATTTCGGCGATGCCCTTGTGCTCGGTTTCCGGGTGATACACCTCGTCCCGGTAGACGAACATGATGATGTCGGCGTCCTGCTCGATGGCCCCGGACTCGCGCAGGTCGGAGTTGACCGGGCGCTTGTTGGGCCGCTGTTCCAGCGAGCGGTTGAGCTGCGAGAGCGCCACTACCGGGCAGTTGAATTCCTTGGCCAGCGCCTTGAGCGAGCGGGAGATTTCCGAGATCTCGTTGACCCGGTTGTCGCCGCTGGAGCCGGGGATGCGCATCAGCTGCAGGTAGTCGACCATGATCAGGCCGATCTCGCCGTGCTCGCGGGCCACCCGGCGGGTGCGCGCGCGCATTTCCGAGGGGCTGATGCCGGCGGTGTCGTCGATGAACAGCTTGCGGTCGTTGAGCAGGTTGACCGCCGAGGTCAGGCGCGGCCAGTCGTCGTCGTCCAGCTTGCCGGTGCGCACCTTGGTCTGATCGATGCGCCCCAGCGAGGCGAGCATACGGATGACGATGGAATCGGCAGGCATTTCCAGCGAGTAGACGAGGATCGCCTTGTCGCTACGCAGCAGGGCGTTCTCCACCAGGTTCATGGCGAAGGTGGTCTTGCCCATCGACGGACGGCCGGCCACGATCACCAGGTCGGCGGCCTGCAGGCCGCTGGTCTTATCGTCCAGGTCGGAGAAGCCGGTGGTCAGGCCGGTGATGGCGTCGGTGCTGTTGAACAGCGTGTCGATGCGGTCGATGGCCTTGGCGAGGATGTCGTTGAGGCCCACCGGGCCGCCGCTCTTGGGGCGTGCCTCGGCGATCTCGAAAATCTTGCGCTCGGCCTCGTCGAGGATCTCGTCGCCGTTGCGGCCTTGCGGGGCATAGGCGCTGTCGGCGATCTCGCTGCTGACGCTGATCAGCTTGCGCAGGGTGGCCCGCTCGCGAATGATCGCCGCGTAGGCCTTGATATTGGCCACTGAGGGCGTGTTCTTGGCCAGTTCGCCCAGGTAGGCCAGGCCGCCGACCTGGTTCAGGTGGCCTTCCTTGTCCAGTTGCTCGGACAGAGTCACCACGTCGAACGGCATGTTGCGCTCGGCCAGCACGTGGACGGCACGGAAGATCAGGCGATGGTCATGGCGGTAGAAGTCGCCATCCGAAACCTGGTCAGCGACCCGTTCCCAGGCGTCGTTGTCCAGCATCAGGCCACCCAGCACGGCTTGCTCGGCCTCGATGGAATGCGGGGGCACCTTGAGGGCCGCGGTTTCCAGGTCGTACTGCTCGGGTAGGCTGATTTCGTTCATGGGTCTCGACAACGTTTTGCTGCGGCAGAAAAACAACAGGCACGTTCCGCTTGAGCGAAACGTGCCTGATGTTACGCGTCCGACCCCGCAAGGGGCCAGACAGTTCGTCGACCTTAGCCGGCGACCACGACCAGACGGACGCTGGCCTCGACGTCGGTGTGCAGGTGCAGCGCGACGTCGTATTCGCCAACCTGGCGAATGGTGCCGTTGGGCAGACGCACTTCGCTCTTGGCCACTTCCACGCCAGAGGCGGTCAGGGCGTCGGCGATGTCGGCGGTGCCGATGGAACCGAACAGCTTGCCTTCATCGCCAGCAACGGCGGTGATGGTCACTTCCAGCTCGTTCAGCTGAGCGGCGCGGGCTTCGGCAGCGGCCTTCTTCTCGGCAGCAGCCTTTTCCAGCTCGGCGCGACGGGCTTCGAACGCAGCCACGTTCTCGGCGGTAGCCGGGGTGGCCTTGCCTTGCGGCATCAGGTAGTTACGACCGTAACCGCTGCGAACTTTGACCTTGTCGCCCAGGTTGCCGAGGTTGGCAATTTTTTCCAGCAGGATGACTTCCATTTGAGTCTTACCTCTTAACTTTTAACCTTCACCGTTCGCAGGCCCGGAACCCTTGCGGGGCACGCGGCCGCGAAAATCAAACAGACTGTCGACGATGGCAAGCACCATCAGTAGCGGATAGACCAGTTGCATGAACAGCACCAGGGTGACGTACAGGCCCACCAGCCAGAAGCGTCCGAGACGCTGGGCGGCGACCAGTCCATGCACCAGGGCAATACCGGCGAACACCAGCGGCACACTGCACAGCGGCGCCAGCATGGGCAGGCCCAGGCTCGGACCCAGCAGCATGCCGGCCACCAGCGGCACGGTCATCCACAGCGGCAGTCGCAGGGCGCGGAATTCCTCGCCAAAACCGCCGGGGTTGTACAGTGCCGCCTGCCAGTAGCGCCCGAGCAGCAGGCACAGCAGGGTGACGATCTGCAGCAGCGCGGCCATCAGGCCGGTGAGCACCGGCACGATCAGCCCCAGAACCTGGGCCTGCTCGGCGGCGGACAGCTGTTCCCAGCCACTGCCAATGACCTGCGGCATGAGCTTCTGCAGCTCAGCGGCCACGGCCTCGATCGGCTCCGCGAACTGGCTGCCGAGCACCAGACCGAACACCACGCCCAACGGCACACTGGCCAGCAGCACCTTCACCCAGGACACGCTGGCGCGCAGCACCAGGGCCAGGCAGAGGGCGCCGAGCAGTACCAGCAAGGTGCGCGGCTCGCCGAACCACCACCAGCCAATGGCCGGCAGCAAGGCCCAGACGAGGATGCCCAGGGCATCGTTCAGCCCCCGACGCAGCAGCACCAGGCTGCCGGCGGCGGCGCTCAGCCAGAACAGCATCGGCAGCAACGCACCACCCGCCACCACCAGGATGGCTTGGGTGCGTCCGCGCATGATGAAGTCGGCCAGTGCCCGCATGCTTGTCTATCTCGCGCCTGTCGTCGACGGCACGGTCTTAGCGACCGTGGCTGTCGGTGTAGGGCAGCAGGGCCAGGTAGCGGGCGCGCTTGATGGCGGTGGCCAGCTGACGCTGGTACTTGGCTTTGGTCCCGGTGATACGGCTCGGAACGATCTTGCCGGTTTCGGAGATGTAGGCCTTCAGGGTGTTGAGATCCTTGAAGTCGATCTCCTTCACGCCTTCGGCGGTGAAACGGCAGAACTTACGACGACGGAAGAAACGTGCCATGGTCTTGGCTCCTCAATAGATCCGGTGATTACTCGTCAGCGTTGTCGCTGTCATTGTCGCTGTCGTCGGAACCCTCAGGGGATTCGACGCGCTCACGACGCTCACGGCGCTCGCTGCGGTTTTCTTCGGCCTTGAGCATCTCGGACTGGCCGGTAACGGCTTCGTCGCGACGGATGATCAGGTTACGGATCACGGCATCGTTGTAGCGGAAGTTGTCTTCCAGCTCGGCCAGGGCCTTGGCGCCGCACTCGACGTTCATCAGGATGTAGTGAGCCTTGTGAACGTTGTCGATGGCGTAGGCTAGCTGACGACGGCCCCAGTCTTCCAGGCGATGGATCTTGCCGCCGTCTTCCTCGATGAGCTTGGTGTAGCGCTCAACCATGCCGCCAACCTGCTCGCTCTGGTCCGGGTGAACCAGGAAGATGATTTCGTAATGACGCATAAATGCTCCTTACGGGTTGTAGCCTGCCGCGCGTGCGATCAGGCAAGGAGTGAATGTCTCGTTCTTGACTTGCCCCGCAGGCGAGCGAACGCCTGCCGGCAGGGCAAGGGGCGACATTCTAGAGAGGCAACCGGCGCCAGGCAAGGCGCGACGCCGATTATTCGCTCCGCCGGTCAGGCCGGCCGGCGACGCTGGCGTAGCGCCTCGAACAGGCACACGCCGGTGGCCACGGAAACGTTCAGGCTGCTGACGCTGCCGGCCATCGGCAGGCGCGCCAGGAAGTCGCAGTGCTCGCGGGTCAGGCGGCGCATACCCTTGCCCTCGGCGCCCATCACCAGCACGGTCGGGCCGGTGAGGTCCAGGTCATAGAGGTCCTTGTCCGCCTCGCCGGCAGTACCGACGATCCACAAGCCCTTCTTCTGCAGCTTTTCCAGGGTGCGCGACAGGTTCGTCACCGCCACCAGCGGAATCACCTCCGCAGCGCCACAGGCCACCTTGCGCACGGTGGCATTCAGGGTCGCGGACTTGTCCTTGGGCACGATCACCGCCTGCGCGCCAGCGGCGTCGGCGGTGCGCAGGCAGGCGCCCAGGTTGTGCGGGTCGGTGACCCCGTCCAACACCAACAGCAGCGCCGGACCTTCGTTGCGCTCGAGCAGTTCGTCGAGCATGTTCTCGCCCCACACCTGGCTGGGGCTGACTTCCGCCACCACGCCCTGGTGCACACCCTCGGCCCACTCGTCCAGCTCGCGGCGCTCGCGCTGGCCGACGTTGACCCGATGCGCCTCGGCCAGGCTCAGCAACGCCTGGATGCGCGGATCCTGGCGGCCCTCGGCCACCCACAACTGCTTGACCCGCTTGGGATGGTGGCGCAGCAACGCCTCCACGGCGTGTACGCCGTAAACCTTTTCCAGATCACTCATGACTTCGCCTTGGATTTGCCGGCGCCACGCTTGGCCTTGCCGCTCTTGCTCTTGCCGGCCTTGCCGGAATCCTTGTCTTTCGCCTTGCTCGAGGCCCGCTTGCCTTTACCCTTGGCCTCGTCGAGCAGCGCCTTCTTGACCGCGCGGCTCTTGCCTACCTCGGCGGCCACCTGCACCTCCAGTTCGGCGGCGGAAAGTACCTGCACCTTGCCTACCACGCGGCGCGACAGCAGTGCCGGCTTCTCGCTCGAACGCCGCCGCGCCGGTACTTCCTCCGGCAACTCGACCTGCGGCTCACGCGCCTTGCGATGCCCGAGGATCGCCGGACGTTCCGGCTGGGTACCCGGCGCCACCTTGCGCTTGCGCGGCAGGGCCTCGGGCTCGGGGTCCGGCCAGTCGAAGGCCGGCTCGTCGTCCAGGTCACGAATCTTCTTGCGCGCCGGCTTTTCCGGCTCGCTCACGGGCTTGGTGGCCTTGGGCCTCTCGGCCTTGACCGGCGCCGGAGCGACCGCCTTGGCCGGTGACTTGCCCTTGCGCGCCCGGACAGGCTTCTCCGCAGAAACCGCCGGCTCGCCGCGTGGGCGCTGCGCCGCCGCTTCGGCGACCAGCTCGAAGTCGATCTTGCGCTCGTCGAGGTCGACCCGTGCCACGCGCACCTGGACGCTGTCGCCCAGGCGGAAGATGCGCCCGCTGCGCTCGCCGGCCAGGCGATGGTGCATCGGGTCGAAGTGGTAGTAGTCGGCAGGCAGGCCGGTAACGTGCACCAGGCCCTCGACATAGATATCCGTGAGTTCGACGAAGATGCCGAAACCGGTGACCGCGGTGATGACGCCCGGGAAGGTCTCGCCGACCCGGTCGCGCATGTATTCGCACTTGAGCCAGTTCACCACGTCACGGGTGGCCTCGTCGGCGCGCCGCTCGGTCATCGAGCAGTCTTCGCCGAGCTGCGCCAGGCGCTCCTCGTCGTAGGGATAGATGCGCGCCTTGGGCACTGCGGCGGCGCCCACGCGTACCACGTGCTCGCTCTGCCGCTTGGAGCGGATCAGGCCACGGATTGCACGATGCACCAGCAGATCGGGGTAGCGGCGGATCGGCGAGGTGAAGTGGGTATAGGCCTCGTAGTTGAGGCCGAAGTGACCGACATTCTCCGGGCTGTAAACCGCCTGACTCAGCGAACGCAGCATCACCGTCTGGATCAGGTGGAAATCCGGGCGATCACGCACCGCATCGAGCAGGCGCAGGTAGTCCTTGGGCGTCGGTTCGCCCTTGCCCCGGTACAGGGTCAGGCCCAGCTCACCGAGGAAGCCCTTGAGCTTCTCCAGCTTTTCCGCCGGCGGGCTGTCATGCACCCGGTACAGCGCGGGAATCTCGTGTTCCTGCAGAAACGCCGCGGTGGCCACGTTGGCGCACAGCATGCATTCCTCGATCAGCTTGTGCGCGTCGTTTCGCTCGGTCGGGCGGATTTCCACGATCTTGCGGTCGGCGCCGAAGACGATGCGGGTTTCCTGGGTCTCGAAATCGATGGCGCCCCGCACGGTGCGCTCCTTGAGCAGCACCTTGAACAGCCGGTACAGCTCCTCGAGGTGCGGCGTCACCTGCGGCAGTTGGCTGCGCAGCTGCGCGGCCTCGGCGCTCTTCGGCTGCTCCAGCAACTGACTGACCTTGGTGTAGGTGAGTCGCGCATGGGAGTGGATTACCGCTTCGCAGAAGCGATAGCCGGTCATCTTGCCGGCGGCCGACAGATCGACGATGCACACCATCGCCAGGCGGTCGACCTGCGGGTTGAGCGAGCACAGGCCGTTGGATAGCACTTCCGGCAGCATCGGCACGACCTGCTCGGGGAAGTACACCGAATTGCCGCGCTTGGCAGCCTCCTCGTCGAGCGCCGAGCCCACCTTCACATAGAAGGACACGTCGGCGATGGCCACGTAAAGGGTCCAGCCACCGCCCTCCGCCGGTTCGGCATAGACGGCATCGTCGAAGTCGCGGGCGTCCTCGCCGTCGATGGTGACGAACGGCAGATGACGCAGATCGACACGCTTCTGCTTGTCACGCTCGGCTACTTCGGGACTGAGCTTGGCGGCTTCCTGTTCCACCGCCTCGGGCCAGACGTGGGGGATGCCATAGCTGTGCAGCGCCACCTGGATTTCCATGCCCGGCGCCATGTAGTCGCCGAGCACCTCGGTCACTTCGCCCTGGGCCTGGCGGAAATTGCTCGGCCACTGCTCGATGCGCACCTGGACGAACTGGCCATGCTTGGCACCGGCCTGCTTGCCGGGCGCGACCAGCACTTCCTGCTGGATCTTCGGGTTGTCGGCCACCACGCGGCCGATGCCGCTCTCTTCGAAGAAGCGGCCGACCAGCACCTCGTGGGCGCGTTCGAGAATTTCGGCGATGGCGCCTTCGCGCCGGCCGCGACGGTCGAAGCCCGCCACACGGGCCAGCACGCGGTCGCCGTCGAACACCAGGCGCATCTGCGCCGGGCTGAGGAACAGGTCGTCGCTGCCGTCCTCGGGAATGAGGAATCCAAAGCCATCGCGATGCCCGCTGACCCGACCACGGATCAGGTCCAGCTTGTCCACCGGGGCATAGGCGCCGCGCCGGGTGTAGACCAGTTGGCCATCGCGCTCCATGGCGCGCAGACGGCGACGCAGCGCTTCGAGCTGCTCTTCGGTGGTCAGACCGAACTCTTCGATCAGTTGCTCGCGGGTCGCCGGGGCGCCACGCTCATCCAGTCGCATCAGGATCAGTTCACGACTGGGGATGGGGTTATCGTACTTCTCCGCCTCGCGGACGGCCTCGGGATCGAGGGATTGCCAATCGGCCATTAAGAAAAATCACCTTCTGTGTGAGGGCGGAACGGGCCCTCTGTCTATTGAAGCGCGAATCGCGCCCGCACGGCAGCTTTGCCGGACAATTATTTTTGCTGTCAGGGGTTTACAAGGAAAAAGGTGGTCCGTATAGTTCGCGGCCACAACGACAGCGATGCCGTTGTAACACGGAAACGAAGGCAACACATCGTTTCATGTGCCCAGGTGGCGGAATTGGTAGACGCACTAGGTTCAGGTCCTAGCGGTGGCAACACCGTGGAAGTTCGAGTCTTCTCCTGGGCACCACTTCAATACGAGGCAGCCGGCCTCGCTAATCAACGGCAAGTCAAAATGCTTCGGCATTGCCCAGGTGGCGGAATTGGTAGACGCACTAGGTTCAGGTCCTAGCGGTGGCAACACCGTGGAAGTTCGAGTCTTCTCCTGGGCACCAATTCTGAAAAACCGAGCCAGCGATGGCTCGGTTTTTTTATGCCCGCGAAAAACCTGATCGCTGCGTCGGGCTGCAGCAAAATGTCGCAGCACAACCGCAACGCCTTCTTTTCCTTAAAGCTTCTCCCGCCAAGGCCGATCCGTGAATGATGGCGCAACGCGCCGTCGCACCTGCCTTGTCTGGATATCCCATGAAATTCTTCATCGACTCCCTGCTGCACCGCCTGGGCCTGAAGACGCTGGCCCACCAGTTCCTGTTCTCCTATCTGCTGATGTTCCTGCTCGCGCTGCTCAGCTGCGTGGCGCTCTACCTGAGCCTGTCGGTTTCCGCCGAAACCATCAACGTCGCCGGCGCCCAGCGCATGCTCAGCCAGAAGATGACCAAGGAAGCGCTGCTGCTGCACAGCGGCGTCATCGAGCGCTCGCTGATGGAAGGCACCATGGCGCAGTTCGAGCGCTCCCATCAGGACCTGCTCAATGGCAATCCGGAGCGCAACATCAGCCGCTTCGACGATGCGTCCATCCAGGCGCAGATGCGCACCGTGGGCGAGCATTGGCAGCGCTTGCGCCAGCAACTGCTCACCGTCCAGCCCAACGGCACGCTGGACATGGCGTTGCTGCAGCAGAACTCCGTCGCGCTGATCAAGCACATGAACGATGCCGTGGTGATGATGACCCGCCTGGCCGACAGCACTCAGCGCACCCAGTTGGAGATCGCCTTCTTCTGCGTGGCAGCCATTCTCATCCTGGTCATGGCCGGCAATCAGTTCGGCATGCACCCCTTGATGAGCGCCCTGCGCCAGCTGGAACAGGCCCTGGCCCAGGTGGCCGATGGCGATTTCACCCAGCGCATGCATGCCCGCTGGAAACACGACGAATTTGGCCGCATCGCGGTGGTCTTCAACCGCATGGTCGAACAGGTGCGCGAGCTGCTCGACCAGGCCAAGCGCGGCAGTCTGCAGTCGCGCGAGCACCTGGGCGAGACGCTGCGCGCCATCCAGGCCTCCGAGCAGAACATGGCCCGCCAGCACCAGCAGCTGGACCAGGCCGCCACCGCCCTCACCGAGTTGACCGCCAGCCTCGCCGAGGTCGCTCGCCACACCCAGTCCGCCGCCCAGTCGGCGCAAAGCACCGAGCGCAACGGCCAGAGCGGCCGCGCCGCGGTGCAGCGCAGCGCCGAGCTGCTCGGCACGCTGAGCCAGGAGCTGCAACGCACCGGCGAGCACATGCGCGAACTGGAAAACGAGACCCAGGCGGTCGGCAAGGTACTGGAGGTAATCACCGGCATCGCCGAGCAGACCAACCTGCTCGCGCTCAACGCGGCCATCGAGGCGGCACGCGCCGGCGAGGCCGGACGCGGTTTCGCCGTGGTGGCCGACGAGGTGCGTACCCTGGCCAGCCGGACCCAGCAGTCCACCGGCGAGATCGGCCAGATCATCGAACGCCTGCAGGGCCGCGCCCGGCGTTCGCTGGACAGCCTGCGCCACAACGCCGAGCAGGCCACCGAGAACGTGGCGCAGATCGAGCAGGCACGGAACATCTTCCAGGCGATGCTTCAGGACGTGCAGGCGATCAATGGCAGCAGCCTGCAGATCGCCTCAGCCGTGGAACAACAGAGCCAGGTGGTGCAGGACATCGACCGGCGGGTGAACCAGCTCACCGAGCTGGCGCTGCAGACCCACCGTGACGCCGAGCGCGTGGTGCACAGCAGCGAAGAGATCCGTACCGGCATGCAGGATCTGCACGGCCAGCTGTCGCGCTTCCGCACCTGAGCCCTGCACGAAGACCCGAGGCCGCTCCCCTGAGCGGCCTTTTTCATTGGCGTCAGACGCCGGGGAACGGCTGGCTGCGCTGATAGCGCCGCGCGATGTTGCCGCACACCAGATCGCACAGCGCGTACACGCTGTCATCGGCGATCCGGTAGTACACCGCCGTACCCCGCCCTTCCCGCCGCACCAGCCCGTGCTGGCTCAGCAGCGACAGGTGGCGAGACACGTTGGCCGGGGAACAGCTGCACAGCTGAGCCAGTTCGCCCACGTTGCGCTCGCCCTCACGCAGCAGATTGAGAATCGCCAGCCGCGTGGGCTCGGACAGCGCACGGAAATAGGCCGCCACCTGCTCCATCGCCTCGGGAGTAAGGTTTTCCATACTGATCACCGCAAGACATTGCACGCCGCGAATGATACGCCATCCCCCGCGCGCATGCATGCTTGCGCAAGCAGTTAATTGACTAATTAACCAATCACGCAAATAATGCCCGCCATTCCCGATCAGGCAACGGAGCCCTTTCATGTCTACCGCCGGCTTGCGCATCCTTCTCGCCGCCAGCCTGCTGCTCGGCAGCACGGCCTTCGCCCAACCCCAGGAACTGCGCAGCGCCACCGTGCAGCGGGGCGCCCAGCTCGGCGCCAGCCACCACGAAGGTGTCGTCGAGGCTGTACGCCAGACGCTGTTGACTGCCCAGGTGGCCGGCGCCGTGCAGGAGATCACCGTACAGGTCGGCGATTCGGTACGTGCCGGACAGGTGCTGTTGCGCCTGGACGCCCGCGCCGCCGAGCAGACCGCCAGCGCCAGCGCCGCCCAGGTGCGCGCCGCCCAGGCGGTCGAGCAGGAGGCCGAGCGCGAACTGGCCCGCCAGCGCCAGCTGCTGGAGGCGGACTACATCAGCCAGGCCGCCTTCGACCGCGCCGAGGCCCGCTATAAGGCCGCGCGCGCCGAAGCCGCCGCGCTGCGCGCCGCCGCCGAGGCCTCGCGCACCCAGTCCGACTTCTATGTACTGCGCGCACCCTACGACGGCGTGGTCTCGGCCATTCCGGTCAGCCTCGGCGACATGGCCATGCCCGGCCGCCCGCTGCTGACGCTGTACGATCCCACCGCGCTGCGGGTCAGCGTGCAGGTGCCGCAGGCGATCGCCGCCAGCGCACCGGCCGAGCTGTCGGCCCGCCTGGAACTGGCCGGCCTGGATACCTCGGTGACGCCGCGCCGCGTGCAGTGGCTGCCCAGCGTCGATCCGACCACCCATACCGTGGAACTGCGCCTGGAGCTGCCCGCCGAACTGCGCGTGCTGCCCGGCACCTTCGCCCGCGCGCGCCTGAACCTCACCGGGGAAAGCGACCGTTTGTACATCCCCCGCACAGCCGTGCTGCGCCGCGCCGAACTGACCGCCGTCTACGTGCTGGACGCCCAGCAGCGCCCGCGCCTGCGCCAGGTGCGCCTGGGCCCGCAGCAGGGCGACCAGGTCGAAGTGCTCAGCGGCCTCGTCGCCGGCGAACGGGTGGCGCTCGATCCCCTCGCCGCCGGCCAACTGAAGTAAGGACATGGACATGACTCCCCGCATGGGCGTCTCCGGACGCATCGCCGCCTATTTCCAGACCGCGCAGATCACCCCGCTGCTGGCGCTGGTCGCCCTGCTCGCCGGGCTGTTCGCCGTACTGGTCACGCCGCGCGAGGAAGAACCGCAGATCAACGTCACCATGGCCAACGTGATCATCCCCTTCCCGGGCGCCAGCGTGCGCGACGTGGAGCAGATGGTCGCGGTGCCGGCCGAGCAGGTACTGGCGCAGATCGCCGACGTCGAACACGTGATGTCCGTGTCGCGTCCCGGCATGGCCATGGTCACCGTGCAGTTCGAGGTCGGCGTGCCGCGTACCGAGGCACTGGTGCGCCTGCACGACACGCTGCGCGCCAACACGGACTGGCTGCCCCGCGAACTGGGCGTCGGCGAACCGCTGATCAAGCCCAAGGGCATCGATGACGTGCCGATCGTCACCCTGACCCTGTACAGCCGCGATGCCGCCACCGGCGCGCTGGACCTGCAGCACGTGGCCCACAGCCTGGAAGCCGAACTCAAGCGCGTGCCCGGCACCCGCGAGGTTCGCAGCCACGGCGGCCCCGGCCGCGCGGTGCGCGTCGAGCTGGACCCGGCGCGCATGGCCGCGGCCTGGGTGACCGTGGGAGACCTGCGCATGGCGCTGCAGTCGGCCAACGCCGGCCTGCCGGTGGGCGAGCTGCTGGGCGGCAACCGCAGCCTGCAGCTGGAGGCCGGTGGCTTCCTGGAAAACGCCACCGAGGTGGGCGAGCTGCTGGTCGGCGTGCGCGACGGCAAGCCGGTGCAGCTCAAGGATGTGGCGCGCGTCGAGGACGGCGCCCTGCCGCCCAGCCAGTACGTCTGGCATGGCCTGCCGAGCAGCGCGCCCGGCGGCGCGGGCGAGTTCCCGGCGATCACCCTGAGCGTGACCAAGAAACCCGGCGAGAACGCCATCGACGTTTCTTCCGCCGTGCTGGCGCGGGTCGCCGAGCTGCGCAACAGCCTGATCCCGGACAGTGTCGAGCTGGCGGAAACCCGCAACTACGGCGCCACGGCCGACGAGAAGGCCCGCCAGCTCATCCAGAAGCTGCTGTTCGCCACCCTGTCGGTGGTGGTGCTGGTGTTCCTCGCCCTGGGCCGCCGCGAGGCGCTGATCGTCGGCAGCGCGGTGATCCTCACCCTGACCGTCACCCTGTTCGCTTCCTGGGCCTGGGGCTTCACCCTCAACCGGGTGTCGCTGTTTGCGCTGATCTTCTCCATCGGCATCCTGGTCGACGACGCCATCGTGGTGGTGGAGAACATCCACCGTCACCAGGCGCTGCACCCGGGCAAGACGCTGCGCGAGCTGATTCCCGGCGCGGTGGACGAAGTCGGGGGGCCGACCATCCTGGCCACCCTGACGGTGATCGCCGCGCTGCTGCCGATGGCCTTCGTCAGCGGCCTGATGGGCCCGTACATGAGCCCGATCCCGATCAACGCCAGCATGGGCATGCTGCTGTCGCTGGCCATCGCCTTCACCGTCACGCCCTGGCTGGCGCGCCTGTGGATGAAGCCCACAGCCGCCCACGCCCATGACGGCGGGCTGTCCGGCAAGCTGACGCCGTTCTTCGAAGGCATCTTCCGCCCGCTGCTGGATGAACGCCGCGGCCGGCGCAACCGCGCGCTGCTCGGCGCCGGCGTGGGCCTGCTGATCGCCATCTCCCTGGCGTTGCCCGCCGCCGGCCTGGTGGTGCTGAAGATGCTGCCGTTCGACAACAAGTCCGAGCTGCAGGTGGTGGTCGACATGCCGGCTGGCACGCCGCTGGAAGGCACCGCCGCCGTGCTGCGCGAGCTGGGCGCCTACGTGGCCGAACAGCCCGAGGTGCTGGACTACCAGGCCTACGCCGGCACCGCCGCGCCGATCAACTTCAACGGCCTGGTGCGTCAGTACGACCTGCGCAGCGGCGGCGAAGTCGGCGACATGCTGGTCAACCTGGTGGCCAAGGGCGACCGCGACGAGCAGAGCCACGCGATTGCCACGCGTCTGCGTCCGGACCTGCAGGCCATCGCCAAACGCCATGGCGCCAACCTCAAGGTGGTGGAAGTGCCGCCCGGCCCGCCGGTGCTGTCGCCCATCGTCGCGGAAATCTACGGCCCGGACGCCGAGGGTCGCCGCCAGGTGGCCGCAGAGGTGCGCGCACTGTTCGAGCGCACCGACTACGTGGTGGACGTGGATGACACCGCGATCGCCGACGCGCCGCGCACCCTGCTGCTGGTCGACCGCCGCAAGGCCGCGCTGCTCGGCGTGGCGCAGCGCGACATCGTCGCCACCCTGCGCGCCGGCCTGGCCGGCGAAGCCGCCACCTACCTGCACGACGCCAGCAAGTATCCGGTGCCGGCCGTGCTGCAGCTGCCCGCCGAGCAGCACGGTTCGCTGGACGCCCTGCTGCAGCTGACGGTGCGTGGCGCGGCCGGCCAGCTGGTGCCGATCCGCGAACTGGTGACCCTCAGCGACAGCCTGCGCGAGCAGCCGATCTACCACAAGGACCTGCTGCCGGTGCACTACGTCACCGGCGACATGGCCGGGCGCGTGGACAGCCCGCTGTACGGCATGTTCAGCATGCGCGGCGAACTCCAGGACCTGCGGCTGCCCGGCGGCGGCCCGCTGCAGGAGTACTTCATCAACCAGCCCTCCGACCCATGGCGAGGCTACAGCCTGAAGTGGGACGGCGAGTGGCAGATCACCTACGAGACCTTCCGTGACATGGGCGCCGCCTATGCGGTCGGCCTGATCCTCATCTACCTGCTGGTGGTGGCGCAGTTCGGTTCCTACCTGACGCCGCTGATCATCATGGCGCCGATCCCGCTGACCATCATCGGCGTGATGCCCGGCCATGCCCTGCTCGGCGCGCAGTTCACCGCCACCAGCATGATCGGCATGATCGCCCTGGCCGGCATCATCGTGCGCAACTCCATTCTGCTGGTGGACTTCATCCACCTGCAGCAGGCCGCCGGCGTGCCGTTGCCCGAGGCGGTGGTGCGCTCGGCGATCACCCGCGCCCAGCCGATCCTGCTGACCGCCCTGGCGGCCATGCTCGGCGCCTTCTTCATCCTCGACGACCCGATCTTCAATGGCCTGGCCATCGCGCTGATCTTCGGCATCCTGGTTTCCACGGTGCTCACCCTGGTGGTGATCCCGCTGCTCTACTTCGCCGCCTACCACCGTAGCGGCGAAGCCAACCAACCCGCACAAGGAGTCTGACCCATGACCTCATGGCAAATCGTTCGCATGTTCGCCGGCGTGGTAATCCTCGCCTCGCTGGCCCTTGGCGTCGCCCAGAGCCCGCTGTTCCACAGCAGCAACTGGCTGTGGCTGACCGCCTTCGTCGGCGTGAACATGCTGCAGAGCGCGTTCACCCGCTGGTGCCCGCTGGAAATCGTCCTGCGCAAGGTCGGCGTGCAGTCCGGCTGCTGAGGCCAACGAAAACGTTAAGGAACATCGCCATGCAACTGCCCCGCCTGTCCGTCCTGCTGCTGAGCTGCGCGGCGCTGGTCTCGCCAGCCGCCCAGGCCCTGGACCTGTTCGAGGTCTGGCGCGCCGCCAGCCAGCATGACCCCGAGTTCGCCGCCGCCCGCGCCGCGCATGCCGCCGGCCTGGCCAGCCAGGATCAGGCCGGCGCCCTGTGGCGCCCGAACCTGATGCTGCAGGGCGGGGTGGCGGCCGCCTCGCTGGACAACCAGACACGCGGGGCAGTCTTTTCCCAGTCCACCCTGGGCACTTACAACGATGCGGCCTTCGACACGCAGATCGACAGCGGCACCCGCAGCCACTACGGCGTGGTGCTGCGCCAGCCGCTGTATGACCGCGAACGCTCGGCCCAGGGCCGGCAACTGCGCATCCAGGCCGACGCCGCCGAGCTGGCCTGGGTCGGCGCCCAGCAGCAGTTGATGCTGCGCAGCGCCGAGCACTATTTCCAGTTGGCGCTCGCCGCCCGTCGCCTCGAACTGCTGGAACGCCAGCTCGAGGCGGTGGAGCGCACCGCCCGCGAGGCCGACGAGCGCTTCAAGGTCGGCAGCCTGCCGGTCACCGACCTGCACGAGGCCCGCGCGCGGGCCGCCGGCCTGCGCGCCCAGCATCTGGCCGCGCAGACCGAGCTGGACCTGCGCCGTCAGACGCTGGCCGACCTGATCGGTCGCCAGCCCGGCGACTCGCCGCTGACCCTGCCAAGCGACACGCCGGCGCAGATCGGCGCGCTGGAGGACTGGCTGGCTCGCGCGGCGCGCCAGAACACCCAGCTGCAGCTGGCCCAGACCCGCCAGCAGGGCGCCGAGCAGGAGGTGCGCAAGACCTCGCTGCCGCTGTCGCCCGCCCTGGAGCTGGTGGCCAGCCACGGCCGTGAAAAGCTTTCCGGCGATGCCGAGGTCGGCTCGGCCAGCTATAGCGCCGAACAGAGCATGGTCGGCCTGCAGGTGTCGGTTCCGCTGTATACCGGCGGCATGCGCTCGGCGCGTCAGGATGAGGCGCGTGCCCGCCTGGCCGAGGCCGAGGCCGAGCTCGACCACGGCCGCCTGCTGGTGGCCCGGCAGACCCGCGCCGCCTGGCTGGCGCTGTCGGTCGGCCGCGAACAGGCGCAGGCGCTGGCCGCCGCCGCCGAAGCCAGCCAGGCGCGCCTGGCGGCGACCCGCATCGGTCGCAAGACCGGCGAACGCAGCACCCAGGACCTGCTGGATGCGGAAAACGCCGCCGCCGCCGCCGAGCTGGAACTGGCCCAGGTACGCGCCACGCTGTTCCTGCAGGAGCTGCGTCTGGCCGCCCTCGCCGGCCAGCTGGATGAAGGCTTCTTCCAGCAGGCCAGCGCCCGCCTCGCCCAGCGCTGAGGCTGGGGCCCGGGTAATAGGCAAACGGCGGCCGGAACGGCGCGGACCGCCCCACGTTAAGGCTCACGGCTGTAGGGACCGTAGGGTGGGAAACTCGCGCAGCGATTTCCCACCAGCGCCGCGCGCCGTGGCATCGGTAGACAAGGCTGCGCCGTTGTCTACCCTACGGCGCCCACCGGTCGGCGCTTCTCGCCTCAGGTGATCTGCAGCGAGCCGCCGGCCTCCATCAGCAGGTCGATCACCTGCGGCGCTGTGATGATGGCGTAATCGGGCACCATGTCCTGGGCGGTGAAGCCGTTGTGCTGCATGCACGCCGAGCAGATGGCGATCTTGCCGCCCAGCTCCCGATAACGTCCAAGCAGCGCATCGACCGGTTCGAAGGGCGCGCCGATATCCAGGTCGATGGCGCCGGGCTGGCCCAGCTCGACCGCCTCGGCCATCAGGATCAGGGTGGTGTCGTGCCCCTTCATGCGGGCATTGAGTGCCATGGTGAAGGCGACGGTGACCTTGTTGGGGTTGCCACGGCCATCGAACAGGGTGGCAACGAAGCGAGTGTTGCTCATGGGGATTCTCCCGCGGATGGATGAAAGAGAGACGCCCGACTTCGCCGGGCGTCCATTGACCTGCCTTCCGGGCTGGGACACCTGGACGGCCGCATCCGGCTAGCCAGCCGCGCCCTAGCGGCGCAGCAGGCGCGTCCAGCCGGCTACGGTGTAGACCAGCACCATGGTGCCAAGCATGCCCAGACCATAGACCAGCACGATGAGGATCCAGTCGATCGGACCGGCAGCGTCGGTGAAACCGGACGACGACACCGTGGCCATCAGCACCAGCGCCAGCACACCCCCAACCAGACCTACCAACTGAGCGCGCACCAGCCGGCTGGCCGCGATGCCGCGCTCGCGTACCAGCAGGGCCACGAAGGCCGCGGTGCCGAGCAGCACCATCGCCAGCAGCAGCCAGAGCAGCGGGCCGAGCATTTCCAGGAACACGGCCAGCAGGATCATCGGATCGAGTTCTTTCATGACGGATTCCTCGGCGGTTCAGGCGTGACCGCGCAGCATGCTGATGTAGGTGGGCTTGAGGCCCATGGTCTTGACCACCCAGCTGGTCCACAGCTCTTCCAGCGGCGCGATCACCCCCGGGAACGAAGGAGTGAGGTTGTTCTGGTAGTCGAACTCGATGAGCATCGCCCGACCCAGACGGGTGATCAGCGGGCAGGAGGTGTAGCCGTCGTAGCGGGCCGTCGATTCGGTACCGGCGATGTCGGCCAGCAGGTGCTCGACGGCCACCGGCACCTGCCATTTCACGCTGGCGGCGGTCTTGCCCTTCGGCACGCCGGCGATGTCGCCGACCCCGAACACGTTCGGATAGCGCACATGCCGCAGGGTGTGCTTGTCCACCTCCAGCCAGCCCTCGTTGCCCCAGGCGCCCTGCTGCCAGGGCAGCGGGCTGTTGCGCACCACGTCCGGCGCCTTCATCGGCGGAATCACGTTGATGAAGTCGTAACCCAGTTCGGTGGTGCCCTCCGGGGTGCGGAAGGTGGCGATGCGCCGGCCCGGGTCGATGGACTGCAGCACGCGGTCGTAGTTGACCTTGATGTCGCGCTGCTGGAACAGCATGCGTACCTTTTCCGAAACGATCGGCACGCTGAACAGCGCCTTGTTGTTGGCGTTGTAGATGATCTCCGCCTTGCCACGATTGCCCCGACGGGTCAGGTAGTCCTCGGTGACGAAGGTGTACTTCAGCGGGGCGCCGGCACATTTCATCTCGGTACCCGGGCGCAGGAACACGCCCACGCCGCCCTTGTCGGCGAACTCGGACATCTGCCGCCAGGTGGCCTCGGCCGCCGCCGGGCTGTGGTAGATGCTGCCCAGACCGTTCTGGCCGATCAGGCGTTCATCCATGCCCTCGATGGCGGCGTAGTCCAGCTGCAGGCCGGTGGCGACCACCAGGAAGTCGTAGGGCACGCTGCGCCCCGAGGCGGTGACCACCGTGTTGCCCTCGGGGTCGATCTCCGCGACGCGCTCCTCGATGAACTCCACGCCGTACGGCACGTAATCAACGGTGCTCGAGGTCACGTAGCTGGCCGGCTTGATGCCGGAGGCCACCAGGGTGAAGCCGGGCTGGTAGTAGTGCGCCTTGCGCGCGTCGATGAGTGTGATGGTCGCGCCTTCCAGCCGTGCGGCCAGTCGCGAGGCGGTTGCCAGGCCAGCCGCCCCGGCCCCGGCGATGACGATCCGGGCGGCGCTGCGCAGCTTCGGGGCGGCTTGGGCGGCGCCGGGCTTGAGCAGCAGAGCGCCGGCTCCGAGCGCCGACAGCTGCATGAAGGTCCGTCGGCTCAGCGGTTCCCTCAGGAGCCCTTCGTCGGGCCCGGTGTTGTTCTTGTTATCGCTTTTCATGCTCCCTACTCCTGTTGGTGCGAAGCGCAATAGATCTCCCACAACGTGCGCATGATCCGCTCGACATCGGCGTTGGCCAGGCTGTACCGGATGTGCTTGCCGTCCCGCTCCGTGCTCACCAGCGCATTCTGGCGCAGCACCGCCAGCTGCTGGGAAAGCGTTGGCTGGCGAATGCCCAGCGCCGCTTCCAGCTCGCAGACCGCATGGGGCCCGTCCTTCAGCTGGCACAGCAGCAGGAGTCGGTCCTCATTGGCGAGCACCTTGAGCAGATTGCAGGCTGCTCCGGCATGGCGGCGCAGATCATCGACACGGGTGGTTGGGGTGTCCTGCATGGTTACCGTCCACTCTTTACAAAAAAACTATATATAAATTTATAGATTGTCCGGATACGACCTTGGTAATCCGGCCACAAAAAAAATCCCCGGTGGAAGCGGGCTTCCACCGGGGATTTGGTTTCGTGAACGGCGCGATCAGGCGTAGGGATGGCGCAGCACGATGGTCTCGTTGCGATCCGGGCCGGTGGAGATGATGTCGATCGGCGCGCCGACCAGTTCCTCGATGCGCTTGATATACGCACGGGCGTTGGCCGGCAGGTCTTCCAGACGCTGGGCGCCGACCGTGGATTCGCTCCAGCCCGGCATTTCCTCGAACACCGGCTGCAGGCCGACATAGCTGTCGGACTCGGTCGGCGCCTCGGCCAGCAGTTGGCCGCTGGCATCCTTGTAGCCCACGCAGAGCTTCACGGTTTCCAGGCCGTCCAGCACGTCCAGCTTGGTCAAGCACAGGCCGGAGATGGAGTTGATCTCGATGGCGCGACGCAGGATCACCGCGTCGAACCAGCCGCAACGACGGGCACGGCCCGTGGTCGAGCCGAACTCGTGACCGACGCTGGCCAGGCGCGCGCCGACCTCGTCGAACAGCTCGGTGGGGAAAGGACCAGAGCCGACGCGGGTGGTGTAGGCCTTGGTGATGCCCAGGATGTAGTCCAGGTACAGCGGGCCGAAGCCGGAACCGGTGGCGGTACCGCCAGCGGTGGTGCTGGAGCTCGTCACGTAGGGGTAGGTGCCGTGGTCGATGTCCAGCAGCGAGCCCTGGGCGCCCTCGAACATGATGCAGGCGCCAGCCTTGCGCAGCTCGTGCAGGCGCGCGGCGACGTCGGCGACCATCGGCTTGAGGATGTCGGCGTAGCCCAGCGCCTCGTCGAGGGTCTTCTGGAAGTCCACCGGCTCGACCTTGTAGAAGTTCTGCAGGACGAAGTTGTGGTACTCCAGCAATTCCTTGAGCTTGGCGGCGAAGCGCTCGGGGTTGAACAGGTCGGCGATGCGCAGGCCGCGACGCGCCACCTTGTCCTCGTAGGCCGGGCCAATGCCACGGCCGGTGGTGCCGATCTTGCCTTCCGCGCGAGCCGCCTCGCGGGCCTGATCCAGTGCCACGTGGTACGGCAGGATCAGGGTGCAGGACGGGCTGATGCGCAGGCGCTCGCGCACCGGCACGCCCTTCTCTTCCAGCTTGGTGATTTCGCGCATCAGGGCGTCGGGAGCCACCACCACGCCGTTGCCGATCAGGCACTGCACGTTCTCGCGCAGGATGCCGGACGGAATCAGGTGCAGGACGGTCTTCTCGCCGTCAATCACCAGGGTGTGGCCGGCGTTGTGACCGCCCTGGTAGCGCACCACTGCGGCGGCCTGGTCGGTCAGCAGGTCGACGATCTTGCCCTTGCCCTCATCACCCCACTGGGTGCCCAGGACGACGACGTTCTTACCCATAACACTTGTCCTCTTCGGAAGCTCGGTAGCCGGCACGGGCCGGCGGAAAAAGTCTCAGGAATTCAGCGCCACGGCCTGCCACTGGCCATCGCGGATCAGCAACTGACGATCGCAACCGGCCGCGACCGCCGCGTCGAGGTCCTGCCCCGGCAGCGCCTGAACCACCCGCTCGCCGGCCTTGCGCAGGCGCTGCACGGCCTGCCAGAGATAGAAATCATGGCTGTCGGGCGCCCAGATGCCAGCCGGCGCAGCGACGCTTTCGCGCGTGCCGAGATCGATGAGCGCCTTCAGATCGGTGGAGAAGCCGGTGGCCGGACGGGCACGGCCGAACACCGCGCCGATGTCGTCGTAACGGCCACCCTGGGCGATCGACTGGCCCACGCCCGGCACGAAGGCCGCGAACACCACTCCGGTGTGGTAGTGGTAGCCACGCAGCTCGCCCAGGTCGAAGTACAGCGGCAGCTCCGGGTAGCGCATCTCCAGCAGATCGGCGATGCCCACCAGCTCGTCGAGCGCCGCGTGCACGTCGTCCGGTGCATCCACCAGACAGGCCTGCGCCAGGTCGAGCACCTCTCGCCCGCCACACAGCTCGGCGAGGGCGCGCAGCATGCGAGCCAGGGATTCCGGCAGGTCTGCGGTCAGCGTTTCGATCTCGTCCACCGCCTTGCGCTGCAGGGCGTCGAACAGGCGCTGCTCGGCCTCGCCAGTCAGCCCGGCGGCAGCGGCCAGACCGCGATAGATGCCGACGTGGCCCAGGTCCATGTGTACGTTGGGCACCGCCGCCAGCTCAAGCATGTCGAGCATCAGGCTGATGACTTCGACATCACTGGCCGGACTGGCATCGCCATAGAGTTCGGCACCCAGCTGGATCGGGCTGCGCGAGGTGCTCAGCGCGCGCGGACGGGCCTGCAGCACGCTGCCGGCGTAGCACAGGCGCACCGGACCTTCGCGGCGCAGGCTGTGGGCGTCCATGCGCGCGACCTGCGGTGTGATGTCGGCGCGGAAACCCATCTGCCGACCGGATTGCGGGTCGGTGACCTTGAAGGTACGCAGGTCCAGATCCTGGCCGGCGCCGGTCAGCAGGGATTCAATGAATTCAATGTGCGGGGTGACCACGAACTCGTAGCCCCAGCGCTGAAACAGGTCGAGCACCTGGCGGCGGGCTGCTTCGATGCGCGCCGCTTCCGGCGGCAGAACTTCCTCGATGCCATCTGGCAGCAGCCAGCGATCTACCGTTGCCATTTCGCCTCCCCGGGCAAACCTTAACGAAGCAGATACAGGAGGGCGGTGCCCAGCAGCATGCTGACCAGCCCCATCCAGCGCAGCTGACGGTCGGACAGCTGCAATAGCTGACTGAACGCCGCGCGCCAACGCTGCGGGAACAGGAAGGGCAGGATGCCTTCCAGCACCAGCATCAGACACAGGGCAATACCGAGTTCCTGCCACATGCTTATTCACGCAGACGTAAAAAAGCCGGGTTTGGCCCGGCTGGCGGATGATAACAACCTTTTGCCTGTGGGTCATCCGGCGAGCAGCATGGCTCGCCGGATGGCACCGCGTCAGGGCTTGCTTTTCTGCATGTAGCGGAAGAAGTCGCTGCTGGGATCAAGCACCAGCACGTCGCTCTTGTCGTTGAAGCTGTCGCGCATGGCCTGCAGGCTGCGGTGGAACGCGTAGAACTCCGGATCCTGCGAGTAGGCCTGGGCATAGATCGCCGCCGCCCGGGCATCGCCCTGACCACGGGTTTCCTCGGCTTCACGATAGGCTTCGGCGAGCAGTACGCGGCGCTGACGATCAGCATCGGCGCGGATACCTTCGGCCAGCTCGCGACCCTTGGCACGGTGTTCACGCGCTTCGCGCTCACGCTCGGTGCTCATGCGCTCGAACACGCTGCGGTTGACTTCGCGCGGCAGATCGATGGCCTTGACACGCACGTCCAGCACCTCGATGCCCAGCTCACGACGCGCCATGCGATCCATGGAGGCGGTGATCTCGGCCATCAGCGCATCGCGCTCGCCGGATACCACTTCGTGCAGGGTGCGCTTACCGAACTGGTCGCGCAGGCCGGCTTCCAGACGACGCGCCAGGCGCTCGTCGGCGATCTGCTTGAGGCCCGAGGTCGCGGTGTAGAACTGCTCGGCATTGGCCACGCGCCACTTGGCGAAGGCGTCCACCATCACCGCTTTCTTTTCCAGGGTCAGGAAGCGCGCAGTGGCGGTATCCAGGGTCAGCAGACGCGCATCGAAGGTGCGCACCTTGTCGACCAGCGGGATCTTCACATGCAGGCCCGGCTGCACGTCGCCCTCGACCACCTTGCCGAAGCGCAGCAGCACGGCCTTCTCGGTCTGCTGAACGATGTAGAAACTGTTCCAGGCGACCAGCGCCACTACCACCCCGACAATCAGGGCAGCCAGCGATTTATTGCTCATCAGCGGCTCTCCCTCGTACGCAGATCACGCTGTTCCATCTCCCGCACGATGCGCGCGGCGGTATCGGCGGCGCTCGGCGTGGTCGCAGCGCCGGATTGCGCGTTGCCCGGCGCGGCGGCGCGCCCCTGAACCATCTTGTCCAGCGGCAGGTAGAGCAGGTTGTTCTGCCCCTTGTCGCCAGCGACCAGCACCTTGCTGGTGTTACCGTAGATTTCCTGCATGGTTTCCAGGTAGAGACGTTCGCGAGTGACCTGCGGCGCCTTGCGGTACTCGGCCAGCAGCAGCTTGAAGCGTGCGGCCTCACCTTCGGCGCGGGACACGACGGCATCGCGGTAACCGCTGGCCTCCTCGATGATGCGCTGGGCCTGACCACGCGCTTCCGGAATCACGCCGTTGGCATAGGCTTCGGCCTGGTTCTTCTCGCGCTGCTCGTCTTCACGGGCACGGATCACGTCGTCGAAGGCTTCCTGCACTTCCTTGGGCGCGGCGGCGCTCTGCACGTTCACCTGGGTGACGGTAATGCCGGTGCGGTAGTTGTCCAGGAAGCGCTGCAGGCGCTCGCGGGTGTCGGTTGCCACCTGTTCACGGCCCTCGGTCAGCACCTGGTCCATGGCGGTCGAACCGACCACATGGCGCAGCGCACTGTCGGTGGCATGCTGCAGGCTCACCTCCGGCTGGTCGACGTTGAGCACGAAGTCCTTCAGGTTGGAGATCTTGTACTGCACGGTCAGCGGCACCTCGACGATATTCTCGTCCTCGGTGAGCATCTGGCCCTGCTTGGAATACGCCCGCTCGCGGGTGACGTTTTCCTGGAACTTGCGGTCGATCGGCGGGAAATAGATGTTCAGGCCCGGACCGACGGTTTCGTAGTACTCGCCGAAGCGCAGCACCACCGCCTGTTCCTGCTCGTCCACCACGTAGATGGCGCTGTACAGCCACATCACCGCCAGCACGGCGACGACAATGGCGATCAGACCGAAGCCACCACCCTTGCGGCCGCCGGCGGCGCCGCCTCCAGAGGATTTCTTGCCGCCGAACATGCCGTTGAGGCTGTCCTGCAGCTTGCGGAAGGCCTCGTCCAGATCGGGCGGACCCTTGCGATCGCCGCCACGGCGGCCGCCCCAGGGATCCTGATCATTGTTGTTCGAGTTGCCACCCGGCTCGTTCCAAGCCATAGCGCTCTCCATCAGATAAAGCGAAGGCGCGCCCGCGGCGCGCCGCTCAATGCTACCGAATGCCGCACGGAGGCGGCAAAGTTGCCCACCCGGGCATTATTGCAAAGTGTGTTGCGCCAGGAATTCGCTCGGCTGCAGCCCCTCGCGACTGACCAGCCGGTTCAGCTCGATGCGCGGCAGGCGCACCGACAGCAGGCTGGCCCCCCGTTCATCGTGGGTTTCTTCCTGCACGGCCCCCAGCTCGAAGAACTGTGCGCGCAGGCGCCCCAGGCGCTGCGGCAGGCACAGGGTACCGACGAACAGATCCTCGCCGAGCAGTTCGGCAATGGTCTGGCGCAGCAGGTCCAGACCTTTCCCCTCGCGGGCCGACAGCCAGACCCGCTGCGGCTTGCCCTCGCCGTCACGCTGGATCTGCGGCTCCACGCCTTCGAGCAGGTCGATCTTGTTGTACACCTCGAGCATGGGCAACTGGTCGGCGCCGATCTCGCCCAGCACGCGCAGGACCTGGTCGATCTGCTGGTCACGCTCCGGTTCATGGGAATCGATCACGTGCAATAACAGGTCGGCGTTGCTGGACTCCTCCAGCGTGGCACGGAACGCCTCCACCAGCTTGTGCGGCAGGTGGCGAATGAAACCTACGGTGTCCGCCAGGATCACCGGCCCGAGATCATCCAGCTCCAGACGCCGCAGGGTCGGATCCAGCGTGGCGAACAACTGGTTGGCGGCATACACCTCGGAGGTGGTCAGGGCGTTGAACAGGGTCGACTTGCCCGCGTTGGTATAACCCACCAGCGAGACCGAGGGGATATCCGCGCGGCGACGGCCGCGCCGCGCCTGCTCGCGCTGGCTGCGCACCTTCTCCAGACGGGACTTGATCTGCCGGATGCGCACCCGCAACAGGCGGCGGTCGGTTTCCAGCTGGGTTTCACCCGGGCCGCGCAGGCCGATACCGCCCTTCTGGCGCTCCAGGTGAGTCCAGCCGCGCACCAGGCGCGTGCTCATGTGCTCCAGCTGGGCGAGCTCCACCTGCAGCTTGCCCTCGTGGGTACGGGCGCGCTGGGCGAAGATGTCGAGAATCAGCCCGGTGCGGTCCAGCACCCGGCACTCGAACTCCCGCTCCAGGTTGCGCTCCTGGCTCGGGGTGAGGGTGTGATTGAAGATGACCAGCTCGACGTCCTCGGCCTTGACCAGGTCGCGAATCTCCTCGACCTTGCCGCTGCCGATCAGGAACTTGGCGCTCGGCTGATGCCGCGACACGCTGACGAATGCCACCGTGTCGGCACCGGCCGAGTTGGCCAGCTCCTGGAACTCCTGCGGGTCTTCACGCGCTTCCGGGTCCTGGCCTTCCAGATGCACCAGAATGGCCCTTTCTCCACCACCAGGGCGCTCGAAGAACAAGATGGACTCCTATCAGGCGTTGCCGGACTCGGCGGTCTCGGACTCGCCGGCATTCGGCAGACGGACCGGGCGGCTCGGCACTACGGTGGAGATGGCGTGCTTGTAGACCATCTGGCTGACGGTGTTCTTCAGCAGGATGACAAACTGGTCGAAGGACTCGATCTGGCCCTGCAGCTTGATGCCATTGACCAGATAGATGGAAACCGGTACGCGTTCCTTACGCAGGGTGTTGAGGTAAGGGTCTTGTAGCGAGTGCCCTTTTGACATTGCAAAACTCCTATCAATGGAAATGAGAACGTAAGCGGGGGATTGCAACGGCTCGGCATCCCCTCGAAGGATAGACAGCATCAGTACGGATCAGCCCAATATGGAGACCGACTCCAGGCATTTCAAGGCGCGTGACAGGTTGTCGCAAGCCTGGCTGTCGAGCCATTGCAGGCCCTGCCAGCCTCGCAACCAGGTGTACTGCCGCTTGGCCAGCTGACGAGTGGCAATGATGCCGCGCTCGACCATATCGGCGCGATCCAGCTGCCCCTCGAGATACTCCCAGACCTGACGGTAGCCCACCGCTCGTATAGACGGCAGCCCGGCGTGCAAGTCACCTCGCTGGCGCAATCGTTCGACTTCTTCGACGAAACCCTGTTCCAGCATGAGATGGAAACGCCGGGCGATACGCTCGTGCAGAACGGAGCGCAGACCCGGCGCGATCGCAAATTGCGCGACAGTATACGGCAAACCGGCCGTCCCGGCGCCGGGCTGCGAAGCATTTTCCAGGGCCTGTCGACGGCGGTGTTCGCTCATGCTCACACCGCTGACGCGGTACACCTCCAGGGCGCGCACCAGCCGCTGCGGGTCATTGGGATGAATGCGCGCGGCGGACTCGGGATCGACGGCGGCCAGTTGGCGATGCAGCTCGGCCAGGCCCAGTTCGGCAGCCTGACGCTCGAGCTCGGCGCGCACCGCAGGGTCGGCGCTGGGCATGTCGGCAAGGCCACCCAGCAATGTCTTGTAATAAAGCATGGTGCCGCCGACCAGCAGCGGAATGCGCCCCCGGGCGGTGATGTCCGCCATGGCCTGCAAGGCATCGACGCGAAACTCGGCGGCCGAGTAGCTTTCCACCGGATCGCGGATATCGATCAGCCGGTGCGGAAACTCGGCGAGCACCTCCGGCTCCGGCTTGGCGGTGCCGATGTCCATGCCCCGGTAAACCAGCGCCGAATCAACGCTGATCAGCTCGACAGGCAGCGCGCGCGCCAGCGCCAGCGCCAGGTCGGTCTTGCCGGCGGCGGTCGGGCCCATGAGGAAGATGGCGGGAGGCAGGGAGGACATCGAGGGACTCACAGCGGATGGCTGCATAGTTTCCAGTTGCCGGCCGCCGGCTGCAAGCGAGCGTGCGCCCAACGCCCACGACACCGCAGCGGCGGCCGGGAAAGCGCCGACCGCCCTACGACCTACCAACTATGCATGGGCTGGTCAACGTGACGCGCTGGCCCGCATGGAGAACCCATGGCCAATTACCTGCCGCGCAGGAACAGCTTGTCCAGGTCGTCCATACCCAGCTGCGTCCAGGTCGGCCGACCGTGGTTGCACTGGCCGCTGCGCTCGGTGTGTTCCATATCGCGCAGCAGGGCGTTCATCTCCGGCACGGTTAGGCGGCGGTTGGCACGCACCGCGCCGTGGCAGGCCATGGTCGCCAGCAGCTCGTTGAGGTGTGCCTGGATGCGGTCGCTGCTGCCGTATTCCAGCAGATCGGCCAGCACGTCGCGCACCAGCTGTCCGGCCTGGGCCTGCTTGAGCAGTACCGGGATCTGGCGGATGGCCAGGCTCTCCGGCCCCAGGCGCTGAAGCTCGAAACCCAGGCGCTGGAACCAGGCATGGTGTTCCTCGGCGCAATCCGCCTCGCGCTGGCTGACCGCCAGGCTTTCCGGCACCAGCAACGGCTGGCCGCGTAACCCCTCGCTGGCCATGGCGGTCTTCAGCCGCTCGTAGGTGATGCGCTCGTGGGCCGCGTGCATGTCCACCAGCACCAGACCCAGGGCGTTCTCGGCCAGGATGTAGACACCCTTGAGCTGGGCCAGGGCGTAGCCCAGCGGGGGAATGTCACCGCTGGATTCCGGCAGCGGCGCCACCTCGGCAGCTGGCAGCGGGGCGAAGTATTCGCGGTAGGCGCCCTGCAGCTCAGCCGCCGGCACCGGCTGCACGCCGCGCGGTGCATAGCCGCCCCCGTTGGCGGGTCGCCAGGCGGGGACGTCGGCGGGCCGCTCCAGCACCGTGGCGGCCAGACTCATTTCCGCCTGCGGGCCGAATTCGCCGGCGTCCAACCCCATGGGGCGGACCATCGGCGCGACAGCGGCCGGTGCAGCCAGCTGATCCTCCGGACGCACCTCGCCCAGGGCGCGGTGCAGGGTGCCGTAGAGAAAGTCGTGAATGGTGCGGCTGTCGCGGAAGCGCACCTCGTGCTTGGTCGGATGCACGTTGACATCCACCGTCGCCGGATCGAGCTCCAGGAACAGCACGAAGGTCGGATGCCGGCCGTTGTAGAGCACATCGCGGTAGGCCTGGCGCACCGCGTGAGCAACCAGCTTGTCGCGCACCATGCGACCGTTGACGTAGAAGTACTGCAGGTCCGCCTGGCTGCGCGAGAAGGTCGGCAGGCCGACCCAGCCCCACAGGCGCAGGCCGTTGCGCTCGATCTCCACCGGCAGAGCCTGCTCCAGGAAGGCCGGCCCGCACACCGCCGCCACGCGGCGCGCACGGGTCTGTGCGTCGGATGCTTCATGCAGCGCCAGCACGCTCTTGCCGTTGTGGCGCAAATGGAAGGCCACATCGAAGCGCGCCAGCGCCAGGCGTCTGATGACTTCCTGCAGGTGCTCGAACTCGGTCTTCTCGGTGCGCAGGAACTTGCGCCGCGCCGGGGTGTTGAAGAACAGGTCGCGCACTTCCACGGTGGTGCCGACCGGATGCGCCGCCGGCTGCACGCGCGCCTCCATGTCACGCCCCTCGGTTTCCACCTGCCAGGCCTGGCCGGCATCGGCGGTGCGCGAGGTCAGGGTCAGGCGCGACACCGAACTGATCGAGGCCAGCGCCTCGCCACGAAAGCCCAGGCTGCTGACCGCTTCCAGATCGTCCAGCTCGCGGATCTTGCTGGTGGCATGGCGCGCCAGGGCCAGCGGCAGGTCGTCGGCCGGAATGCCGCCGCCATCGTCACGCACGCGCAACAGCTTGATACCGCCCTGTTCCACATCCACGTCGATGCGCCGGGCACCGGCATCCAGGCAATTCTCCAGCAGCTCCTTGATCACCGAGGCCGGGCGCTCGACCACCTCACCGGCGGCGATCTGGTTGGCCAGCCGCGGACTGAGCAGCTGGATACGACGAGTTTCACTCATGGCTGCACCGCCAGGCTGGTGGCGGGGATGCGCAGGGACTGGCCAATGCGGATCATGTCGCTATTCAGGTTGTTGGCTCGGCGCAGGCTGGCCAGGCTGACCTGGTAGCGCTGGGCGATCTGCAGCAGGTTCTCACCGGCGCTGACCACGTGGGTGCGCGCGATCGGCGCGGCTTCGGCCAGCAACTTGGCGTCCCGTTCCCAGGCCAGCAGCGTGCCCGGCGGCGGGCTGGCATGGAAGAACTGGCGGATGCCCTGATGAATCGAACGGGCCAGTGCCTGCTGGTGGCTGGACTTCTGCAGCTTGCTGGCCTCGCCCGGATTGGTGATGAAGCCGGTCTCCACCAGAATCGAGGGAATGTCCGGGGACTTGAGCACCATGAACCCGGCCTGTTCCACGCGCCGCTTGTGCAGCGGCGTGACGCGGCCCATCTGCGTCAACACCTTCTGGCCGACATCCAGGCTGGAGGACAGCGAGGCGGTCATCGACAGGTCGAGCAGCACACCGGCCAGCATGGGGTTCTTGTCGTCCAGACTGACGCCACCGTCGCCGCCGATCAGGTCTGAGCGGTTTTCCGTGTCGGCCAGCCAGCGCGCGGTTTCCGAGGTCGCGCCCCGGTCGGACAGGGCGAACACCGACGCCCCGGAGGCCGAGGTGCGCGGTGCGGCATCGGCGTGCACGGAAACGAACAGGTCGGCACCCATCTTGCGGGCGATCTCGGTGCGCTTGCGCAACGGAATGAAATAGTCGCCGGTACGCACCAACTGGGCCTTGAAGCCCTTTTCGGCGTTGATCTGGCGCTGCAGCTCTCGGGCGATGGCCAGCACCACGTCCTTTTCGCGCACGCCGCGCGGCCCCAACGCACCGGGATCTTCGCCGCCATGACCGGCATCGATGGCGATCAGCACGTCGCGCTTTGCGCTTGGCGAGGGGGCCAGCCGGACCGGTGGCACGGCCGCCGCGGTCGCCGTTGCAGCAGGGGTCTCCGGCGCCGCGCCTTCGTCGTACAGGTCCACCACCAGGCGATGGCCGTACTGCTGGTTGGGCGGGAGGGTGAAGCTGCGGGGCGTCACCCGTGCGCCCAGGTCCACGACGATGCGCAGTTCACTGGGCGTGCGCTGGGCGGAACGCAGCCCCTTGATGGGGGTGTTCTCCACGGAGAGCTGGTCCAGCGCAGCCTTCATCTGGCCGGCCGGAATGTCGATCACCAGGCGATCCGGCGCGCTGAGCGTGAACACGCTGTGTTCGGTCGGGCCGCCGAGGTCGAAGACCAGGCGGGTATTGTCCGGAGCCCGCCACAGGCGCACGCCCCGCACCTCGACGGCCATGGCTTCCGCCGTCAGCCCCAGGAGCATCGCAATCCCGACGAACGCAGCGGCGACTCGCATCAGTTTCTCCATCCGCTTGCTCATTCCGGCAGCGCCAGCGCTCGACACCAGGCCTCGCCGCGCGGGCTACGCGGGCTCAGGCGCAGCGCGCGACCGGCTTCATGGGGGGTAATGGTAATGTCCAGGTCCGCCCTTGGCAAAACGCCGGCGCCGCGCTGCGGCCACTCCACCAGGCACAGGGCATCACCGGTGAAGTAGTCGCGAATGCCGAGGAACTCCAGCTCCTCGGGGTCGACCAGGCGGTACAGGTCGAAGTGATAGATGCGCGCCGCGCCCAGCTCATAGGGTTCCACCAGGGTGAAGGTCGGACTCTTGACCGCCCCGGTATGCCCGAAGCCGCGCACGATGCCGCGCGACAGCGTGGTCTTGCCGGCGCCCAGGTCGCCGTGCAGGTAGATCACGCCCCGGCCCTCGCTGACCGTCGCCAGGCGCGCGCCCAGGGCCAGCATGGTCGCTTCGTCGGCGGCATACAGCATCAGTTCAGACATGGGGCATGCTCCTCCAGCACTTCTCGTATGACAGTCATCAGGTCGCGGGCAGCCAGCCCGCGACCGCCGGCGCCGAGCCGGACTCCCGCGCGGGCATGCAGCCAGACACCGAGAGCGGCGGCCTCGAAGGCCTGTAATCCCTGGGCACGCAACGCAGCCAGCAGGCCGGCCAGCACATCGCCGAGCCCGGCGCTGGCCATTGCCGGATGGCCCTGATCGCAGAGCACCAGCCGACCGTCCGGCGCGGCGATCAGGCTGCCGGCCCCCTTGAGCACCACCACGGCGCCGTAGCGCCGGGCCAGTGCCAGCGCCGCTCCGCGACGGTCGGCCAGGATCTCCCGGGTATCGACACCCAACAGCCGCGCCGCCTCGCCGGGATGCGGCGTCAGCAGCGCATCACTCGGCAAACGAGCCGCGCCCGCAGCCAACAGGTTCAGCGCATCGGCATCCCAGACCTGCGGCTTGCCAGAGGCCGCCGCGGCGGACAGCAGGCTACGCCCCCAGGCGCCCTGCCCCAGCCCCGGCCCGACCACCAGCTGACTGGCGCGATCCAGCAACGGCATCAGCTGGTTGGCGGAGGACACGCCGGCGGCCATCACTTCGGGACAACGCGCCAGGGAAGCGGCGGTGTTATCCGGCCGGGTCGCCAGCGATACCAGGCCCGCACCGCTGCGCAAGGCCATTTCCGCCGCGAGCAGGCCGGCGCCGCCGGTGCCGCGTTCGCCGCCCACCACCAGCACATGACCAAAGCGGCCCTTGTGATCGGTGGGCCGACGCGGCGCCAGGCGCGGCACCACCGAGCCATCCAGGCGTTGCGCCAGCCAGGGTGTGGCCGCGACCAGCGCCGCGTCGGCCTGCAGGTCGGCGAAGCGCAGCTCGCCCACCACGTCCGGGCCCACGCCGCTGAACAGGCCGAACTTCAGACCGATGAAGGTCACTGTCAGTTGCGCGCACACCACACTGCCCAGCGCCCGGCCGCTGTCGGCGCACAGACCCGAGGGAATGTCCACGGCGAGAACCGGCAGGCCGCTGGCGTTCATGGCGGCGATGGCGGCGGCATAGGGCTCGCGCACTTCGCCCTGCAGGCCGGTGCCCAGCAGCGCATCGACCAGCACGCCGGCCAGGTTCGCATCGGCCCGCCAGGGCTCGATTGACGCGCCGCCCTGGCGGGCCTCGGCATGCGCCAGCGCGGCATCGCCCCGTAGCTCGGCGGGATCGCACACCGCCAGCACGCGCACCTCAAGTCCGGCACGCACGGCCAGGGCCGCCAGCAGATAACCGTCGCCGGCATTGTTGCCGCGTCCGGCCAGCACGGTCAGTTGCCGGGCATCCGGCCAGCGCTGGCGCAGCGCGCGCCAGGCGGCATGCGCGGCGCGCTGCATCAGTTCGAACCCCGGCGTGCCGGCGGCGATCAGCCGGGCGTCGAGGTCACGCACCTGAGCAGCGGAATAGAGGGGAATGGGCAGTGGGTCGCGAGCGGGTGCCATGGGTAGCTCCGATGTCTGGCAGAATTATACGCATCTTCACCAGCCCGCCGCCCCGCCATGTCCGCCACGTTTCCCGATCTCGACACCCTGGCCCGGTCCATCAAGGACTGGGGCCGCGAGCTGGGCTTCCAGCAGGTAGGCATCGCCGATGTCGACCTCGGCACACATGAGCAATATCTGCAGGACTGGCTGGCCGCCGGCTACCAGGGCGAGATGGACTACATGGCCGCCCACGGTCACAAGCGCTCACGGCCAGCCGAACTGGTGGAAGGCACCCGCCGGGTGATCTCGGTACGCATGGACTACCTGCCCGGCGACACCGGCATGGCCGAACGCCTGGCCGACCCGGAGCAGGCCTATGTATCGCGCTACGCGCTGGGCCGCGACTACCACAAGCTGGTGCGCAAGCGCCTGCAGCAACTGGCCGAGCGCATCCAGGGCGTGGTCGGTCCGTTCGGCTATCGCGCCTTTGTGGACAGCGCACCGGTGCTGGAGAAGGCGGTGGCCCAGCAGGCGGGCCTCGGCTGGATCGGCAAGAACACCCTGCTGCTGAACCGCCAGGCCGGCAGCTGGTTCTTCCTCGGCGAGCTGTTCGTCGACCTGCCACTGCCGATGGACGAGCCCCACAACCGCGAGCACTGCGGCTCCTGCCGGGCCTGCCTGGACATCTGCCCGACCGGCGCGTTCGCCGGGGAACGCTTGCTGGATGCGCGACGCTGCATCTCCTACCTGACCATCGAGCTCAAGGGGGCGATTCCGCTGGAGCTGCGACCGCTGATAGGCAACCGGGTGTTCGGCTGCGACGACTGCCAGCTGGTCTGCCCGTGGAACCGCTTCGCGCGCCCCACTGGCGAAAGCGATTTCCTGCCGCGTCACGACCTGGACAACAGCCAGCTGGCCGCGCTGTTCCGCTGGAGCGAGGAGGAGTTCCTGCAGCGCACCGAGGGCTCGCCACTGCGCCGCGCCGGCTACCAGCGCTGGCTGCGCAACCTGGCGGTGGGGCTGGGCAACGCGCCGAGCACCATCGCGGTGATCGAGGCGCTGGAGCTGCGGCGCGACGACCCGTCGGAGCTGGTGCGCGAGCATGTGGCCTGGGCGCTGGCGCGGCACGGGCGGGGGTAGCGTTCGGACAGCGCAACGCTCGCGGACAAGTCCGCTCCCACAGAAAAGCGGCACCGAGCGCAGGGCTTCAGCCGCGACGCCTTGCAGGCCCGGTCGCGGCTGAAGCCCCCTCCTACGGGAGGCCGCGCCACTTCCGGGCCATCACGCCTTGATGAAATGCTCGCGGTAGTGGCGCAGCTCGGCGATGGATTCGCGGATGTCGTCCAGTGCCAGGTGGCTGCCCTTTTTCTGGAAGCTTTCCTTCACGGCCGGCGCCCACAGGTCGGCGAGGATCTTCAGGGTGGAGACGTCCAGGTTGCGGTAGTGGAAATAGGCTTCCAGGGTCGGCATGTGGCGGTAGAGGAAGCGGCGGTCCTGGCAGATGCTGTTGCCGCAGATCGGCGAGGCACCCTTGGGCACCCATTCCTCCAGGAAGGCCAGGGTCAGCGCCTCGGCCTCGGCGGTTTCGATGCGGCTCTGGCGCACCCGCTGGGTCAGCCCGGACTGGCCATGGGTGCGGGTGTTCCACTCGTCCATGCCGGCGAGGATCGCGTCACTCTGGTGGATGGCGATCACCGGGCCTTCGGCCAGCACGTTGAGCTGGCTGTCGGTGACGATGGTGGCCATTTCGATGATGTGGTCCTTGTCGGGATCCAGACCGGTCATTTCCAGGTCGATCCAGATCAGGTTCTGGGCATTCAGCATGACGGGGCTCCTTGGGTCGGGGCGGCGCAGTCTAGTGGTCCGACCGTCCGAATCAAATACTCCGCTTCCTGACGGCGCTTTGCCAGAACGAATCGTCGCACCCCGGGCGCCCCGGCGCGCCGTGATAGAATGCCGGCCTTTCTCCGACCAGGCTCCAGCATGTCCAAACGCCAACTCTCTCGCCGGCAAAACTGGCGCATCGGCAAGATCCAGGAAGAGCGCGCCGCACGCGCCGCCAAGCGCGAGGAGCGCATGCTCGACGAGCTGGAAGGCGGCGACCTGGGCCCGGAACAGCACGGTCTGGTGATTGCCCATTTCGGCGTGCAGGTGGATGTCGAAGACGGCGACGGGCAGATCTGCCGCTGCCACCTGCGCGCCAACCTGCCCACGCTGGTCACTGGCGACCGGGTGGTGTGGCGTGCCGGCAACCAGGGCCAGGGGGTGATCGTCGCCCAGCTGCCGCGCAGCAGCGAACTGTGCCGGCCGGACAGCCGCGGCCAGCTCAAGCCGGTGGCGGCGAATGTCGATCAGATCGTCATCGTCTTCGCGCCACTGCCGCAGCCGCACGCCAACCTGATCGACCGCTATCTGATCGCCGCCGAGCACGCCGGCATCCGCCCGTTGCTGCTGCTCAACAAGGCCGACCTGCTCGATGAGGACAACGCGGCGTTCATCGACAGCCTGCTGACCACCTATCGGCAGCTCGACTACCCCTTGCTGGAAGTTTCCGCCCACGAAGGCGCCGGTATGGACCAGCTGCGCGCGGCATTGGATGACCGCATCAGCGTGTTCGTCGGCCAGTCGGGGGTGGGCAAGTCGTCGCTGGTCAACAGCCTGCTGCCGGGGGTCGACCTGAAGGTCGGCGCGCTCTCGGAACTGACCGGCAAGGGCACGCACACCACCACCACGGCGCGGCTGTTCCATTTCCCGGAGGGCGGCGACCTGATCGACTCGCCCGGCATCCGCGAATTCGGTCTGGGCCATGTCAGCCGCGACGATGTGGAAGCCGGCTTCATCGAGTTCCGCGAACTGCTCGGTCGCTGCCGCTTCCGCGACTGCCGCCACGACCGGGAACCGGGTTGCGCCCTGCTGCAGGCGCTGGAGGAAGGACGCATCCAGCCGCAGCGACTGGCCAGCTACCGGCACATCATCGCCAGCCTGCCGGAACGCGAGTACTAAAGGGATCTAGGGTGGTCAGCGCCTGCGCTGGCCACCAGCGGGCCTGCGCGGCCCGCATGGCGGATCGGCAAGGCGTGATCCACCCTACGGGCTGGCTGCGGGCCCACGCGAAAACCGGGCGTCGCGGCGGTTCATTGCCGCTTCAGTTCATCCATCTTCAGCGGGCCGTCGCGGAACAGGTCCATGCGCTGCTTCACCTCCTCGGCCGGCACCGGCGGCGGCGGCGTCTCCTGCGGCGCAGGGAGGCGGCCACCCGAGCCATCCGGCTCGCCTTCCATCGCCCGCTGCGCCTTACGGGTCAGCACCACGATATCGATGCGGCGGTTGGCCGGACTGTAGGGATCGGCGCGGTTGTACAGCGCCGCTGAGGCGTAACCGACCACCTGGGCAACGTTCTCCTCCGGATAGCCACCGGCCACCAGCGCCCGGCGGGCGGCGTTGGCGCGCAGGGTGGACAGCTCCCAGTTGCCCTCGAAACCGCGCGCCGCCGAGTACTGACGAGCATCGGTATGGCCGCTGAGGGTGATCTTGTTCGGCACGGTGACCAGAGTGTCGCCCAGGGCCAGCAGGATGTCCTCGAAGTACTCTTCCATGCGGTCGCTGCCCAGGGCGAACATCGGGCGATTCTCCGAATCCATGATCTGGATGCGCAGCCCATCGCGGGTGCTCTCGATCAGGATCTGGTCCTTGAAACGCTGCAGCTCGGAGCTTTCCTCGATGACGTTCTGCAGCTCCAGGCGCAGCATTTCCAGACGCTCGAAATCCAGCTCGGCGGACAGGTTGCTGATCTCGTCGACGTCCACCGGATTGCTCAGTCCCTCGCTGAGCGGACCGTTCAGCTCGACGTTCTGGGTGCGATCCGGCGCCGGGTGCGGCGAGCCGCCCAGGTCGATGACGTGCTTGCTGGTCGAGCCGCTGAAGCCGATCGGGTCCTTGAAGTAGCCGGAGATGATCGCCCGCTGCAGCGGCGTGGACACCGACATCAGCCAGAGCACCAGGAAGAACGCCATCATGGCGGTCATGAAGTCGGCCAGGGCGATCTTCCAGGAGCCACCGTGATGGCCGCTGTCATAGCGCTTGATGCGCTTGATGATGATGGGCTGGTTGTTTTCCATCGCCTGTCATCAGCTCCCGCGCATCGCCTGTTCCAGCTCCTGGAAGCTGGGCCGATGCCCCGGCAGCAGCACCTTGCGTCCGAACTCCACCGCCAGGGTCGGCGGCAGGCCGGAGGCCGAGGCGATCAGGCTGGCCTTGATGGCCTCGTAGACGTTCAGCTCCTCGCGGGCGTCCTGCTCCAGGCACACCGACAGCGGGCCGATGAAGCCGTAGGCGGCCAGGATGCCAAGGAAGGTACCCACCAGCGCCGCCGCCACGCTTTCACCGATGCGCGCCTGTTCGGCTTCGCCGAGCAGGGCCATGGTCATCACAATGCCCAGCACTGCGGCGACGATACCGAAGCCCGGCAGCGCGTCGGCCACCTTGCCCACCGAGTGGGAGGGGTGGTGCAGCTCTTCCTTGAGGCTGGCCAGCTCCATTTCGAAGAGGTTTTCCAGCTCGTGAGCGGCCATGTTGCCGCTGGTCATGATGCGCAGGTAGTCGCAGATGTACGCCACCATGCGCTCGTCGTTCAGCACGCTGGGATACTTGGCGAAGATGGGACTTTCGTGGGGTTCCTCGATGTCGCCCTCGATGGCCATCATGCCTTCACGCCGGCTCTTGGTGAGGATGTCGTAGATCAGCCGCAGCACTTCCAGGTAATAGGCCCGGTTGTAGCGCGAGCTGAACATGCGCAGCGATTTCTTGATGATGCGCCACGAGTTGTGGCCACGGTTCGACTGGATGAACGCGCCCAGCGCCGCACCACCGATGATGATCAGCTCGAACGGATGGATCAGCGCCATGATCTTGCCGCCCGCGAGCGCGAAGCCGCCCAGCACGCTGCTGAATACGACGAGAATACCGATGATTTTTGCCATGACTGAAGACTACGAATCCTGGAGGAAGCGGACGACCGGTTATGCCCTAGTGGTTATCGGCGCCCTTCAGGCAAACTGAAGGCGAATTTTTCAGGTACGCGCCAATGCCCATGCCAGACCCTTCCGCGCCGCCCCGCAGCCTCGACGCCTGGCTTGAACGCCTGGACGCGACGAGCCTGCCCATTTCCGACCGGCAACGCGAGCAGTTGCACCGCGAACTGCGCCGTGGCGACCGTCCGCTGCGCATCATCGCCCAGCGACTGCAGACCTGTCCGGCCCTGACCCTGGCCCTCTTGCGCGAAGCCAATCGCCACGCACCCGGCCCGCTGGGCAGTGACAGCGAGCACCTGGAAAGCGCCCTGGTACGCCTCGGCCTGAGTCGCGCCGCGACCATCCTGCAGGAACTTCCGGAACGCAACGCGACCACCCTGCCGCCGGCCCTGATCCAGTTGCTGCTGATCAGCCAGCACGCCCAACACCAGGCCGCCGGCCTGTTCGCCACCCGCATGGCGCGCCTGGAGGGCGAAATTCTCTGCGCCAGCCTGCTGTTCCTGGCGCCGTTCTGGGCGCTGGCCCAGGCCTTCCCCGACCTGCTGCAACGCTGGGAAGCGCGTGTGATCGGCGAGCACCAGCCGGCCCGCACGGTGGAACAGGATCTGTTCGGCGTGCCGCTGGTGGAACTGGGCCTGGCGCTGGCCCGGCGCTGGCGGCTGCCCGAGGCGGTGATCCTCGGCTACCAGGCGCTGGGCCAGGAGCGCGACGCCCTGATCCGTTGCCTGCGCCTGGCACGGCGGCCCGGCACGCACCCGCTGCAGCGCCTGCAGGACGAGGACTCCGAGCAGTTGCGCTGGCTGACCCGCCCCAGCCACAGCGCCCTGTTCGCCAACGCCCTGGCGCTGGCCGCCCACAGCGCCTGGGACGATGCCCGCAGCCTGCGCTGGCAGCGACTGACGGCGCTCTATCTCGACCTGCCCCTGGCGCGCGTGCAGACGCAGATTCACGGCCTGGCGGCGGACAGCGCCCGCCTGCTGCCGGCGGGCCCGGCCTGGCACCCGACCCAGGCGCTGCTCTGGCCGGCAGGCAGCCGCAGGCCGCCACCCCCTGAGCCGCCCTCGCTGCTTTCCAGCTTCTTCCGCCCGGAACAATGGAGCCGCCTGTGCGAGCGTTTCAGCCAGCAGCCGAGCGCCTTCGCCAATCTGCCACACCTGCTCGCCAGCGCCGCGCAAGCCCTGGAACTGTGCGGGCTGCAGCGCTTCGCCCTGCTCTGTACGGACCGCCAGGGCCAGTTGATCGCCCTGCATCAGCAAGGCCTGCCGCCCCGCACGCCCCGCCTGAAGGCCGACCCGGGGCATTGGCCGCTGTTGCCGCAACTGATTGCGCAATCGGTGCTGGTGCACGTCTCGCCGCAGCGCAACGCCGGGCTGTGTCGCAAGCTGCCGCCGGCCATCCGCGAACAGTTCGATGGGCGCCACATGGTCATGCGCGGCTTCGATCTGGGCGGACGCAACGGCCTGGTGCTGTTCGGCGACCAGCACGGCATGCCCTTCTCGGATCGCCAGCTGGAGCTGCTGGAGAAGACCGCACGGGTGATCGAGCGGGGCACGCTGGCCTTCGGTCGGCGCGGCGCGCCAGCCACTGCGGCAGCCGTACCGCCGGCGCCCTGACCGTCTCGTCGGCGGGCCCACTGCCGTACGGGCGGCTTTTCGCTACAATCGCCCGCCCTTTTCCTGGAGAGCCGCCGTGAGCGACGTCTTTTCCGAACTGCCGCTGGTGATCGAACCGTCGGACCTGCTGCCGCGCCTGTCGGCGCCCGAGCTGATCCTGGTCGACCTGACCAGCAGCGCCCGCTATGCAGAGGGTCATATTCCCGGCGCTCGCTACATCGACCCCAAGCGCACTCAGCTTGGCCAGCCGCCGGCGCCCGGCCTGCTGCCGCCCCGCGAGCATCTGGAAGAGCTGTTCGGCGATCTCGGCCACCGGCACGGTGCGGTCTACGTGGTGTACGACGACGAAGGCGGCGGCTGGGCCGGCCGCTTCATCTGGCTGCTGGACATCATTGGCCAGCGCCGTTACCACTACCTGAATGGCGGCCTGCATGCCTGGCTGACCGCCGGCCTGCCGCTCAGCCACGACGTCCCGCCGCGCGCCGGCGGCCCGGTGCAGCTGCGCCTCGACGAGACACCCATCGCCAGCCTCGACTACCTGCAGAGCCGCCTGGGCGCCGACGACCTGGTGATCTGGGACGCCCGTTCGCCCGCCGAATACCGGGGCGAGAAGGTGCTGGCTGCCAAGGGTGGGCACATCCCGGGGGCGGTGAACTACGAATGGACCGCCGGGATGGATGGCGCGCGTGCCCTGCGCATTCGTGCGAACATCGCCGAGCAGCTGCTGGCGCTGGGCATCACCCCGGACAAGGAAATCATCACCCACTGCCACACCCATCACCGCTCGGGCTTCACCTATCTGGTGGCCAAGGCGCTCGGCTACCCGCGCGTCAAAGGCTATGCCGGCTCCTGGTCGGAATGGGGCAACCATCCCGACACGCCCGTCGAACTCTAGGCTCAGACCCAAGGAACCTTCATGTCCTTCAAAGACCGCCTGTTCATCCTCACTCAGTACCTGACGCCCCATCACCTGCTGTCGCGCCTGGCCGGCTGCCTGGCCGAATGCCGGATCGGCTGGGTGAAGAGCACTTTCATCCGCCGTTTCGCTGAGCACTTCCAGGTGGACATGAGCCAGGCCCAGGTCGAGGACCTGAACGCCTACGCCCATTTCAACGATTTCTTCACCCGCGCCCTGAAGGAAGGCGCCCGCCCGCTGGACACGACGCCCGGCGCCATCCTCTGCCCAGCCGACGGCACCGTCAGCCAGCTCGGCGCGATCACCGACGGGCGCATCTTCCAGGCCAAGGGCCACAGCTTCAGCGCGCTGGAGCTGCTGGGCGGCGACGCCGAGCGCGCCGCGCCGTTCATGGGTGGCCAGTTCGCCACCGTCTACCTGTCGCCGCGCGACTATCACCGCGTGCACATGCCGCTGGGCGGCACCCTGCGCGAGATGGTCTACGTGCCCGGTCGACTGTTCTCGGTCAACCAGACCACCGCGGAAAACGTACCCGAGCTGTTCGCCCGCAACGAGCGCGTGGTCTGCCTGTTCGACACCGAGCGCGGGCCGATGGCCGTCGTGCTGGTCGGCGCCATGATCGTCGCAAGCATCGAAACGGTCTGGGCCGGCCTGGTCACGCCGCCCAAGCGTGCGCTGAAGAGCTTCCGCTATGACGAGGCGGCCCGCGCACCCATCAGCCTGGAGAAAGGCGAGGAAATGGGCCGCTTCAAGCTGGGCTCGACCGCCATCGTGCTGTTCGGACCCAACCAGGTCGACTGGGACGAACAACTGGCCGCCCTCAGCCCCGTGGTCATGGGTCAGCGACTGGGCATGGCGCACGACGGCGCCCAGTAAGCCTGCCGGGCCGGGTTCATCCCGGCCCACCCCAGCCAGCCCGATTCCGCGCGGCCGACATAACGCCTCCCCACCCGGCCTGCCGCACCCCAAGCGACCCACGTCACAGCTTCGGCCGGGCGTTTTGACGCGCCGCGCGCCGCGCCGCAAGATTCCGGGCACACCCTCCAGCGTTATTCGCCCGCCCGGGCCGCGTCCTCTCCATGACCATCGACAAGAAGACCATTCGCCTGCTGCTGCTCGAAGACTCGCAAAACGAGGCCGAGCGCCTGGTCAGCCTGTTTCGCAACGCCGGGCGCGCCACCCGCGTGCAGCGCTTGACCTCGGCCGAAGACCTGCAAAGCACCCTGCAACAGACCTGGGACCTGCTGATCTGCGCACCCAGCAGCCAGCTGCTGCCTCCCGAGGAGGTGGTGCACGCCATTCGCCGCCAGGCCAAGGACCTGCCGATCATCCAGTTGGTGCCCGCCGGCATGCCGACCCGCGACATCAGCGACGCGATTGTCGAGGCCATGAGCCTGGGCGCTCAGGATGCCCTGCCGCAGGGCGAGGACGAACGCCTGATGCGCGTCGCCGAGCGCGAACTGGCCAACCTGGAGGAGCGTCGCGCCCGCCGCGCCGCGGAAGTGGCGCTGCACGAGGCGGAGAAGCGCTGCCAACTGCTGCTCGACAGCTCAGTGGATGCCATCGCCTACGCGCATGACGGCATGCATATCTATGCCAACCGCGCCTACCTGGAGCTGTTCGGCTATGCCGACGCCGACGAGCTGGAAGGCATGCCGATGATCGACCTGATCGGTGCCAGCGATCAGAGTGCCTTCAAGGACTTCCTCAAGGGCTACCAGAGTGGCAATGGCCGCAGCGAACTCAACTGTGGCGGCGTGCGCACGGATGGCGAGACGTTCCGCGCCCGCATGCATTTTTCCCCGGCCAGCTATGACGGCGAGCCCTGCATTCAGGTGGTGATCCGCCGTGATGCAGACAACGCCGAGCTGGAGGAGCGGTTGCGCGAGGCGAGCACCCTCGACCCGCTGACCGGCCTGTACAACCGCCCGCATTTCCTGGAGCTGATGGATGCCGCCGCCGAGCGCGCGGTGAATGCCGGCCAGCCGTCCGCCCTCGCCTACCTGCAACTGAACCACTACGCCCAGTTGCTCAGCGAACTGGGTGTCACCGACATCGGCCTGCTGCTGACCGAGCTGGCGCGCTGGCTGCCCGGCCAGTTGCCCGCCGAGGCGTACCTGGCGCGCTTCAGCGACGAGGTCTTCACCGTCCTGTACACCGGGCACACTCCGGAGCAGCTGCAGACGCCGCTGGAGGCGCTGCTCAAGCGCCTGGAGGGCCACCTGTTCGACATCCACGGCCGCAGCGTGCAGGCCAGCCTGGGCATCGGCCTCGCCGGCCTGAGCGAAAAGACCGCCCGCGCCCAGGACGTGATCGACCGTGCCCACCGTTGCGCCGACAGCCTGGAGGGACGCGCCGGCCTCAAGCTGCACGACCCGACCGAGGAGCTGGCCGCCGAAGCCAGCCGCGGCAACCTGGAGGCCATGGTGCGCCAGGCACTGGATAGCAACGGTTTCCGGCTGCTGTTCCAGCCGATCATCAGCCTGCGCGGCGACACCCAGGAGCACTACGAAGTGCTGTTGCGACTGGCCTCGCCCCAGGGGGAGGAACTGTCGCCGCCGGACTTCCTGGACGCCGCCCGCCAGGCCGGACTGGCGGTACGGATCGACCGCTGGGTACTGCTCACGGCGGTCAAACAGCTGGTCGAGCACCTGGCCAAGGGACACAGCACGCGCCTGTTCATCCACCTGAGCGATGCCAGCCTGCAGGACCCCGGCCTGCTGCCCTGGCTCACCACGGTGCTCAAGGCCGCACGCCTGCCCGCCGACAGCCTGGTGCTGCAACTGCGCGAAACCGATGCCGTCAGCTACCTCAAGCAGGCCAAGGCGCTGGCCGAAGGGCTGCACGCGTTGCACTGCAAGGTCGCCCTGGTGCAGTTCGGCTGCGCGCTCAACCCGCTCAACACCCTGCGCCACCTGGCTGCCGACTACGTCAAGCTGGACGCTTCCTTCACGCGCGAGCTCGGCCAGCCGGAGCAGCTTGAAGGCATCAAGACCCTGCTGGCCGGCCTGCATGCCCAGAACCGCCTGAGCATCATGCCCGCAGTGGAAACCGCCAGCGCGCTGTCCAGCCTCTGGCAGGCCGGGGTGAACTATATCCAGGGCCATTACCTGCAGAGCCCGGCTGCCACCATGAACTACGACTTCGCGGCCGGCGAGGAGTAACCGCCCGGCGCGCGACAATGCACCGCCGCGACCGGGGGCCATTCCTGGGACTAGAGTGTCCTGACACTCTTCCCTACCCAGGAGCGTGCCATGGCCATGATGAAAGCCGCCGTGTTCGTCGAACCCGGCCGCATCGAACTGCAGGAAAAACCCATCCCAGAGGTCGGCCCCAACGACGCGCTGCTGCGCATCACGACCACCACCATCTGCGGCACCGACGTCCACATCCTCAAGGGTGAATACCCGGTGGCGCGCGGCCTGACCATCGGCCACGAACCGGTCGGCATCATCGAGAAGCTGGGCAGCAACGTGAAGGGCTATCAGGAAGGCCAGCGGGTGATTGCCGGCGCAATCTGCCCGAGCTTCACTTCCTACGCCTGCCAGGACGGCGTGCCGAGCCAGGACGGCGGCTGCAGCTGCCATGGCTACAAGCCGATGGGCGGCTGGCGCTTCGGCAACAGCATCGATGGCGTGCAGGCTGAATATGCGCTGGTGCCCGATGCACAGGCCAACCTCGCACCAATACCGGACGGCCTCAGCGACGAGCAGGTGCTGATGTGCCCGGACATCATGTCCACTGGTTTCGCCGGCGCCGAGGCGGCCCATATCCGTATCGGCGACATCGTCGCGGTATTCGCCCAGGGGCCGATCGGCCTGTGTGCCACCGCCGGTGCGCGCTTGCGTGGCGCCAGCACCATCATCGTGGTGGACGGCGTGGACCAGCGCCTGGAAGTCGCCCGCCGCATGGGCGCCGACGTGACGCTGAACTTCCGCAACGTCGACGTGGTAGACGAGATTCTGAAACTGACCGGCGGGCGTGGCGTGGACGCGTCCATCGAGGCGCTGGGTACCCAGACCACCTTCGAGCAGGCGCTGCGGGTGCTCAAGCCCGGCGGCACGCTGTCCAGCCTGGGGGTCTATTCCCAGGACCTGAGCATTCCACTGGGCGCCTTCCATGCCGGCCTGGGCGACCACAAGATCATCACGTCGCTATGCCCGGGCGGCAAGGAACGCATGCGCCGGCTGCTCAATGTGGTGGCCTCCGGCCGGGCGGACTTCGGCGCGCTGGTCACCCATCACTACCGGCTGGACGACATCGTCGAGGCCTACGACCTGTTCTCCCACCAGCGCGACGGCGTGTTGAAGGTGGCGATAAAACCCTGAGTTCCTTGAGCGGTCGGTGTTTTTCCGGCCGCCGTTGGGGGGGGGGGGGGGCGACGCCAGACGTCACCTGGCCTCAGTGGGTACGGGCGACCGCGAAGCGGGTCAGTTCTTCCAGGGCCTGGCGATGCTCGGAATCCGGCAGCACCTCCAGGCAGGCAATGGCACGATCGGCATACTCGCGGGCCAGCCTGGCGGTGTAGTCCAGCGCGCCGGCGGCTTCCACGGCCTCGCGGATGCGCTCCAGGTCCTCGATGCCGCCCTTCTGGATAGCCTGGCGCACCAGCGCGGCCTGTTCGGCGTTGCCTTCGCGCATGGTGTAGATCAGCGGCAGGGTCGGCTTGCCTTCGGCCAGATCGTCGCCGACATTCTTGCCCAGGGTTTCGGCGTCGCCCTTGTAGTCCAGCAGGTCGTCGACCAGCTGGAAGGCGATGCCCAGGTTGTCGCCGAACTGGCGCAGCGCTTCAGCCACGTCCGCCGGGGTCTGGGTCAGCACGGCCGCGCTGTGGGTCGAGGCCTCGAAGAGCATCGCGGTCTTGCCGCGGATGACTTCCATGTAGGTTTCTTCGGTGGTGCTGGCGTCGCGCACCTTGGACAGCTGCAGCACTTCGCCTTCGGCGATCACCCGGGTGGCCTGGGAGATGATGCGCATCACCGGCATGGAGCCCAGCGTGACCATCATTTCGAACGAGCGCGCATACAGGAAGTCGCCGACCAGCACGCTGGGCGCGTTGCCCCACAGCGCGTTGGCGGTGGAACGGCCACGGCGCATGCCGGACATGTCCACCACATCGTCATGCAGCAGGGTCGAGGTATGCAGGAACTCGATGATCGCCGCCAGCAGGCGCAGATCGTCCTGGCGGTAACCGAGGGCGCGCCCGGCGAGCAGGACCAGCAGCGGGCGCAGGCGCTTGCCGCCGGCCGAGATGATGTAGTCGCCGATCTTTTCCACCAGGGGAACGCGCGAGCTGAGTTGCTGGCGGATGATCTCGTCGACGGCGGCGAAATCGTCCGCTACCACGCGATGGAAAAGTTGCGGTTGCACGGCGTATCTCACACTTGCAGGATTGCGCGGCATGCTAGGGGCCGCCCCAGACACTGTCAAGGCGAGGCCCCGCGCCGCTTGCGCCGTCTGGGTGCCTTGCGTACAATCGCGCACCCTGAACTTTCCTGGGCAATTTCCCTGCCTTACGCAAATGCTCGGCGACCCTTCGAACCCGAGCAGCCATGCCAGCCAATACCTCCTCCTATAAAGCGCTGGGTGAGCAGGATCAACGGAGATATTCCATGTACGCTGTAATCGTTACCGGTGGCAAACAATACAAGGTCGCCGAAGGTGAATTCCTGAAGGTCGAGAAGCTGGAAGTCGCCACTGGCGAATCCATCAGCTTCGACCGCGTGCTGCTGGTCGGCAACGGCGACGACGTCAAGATCGGCGCTCCGGTCGTAGAAGGCGCCAAGGTGACTGCTGAAGTCATCGGCCAGGGCCGTCATGACAAGGTGACCATCATCAAGTTCCGTCGCCGCAAGCACCACATGAAGCGCCAGGGCCACCGTCAGTGGTTCACCGAAATCAAGATCACTGGCATTCAGGCCTGATCCCTTTAGGAGGATTTGACTCATGGCACACAAAAAAGCTGGCGGTTCTACCCGCAACGGCCGCGACTCAGAAAGCAAGCGCCTTGGCGTGAAGCTGTTCGGCGGCCAGGCTGTCAAGGCCGGCAACATCATCGTGCGTCAGCGCGGCACCCAATACCACGCTGGCTACGGCGTGGGCATCGGCAAGGATCACACCCTGTTCGCGAAAGTGGACGGTGCGATCAAGTTCGAAGTGAAGGGCGCCTTCGGCCGTCGCTACGTGAGCGTCGTGACTGCCTAAGTCCGCGCTTGCTGAAAAAGCCCCGTCCGTGCGACGGGGCTTTTTTGTTTCTGTATCCTAGTGGCCGCTGGGAGCCTGTCGGACGTTCGACAGGCCCTCAGGCCCTGGGCTGATTCACCCGATTCATACTGCCCGCCCACGGGCGGGAGGCGCTCCATGAAATTCGTCGATGAAGTATCGATCTCTGTAAAGGCCGGCGACGGCGGCAATGGCATGATGAGCTTCCGCCGCGAGAAGTTCATCGAAAAGGGCGGCCCCAACGGCGGTGACGGGGGCGACGGCGGCTCCGTGTACCTGGAAGCCGTGGAAAACTTCAACACCCTGGTGGACTACCGCTATACCCGCCGCTTCCAGGCCCAGAATGGCCAGAAGGGCGGCAGCACCGACTGCACCGGCGCCAAGGGCGAGGATCTGATCCTGCCGGTACCGATCGGCACCACGGTGATCGACGCCAACACCCAGGAAATCATTGGCGACCTCGTCAAGGCGGGGCAACGCCTGCTGGTCGCTCAGGGCGGCTGGCACGGCCTGGGCAACACCCGCTTCAAGTCGAGCACCAACCGCGCGCCGCGCCAGACCACGCCCGGCAAGCCCGGCGAATCCCGCGACCTCAAGCTGGAGCTCAAGGTGCTGGCCGATGTCGGCCTGCTCGGCCTGCCCAACGCCGGCAAGAGCACCTTCATCCGCGCAGTGTCCGCCGCCAAACCGAAGGTCGCCGACTACCCCTTCACCACCCTGATCCCCAACCTGGGCGTGGTCAGCGTGGCCCGCTACAAGAGCTTCGTGGTCGCCGACATTCCCGGCCTGATCGAAGGTGCGTCGGAGGGCGCCGGCCTGGGCATCCGCTTCCTCAAGCACCTGGCGCGCACCCGCCTGCTGCTGCACCTGGTGGACATCGCCCCGCTGGATGAGAGCGACCCGGCTGACGCCGCCGAGACGATTCTCAACGAACTGGGCAAGTTCAGCCCGGCGCTGCTGGAGCGTGAACGCTGGCTGGTGCTGAACAAGGCCGACCAGATCCTCGACGAGGAGCGCGAGGAGCGTCTGAAGCACATCGTCGAGCGCCTGGACTGGAAGGGCCCGGTCTACGTGATCTCCGCGCTGGAGAGCGAAGGCACCGACGCGCTGAGCAAGGACATCATGCGCTACCTGGACGAGCGCGATCAGCGCATCGCCGAGGATCCGGAGTACGCCCAGGCGCTGGAAGAGCTCAACCAGCGTATCGAGGACGAGGCGCGCGCCCGCCTGCAGGCACTGGACGACCGCCGCGCCCTGCGCCGCGCCGGCCTGAAGAGCGTCGACGACGTGGACGACGACGATTTCGACGATTACGAGGACGACGAGGACGGTCCGGAAATCATCTACGTCAGGGACTGACGACAAACCCACGGCGCCGCTTCTCCAAGCGGCGCCGTGCTGATTGACTCACGGCTTTGCGAAGGCAGAACAAAGACATGCGCGACAAGGTGACCGGCGCCAGGCGCTGGGTAGTGAAGATTGGCAGCGCCCTGCTGACCGCCGACGGCAAGGGGCTGGACCGGGCGGCAATGGACACCTGGGTGAAGCAGATGGTCGCCCTGCGCCAGGCGGGCGCGGAACTAGTGCTGGTATCCTCCGGCGCGGTGGCGGCCGGCATGAACCGGCTTGGCTGGGCCGAACGCCCCAAGGCCATGCACGAGCTGCAGGCCGCCGCCGCGGTGGGCCAGATGAGCCTGATCCGCGCCTGGGAAAGCAGCTTCGCCGAGCACGGCCTGCAGACTGCGCAGATCCTGGTCACCCATGACGACCTGTCGGACCGCAAGCGCTACCTGAACGCCCGCACCACCCTACGCACCCTGGTGGACCTGGGCGTGATCCCGGTGATCAACGAGAACGACACGGTGGTCACCGATGAGATCCGCTTCGGCGACAACGACACCCTGGCCGCGCTGGTGGCCAACCTGGTGGAAGCCGATCTGCTGGTGATCCTCACCGACCGCGACGGCATGTTCGACGCCGACCCGCGCCACAACCCCGACGCCAAGCTCATCTACGAAGCCCGCGCCGACGACCCGCAACTGGACGCCGTGGCTGGCGGCAGCGCCGGCGCCCTGGGGCGTGGCGGCATGCAGACCAAGCTGCGTGCCGCGCGCGTGGCGGCACGTTCCGGCGCCTACACGGTGATCGTTGGCGGCCGCATCGAGAGCGTTCTCGATCGCCTCAAGACCGGCGAGCGCCTGGGCACGCTGCTCAGCCCCGAACAGAGCCGCCACGCCGCCCGCAAGCAGTGGCTGGCCGGCCACCTGCAGATGCGCGGCACGCTGACGCTGGACGCCGGCGCCGTGCGCGCCCTGCGCGACGGACACAAGAGCCTGCTGCCGGTCGGCGTCAAGGCCGCCTCCGGCAACTTCCGGCGCGGCGAGATGGTGGTCTGCGTCGACCCGCAGGGCGAGGAGGTCGCCCGCGGACTGGTGAACTACAGCGCGGCGGAGACCCAGAAGATCATCGGCCATCCGACCACCGACATCGAGGAGCTGCTTGGCTACATCGACGGCCCCGAGCTGATCCACCGCGACAACCTGATCCTGGTCTGAGGACACATCCATGCGCGCACTGGCCCTGGCCACCCTGCTCTTTTCGCCCCTCGCCCTGGCCGAAACCATCGGCGAGGTTTCCACGGTGTTCAAGTGGCTGGGGCCCAACGACAAGGTGGTGGTCGAGGCCTTCGATGACCCCAAGGTCGAGGGCGTGACCTGCTACCTGTCGCGCGCCAAGACCGGCGGGGTCAGCGGCGGCCTGGGCCTGGCCGAGGATCGCTCCGAGGCCTCGCTCGAATGCCTGCAGACCGGCGCGATCCGCTTCAAGGGCGAGCTGAAGGATGGCGAGGAGGTGTTCAAGGAGCGTACTTCGCTGGTCTTCAAGAGCATGCAGGTGGTGCGCTTTCACGACCAGAAGCGCAACACGCTGGTGTATCTGGTCTACAGCGACCGGATCATCGAAGGCAGCCCGCAGAACTCGCTGACGGCGGTGCCGATCCGGCCCTGGTAGCCCCACGGCCTATGCGGGGGCGGACTTGTCCGCGCGCTGTTCGCGCAGGCCGCCGCCAGAAGCTCGCGAATGAATTCGCTCCCACAGGATCCGCAGGCCACCATCACCTCATTGCGGTTTCCAACATAAATCCCAGGCAACAAAAAACCGGCCCTTGGGCCGGTTCTTTGTGGAACGCTTTGCTTAGGCAACCAGGGCCTTGATGCGGGCGTTCAGGCGGCTCTTGTGACGAGCGGCCTTGTTCTTGTGGATGATGCCCTTGTCGGCCATACGGTCGATCACCGGCACTGCAGCCACGTAAGCGGTCTTGGCCTTGTCCAGGTCCTTGGCGTCGATAGCCTTGACCACGTTCTTGATGTAGGTACGAACCATGGAACGCAGGCTGGCATTGTGGCTGCGACGCTTCTCAGCCTGGCGGGCGCGTTTCTTGGCGGAAGGGCTGTTGGCCACCGTCGAACTCCTCGAAAACTGGGGATGCAGGTAAATAAGGCCGCGAATGATGCCGACGCGCCTTTGGCTTGTCAAGCGCGCGAACACCGGCGCGCGATGCCCGGCGAGGCCACGCCCGCTCCCCGCCCCGCGCTGTTTGCCGCTACACTCGCCGCCTGGTTTCCAGGCCCACCGGGCCGACTCTCTCGCATCGGTCGTCCATGAACCTACTCAAATCCCTGGCCGCGGTCAGCTCCATCACCCTGCTTTCCCGCGTGCTCGGCTTCGTGCGCGACACCATCATCGCCCGGGTGTTCGGCGCCGGCGTGGCTTCCGACGCCTTCTTCGTCGCCTTCAAGCTGCCCAACCTGCTGCGCCGCATCTTCGCCGAAGGCGCTTTCTCCCAGGCGTTCGTGCCGATCCTGGCCGAGTACAAGACCCAGCAGGGCGAAGAGGCCACGCGCACCTTCATCGCCTACGTGGCCGGCCTGCTGACCCTGGTACTGGCGGCGGTCAGCCTGCTTGGCGTCCTCGCCGCCCCGTGGATCGTCTGGGCCACCGCGCCCGGCTTCGCCGACGAGGCCGACCGTTTCACGCTGACCAGCGACCTGTTGCGTGTCACCTTCCCTTATATCCTGCTGATCTCGCTGTCCTCACTGGCCGGCGCGATCCTCAACACCTGGAACCGCTTCGCCGTGCCGGCGTTCGTGCCGACGCTGCTCAATGTGTGCATGATCGGCTTTGCCCTGTTCCTCACCCCCTATTTCGACCCGCCGATCATGGTGCTCGGCTGGGCGGTGCTGGCCGGCGGCCTGGCGCAACTGCTCTATCAGCTGCCGCACCTGAAGAGGATCGGCATGCTGGTGCTGCCGCGCCTGAACCTGCGCGACAGCGGCGTGTGGCGGGTCATGAAGCTGATGGGCCCGGCGATCCTCGGCGTCTCGGCGGCGCAGCTGTCGCTGATCATCAACACCATCTTCGCCTCCTTCCTGGTGGCCGGCTCGGTGTCCTGGATGTACTACGCCGACCGCCTGATGGAGCTCCCCACCGGTGTGCTCGGCGTGGCGCTGGGGACCATCCTGCTGCCATCACTCTCCAAGTCGGTGGCCGGCGGCAACCGCGAAGACTACTCGCGCCTGCTCGACTGGGGCCTGCGCCTGTGCTTCCTGCTGGTGCTGCCCTGCGCGGTGGCCCTGGCGCTGCTGGCCGAGCCATTGACCGTGTCGCTGTTCCAGTACGGCCAGTTCACCGCCCACGACGCCGAGATGACCCAGCGCGCGCTGATCGCCTATTCGGTGGGCCTGCTTGGGCTGATCCTCATCAAGGTGCTGGCGCCAGGCTTCTACGCGCGCCAGAACGTGCGCACCCCGGTGCGCATCGCCCTGTTCACCCTGGCCATGACCCAGGTGATGAACGTGCTGTTCGTCTTCGTCATCCCGCTGGCCCACGCCGGCCTGGCTCTGGCCATCGGCCTGGCCGCCTGCCTTAACGCCGCCCTGCTGTTCTGGAAACTGCGCGCCCAGGACCTGTATCAGCCGCAACCCGGGTGGGCCTCCTTCCTCGCCCGACTGCTGATCGGGCTGTTGGCGATGGTCGCCGCGCTGCTGGCGGTCATGCACTACCTGCCGGCCTGGTCGGACGGCGGCATGCCTATGCGCTTCGCGCGCCTGGGCGTGCTGATTGGCGCCGGGGTGCTCGCCTATTTCGGCGTGCTGGCGCTGCTCGGCTTCCGGCCCCGCCAGTTCGCCCGGCGCGCGCTGTAGCGGCGCGCCGCTGCGCCCTACCCGCATACCGGCGCTGTGCGTATAATCGGCCACTTTTCAATCAAGACATCCGCTATGCAGCTGGTTCGAGGCCTCCACAACCTGCGGCCCCAGCATCGGGGCTGCGTCGCAACCATCGGCAACTTCGATGGCGTGCACCGCGGCCATCAGGCCATTCTCAAGCGTCTGCGCGAACGCGCGGCCGAGCTGTGCCTGCCCAGTTGCGTGGTGATCTTCGAGCCGCAGCCGCGCGAGTTCTTCACCCCGGACAAGGCGCCCGCGCGCCTGGCGCGCCTGCGCGACAAGCTGGAGCTGCTGGCCGCCGAGGGCGTGGACCGCGTGCTGTGCCTGGCCTTCAACCGCCGCCTGCGCGAGCTGTCTGCCCAGGACTTCGTCCAGCAGGTGCTGGTCGACGGCCTGCACGTGGCACATCTGGAGATCGGCGACGACTTTCGCTTCGGCTGCGACCGCGCCGGGGATTTCGCCTTCCTGCAGCAGGCCGGCGAACGCCACGGTTTCTCGGTGGAAGCGGCCAGCACCATCGAGCTGGACGGTGAGCGAATCAGCAGCACGCGGGTGCGCCAGGCCCTGGCCGCCGCTGACTTTGCCCTCGCCGAACGCCTGCTGGGCCGCCCCTATGCGATTGCCGGCCGGGTGATGCACGGCCAGAAGCTCGGCCGCCAGCTGGGCACGCCCACCGCCAACGTACAGCTCAAGCGCACCCGCGTGCCGCTGCAGGGGGTGTACCTGGTCAGCGTGCTGCTCGACGGCCAGCGTCGCCCGGGCGTGGCCAACATCGGCATGCGTCCCACCGTCAAGGGCGACGGCCGCGCCCATCTGGAAGTGCATCTGCTGGATTACGCCGGCGACCTGTATGGCAAGCGCCTCAGCGTGGCGTTCCACCACAAGCTGCGCGACGAACAACGCTTCGCCTCGCTGGAAGAATTGAAAACCGCTATCGACGCCGATATCGCTGCCGCCCGAGCCTACTGGCTGGGCCAACCGCTTCAATAACGAGCCTGAACGACGATGACCGACTACAAAGCGACCCTCAATCTGCCGGAAACGGCATTTCCGATGAAGGCCGGCCTGCCGCAACGCGAGCCGGAGATGCTGCAGCGCTGGGACAGCATTGACCTGTACGGCAAGCTGCGCGCGATCGGTGAGGGACGTCCGAAGTTCATCCTCCACGACGGCCCGCCCTACGCCAACGGCAGCATTCACATCGGCCACGCGGTGAACAAGGTCATCAAGGACATGATCGTGCGTTCGCGCACCCTGTCCGGCTTCGACGCCCCCTATGTGCCGGGCTGGGACTGCCATGGCCTGCCCATCGAGCACAAGGTGGAAACCACCTTCGGCAAGAACCAGCCGGCCGACCAGACCCGCGAGCGCTGCCGCGACTACGCCAGCCAGCAGATCGAAGGCCAGAAGGCCGACTTCATCCGCCTGGGCGTGCTCGGCGACTGGAGCAACCCGTACAAGACCATGGAGTTCGCCAACGAGGCCGGCGAGATCCGCGCGCTGGCGAAGATGGTCGAAGGCGGTTTCGTGTTCAAGGGTCTCAAGCCGGTGAACTGGTGCTTCGACTGCGGCTCGGCACTGGCCGAGGCGGAAGTCGAATATCAGGACAAGAAGTCCGACGCCATCGACGTGGCCTTCGCGGTGGAAGACGCCGAAAAGCTCGCCGCCGCCTTCGGCCTGGCCAGCCTGGCCAAGCCGGCCAGCATCGTGATCTGGACCACCACCCCGTGGACCATCCCGGCCAACCAGGCGCTGAACGTTCACCCCGACTTCGTCTACGCGCTGGTCGATACCGGCGACAGGCTGCTGGTGCTGGCCGAGGAACTGGTCGAGTCCTGCCTGCAGCGCTACGAGCTGGACGGGCAGATCATCGCCCGCACCGAAGGCGCCAAGCTGGAACTGATCCGCTTCCGTCACCCGTTCTACGAGCGTTTCGCGCCGGTGTACCTGGCCGACTATGTGGAAACCGGCTCCGGGACCGGCATCGTGCACTCCGCACCGGCCTACGGCGAGGACGACTTCCGCTCCTGCAAGCACTACGGCATGTCCAACGACGACATCCTCAGCCCGGTGCAGAGCAACGGCGTGTACGTGGCCGACCTGCCGTTCTTCGGCGGCCAGTTCATCTGGAAGGCCAACCCGGCCATCGTCGACAAGCTGCGTGAAGTCGGCGCGCTGCTCAAGCACACCGCGATCCAGCACAGCTACATGCACTGCTGGCGCCACAAGACGCCGCTGATCTACCGCGCCACCGCGCAGTGGTTCGTCGGTATGGACAAGGTGGTGGCCGACGGCAGCAGCCTGCGCGCCCGCGCACTGGACGCCATCGAGCAGACCCAGTTCGTGCCAGCCTGGGGCCAGGCGCGCCTGCACGGCATGATCGCCGGCCGCCCGGACTGGTGCATCTCGCGCCAGCGCAACTGGGGTGTGCCGATCCCGTTCTTCCTGCACAAGGAAAGCGGCGAGCTGCACCCGCGCACCGTCGAGCTGATGGAGCAGGTGGCCCAGCGCGTCGAGCAGCAGGGCATCGAAGCCTGGTTCAAGCTGGAGCCGGCCGAGCTGCTGGGCGCCGAGGCCGACCAGTACGAGAAGATCAACGACACCCTGGACGTGTGGTTCGACTCCGGCACCACCCACTGGCACGTGATGCGCGGCTCGCACCCCATGGGCCACGAACAGGGCCCGCGCGCCGACCTGTATCTGGAAGGCTCCGACCAGCACCGCGGCTGGTTCCACTCATCCTTGCTCACCGGCTGCGCCATCGACGGCCACGCGCCCTATCGCGGCCTGCTGACCCACGGCTTCGTGGTCGACGAGAACGGCCGCAAGATGTCCAAGTCGCTGGGCAACGTGATCGCCCCGCAGGAAGTCAACGACAGCCTGGGCGCCGACATCCTGCGCCTGTGGGTGTCGTCCACCGACTACTCCGGCGAGATGGCCGTCTCCAAGACCATCCTGACCCGCAGCGCCGATGCCTACCGGCGTATCCGCAACACCACGCGCTTCCTGCTTTCCAACCTGAACGGCTTCGACCCGGCCCGCGACCTGTTGCAGCCCGAGCAGATGCTGGACCTGGACCGCTGGGCAGTGGACGCCGCGGCACGCCTGCAAGCCGAGATCATCGAGGCCTACGACGAGTACCGCTTCTGGAACGTCTACCACAAGGTGCACAACTTCTGCGTGCAGGAGCTGGGCGGCTTCTACCTGGACATCATCAAGGACCGCCAGTACACCACCCAGGCCAACAGCATCGCGCGGCGCTCCTGCCAGACCGCGCTGTTCCACATCGCCGAGGCGCTGGTGCGCTGGATCGCGCCGATCCTGGCCTTCACCGCCGACGAGATCTGGCAGTTCCTGCCGGGCGAGCGCAACGAGTCGGTGATGCTCAACACCTGGTACGACCAACTGGCCACCCTGCCGGAAGGCTCCACGCTGGATCGCGCCTACTGGGAGCAGATCCAGGCCGTGAAGGGCGCGGTGAACAAGGAGCTGGAAAACCTGCGCGCCGCCAAGGCCATCGGCGGCAGCCTGCAGGCCGAGGTCACCCTGTTCGCTGAACCGGCGATGGTCGAGCAGTTGGCCAAGCTGGGCAACGAGCTGCGCTTCGCGCTGATCACCTCCACCGCCTCCCTGGCGCCGCTGGCCGATGCGCCGGCTGACGCCGTGGGCACCGAGGTGGCGGGCCTGAAGCTGAAGATCGTCAAGTCCGAGCACGCCAAGTGCACCCGCTGCTGGCACCACCGTGAGGACGTGGGTCAACACGCCGAGCATCCGGAGCTGTGCGGCCGCTGCGTGGACAACATCGAAGGTCAGGGCGAGGAGCGCCACTATGCGTAACGAATCGCCGGTCAGCGAGGGCATGCGATGAGCGCGCGCTTCGGCAAGCTGCCCTGGTTGTGGCTCACCGCCCTGGTATTCGTGCTCGACCAGGCCAGCAAGTTCTACTTCGAGGGCGCCCTGAACCTGTACCAGCAGATCGTGATCATTCCCGACCTGTTCAGCTGGACGCTGGCCTACAACACCGGCGCGGCCTTCAGCTTCCTGGCCGGCCAGTCCGGCTGGCAGCGCTGGCTGTTCGCGCTGATCGCCATTGTGGTCAGCGTGGTGCTGGTGGTCTGGCTCAAGCGTCTGAAGCCCAACGAAACCTGGCTGGCCATCGCCCTGGCACTGGTGCTCGGCGGCGCGCTGGGCAACCTGGTGGACCGCGTGCTGTTCGGCCACGTCATCGACTTCATCCTCGTGCACTGGCAGAACCGCTGGTATTTCCCGGCTTTCAACCTGGCGGACAGCGCCATTACCGTTGGCGCCATCATGCTGGTCATCGACATGTTCACATCCAAGCAGTCCGGAGAATCCCAATGACTGACATCCGCATCGGCCCGGACAAGGAAGTTACCCTGCACTTCGCCCTGAAGCTGGAGAGCGGCGACGTGGTCGACAGCACCTTCGACAAGCAGCCCGCCACCTTCACATTCGGTGACGGCAACCTGCTGCCCGGCTTCGAGCTGGCCCTGCAGGGTCTGAAGGCCGGCGACAAGCGCAGCCTGCGCATCGAGCCGGAACACGGCTTCGGCCAGCCCAATCCGCAGAACGTGCAGGTCATGCCCCGCGGCCAGTTCGAGGGCATGGAGCTCTCCGAGGGGCTGATGGTCATCTTCCAGGACGCCGCCAAGGGCGAGCTGCCCGGCGTGGTCAGCCACTTCGACAACCAGCAGGTCACCGTTGATTTCAACCACCCGCTGGCCGGCAAGGTGCTGACCTTCGAGGTGGAGATCCTGGACGTCAAGGCCGCCTGACAGCCGCCGAGGCCGTAGGGTAGACAACGGCGCAGCCTTGTCTACCGTTGACACCCCAGCGCCTACCCGGTGGAAAATCGCTTCGCGAGTTTCCACCCTACGCCTAGCACCACCACGACGAGACACCGCCATGCACATCAAACTCGCCAACCCCCGTGGCTTCTGCGCCGGTGTCGACCGCGCCATCGAGATCGTCAACCGCGCCCTGGAAGTCTTCGGCCCGCCGATCTACGTGCGTCACGAAGTGGTGCACAACAAGTTCGTGGTCGAGGACTTGCGCGCCCGTGGCGCCATCTTCGTCGAGGAACTCGACCAGGTGCCGGACAACTACATCGTCATCTTCAGCGCCCACGGCGTCTCCAAGGCCGTGCGTGACGAAGCCGATCGCCGCGGCCTGAAGGTGTTCGACGCCACCTGCCCGCTGGTCACCAAGGTGCATATGGAAGTGGTGCGCTACAGCCGCGAAGGCCGCGAATGCGTGCTGATCGGCCACGCCGGCCACCCGGAAGTCGAAGGCACCATGGGCCAGTACGACAACAGCAACGGCGGCAGCATCTACCTGGTGGAAAACGAGGAAGACGTGGCCCGCCTGCAGGTGCGCCAGCCGGAATCGCTGGCCTTCGTCACCCAGACCACCCTCTCCATGGACGACACCAGCAAGGTCATCGACGCCCTGCGCCAGCGCTTTCCCAACGTCGGCGGACCGCGCAAGGACGACATCTGCTACGCCACCCAGAACCGCCAGGACGCGGTCAAGCAACTGGCCGTGGAGTGCGACCTGGTGCTGGTGGTCGGCAGCCCGAACAGCTCCAACTCCAACCGCCTGCGCGAGCTGGCCGAACGCATCGGCACGCCGGCCTACCTGATCGACGGCGCCGAGGACCTCAAGCGCGAGTGGTTCGAGGGAGTCGAGAAGATCGGCATCACCGCCGGCGCCTCAGCCCCGGAAGTGCTGGTGCGTGGCGTGATTGAGCAACTGCGCGCCTGGGGCGCGACGGGTGCCGAGGAACTGGAAGGTCGGCCGGAGAACATCACCTTCTCCATGCCGAAGGAACTGCGGGTGAAGGCGCTGTAATTGCGCGGGTAACAAACGACAAGGCCGGCGATTGCCGGCCTTGTCGTTTCTGCCATTACCAGACCGTAGGGCGGTTGGCGCCTTTCCGGCCGCCTACCAGCAGGCGTCGAGATTACCGTTGCCGCTGCGCCCACGCTCGCCCCGGCTGTTCAGGGTCAGGTTGCCGCACGCGGCATCATTGGCCTGCGCCCCGCGCGGGGTAGCCGTGAGGATCACGCAACTGGCGATGCCCTGGCCGGCGCCGTTGCCGCAGGCCGCCGCCGTGATGCTGTAGCGCCCCTCGTCGGAAATCACCGGATCGGCGGCATAGCCGAGACCAGTGGGTGGCGCGGCGGAAGGATCGCCATCCAGGGCTGCGATATAGCGCTGGTTCTGCGAGTAGAAGCGCTCCTGAGCCTGCAGGATCTCCATCAGCTTGGCCTTGCCGTCGGCCCGCCCGGCCCGCAGGGTATGCTCCTGATAGCTCGGGTAGGCGATGGCCGCGAGGATGCCGATGATCGCCACGACGATCATCACTTCGAGCAGAGTGAAGCCTTTCTGGTCCATCAGTTTTCTCTCCAGTAGGTCGGGGTCACCGGGGTACTTTCGCAGTAGCGCTTGCCGGGGCCAGGGCCGCAGGCTGGTGTATTGATTTCCGTACCGGCGCCCGATGCCGGGCCCTTGGAGCCACTTTCCGTGCCAGTGCCTGGGGGCGTGCCATCATCACCGCCACCGTCGCTGCCTGAATCACCGGACGGGCTGTCATCCAGAATCACCGAAGGACTCGGCGGAATCCCGCTGCGATTCAGGTCGAAGCCGCGCACCACCACACCATCCTTGAGGAACACGCCGCTGGCATCGCTGAGGTTGACGGCGTAGTAGCGGCCCCGTCCGACATCCGGCCCGCAGGTGCTGACCGCCTGGCCGCGCGGGCTGAAGGTACTGAACAACACCACGCCCTTGTAGGAGGTCGAGGCCGATAGCACCTTCTCGCCATGGGGCAGGCGCATGAACCAGCCCTGGCTCTGGCCGAGCAGGGTCTGGTTGGGCGTGTAGTTGTCGCCCGGCTGCAGCTGGGCGTAGAGCCCATTGATCTCGGTGCGCAGGCCCGGCAGACGCTCGCTGGCGGTGGCGATCGCCTGGTCCAGCAGGAACTGGTAGGCCTCGAGGATGGTCAGGTCGTCGCCGTACTGCGCGCGGGCCGCCGCCAGTTGTTCCTCAGTCAGCGTGGGGGAGTCGACGTAGGGCAGTGCCTGCAGCGCTTCGATGGCAGCCAGCAAGGCAGCGGCCTGGGCCAGATGCGTCTGGCGCTCATCCTCGAGATCGTCGAGCAGTTCGACATCATTACTCTGGCTGTCGGCCAAATTCTCTAGGTCCTGCAGCTTGCCCTGTTCGTCGCGCGCCAGGAGGTCGCTTTCGAGCTGGCCGGCACCGCTGTCCCAGGAACCGACGTCCGCGATGGCGGCCTGCAACGCATCCAGTGCTAACTGACGGTCTGTCGTGGCAGCACGGGCGGCGTCGATCAGATCAGGCAGCGTGGTATTCAGCCGATCGCGCCCGGCGGCCGCAGTTGCGTAGTTCTGACGCAGATCGCCGAGTTCTTGCTCCAGCCCATCCACATCTGCGTTGTCGGGGTCGTTGCGGGCTGCCACCAGCTCCGCCTCCTTGGCCGTCACGGTGGCCTGGTAGGCTTCCAGAGAGGCCTGCCGCTGCAACAGATTGCCGTAGACCGTGGTCAGCTGACTGCGATAGGCAATCAAATCGGTGTTGTTCGGATCCGCCTCCACCCAGCCATCGAGCAATGCCTGCACATCGGCGATCTGCTCCTGGAAGTCCCGCTGTTGCTCGGATTCCGGCGCATGCTGCACGACGAAGGGATTCCGCTCGAGGATCTGCTCGATCTGCTGCTGGCGATACAGCGCCTCGGCCTGTTCCTGTTGCCACTGCTGATACTTGCCGGTCAGGCCGCTGGAGGCCCGATAGTCCGTCAGGGCCAACTGGGCCGACACCACCGTCGCATTCAGCGCGCTGATTTCCGCTTCCTTGGCGGCCAGCTGCGTGCGGATAGCCGCCGCCGCGTCGCCACTGACACTCACACTGGAAACATCCGTCAGATCAGCCTCGGTCAGCGTCGTATAACTCGTCGGTGGCGAGTAGACGTTGTAGTCACGCAACACATAGAAGCGGTCTTCGGTGTCCTCGTTGAGTGGATGGGCGCGATAGCCCGAGCCGATGGCGATGGTGAAGTGCGGCTGGCTACCACGCACGCGGTGCAGCGCGATGTCCGGCGGGCTGTAGAAACGGCGATTGTCCGCCGCGGTAGTGCCGCCCAGGCTGGCGACACGCCCACCCGTCGCGGTGCTGTTGGCACCGCTGTGGTTGAAATCGATGCGGAAGATCTGCCCGCGGGTATCCGCGACATAGAGGATATCGACCAGACCATTGCCATCGACATCCACCAGCGCCGGCTCGGCCGGAATGCTGTTGGTCATGCTGGCGATCTGCAGGTCGGCCGCCTGATCGCTGCCGGCCCGCCACAACAGTTTTCCGCTATCGGCGTCGACAATGAACAGCGCATTGCCACGTGTATCGTTGCTGGGGGTGTTCGGCTCGTCATTGTCCTGGTTGGTGTCGTAACCACCGGACAGGATCAGCACCTTGGTGGGCGTGCCGTTGACCTTGAGCTGGCCCAGCATCGGCGCCGCCCAGGTTTGCCCGAGCGCATCGAAACCCGGCGTCACGCCACCCTTGATCGCCCACTTGAGCTTGGGCGCATCAAGATTGGCGACATCCAGGGCGTAGTAATTGCGCCCGCCCCGGCGCATGCCGGCATACAGGAACGCCTTGGACAGGCTGCGGGTCTGGTTGTCGGCATCCAGGGGGCCGTACTCGACCCACAGCTTGATCTGCCCGTCCATGCCATAGGTCTTGGCTCCACCCTTCGCATCCTTGTAGTAGGCACCCAGGTTGGGCAGCAACTCCTTGGGAATGAAGGCGAACTTCTCTACCCCGGTGCTGGCATCGACGGCATGAATGAAGCCTTCGTTGCTGCTGAAGAACAGGTACAGCTGCTCCAGGGACGAGCCCAGCACGGGATCGTACGTGGGGTCATTGGTCGGTTTTTCGGCATTGGTGACCCGTGCCAGGTTCTCATCGGTGCGGTAGGCCACCAGTTTCGGCTCGTTATGCAGGATATCGGCCACCTGCTGGCGGCGGGTATTGGTCTGCGGATCGAGTCCCTGGCCCCACTTGATGAAGTTGCTGCGCTCGGTGTTGTTGGCCGCGCCAAGCATGGCGTTGGTCAGCTGCTGGGTATCCGCAAGGCTTGCCAAGGTGGCTGCGCCGGTTACACCCGCATTGGCTGTCGGGGTACGGTCGTTCCCGGTCCAGGTGTAAACCGTTCGCGAAGCCGGCAGGTTCTCGGCCACGCCACCCTTGGCCACATCCTTCCCGTCCGTGGTCGATGACCAGAAGCTGCGCGCGGTATCGCGGAAGAAGCCGGTCTGGGGGTCCACGGCCGGATTGCCGTCGCGATCGACGATCAGGCTGTCGCCGTTGCCATCCCGGGTCAGCTTGTAGCGCTTGACGTTGCCCACCCAGCGGTCGCCTTCGGCGGGCCGGAACAGCGCGTAATAGAGGTCGTTGCGGTAGCCGAGATTGTTGTAGGCGCTCACCGCCACGCTGGGCGCGGCGAAGCTGGTGTTCTCGGCGAGGATCTCGACGATGATCGACTTCATCGCCTCGGTCAGCCCGGAGACGTTGCTGGTGGTGAAGTACTTGCCGCCGCCAGCCTCGGCGGTGTTCTTCAGCAGCGGCAGGTCGATGGCGAAACCGATGGTGTAGGTGTTGACCGTCTGCGTGCCGCTCACGCCAGGAGCCATGTCCTGATTGGCCATGTACTCGGCCAGGTGAGGCAGGCAGGCTCCCTGACCATTGCCGCAGGTCGAGGCGGGATATCGGACATTCTTGCCGGCCACCAGCTTGCGCACCGCCTCGTTGGAACTGGTGTCCTGGGTTGGCTCGCCATCACTGAGATAAATGATGTTGGTCTTCTGGCAACTATGGGTAAGCGGGGATATATAGGCGCCGTCCCGGATGGAGCTCGCAACACTGACATTAACGAGTTCCCGCTTCGTACAGTTTCCCCTGCGGTCCCAATCAACACACTGCAAGACTTCCTTGCCCCAGTAGGGACTACCACCACTCAGATAAAGAAAGGCTTCGTGGAATGTTTCCAGCAGCGGAGTATTCCCCGATGCAGGGATATCATCCACAACGTCCTTCATGTCGGCGGCATTATTTTTCGTCAGCCGCTTAACTTCCTGCAGGACCTTACCGCCATCATTGCCGTTGAAGCGCATGATGCCCACATTGACATCCTCGGCGACTTTCAACTCATCGATAAGCTGCTTGGTCACCTGGCGCACGACCTGAATGCGACTTTGCTTGGGCTTGGTGCCGGAGACTTCCGTGCCCATGGAACCGGAGGAGTCGATGATGAACAGAATGTTCGGCCGAACCCGTTGATCGGCCGGCAGATCGCGGGTGACGTAGATTTCTATGTCGTCTGCCAGCACCGCCTGAGAGGCCAGCAACGTATAGAGAAAGGCCCCTGCGGCCAGCGCTAATTTCCTTGCCATGATTGACCCTTCTTACTCGAATATCTCGACTTTTAGAATCCGCTTCGGATCAGCACTGGAGATCGTCACATGACCGTCCCATTCGACTCTTTGCCCGAGCAGCGAAATGTCCAGCTCCTGGTTGCCGCGTATCAGCCGGGTTTCTCGATCAATGAATTTCTGCTGAATCTCACAGGTCGAACAGGTGTAAACCAGCACAGTTGCCAAACGCTCTGGCTCGTGCCGCCAGTGGAAAATCAACCGCTGGGATTCGATGGTTTCCATAAGCACTTCATGCATCGCTTGTTCCCGCGCCGCTGCATTTCCTAGCGCCAACGCAAGAATGCAGGCGATACATACGCCGATCCGGGTCATGACCCACTCCTCGCTCACTGGTTACTCATGAATACGATGCCCTGCACCTGCGACGACTCGGCCCCGCCATCCATCCGGGCGGTGGTGGCCACTTCGTAATAGGTGCAGGAGAACTTGTCCCCGCTGCTGCCGTCCTCACAGATCCGCTGGTTCAGGAAACGCACGCTGTGCTGGGGGAAGGCAGCTCCCGCAGGATCGATTTCAGCATCAAGCGCCACGGGCAAACGGCTGGTGTCCGGCAGGGCCAGGTTGGCCAACTGAGAGGACGTCAGGCCATGGACTCCGGCATTCAGCGCCTCCAGTAGCGGGGCACGCCCCGCCGCGCTGGTATTGAACAAGCGCTGCTGCGCGCGCATCTCGCTCTGCGCCAACTGGTGGGCCATGCTGCGGAACTGGGTGTTGCTGGCCATGCGCTCCTCAAGCGTGGCAAAGCGCACGGCGGTCAGGCCGGCAACGGTCAGTACCAGGAGAAAGATCAGGGCCACGATCAGGCTGGCCCCGCGTTGACGAAGGGGTACTCGAAGCATGGGGACCTCAGTAAATGTTCTTCAGCTGAATCGTGGTGGTGAAGATCTGCCGGGCCAGCCGGTCATTGAAGCTCACCGGCTCGGCGTCGAGCAGGATGTAGGGCCGCACGGGTGGTGCAGGCGACACGGGGGAGAGGGAATTGGCCAGCACGGCCACCCGCACGGCACGCACCTGCTCCCAGTTGGTGACGCGATCGGCCGAGACATACTGGTTGGCGCTATCGAGGTTCCCCTGGGTGCTGATGCCAAACAGCACCTGCAGGCGATCGATGCCGCTGACCAGCTCGACGTTCGACGTGAGCACCTGGTAGGGCGTGTGTTGGTAGGAAGAACAGCGCAGGCTGCCGTTCTGCACATGGAAGACGTTGACCAGGACGCGATCGTCATCCACGGTCGTTCCGCCGCAGTCCTGGCGCGTCCCGGTCACCGGGTCCCTGGGTGGCTGGAAGGCGATGGCCAACTGGTCCGAGGCGTTGCCGTTGCCAGTTTCCGTACACAGCCCCGTGCAACCCGAGCCCTGCACGGCGAGTGGCGACCCCAAGCTCAGCGCGGTTGGTTCCACATAGCCACCCATCCGAACACTGCGTGCGATGAACTCCAGCGCAAAGCGGCCATTCTCCTGCAGCACCGACATGGCCTCGTTGGTGGCGTAGGTCTGCTTGCTGGCCAGGAACACCTGGATGATGCCGGTCAGCAGCAGCAGGCTGAGCACCAGGGCGACCAGCAGTTCGACCACGGTCAGGCCGAGCTGCCGAGCCGGAGCGATCATGTGCTTCATCGACGAATCTCCTCGAGCCGGGAGGACAAGACCTTTTCCCCCCGCTGCTGTTTGCCACGCTCCTGCGGCTCGTTGCCCTTGCTCAGCCAGGTGGCTGTCAGCGACAGCACGCCGTTGACGTTGCCGATCGCCACCACCGGCGCAGCGGCACTCGCCGTGAGGAAGTCGCGACTGGAGAAGCGCGCATCGTCCGCATTGAAGTTGGCCAGAGCGGCATAGCTGCAGCGCGCCTCCCAGCTGTCGAACGCGGCCATCTGCGCGGCGGTGCAGCTGGCGGCATTGACCTTGGCGCCGGTGGCCGGATTGACGTGATCCGCACAGCGCACCGCCGGCAGGGCCGCGCAGTTCACGGCCGCCGCGTAGTCGGCAGCGCTCCCCTGGGGATTGGCGCGCATCCGCTCGGCCAGGTCCTGCAGCACGGCGGCGGCCTGCGAGCGCTGCGCACTGTCGGATGTACCCTGCAGCGCATTGAGCTGCAGGGCCGCCAGGCCAAGCAGCCCCACCGTGAACACCAGCAGGGTGACCAGCACCTCGATCATCGAGAAGCCGGCCTGCCTGTTTCCTTTGTTCGACATTCCTGATCCCTCGTCCTTATTGCGGGCAGTTGGCATCCCGCGTCGTGGCCGACACCTCGGTGCGGCCTTGCGGCGTGAGCAACACGCAGCGGGCGTTCTGGCCGGTGGCGGGCAATTGCGGGGAAGACACCTTGAAACGCGGACGACCGCTGCTGACCCCTCGCGTGCCATCGCGCAGGAACAGGATCCGGTAAGGGCTGGCCAGGGCAGCGCTGCTGATGGTCACGTTGCTGCGGCCGGAGAATCGGCGCAGCACCGCGGCGTCATCGCAGTTCGCTACGGTTGCCGGGGCGACGCACCAGCCATTCGCCCAGCCGTTCGGACTGACCGTCTCCGGGATCACCGCGATGCTGGTCGAGCTCTTGATCGCTTCGGAGCGCGCCAGCGCCATGGCCAGGGCCAGGTCGCCCGCCTGGCTGGCGACCCGCTGGCGAACGATGAAGTCGCCCATCGCCGGCGCGGCCAATGCGGCCAGGACCGCCAGCAAGCTGATGGCCACCATGAGTTCGATGAGGGTGAAGCCTTGGTTGAATCGCATGACCCGCCTCGCCTGAAGAATCGAGCGCAGTGTCTGCAAGCCCCCCAGGCGTGACAATCGGGGTACCGATGGCTGGTGTGAAATCGTGGGCAAACGGTCGAGCAAATGGGTGAATTTGCAGACAACGTCGCAAAACCCACAAAACAGGGCTACCGCCCAGACAACTAACCCAGCGGGCAGCCCTGCTCGTGTCGCTCCGCACGCACCCGACCCTGGCGGCTGATGACCAGCTTGCCGTAGCGGTTCAGACTCGCCTGGTGACACAGGGTGAATGTGCCGTTACTGAGGTAGGTGGTGCCCTGCCCGCTGAAATGCAGCGAATGCAGGGGCTTTGTCCCCACCCAGTCCGCCTGCACGTGGCTCGGAATGGCCAGGGTTTGCAGCAGCGTCTCACCGGCGTCCAGTGCCCGATTGCCGTTACTGTCGACGAAACTGGTCAGCACGCCGGCCTTCAGGCTGACGCAGCCCCCCTGAGCATTCAGGGCGCACAGGGTGACCCGACGCTGGTTGATCAGCGCATGCTGGCGAGCCTGCACGATCAGACGCATCAGTTCAGCCTGATAGGCGTCGAGCTGATGCTTGCGGTACAGCTGTGTCATCGAGGGCGCAGCCAAACTGACGGCGATCACCAGGATCGCCAGCGCGATCATCAGTTCCACCAGCGTGAACGCACGCTGCCGTTCATAGTCCATGAGCGAATCCTTGCTAATCCCAATATCATGTCGGCCTTCCTGACCGACCCGTCCTTGTTAGACCATGGCCACGGCCCGTCAAGCAGATCACTTCGCTGAATCGCCCAAGGAGAGAAATGTGCAACACGTTCTGGTAATCGGCGCCGGCATCATCGGCCTGCTGACGGCCTACAAGCTGGTCGGCGCGGGTCTGCGCGTCACCCTGGTGGAAGGCGGCGAGCCGGGTCGCGAGGCATCCTGGGCGGGGGGTGGCATCGTCTCGCCGCTGTATCCGTGGCGGTATCCGGCGGCGGTGCAGGCGCTGGCCCTGCAGGCGCAGGACGCCTACCCGGCGCTGACGGCGCAGTTGCTGCAGGACAGCGGAGTCGATCCCGAGCTGCACGTGACCGGCCTGTACTGGATGGATGTTGAGGACGAGGAGCAGGCTCTGGCCTGGGCCGCCCGTTTCGAGCGAACCCTGGAACGGGTGCCGGTCGACGATGTGCGGCGGACCATCCCCGCCCTCGCCGACCGTTTCCAGCGTGCGCTGTACATGCCGGGGGTGGCCAACATCCGCAATCCGCGCCTGCTGAAGGCCTTGCGCGTGGCGCTGGAGCGCCTGGCCCACGTGGAGATCCACAGCCAGCAGCCGGTGCAGGGCTTCGTGCAGGAAGGCGGGCGAGTGGTCGGCGTGCGCACGGCAGCACGCGAATACCGCGCCGACCAGGTAGTGCTGGCCGCCGGTGCCTGGAGCGGCGAGTTGCTGGCCACCCTGGGCGTGCAGCTACCGGTCCAGCCGGTGCGCGGGCAGATGATCCTGTTCAAGTGCGCCACGGATTTCCTGCCGAGCATGGTGCTGGCGGGTCGCCGCTACGCCATCCCGCGCCGCGACGGTCACATCCTGGTCGGCAGCACCCTGGAATACTGCGGCTTCGACAAATCCACCACCGAGAATGCCCTGGACAGCCTGCGCGCCACGGCCGCCGAGTTGCTACCGGATCTGGCGAACGCACCGGTGGTCGGCCACTGGGCTGGCCTGCGGCCGGGCTCGCCGGACGGCATCCCGTTCATCGGCGAACTGGCCAGCCATCCGGGGCTGTGGCTGAACTGCGGGCACTTCCGCAACGGCCTGGTGCTGGCGCCGGCCTCCTGCCGCCTGCTGGCGGATCTGATGCTGGGGCGCGCGCCTTCGATCGATCCGACGCCCTATGCGCCGGATCAGCGGTTGGGCTGAGTGGGGTCACCGGGGGCGGTGCACACATGGCGGCGAAAAGGCGCCGATCGCCCTACGCGCGGCCACCGACCCGTAGGGTGGACAACGCTTTTCTTGTCCACCGCCCACCCCGCAGGGCCGCCCCACATCCGTATAAGGCCTATTCCTGACCGTCGCGGTCGCGGAAGCCCAGCAGGTACAGGATGCCGTCCAGCCCCAGGGTGGAGATCGCCTGCTTGGCCGACTGCTTGACCAGCGGCTTGGCGCGGAAGGCCACGCCGAGGCCGGCCAGGCCGAGCATCGGCAGGTCGTTGGCGCCGTCGCCCACGGCGATGGTCTGCTCCAGGCTCAGGCCTTCCTTTTCCGCCAGGTGGCGCAGCAGGTCGGCCTTGCGCTGGGCGTCGACGATCGGCTCGATGGCCACGCCGGTCAGCTTGCCGTTGACGATCTCCAGTTCGTTGGCGAACACGTAGTCGATGCCGAGCTTGGCCTGCAGCTGCTTGGCGAAGTAGCTGAAGCCGCCGGACAGGATCGCGGTCTTGTAGCCCAGGCGCTTGAGCTCGGCGAACAGCACCTCGGCGCCCTCGGTCAGGCGCAGGCCGGCGCCGATCTCGGCCAGCACGTCCTCGGACAGCCCCTTGAGCAGACCGAGGCGCTCCTTGAAGCTGGCGCGGAAATCCAGCTCGCCGCGCATGGCGCGCTCGGTAATCTCCGCCACCTGCTCGCCTACGCCGGCGGCCTTGGCCAGCTCGTCGATCACCTCGGCCTCGATCAGCGTGGAATCCATGTCGAACACCGCCAGACGGCGGTTGCGGCGGAACACCGAGTCGCGCTGGAAGGCGATGTCCACGTTCAGCTCCTGGGCCACGCTGAGAAACTCGGCACGCAGGGCATCCGGATCGGCCGGCTCGCCGCGCACCGAGAACTCGATGCAGCCCTTGCCGCGCTCGACCGGCATGTCCAGCGGCATGCGTCCGGACAGGCGGTCGATATGGTCGATGTTCAGGTCGTACTTGGCGGTGATGGCACTGACCCGGTGCAGCTGCTCGGCAGTCACCTGGCGAGTCAGCAGGGTGACAATATGGCGCGGCTTGCCCTGGCCGTTCACCCAGTGCTGGTAGTCGGCCTCGGAGACCGGCGTGAAGCGCACTTGCTGGTCCAGCTTGTAGGCGGTGAACAGCACATCCTTGAGCGCTGCGGAGGCGCGCTCGTTGTCGGGCATCTCCACCAGGATGCCGAACGACAGGGTGTCGTGGATCACGGCCTGGCCGATGTCGAGGATGTTCACGCCGCCCTGGGCCAGCACTCCGGTGATGGCGGCGGTCAGCCCGGGGCGGTCTTCCCCGGTGATGTTGATCAGGACGATTTCGCGCAAGGCGCAGCTCCCATGACGAAGGGCAACGGAAAGGCGCGCATTCTACCCCAAGCGCCGGCAAGGTATGCCGACGCACAGCGGGCGAGACGCCAGACCCCGCGAAAATGGTGGCATTTAGCCTTGACACAATTCACGTCAGGGTGCTTTGGCAGCCTCCGGGCATTCCGTATACTCCCGCGACCTATATCGCCGAGATGCGCGGCCCGTGAGACCCGACAACCTGTTCCTGCGACTGTTCGACGCCCTGAGTGGGCGTACCCTGTCCGTTCCCCTGCGCATCACTGGCCTGTGCCTGGGCATGGTGGCCCTGGTGCTGCTGCTGTACGCCTGGGTGATCGGCACGCAGCTGCGCCAGACCAGCCAGCAACAGGCCAATGTGGTCGGCCAGACGCTGGTCACCCAGACCGCAGCAACGGCCACCAGCCTACTGGTGGCTAACGACATCCTCAGCCTCAACGTGCTGTTGGGCAATCTGGTGAAGAACCCGCTGGTAGCCCACGCCGCCGTGTACAGCACGGACAACCGCATCCTCGCCGAAGCCGGCAGCCGGCCGGCTGACGCCACTGACGGCCTGTTCGCCACGCCTATCAGCTTCCAGGAGGTGCTCGCCGGCCAGTTGCGCATCAGCCTGGACATGCAGCATTTCCGTCAACCCCTGAGCCTTGGCCTGCAGAGCATGGCGTTGCTCAGCCTGATCCTGCTCGCGGCCGCGCTCTGGCTGTCGCTGCTGGCGGGCCGCAGCCTGGCCAACCCACTGATCGCGCTCGGCCACTGGGTGCGCGATCCCCAGGGGCTGGCACCTGGGTCGCAGCGACAGGACGAGATCGGCGAGCTGGCGCGTTCACTGCAGGCGCGCCTGGCCCCGCTCCCCGAGCCCGCGCCCGCGCCAGAACCCGAGCAGGAGCTTGACCTGGACCCGGAGGCGGACCCGGAGCTGGCCCTGGATGACGAGCCTGAGCTCGAAGCGGCCTGGCAACCCGAACCGGGCAACCCGCGCCCACAGCGCGCCATGGCCCATAGCCTGGACGAGGACGATCCGTTTCTGGATCTGGACGAGGTGGCGCTCGACGAGGATCTCGCCGCCCCTGCCCTGGCTGCCCGCTCCGATGCCAGTGCCTGCGCCGTGCTGGCCGTGCAGATCGGCCAGCAGGATCAGCTGCGCCGTCTGCCCCGCCAGCGCCTGGTCGACCTGCTGGACCGCTATCGGCACTGCCTGGAGCAGGCCAGCAGTCTCTACCAGGGCGAGCTGCACATCCTGCGCGACGGCAGCAGCCTGGTGTTGTTCCATCAGCGCCATGACGACGACTACCTGGGTCATGCGCTGTGCTGCGGGGAACTGCTGCGCGCGCTTGGCCATTCGCTGCAGCTGCAGATGGCCGACACCGGCCAGGTGCCCCAGCTGCAGCTCAGCCTGTGCGGTGGCGCCCTGCCCGAGCGCATCGGCCAGGGCGATCTGCTACTCAGCGAACCGGCCCAGCAGGCCCTGGCACTGGCCCAGCACAGCCGCACCCTGCTGCTCACCGACGCCCAGCTGGGGGTCGCCGCGCCGATTCGCGAGCGCGCACGCCTGCGCCCGACCAGCAACCCGCCGGGCGCCTATTGCGTGGAAAGCCTGCTGCCGCCCTATCCGGCGCTGATCGAGCGCCAGCTCGGCCGCTTCAGCGAACTGCGCGAAGGACAGGCGTAGGGCGCTTGCCGTTTTTGCCACGAGGCCGGATGGCTTTCGTAGCAGCGGCTTCGGCCGCGACGGCAGCCCCACCCACGGCCGAAGCCCCTCCCACAGGGAATTCCCCGGTTTTCTCGCTCGCCGGCTACAGCTGCGCCGGCCCCTGCCGCTTGGGCGCCAGGTCGGGCGGCAGGAAATCGCGGTCCGGGGTGTAGTCCGGCTGCAGGTAGGCGGATAGCGCCTGCAGGTCGGCGGGACTGAGGGTGCCGGCCACCTGCTTCAGGCGCAGGTTGTCGAGGATGTAGTCGTAGCGGGCGTTGTTGTAGTCGCGCACGGTCGCGTACAGCAGACGCTGGGCATCCAGCACGTCGACGATGTTGCGGGTGCCCACCTGGTAGCCGATTTCGGTAGCCTCCAGCGCGCTCTGGCTGGAGATGATCGCCTGGCGCCGGGCCTGCACCTGTTCGACATCGGTGTTTACCGCGCGGAACAGGTTGCGGGTGTTCTGCACCACCTGGCGGCGCAAACCTTCGCGCTGCTGCTCGGCCTGGGCCAGCAACTGCTGGGCCTCACGGCCCTGGGCGGTGGTCAGGCCGCCACTGAACAGCGGGATGTTCAGCTGCAGGCCAATGCTGCTTCGCGAGGCATCGCCAGCGTAGCGGGGCAGACTTAGCCCGGGGACGTCCGTGGCGTTGCTGAATCCCAGGCCGTCGTTGTCCCCCGTCTGGTACTGAGCCACGGCATCCAGGGTCGGCGCATGACCGGCGCGGCGCTGGCGCACATTTTCCTCGGCGGCGATGACCGCGTAGTGGCTGGCCTGCAGGTTGAGGTTCTGGCGGGCGGCGGTTTCCACCCACTGGCTGGCCTCGTTGGGCACCGGTGCAAGCACCGGCAGGCTGTGGCGAATACCGTCGAGGCGGCTGTAGGGACGCGCCGTCAGCGCCTCGAGGTTCTCGAAGGCGTCCCGCACCTGGCGCTCGACCAGCAGGCGACCGGCGCGCGCCGAGTCGTACCCGGCCTGCGCCTGCAGCACGTCGGTGCGGTCGGATAGGCCGACCTCGAAACGCTCGTTGGCCTGGTCCAGCTGACGCTTGAGCGCGGCCTCCTCGGCCTTCACTGCGGCGAGACTGTCCTGGGCGCGCAACACCGCGAAGTACGCCTCGGCGCTGCGGAAGATCAGATCCTGCTGGCTGGCGGAGAATTCCAGGCCAGCCTGCTCGCCGCTCGCCTGGGCGGCCTGCAGCTGGAACCAGCGATCGGCGCGGAACAACGGCTGGCTCAGGGTCGCCTGATAGACCAGTGCACTGGCGCCCACTGACTGACGCCCCCGCAAGACGGTGTCCACCTCGGAGTCGGTATCGGTATAGGACGCCCCTGCCGACAACTGCGGCAACAGCCCGGCACGGGCCTGGGGAATCCGCTCCAGCACGGCTTGATAGCGGGCGCGTGCCGCCGCCAGATCGGCATTGTTCTCCACGGCTTGCTGATAGACGCTCAGCAGGTCGCTCTTGAGGGGCTCCTGGGCCACGGCCAATCCTGGCAGGGCGGCCGAGATGGCGAACGCGAGAGTGAGTCTACGCAGCATGTTCGTTCCTGAATGCCTGAAGATCGGCAAGGCTATGTGGGTCGGTCGACGGGGGTCAATGGCCATGACGCGACAGCATTGGAGTTTGTGCCAGGGCTTGCGTAGACTCCCCGCTGTTCTTGTCGGGGTGCCCAGAATCGTGGGCTGAGATCGGACAGTTCCGGATCCCGTTGAACCTGATCAGGTTAGCGCCTGCGTAGGGAACAAGATGTGTCTGCCTCCCGGCGGACCTCTGGACACCCCATCGGTGTTCACCCCACGGTCTCCGGGCCGCCTCGCCGCTGCATCAGGTTCGCTCCGACATTCAGCCGAGGAGCCGCCGATGAACAGCACCCCCCAGCACCTGAGTGAAAGCGCCCGGGTCGACCAGCAGTCCGTTCAGCCCTTTCCGCGTTCGCGCAAGATCTATGTCCAGGGCTCGCGCCCCGATATCCGCGTGCCGATGCGCGAGATCAGCCTGGATGTCACGCCCACCGCCTTCGGCGGCGAGAGCAACGCACCAGTGACCGTCTACGACACCTCCGGCCCCTATACCGACCCGGCCGCCAGCATCGACGTGCGCAAGGGCCTGCCGGACGTGCGCAGCGCCTGGATCGAGGACCGCGGCGACACCGAAAAGCTGCCGGGCCTGTCCTCCGAGTTCGGCCAGCGTCGCCTGTCCGATCCGGAACTGGCCGCCATGCGCTTCGCCCATGTGCGCAATCCGCGCCGCGCCAAGGCCGGGCACAACGTCAGCCAGATGCACTACGCCAGGAAGGGCATCATCACGCCGGAAATGGAATTCGTCGCCATCCGCGAGAACATGAAGCTGGCCGAGGCCCGCGAGGCCGGCCTGCTCAAGGAACAGCACGCCGGACAGAGCTTCGGCGCCGCCATTCCCAAGGAAATCACCCCCGAGTTCGTGCGCCAGGAAGTGGCGCGCGGCCGCGCCATCATCCCGGCCAACATCAACCACGTGGAACTCGAGCCGATGATCATCGGCCGCAACTTCCTGGTGAAGATCAACGGCAACATCGGCAACTCGGCGCTGGGCTCTTCGATTGAAGAAGAAGTCGCCAAGCTGACCTGGGGCATCCGCTGGGGCTCGGACACCGTCATGGACCTGTCCACCGGCAAGCACATCCACGAAACCCGCGAGTGGATCATCCGCAACTCGCCGGTACCGATCGGCACCGTGCCCATCTACCAGGCGCTGGAGAAGGTCGGCGGCATCGCCGAGGAGCTGACCTGGGAGCTGTTCCGCGACACCCTGATCGAGCAGGCCGAGCAGGGCGTGGACTACTTCACCATCCACGCCGGCGTGTTGCTGCGCTACGTGCCGCTGACCGCCAAGCGCGTCACCGGCATCGTCAGCCGGGGCGGCTCGATCATGGCCAAGTGGTGCCTGGCGCACCACCAGGAGAATTTCCTCTACACCCACTTCGAGGAAATCTGCGAAATCATGAAGGCCTATGATGTCAGCTTCTCGCTGGGCGACGGCCTACGTCCGGGCTCGATCGCCGACGCCAACGACGCCGCGCAGTTCGGCGAGCTGGAAACCCTCGGCGAGCTGACCAAGATCGCCTGGAAGCACGATGTGCAGACCATGATCGAAGGCCCGGGCCATGTGCCGATGCAACTGATCAAGGAGAACATGGACAAGCAGCTGGAATGCTGCGACGAGGCGCCGTTCTACACCCTCGGCCCGCTGACCACCGACATCGCCCCCGGCTACGACCACATCACCAGCGGCATCGGCGCCGCGATGATCGGCTGGTTCGGCTGCGCCATGCTCTGCTACGTCACCCCCAAGGAGCACCTCGGCCTGCCGAACAAGGATGACGTGAAGACCGGCATCATCACCTACAAGATCGCCGCCCACGCCGCCGACCTGGCCAAGGGTCACCCGGGCGCGCAGATCCGCGACAACGCCCTGTCCAAGGCGCGCTTCGAGTTTCGCTGGGAGGACCAGTTCAACCTGGGCCTGGACCCGGACACCGCGCGCGCCTTCCACGACGAGACGCTGCCGAAGGAGTCGGCCAAGGTGGCGCACTTCTGCTCCATGTGCGGGCCGAAGTTCTGCTCCATGAAGATCACCCAGGAAGTGCGCGACTACGCCGCAGAGCACGGCCTGACCGACGAGCAGAAGGCCATCGAGGCCGGCTTCGCCGAACAGGCCGGGCGTTTCCGCGACGAAGGCTCGGTGATCTACAAGCAGGTATAAGCGCCTGGCAGGACCTGCAGGAGCGACTTCAGTCGCGATGCTTCTGGCGTCGACCCGCACGAAAGCATCGCGGCTGAAGCCGCTCCCACGGCAAAGCATTTTCCCAACCCTTTAATTTTTCTCTGGATTTCCCAAAAACACCTGACTAGAATGCGCGCCCATTCGCCCATGTAGCTCAGGGGTAGAGCACTCCCTTGGTAAGGGAGAGGTCGGCGGTTCAAATCCGCCCATGGGCTCCAGATGCCCCAAGAAGCCCGCCTCGTGCGGGCTTTCTTGTTTCTGGACGCTGTAGAGCAACGCCCTACAGATACTGCGGCTTCAGAATGCCGCGCAGTTGCTCTTTCGGAATGCTCAGTTCCGGATGGCCACTGGCATAGGGCGCGATGCTGTATACGTCATACTTGAGCAGCACCCGGTCGCTGAGCAGCGCGATGTTGCGGGTCGGCTGGAACTGCCAGAAGGCGACGAACTCCTTGTCGGTGGCATGCCCCTTCTCCACCAGCCAGCGCTGGTGCGCCTCGGCGGCCAGCGACCAGAACGCGGCTTCCTGGCCGGGCAGTAGCAGATCCGCCAGCTGCAGCTCGCGATCACCGCGCCGCTCGTAGTTGATGAAGCCCCGTCCGGGCAGGCCGTGGGCACCCCCGGTGTACTGGTAGCTGGACAGCTCGATGACGATCAGCCCGTCATGCTGCTCGCGTACCTGCGCCTGCAGGTAGCTGGTCTGCTCCGGCTCGGCGCCGCTCAGGTAGCTGCGCTGATACTCACGCAGCGAAGCCGGCAGCGGATCGTTGGCATGCAGGCGGGTCATTTCCAGCAGCCGCTGTTCGATCAGCCGATCCAGCGCGGGCTCGTCGGGAAAATGCAGGGTGTCGATGTTGACCAGCGGGCAGGCTTCGCCCCGGCAACCGGCTGGCCGCTCCTCCCACGCCTGGCGTTCATAACGCGCCTGCCCGCCCAGGGGCAGCAACTGGCAGGCACTGAGCAGGAGGAAACTGACAAGCACAAGGAGCTTAGGCATGTGGCGAATCCCTTGACCGGCATTGAAGGTCATTCAGCTTGGCACGCCGTCGCTCATCGGCAAAGTGGCTGCGGCCGACACCAGGTCACGCTAGGATGTTCGACAGTTTTCCCACTGCGCCTGGATGGCTTTCATGTCCGATTTCTTCAAGGCCGATGCCGACGCGGTCGAAGTCGTGCAACGCGAGCACTGCTTCCGCGGTTTCTACCGTCTCGATCGCCTGCACCTGCGCCATCGCCAGTTCAAAGGCGGCATGGGGCCGCTGATCAGCCGCGAGCTGTTCGTGCGCCATGACGCGGTCTGCGTGCTGCCCTACGACCCGCTGCGCGACGAGGTGGTGCTGATCGAGCAGTTCCGCGTCGGCGCGCTGGGCAAGAAAACCAGCCCCTGGCTGCTGGAGCTGGTGGCGGGCCTGATCGAGGAAGGCGAACAGCCGGAGCAGGTCGCGCACCGCGAAGCTCTAGAGGAAGCCGACCTGACGCTGGATCGCCTGTGGCCGATCACCGAGTACTTCCCGTCGCCCGGCGGCTCCGACGAACGCGTGCACCTGTACCTGGGCCGCTGCGACAGCAGCGCCGCCGGTGGGGTGCACGGCCTGGCCGAGGAAGGCGAGGACATCCGCGTGCATGTGCTGTCCTACGCGGACGCCCTGCGCGCGCTCAAGGACGGCCTGATCGACAACGCCGCCAGCCTGATCGCCCTGCAGTGGCTGGCCCTCAATCGCGACGAAGTGCGGGGTGCCTGGAGTTGATGGTGACCGGACGCGAACGTTATCGGGTCGACCTGTGCGAATTGCAGGCCAGCTGCGAAGCCAATTACCAGCGCCTGATGAAGCTGCTGCCGGACATGCGCACCGCCAGCCCGCGCGTACGCCGCGTGGCGCTGAGCCAGGGCGAGCACCTGCTCGGCGTGCTGGCCGTTGACGTGCTGGAGAACTGCCCCTATACCACCAGCCTGCGCGTGCGCCAGGAAAACGGCCTGCCCTGGCTGCCGGCGCCGCAACTGGAGGTACGCGTGTACCACGACGCACGCATGGCCGAAGTAGTCGGCGCTGCCGAGTCGCGGCGCTTCCTCGGTCGCTATCCCTACCCCAACGAAGCCATGCACCAGCCGGACGAGAAGACCCAGCTCAACCTGTTCCTCGGCGAATGGCTGAGCCACTGCCAGGCGCTCGGCCATGAACTGGAGCCGGTTCTGTAACAATTCCGCCCCCTCATGGTGTGAACCACTTCCGCTTTTCGGGTTTGCCGGCACCCCTGCCCATCTCGATAATCCCGACTCCATTGCACGAGAGCGCATGCCTTGCCGAGCCTGACTGACTCCACACCGGATGCCCCGGTATCGCTGGTTCAGCTGACCGACAGCCACCTCTTCGCCGACCCCAGCGGTCGCCTGCTGGGCATGAACACCGCCGAGAGCCTGGCGCGGGTCATCGACCGGGTGCTTGACGAGCAGCCGCACATCGACCTGCTGCTGGCCACAGGTGACCTGTCCCAGGACGGCTCGGGCGCCTCCTACCAGGCCTTTCTGCAGATGACCGCGCGGATTCCCGCGCCACTGCGCGCGTTTCCCGGCAACCACGACTTGCACGACCCGCTGCGCGGCATCGCCGGCGACAGCCCGCTCCTCGAGCCCGTCGTGGATTGCGGCGCCTGGCGCATCGTGCTGCTGGACACCGCCGTGCCGGACGCGGTGCACGGCCATCTGTGCGACAACCAATTGGATCTGCTGGCGCGAGCGCTGGACGAACAGCCGCAGCGCCCGGCGCTGATCTGCCTGCACCATCACCCGGTGCCGATCGGCTGCGCCTGGATGGACCGCATCGGCCTGGACAATGCCGAGGCGCTGTTCGCCGTGCTTGACAGCCGGCCGCAGGTACGCGCCCTGCTCTGGGGCCACGTGCATCAGGAATTCGACTCCATGCGCTCCGGCGTGCGTCTGCTGGGCTCGCCCTCCACCTGCGTGCAGTTCGCGCCGGGCAGCGATCACTTCAAGGTCGGCGACCAGTCACCGGGCTATCGCTGGCTGCGCCTGCACCCGGACGGCGAGCTGGAAACCGGCGTTTCGCGGGTAGAGGGCATCGCCTTCGATATCGATTACAACGTGCGGGGCTATTGAGCATCCCGGCGCGGCCGATACAGGCAGCGCCGGACTCGGCTTGCAGCGCGTGCCTGTGCGCTTTAGCCTTGCCCACCCACCCCACTTCCGTTATCGAACGCGCGCATGGCCAGCCAACTGCCCACCCTCCTCTATCTGCACGGCTTCAACAGCTCGCCGGCTTCGAAGAAGGCCCGCCAGCTGGTGCATGCCTGCGAGCAGTTGGGCGTCGCCGGGCAGTTGCGCGTGCCGGCCCTCCATCACCACCCGCGTGAAGCCATCGCCCAGTGCGAGCAGGCCATCGCCGAACTGGGCGCGCCGCTGCTGATCGGCAGCTCGCTGGGCGGCTACTACGCCACGCACCTGGCCGAGCACCACGGGCTGAAGGCCCTGCTGATCAACCCGGCCGTGCTGCCCCACACGCGCTTCGACGGCTACCTCGGTCCGCAGCAGAACCTCTACAGCGGCGAAACCTGGCAGCTGACCCTGGAGCACATCCAGGCGCTGGCCGCACTGGAAGTGCCCGCACCCCAAGACCCGCGGCGCTTCCAGGTGTGGCTGCAGACCGCTGACGAGACCCTCGACTACCGCCAGGCCCAGGCCTGGTACCGGGCCTGCGCGCTGCGCATCCAGCCCGGTGGCGACCACAGCTACCAGGGCTTTGCCGCTCAGTTGCCCGCGCTGCTCGCCTTCGCCGGCTTTGATCCCGGCCTGTGGCGCGACCACGATTTTTCCGATCTTTGACGAACTAGAGAGCCCATGGCCACTTACAACGCCGACGCCATTGAAGTCCTTTCCGGCCTCGATCCGGTGCGCAAGCGCCCGGGCATGTACACGGACACCACCCGCCCCAACCACCTGGCCCAGGAAGTCATCGACAACAGCGTCGACGAGGCGCTGGCCGGGCATGCGAAGAGCGTGCAGGTGATTCTGCACACCGACAATTCGCTGGAGGTGATCGACGACGGGCGCGGCATGCCGGTGGACATCCACCCAGAAGAGGGCGTGCCTGGGGTCGAGCTGATCCTCACCAAGCTGCATGCCGGCGGCAAGTTCTCCAACAAGAACTACCAGTTCTCCGGCGGCCTGCACGGCGTGGGCATTTCCGTGGTGAACGCGCTGTCCACCCGCGTGGAAGTGCGGGTGCGCCGCGACGGCAACGAATACCGCATGACCTTCGCCGACGGCTTCAAGGCCAGCGACCTGGAGATCATCGGCACGGTCGGCAAGCGCAACACCGGCACCAGCGTGCAGTTCTGGCCGGACGCCAAGTACTTCGATTCGGCGAAGTTCTCGGTCAGCCGCCTCAAGCATGTGCTCAAGGCCAAGGCGGTGCTTTGCCCCGGGCTGTCGGTGGTGTTCGACGACCGCAACAGCGGCGAGCGCATCGAATGGTGCTACGAGGATGGCCTGCGCTCCTACCTGATCGACGCCGTCAGCGCGTTCGCCCGCCTGCCGGAAGAGCCCTTCTGCGGCAACCTGGCCGGCGAGCGCGAAGCCGTGGAATGGGCGCTGCTGTGGCTCCCCGAGGGCGGCGAGGCGGTGCAGGAAAGCTACGTCAACCTGATCCCCACCGCGCAGGGAGGCACCCACGTCAACGGCCTGCGCCAGGGCCTGCTGGACGCCATGCGCGAGTTCTGCGAGTTCCGCAACCTGCTGCCGCGCGGCGTCAAGCTGGCGCCAGAGGACGTCTGGGAACGCATCGTCTTCGTGCTGTCGATGAAGATGCAGGAGCCGCAGTTCTCCGGCCAGACCAAGGAACGCCTGTCCTCCCGCGAGGCGGCCGCCTTCGTCTCCGGGGTGGTCAAGGACGCCTTCAGCCTGTGGCTCAACGCCCATCCCGAGCAGGGCCTGCAGCTGGCCGAGCTGGCCATCAGCAACGCCGGCCGGCGCCTGAAGGCCAGCAAGAAGGTCGAGCGCAAGAAGATCACCCAGGGCCCGGCGCTGCCCGGCAAGCTGGCCGATTGCGCCGGCCAGGACCCGCTGCGCGCCGAACTGTTCCTGGTGGAGGGTGACTCCGCCGGCGGCAGCGCCAAGCAGGCGCGCGACAAGGAGTTCCAGGCGATCCTGCCGCTGCGCGGCAAGATCCTCAACACCTGGGAAGTGGACGGCGGCGAAGTGCTGGGCAGCCAGGAAGTCCATGACATCGCCGTGGCCATCGGCCTCGACCCGGGCTCCGACGACCTGTCCCAGCTGCGCTACGGCAAGGTCTGCATCCTCGCCGACGCCGACTCCGACGGCCTGCACATCGCCACCCTGCTGTGCGCCCTGTTCGTGCGGCACTTCCGCACCCTGGTGGAGGCCGGACACGTCTACGTGGCCATGCCACCGCTGTACCGCATCGACCTGGGGAAGGACGTCTTCTATGCCCTGGACGAGGCCGAGCGCGACGGCATCCTCGAGCGCCTGACCGCCGAGAAACGCCGCGGCAAGCCGCAGGTCACGCGCTTCAAGGGCCTGGGCGAGATGAACCCGCCGCAGCTGCGGGAAACCACCATGGACCCGAATACCCGCCGCCTGGTGCAGCTGACCCTGGACGACTTCGAGGACACCCGGCAGGTGATGGACATGCTGCTGGCCAAGAAGCGCGCCAGCGACCGCAAGAGCTGGCTGGAAAGCAAGGGCAACCTGGCCGAGGTCGCGGTTTGATTCGCCGCTGGCTGCTGGCCGGCCTGCTGCTGGCCGGTGCGGTCCCTGTCGCCGCCACCGAGCAACTGCAACTGGCAGGCGAGCATCCCGTCGATGGCGTGCCGCGCGGCAACCTGTCGGGACTCGCCTGGTGCGGCGACGGCTTCTGGACGGTTTCAGACCGCGACGACGACCGCCTGTATCGCCTGGTGCCCGGCGAGCACAGCTGGACCGTCGAGGAAGAACGCTTCAGCGCGCCGCCACCGCCACCCTCCGGCCTGCCCTGGGGCTTGCGGCAGGGCCAGCGGCTGATCGGCTGGGTGCGCGGCGGCATGCTGGATTTCGAGGGCATCACCTGCGATGGCAGCGGTAACCGTTACCTGGTCAGCGAGGCCAGCCTCGGCGTGCTGATGATTCCCCCGGTCGGTCCGGCCCGCTGGCTGAAGCTGCCGCCGGCGCTGATCAGTCAGGCCCGGGGCGCCGGCCTGTTGCAGCGCCACAACGCCTTTCTCGAAGGCATTGCGGTCGACCCGGCCAGCCAGCGCCTGTGGCTGGCCGCCGAGCGCGAGCGCCGTGGCCTGTTGGTGCTGCATCGCCAGCAGGCCGACTGGAGCTGCAACGGCGGCTGCGTGCTGCTCAGCGAGGGGGGCTTCGAACCGCCGCCCGCGCAGAGCGGCCTGACCCGTCCGCAGCCGCTGGACTTCAGCGATCTGGCCTTTCATGAAGAGCGCCTCTATACGCTGGAACGCATGACCCACCAGATCTGCCGGCGCTCGCTGTCCACCGGCCAGGCAGAGCGCTGCTGGTCGTTTGCCGATGCCACGCTCGGCGAGGACCGCCGCTACGGGGCGCCACACGGCGTCGCGGAAGGTTTGTGGCTCGACGCAAAGGGCGCCTGGGTGCTGATCGACAACGGCGAACTGGCGCGGGGCGACGGCGAGCGCCGGCCAATGCTCTGGCACTTCGCCGCACCGGAAGGCGGCTGGGGGGCGACGCCGTGAGCAGCGCACCACCCGGCAAGCGCTTGGGGCGCATCATGCTGCTGCTCGCCTGGGGCGCCGGCATGCTGCTGGCCACGCGCTTCTTCGCCCAGTGGGAAGAGTCGCGCTACAACCCCAACCCGGCGCCGGCCTCGCTGCACAGCGCCAGCCATATCGAAGTGCGCCTGCAAGGCGACGGCCACGGCCACTTCCGCGCCAGCGGGCGCATCAACGGCCAGCCGGTGCTGTTCCTGCTCGACACCGGCGCCACCGACGTCGCCGTGCCGGAATCGCTGGTGGAGACGCTCGGCCTGGAGCGCGGCGCGCCCATGGAGCTGCTCACCGCCAACGGCCGCGCCACCGGCTATCGCACGCGCCTGGAACGCCTGCAGCTGGGCGACATCGTGCTCACCGACGTACGCGCACTGATCGCCCCGGGGATGGGCAACGACCAGGTGCTGCTGGGCATGAGCGCCCTGCGCCAACTCGAATTCACGCAGCGCGACGGCACCCTGCTGCTGCGCCAGTATTTTTCAAACTAGGGCCCCACCATGAGCGAAACCCTCGACCTCAGCCTGGATGGCGTGGAGCGCCGCTCCCTCGCCGAGTTCACCGAACAGGCCTACCTGAACTATTCCATGTACGTGATCATGGATCGGGCCTTGCCGCACATCGGCGACGGCCTCAAGCCGGTGCAGCGCCGCATCGTCTACGCCATGAGCGAACTGGGCCTGAACGCCGACGCCAAGCACAAGAAGTCGGCGCGTACCGTAGGTGACGTGCTCGGCAAGTTCCACCCCCACGGCGATTCGGCCTGCTACGAGGCCATGGTGCTGATGGCCCAGCCGTTCAGCTACCGCTACACCCTGGTGGACGGCCAGGGCAACTGGGGCGCGCCGGACGATCCCAAGTCGTTCGCCGCCATGCGCTATACCGAGGCGCGCCTGTCGCGCTATTCCGAGGTGCTGCTCAGCGAATTGGGCCAGGGCACCAGCGACTGGGTGCCCAACTTCGACGGCACGCTGGAAGAACCGGCGGTACTGCCGGCACGCCTGCCCAACCTGCTGCTCAACGGCACCACCGGCATCGCCGTGGGCATGGCCACCGACGTGCCGCCCCACAACCTGCGCGAGGTGGCTGCGGCCTGCGTGCGCCTGCTGGACGAGCCGAACGCCACGGTGGCGCAACTGTGCGAACACGTACCCGGCCCGGATTTTCCCACCGAGGCGGAGGTGATCACCTCACGCGCCGACCTGCTCAAGGTCTACGAAACCGGCCGCGGCTCGGTGCGCATGCGTGCCGTGTACCGCGTGGAGGATGGCGATGTGGTGATCACCGCGCTGCCGCACCAGGTCTCCGGCGCCAAGGTGCTGGAGCAGATCGCCGCGCAGATGCAGGCCAAGAAGCTGCCGATGGTCGCGGACCTGCGCGACGAATCCGACCACGAGAATCCCTGCCGCATCGTCATCATCCCGCGCTCCAACCGCGTGGACGTGGAAGACCTGATGCGTCACCTGTTCGCCACCACGGACCTGGAATCCAGCTACCGGGTGAACATGAACGTCATCGGCCTGGACGGTCGCCCGCAGGTCAAGGACCTGCGCACCCTGCTCGGCGAATGGCTGACCTACCGCATCGGCACCGTGCGCCGCCGCCTGCAGTTCCGCCTGGACAAGGTGGAGAAACGCCTGCACCTGCTGGAAGGCCTGCTGATCGCCTTCCTCAATCTCGACGAAGTGATCGCCATCATCCGCAACGAGGATCAGCCCAAGCCGGTGCTGATGGAGCGCTTCGGCCTCAGCGATCTGCAGACCGACTACATCCTCGACACCCGGCTGCGCCAACTGGCCCGCCTGGAGGAAATGAAGATTCGCGGCGAGCAGGACGAACTGGCCAAGGAACGCGAGAAGCTGCTGGCCCTGCTGGGCAGCGAGGCCAAGCTGAAGAAGCTGGTGCGCAAGGAGCTGCTGGAGGACGCCGAGACCTACGGCGATGCGCGCCGCTCGCCGATCATCGAGCGCGCCGAGGCCCGCGCGCTGTCGGAGACCGAATTGCTGCCGTCCGAGCCGGTCACCGTGGTGCTCTCCGAGATGGGCTGGGTGCGTTGCGCCAAGGGCCACGAGGTGGATGCCGCCGGGCTGTCCTACAAGGCCGGGGACAGCTTCAAGTCCGCTGCGCCGGGCCGCTCCAACCAGTACGCGGTGTTTATCGATTCCACCGGGCGCAGCTATTCGCTGGCCGCCCATTCGCTGCCGTCTGCGCGCGGCCAGGGCGAGCCGCTGACCGGTCGCCTGACCCCACCGCCCGGCGCCAGCTTCGAATGCGTACTGCTGCCGGACGACGAGGCGCTGTATGTCATGGCTTCGGATGCCGGCTACGGCTTCGTCGCCAAAGGCGACGACATGCAGGCCAAGAACAAGGCCGGCAAGGCCCTGCTCACCCTGCCGACCGGCGCCAAAGTGCTGCCGCCGCTACCGCTGAGCAACCGCGAACAGGACTGGCTGGCAGCGGCCACCAGCGACGGCCGCCTGCTGCTGTTCCGCATCGCCGAGCTGCCGCAGCTGCCCAAGGGCAAGGGCAACAAGCTGATCAGCATTCCCGCCGACCGCGTGGCCTCTCGGGAGGAATACGTCACCGCGCTGGCCGTGCTGCCCGAAGGCGCCAACCTGGTGCTGCAGGCTGGCAAGCGCACGCTGACACTCAAGGGCGAGGATCTGGCCCACTACCAGGGCGAACGTGGGCGGCGCGGCAACAAGCTGCCGCGCGGCTTCCAGCGGGTCGACGCGCTGCAGGTGGAAATCTGAGGGTAGTGCTGGGAGAATGCCCGGCACCAAGCGCCAGCCGCCCCGCCTGCACGCCCCTGGCGTCACGTGGCGACCTGACCGCACATTAGAATCACGGGCCGGCGAAACCCGCCGGCCCAGCTTGCTGCCAATCCGGCCGCCCCTTGCGGCCTTCTGGGTGAATGATGAAGTACATGCGCTTTGCGGCGCTGTCGCTGCTGACAGGACTGTTGGCGGTGGGAGGTTGTATCAGCCGCCCACCCGCCGTGCTCTATCAGCTGGACAGCGGCAGTCCGACAATCAAGGAAAAGGCCTCCGGCCTGATGGTACTGCTGGAACCGGTGGACCTGGCCGACTACCTCAACCAGAGCGATGCGGTGCTGCAGCGCCAGGCCGATGGCAGTCTGGTGCCCGACCTCGGTGCCCGCTGGGCCGGCAATCTGGGCGACAACATCGACAATGTCATGCTGCAACGCCTGGCCGGCCGTCTGAGCGGCCAGCGCGTCGCCCTGGAACCGGCCGCCGGTTTCGAGCCGGATATTGAAGTGCGCCTGAGCATTTCCCGGCTGGACTCCGGTCCACAGAAGCCGGCCGTGCTGGAAGGCCAGTGGCGCCTGCTGGACCGCAACGGCAAGCTGCGCGACAGTCGCCTGGTGCGCCTGGAGGCGGCACACCAGGGCAGCACCGCCGACCAGATCCGCGCCCAGAGCCAGTTGCTGCAGCAACTGGCCGAGCAGCTCGCCGGCGCCATCGAGCCGCTGTCGCGACAGATCGTCGCCGCCCGCAAGGCACGCCCGAGCGAGCCTCAGGCTCCGCAGATTCCCACCGTCGAGCCGCTGCGGACCGACGTGGAGATCTATCGGTTCTGAGGCTGGGCGGCGAGGGTCTGCACTGCCCATTGCCGGTCACCGTTGCGGTGATCTTCATGGTGGCCAACGCGCTGCGTTAACCACCCTACACCTGGCCGATCCGTAGGGCGGTCGGCGCCTTTTCCGGCCGCCGTGTGCACCCTACCGGCGGCCCGCCCCACGTGGCCCTACTTCAGTTCGGCGGAGCTCTTGCCGAGCAGCCGGCGGGCAATGATCAATTGCTGGATCTGCTGAGTGCCCTCGAAGATGTCGAGAATCTTGGCATCGCGCGCCCACTTCTCCAGCAGCTCGTCCTCGCCATAACCCTGCGGCCCTACCAGCGCCAAGCAGCCAAGGGTCACCTCGCCGACCATGCGGCCTGCCTTGGCCTTGGCAATCGAGGCCTCCTTCGAGTTCGGCATTCGGTTATCGGCCATCCAGGCTGCCTTGAGGGTGAGCAGCCGCGCCGCCTCCCACTCCGCTTCGTAGCGATGCCAGCAGGCTTCGGCGTGCTGCAGCACCAGCAGGGGGCGCTGGCGGTCGAAGCGACATCCTGCCTGCTTCAACAGCGTACGGCTGCGATCCAGCGCCGCCCGCGCCAGGCCCACCGCCATGGCGGCCACCAGCGGCCGGGTGTTGTCGAATGTCTCCATCACCCCGGCAAAGCCCTTCTGCGTATCGATATCGGGACTGCCCAGCAGGTTGGCGGCGGGCACCCGGCAATCCTGAAAACTGATCGAGGCGGTGTCCGAAGCCTTGATACCGAGCTTCTTCTCCAGCCGGGTCACGGTCATGCCCGGCGTGCCCTTTTCCACCACGAAGGACTTGATGGCGGCCCGCCCGAGGCTGCGGTCCAGGGTCGCCCAGACCACCACGGCATCGGCCCGCGCGCCAGCGGTGACGAAGATCTTCTCGCCGTTGAGGACGTAGTGGTCGCCGTCGCGCACCGCCGTGGTACGGATGGCCGCCGAGTCCGAACCGCAGCCGGGCTCGGTGATGGCCATGGCGGCCCAGACAGAGGCAAAGCGCTGGCGCTGTTCCTCGTTGGCCACGGCAGCGATCGCGGCATTGCCCAGCCCCTGGCGCGGCATGGACAGCAGCAGGCCGACATCGCCCCAGCACATTTCCATCACCGCCAGGCAGGCGGACAGGTTGCCGCCATTGCGTACGCCGTCGGCAGTGCCCTCGCTGCGCTTGCCCGCCGCGCCAGCTCCCACCGCATCCGGCGAGCCGGCATTCATGCCGTCGAGCAGCGCGGCAAGCATGTCCAGCTCCTTGGGGTAGGCATGCTCGGCACGGTCGTAGGTGCGGGACAGCGGTCGCAGGTAGTTCGCCGCCACCTGGTGCGCCTGGCTGACCAGCGCGCGGAATTTTCGCGGAGTTTCCAGATACATGGCTGATCCTCAGAGCGGCATTGCGCCGTTGAGCACGCCCACGGCGCGCAGGTCCCGGTACCAGCGCTCGACCGGGTGTTCCTGGGTGAAGCCATGCCCACCCAGCAGTTGCACCGCGGCGCTACCAATGCGCGGGGCGTGTTCGCTGCAGAACAGCCGGGCGCGCCAGGCCTGCTCCTGGAAATCCAGCCCCCGGTCGGCGCGCGCGCAGGCCCGCCAGAGCAGCAGGCGCATGCCCTCCAGCTCGATGGCCATGTCGGCGATGCTGAACGCCACGCCCTGACGGTGGCTGATGGGCTCACCAAAGGCGTGGCGGTCGTTGCAGTAGGCGATCACGTAGTCGAGCGCCGCCTGGCAGGTGCCCACCGCCAGGGCGCACCAGCCGAGGGCGGACAGATCGAGAAAGACCCGATGATCGAAGCCGCGCCCCGCAAGCCGGGCGTCACGCTCGACCTTCACCTGACGCAGGCGGATGCGAGTGGTGGCGCAGGCCTTCAGCCCCATGGCCGGCTCCGGCTGGCGCGAGAGGCCGTCAGTGTCGGCCGGCACCCGGAACAGCGCCGGCCCGTCACTGCACTGCGCCGAGACGATCAGGTATTCGGCGTCCCCGCCCTGCAGCACCAGGCACTTTTCGCCATCGAGCCGATACTGCCCGCCGCGCTTGCGCGCGCGGGTGGCGGGCCGTGCGGGATCGGCCAGTACCTGCGGCTCGTGGATGGCCAGGGCATAGTGCGGTGCATCTTCGTGCAGCAAGGCCGGCAACCAGCGTTGCTGCTGCTCGGTACTGCTCCAGCGGCGCAGGCAATGGGCCGCCGACAGGGGCTGCAGCAAGGCGGCGGCCAGGGACAGATCCCCCTGGGCCAGGGTTTCGGCCAGCAGGGCCGTGGTCAGCGCTGTCGGGCCACCGGCCAGCCCGCCCATGGACTCCGGCACGCCGTAATGCACCAGCCCGAGGGCAGCCGCCTGCGCTCGCAGCGCCGGGGGAAGGTTACCCTGCGCATCCGCCTCCAGCGCCGCCGGGCGCATGACCTCGACGGCGAACGGGGCCAGCATGTCGCGCAGCAGTTGCTGTTCCTCGCTCAGCGACAGGTCGAACAGCTCCGCAGGCCCGCTCAGCAGCGGCCGCGTGGACCCGTGAGCCGACCGGCGCCCGGCCAGTCGGAAGCCGGCGCGACTGCCACGTAGCAACAGGCCTTCCAGCGGCTTGCGCAGTTTGAATCGATCCGGCCAGTCGGCCCGGGCCAGGCGATTGAGCAGGGCCAGGGCGTGGCCCTGGAGGGTGGTGGTCATGGATATCGTCCCGATTCGGCGGAGAACCAGGATGATGCGTGTGGGGGTTGAGGGCGCCTATGACTCGCCTGCCGCAGCCGCATGGCAGGGCAGCCAGCGGGATCGCACTGTGCGAAAATGCCGGCCCGTTTCCGGCCCCTTCAAGGATTCGTCATGCCGTACCTTGCTGGCCAGCACCCCAGCCTACCCGTCCACCTGAACCACCAGGGCATCCGCTTCCAGCTTTACCAGGCGCCCGATGCCGAACTGCTGGCTTCGATTGCCGACCAGTTCGATAGGCTGGAAGACGGCCGGCGACTGACCACCCACCAATCGGCATTTGGCCACTGCTTCATCAAGACCACGCCGATCCGCAGCCTGAGCCGCCGCCTGCGCATCACCTTTGGACTTCCCTCGCCCGGCAAAGGACTGGACTGGGAGCTGGTGGAGCTGGTCAATCATCTCCAGGCCGAGGCGCTGGGCATTCCCTGCCCGCGCCTGCTGGGCTATGGCTATCGCACCCGTGCCGGCCTGGTCGATGCCCTTTGCCTGATCTACGAATACCTGGACGGTCAGTGCGACGGCGCTGAATGGCTGGGTCGGCACCCCGAGCGCGCTCCCGAGCTGCTCGCCACGCTGTGCGAAGCCGTGCTGGACCTGCATGGGAAACGGGCCTACCCGCTGGACCTTTGGCTGGGCAATCTGATGCTGAGCCCCCAGGACCCATCGCGTCTGACCTTCATCGACTTCGAAAGCTGCTGCTTCGGCACGAGCCCGCACATCGATGCGGTGCTGGGTCTTATCTTCGGGCAGCTGTATTACGGCACGCTGAAAGCCACCTTCAGGGACTTCCTCAGCGAGGCGCAATTCGACGCCATCGTACGCCCCTACCGCGAACGACTGGCAGCACTGGACACCGACCAGTTCGAAGCCGCCTACCAGGCCGCCAAGCACACCATCGTCAACCGCAAGGCGCGGCGGCGGATTTTCAGGCAGGGGCTTCGGGGATCGAAGTTGCTTCAAGCCCACTGAATGAACAAGGCCCGGTTACCCGGGCCTTGTTCATTCACTTCTGGCGAATCTTCTCCACGATCGCCGTGGTGGAGCTGTTCTCCACCAGCCCCAGCACCTTTACCTCGCCGCCGTAGGAACGCACGAAGTCGCCACCGACCACGCCCTCGATCCCGTAGTCTCCACCCTTGACCAGCACATCCGGGCGCAATGCGTGCAGCAGGTTCTCCGGGGTGTCCTCGTCGAAGCTGGTTACCCAATCCACGGCTTCAAGGCCGGCCAGTACCGCCATACGGCGGTCGACGGCGTTGATCGGACGTCCCGGCCCTTTCAGGCGCGTCACCGAAGCATCACCGTTCACGGCCACGATCAGCCGGTCGCCCTGGGCACGGGCTTGCTCCAGGTAAGTCACGTGGCCGGCATGCAGGATGTCGAAGCAGCCGTTGGTGAAGACGATCTTCTCGCCCTGGGCGCGGGCATCCTCTATGGCCAGCTTGAGTTGTTCAAGCCCCAGGACACCGCGTTCGGAACCCTTTTCGCGCTGTACCGCGCGCCGCAGCTCCGGCGCGCTGATGGCTGCGGTGCCCAACTTGCCGACGACGATGCCGGCAGCCAGGTTGGCCAGCGCCGTCGCCTGGGGCAGCTCCTCACCCGCGGCCAGCGCGGCAGCCAGGGTGGAAATCACCGTGTCCCCGGCGCCGGTGACATCAAACACCTCGCGCGCCCGCGCTGGGAGATGAAGGGCCGGATGATCAGGGCGCAGCAGGGTCACGCCATGCTCGCTGCGGGTCACCAGCAACGCGCCCAGCTCCAGCTCACCCATCAATCGGTTGCCCTTGGCCACCAGGTCGGCCTCATCAGCGCAACGGCCCACCACCGCTTCGAACTCGGAAAGGTTGGGAGTGATCAGGCTGGCACCGCGGTAGATGGAGAAGTCCTTGCCCTTGGGGTCGGCCAGCACCGGGACGCCGCGCACGCGGGCCGCCTGGATCAGCGCCTGGTGATTCTGCAGCGCGCCCTTGCCGTAGTCGGACAGTACCAGCACCTTGACCCCGGCCAGTTGCTGCTCGACTTCAGCGATCAACGCCGCGGTATCGGTCTCGAAGGGTTCTTCGAAGTCCATGCGCAGCAACTGCTGGCTGCGACTCAGAACGCGCAGTTTCACGATGGTCGGCTGCCTGTCGATGCGCTGGAAGCGGGTGACCACGCCAGCAGCCGCCAGGCTCTGCTCCAGGCAATGAGCGGCCTCGTCCTTGCCGGTAACACCGATCAGGCGGACCGGTGCGCCTAGAGCAGCGATATTCAGGGCCACGTTGGCCGCACCGCCAGGACGGTCTTCCCGATGCTCGACCTTGACCACCGGCACCGGCGCCTCCGGAGAAATACGCGAAGTCCCGCCATGCCAGTAGCGGTCGAGCATGACATCACCGACCACCAGCACGGCGGCCTGATCGAAACGGGGCATGGACAGCTGCATGAGGACTCCAGAAGGGCGCGAAAATGCGCGCGATTCTAGCACGACGGCAGCTGAACTCAGGCCCGCTCCTCGAACTGCGTCGAATGCAGGCGCGCGTAATAGCCGTTCTGGGCCAGCAGCTCGGCATGCGTGCCACGCTCGACGATCTGGCCCTGGTCCATCACCAGAATCAGGTCGGCTTTCTCGATCGTGGACAACCGGTGGGCAATGACCAGCGTGGTCCGCCCGCTCATCACCTTGTCCAGCGCAGCCTGGATATGGCGCTCGGACTCGGTGTCCAGCGCCGAAGTGGCCTCATCGAGAATCAGCAACGGCGCGTTCTTCAACAGCGCGCGCGCGATGGCCAGGCGTTGCCGCTGACCACCCGAGAGCAACACGCCGTTCTCTCCCACTTCGGTGTCGAAGCCCTGCGGCAGCCGGTCGATGAACTCCCGTGCATAGGCCGCTTCAGCCGCCTGCTCGATGGCCTCGCGCGGTGAGCCGGCCAGATCGCCGTAAGCGATATTGTCAGCCACCGAGCCATTGAAAAGGGTCACCTGCTGGGTTACCAGCGCGATATGCCTGCGCAGATTACGCAGTCGATAATCCTGCACTTCGACACCGTCCAGCAGAATCTGACCCTCGCTGTGCTGGTAAAAGCGGGGGATCAGGTTGGCCAGCGTCGACTTGCCGCTGCCAGAGCGACCGACCAGCGCAATCATCTGCCCCGGCTCCGCGCAGAAGTTGATACCCGCCAGTACCGGCTTATCTGTGCCTGGGTAACGGAAATTCAGGTCGCGCACTTCCAGGCGCCCATTCACGTGTTGGCGCTCCACCGTTCCCTGATCCGGCTCCGGGGGTGTGTCCAGTTGCTCAAAAATGCTTTCAGCGCCGGCCAGGCCCTTCTGGATGGTGGAGCTGATTTCCGAGAGCTGCTTGATCGGCTTGGGCAGCAGACCGGCTGCAGTGATGTAGGCCACCAGATCACCTGCCGTCGCATCGCCGCGCAACAAGAGCACCAGGAACAGCACCACCGACATGCCTGTGTACGTCACCAATTGCAGGGTCGGCGTGTAGATCGAGTTGGTGCGGGTCATGCGCAGCTGGCGGTTGGTGTTATTGGCGCTGGCCTCCGAGAAACGTGCGTATTCGTAGTCCTCGCCCCCGAAGCTACGCACTACGCGGTAGCCGTGGATGGTTTCCGAGGCGACCTGGGTGACATCGCCCATCGCCACCTGGATGCGCCGGCTCTGCTTGCGGAACTTCTTGCCCGCGGTACCCACGATCACACCGATGACCGGCAGGATGGCCACCATGACCAGGGTCAGCTTCCAGTTCATCCACAGCAGATAGGTAAACAGGAAGACGACCGTCAGGCCCTCACGGATCATGATCTTGATCGCCTCAGTCGCGGCGCCGGTGACCATGGTGACGTTGTAGGTGATGCGCGAGATCAGGTGGCCCGAGTTGTGCTCGTCGAAATACCGGTTGGGCAGACGTAGCAGACTATCGAACAGCGCTACCCGCAGATCGTGCACTAACCCGAGAGAAACCTTTGACAGGAAGTAGTTGCCGAGGAAAGACCCGACGCCCTGCCATGCGGCGATGGCGACGATCATCAATGGCACCAGCTCCAGCAACCGGAAGCCCTGCAGGAACCTGATGTCGGGGAACAGCACTGCTTCGGGATTGCCCAGCCCATCGACAAAGTACTTGAGGATGCCGGCCAGCATGGGCTGGCTGGATGCGAAAATGACGTAGCCAACGATGCTCAGGGCAAAGTAGCCCGTGTAGGGCTTCACGTAGCCGAGTAGGCGGAGGTAGATGGTGAGGCTGGAGGCGCCTTCGGCGCGTGAATTGAGGCTGGTCATGCAGCTAAGGTCCCGGACGGCAGGGGGCGGATTCTACCATAGGGCATCGGGAGCTCCTGCGAGGCATTTGATAGACTGCCGACCGCGACGTCGTGGGCGCTCATGCAGAATCCATGGCGCCGGCCGACAACTTATTCTCCAGCAGTCGAGATTCGTGCTTTCAATGACCACACTCAGCGTGCTCATCCCTGTCTACAACGCCGCTCCTTACCTGGCGGAAATGCTGGATTCCGTCCTCCAGCAATCAACTCCAGCCGATCAGATCGTCATCGTCAATGACGGATCGACAGACCAATCCCTTGAGCTGCTGACGACTTATCAGCGTCGCGAAGAGCGGATTGTGCTCATTGATCAACCCAACGGCGGGGTATCGCAGGCACGCAACCGGGCTTTGGCGAGTTGCGAGGGCGAATTCGTTGCACTCATGGACAGCGACGACGTCTGTATACCTCAGCGCTTTGAAACCCAACTGAATGTATTGCGCAATCAACCTGCAGACATTTGCGGAACTTGGTTACAAAATTTCGGCGCAACCGATCGACTCAATAAATACCCGACTCGTGACGATCAAATTAAGTGGAATTACTTCTTCTTCGGGCGCACCATCCCTAACCCTAGCGCGATGTTTCGACGCACAAGCATCGGCGACAGGCGTTATATCGATGGCCTAGCGTTTGGAGAAGACTACGCGTTCTTTCTGAGCTGCCTAATTTCCAACCCGGAAATTCGACTAACCAACATCCCCAAGCCGCTTCTACGCTATCGTATCCATCCAACGCAGGCGACCCGGCGCCTGAAAGGGCAGAATATCTCCAACCTGCGAGCGATACAGGAACGACTGTTGCCCTGCGCTGCGGGAATGTCCCTTCAAGAACTCCTGCCTCTGCATTTCAAAACCTGGAAGAGCCAGCAAGCCTTGAGTGTCGACGAACTGGATTTATACCTTCCGCTCATGGCCTTTTGGAGTCACTGGCTGAGCCAACAGGCCCAGGCGCCTTGTCCGGCAGCCGATCACTGGCTGACGCTCTTGCGGCGGCATCGCGCTGCCGGCCGCGAGGCCCTGAACCTGATTTACGGTCATGCGCAACCCTATCTGCCCCGTTGGAAGATTGCCATGGATCAGGTGCTAGCCAGATTTCACTAAATGCCATCACCGAGCGGTACGCTGACGGTCGCGTACCGCTCGGTGAATGCCGAGAATCTCCCGCGAACCAGCGGCCGCACCCGAACCGGCCGCAACATAATTCTCTAAAAAAAACTCGAAATACTCTGTACTCCCCAGTTGATTCGTCAGCCGATGACCAAACTGAATGAGATTGCGCCTCTGGGCGTAACGCGGCCGAAATAATGGCGCCCGCGAGGTTCTGTCGTTATCGAAAAAAATTAAACGGCCTGCTTCATTCAAAGCCAAGTTCGGGGAAATACAATCGCCGTGAACAAACCCAGCACGATGAAAGCGATTCAACTCCGGCGCCACGCGATTGAGCAAAGACTTAATCTCCGCACACCCAAGCCCGAGCATTTGATCATATAAGTTGGTTTCCCGGCGCTCGGCACTGATAAACACATCCACAGGCCAACCAGTACGCGTGCGGCGGCGCGCCGCCAATACCGGAACAGGACATTCAAACCCGGCATTCAGCAACGATTCTGATATCCGCAGAGTCGCTAGCGCCCGAGAGGGTCGCAGCAACCATTTCAGCGATGCGAATGTCCCTCGCAGCGGGCCCTTCACTTCACTGGCACGGTAAATGACTTTGACAAAAACGACACCTTTAGGCGTTTCAGTACGCCAGACCTGCCGGGAAGGCAGATTCACAATTCGAGCACCCTCACTCTCCGCCAACCAGGTGTCGAACTTGGCGAATACATCTTCCCAGCCTGCCAGCACTAGGCCTCGCCAGCCTTCAGCGTTGAACGGGAGATAATGCGGCATCGAATCTTCCTTTTTACTCAGGCAACGCAAGCAACTCGCGGTAGTTGCGATGGTAATCCTCGATGGAATGTGCGGAACACAGGTAGCGATAACAACGCTCCCCCTGTTCCCGCAGCTGTTGCCCAGGTAGCAACAGGATTTCTCTCAGGCGCTGGGCCAGCTCGTCCGGCTGCCCGGAGGAAAAGACGCCGCCCCCGCAATCTTCAAGGATGGGCAGCAGGCTGGGAATATTCGAGCCGATCACAGGCAAATGACCACTCATACCCTCCAACAGGGCAAGAGGCAGTCCCTCGCTCAGCGAGGGCATGACAAAGACGTCGAACGCCCGCACGTAGCGCAGTGCCTGTGGCTTGGCCCCGGGCAGGAATACGCGCCCTTCCAAACCCAGACGCGCGATGGCCGCCTCCAGTTCCTCGCGACATTGCCCCTCTCCGATGATCGCGACGCTTGCCTGGGGAAATTCATCCTTCAATTGCGCAAACGCGTCCAGCAAATGGATATGTCCCTTGACCGGAACCAATCGCCCTATGGTGCCAAACAGGAAGCCGTCTGCAGGCAATTGCAATTGGCGACGCGCTTCCTCGCGATCAAGCTGCATTCGCTCGGCCGCAGCGATGTCGATGGCATTGTCGATCTGGATACAGTTGTTCTCGTCGAGACCGGCCCCGGCATTTAGCAGATACTCGCGAACGGCCCGAGATACCGCCACCACATAGCAGTTCTTCTGCAACAGGCGACGCACCTCCCGCTTCCGATGGCCGCGATCCAGATCACCAATTCCGTGCTGAACACCTACCAGGCGCTTGAATTTCAACCAGCGATTCAGCTGCAGAAACAGGCTCATCGGCTTATAGCGATGCGCCACTACCATATCGAAGCCTTCTTGCTTGGAAAAACGATAGAGGCGCCAAAGCACCCTCAGGCGCAACCCCTTGAACCAAGCGTCTGGGAATCCGAAACAAACCGTTCTAGCCCCTTTTTCGTCCCGATCCTGCGCGCGTGGTTCGCCACAAAGGAAGGCGTTAGTCACCTCGTAGCTATCCGGCAGGGCACGAATAATCTCGTCGGCTAGAACGCAGCTATTTCGCTCATAGAGCTGCACTTGGAGTATCTTCAACGGCTTATTCAAGTCAGCGCCCCAGAACCCATAACTTCAGAGCTTTTCGCGTATACGACCAGCTAAACAATGCACGCCAATCTGCCTTTACTGCCTGGCGGTAAAACTCCCACGCCTTTTCTTTTTCCCCCGCACGAGAGAACGTTCTAAAAAGCGTCAGGTACCGCTTCACAATGAATGGCCTTCGCAACACTTGCATACTTTCAGGAAGGCGCTGCGTATCAAAAACTTCCGCTATCAGTTTTTCACCCACCTGCAACCCATAATCAAGATTATGACGCAGGCTATCCTCATGCTTATAAATATAAGCCAGAGATTGAGACAAGGTAGTACATGGGTAGGATGCCAGTACCTGCGCGAAAACAGGAATATCCTCCACATTGCGGAAATGGCTTGGATACAGCCCTCTCTGGAATACATCACGATGCATGACGCAAGCGCCGTTGGAGATATTCAGCGTCTGGTCTATCAGATAGGCCCGGACCCGATCCACTGGCCGTGATGGTAGTGCTGGTGGCACGCGGGTACGCCGCCTCCCGTTGGGGTAGATTGCTTCGCTACCACCGATGACCAGACGAGTGTCCGGGTTTCGTTCTATGTGCTGCCGGATAGCTGCCAGCGCTCCCGGTGCCATCTCATCATCCGCATCGAGAAAGATCAGATAATCCCCGCGCCCCTCGGCTATGCCTCGATTGCGAACCGAGGCAAGACCGCCATTTTCCTTGCGGATACCGATAAATTTCCCAGGATGGCGCTCAGCCAGGCGCTGCATCACTTCGGGAGTTTCATCTTTCGAACCGTCATCAATGATGATCAGCTCTGAGGACTCGTCAAGCTGGCCAATGACCGACTCAGCAGCACGCTCCAGGGTCTTTGCATAGTTGTAGGCAGGGATAACCACGCTAACCAGCTTCCCTGGAGTGCCCTTATTCTCATTCACGGTGACCGCTCCTCTTGAATATCTGTCCGGCTTAGCCATCGACGTAATGGGGAAGCCGCGCATCAATCACGCTGAAAGCCGCTGCATCTGCTCGCCAGTTCTCCAGCACTCGGCGCCGATCCTTCTCGTACGCCCTCCTGAACCGGGCTCCCCAGCGGTGATACCGCATGGCATCCAGATCGATCATCACCCAGTGGTCCTGATCCCACAGCAGGTTGGTGTCCTTGAAATCGCCATGGCTGATGCGCTCGCGCAGCAGCGTCGCGAACAGTTGTTCGAGGGCGTTCACTTCGGGCTCGGGAGGGACCGTGTGAGCGTCTGGCTGCAGGTGATGCAGCAGGTCGGGCAGCGCACGAAATTCGGTGATCAGGTAGCTGCGCCCGCGCAATCCGCAGCAACGATTTTCGATGACAGCCAGGGTACGGGGAGTGGGAATGCCCAGGTACTCCAGACGATGACCGGATATCCAGCAGCGCCAGGCGCGGGTCGGCACCAGGCAACGGCGCAGCCAGTGCCGCCAGCCGAGCAGGTTGTAGCGTTTGATAACCACCGGACCGCTGTCCGTTTCCACCCGCACCACGGTGGTGGTATCACCAAGCTTGAGAGGTTTGCCACCAGCCATGGCGGCCTCGGGGTCAGCAAGAATCGCGGACAGCCGTCCCGCCTCGCCGTTGACCACTGCGGTGAGTCCACCGAGTCCACGGCTGACCTGCACGTGCTTGCCGGTGCGCCCCAGACTACGGATAAACCCGCGCATACCCTCACGCCGCATGCGCCGCGAGATGTCCAGCAGGCGCTCAAGCGGCAGAGCATGTTCTCCGTTGACCAGCAGGTAATGCACCAGCAGTTCCTCGAAGAACGGTTCGGCGCGCACCGGCAGCTGCGCAAAAAAACGGCCGAGGTCATCCAGCACCCGGTCGCGTGAAAGGGGTGTACCGGGCGTCTGAGCACGGATGGCCCCTGGATCTCGCCACCAGGTTTCACCGGCACCGCTCTGCAGCTGATCCAGGCCTGGCCGTTCGTGCCACAGGCCCTTGGCGTGAAGCGTCGCCAACGCGGCAAGCCCCGCGCCCAGGACTTCCTGCTGCCGTTCCGAAATCAGCGGCTCGCCGGCCACTCGCCGCCAACGGGCATCCAGGGCTTCGGCATTTTCGCGAGCCTCGTACAGCAGCCAGCCGCCCTGCCCCGCCTGCATACCCTCCGCGAGCAGGCGCGGCCCGGCCATGCCCTGGGCTGATAACAGTCTGGCGCCCTCACGCTCGCGGCGGAAACGCTCCGCAGCATGCCGCCCGATAAGCAGACGGGCCTGCACTGGCCCACTGCGCCAATGCCCCTGCGCCACGTAGGCTTCGGGCCCCGGCGACAGCCAACGCTCGACACGCAAAAGGCCCGGCCCTGCTGCGTCGGCCAGCTCCAGTTCCAGCGGGGTCGAGGGGGTACTGCCGGAGCCGGCCAATTCGTGCAGCTTCAATGGACAACAACCTTATGTCTGAACACCGGGTGCGTATTTTCGCCGATACCGTTCCAGCAAACGAGCCGCCTTGCGCTCCAGCCAACTGAGCAGGCTGGCCTCCCGGATCAGGATGTCGCGTAACGGCTGGCGAAAGTAGCGCTTGAGGAAGCGCAGCTTATCATTGCGCGTCAGCCCGATGTGCAAGGCAGAGAAGTACAGCCCGGCCAGGTCCTTGTCGCGCCAGCGCAGTGGAACCCGGCTGCGCACCTGGGAGCGGTGCAAATCGATCACCGACAGGCGCAGATTGTCTGGGGCAGGTGGACAGTCCGTGTGCAGCAGGAAGTGGCACAGGTAGCAGTCGCGGTGATTGAGCCCCGCCCCGTGCATGCCACGCAGCGTATCCGCCACCCGGTCAATCAGCGCCCGCTTGAGCGGCAGGGGCGGAGGCGTACGCTCCCAATCCTGGCAGTAGTCTTCGAGGCTGATGGTCGGAGCCAGCTCTTCGGTAATCAGAAAGGAATGCTGACGTGCAGGATTGAGCCCGCGACGCCCGTAGCCGACGGGCTTCAGGGTCGGGATGCCGGCCTGCTCCAAGCAGCGGATGGCCAACAGTTCCTGGCGGGCCCCGAGCACCGGCAACCGGAAGCTCAGCAGATTCTTGAAGATTTCCCGCCAGCCGATGCCGCGATGGATCTTGACGAAGTAAGCCGCCCCATCGAGCTCCACACGGAACACTACTCGGCCTTCCTTCTGCCTATAAACGGGACCGTCCAGCGCCTCGACTGCAACGAACGGGTCCTTGCCGACCCATAGGTTGTTCAAGGGCTCGGCAAGAAAAATGTCTGCCAACATCCACCTCCTGATCAGCACTCCCCTGCGTATAGCCAAGCCTAGACCAGGCGATTTGATGGGAAGTTCGATGTAAAGGCGACCAATGATACACCGCACCACACTGCGATACAGCATTGACCGCCGCCACTTCCTGTGAGCGAGTCAGACACATAGAGCACCGGCAGACGCCCGCGCCCCATCCGGCCGATTGCCGATTAAAGTCCAGCAGGGAGCATGCGCACGTGAAGCCGGGCACGAAACGAAGCAACAAGATGCCTGGCGGGCCGCTTGACCGGGCAGGGAGAAAGCGGGGGTGTTCAGTCGAGCCCGCATTGCGCGGGCCCGGTTGTGGCTCAATCGGCGAGAATCACATCCGCCGCACGCTGCGGCATCGAATAAAGATCTGCGCTGTCCGCGTAGCTCAGGCCATTGGCCGACCAGCGCTGACGAGCCTGATCATCCTCCAGCATCTGCGCCAGGCACTGATTCAATTGCGCCTGCTGGAAGGGGCTGGGCAGCACCCGGCCGGCGTCTGCCTCGGCAATGTAGTGGGCGTAACCGCAGACATCGGTAACCAGTACCGGCAGCCCGGCGACCAGCGCCTCCAGCAGCGCGGTACCGGTGTTCTCGTGGTAGGCAGGGTGAATCAGCAGGTCGGCGCCGAGCAGGAAGCGCGGCACATCGCTGCGCCCACCGAGGAACTGCACCCGCTCGGCAATGCCCAGCTGGGCCGCCTGGGCCTGGAACGCCTTGGGATTGTCCTGGCCGATCACCAGCAACCGGGTGCGCGCCCGCAACGACTCGGGTAACGCAGCCAGTGCTGCCAGGCTGCGGTCCAGCCCCTTGGTCTTGAACCCTGAGCCAAGCTGAAGAACCAGCAGATCGTTCTGGCCGCAGCCAAACTCCTCCCGCAGCTGCGCGCGGAGCGCTGCGGCATTGTCTGGCGCCCGCCGATCCGGTGAGATGCCCGGAGGCAGCAGGTGAAAGCGCTCGGCGGGGGTGCCGTAATGCCGGATGAACAACGGCTGCTGAACCTCGGAAATCATCAGGATCCGGGTTTGCGCCTCGGCGGTGAACACCGCCCGCTCGGTTTCCGAAAAATGCCGGTAGCGGCCGCCAAGACGGCTCAGCCAGCCCTTGCCGGCCATCTTGGCGGCATAACAGCCATCGGCGGCGTAATAGACGTCCAGCCCCGGCATCTTGTTGAAGCCCACCACGCGGTCCACCGGGTCGCGGGCCAGATCGGCAGATACCCAATCGATGTATTTCTGGTTACGGCTGTGGTTGCTGAACGCCTTGACCGGCACACGGCGCAGCTCGAAGCCTGCCGGCACTTCGCCGTCCCAGGACAGGCAGTAGACCCGCACGGCATGGCCACGGCGCTGGCATTCCAGGGCAATGCGCAGGAAGTCGCGCTGCAGGCCACCAAACGGGAAGTACTTGTAGAGCAGGAAGGCCAGGCGCATTCAGGGGTTCTCCGCCAACAGGCGCTGCAATTCGGGATACACGCGCACCGCATCCAGCCCCTCGAAACAGGGCTTGTCGCGGTCGCCGCTGCCGGCGTTCGGCCCGCTGGCGCACAGGTGCACCTGACCCTTGCCGTAGGCGCCGACGCGGCCGGGGCGGGTCGGGCCGTAGAGGGAGATGCTCGGCACGTCCAGCGCCGCGGCCAGGTGGCCGAGGCCGGTGTCCACCGCCACGCAGGCGCGGGCGCCGGCCAGCACGCGGGCGACGCCGACGATGTTCAGCCTGGGCAGCACCTCGACGCCGTGCAGGCCGGCGGCGATGCGTTCGGCGCGGGCCTTTTCGCCGGGGTTGCCCCACGGCAGACGGATCGCCCAGCCGTCGGCGCTCAGGCGCTCGGCCAGGGCGCGCCAGTCGGCTTCCGGCCAGTGCTTGCTGGCCCAGGTGGTGCCATGCAGGAACACGATGTAGGGGGTGGCGGACGGCTCGGCCAGCGCGGCGCGTTCCAGACCATAGTCGCCGATCGAGTCGGGCAGCGGATAACCCAGCGCCTGGGCGAACAGCTGGCGTACTCGTTCCAGGGCGTGCTGTTCCTTCGGCACGTGGAAGGTGCGGTCGTAGAAGCGGCTGGCCAGCGGCTCGCGGGCTGAGTCACGGTCCAGGCCGGCCACCGGCGCGCGACAGTAACGGGTCAGCCAGGCGCTTTTCAGCAGGCCCTGGGCATCGATCACCAGGTCGTAGTCGCCCTCACGCAGGCGCTGCTTGAACTGGCGCCACTCGCCATTCTTTAAGGTTTTCCACAGGTTCTTGCGCCAGCGGCGAATCGCTACCGGAATCACCCGCTCCACCGCCGGGTGCCAGGCGGGAATCTCGGCGAAGCCCTCCTCCACCACCCAGTCGAAGCGGATGCCGGGAAAGGCGCGCGCGGCATCGGTGAGCGCCGGCAGGGTGTGGATGACGTCGCCCATGGACGACGTCTTGATCAGCAGCACCTTCACTCATTTCACCTCGACCGGCTGCGGCACCAGGCGATCCAGCGCCTCGATCACCGCGCGCGGCTTGAGCTGGCGCAGGCAGTCGTAGTGACCGAAGCGGCAGGTGCGCTCGAAGCAGGGGCTGCATTCCAGACCCAGGCGCACGATCTCCACCTGCTCGGCCAGCGGCGGGGTGAATTGCGGCGAGGTGGAGCCGTACACGGCCACCAGCGGGCGATTCAGCGCCGCCGCCACGTGCATCAGCCCGGAGTCGTTGGACACCACCGCCGTGGCGGCGGACATCAGGTCGATGGCCTCGGCCAGCGAGGTCTGGCCGGCCAGGTTGCTGACTTCCTCGCGCAGGCCGGGAATCAGCCGCTCACGGATCGTCTCGCCACCGGGGTGGTCGTTCTTCGAGCCGAACAGCCAGACCTGCCAGCCCTGGCGGATCTTGATCTCCGCCACCTTGGCGTAATGCTCGGCCGGCCAGCGCTTGGCCTCGCCGAACTCGGCGCCGGGGCACAGCGCCAGCACCGGGCGATCCAGGGTCAGGCCGAATTTTTCCAGAGCGGCGGCACGGCTGGCCTCGTCGATCTGCAACGACGGGCGCGGATAGGGTTGTGGCAGCTCGGCGCCCGGCGCATAGGCCAGCGCCATGAAACGCTCGATCATCAGCGGGTAACGCTGCTTGTCGAGGAGGCGGATGTCGTTGAGCAGCCCATAGCGCATCTCGCCCTTCCAGCCGGTGCGCCTGGGAATACCGGCAAAGAACGGCACCAGGGCGGACTTCAGCGAGTTGGGCAGCAGGATCGCCTGGTCGTAGCGGCCCTTGAGAGACTTGCCGATACGCCGGCGGGTGGCCAGCTCCAGCACGCCATGGCCGAGCGGAAAGCTCAGGGCCTCGCGCACCTCGGGCATACGCTCGAGGATCGGCCGGCTCCACTCCGGGGCCAGCACGTCGATGGTGCAGCCGGGGTGTTGCTGTTTGAGACAGGTGAACAGCGTCTGGGCCATCACCATGTCGCCGACCCAGCTGGGTCCGATGATCAGAATGTTCATACTAGGAATTGTCCCCGTAGGGTGGGTCAGCCGCGCTCGCGGCGTAACCCACCAAGGATGTCGCCAGGCATCCGTTGGCCGCCCCTGCGGGCCGGATGGTGGGTTACGACCTGCGGCCTAACCCACCCTGCGCTGGTGAATCACTTGACCAGGGTGCGCCACTCGGGGTGGGCATCGGTCTTGCCGGTGACCAGGTCGAAGTAGGCCTTCTGCAGCTTCTCGGTGACCGGGCCGCGACGACCGATGCCGATCTGGCGGCCGTCCAGCTCGCGGATCGGCGTCACTTCGGCGGCGGTGCCGGTGAAGAAGGCCTCGTCGGCGATGTACACCTCGTCGCGGGTGATGCGCTTCTCGACGATCTCCACGCCCAGCTCGCGGGCCAGGGTCAGCACGGTGTTGCGGGTGATGCCGTTCAGGCAGGCGGTCACCTCGGGGGTGTAGATCACGCCGTCCTTGACCAGGAAGATGTTCTCGCCCGAACCCTCGGCCACGTAGCCTTCCGGATCCAGCAGCAGCGCCTCGTCGGCACCGGCGGAAACGGCTTCCTGCAGGGCCAGCATCGAGTTGATGTAGTGGCCGCTGGCCTTGGCGCGGGTCATGGAGATGTTCACGTGGTGGCGGGTGAACGAGCTGGTGCGGATCTTGATGCCGCGCTCCAGCGCTTCCTCGCCCATGTAGGCGCCCCAGTGCCAGGCGGCGACAATCACATGCACCTTCAGGTTGTCGGCACGGATGCCCATGCCTTCGGAACCGTAGAACGCCAGCGGGCGGATGTAGGCACTGGCCAGGCCGTTCTCGCGCACCGCCGCCTTGGTGGCTTCGTTGATCTCTTCCTTGGTGTAAGGAATCTTCATGCCCATGATGTGGGCCGAATCGAACAGACGATCGGTGTGCGCCTGCAGGCGGAAGATCGCGGTGCCCTGGGGGGTCTCGTAGGCGCGCACGCCTTCGAACACACCCATGCCGTAGTGCAGGCTGTGGGTCAGCACATGGGTGGTCGCGCCGCGCCATTCCACCAGTTTGCCGTCGTACCAGATCACACCGTCGCGGTCAGCCATCGACATCGTTGCATTCCTCAATGGTCAAGTGAGGCGGCCGTCGGCCGCCTGCGTGAAGTCAGTTCAGTCCCAGTTCAGTCCCAGTTCCGTCCAGATGCGCCGCACCAGGCGGCGCGAATCGGGGAACTGATCGCCCGGCACCTTGCCGGGTTGTTTCTGCAGGGCCAGGCGGTGGGCTGCGGCGCGGTAGGCCTTGTAGGCCTCCTGCAATAACTGGACATCCGTTTCGGGCAGCAGGTTGGCCGCGCCGAGGCCGTCCAGAATGCGAATGTTGTCGGTGTAGCGGAGCAGCTCCGGGTGCTGGTGCGACCAGGCCAGGGCCGCGTATTGCACCATAAATTCGATATCGACGATACCACCGGCATCCTGCTTGAGATCGAAGCTCTGCGCGGGGTCGAAGGCGTTTTCGCCACGTCCGGCGTCGGTGGCCCGGGTCCCCAGGTTGTCGCGCATCTTGGCGCGCATTTCGCTGACTTCCGCCTGCAGTTTCTGCAGGTCGCGGGCCCGCCCCAGCACTTGCCCGCGCACCTGTTCGAAGCACTGCGCCACCCGTGGGCTGCCGACCAGCACCCGGGCGCGCACCAGTGCCTGGTGTTCCCAGGTCCAGGCTTCCTGCTGCTGGTAGCGTTCGAAGGCCGCCAGCGAGCTGACCAGCAGGCCGGCGTCGCCCGAGGGGCGCAGGCGCATGTCCACCTCGTAGAGCTGGCCCGACGTGGTCTGGGTGGTCAGTAGGTGGATGATGCGCTGGCCCAGGCGGGTGAAGAACTGGGTGCCGTCGATGGGCTTGGCGCCGTCGGTTTCCGCCTGCGGATCGCCGTCGTGGATGAACACCAGGTCCAGGTCCGAGCCGTGGCCCAGCTCGATGCCGCCCACCTTGCCGTAGCCCACGATAATGAAGTCCGGGTCGCAGTCGCTGCCGTCGGCGCGCTTGGGCGTGCCGTGCTTGGCCACGGTGTGGCGCCAGGCCAGCGCCAGCACCTGTTCGAGAATCGCCTCGGCGAGCCAGGTCAGGTAGTCGCTGACCTTCATCAGCGGCAGGGTGCCGGCGAATTCCGAGGCGGCCACGCGCAGGCTGTGGGCCAGCTTGAAGTGGCGCAGCGCCTCCATCTGCTGTTCGAGGTCGTCCTCGGGAATGCGCATCAGCCGCTCGCGCAGCTCGGCGGCCAGCTCCGGAGCCTGCGGCGGGCTGTACAGGCGGCCTTCGTTGAGCAGCTCGTCGAGCAACAACGGGAAGCGGGCGATCTGCTCGGCGATCAGCGGGCTGGCGGCGCACAGCTGCAGCAGCCGGGTCAGCGCGCCGGGATTCTCGGTGAGCAGCACCAGATAGGCCGAGCGCCGCGCCACCGCCGCCACCAGCGGCATGACGCGCTCCAGCACCTGATCCGGGGCGTCCTGTTCGGCCACCTGGGCCAGCAGGCGCGGCATGAAGGCGTCCAGGCGTTCGCGGCCCAGGCGCTGCATGCTGCGCACCTGGCTGCTGCCACGCAGGTCGTGCAGGTGTCGCCAGGCGTGCTCGGGGCTGGCGAAGCCCAGCTCGGCCAGTTGCCGGATGGCGCTGTCCTCCTCCAGATCGCCCAGCCACAGGGCCAGCCACTCGCCACCCGCGGCCTGTTCCTCTTCCTCGTCAGGGTCGGCGATCACCTGCCGGAAATGCCATTCGATACGTTCGCGCCATTGCTCCAGACGTGCCATGAACGCAGGCCAGTCGGCGAAGCCCATGATAAAGGCCACCCGCGCCCGCTCGCGGGCATCCTCAGGCAGCATCTGCGTCTGCTTGTCGGCCAGCGCCTGCAGGGCGTGCTCGACATAGCGCAGGAAGCGGTAACCGTCGCGCAGCTCGGCCACCACCGGCGCCGGCAGGTAGCCTTCGGCCTCCAGCACGGCCAGCACCGGCAGCAGCGGCCGCTGCTGCAGGCTCAGGTCGCGGCCGCCGTGGATCAGCTGGAAGGCCTGGGCGATGAACTCGACCTCGCGGATGCCGCCGGCGCCGAGCTTGATGTTCTCGCTCATGCCCTTGCGGCGCACCTCCTGCTGGATCAGCTGCTTCATGCTGCGCAGCGCCTCGATGGCCGAAAAATCCAGGTAACGCCGATAGACGAACGGCTGCAGCATCTTCAGCAGGTGCGCGCCGGCGACCTGATCGCCGCCGACCACGCGCGCCTTGATCATCGCGTAGCGCTCCCAGTCGCGACCCTGGTCCTGGTAGTACTGCTCCAGCGCGGCAAAGCTCAGGGTCAGCGCGCCGGCCGAGCCGTAGGGGCGCAGGCGCATGTCGACGCGGAACACGAAGCCGTCCACGGTGATGGCGTCCAGCGCCTTGATCAGCCGCTGGCCCAGGCGGTTGAAGAACTCCTGGTTGTCGAGGGAGCGGCGCACACCCTCGGTCTCGCCGCCTTCGGGGAAACCGAAGATCAGGTCGATGTCCGAGGACAGGTTCAGCTCGTGGGCACCGAGCTTGCCCATGCCGAGGATCACCATCTGCTGCGGCTTGCCGGAGCGCCGACCCATCGGCGTGCCGAACTGCGCGCAATGGCGCGGGTACAGCCACTGGTAGGCCAGGTCGATGCAGGCGTCCGCCAGGTCGGAGAGGTCGCGGCAGGTCTCGCCGAGATCGGCCAGGCGATTCACATCGCGCCAGACGATGCGCAGTTGCTGGCGGTTGCGGAAGCGTCGCAGGCGGCGGGCCAGATCGTCTTCCTGCTCGCAGTCGGCCAGCAGCGCCTGCAGCTGCCCGCGCAGTTCGCCGGGGCGCAGGCTGCGCTCCAGCTCGCCGGAATCCGCCAGCGCCAGAAACGCCTCGACATCCCGCTGCACCTGCTCGGCCACGAAGTCGCTGGCTACGCAGGCGCGGGCGAATGCCTCCTGGCGCGTCGCCGGCCAGTCATCCACCCGCCCTCGCTCGGCCAGACGGGCGCGCAGTGCGACACCCGGTCGCTCGGCGAGATCAGCCAGCGACGCCGGGACGGCAACCAGGGAGGGCAGACTCATGGGAAAACTTCCTTCTGCGAAAGGGGCGAATGGACCGCCAGCAGAGGGCATCGCCGGGGGGTTCGTCAAGGGTTGCCGGTGACGCGGTCTATGCTTGCCCTGCAAACAGGGCCCGCCAAGGACGGTTTCGCGGCCACCCCTGTAGTTTCGCTACAAATTTGTGCGATGACTGTTGGGTCGCGCTTTTTTGTAGTAAAACTACAAGCGCCGATTGTCCCTGGCACACAACGAACAACAAAAGACACTGCGGCCACGACGCGGCAGTGCCATCGAGGCGACTCAAAAGGTCGCCCTGAGCCCTGGAGCAAGCCATGCAAGACCAAGATCCCATCGAAACCCAGGAGTGGCTGGACGCCCTGGAGTCGGTCCTCGACCGCGAAGGCGAGGACCGCGCCAAGTACCTGATCACCCGGATGGGCGAGCTGGCCACCCGTAGCGGCACGCAGCTGCCCTACGCAATCACCACGCCCTACCGCAACACCATTCCGGTCACCCACGAAGCCCGCATGCCCGGCGACCTGTTCATGGAGCGCCGCGTGCGCTCGCTGGTGCGCTGGAACGCACTGGCCATGGTGGCTCGGGCCAACAAGCGGGACTCCAGCCTGGGCGGCCACATCTCCACCTTCGCCTCCAGCGCGACGCTGTACGACATCGGCTTCAACTACTTCTTCCAGGCCCCGACCGAAGAACATGGCGGCGACCTGGTCTTCTTCCAGGGCCACGCCGCGCCCGGCGTCTACGCCCGCGCCTTCCTGGAGGGCCGCATCAGCGAAGACCAGCTGGAGAACTTCCGCCGCGAAGTGGACGGCAACGGCCTGTCTTCCTACCCACACCCCTGGCTGATGCCGGACTTCTGGCAGTTCCCGACCGTGTCGATGGGCCTGGGCCCGATCCAGGCCATCTACCAGGCGCGCTTCATGAAGTACCTGGAAAGCCGCGGCTTCATCCCCGCCGGCAAGCAGAAGGTCTGGTGCTTCCTGGGCGACGGCGAGACCGACGAACCGGAGTCCCTGGGCGCCATCTCCCTGGCCGGCCGCGAGAAGCTGGACAACCTGATCTTCGTCATCAACTGCAACCTGCAGCGCCTGGACGGCCCCGTGCGTGGCAACGGCAAGATCATCCAGGAGCTGGAAGGCAACTTCCGCGGCGCCGACTGGAACGTCATCAAGGTGATCTGGGGCCGCCTGTGGGACCCGCTGTTCGCCAAGGACGCCGACGGCGTCATGCAGCGACGCATGGACGAGGTGGTCGACGGCGACTACCAGAACTACAAGGCCAACAACGGCGCCTTCGTGCGCCAGCACTTCTTCGGCGCCAACCCCGAGCTGCTGAAGATGGTCGAAGACCTCTCCGACGACGAGGTCTGGAAGCTCAACCGTGGCGGCCATGACCCGTTCAAGGTGTACGCCGCCTATCACGCGGCGGTGCACCACACCGGCCAGCCGACGGTGATCCTGGCCAAGACCATCAAGGGCTACGGCACCGGTTCGGGCGAAGCCCAGAACATCGCCCACAACGTCAAGAAGGTGGACCTGGATAGCCTGAAGGTCTTCCGTGACCGTTTCGGCATCCCGGTTCCCGATGACAAGCTCGAAGAACTGCCGTTCTACAAGCCCGAGCCCGACAGCCCGGAAATGAAGTACCTGCTCAAGAGCCGTGAAAAGCTCGGCGGCCCGGTCCCGCAGCGCCGCAACAAGAGCTTCAGCATCCCGACGCCGCCGCTGGAAACCCTCAAGGCCATCCTCGACGGTTCGGGCGATCGCGAGATCTCCACCACCATGGCCTTCGTGCGCATCCTGGCGCAGCTGGTCAAGGACAAGGAGCTGGGCTCGCGCATCGTGCCGATCGTGCCGGACGAGGCGCGCACCTTCGGCATGGAAGGCATGTTCCGCCAGCTCGGCATCTATTCGTCCGTAGGCCAGCTGTACCAGCCGGTCGACAAGGACCAGGTGATGTTCTACCGCGAGGACAAGAAGGGCCAGATCCTCGAAGAAGGCATCAACGAGGCCGGCGCCATGTCCAGCTGGATCGCCGCCGCCACGGCCTACAGCACCCACAACCAGCCGATGCTGCCGTTCTACATCTTCTATTCGATGTTCGGCTTCCAGCGCATCGGCGACCTGGCCTGGGCCGCCGGCGACAGCCGCGCACGCGGCTTCCTGATCGGCGGCACCGCCGGTCGCACCACGCTCAACGGCGAGGGCCTGCAGCACGAGGACGGTCACAGCCACATCCTGGCCAGCACCATCCCCAACTGCCGCAGCTACGACCCCACCTACGGCTACGAGCTGGCGGTGATCATCCGCGAAGGCATTCGCCAGATGACCGAGGAGCAGCAGAACGTCTTCTACTACCTCACGGTGATGAACGAGTCCTATGCCCAGCCGGCCATCCCCGAGGGTGTACACGACGGCATCATCAAGGGCATGTACCTGCTCGAAGAGGACAAGAAGGAAGCCGCCTGCCACGTGCAGCTGCTCGGCTGCGGCACCATCCTGCGCGAAGTGCGCGAGGCGGCGAAGATCCTCCGCGAAGAGTTCAAGATCGGCGCCGACGTCTGGAGCGTCACCAGCTTCAACGAGCTGCGCCGCGACGGGCTGGCGGTGGAGCGTCACAACCGCCTGCACCCGGAGCAGAAACCGCAACAGAGCTACGTCGAGCAGTGCCTGGGCGGCCGCAAGGGCCCGGTCATCGCCTCCAGCGACTACATGAAGCTGTTCGCCGATCAGATTCGCCAATGGGTGCCGGTCAAGGAGTACAAGGTGCTGGGCACCGATGGCTTCGGCCGCAGCGACACCCGCGAGAAGCTGCGCCACTTCTTCGAAGTGGACCGCAACTGGATCGTGCTGACCGCGCTGGAAGCCCTGGCCGACCGCGGCGAGATCGAGCGCAAGGTGGTGGCCGAAGCCATCGCCCGCTTCGGCATCGACACCCAAAAGCCCAACCCGCTGGACTGCTGAGGAGCGAACCATGAGTGAACTGATTCGTGTCCCGGACATCGGCAGCGGCGAAGGCGAAGTCATCGAGCTGTTCGTCAAGGTGGGCGACCGCATCGAGGCCGAGCAGAGCCTGCTGACCCTGGAATCCGACAAGGCCAGCATGGAGATTCCCGCACCCAAGGCCGGCGTGGTGAAGAGCCTGAAGGTCAAGCTGGGCGACCGCCTCAAGGAAGGCGACGAGCTGCTGGAGCTGGAAAGCGACGACGCCGGCGCCAGCGCGCCGGCCCCCGAGCCGGCCGCCGCCCCCAAGGCCGAGGCCGCACCGGCCACCCAGCCCGCCGCCAAGGAAACCGTCGCACCCGCCGCCACTCCGGCCCCGGCCAGCAGCCAGGAAATCCGCGTGCCGGACATCGGTTCGGCCGGCAAGGCGCGTGTCATCGAGGTGCTGGTCAAGGCCGGCGACACGGTGAGCGCCGAGCAGTCGCTGATCACCCTGGAGTCCGACAAGGCCAGCATGGAAATCCCCTCGCCGGCCGCCGGCGTGGTGGAATCGATTGCCGTGCAGCTGGATGCCGAAGTGGGCACCGGCGACCTGATCCTCACCCTCAAGGTGGAAGGCGCCGCGCCGGCTGCACAACCCGAGGCGCCAGCAGCCGCGACGCAAGCACCTGCCAAGGCACCGGCCGAACAGCCGAAGCCCGCGCAAGCACCGGCACCCAGCGCCAGCGGCGACAACCCGCCGCTGGCGAGCATCGCCCCGCTGGTCGAGCCGCCGAAGCGGCCCGCCTCGCAAGTGCACGCCGGTCCGGCGGTGCGCCAGCTGGCCCGCGAATTCGGCATCGACCTGGCCCGCGTCACGCCGACCGGCCCGCACGGCCGGGTGCTCAAGGAAGACGTGCAGGCCTATGTGAAGGCCATGATGCAGCAGACCCAGGCCGCGCCGGCCGCGGCTGCCGGTGGTGCGGGCATTCCGCCGATCCCGGCGGTGGATTTCAGCAAGTTCGGTGAAATCGAGGAAGTGGCCATGACCCGCCTGATGCAGGTCGGCGCCGCCAATCTGCACCGCAGCTGGCTGAACGTGCCCCACGTCACCCAGTTCGAGTCCGCCGACATCACCGAGCTGGAAGCCTTCCGCGTGGCCCAGAAGGCTGCAGCGGAAAAGGTCGGCGTGAAGCTGACCGTGCTGCCGCTGCTGCTCAAGGCCTGCGCGCACCTGCTCAAGGAGATGCCGGACTTCAACAGCTCGCTGGCACCCAGCGGCGCTGCGCTGATCCGCAAGAAGTACGTGCACATCGGCTTCGCCGTGGACACCCCGGACGGCCTGCTGGTGCCGGTGATCCGCGACGTGGACCAGAAGAACCTGCTGCAACTGGCTGGCGAGGCCGCCGAGCTGGCCGACAAGGCGCGCAACAAGAAGCTCGGTGTCGACGCCATGCAGGGCGCCTGCTTCACCATCTCCAGTCTCGGCCACATTGGCGGCACCGGCTTCACGCCGATCGTCAACGCGCCGGAAGTGGCGATCCTCGGCGTCAGCAAGGCCACGATGCAGCCGGTCTGGGATGGCTCGGCGTTCCAGCCGCGCCTGATGCTGCCGCTGTCGCTGTCCTACGACCACCGGGTGATCAACGGTGCCGCCGCGGCGCGTTTCACCAAGCGGCTCTCCGAGCTGCTGGCTGATATCCGCACGTTGCTGCTGTGATATCCCTGCCGGGCCACCGGCCCGGCCGCTTTCCTCAAACGAGCACGCCACGCTCGTCTCTCCAGCCCCGCCGCAAGCGGGGCTTTTTTTGCTTTTGTGACTCGGGGCACACTAAGCCGCCCGGGCAGAATGCCTTTCGCCCGGCACGCACGGGATAATGGCAAGGTGCTAGCAACGCGCGCGAGCGTTACACTAGGGAATCGTTCGCATCCATGGATCCTATGGACCTGACATCGTCTCTCCCCGCCCTCTCCCGACTCGGCCTGTGGCGCTTCACCCGGCTAAACGATGCCGGCTGGACGCTGGACGGCTGCGAGCCGGGTCCGGGCGCGGATGCCCATCCGCTGCTGCGGCTGTTCGGCAACGCCGCGTTTGGCGCCTTGCTGGACGCCACGCGGCGCGAGCAGTTGCACCAGCAGGTGCGACAACAGCTGGCCGAGCGCGGCCACTATCAGGTGCAGCACCGCCTGGCGACCGCCCATGGCGATATCAGCCTGCTGGAGTTCGGCGAGCCCGCCGATGACCAGGCCCAACGGCTGCACGGCTACCTGCTGCCGCTGGACGCGGTGGCCGCCGACCTCACTGACACCGCCGAACTGTGCCGCAGCGCCCTGGAGCAGAGCGCCGAGGCCTTCCTGCTGGTGGACATCAACGGTCGCGTGGTGTTCTCGAACCCCCGCTTCGAAGCCATCACCCAGTACAGCCCGAGCGAACTGCAAGGACGCTCGCTGGACGAATTCCCCGCCCTGGCCAGCCTGCCGGAACTGGTGCGCACGGCGCTGCGCCAGAAGCCGGACAACGACAGCTGGCAGATCGAGTTCCGCAGCCAGCGCAAGAGCCTGGAGCCCTATTGGGGCCACATGTGGGTGTCCCGGGTCCGCAATGCGGAGGGGCAGACCACCCACCTGCTCGGCCTGTGCGAGGACGTCACCCTCAACAAGCTGAACTACCAGCGCCAGACGCAACAAACCCTGCGCGACAGCCTCTCCGGGCTGGGCAATCGCCCGTATTTCATCGGGCGCCTCGAGCAGCGCCTGGCGGAAACCCCGGATGCGCCCTTCAGCCTGCTGCTGATGGATATCGACAACTTCAAGCGCATCAACGACAACCTGGGCCACGAAACCGGCGACAAGGTGCTGACCAGCCTGTCACGGCGGCTGCGCAACGCGCTGGGGCCCAAGACCTGCCTGGCGCGCTTCGCCAGCAACGAGTTCGCCGCCCTGCTCGACGCCAGCGATCTGCAGGACGCCGAGGAGGTCGCCCAGCAGCTGCTGCACCTGCTCAGTCGCCCGCTGTTCGTGGCCAACCAGTTGATCAACGTCACCGCCTCCATCGGTCTGGTACGCAGCCCGGAGCACGCCAAGCATGCCCAGACGCTGATGCAGTACGCCGGCCTGGCACTGCACAAGGCCAAGACCAGCGGCAAGAACCGCTGGCAGGCATTCACCCCCGCGCTGGACGCCGAAGCCCACCGCCGTCAGTTCATCGAGCACAACCTGCGCCACGCCATCGAGCGAAACGAGCTGCTGCTGTATTACCAGCCCAAGCTGTGCCTGAAGACCGACCGCCTGACCGGTCTGGAAGCCCTGCTGCGCTGGCAGCACCCCACCGAAGGCATGTTCCCGCCGGATGCCTTCATCGGCCTGGCCGAGGAAACCGGGCTGATCGTGCCGATCGGCAAATGGGTGGTGCGCGAGGCCTGCCGCATGCTGCATCGCCTGGACGCCGCCGGCATGGGTGAGGTGCGCATCGCCATCAACCTCTCGCCCCGCCAGTTCCACGACACCGAGCTGGTCAACGCGCTGCGCGACATTCTCGTGCAGGAGAAGGTCGAGGCCTCGCGCCTCGAGCTGGAACTGACCGAGAGCCTGCTGCTGGACGCCAGCCAGGCCAACCACCAGCAACTGCATCAGCTCAAGGCGCTGGGCTTCACCCTGGCCATGGACGACTTCGGCACCGGCTATTCCTCGCTCAGCTACCTGAAGAAGTTCCCGCTGGACACCATCAAGATCGACCGCAGCTTCGTGAAGGACATTCCGGCCAACCAGGACGATATGGAGATCACCGCCGCGGTGATCGCCATGGCCCACAAGCTGCGTCTGCGCGTGGTGGCCGAAGGCATCGAGACCCAGGAACAGCTGAGCTTCCTGCGCCGGCAGCGCTGCGACACCGGCCAGGGCTACCTGTTCGACCGTCCCATCGACGGCCGCGAGCTGCTGGAGCGCCTGCGCAGTTACACCGTGAACGCCTGAATCGCGGACAAGTCCGCCCCCACAAAACAACCCGCACTTTCAGGCAAGGCCTGCACGGCTCTGGCTAACTCGCCGCCTGGCGTTGCGCCCGCCACTGCTCGAGCGCCACCCGCTCGTCACGGATCAGCCAGCCGTCCTGCGCCGCGAAGCTCTCCGACAGCCACAGGTCGCGCGTGTCCACTGGCTGCAGCCGGCCGTTGCGCAGGCTGTGCAGTTCGCCGTGGCGCGGCTCCAGCAGGTAGATATCCGGGCGGTCGTGGTCCAGGCGGGCCACCAGGCGGTCGCCTTCCAGGCATTCGTCCACGTGGTAGAGGCTCGGCCGCTGGCAATCGTCCGGCAGCTTCAGGCGCAGGTCGTAGACCAGCTGCAGCGAGGCGGTGGGCTGATGAACGTAGGCGCGGGGTTCGCCCGCCAGGCACAGCGCACCGCAACGCACCGGCGTGTCGCCCCCGCCGAGCGCCTGCAGGTTGAAATGGCTGTTGGCCAGGTAACGCAGACTGTCACGGTAGGGCGTGGGCAGCCAGGCATCGGCGAAACGCCCGGGCAGCCAGCCGTCGGCGTGCTCGATCAGGCATTCCTCGGCGATTTCCTGCATGGCGGTGAACAGCGGCAGGCCCAGCTCGTGGGCCGGCACGTAGCCGGAAATCAGCTTGAGCACGTCATCCTGGCGATCCGCGCGCTGCTGGCGCACCAGGATCCAGTAATCGCGACCCTGCCAGTGCAGGGTCAGGCGTACCGAAACACCAAGATTGGCCAGTTCGACGCTGAAACAGTGCGGATCGTCGATGGCCACCGGCCGCCGGCGGGCCAGCATCTGGCTGAAATTGAGCGGCAGGCCGAGGCTCTGGTAACGCAACCCCTCGCGGCTGGCGTCGACCCGCAGCGGCAGGGTCTTGAAGTCACCGGGAAGTTTGCTGAGCAGGGTTCGCGGCATGGTGCCTCCTTGCGGGGAAGCGGCCGCGGTCGCGGCCTTAGCGGATGGAACGGATGACGGCGGCAGCCGTCGCGACGTTGTGGGCCAGGTGCAGCGGGTTGATGGTGCCGACAATGGCGCTGCACACCCCAGGGTGGCCGAACAGCAGTTCGAAGCTGGCACGCACGGGATCCGTCCCCGGCGCCAGGCAGACATGGCCGCTGGCCAGGGCCTTCTTGATGAGGATGCCCTTGGCGTGACTGGCAGCGTAGTCCAGCACCGGTTTTTCGGCCTGCTCGTTGAGGTTGTAGGTGACCATCGCGCAATCGCCACGCTCCAGCCCCAGCAGCCCGCCTTCCACGGTCTTGCCGGAGAGGCCGAAGGCGCCGATCTTGCCCTCGTGCTTGAGCTCGGCCAGCGTCTCGTAGACCCCGCTGTCGCGCAGGATGGCCACGTCGTTGCCGTCCGAATGCACCAGCACCAGATCGATATGCTCGGTTTCCAGGCGCCGGAGGCTGCGCTCCACCGACAGGCGCGTATGCGCCGGCGAGAAATCAAAGCGCGACTGGCCGTTCTCGAACTCCTCGCCCACCTTGCTGACGATCACCCACTGGTCGCGCTGGCCGCGCAGCAGCGGTCCGAGGCGTTGCTCGCTGGTGCCGTAGGCCGGCGCGGTGTCGATCAGGTTGATGCCCAGCTCGCGGGCCAGGGCCAGCAGTTGCCGCGCCTCGGCGTCGTCGGGAATGCGAAAACCGCTGGGGTATTTCACGCCCTGGTCGCGGCCCAGCTTTACGGTACCCAGCCCCAGCGGCGAAACCAGGAGGCCGGTGCTGCCCAGCGGGCGATGCAGGTCATGCAGCTGCTTGAGGTCGGTCATGGCAGCAGTTCCTCCCACACCGGACGGGCCACCGCCGGACGCGGCAGCGCCGACACGGTGGGCTGCGCCGACGGACGAATGCCGTCGCGTTCCAGGCTGGCAAATACCCGGTCGGCCAGATCCGGCGCCAGGGCCAGCTTGGTCGGCCAGCCAACCAGCAGGCGGCCCTGCTCGGCCAGGAAGGCGTTGTCCGGGCGCACCAGCCCGGATTGCGCCGGCTCGGCGCGCGACACACGCAAGGTGGCCCAGCGCAGCGCGCTCTGGTCCACCCAGGGCAGCAGGTCGGCGATTTCCTTGCGCGCCGCAGCAATCTGCGCGGCCTCGTCGCGGGCCACGCCGTCGGCCTCGGCCAGGTCGCCGCCCAGGTACCAGACCCACTGGCCGTCGGCGGCGGGGTGCGTGGTGATGGTGACGCGCGGCTTGGGTCCGCCGCCCAGGCAGTGGGCGTAGATCGGCTTCAGGTTCGGGCCCTTGACCAGCACCATGTGCAGCGGGCGCAGCTGCTGCTTCGGCTGCTCCAGGCCGAGCGCGGCGAGCAGCGCGGCGTTGCCTTCGCCGGCGCTGAGCACGATGCGCTGGGCACGCACCTCGCGACCGTCGATCCGCAGGCCGACCAGCTCGCCGTTTTCCCGCAGGGGCTCGATGGTCTCGGCGGCCAGCAGGCCGTCGCCGGCCAGTTCGGCCAGGCGGGCGATCAGGCTGGGCACGTCGAGCACCAGCTCGGCCAGCCGGTAGACCTTGCCCTTGAACTTCGGATGCTGCAGCGCCGGTGGCAGCTGCTCGCCCTTCACCGCATCCACGCGCCCGCGCATGGCCTTGCTGGCGAAGAAGCTGGTCAGGTTGCCGGCCAGGCTGCCGGGCGACCACAGGTAATGGGCGTCGGAGAGCAGACGCACACCAGAAAGGTCCAGCTCGCCCTCGCCGAGCAGCGCCTTGCGCCAGCGCGCCGGCATGTCGGCGATGGCCTCGGAGGAGCCGGTCAACGCCCCGTGCAGGGCGTACTTGGTGCCGCCATGGATGATGCCCTGCGACTTGACGCTCTGCCCGCCGCCCAGCCGGTCGGCTTCCACCAGCAGGGTGGCGTAGCCGGCGCGGCGCAGCCGGGCATTCAGCCACAGGCCGGCGATGCCGCCACCCACGATCAGGACATCGGTACTCAGCGCTTGGGTCATGGACACGGGCTCGTGGTTGAAACGGGGCCGGCAGTATAAACCGTGCCGGCTTCCGCCGGCGCAACCGGCGAACCGGCGCGCCGCGCTCACGCCCCGGCGACAGGCTTTGTTAAGCTGCGCGCCCATGAACCGACTCATCTACACCCTGCTGCTTCACCTGGGCCTGCCGCTGGTGGGCATTCGTCTGCTGGTGCGCGCCCGCAAGGCCCCGGCCTATGCCCGGCGCACCGGCGAGCGCTTCGCCCTCGGCCTGCCGGCCTTCCGGCCCGGCGGTATCTGGGTGCATGCCGTTTCCGTCGGCGAAAGCATCGCCGCCGCGCCGATGATCCGCGCACTGATGGCCCGCCATCCCGACCTGCCGATCACCGTGACCTGCATGACGCCAACCGGCTCGGAGCGCATCCGCGCCCTGTTTGGCGACCAGGTGCAGCACTGCTATCTGCCCTACGACCTGCCCTGGGCGGCCGCGCGCTTCCTGAATCGCCTGCAGCCCAGGCTGGCGGTGGTGATGGAAACCGAGCTGTGGCCCAACCATATCCACCAGTGCGCCCGGCGCGGCATTCCGGTGGTGCTCGCCAACGCGCGGCTGTCGGAGCGCTCGGCGCGCGGCTATGCACGCTTCAGGAAGCTGACCGCGCCGATGCTCGCCGAGCTGGACTGGCTGGCCGTGCAGACCGAGGCGGAGGCCGAACGCTTCCGCCAGTTGGGCGCCCGCGCGGAGCGGGTGAGTGTCACCGGTTCGATCAAGTTCGATTTGCGCATCGATCCGGCGCTGGTGGAACGCGCTGCCGCGCAACGCGCCCAGTGGGGCGCCGGCCAACGCCCGGTGTGGATCGCCGCCAGCACCCACGGCGGCGAGGACGAGGTGATCCTGGCGGCCCACCGCAAGCTGCTGGAACGTCATCCCGACGCCCTGCTCATCCTGGTGCCGCGTCATCCGGAACGCTTTGCGGATGTCTTCGCGCTGTGCCGCCAGCAAGGTTTTGCCACCTGCCGGCGTTCGGGCAACGAGCCGGTGACCGCCGAGCACAGCGTGCTGCTCGGGGACACCATGGGTGAGCTGCTGTTCCTCTATGCGCTGGCCGACGTGACCTTCGTCGGCGGCAGCCTGGTGGCCAATGGCGGCCACAACCTGCTGGAGCCGGCCGCCCTCGGCAAGCCGGTGCTGAGCGGCCCGCACCTGTTCAACTTCCTGGAAATCTCCCAGCAGCTGCGCGCCGCCGGTGCGCTAGGCGAGGTGGCGGATGCCGCCGGCCTGGCCCTGGAAGTCAGCACGCTGCTCGAGCAGCCTGAAAAGGCCCAAACCATGCGCGAAGGCGGCCTCGGCGTGCTGCGGACCAACCAGGGGGCGCTGGAGCGTTTGCTCGACGGGCTGGACCAGCGACTCGACAAGCACTGATCGGCGGCACCCGTTGGCGCAGGGTGGGCAACGCCGCGCCTCCACGGCGGCCAAGGCGATGCCTTGACCGCCTTACGGGACAGGTGCCGGGTTCACTCTCCGCGCCAGCCGGCTTAGGCTGTCCATTACAGAGCTCATGAGGTACCGCGCCATGCCTGCCCACTCCCTCTCCATGCCCACGCCCGATCAGGCCCTGCCCGGTCGCTCCACGCCTATGCCGGTGCCGGAACGCCACCGGGTGCTGGGCCATCCTCTGCGCGGTCCGTTTCCGGCTGGCCTGCAGCAGGCCGTGTTCGGCATGGGCTGCTTCTGGGGCGCCGAGCGGCGCTTCTGGCAGCTACCCGGCGTCTGGACCACCGCCGTGGGCTATGCCGGCGGCCTGACGCCCAACCCCACCTACGAGGAAGTGTGCAGTGGCCTGACCGGTCATGCCGAGGTGGTGCTGGTGGTGTTCGATCCGCAACAGGTCGACTACGACACCCTCTTGCGGGTGTTCTGGGAATCCCACGATCCGACCCAGGGCATGCGCCAGGGCAACGACATCGGCACCCAGTACCGCTCGGTGATCCACTGCCACGGCGACGAGCAACTGGACGCCGCCCGGGCCAGCGGCGACGCCTTCGCCCGCGCCCTGGCCCGCGCCGGATTCGGGCCGGTCAGCAGCGAGATCGTCGCAGCGCCGCCGTTCTACTACGCCGAACCGGAACACCAGCAGTATCTGGATCGCTATCCCCACGGGTACTGCGGGCTGCGCGGCACCGGGGTGTGCCTGCCGTAATCAGCCGCCGAAGCTGCGCGCCAGGCTCTGCACCTGTTCCCGGTGCTCGGCGATCAGCGCCAGGCGGCCCTGCTCGTCCAGCCGGTTGTCCGGCTCGGCAAGCTTGCGCCAGGCGGACAGCTCGGTGAGCGACGGCAGCCCGCTGTTCGGCTCGCGCTGCAGCCTGGCGTGGTACAGCGCCAGGTTCACCACGTCGATCACCTGCAGGCGTGCTCCGCTGTCGCGTTGCCAGTCGCCGGCCTGTTCCAGCACGGCGATGTACTCCGGCTCCACGCCCCAGCGCTTGAGCAGCAGCAGGCCCAGCGAGCGGCCGAACTCGTGGCACAGCCGGCGGTAATGCTCCAGGCTCACCGGCTCGCGGGTGTCCATGAAGGCGGAAAGCAGCACCAGGTTGCCCACGTCGCTGAGCAGGCTGGCCAGCAGCGCCTGTTCGGGCACCACCCCACCCAGCTCGCGGGCCAGCACCGCGCTGGTGCTGGCCTTGAGCACCAGGTAGCGCCAGGCATCCATGTACAGCAGCTTGTAGGTCGGGTTGTGCAGCACCGCCAGGCTCTTGAGGCTGTGGGCCATGGTGATGCTGCCCACCTGGCGCAAGCCCAGCAGGCTGATCGCCTCGCGCAGGCTCTGGGTCGGCTTGGCGCGGCGGTACAGGGCGCCACTGGCATGTTTGATGAGCAGCGCCGCCAGGCCGGGATCGCGGCTGATCAGCCGCTCCAGTTCGGCCTGGGTGGTTTCCGGGCGCGACAGCGCCGAACGAATCTGCAGGGTGAGCTGCGGGAGGCTGGGCAGGGTTTCCTCGCCCTTCATCATCGCGGCCACCAGGCTCCGATAAATCGTGTAATCACTGCTCATGACAATCAACGCTCGGCAATCAGCCAGTCCAGGGTCCACCCGCCCTGGCTCTGCCCCAGGGTCTGGGCCAGCCAGGGCAGCAGTTCGCGCAGTTCCTCCTCCAGGCCCCAGGGCGCGTTGCTGATCACCAGCCCCGAGCCGGTGAGACGCTCGGCGTCGTCCGGGTTGTGCACGTACAGCTCGGCACGCAGCAGCTTGGGCGCCCCACTCTTCTCCAGGCGCTGGTAGAAGCGCTTGAGCTGGCGGCGGTCCTTGATCGGGTACCAGATGGCCACGATGGCCTGACGCATGCGGCCGTGGGCCTCGTCGAGGGCCTGCACGCAACGCTCCAGCTCGTCCGGTTGTTCGAATGGCGGGTCGATCAGCAGCAGCACGCGCTTCTCGTGGGTCGGCAACAACGCGCGCGGCACGAACCAGCCTTCGCCACGGTGCACGGCGACGCGACGGTCGCCGCGCATGTTGTCCTTGAGCAGCTCACCGTCCGCCGGGTGCTTCTCGTTGAGGTGCAGGCGGTCCTGCTCGCGGCTGAGCACCCGGGCCAGCTCAGGCGAACCGGGGTAATGGCGCAGCTCGCCGTCAGGGTTCATGGCCCGCAGCACGCCCAGGTAGTCATCCAGCAGGGCCGGCACGCTCTGGGCCTGCCACACGCGGCCGATGCCCTCCAGCCATTCGCCGGTACGGCTGGCCTGGTCGCCACGCAGGTCATAGAGCCCGACCCCGGCGTGGCTGTCCAGGTAGGCGAAGGGCGTGTCCTTGCGCGTGATCAAGGCGATCAGCCGCGCCAGGGTGACATGTTTGAACACATCGGCATGGTTGCCGGCGTGAAAGGCGTGACGGTAGTTCATGGGTCGGGACTCCTGGGGTGGCGCAGTTTAACAGGCCGCTGCCAGGCCCGGCGCATCCGAACGGTCCGCCACCGCCGCGCATGACAACAAGAAGAATGGAGACGATCCCGATGCTGACCCTGCTGCGCTTCCTGCCGCTGCGCCTCACCCTGACCGCGCCGGTCATGCTGATCGCCGTGTTGCTGATCCTCGTCATCCTCTGGCAACTGGCCTTCGTCAACCAGCCGGCCGCGCATCTGGCCGCCCGGTATGGCACGGCCAACCGCATGGCCGACCAGTTGCTGGCGGCTGCCGCCGAGCAGGCCCGCGAACGCGGCCTGGGCGCGGCACTGCTCAGCCGCCTGGCCGAGGGCGACGGCGATCCGGCACTGGCCGGGCGCCTGCCGAACCTGCGCGCCCAGGGTGATGCGGCCCTGACCCGGGCCCTCGCGCTCGGAGAGGAGCTGGCGGACGACTCGCTGCGCGCCAGCCTGGACCAGGTGCACGCCGCCTGGATCGCGCTGCGCGAGGCCCGCCGGCGGATCGATGACAGCGCACCGGGCCAGTTGGCCATTCCGGCGTCCGAGTGGGTGGCGACAGCCACCGCGCTGATCGACAGCGCGGCGCGGCTGCGCGATACGCCGTTCCTGCCGAACAGCGCGCTGCAGAGTGCCGCGTTCAAGAACACACAACTCAAGCAGGCGGTCTGGCTCGCCTCCGAATACGCCGGCCGCGAGCGCGCCCAGCTGGCCATGGCGATCGCCAGCGCTCGGCCGCTGCCGGAGGCGACCCGTCAGGAACTGCTCGGCTTTCGCAGCATCGTCGAGCGCCAGCTGGCCTACCTGCGCGACGTCGGCCTGCCCCTGCTGCGCCAGGGCGCCGACAGCGGCATCGACGGCGCCTGGGCGCGGGTGCAGGCGGAGTTCGTCGAGCGCTTCGGCGCCGCGCGCGAGCGGGTGTACGCCGGCGCCGCCAGCGGCGCCTACGAGCTCGACGACCAGCAATGGCTGACGGTGTCGACCGCCGGCATCGACAGCCTGCTCGCCCTGGGCCAGGCCATCAGCCGCAGCGCAGCGGCGGACACCGACGCGGCCGCCGCCGAGACCCGTTACAACCTGTGGTTTTCCCTGGTGCTGCTGGCCGGCGTGGTGATCCTCACCCTGGTGCTGCACCTGCTGGTGCGCATGGTCGGCCTGCGCCTGCACCAGGCGGTGAGCCTGATCCAGCAGGCCGAGCGCAGCAACGATCTCAGCGTGCAGCTGGACGAGCGCGGCCGCGACGAGCTGGCGCTGCTGGGGCGGGCCTACAACGCCATGCTGGCACGCTTCAGCGAGCTGATCCGCGCCGTGCGCGACGCTACCCAGGACGTCAGCCACGGCGCCCACCAGGTCGCCGCCGCCGCCACGCAGGCCGAACGGGGCGTCAGCCAGCAGCGCGAATCGCTCACCCAGCTGGCCACCGCCATGACGCAGATCGTTGCCGTGGTCCAGGAGGTCGCCATCAACACTGCCGAGACCGCGCAGGCCGCCCGCGACGGGCACAGCGAGGCGGACAGCGGCCGCGCGGTGGTGATCCAGACCGCCGAAGGCATCCAGTTGCTGGCCGCCGAGATCGGCGCAGCCGCCGAGGTGATCCGCACGCTGCAGCACGACAGCGACGACATCGGCCGGGTACTGGACGTGATCAACGAGATCGCCGAGCAGACCAACCTGCTGGCGCTCAACGCGGCCATCGAGGCAGCCAGGGCCGGCGAGCAGGGCCGGGGCTTCGCCGTGGTGGCCGGCGAGGTGCGCGACCTGGCGCAGCGGGCCAGCGCCTCCACCGGGGAGATCCGCACGATGGTCCTGCACCTGCAGGAACAGGCCCGCCAGGCGGTCGGCGGCATGGCGGTCAGTCACCGCGAGGCCGGGCAGAGCGTCGAGCGCACCCGCGAAGCCAATGCCGCGCTGGAGCGCATCGCGGCGGCGGTCAGCACCATCAGCCACATGACCCGGCAGATCGCCACCGCCGCCGAGGAGCAGGCCAGCGTCACCACGGACATGCAGCGCAACATCGACACCATCGCCGAGGTGGCCGAGCAGAGCACCCGCGCCGCCCGGCAGACGGTGGGCGCGGCCAGCGAGATCCGCGACCAGATGGAACACCTGACGCGGCTGGTCGGCCAGTTCAAGGTGGGCAGCGCCTAGGGACGGAACCGCAGCCGCTTTGGCGGGAGCGGACTTGTCCGCGAGCTTATTGTGGCGGCCGGCTAGGTGCGGCCGGCCAGGTGCGGCCGCCGCCAAAAGCTCGCGAATGAATTCGCTCCTACGGGTCCGTGCAGGCCTAGCGCCCGTGCAGCAGCTCGCGCAGCCTCTCCAGGGCCGGATGGGGAGCAGCGTCACGGCGGCGCACCAGCAGGGTCGGCGCCGCCGCCAGTTCCGCATCGATCGGCTGCCAGGCCACCAGTTGGCCGCGCGCATGGCTCTGCAACAGGCTGCGCGGCAGCAGGCCGATGCCCATGCCGGCGGCGATGCCGCCGAGGATCGCGTCGATCGAGCCGTAGCTCTGCCGCGCGGCGATCTGCAGCGACTGCCGCTCGCTCCAGCGCTCCAGCCGCTCGCGATAGTGGCAGCCGCTGGGAAAGCCGAGCAGGGTCACCGGCGACTGCGCCAGCATGTCCAGCTGCGCGCGCGCTGGCAGCACGAGCACCAGTTCCTCGCGCCAGACCTCTTCGCCCACCAGCTGCGGATGGCTGTAGGGCCCGCCGATCAGCGCGGCATCCAGGCGCCCGGCCAGCACTTCGTCGATCAACTGGCGGCTGGCCCCGGTCAGCAGGCTGAGGCTGACCCGCGGCGCCTCGCGGTGGAAGGCGGCCAGCACTTCCGGCAGGCGCACGGCGGCGGTGGTCTCCATGGAACCCAGTCGCAGCTCGCCGCTCCAGGGGTCCTCGTGCACGCAGCTCCACACCTGCCGGCACAGCTGCTCCAGCTGCTCGGCGTGAGGCAGCAGGCGCTCGCCGGCGGGGGTCAGGCTCAGGCGCTGGGCCTGGCGGCGAAACAGGCTGACGCCCAATTGCTCTTCCAGCTGGCGCAGCCGGGCCGAAACGTTGGACGGCACGCAGTGCAGGCTTTTCGCCGCGCCGCTCAGCGAGCCGGCGCGACTGATGGCCAGAAAGTGCCGCAGCAGGTAGGGGTTGAGGCGTTCCCAGGTAGCCAAGGGGTTTCATCCGGAGTGAAAGCGAGGCTCAGGATTTTTCACTAACGATCCGCACCGGGCAACCGCTATGGTGACGACCGTGGTTGCCCAAGGACGTACAAGAACATGCCAGCCGCTTCTCCCCGCCAGATTTTCCTTGCCCTGTTCGCCGGCAGCGCCGCCCTGGTCGTTGTCCACGCCCTGGGTCGTTTCGCCTATACCCCGCTGCTGCCCCACCTGCTTGCCGACGGCCTGCTGAGCCTCGAACAGGGCGCACGGCTCGCCACCTGGAACTACATCGGTTACCTGCTCGGCGCCCTGCTCGCCCTGCTGCTGGCCGCGCCGCAGCGCCTGCGCATCGCGCTGCCGCTGGCGTTGCTCGGCAACGCCGCCATCACCCTGGCGCAGGGCGCCTGCGAGGACGTGTTCGGCCTGCTGCTGCTGCGCCTGGCCAACGGCATCAGCAACGGCCTGGTGTTCGTGCTCGCCCCGGCGCTGGTGCTGGAATGGCTGGCGCAACGTGGCCGCGCTACCCTGAGCGGGCTGGTGTACCTGGGTTTCGCCGCCGGCCTGCTGCTCACCAGTTGGCTGGCCGAGGCGCCCGCCGACTGGCTGCGCGGTGCGGCGCGCTGGTGGCCGATGGCCGCACTGGCGGTGCCGCTGGCGCTGCTCAGCTGCCTGTTGCTGCTGCGCCTGCACATCCCGCCGGCCGCGCCGCGCGGCGATGCCACCCCGCCGTCGAGGCGGCTATTCGACCGCGCCAGCACGCCGCTGTTCATGGCCTACGCCGGCGCCGGGCTGGGCTACATCCTGCCGATGACCTTTTTGCCCACGCTGGCCAACCAGTTGCTGCCGGTGGGCGATCCGCTGATCGGCCAGGTCTGGCTGTGGACCGCCTTCGCCTGCCTGCTCTCCGTGCCGACCTGGAACTACCTGGGCGCGCACCTGGGCGATCGCGGCGCGCTGTTCGGCACCTACGTGCTGCAGGGCATCGGCTGCGCGGCGCCGCTGCTGCTGCCGAACGCCACCGGCGTGCTGCTCTGCGCGGCGCTGGTGGGCGGCGGTTTCATCGGCAGTGTGCTGCTCACCCAGCGCCTGGCGCGCAGCCTGCAGCCCCATCAGGGACCGCGCCTGTCGGCCGCGCTGATTGCCCTGTACGGCGGCGCGCAGCTCTCTGGCCCGTGGCTGGCCGAGCTGTGGCTGCAGGCCGGCGGCACCCTGGTGCAGAGTTTTGCCCTGGGCCTGGGCGCCTTCATCTGGTCGCTGGGCTGGATGTGGGCGGTGCCGGGTCCTTCCACCCTTCGCTCGCAAGGAGCTTTGCAACGATGAACGCCCTGACTTCCCTGCTCGGCTGCCGACTGCCGATCCTCCAGGCCCCCATGGCCGGCTCCCAGGACCACCGCCTGGCCGCCGCCGTCTGCCAGGCCGGCGGCCTCGGCGCGCTGCCGGCGGCGCTGCTCGCCCCCGAGGCGCTGGATGCCGAGCTGGGCAAGCTCCGGGCGCTCACCGATCAGCCCTATAACGTGAACTTCTTCGCCCACACGCCACCGGCCCCGGACGCTGCGCGCGAGCAGCACTGGCGCACGCTGCTGGCGCCCTTCTACGCCGAGTTCGGCGTCGATCCGGCGAGCATTCCCGACGGCCCGGGACGCCAGCCGTTCAGCGCGGCGATGGCCGACATCGTCGAGCGCCATCGGCCGGCGGTGGTCAGCTTCCACTTCGGCCTGCCGGCGCCCGAGTTGCTCGATCGCGTCAAGGCCAGCGGGGCGCGCATCCTGTCGAGCGCCACCACGGTGGAAGAAGGCCTGTGGCTGCAGGCGCACGGCGTCGACGCGGTGATCGCCCAGGGCCTGGAAGCCGGTGGCCATCGCGGCCACTTCCTGTCCGCGGACCTGGGTCGTCAGCTCGGCATCTTCGCGCTGGTGCCGCAACTGGTGGATGCCCTGGACGTGCCGGTGATCGCCGCCGGCGGCATCGCCGATGCGCGCGGCGTGCGCGCCGCCCTGGCCCTGGGTGCCGCCGGGGTGCAGGTGGGTACTGCCTACCTGTCCTCCCCGGAAGCCGGTACCACCGCCCTGCACCGGGCCGCCTTGGGCAGTCCGGCGGCCCGTTACACCGAGCTGACCACGCTGTTCAGCGGCCGGCCGGCGCGCGGCATCGTCAACCGTCTCATCCAGGCCCTGGGCCCGCGCCCCGAGGGCATTGCCCCGTTCCCGCTGGCCGGCAATGCGATCGGCCCGCTGCGCGCCGCGGCGGAGCGCCAGGGATCCGACGCCTGTTCGCCGCTGTGGGCCGGTCAGCATGTCGGCAACACGCAGGGGTTGCCGGCGGCCGAACTGACACAGCGGCTGGCGGGCGGACTCGACCGCTGAGGCGCATTTTCGTCATGGCCCTCAAATTGCATTAAGCGCTTGATATTCGAGGGCTTATTGACATAGCGTCGCTCTTCGAAACCCGACACAGTCAGACGAGAAGGAGCGACGCCTTTGGACGCCAGCAGCATCAACGGCCTGTTCTTCATTGGCGCGCTTCTGGTGGCCAGCAGCATCCTGGTGAGCTCGTTCTCCACCCGCATCGGCATCCCGGTGCTGGTCATCTTCCTGGCCGTGGGCATGCTGGCCGGCGTCGACGGCATCGGCGGCATCGTCTTCAACGATTACTCACTGGCGTACCTGGTCAGCAACCTGGCGCTGGCGGTGATCCTGCTGGACGGCGGCATCCGCACCCGCGCCGCCACCTTCCGCGTGGCGTTGTGGCCAGCCATGTCGCTGGCCACCGTCGGGGTGATGATCACCGCCGGCCTGACCGGCATCGCCGCCGCCTGGCTGTTCAACCTGACCCTGCTGGAAGGCCTGCTGATCGGCGCCATCGTCGGCTCCACCGACGCCGCGGTGGTGTTCAACCTGCTCAACGGCAAGGGGCTGAACGAGCGGGTCGGCTCCACCCTGGAAATCGAATCGGGCAGCAACGACCCGATGGCGATGTTCCTCACCGTGTCGCTGATCGCCATGATCGCCACCGGTGAAGCCGATTTCGGCCTCGGCTTCCTGGTCAGCCTGATCCAGCAGTTCGGCCTGGGCATCGTGCTGGGCCTGGCCGGCGGCTGGCTGCTGCTGCAGCTGATCAACCGCATCGAGATCGCCAGCGGCCTGTACCCGCTGCTGGCGGTGAGCGGCGGCATCATGATCTACGCCATCGCCAGCGCCATCGGTGGCAGCGGCATCCTCGCCGTGTACGTCTGCGGCCTGCTGCTGGGCAACCGGCCGATCCGCAACCGCCACGGCATCCTGCACATGTTCGACGGCCTGGCCTGGCTAAGCCAGATCGGCATGTTCCTGGTGCTCGGCCTGCTGCTGACGCCCAGCGAGCTGCTGCCCATCGCCGTACCGGCCCTGGCGCTGTCGCTGTGGATGATCTTCTTCGCCCGCCCGCTGTCGGTGTTCATCGGCCTGCTGCCGTTCAAGGGCTTCAACCTGCGTGAGCGCAGCTTCATCTCCTGGATCGGCCTGCGCGGCGCGGTCCCGGTCATTCTCGCGGTGTTCCCGCTGATGGCCGGGCTGGAAAATGCCCAGCTGTTCTTCAACGTGGCCTTCTTCATCGTGCTGGTGTCGTTGCTGCTGCAGGGCAGCACCCTGCCGTGGGCGGCCCGCAAGGCGCGGGTGGAAGTGCCGCCGTCGCCGTCGCCGATTTCCCGTACCGGCCTGGAAGTACACCCCACCAGCCCCTGGGAACTGTTCGTCTATCGCCTGGGCGAGAAGAAGTGGTACATCGGCGCGCCGCTGCGCGCGCTGAACATGCCTGCCGGCACCCGCATCGCGGCGCTGTTCCGTGGCCAGCAGTTGCTGCACCCCAGCGGCAGCACCACCCTGCAGGTGGGTGACATCCTCTGCGTGATCGGCCAGGAAGAAGACCTGCCCACCCTCGGCAATCTGTTCAGCCAACCGCCCAAGCGCGGCCAAGACCTGCACTTCTTCGGCGACTTCATCCTCGAAGGCTCGGCCGAGCTGGGCGCGATCGCTGCCGTGTACGGGCTGAACCTGGGTGAAGAGGCCGGCGACATGCCGCTCGGACAGTTCATCGCCCGGCGCCTGGGCAGCGAACCCGTGGTAGGCGATCAGGTCGAATGGAACGGCCTGACCTGGACCGTCGCCAAGATGGACGGTCCGCGCATCCGCAAGATCGGCCTGAAATTCCCCGAGGGCAGCAAATCCCTGCCGCCGGGGCCGTCCTTCTAGCCAGAGGCCGGCGCGCATTGCGCGCCGGCCCGCCGTTCACCGACCAGCCCATGCCCCTGATTCGTTCGCTGTTCCTCCTGCTACTCGTCTGCCTTCCCCTGCATGCTGCCGAACCGCCCAGCCGGGAGTCCGTCGAGGCTGCCCTGGCGGCCCTGCCGGATCGCAAACTGCCGGAGAGCGAGCAGTTGCAGGTGCAGCAGACCCTTGAACAGACGCTCGCGCAGCTGGCCCGCCAGGACGAGTTGCGCGAGCGGATCAGCGCCCTGGAACGGGAGCTGGCCGACGCGCCCGAGCAGATCAGCGAGGCCCGCCGCGCCTATGAGGAACTGCAGGCCCGGCCACAGAGCGATCCGGCGCGGGAGCAGGCCGGCGCCCAGATCGTCGAGCTGGAGATCATCCTCGACGCGCGCAACCAGCAGCTGACCGAGTGGCAACAGGAGTTGACCGCCGCCAACAGCCTGGTCATCAATGCGCAGACACGTCCAGAGCGGGCACAGACCGAGATCAGCGGCAACCAGGCGCGCATGCAGAAACTGCAGGCAGCCCTCAAGGACGACCGCCTGGACGGCCAGGCGCTCAGCGCCGAACAGCGCGACCTGCTGACGGCCGAGCTGGCCACCCTGACCCTCAGCAATGAATTCAGCCGCCGCGCCCTGGCCGGCAACGACACCCTGCTGGACCTGGGCAGCCGTCGCCGCGAGCTGCTCACCACGCGCATCGAGCGCCTGGAGCAGGAGATCCTCGCCCTGCAGGAACTGATCAACACCAAGCGCCTGGCGCAGTCCGAGCAGGCCCGCGAGCAGGCGACCCGGGAAGCCCACAGCGCCAGCCCGGATCGCCTGATCGCCCAGGAAACCGCGCGCAATCTGCAATTGACCGATCACCTGCTGCGCATTACCGACCGCCTCAACGAGGTGACCCAGGCCAACCTGCGCACCCGCCAGCGCCTGGAAAGCCTGACGCAGAGCGAACAGGTGCTCGGCGAGCAGATCGAGGCGCTCAAGGGCAGTCTGCTGCTGGCGCAGATCCTCATGGAACAGAAGCGCCGCCTGCCGCAGGTGGAGGTGGATGGCAAGCTGGCGAACGAGATCGCCGACATCCGCCTCTACCAGTTCGAGCTCAACCAGAATCGCGAGCAACTGTCCAACCCGCGTAACTTCGTCGACCGCCTGCTCGCCGACAGCGGCGAACCCGCCAATGATCGGCTGCGCGATGCTCTGCTGGAGCTGATGAACAGCCGGATCGACCTGGCCGACCGCCTGGCGCGGGAACTCAACGCTTTGCTTGGCGAAGCGGTGAGCCTGCAGCTCAACCAGCGCCAGCTGCGCGACCTGGCCAGCCGACTGAGCAATACCCTGGAAGAACAGCTGTTCTGGATTCCCAGCCACCCACCGCTGAAGCTGGACTGGTGGAAGCGCCTGCCGGGCCGGCTGGTCGAGCAGACCGCGCGCCTGGACTGGCAGGGCGTCCTCGGCGAGCTGGCCAACGGACTGCTGAGCCGCCCCTGGGTGTTCCTGCCGCTGCTGCTCAGCGCCCTGTTGATCACCCAGCGCCGGCTGTGGCGACGCAAACTGCACGCCCTGCATGAGGACATCGGCCACGTGCAGCGCGACAGCCAGAGCCACACGCCGCTGGCCATCCTGTTCAACCTGCTGCAGGCCCTGCCCGTCAGTCTAATGCTGGCGTTGGGCGGCTATGCCCTGCAGATCGATGCGCGCGGCCAGAACGCTCACCTGGGGGCCGCGCTGTACGCCATGGCCGGCGCCTGGCTGGTGCTGTACACCGCGCACCAGATACTCGCGCCGGGCGGGGTGGCCGAGCGACATTTCGGCTGGAGCCGCGCCCAGGTGACGTTCCTGCATCGTCAGATGCGCTGGCTGGGCATCGTGCTGCTGATCCTGGTCGGCGTGGTGGCGTTCGCCGAGAACCAGCCGGGCGTGCTCGACCAGGACGTGCTGGGCGTGACCCTGCTGCTGGTCGGTTTCGCCCTGCTGACCTGGCTGCTGGCCCGCCTGATGTTCCAGGGCCCGCAGAGTCGCGAGGCGCCGCCGCTGCGCCGGCTGCTCGGCGCGCTGGTCGCCCTGCTGCCCTTGCTGCTGATGGCGGCGATCTTCGCCGGCTACTACTACACGGCGCTCAAACTGAGCGGCCGGCTGATCGATACCCTCTATGCCCTGCTGCTCTGGGTGCTGCTGGAAGCCCTGCTGGCGCGTGGCCTGGCGGTGGCGGCCCGGCGCCTGGCCTGGCAGCGCGCGCAGGCCCGCCGCGAAACTGAGGCGCAGACGCCGGAGGGCGTCGACGGCGTGGCGGCGCCCGTCGAGGAGCCCGGGCTGGCCATCGAGCAGGTCAACCAGCAATCCCTGCGGCTGATCCGCCTGGGCCTGTTCGCCGGCCTGCTGGCGGTGCTCTGGTGGGTCTGGGCCGACCTGCTGACGGTGTTCAGCTACCTGGATACCGTCACCCTCTACGAATTCACCCAGGGCAGCGGCGCCACCGCCAGCCTGCGGCCGATCAGCCTGCTCGACCTGCTGGGCTCGCTGCTGATCGTCGGCCTGACCCTGGTGCTGGCGCGTAACCTGCCGGGCCTGCTGGAAGTGCTGGTGCTGTCGCGCATGCGCCTGGGGCAGGGCAGCGCCTATGCCACCACCACGCTGCTGTCCTACCTGATCATGGGCGTCGGCATCGTCACCACGCTGTCCACCCTGGGAGTCAGCTGGGACAAGCTGCAGTGGCTGGTGGCGGCGCTGTCGGTGGGCATCGGCTTCGGCATGCAGGAGATCATCGCCAACTTCATCTCCGGCCTGATCATCCTGTTCGAGCGCCCGGTGCGCATCGGCGACCTGGTGACCATCGGCAACGTCACCGGCTCGGTGAACCGCATCCGCATCCGCGCCACCCACATCGTCGACGCCGACCGCAAGGTGGTGGTGGTGCCCAACAAGACCTTCATCACCGACCAGCTGATCAACTGGACGCTGAGCGACACCGTCACCCGCCTGGTGCTGAAGGTCGGTGTCGGCTATGGCTCGGACCTGGAGCTGGTGCGTCGCCTGCTTTATCAGGCAGCCCACGAGAACGTGCGGGTCATGCGTGACCCCGAGCCGCTGGTGCTGTTCCAGACCTTCGGCGAAAGCACGCTGGACCACGACCTGATCATCCATGTGCGCGAACTGGGCGACCGGGGCCGAGCCACCGACGAGATCAACCGGCGCATCGAGCAGCTGTTCCGCGAGCACGGCATCGAGATCGCCTTCCGACAGGTCGACGTGTTCGTGAAGAACCTGGAGGGGCAGGAAGCGCAGATCGGCCAAACGGCCGTGCTGGGCGCCGCTGGCGCGGCCACCGAGCAGCCGATCCCACCGCCGGCCAAACCCTGAGGTTGCCCATGAAACGCCTGGACCAGTTGCACTTCGACAACCGTTTCGCGCGGCTGGGCGATGACTTCTCCACCGCCGTGCAGCCCGAGCCCATCGCCGAGCCACGCCTGGCCATCGCCAGTGAGGCGGCCCTGGCGCTGCTCGATCTGGACCCGGCCGAAGCGCAGCGGCCGGAATTCGTCCGGCTATTCTCCGGCAATGCGCTGTGGCGCGACGCCGAACCCAGGGCGATGGTCTATTCCGGGCACCAGTTCGGCGTCTACAACCCGCGCCTGGGTGATGGTCGCGGGCTGCTGCTGGGCGAAGTGGTCAACGAGGCCGGTGAGCACTGGGACCTGCACCTGAAAGGCGCCGGCTCGACGCCCTACTCACGCATGGGCGATGGCCGCGCGGTGCTGCGCAGTTCCATCCGCGAATTCCTGGCCAGCGAATACCTGGCGGCCCTCGGTGTTCCCACTACACGCGCGCTGTGTGTGGTGGCCTCGGCGACGCCGGTGTGGCGCGAGCGCAAGGAAACCGCCGCCATGCTGCTGCGCCTGTCGCCCAGCCATATCCGCTTCGGCCACTTCGAGTACTTCTATTACACGCGCCAGCATGGGGCGCTGCGCCAGTTGCTGGACTTCACCCGCGCCAACCATTTCCCGGACTGCGCCGATGACGCGGCGTTGTTCCGCGCGGTGGTCGAACGCACCGCCGAGATGATCGCCGCCTGGCAGGCCTACGGTTTCTGCCACGGGGTGATGAACACCGACAACCTGTCGATCCTCGGCCTGACCTTCGACTTCGGCCCCTACGCCTTTCTGGATGATTTCGACGCGCGCTTCATCTGCAACCACTCCGACGACACGGGGCGCTACAGCTTCGAGAACCAGGTGCCCATCGCCCACTGGAACCTGTCGGCGCTGGCCCAGGCGCTGACGCCGTTCGTACCGGTGGAGGCGCTGCGCGAGACCCTCGGCCTGTTCCTGCCGCTGTACCAGGCGCACTGGCTGGACCGCATGCGCCGTAGGCTGGGCTTCACCCAGGCCGAGGAGGCGGATACAGAGCTGATCCAGCGCCTGCTGCAACTGATGCAGGGCGGCGCGGTGGATTACCCGAACTTCTTTCGCGCGCTGGGCGAACAACCCGCCGAAGCGGCGGTGGGCACGCTGCGCGAGGAGTTCGTCGATCTGGCTGGTTTCGACGCCTGGGCCGCCGACTACTGCGCCCGGGTGGCGCGCGAAGGCGGCTCGGCCGAGGCGCGCCGTGCGCGCATGCACGCGGTGAACCCGCGCTACAGCCTGCGCAACTACCTGGCCCAGCAGGCCATCGAAGCCGCCGAGGCCGGCGACTTCGCGCCGCTGCACGAGCTGCACGCGGTGCTCAGTCGCCCCTTCGAGGAACAGCCCGGCAAGGAGCGCTACACCGAGCGCCCACCGGAATGGGGCAAGCACCTGGAAATCAGTTGCTCGTCCTGATGAAGCAGGTAGGGCGGTCAGCGTTTTTCTGGCCGCTATCAGGTTGCGCGCGGGGGCCATGGTGGACAAGGACAACGTTGTCCACCCTACGGGCTGGTCCAGCCGCCGCTGCAACCACCGGGCGTCACGGCGGGCAGTCCTATTCGATTGCCACGCCGCCGCCAGCCAGCAGGCCCAGCATGGCGAGGAACTCCTCCAGCGGACGGGTCTGGCCGTTCAGTGTCACCTGGCCGTCGGCATAGTCCAGACGGGTCTGGAGGGTGTCACCCTGCAGGGTGGCCAGTTCCATACCCACCGCCATGTCGCCGGCCATCTCGGCCAGCATGTCGGCTTCCATGGCCACCGCCTGCGGGTCGAGGCTGGCATCGAACAGCGCCTGGTAGCCCACCAGGTCGCGAATGCTGACCTTGGGCAGGTCCAGCTGCAGGTTGAGGCGGGAGACCAGTTGCTGGATCAGCACTTCCGGCGGCAGCGCCTCACCCATCGCCGGCTTGCTCAGGCCCAGCTGCAGGCTCAGGCGACTCTCCGCGTTGGCGGTCTTCAGCGACAGACTGTCCAGGCTGAGGCTGGGCCGGCTGTCGAGCAAAGACTCCAGCGCAGCCTTGAGATGCTGTTCCTGGGCATGGCTGAAGCCCTCATGCTCGGGGTCGCTTTCCAGAGTCTCGGCATAGCTGGCGATCAGGTCCGCCAGTGCAACGATCGCCCCGGCATTCAGGTCGCGGGCACTCCAGTCCATGCGCAACGCGCCCAGCGGCTGCTCCGCATAGCTCAGTCCCGCCAGTTCGAGGGTCAGGTCGGCGGCCAGCAGGTCGTCCGTCTGGCTCAGGCGATCACGCTGGGCCAGCTCGGTCAGCACCAGCGGTTCCAGGCCCGGCCAGTGCACATCCAGCCGCTCGAGCGTCACCGATTGCTCGCCGAGGAACAGGCCGGACGGCCCCTTGTGGCGGTCGAAAACCACCTGCAGTCCCTGCAGGCCCACACGCGTCGGCTGCTCACCGAGGGTGCTGAGCTCCAGACGGTCGAAATGCCCGCTACCCGTCACCTGCTCGGCGGAGCCCTCGAATTCGCCCTGGAAACCGCTGAAGCTGAGGTGTGTCTCGCCGTCGGCGAAGCGCAGCGGCGCGACCTCCAGACGCACGCTGGCCTCCAGGTCGTAGCCCAGCGTGGTCTGGATGCGCAACGGTTCGCCACCTTCGGCCTGCCTGAACCACGGCGCGGTCAGCGCGGTTTCCTCCAGGCGCGTCTGGCTGTGCGACAGCACTGGCAGCAGGCGCAGGGTGCTCAGGCGCGACAAGGGCAGCGGGCCGTGCTCGATGTGCTCGACCAGTACCAGTTCGGAGGCGGGCCATTCGTGGGCCAGTTCGCCCAGGTCGAGCTGGTAGCGGGCGACGCTGGAAAACACCCCGCGCTCCAGGGAGGTCAGGCTGAGCTGCACCTCGCTGCCCGGCAGCTGGCGCGCCAGTTCCTGGTTGGCTTCGGCGATCTTTTCGGGGAGAAGGGTTTCCAGCTGAGTGCCGGTGTACCAGGCACCGGCGGTCACCGCGGCACCGGCCACCAGCAGAACGACGGCGGCTATCCCTGTTTTCTTCATGGTTGGACTCTTCTGTGAGGCGGGGGCCCTGCCCCCGAAAGCGACGGAGGGTGGCCATCTTATCGTCCCTGGAGCCTTCGGCTTGAATACAGCGCTCGTTTCCTGCGCGCCGGACTTAGAACCTCAAGGCATAACTTACAAGCGAAACATACTTGGACGTGCTAAACCCGGCTCGCTAAGGTCGCCGTCGATTTGTGATTGCCCACGGCCCGCCCCCATGAAGATTCGCTCCATCGACCTCAGCGACTCCCCGCTCAACGCGGAGCACACCCGGCTGGGGCTGCCGCCGATCGAGGACACCATCAGCCATCCGGACAATCACCCGGCGCTGCGCATCGCCATGTGGGCGGCCCTGGCAATCCTCGCCAGCCTGCTGTCGGTGCTGGCCTGGCGGCTGTTCTTCGGCGACAACGGCGGGCTGAGCGGCCTGGAGATCATCGACCGCACCCTGCACAGCCCGGCATTCTGGAGTGCCGTGGCGGTCGGCTTTCTCGCCCAGGTGGTGGACGGTGCGCTCGGCATGGCCTACGGCATCACTGCCACCAGCTTCCTGCTCAGCGCCGGGGCCAGTCCGGCGGCGGCCAGCGCCAGCGTGCATATCGCCGAGGTGTTCACCACCGGCCTGTCCGGAATTTCTCACGTGAAGCTCGGCAATGTCAGCCGCCGGCTGTTCCTCAGCCTGCTGCTGCCCGGCATGCTCGGCGCCTTCCTCGGCGCCCTGTTGATCACCCAGTTCGATGGCGCGGTAATGAAGCCTTTCATTTCCGCCTACCTGCTGCTGATGGGCCTGTACATCCTGTGCAAGGCCTGCCGTCAGGTTTTCCAGCGCAAGGCGCCCCGGCATGTCGGCAAGCTGGCGCTGTTCGGCGGTTTCGTGGATGCCGCCGGGGGCGGCGGCTGGGGTCCGGTGGTGACCAGCAGCCTGATCGGCTCGGGCAGCGACCCGCGCACCACCATCGGCTCGGTGAATTTCGCGGAGTTCTTCCTCACCCTGGCCAGCGCGGCCTCGTTCATCCTGCTGGCCGGCGAGCCGAGCACCTGGATGATGGTGGCCGGCCTGGTGTTTGGCGGCCTGTTCGCCGCGCCCTTTGCCGCCCTGTTGTGCAGGAAGCTGCCGGCCCGCACCTTGCTGATTGTCGTCGGCCTGCTGATTACCGCGATAAGCGCTTACAACATCTATTCCTCGGTGTTCTAAATCGGCAGAAAACGATCTAACTCGCCAACGGCTCAGGCTGACTCAGGGCATTGACCGCCCCAGACGGTCTGGCCATGCTGCGCTCCACACGAAAACCAACAACAAGGACCCTGCATGAAAGCGGAAACCCTGGCCATCCACGCCGGCTACAGCCCGGACCCGACCACCAAGGCCGTGGCGGTGCCCATCTACCAGACCACTTCCTACGCCTTCGACGACACCCAGCATGGCGCCGACCTGTTCGACCTGAAGGTGGCCGGCAACATCTACACGCGCATCATGAACCCCACCACCGACGTGCTGGAAAAGCGCGTGGCGGCGCTGGAAGGCGGCGTGGCGGCGCTGGCGGTGGCCTCGGGCATGGCGGCGATCACCTACGCGATCCAGACCATCGCCGGCGTGGGCGACAACATCGTCTCGGTGGCCAAGCTGTACGGCGGCACCTACAACCTGTTCGCCCACACCCTGCCGCGCCAGGGCATCCAGGTGCGCTTCGCGCCCCACGACGACATCGCCGCGCTGGAAGCGCTGATCGACGACAACACCAAGGCGGTGTTCTGCGAGTCCATCGGCAACCCGGCCGGCAACATCATCGACCTCAAGGCGCTGGCCGATGCCGCGCACCGCCATGGCGTGCCGCTGATCGTCGACAACACCGTGGCCACGCCGATCCTGTGCCGGCCGTTCGAACATGGCGCCGACATCGTGGTGCACTCGCTGACCAAGTACATCGGCGGCCATGGCACCAGCATCGGCGGCATCGTGGTGGACTCCGGCAAATTCCCCTGGGCCGAGAACAAGGCGCGCTTCCCGCTGCTCAACACCCCGGACGTGTCCTACCACGGCGTGACCTATACCGAGGCCTTCGGCCCGGCCGCGTTCATCGGCCGCTGCCGCGTGGTGCCGCTGCGCAACATGGGCGCCGCGCTGTCGCCGTTCAACGCCTTCCTGATCCTGCAGGGCCTGGAAACCCTGGCGCTGCGCATGGAGCGCCACTGCGAGAACGCCCAGAAGGTCGCCGAGTTCCTCAAGGGCCACCCGCAGGTCAGCTGGGTGCAGTTCGCCGGCCTGGCGGAGCACCCGGAGCACGCGCTGGCGCAGCGCTACATGGACGGCAAGCCGGCATCGATCATGTCCTTCGGCATCAAGGGTGGCGAAGCCGCCGCAGCGAAGTTCATCGACGCCCTCAAGCTGGTGGTGCGCCTGGTGAACATCGGCGACGCCAAGTCGCTGGCCTGCCATCCGGCCTCCACCACACACCGTCAGTTGAACGACGAGGAACTGGCACGCGCCGGCGTCTCCCGCGACCTGGTGCGCCTGTCGATCGGCATCGAGCATATCGATGACATCCTCGAAGACCTGACCCAGGCGCTGGAAGCGGCGAAAGGCTAAGACTGGCTGCCTGCACTCGTAGGGTGGACAACGCTTTTCTTGTCCACCCTCGCGCCGGTACGGCGCGCCTCGCCGGCCGCGCCTTGGCGCGTTGGTGGATCGGTGAAGCGCGATCCACCCTACGTCCATAACACCCCGCGCAGGCCCGCCCCGTTGATTTCTCCCCTTCCCGGCTCCACCTAAAGGGCATTGCCCATTTCCCGGAGCCTTCTGCATGTCCGACACCCTGCTGGTGCCCTGCGCGTCCTGCGCCGGGCTGAACCGTATTCCCGCCGATCGCCTGCACGATGCGCCGCGCTGTGGGCGCTGCAAGTCCGCCGTGCTGCCGGCGGCGCCGTTCGATCTCGACCAGGCCTCGTTCGCCAGCCAGCTCAAGGGCGACCTGCCGCTGCTGGTGGATGTCTGGGCCAGTTGGTGCGGGCCGTGCCGCAGCTTCGCGCCGACCTTCGCCCAGGCCGCCCGCGAGCTGCAGGGCAGATGCCGGCTGGCCAAGCTGGACAGCGAGGCCAACCCGCAGCTGGCCGGGCAACTGGGCATCCGCTCGATTCCCAGCCTGCTGCTGTTCAAGGACGGTCGCGAGGTGGCCCGCCAGAGCGGCGCCATGCCGCTACCGCAGCTGCTCGCCTGGCTGCGCCAGCAGGGGATCTGATCACAGGCCGGCGCGCCTGACATGGGTCTGTCGCCTCAGTGGCGATATGCTATGGGCCGAACGGGGCCGTGAGCGGCCCCTCGGCCTTGTTCACGGATGGAAACCATGTCCTCGTCGTCCCAGTTCAGCCTCCTGCGCAGCCGGCGTTTCCTGCCGTTCTTCCTGACCCAGGCGCTCGGCGCCTTCAACGACAACCTGTTCAAGCAGGCGATCATCCTCGCCATCCTGTTCAAGCTGACCCTGTCCGGCAGCGCCGACACCCTGGTCAACCTCTGCGCGCTGCTGTTCGTGCTGCCGTTCTTCCTGTTCTCGGCGTTCGGCGGCCAACTGGGCGAGAAGTACGCCAAGGACTGGCTGATCCGCCGCCTCAAGCTGCTCGAGCTGGCGCTGATGCTGCTCGGCGCACTGGCCTTCTGGCTGGGCAGCGTGCCGCTGATGCTGCTGGCGCTGTTCGCCATGGGCACCCAGTCGGCACTGTTCGGCCCGGTGAAGTACTCGATCCTGCCGCAGCACCTGGACGACACCGAACTGGTCGGCGGCAACGCGCTGGTGGAGTCCGGCACCTTCCTGGCGATCCTGCTCGGCACCCTGGGCGCCGGCCTGCTGCTCGCGCGCGCGGACTACAGCCTGTGGATCGGCGCCAGCCTGGTGACAGTGGCGCTGCTCGGCTACCTGGCCAGCCGCGGCATCCCCGCCGCCCCGGCGGCGCTGCCGGGCCTGAGGTTCGACTGGAACATTCCCCGGCAGACCTGGCGCACCCTGCGCATGGGCCTGACCCGCCGCCCAGCGGTTTCGCGCTCGCTGCTCGGCAATTCCTGGTTCTGGCTGCTCGGCGCGGTGTACCTGACGCAGATCCCCGCGCTGGCCCGCGACTGGCTGCACGGCGACGAAAGCGTGGCGACGCTGATCCTGCTGGTGTTCTCGGTGGGCATCGCGCTCGGCTCGATGCTCTGCGAGCGGCTCAGCGGCCACAAGGTGGAGATTGGCCTGGTGCCCTTCGGCTCGCTGGGCCTGAGCCTGTTCGGCCTGCTGCTGGCCTGGCACGTCGCCAGCTTCCCGGGCGGCGCGCCCCACGACTGGCTGACGCTGCTGGCCAGCGCGCCGGGGCGCGCCATCCTCCTCGACATCCTCGGCCTGGGCGTCTTCGGCGGCTTTTACATCGTGCCGCTGTACGCACTGATCCAGTCGCGCAGCGAGCCGGACGAGCGCGCCCGGGTGATCGCCGCCAACAACATCCTCAACGCGCTGTTCATGGTGCTGGCGGCGCTGCTCGCCATCGCAGTGCTGGACTGGGCCGGGCTGGGCATTCCCGAGCTGTTCCTGATCGTCTCGCTGCTTAACCTGGCGGTGAACGGCTACATCTTCACCATCGTTCCCGAGTTCAGCATGCGCTTCATCATCTGGCTGCTCGGCCACACCCTGTACCGGGTCGAGCACCGCAACCTGGAGGCGATCCCCGACGAGGGCGCCGCGCTGCTGGTGTGCAACCACGTGTCGTTCGTCGACGCGCTGCTGCTCGGCGGCGCCATCCGTCGCCCGGTGCGCTTCGTCATGTACTACCGCATCTACAACCTGCCGGTGCTCAACTTCGTGTTCCGCACCGCCGGCGCGGTGCCCATCGCCGCCCAGCACGAGGATCGCGCGATCTACGAGCAGGCCTTCGCGCGCATCAAGGCCTACCTGGAGGCCGGCGAAGTGGTGTGCATCTTCCCGGAGGGCAAGCTGACCACCACCGGCGAGCTGAACGAGTTCAAGGGCGGCGTCGAGCTGATCCTGCGCGACACGCCGGTGCCGGTGATCCCGCTGGCGCTGCGCGGGCTGTGGGGCAGCTTCTTCAGCCGCGACCCGGCGCGCCGGCCGTTCCGCCGCATCTGGTCGCGGGTCACCCTGGTGGCCGGCGAACCGCTGGCGCCGGACACCGACCGGCTGACCCTACAGCAGCGGGTCGCCGAACTGCGCGGTGCGGCGCTATGACCTGACCCAGGGCAGCCCGACGGGGCTGCCCTCTGCTAGGCTGTCGGCTCGAAACGGCAGCCTCAACTCAGGTGTTCACCATGCACATTCTCATCGCCCACGACCTGACCCCGGAGGCCGACCTGGCCCTGCAGCGCGCCGCCCAGCTGGCCCGCCAGCTGGAGGGTCGCCTGACCCTGCTGCATGTGCAGGAGCGGGAAACCGATCCGCAGCCGCTGCGTGAGCGCCTGCAGGCCCTGGGGCTGCCGGGCGCCGAGCTGCGTATCGCCAAGGGTCAACCGTCGGCCACCATCGCCAGCCAGGCGGAAGGCGTCGGCGCCGATCTGCTGGTGCTGGGCGCCCATCACAAGTCCAGCCCCGAGCTGTTCGCCGGCACCACTCTGGAACGCCTGGCGCGCAGCAGCCGCATTCCGCTGCTGCTGGCCATCAACCGGGATGTGTCGCCCTATCAGCGGGCGCTGGTGGCGCTGGACTTCTCGCAGTGCGCCTGCGCCGCCCTGCACCAGGCGCATCGACTGTTGCCCAGCGAGGCCGAGCTGTACGCGCTGAACGTGTTCGAGGTCGCGCCGAGCAAGGCGGCCGAACAGCAGGAGGATCTCGACCTGCAGTGCAGCCTGTTCAGCCGTCTGGTGGCGGACGAACAGGCGCGCCTGGCACCGCCCGGTCGGGTACTCGAATACGGTGTGCGCAGCGGCGAACGCGGCGCCTGCCTGGCCGCGGCCATCGCCGAACGACGGCCGCAGCTGCTGGCGCTGGGCAAGCACACCCGCAGCCTGATGGGCGACGCGCTGCTCGGCGGCATGGCCCAGGACCTGCTGCGCCAGCCGCCCTGCGACATCCTGATCAGCCGAGGCTAGAGTCGGAAAAGCGCCGCAACTTCGGTCGGGTTCCTTTCTGCGGCCGGAAAAGCGCCGACCGCCTACGGCGCGTTTCAGCTATCTGCGTTCAGATGCCGGTGCAGCTCGACGAACTGCTGGCTGAGCTTGTGCTTCGGGTCCAGGTGGATCAGCGGCATGCACGCCTGGTGCGACTCGCGCATCTTCACCGAGCTGTTCAGGTACACCGGCAGCACCGGCATGCCCTCGGCGATCAGCTCGTCGAGCATCTGCTGCGGCAGGCTGGCGCGCGGCTGGAACTGGTTGACCACGATGCCCTCCACCTGCAGCTTCTCGTTGTGGTCCTCGCGCAGTTCGTCGATTTCCTCCAAGAGGCCGTACAGCGCCTGGCGCGAGAAGCTGTCGCAGTCGAACGGAATCAGCACGCGGTCGGCGGCGATCAGCGCCGAGACGGTGTAGAAGTTCAGCGCCGGCGGGGTGTCCAGGTAGATGTGGTCGTAGTCCGCCGACAGCTCGCTGAGCAGTTTGCGCAGCTTGTTGATCTTGTGCTTCTGCTCCAGCTTGGGCTGCAGCTCGGCCAGTTCGGGGGTGGCGGTGACCAGGTGAAGGTTGTCGAATGGCGTCTCGTAGATGTCCACGCGGCCCTTCCTGGTCAGCCCGGAGGACAGTACCTGCTTGAAGAAATCGGCGATGCCGACCGGTAGCTCGTTGCCGCTCAGCCCGGTCAGGTAGTGGCTGGAATTGCCTTGGGCATCCAGGTCGATCAGCAGGGTGCGATAGCCCTCGGCGGCGCTTACGGCGGCGAGGTTGCAGGCGATGCTCGACTTGCCGACGCCGCCTTTCTGGTTGAACACGACTCGCCGCATGCTGGTCTCCCCGATTCTGACAATGACCCTGGAGTCTATGTCATGACCTGCACCCGCGCGACCCCTACGGAAGGCTCAAGATCGGGCATTTCGCCAGGCGGGCCGAAATGAAAGAACGCCACATAAAGTGGCGTTCTTTTCAGGCGAAACCGCCAGCGACTCAGCGGTGGTACTGCGCCGACAGCTCGTGCACCGCCTCGATAAAGGCGCCGGCGTGGGCCGGATCGACCTCCGGGGTGATGCCATGGCCCAGGTTGAACACATGACCGGTGCCTTGGCCGTAGGCGGCCAGGATGCGACCCACCTCGGCGCGGATGGCGTCCGGCTTGGCGTACAGCACGCTGGGGTCCATGTTGCCCTGCAGCGCCACCTTGTCACCCACGCGAGCGCGGGCGTTGCCGATGTCGCAGGTCCAGTCCAGGCCCAGCGCCTCGGCGCCGGCCTCGGCCATGGATTCCAGCCACAGGCCGCCGCCCTTGGTGAACAGGATCACCGGGATCTGCCGACCGTCGTGCTCGCGGATCAGGCCGTCGACGATCTTCTTCATGTAGGCCAGGGAGAATTCCTGGTAGGCCGCCGCCGACAGGCTGCCGCCCCAGGAATCGAAGATCTGCACGGCCTGGGCGCCGGCCTTGATCTGGCCATTCAGGTAGCTGGTGACCGACTGGGCCAGCTTGTCCAGCAGGGCGTGCATGGCCTGCGGGTTTTCGTAAAGCATGGCCTTGGACTTGCGGAAGTCCTTGGAGGAGCCGCCTTCGACCATGTAGGTGGCCAGGGTCCAGGGGCTGCCGGAGAAGCCAATCAGCGGCACGCGGCCGTTCAGCTCACGGCGGATGGTGCGCACGGCATCCATCACGTAGCCCAGGTCCTTTTCCGGATCGGGGATCGGCAGCGCTTCGATGTCGGCCAGGCTGCGCACCACCTTCTTGAAGCGCGGGCCTTCGCCGGTTTCGAAGTACAGGCCCAGGCCCATGGCGTCCGGCACGGTGAGGATGTCGGAGAACAGGATCGCGGCATCCAGCGGGTAACGCTCCAGCGGCTGGAGGGTGACCTCGCAGGCCAGCTCCGGATTCATGCACAGGCTCATGAAGTCGCCGGCCTTGGCTCGGGTCGCCCGGTATTCCGGCAGGTAGCGGCCGGCCTGGCGCATCATCCACACCGGTGTCACGTCGACGGGTTGCTTGAGCAGGGCACGCAGGAAGCGATCGTTCTTCAGGGCAGTCATGTCCAGGTTCCAGCCAGAAAAGAGACCGGGCATTGTCGCAAAGCGCGCGACAAAAGGCACGGCGCGGGCCGGGCCTTTCATCTTTGGTTTGATCGGCGTCAGGCGGAGCAACCGGAGAAGGCTGGCCGACCGCAGGGCGTCACACGCCCAGGTAGTCGAGGATGCCCTCGGCGGCCTGACGGCCTTCATGGATGGCAGTGACTACCAGATCCGAGCCGCGCACCATGTCGCCGCCGGCGAATACCTTGGGGTTGCCGGTCTGGAACTTGAAGCGGCCCTGTTCCGGCGCGACCACCCGGCCCTGCTCGTCGGTGCCGATCTCGAAGTCCTGGAACCAGGCCGCCGGGCTGGGACGGAAGCCGAAAGCGATCACCACGGCGTCGGCCGGCAGGATCTGTTCGGAGCCCGGGATCGGCTCGGGGCTGCGGCGGCCACGGGCATCCGGCTCGCCCAGGCGGGTTTCCACCACCTTGACGCCTTCCACCCGATCTTCGCCGACGATGGCCACCGGCTGACGGTTGAACAGGAACTTCACGCCCTCGTCCTTGGCGTTCTTCACCTCGCGGCGCGAGCCCGGCATGTTCTTGGCGTCGCGGCGGTAGGCGCAGGTGACGCTCTTGGCGCCCTGGCGGATCGAGGTGCGGTTGCAGTCCATGGCGGTGTCGCCACCGCCGAGCACCACCACCTTCTTGCCCTTCATGTCGACGAAGTCGGCCGGCGATTTCTCGAAGCCCAGGTTGCGGTTGACGTTGGCCACCAGGAAATCCAGCGCGGCATGCACGCCCGGCAGATCCTCGCCGGGGATGCCGCCCTTCATGTAGGTGTAGGTGCCCATGCCCATGAACACCGCATCGAACTCGTCCAGCAGCTGCTGCATGCCGATGTCCTTGCCGATCTCGGTATTCAGGCGGAACTCGATGCCCATGCCGGTGAACACCTCGCGACGGCGCGCCAGTACCTGCTTCTCCAGCTTGAATTCGGGGATGCCAAAGGTCAGCAGGCCGCCAATCTCCGGGTTGCGGTCGAACACCACCGGCGTCACGCCGTTGCGCACCAGCACGTCGGCGCAGCCCAGGCCCGCCGGGCCGGCGCCGATCACCGCGACGCGCTTGCCGGTCGGCACCACATTGGACAGATCCGGGCGCCAGCCCATGGCGAAGGCGGTATCGGTGATGTACTTCTCCACCGAGCCGATGGTCACCGCGCCGAAGCCGGTGTCATTGAGGGTACAGGCGCCCTCGCACAGGCGGTCCTGCGGACAGACGCGGCCGCAGACTTCCGGCAGGGTGTTGGTCTGGTGGGAGAGCTCGGCAGCGGCCAGGATGTTGCCTTCCGAGACCAGCTTCAGCCAGTTCGGGATGTAGTTGTGCACCGGGCACTTCCACTCGCAATACGGGTTGCCGCACTCCAGGCAGCGGTGCGCCTGCTCGCTGGCCTCGTCGGGCTTGAAGGGCTCGTAGATCTCCACGAAGTTCTTCTTGCGCACGCGCAGCAGCTTCTTCTTCGGGTCCTGGCGATCAACGTCGACGAACTGGAAGTCGTTATGCAGACGTTCAGTCATGACTAAAAACCTCTTGGCAGCGGCGGACATCTTGGGTGCCCGCTCGCGGAATCTGGGTCGGGGCAGAAGGCTCTGCCCCGGGTCACGGGTTATTGCGGGTTGGCGCGGGTGCTGGCCAGCAGGCCCTTCAGGCTGGCGGCCTTGGGCTTGACCAGCCAGAAGCGACGCAGGTAGTCGTCGAGGTTCTCGGCCAGCTCGGTGCCCCACGGGCTGCCGGTCTCGGCGACGTACTCGGCAAGCACCTTCTGCAGGTGGCTGCGATAGCCTTCCATCGCCTCGCCGGTGATGCGCTGGATTTCCACCAGCTCGTGGTTCACCCGGTCGAAGAAGCTGTTGTCCTCGTCCAGCACGTAGGCGAAGCCGCCGGTCATGCCCGAGCCGAAGTTGTAGCCGGTACGCCCCAGTACGCAGACGAAGCCGCCGGTCATGTATTCGCAGCAGTGATCGCCGGTGCCTTCCACCACCGCATGGGCGCCGGAGTTGCGCACCGCGAAGCGCTCGCCCGCGGTGCCGGCGGCGAACAGCTTGCCGCCGGTGGCGCCATACAGGCAGGTGTTGCCAACGATGGCCGACACGCGGGTATCCAGTTGGCTGCCGGCCGGCGGGGTGATGACGATCTTGCCGCCGGTCATGCCCTTGCCGACATAGTCATTGGCGTCGCCCTGCAGGTACAGGTTCAGGCCGCCGGCGTTCCACACGCCGAAGCTCTGACCGGCGGTACCCTTGAAGCGGAAGGTGATCGGCGCATCGACCATGCCCTGGTTGCCGTGGCGACGGGCGATCTCGCCGGAGACCCGCGCGCCGATGGAGCGGTCGCAGTTGCAGATGGTCAGCGCGTACTCGCCGCCCAGCTTGTCGGCGATGGCCATGCCGGCCAGCTCGACCATCTTCTCGGCCAGCAGGCCGGGGTCGAAGGACGGGTTGCTTGCCACCTGGCAGAACTGCGGCTTGTCGGCCGGAATCAGGTCGCTGCCCAGGAGCGGCGTGAGGTCCAGATGACCCTGCTTCTCGGTTTCACCGGGGAGAATTTCCAGCAGGTCGGTGCGCCCGATCAGTTCTTCCAGGCTGCGCACGCCAAGACGCGCCAGCCACTCGCGGGTTTCGCTGGCAATGAAGGTGAAGAAGTTCACCACCATGTCCACGGTGCCGATGAAGTGGTCTTTGCGCAGCTGGTCATTCTGGGTAGCCACGCCGGTGGCGCAGTTGTTCAGGTGGCAGATGCGCAGGTACTTGCAGCCCAGGGCGATCATCGGCGCGGTGCCGAAGCCGAAGCTCTCGGCGCCGAGGATGGCGGCCTTGATCACGTCCAGGCCGGTCTTCAGGCCGCCGTCGGTCTGCACGCGTACCTTGCCGCGCAGGTCGTTGCCGCGCAGGGTCTGGTGCGCTTCGGAAAGGCCCAGCTCCCACGGCGAGCCGGCGTACTTGATGGAGGTCAGCGGCGAGGCGCCGGTGCCACCGTCGTAGCCGGAGATGGTGATCAGGTCGGCGTAGGCCTTGGCCACGCCAGCGGCGATGGTGCCCACACCCGGCTCGGCCACCAGCTTCACGGAGACCAGCGCCTTGGGGTTGACCTGCTTGAGGTCAAAGATCAGCTGCGCCAGGTCCTCGATGGAATAGATGTCATGGTGCGGCGGCGGGGAGATCAGCGTCACGCCGGGCACCGCATAGCGCAGGCGCGCGATCAGGCCGTTGACCTTGCCGCCGGGCAACTGACCACCCTCGCCCGGCTTGGCGCCCTGGGCCACCTTGATCTGCAGCACTTCGGCATTGACCAGGTACTCCGGGGTGACGCCGAAGCGGCCGGTGGCCACCTGCTTGATCTTCGAGCTCTTCAGGGTGCCGTAACGCGCCGGGTCCTCACCGCCCTCGCCGGAGTTGGAGCGCCCGCCGATGCGGTTCATGGCTTCAGCGATGGCTTCGTGGGCCTCCGGCGACAGCGCGCCCAGCGAGATGCCGGCGGCGTCGAAGCGCTTGAAGATCGATTCCAGGGGCTCGACCTCGTCGAGGCTCAGCGGCTGGGCGGCCTCCTTGACCTTGAGCAGGTCGCGCAGCATGGACACCGGACGGCTGTCCACCAGCGCGGTGTATTCCTTGAAGGTTGCGTAGTTACCGGTCTGCACCGCAGCCTGCAGGGTGTTCACCACATCCGGGTTGAAGGCGTGGTACTCGCCGCCGTGCACGAACTTCAGCAGGCCGCCCTGCTGGATGCCCTTGCGCGGGGTCCAGGCTTCGGCGGCGAGCAGCTTCTGTTCGTTTTCCAGGTCGACGAAGCGCGCCCCCTTGATGCGACTGGCCACGCCACGGAAGCTCAGCTCGACCACCTCGTCGGCGAGGCCGACCGCTTCGAACAGCTGGGCGCCCCGGTAGGAGGCCACGGTGGAGATGCCCATCTTCGAGAGGATCTTCAGCAGGCCCTTGGAGATGCCCTTGCGGTAGTACTTGAAGACTTCGTAGACGTCGCCCAGCACTTCGCCGGTGCGGATCAGGTCGGCCAGCACTTCATAGGCCAGGTACGGGTACACGGCGGTGGCGCCGAAGCCCAGCAGCACACCGAAGTGGTGCGGGTCACGGGCGGTGCCGGTTTCCACCAGGATGTTGCAGTCGCAGCGCAGGCCCTTCTCCACCAGGCGGTGGTGCACGGCGCCCACGGCCAGCGCGGCGTGCGCCGGCAGCTTGCCCGGGGCGATGTGGCGGTCGCTGAGGATCAGCAGCACCTTGCCGGCCTTGACCGCCGCTTCGGCCTGATCGGCGAAGCTGCGCACGGCGGCTTCCAGACCCACCGACTCGTCGTAGTTCAGCTCGATGACATGCCGTTCGAAGCCGGGACGGTCCAGCTCCATGATGGTCCGCCACTTGGCCGGGGAGATCACCGGGTTGCTGAGGATCGCGCGGTTGGCGTGTTCGGGGGTTTCCTCGAACACGTTGCGCTCGGCACCCAGGCAGGTTTCCAGCGACATGACGATGGCTTCGCGCAGCGGGTCGATCGGCGGGTTGGTGACCTGCGCGAACTGCTGGCGGAAGTAGTCGTACGGCGAGCGCACGCGGCGCGACAGCACGGCCATCGGCGTGTCGTCGCCCATCGAGCCCACGGCCTCCTGGCCCTGCTCGGCCAGCGGACGCAGCACCTGGTCACGCTCCTCGAAGGTGACCTGGAACATCTTCATGTAGCTCTTGAGCTGCTCGCTGCTGTACTGCGGGCCGCCGTGGTCGTTGTCGTCCAGGGTCGACTGGATGCGCAGGGCGTTCTGGCGCAGCCACTTCTTGTAGGGGTGGCGCGACTTCAGGCGGCTGTCGATGTCGTCGGTGTGCAGTACGTCGCCAGTGTGGGTATCCACGGCGAGGATCTGCCCCGGACCGACGCGCCCCTTGGCCAGCACGTCTTCGGGCTGGTAGTCCCAGACGCCGACTTCCGAGGCCAGGGTGATGTAGCCGTTCTTGGTGGTGACCCAGCGGGCCGGACGCAGGCCGTTGCGGTCGAGCAGGCAGACGGCGTGGCGACCGTCGGTGAGCACGATGCCGGCCGGGCCGTCCCACGGCTCCATGTGCATGGAGTTGTATTCGTAGAAGGCGCGGCGGTCGGCATCCATGGTGTCGACGTTTTGCCAGGCCGGCGGCATCAGCATGCGCAGGCCGCGGAACAGGTCCATGCCACCGGTCACCAGCAGCTCCAGCATGTTGTCCATGCTCGAGGAGTCGGAACCGACGCGGTTGACCAGCGGGCCCAGCTCCTGCAGGTCGGGGATCAGGTCGTTGGCGAACTTCAGGCGACGTGCCTGCGCCCAGTTGCGGTTGCCGGGAATGGTGTTGATCTCGCCGTTGTGGGCGAGGAAGCGGAACGGCTGGGCCAGCGGCCACTTCGGCAGGGTGTTGGTCGAGAAGCGCTGGTGGAACACCGCAATGGCGGTCTGCAGACGCTCGTCGTTGAGATCCGGGAAGAATGCCTGCAGGTCCTTCGGCATCATCAGGCCCTTGTAGATCAGGGTCTGCGCCGAAAAGCTGCACACGTAGTGGTCGGTATCGGCGGCGTTGGCCACCGAGGAGCGGCGCCGGGCGCGGAACAGCTGCACGGCGAACGCCGTGTCGGACAAGCCTGCGCCGCCTACGAACACCTGCTCGATCTGCGGCAGGCGTGCCAGCGCCAGTTCACCGAGCACGGAGGTATCCACCGGCACCTTGCGCCAGCCGATCAGCTGCAGGCCGGCGGCCTGGATCTCGCGGTTCATGTTGGCGCGCGCCGCTTCGGCCTTCACCGGGTCGGCGTTGAGGAACACCATGCCCACCGCGTACTGGGCCGGCAGCTCGACATTGAATTCCTCACGGGCCACCGCGCGCAGGAACAGGTCGGGCTTCTGGATGAGCAGGCCGCAACCGTCGCCGGTCTTGCCGTCGGCATTGATGCCGCCGCGGTGGGTCATGCAGGTCAGCGCCTGAATGGCAGTCTTGAGCAGGTGATGACTGGCCTCGCCCTGCATGTGGGCAATCAGGCCGAAGCCGCAGTTGTCCTTGAACGCTTCGGGTTGGTACAGACCTGCTTTCATAGGGGAATCTCGCCTGGCGGCCCTCACCGGGAAGGCACATTGCTTTCAAAATCAATCACTTGGCGCAGCGTTTCGGCCCCACTTGACAGGGACCGCAACGACTGAAACGGACGCCATCTTACACAGCGCCCCTGAGCCTCACAACGCAAAAATGACCGAAAACCGAAAGTTAATGTCGCAAAAGCGAACGATACAGGGAGAGCAGGTTGACACTGGGGATGCCTGAACGCCAGGCGCGGCGCGGCCTCCAGCTCGCTCCAGAGTCAGAAAGGCGAAATTTATTATCAGAAAAGCGACAGGGAGGGGAGTCCGCATGTCGCCCCTGCGACATGCGGGACAGGCCGGTCAGGGCCGGCCGATTTCCTGCTGGATGCCGGCGAAGCTGCGCGCCCAAGGCTTGCCCGCGCGCACCTTGGCGGGCAGGCCGTCGATGGCTGCCTTGGCGGCCGCCTGATCGGCAAAGCTGCCGGTGGTTACCACGAACAGCGCCTTGCCCTGCTGGACCTTGCGGTAATAGCGATACTCGCTGCCCAGCTCGCGGACGAAGTCGCGAGCTGCCTGTTCGGAGCTGACCGCCAGCACCTGCAGCGCATAGTGCTGCGCCGACTGGGCCAGGTACCAGTCAACGGAGGGCGCCTGGGGCGTTGGCAGCGGCAGGCTGGCGATCTGCGTGGCGGCCGGCCGGGGTGGCTGGGCGGCCGGGGCGTTGCTCTCCGGTTCGGGCAGCGGCAGGGACACCCTGGCCGGCGCCGGCTCGCTCGCGACGGGTGCCGGGGCAGCAGGCGCCGCCACCGGCTGGGCGCTCGCGAGTGGCTGCGGCGTGGGCGACTCGGGCGGTAACGGCAGGGCCGTGACTGCGGGGGCGGCTTGCGGGACAACCGCCGGAGCAGCCGGGGCAGGTGGCTGGGCCGGGCGATTCGGCGCACTCGGCAACGGCAGCGGCTGTGGCGTATTGGCGAATTCCACGCGCGGCACCGCCGGCTCGGCCGCCCGCGTCACCGCATGGCGCTCGACCGGTGCGGCGGCAGGCGACACCTGCGCGTCAGTGGCCGGCTCGTCACCACTGCCCAGCCACAGCCAACCGGCCGCCACGGCCAGCAGAATACCGAGCAGTCCGAGCTGATGCTTGCGCGGCAGGTTGAACTGGAAGCCCGCCGGGCGCAGCAGACCGCGCTCCTCCAGCATGGCCTCGACCATCAGGTCACGAGCAGCCTCGTTGATCGGCCCCGGCCAGCCGCCGGAGCGCTGGTGAATCTCCCGCACCTGCTCGTCGCTGAGCAGGCCGATGCCCTGACCGGCGCCGTCCAGGCGCAACGCCAGGTAATCCCGGGTTTCCTCCTCGCTGTAGGGCTGCAGCTCGATGACATGGAAACGCTCCTCCTGATCGTCACCACTCAGCGCCGTCAGGCGTTCGACGGTCTGTGCCTCGCCGAACAGGAACACGTGGGCACGCCCTTCCTCAGGCCCCTGTGCCAGCACCAGCAGCTCGGCCAGGGCTTCACTGCTCAGCAGCTCGGCATCGTCCACCAGCAGGAACACCGCCTGGCCGGTGAGCGCCAGTTGTTCGACATGTCGCTGGATAGTCGTCGAGTCCGCATCCGGCAGCCCGAGCACCTGGGAAATCTGCAGCAACAGCGCCTGGGCGCTGCCGCCGGAATTCGCATTGAGCACCACCGGCAGCACCGTCTGCTTGTTGCAGGTGGCGACCAGCGCCTGGCGGAGCAGGGTCTTTCCACTGCCCAGCGGCCCGGTCACCAGCAGCAGCAGCTGGCTGTAGCGCGCCAGGTGCAGCAGCTGGGCAAGCAGCGGCTTGCGTTGCGCCGGGAAGAACTTGAAGTTGGGCACCCGCGCGGCGAAGGGGTCATGGCTGAACTGGTAGTGGCTGAGGAACACGTCCTCGGCGTGAAGGCTGCTCATGGATCAGGCGTCTCCTAGCGAGTCGACAAGGCCGGCGTAATCGGTAGTCAGGGTAGCCTGCAAGGCCTCACGTGGATAATCGGCGGTGACGACCGCCTCGCCCAGCCGCTGCAGCAGCACCAGGCGCAGCTGGCCGTCGAGCACCTTCTTGTCCACCGCCATGTGTTCGAGGAAGTGTTCGGGGGTCATCTCCTGCGGCGGTACCACCGGCAGGCCCGCACGACGCAGCAGGCGGATGCCGCGGTCGCGCTCGGCTTCGGCAATCCAGCCCAGGCGACGGGACATCTCCAGCGCCATAACGGTGCCAGCACCGACGGCCTCGCCATGCAGCCACACGCCATACCCCATGTGGGTTTCGATGGCGTGGCCGAAGGTATGGCCGAGGTTCAGGGTGGCGCGAATGCCTGATTCGCGCTCGTCGGCACCCACCACCCGGGCCTTCGCCGCGCAGGAACGCTCGATCGCCTCGCTGAGGGCGGCATCGTCGAGCTGGCGCAGCGCGTCGATGTTGGTTTCCAGCCAGCCGAGGAAAGGCTCGTCGCAGATCAACCCGTACTTGATCACCTCGGCCAGGCCGGCGGAAAGCTCACGCGCCGGCAGGGTGGCCAGGCTGGCGGTGTCGATCAGCACCGCCTGCGGCTGGTAGAAGGCGCCGATCATGTTCTTGCCCAGCGGGTGGTTGATGCCCGTCTTGCCGCCCACCGACGAATCGACCTGGGACAATAGCGTGGTGGGCACCTGGATGAAGTTCACGCCGCGCTGGTAACAGGCGGCGGCAAAGCCGGCCATGTCGCCGATTACCCCGCCGCCCAGGGCGATCACCGTGGTGCGCCGGTCGTGGCGGGCCTGCAGCAGGCCGTCGAAGATCAGCTGCAGGGTTTCCCAGTTCTTGTGGGCTTCGCCATCGGGCAGGACGATGTGGGTCTGCTTGAAATCGGCGAGTGCCGCTGACAGGCGCTGGAGATAGAGAGGCGCCACCGTCTCGTTGCTGACGATGGCCACCTGGCGGCCGACGATATGGCGGGCCAGCAGCGCGCCGTCGTCGAGCAGGCCGCGGCCAATATAGATGGGATAACTGCGCGTTCCGAGATCGACCTGAAGAGTCTGCATGGGGCCCCCGATTTGATCAGGGAGCTAGGATACCCCAGTTAGACGCCGGCATTAACGCTCGGGAAGCTCCTTGAGGCGCGCGAGGATTTCCAGCACCACCAGGCGCGGCGGTCGCTCGTCGGTCTCGATGATCAGGTCGGCGATCTCGCGGTACAGCGGATCGCGGATGGCCAGCAAGTCGCTCAGCACCTGCCCGGGGTTAGCGGTGCGCAGCAGCGGGCGGTTGCGATCGCGGGCGGTGCGCGCCAGTTGCTGCTCAACCGAGGTGTGCAGGTAGATCACCCGGCCGCCGGCGCGCAGAGCCTGGCGGTTCTCGGGGCGCATCACCGCGCCGCCGCCGGTGGCAATCACCAGCCCCTGCTCCTGGCAGAGGTCGGCCAGCACGGCCTGTTCGCGGTCGCGGAAGCCCTGCTCGCCCTCGACGTCGAAGATCCAGGGGATGTTCGCGCCGGTACGCACCTCAATCTCCTTGTCGGAGTCCTTGAAGTCCAGACGCAGTTCCTTGGCAAGCAGACGCCCGATGGTGCTTTTGCCAGCCCCCATCGGGCCCACGATGATCAGATTTTGCACAACCCTAACGACTCACAGCTAACGCCTGGCTGTGCATGATACGCGGAGTCAGGAAGACCAGCAGCTCGGATTTCTTGTCCTGCACGATGTCGCGGCGGAACAGTCGGCCGATGAAGGGCACGTCGCCCAGGAAGGGCACCTTCTCCACACCCTTTATCTGGGTATTGGAGAACACACCGCCGATGACGATGGTCTCGCCGTCGGCCACCAGCACCTTGGCGTTGACTTCGTTCTTGTTGATCGGCGGCACGCCGTTCATGGCGTTGGCGAAATCCGGGGCGTCCTTGTTGACCTTCACTTCCATGATGATGCGGTTGTCCGGGGTGATCTGCGGGGTCACCTCCAGCGACAGCGCCGCTTCCTTGAACGAGGTCGAGGTGGCGCCGCTGGAGCTGGCTTCCTGGTAGGGAATCTCCGCGCCCTTGAGGATCTTGGCAGTTTCCTTGTCGGCGGTGACCACCTTGGGCTGGGAGACGATCTCGCCGTTGCCGGTCTTCTCCATGGCCGTCAGTTCGAGGTCGAGGATCAGGTTGTCGGTCACGTAGCCGATGCCGAAGCCCGAGGTGCGACCCAGCACGCCCAGGTCGACGAAGGGGAAGTTGCCGCTGCTGTCCGCGCCGCTCTTGCCGCCCTCGTCGCCACGGTCATCGTTGCCATAGAAGACGCCACGGTCGTTGGCGAACGTCTGGCTGCCGCCCCAGCGCACGCCGAGGCTCTTGTCGTAGTCGACGTTGGCTTCGACGATACGCGCCTCGATCATCACCTGGCGCACCGGCACGTCCAGCAAGGTGACGATGCGCCGCAACTCGTCGATGCGCTCCTGGGTCAGGGTCACCAGCAGGCTGTTGGTGCGGTCGTCGAAGATCACCGAGCCGCGCATGTCGTCCTTGAGGGTGCCCTTGGCGGCTTCCGACTCGTACAGCTTGGCGATCTCGGAAGCCTTGGCATAGTTCAGCTGGATCACGTCCTTGCGCAGCGGGGCCAGCTCGGCCACCTGGCGCTGGGCTTCCAGTTCCTGGCGCTCGCGCTCGGCGATCTCGGCGGCCGGCGCCACCAGTAGCACGTTGCCCACCTGGCGCTTGTCGAGGCCCTTGGTCTTGAGGACAAGGTCCAGCGCCTGGTCCCAGGGCACGTTCTGCAGGCGCAGGGTGATGTTGCCCTGCACGGTGTCACTGGCCACCAGGTTCAGGTTGGTGAAGTCGGCGATCAGCTGCAGCACCGAGCGCACTTCGATGTCCTGGAAGTTCAGCGAGAGCTTCTGGCCGGTGTAGGCGAAACGCTCCGCCTTGCGGCGTTCCATTTCGCGATCGGTCAGCGGCTTGACGCTAAGGGTCAGGCGCCGGTCGGTCTGGAAGGCCATGTAATCATACTGCCCGCTGGGCTCGACGCTGATCACCACCTTGTCACCCTGCACCGCGCTGCTGACGAACTGCACCGGGGTGGCGAAATCCTTGACGTCCAGACGCAGGCGCAGCGATTCGGGCAACTGGGCGCGGGCGAACTCCAGGCGGATGCGTCCGCCCTGCTCCTGGATGTCCGGTGCCATGGCCGGGTCGCCCAGGTCGATGATGACGTTGCCTTCACCCTGCTCGCCGCGCTGGAAATCGACGCCACGAATCACCCGCCCGCCGGCCGCCGCAGCCTGCGGCGTCGGCACACTGGCAACCAGCGGCACCTGCGCCGCGCCCGCGACGGCGTTCTCGCCGAGCACCACATACAGATGATTGCCGTCGGCCCGGGTGCTGTAGGGCGTCAGCCGGTCGAGGTTGACGATCAGCCGGGTGCGGTCCTTGACCTCCATGATGTTCAGGCTGCGCGCATTGCCCATGCCCAGCTCGCGGTTCTTCACGCCGATCTGGCTGGTCACGCCGGGCAGGTCGAGCGCGATGCGCGCCGGCTGATCGATGGTGTAGCCGCGCGGCGCGGACACCGGCTGGTCGAAGCCGAGCTTTAGTTCGACCCGATCGCCCGGCAAGGCTGCGACATCCAGGCTTTGCAGGGTGGCCGCCAGTGCGTGCGGGGCGAGCAGGGTCGCCAGCAGCGACAGACCGAGGCGCGGGAGAATGCTGTTCATGCGTGCGTTCCGTTGTACAGACAGGCTGTTGTTAGTGATCATCAGGAGCGCTCCTTGAGCGTCATGCTGCGCGGCCGCTCGAGCCAGCCGCCATCGCCGTCGGGGACGATCTCCAGCACATCGACCTTGCCGGTCTCGATCGCCACCACCTTGCCGTGGTTGCGCCCCAGGTAGTCGCCGATACGAATCCGGTGCACGCCGCCAGCGCCCCGCACCAGGGCGAACATGCCCTCGGCGTTGGACAGGCTGCCCACCATCTCGAACATCTCGATGTTGAAGCCCTCCAGGAACTGCCGGACGCGATTCTCGTCAGGCTTGATGTCCTTCGAGCCGCGCTGCTGACGCGCCAGGTCGACGGGGATCGGCGGCTGGAATGGGCTGCGCAGATTGGCGGCGCTGTAGGTAAAGGCCTCGTAGGGCTGGAAGCTGGGAATCGGCTCGATGCGCCCCTTCGGACGGGCGCGCACTTCATCCATGTAGCCCTGCAGGTCATGAAAATCGTGGCCGGCACCGCAGCCCGCCAGGCTGGCAAGCACTGCGGCTACCGTCACGGCGCGAAGGCGGCTCATGGCGTCACCCCCTTGTCGTTGTAGCGGTAGGTCTTGGCGGTGATGGCCATGCGCAGCTTGCTGGCGCTGCCATCCTTGAGCGGCTTGATCTCGAAATCATGCAGCGTGACGATGCGCGACAGGCTGGCCACGCCGCTGACGAAGGTCGCCAGGTCGTGGTAGCCGCCCACCACGCTGATCTTGATCGGCAGCTCGATATAGAACTGCTGCACGACCTCGGGCTGCAGTTTGATCTCCTCGAACTCCAGGCCGCTGCCCAGGCCGGTGCGGGTGATGTCTTCCAGCAGCCCCGGCACCTCGGTGTCGCTGGGCAGCTGGCGCAGCATGACGCCGAAGGATTCCTCCATCTGCACCAACTGAGCCCGATAGGCCTCCAGGTTGGCGGCCTGGAAGGCCTTGGTGGAGAACTGCTCCTTGAGAGTGATTTCCTCGTTGCGCTGCTGATCCAGGCGTTCCTGCAGCTCCTTGAGATGCAACTGGTAGCCCATGAACAGCGTCAGCGCGAACAGCAGCACGGCAGCCACGGCCTTGACCGGCGCCGGCCAGGAACCCAGGTTGTTGAGGTCCAGGTCGGCAAGGTCGATCTTGCGCAGCCCTTCCAGGGATTGGGCGAGACTCATTTCTTCACCTCTTTTTCCTCACGCACCTCGGGTACCACCTGTTGCACCGTCAGTTGGAAGACGTTGGCCTGTTCGACCGCGCCGGAAGTCACGGCCTTGACCTCGGTGAGGTTCGGCCCGGCCAGCCAGTCGGAGCCATCCAGGTTGCGCATCAGGCTGGACACCTTGCTGTTGGATTCGGCGGCGCCGCGAATGGCGATGCTCTTGCCGGTCATGCTCAGCTCGCTGAAATGCACGCCCTCGGGCAAGGTCCGCGCCATCTGGTCGAAGACCCGCACGATGATCGGACGGTTGCCCTGCAGATCCTGGATGATCTTCATGCGCTCCAGCAGTTGCTGACGGCGGGTGCGCAGCTCGCTGATTTCCTTGATGCGGGCATCCAGCACGGCGATTTCCTTGCGCAGGTAATCGTTGCGCGCGCTCTGCTGCTCGATGGACAGGCTCAGGTACTGGTCGCTGAGGAACAGCAGGCCGGCCGCGGCGACCAGCACGCCGCCAAGCGTTGCCAGGAAGCGCTTGCGGCGCTCTTCGCGCAGCTTCTCGCGCCACGGAAGCAGGTTGATGCGAGCCATCAGTCAAAACTCCTCATCGCCAGGCCGCAGGCGATCATCAGCGCTGGCGCGTCGGCGGCGAGCGCCGCGGCATTGATGCGGCTGTTGAGCGTCATGTCGGTAAACGGGTTGGCCACCCGCGTGGTCGTGCCAAGTTTTTCCTCGATCAGACGGGCAAGGCCGGGAATGGAGGCGGTACCGCCGGCCAGCAGGATGCAATCCACCTCATGCAGCTGGCCGGATGCAAAGAAGAACTGCAGGGAGCGAGAGACCTGCTGCACCACCGCTTCGCGAAACGGTTGCAGCACTTCGCGCTCGTAATCCTCGGGCAGCCCGCCCTGGCGCTTGGCCAGGCCTGCCTCCTCGAGCGTCAGTCCGTAACGGCGCTGGATTTCCTCGGTGAGCTGGCGACCGCCAAACAGCTGCTCGCGGGTATATAAGGTACGGCCATTGAGCAGCACGCTCAGGGTGGTCATGGTGGCGCCGATGTCCACCACCGCGACGGCCAGGTTCTCGCCCCGCTTGCCGAGCTGCGGCGCCAGCAGGTCGTAGGTGCGCTCCAGGGCATAGGCCTCGACATCCACCACCCGAGTGGACAGGCCGGCCAGCGACAGTGCCGCCTCGCGCGCCTCGACGTTCTCCTTGCGGCAGGCCGCCAGCAGAACCTCGACCCGCTCCGGATTGCGCGGCGCCGGACCCTGCACTTCGAAGTCGATGGCAACCTCTTCCAGCGGATAGGGGATGTACTGGTCCGCCTCCAGCTTGAGCTGGGTCTCCAGCTCCTCATCGCTCAGGCCGGCATCCATTTCCACCAGCTTGGTAATGACGGCGGAGCCAGCGACCGCGACCGCCGCCTGGCGCGCACTGGCCCGCGACTTGCCGAGCACGCGGGCGAGCGCCAGACCGACGCCCTCCACCTCGACGATGTTCTTCTCCACCACCGCGTTGGCCGGCAGCGGCTCGACCGCATAGGCCTCGACCTTGTAGCGGTTCCCCGAACGACTCAATTCGAGCAGCTTGACCGAAGTCGAACTGATATCGACGCCGAGCACCGCGTTGGCCTTTTTACTGAAGAGTCCTGGCACGCCCGTTTTTCCCTATGTGCATCCGCGACTTACGAACACTGTGATGCCGCTCGACATCCAGCAGCCCTCTTGACAGGCGGCCAAATGGCTCGCAGGAAGGGAAAGCGCTTATAATGCGACCCGCTTTTCCCGGCCCGTCGGCCTGACGCCCACCCTTTACCCTGGAAATCCGCCACCTTGATTCGCCTGCTGAAATTCGTCGTGTGGTCCGGCTTCGCCGTCGTATGCGGTCTGGCGCTGAGCCTCAGCGGCGCCTTCCTCTACATCAATCCCACACTCCCCTCCGTCGAAGCGCTGCGCAGCATCCAGCTGCAGATTCCCCTGCGCATCTACAGCAGCGACGGCAAGCTCATCGCCGAGTACGGCGAAATGCGGCGAACGCCTATCGAATTCGAAGCCATCCCCCGCGATTTCATCGACGCCCTGCTGGCTGCGGAGGACGACAATTTTGCGAATCATTATGGCGTTGACATCAGCGGCCTGATGCGCGCTGCCACGCAATTATTGAAATCGGGCCAGATCCAGTCGGGCGGCAGCACCATCACCATGCAGGTGGCGAAGAACTACTTCCTCACCAGTGAGAAGAGCTTCTCGCGCAAGATCACCGAAATCCTCCTGGCCCTGCAGATCGAGCGCGACCTGAGCAAGGACGAGATCTTCGAGCTGTATGTGAACAAGATCTATCTGGGCAACCGCGCCTACGGCATCGAAGCCGCCGCGCAGATCTACTACGGCAAATCCATCCAGGAACTGAACCTGGCCCAGCTGGCGATGATCGCCGGCCTGCCCAAGGCGCCTTCGCGCTACAACCCGGTGGTCAATCCCGAGCGCAGCAAGGAGCGTCGCGACTGGATCCTCGGCCGCATGTACCGCCTGGGCAAGATCGACCAGCAGCGTTACCTGGACGCCCTGGCCGAGCCGGTCGAGGTGCGCCTGCACATCCCGACCCCGGAACTGAACGCGCCCTACGTGGCCGAGATGGTCCGCGCGGAAATGGTCGGCCTGTATGGCAGCGAGGCGTATACCGAGGGCTTCCGGGTCTACACCACGGTGCCCAGCGACCTGCAGAGCTTCGCCAACAGCGCCGTACACCTGGGCCTGCAGAGCTACGACCAGCGCCACGGCTATCGCGGGCCGGAAACCCGCTACCGCGGCCAGACCCGCGAAGCCTGGGAACAACGCCTGGCCGAGCAGCGCAGCATTGGCGGCCTGCTGCCCGCCATCGTCACCGAGCTGACTGACGACGGAATCCTGGTACTGACCAGCCAGGGCGAGGAGCCGGTGAGCTGGGAAACCATGAAATGGGCCCGCCCCTACCTGGACACCGACAACGTCGGCGACTGGCCGAAGAAGCCGGGCGACGTGGTGCAGCCCGGCGACCTGATCCGCGTGCAGCGCAAACCGGATGAAAGCCTGGCCTTCAGCCAGTTGCCGACCGCGCAAAGCGCGCTGGTTTCACTGAATCCGCAGGATGGCGCCATCCTCGCCCTGGTGGGCGGCTTCTCCTTCGAGCAGAGCAACTACAACCGCGTGGTACAGGCCCGGCGCCAGCCCGGCTCCAGCTTCAAGCCGTTCCTGTACAGCGCCGCGCTGGATCGCGGCTACACGCCGGCCACGCTGGTCAACGACGCGCCGATCGTCTACCACGACTCCAGCATGGACGAGGCCTGGCGGCCGAAGAACGACAACAACACCTTCCTCGGTCCGATCCGCCTGCGTGAGGCGCTCTACCGCTCGCGCAACCTGGTGTCGATCCGGCTGCTGCAGAACATCGGCATCCAGTACGCCCTGAACTACATGGATCGCTTCGGCTTCCCGCGCGAAAACCTGCCCCGCGACCTGTCGCTGGCGCTGGGTACCGCCGCGCTGACGCCGCTGGAGATCACCGCGGGCTGGAGCGTGTTCGCCAACGGCGGCTACAAGGTCACGCCCTACCTGATCCAGCGCGTCGAGAATCGCGACGCCGAGATCATCTACCAGGCCAATCCGGCCCGCGCCCCGAAACCGGGCGAAGTCGTTGCCGATCAGGCCGGGACCGAAAACCTGCGCACGGTCAGCGATGCGGCGCCAGCAGACGACACGCAGCAGCCGCGCATTGCCGAACAGATTGTCGACTCGCGAACCGTCTTCATCCTCGACAGCATGCTCAAGGACGTGGTCACCAAGGGCACCGGCCGCCGCGCCCTGGCGCTGGAGCGCGACGACCTGGCCGGCAAGACCGGCACCACCAACGACTCCAAGGACGCCTGGTTCACCGGCTACAACGGCGACTACGTGACCACCGTCTGGGCCGGTTTCGACCAGCCGGAGAGCCTCGGCCGCTGGGAGTACGGCGGCACCGTGGCGCTGCCGATCTGGATGAGCTACATGGGTCCGGCTCTCAGCGGCAAGCCGTCGCGCACCCTGCCCGAACCCGGCGGTCTGCTGAGCCTGCGCATCGACCCGGTCACCGGCCGCGCCGCGTCGGCCGCCACGCCGAATGCCTACTTCGAGATCTTCAAGAGCGAGGACTCACCGCCGCCGCTGGGTGAGCTGGACGCCGGCGCCCCCGGCAGCCCGCTGCCGGCCGACGAGGTGGCACCGATCGACCTGTTCTAGGCAGGGTGCCCCCCGCAGGCCTTGCGGGGGCGATGCATTCGCCACCTTTGGTGCTCGGGACCACAGGCCGGTGGCCGGCGCGAAGAGCTCGCGAACGCGTCCGCTCCCACCGAGTCCGTCGCGAATCCCGCCCACAAAAAACCCGCCTCTCGGCGGGTTTTTTGTTTCTGCTCAGGACATCAGACGTTGAACACGTCATCCACCGACTTGAGCGGGTAGTTCTTCGGGTAGGGCAGCGTAGCCACGCCACTCTCGATGGCGGCCTTGGCCACCGCGTCGGACACCAGGGTGATCAGGCGCGGATCCATCGGCTTGGGAATGATGTACTCGCGACCGAACTCCAGACCGCACAGGCCGTAGGCAGCGCAGACTTCCTGGGGCACCGGCAGCTTGGCCAGGTCACGCAGGGCCAGCGCGGCGGCGATCTTCATTTCCTCGTTGATGCGCTTGGCGCGTACGTCCAGGGCACCGCGGAAGATGAAGGGGAAGCCCAGCACGTTGTTGACCTGGTTCGGGTAGTCCGAACGGCCGGTGGCCATGATCACGTCGCTACGGGTGGCATGGGCCAGTTCCGGCTTGATCTCCGGATCCGGGTTGGAGCAGGCGAACACGATCGGGTTGGCCGCCATGCGCTTGAGGCCCTCAGGGCTCAGCAGGTCCGGACCGGACAGGCCGACGAACACGTCGGCGCCTTCCAGGGCGTCGTCCAGGGTGCGCTTGTCGGTCTCGTGGGCGAACATCGCCTTGTACTGGTTCAGGTCGTCGCGACCGGCATGGATCACGCCCTTGCGGTCGATCATGTAGATGTTCTCGACCTTGGCGCCCATGCTGATCAGCAGCTTCATGCAGGAGGTGGCGGCGGCGCCGGCACCGAGGCAGACGATCTTCGCGTTTTCCAGGGTCTTGCCGGCGATTTCCAGCGCGTTGAGCATGCCGGCCGCGGTGACGATGGCGGTGCCATGCTGGTCATCGTGGAACACCGGAATGTCGCACTGCTCGATCAGCGTGCGCTCGATCTCGAAGCACTCGGGTGCCTTGATGTCTTCCAGGTTGATGCCGCCGAAGGTGATGGAGATGCGCTTGACGGTGTCGATGAAGGCCTGGGGGCTTTCCGCGTCTACCTCGATGTCGAACACATCGACGCCGGCGAAGCGCTTGAACAGCACGCCCTTGCCTTCCATGACCGGCTTGGACGCCAGCGGGCCCAGGTTGCCCAGGCCGAGAATCGCCGTGCCGTCGGAAATCACCGCTACCAGGTTGCCCTTGCCGGTGTAGCGATAGGCCAGGTCCGCATCACGGGCAATTTCCCGTACCGGCTCAGCCACGCCGGGGCTGTAGGCCAGGGCCAGATCGCGAGCGGTGGCAGTAGGCTTGGTCAGTTCCACGCTCAGCTTCCCGGGGCGGGGCTGGGCATGGTAGTCGAGAGCGGCTGTTTTCAAATCAGACATGGTGGAGGTATCCGCTTTTTTTTGTGCAGGGCAGCGAGCATACGAAAGAAGAATACCCCCCCACAAGCCGGCGCCGAACGGTGCGTAAAAAGGTCGCGAAAATCCAGAAAGCAATGCGACAGGGCGTCACATCCCGACGCGCTCGACGGGTCGCAGCAACACCGGATGATCCAGCTCGAGCAACCAGCGCGCCTGCCCGGGCCCCGGGCGCATGCGTTCCAGCACCCAGCCGCGCGCCTCCACCGTGCGCCCGCTCACACTATCCAGATCCAGGGCGCGGAAGCGCGCCTGATGCTGCGGCCGGATACGCAGCGCCAGGCCGCCGTCCAGCTCCAGCCAGGTCCCGCCGCGGTTGCGCGCCACCCGGGTGACTCGCCCGTGCACCAGCGCGAAACCCGGACGCCGCAGTTGCGCAGGCGCGAGCGCGGCCATATTCCGCCAGAGGCCCTTGCCGGCAAGGCGGGCCTCGGCCTCGACCTGGTAATGGCAGTCCACCAGGCGCAGGTTGGGCGCCACCGCCACCTGCAGCGCCAGCCCCTCGCGCAGCAACAACGCGGCCAGGTTGCGCCCCTGGCGGTCGTACAGGTGTGCCAGTTCGCGGCCATGCCCGTCGCGGCGCTCGACCCCGGGCAGCATCCGCAGGCGCCCCGCGCTTTCCTGGACCTGCTCGACCAGGAAGCGCCGCGCCGCCTGCGCATAAGGCTCGGCAGGCCGGCGCTGCCCGCCCAGCTCAGGCGCGTTCACTCCGATCAAGCGCACGCGGCGACCATCCACCAGGCGCAGGGTGTCACCATCCACCACGCGTTCGACGCGCACCGTCTCGCCCTCGCCCGGCAGCGCGCAGAGGGCGGCGACTGGCCGGACGAACAGAACGGCAATAAAAAAGGCGCCCCACAGGGGCGCCTTTTTCTGCAGCACGGAAATACCCACCAGGGCTTCCCGAATGTCGGGCCTTACTTGGCGCCGAACACGCCGAAGCGCTGCTTGAAGCGATCGATACGGCCGCCGGTGTCCAGCACCTTCTGCTTGCCGGTGTAGAACGGGTGGCACTCGTTGCACACGTCGATGCTCAGATCCTTGCCCAGGGTGGAGCGGGTCTTGATCACGTTGCCGCAGGAGCAGGTCGCAGTGACCTCGACGTAGTTCGGATGGATATCGGCTTTCATGGTACGTCCTCGAGTCGGCGTGCCGCCATCCGGCCCTATGCCGAATACCGCACGCAAAACAGGCGGCGGATGATACCAGAGCAGACCCTCGTTGCAAGAGCGCCCGCCACCGGCGTGCGCTTGTTAAGATCGCCGGCAATCTGCCAGGGATCGACCGTGACCAACCTCATTCTCCGCCTCGCCCTCCCCTCGCCGCTGCGCCGGTTGTTCGACTACCGAGCGCCGCCCGGCGTGCCGGCGTCCGCGCTCCAGCCTGGCACGCGCCTGCGCGTGCCGTTCGGCCGGCGCGAGGTGGTCGGCGTGCTGGTGGAAACCGCCCCGCACAGCGACGTGCCCGAGGACAAGCTCAAGGCCGCCCTGCAACTGCTGGACAGCCGCCCCTTGCTGCCCCCGGCGCTGTTCCGGCTATGCCTGTGGACGGCGCAGTACTACCAGCACAGCCTGGGCGACACCCTCAGCTGGGCCCTGCCGGTGCTGCTGCGCCAGGGCGAACCGGCCGAGGTACGCCAGGAACAGGTGTGGACTCAGGTCCCGGGCGCCAGCCTGGACGATCCGCGCCTGAGTCGCGCTCCGCGCCAGCGCGAGGCGCTGCGCACGCTGGCCCAGCATCCGCAGGGCGTGCCGCACAGCCTGCTCGGCAAGTTGGAGCTCAACCGCGACAGCCTAGAGCTGCTGCGCGACAAGGGCCTGGTGCAGGTCAGCGTGCGCGCACGCACGGTCAAGCCGCACCACGGCGGTTGGCTGGCGCAGGCAGAGCTGCCGCTGAACGCCGAGCAGAGCGCCGCTACCGAAGCGGTGCGCGCCAGCTTCGGCGGCTTCCGGCCCTTCCTGCTGGCCGGGGTGACCGGCAGCGGCAAGACCGAGGTCTACCTGCAGCTGATCCGCCAGACCCTGGAGGCCGGCAAGCAGGCGCTGGTGCTGATTCCGGAAATCAACCTGGGGCCGCAGACCCTGGACCGCTTTGCCCGCCGTTTCAACGCGCGCATCGCCCTGCTGCATTCGGGACTCAACGACCGCGAGCGCCTCGACGCCTGGCTGGCCGCGCGCGACGGCGACGCGGAGATCGTCATTGGCACCCGCTCGGCGCTGTTCACACCGCTGAAGAACCCGGGACTGATCATCGTCGACGAGGAACACGACGCCTCCTACAAGCAGCAGGAGGGCCTGCGCTATCACGCCCGCGACCTGGCGCTGATGCGCGCCCGCCAGGAGAACCTGCCGATCCTGCTCGGCTCAGCCACGCCATCGCTGGAAAGCCTGCACAATGCCGCAACCGGCCGTTACGCGCTGCTCAAGCTGACCCAGCGCGCCGGCGGCGCCCAGGCGCCGCGCTTCCTGCGCCTGGACGTGAAAAGCCTGCCGCTGGACAGCGGCATTTCCGGCCCGCTGCAGCAGGCCATGCGCCAGACACTGGAAGCGGGCCAGCAGGTACTGGTGTTCCTCAACCGCCGCGGCTTCGCGCCAACCCTGTTCTGCCAGGACTGCGGCTGGATCAGCCAGTGCCCGCGCTGCGATGCACGCATGACCGTGCACCAGCGCCACCACGAGCTGCGCTGCCACCATTGCGGGCATGCCGAGCGCACGCCGCACAACTGCCCCAAGTGCAACCATGTGGACCTGCGCCCGCTGGGCACCGGCACCGAGCGCGCCGAGGAACGCCTCAACACCCTGTTTCCCGACTACCCGGTGCTGCGCATCGACCGCGACAGCACGGCGCGCAAGGGCGCCATGGAGCAGTTGTTCACCACCATCAACAAGGGCGAGCCCTGCGTGCTGGTCGGCACCCAGATGCTTGCCAAGGGACACCACTTCCCGCGCGTCACCCTGGTGGCGATCCTCGATGCCGATGGCGGACTGTTCTCCGCCGATTTCCGCGCACCGGAACGCATGGCCCAGATGATCGTCCAAGTCGCCGGTCGCGCCGGACGGGCCGACCAGCCCGGACGGGTGATCATCCAGAGCCAGCTGGCCGACCATCCTTTATTGGTGCAGCTCACCGAACAGGGTTACTTCGCCTTCGCCGAACAGGCGCTGGCCGAACGGCGCGCCGCCGGCCTGCCACCGTTCAGCCACCTGGCGCTGCTGCGCGCCGAGGCGCACCGTCCCGGCCAGGCCGAGGGCTTCCTCGACCTGGCCTGCGTCGAAGCCGAAGCGCTGCTTGAGGAACTGCAGGTCGCCGGCGGCATCGAACTGCTCGGTCCGGTACCGGCGCCGATGGAGCGCCGCGCCGGCCGTTACCGCGCGCAGCTGCTGCTGCAGGGCAACAGCCGGGCACCGCTGCACAGGCTGCTGCACGCCTGGCTGCCACGCCTGGAGCAGTTGCCGGACAGCCGCGCGGTGCGCTGGTCGCTGGACGTCGATCCGATCGACCTGTTTTGAGCAACGGCGGCCGGGAAAGCGCCAACCGCCCTACGATCTCGCCCGCGCACCAGCCCACCACGCAGGGCGGTCAACGCTGTTTGTGGCCGCCGGGCGGGGGGGTGCACGCGGCGGCCAGGAACGCGCCGACCGACCGGGCGTCGCCACGCCCTTGCCTGTGGCCTGACCCTTGCCGCTGCTTCTATAATGCGCGGTTTTCGAGCAGCCCCGCCGACCGAGCCTTCCGATGAAAGACAGCATTCGCCACCTGATCCAGCAAGCCCTTGACCGCCTCACCGCCGATGGCGTGCTGCCCGCGGGCCTGACCCCGGCCATCCAGGTGGAGAACACCAAGGACAAGAGCCACGGCGACTTCGCCAGCAACATCGCCATGATGCTGGCCAAGCCCGCCGGCATGAAGCCCCGCGACCTGGCCGAGAAGCTGATCGCCGCCCTGCCGGCCGATCCGTCCATCAGCAAGGTGGACATCGCCGGCCCCGGTTTCCTGAACTTCTTCCAGAACACCGATGCCCTGGCCCAGCGCCTGGAAGCGGCGCTGGGCGATGAACACCTCGGCGTGCGCAAGGCCGGCGCGCATCAGCGCGTGGTGATCGACCTGTCCTCGCCAAACCTGGCCAAGGAAATGCACGTGGGCCACCTGCGTTCCACCATCATTGGCGACGCCGTGGGCCGCGTGCTGGAGTTCCTCGGCGACGAGGTGATCCGCCAGAACCACGTGGGCGACTGGGGCACCCAGTTCGGCATGCTGCTGGCCTACCTGGAAGAGAACCCGGCGTCGGCGGAAACCGAGCTGTCCGACCTGGAGCAGTTCTACCGTGCCGCCAAGCAGCGCTTCGACGACTCTGAAACTTTCGCCAACCGTGCCCGCGAGCTGGTGGTCAAGCTGCAGGCCGGCGATGCCGAGTGCCTGCGCCTGTGGGCGCGCTTCAACGAGATATCCCTGTCGCATTGCCAGAAGGTCTACGACCGCCTCAACGTGCGCCTGACCCCGGCCGACGTGAAGGGCGAAAGCGCCTACAACGCCGAGCTGCCCGGCATCATTGAGGCGCTGCGCGCCCAGGGCCTGCTCACCGAGGACCAGGGCGCCCAGTGCGTGTTCCTCGACGAATTCAAGAATGCCGAAGGCAACCCGCTACCGGTGATCGTGCAGAAGGCCGGCGGCGGCTACCTGTACGCCACCACCGACCTGGCCGCCATGCGCTACCGCAGCCAGCAACTGAAGGCTGACCGCGCGCTGTACTTCGTCGACCAGCGCCAGGCCCTGCACTTCCAGATGGCCTTCGAAGTGGCCCGTCGCGCCGGTTTCGTGCACGCCGGCATGCAGCTGGAGCACATGGGCTTCGGCACCATGAACGGCGCCGACGGCCGTCCGTTCAAGACCCGCGACGGCGGCACCGTGAAGCTGATCGACCTGCTCGACGAAGCCGAGCAACGCGCCTACGCCCTGGTGAAAGGCAAGAACCCCGAACTGGACGAAGCCGAGCTGCGCACCATCGCGCGCGCCGTCGGCATCGGTGCCGTCAAGTACGCTGATCTGTCCAAGCACCGCACCAGTGACTACAGCTTCAACTTCGAACTGATGCTGAGCTTCGAGGGCAACACCGCGCCCTACCTGCTGTATGCCTACACCCGTGTGGCCAGCGTGTTCCGCAAGCTGGGCAAGGGCCTCGACGAGGTGGACGGCCAGATTCATATCCAGGCCGAACAGGAGCAGGCCCTGGCCGCCAAGCTGGCGCAGTTTGGTGAAGTGCTCAACAGTGTTGGCGAAAAGGGCGTGCCGCACCTGCTGTGCGCCTATCTGTATGATCTGGCCGGACTATTCTCGAGCTTCTACGAGCACTGCCCGATCCTCACCGCCGAGGACGAAGCCACCCAGCAAAGCCGTCTGCGCCTGGCCGCCCTGACCGGCCGCACCCTCAAGCAGGGGCTCGAACTGCTCGGCCTGGAACCTCTGGAGCGCATGTAAATGGCTGCCGCCGCACGCAAGAAACCTGCCCCCAAGCGTGGCGCCAGCCGCCCGCAGGCGCCTGCGAGCAAAAAGCAGCTGCCGGCCTGGGCCTGGCTGGCGTGCGGCCTGCTGATCGGCGGTTTCGTCGTGTTTCTCGCCACCCTCGAGCCCGGCAACGAGGCGGTGAAGCGCCCAAGGGAAACCACCGCCCCGAAACAACCGACTGAACCCGCGGCGCCCAAGCCCAAGTACGACTTCTATACCCTGCTGCCCGAGTCGGAAGTCATCGTCCCGCCGGAGCCGGTCAAGCCACCGCCCAAACCGGCGCCCAAACCGGTCACCCCGCAGGAGGCCGCACGCATCGACACCAAACGCGCCGAGATGGCCCTGCAGGGCAAGGTGCCGCCCCCTCCGCCACCGGTGGTTGCCAGCGCTGCCACCGGCAGCACCAGTCAGTTTTTCCTGCAGGCCGGTTCCTTCCCCACCAAGGCCCAGGCGGAGAGCGTGCGCGCGCAGATCACCCTGTTGGGCCAGATCGCCCGCCTGGAGTCCGGCACGGTTGGCGATCGCACCTGGCACCGCGTGCTGGTCGGCCCGTTCAGCAATCGCGAGCAGATGGGCCAGGCGCAGCAGGTGCTCACCAGCAATGGGTTCAGCAACCTCCTGCCGCAACAGCGCAAGGTGAATTGACGCGCCTCGCGCCGCACCGCCTTCCGCGGGAGCGGACTGGCCCGCGATTTTTCCCGCAACCGCTACCCTGGCCGTGTGACCCTGGCCGGGCGCACGGTCAGGACCGCCTCAAGGCTCGCGAGTGAATTCGCCCCCGCGGGCCCAGTGTTGCAGACCACGCCCGGGGCGTTCCGCCTCCACCGCCTTCGACGTTCGTCGCCCTTCGCTTGAAGCCTCCCCCCGGCACCCCCATATCGGCTTGCATTCGGGCCGTCGGCCCCGCTGCGTGGAGATTTTCCCCTTGACCACCATCGTTTCAGTGCGCCGCAACGGCAAAGTCGTCATGGGTGGCGACGGCCAGGTTTCCCTGGGCAACACCGTGATGAAAGGCAACGCCAAGAAGGTCCGCCACCTCTACCACGGCCAGGTGCTGGCCGGTTTCGCCGGCGCCACCGCCGATGCCTTCACCCTGTTCGAGCGTTTCGAAGGCCAGCTGGAGAAGCACCAGGGCCACCTGGTGCGCGCCGCCGTGGAGCTGGCCAAGGACTGGCGCACCGACCGCTCGCTGAGCCGCCTGGAGGCCATGCTGGCGGTGGCCAACAAGGACGCCTCGCTGATCATCACCGGCAACGGCGACGTGGTCGAGCCCGAGCACGGCCTGATCGCCATGGGCTCCGGGGGCGGCTTCGCCCAGGCGGCCGCCATGGCCCTGCTGCAGAAGGGCGACCCGGCGCTGTCCGCCCGCGAGATCGCGGAAACCGCGCTGAACATCGCCGGCAGCATCTGTGTCTTTACCAATCAGAACCTGACCCTCGAAGAGCTGGACTCCGCGGTCTGACCCGATCGCGCCCACTCCGGAGTAACCGAATGTCCATGACCCCCCGCGAGATCGTCCACGAACTCAACCGCCACATCATCGGCCAGGACGAGGCCAAGCGCGCCGTCGCCATCGCCCTGCGCAACCGCTGGCGGCGCATGCAGCTGCCCGCCGAGCTGCGCCAGGAAGTCACCCCCAAGAACATCCTGATGATCGGCCCGACCGGTGTCGGCAAGACCGAGATCGCCCGCCGGCTGGCTCGCCTGGCCAACGCGCCCTTCATCAAGGTCGAGGCGACCAAGTTCACCGAGGTTGGCTATGTCGGGCGCGACGTGGAATCCATCATTCGCGACCTGGCCGACGCCGCGCTGAAGATGTTCCGCGAGCAGGAAGTGGCGAAGATGCGCCACCGCGCCGAGGACGCCGCCGAGGAGCGCATCCTCGACGCCCTGCTGCCGCCGGCGCGCAGCTTTGGCGAGGAAACCGCACCGGCGCAGGATTCCAACACCCGCCAGCTGTTCCGCAAGCGCCTGCGCGAAGGCCAGCTGGACGACAAGGAAATCGACATCGAGGTGGCCGACGGGCCGACCGGCATCGAGATCATGACCCCGCCGGGCATGGAGGAGATGACCAACCAGCTGCAGAGCCTGTTCGCCGGCATGGCCAAGGGCAAGAAGAAAACCCGCAAGCTGAAGATCAAGGATGCGCTCAAGCTGATCCGCGACGAGGAAGCCGCACGGCTGGTCAACGAGGAGGAACTCAAGGCGCGTGCCCTGGAGGCCGTCGAGCAGAACGGCATCGTGTTCATCGACGAGATCGACAAGGTGGCCAAGCGCGGCAATGTCGGCGGTGCCGACGTGTCCCGCGAGGGCGTGCAGCGCGACCTGCTGCCACTGATCGAGGGCTGCACGGTCAACACCAAGCTGGGCATGGTGAAGACCGACCATATCCTGTTCATCGCCTCCGGCGCCTTCCACCTGTCCAAGCCCAGCGACCTGGTGCCGGAGCTGCAGGGCCGCCTGCCGATCCGCGTCGAGCTCAAGGCCCTCTCGCCACAGGACTTCGAACGCATCCTCAGCGAACCCCATGCCTCGCTCACCGAGCAGTACTGCGAACTGCTGAAGACCGAAGGGCTGGACATCGAGTTCGCCGCCGATGGCATCAAGCGCATCGCCGAGATCGCCTGGCAGGTCAACGAGAAGACCGAGAACATCGGGGCGCGACGCCTGCACACACTGCTGGAGCGCCTGCTCGAGGAAGTCTCGTTCAGCGCCGGTGACCTCGCCGCGGCCCACGGCGAGCAGCCGATCCGCATCGACGCCGCCTACGTCAACCAGCACCTGGGCGAGCTGGCCAAGGACGAGGACCTGTCGCGCTATATCCTTTGATGGAAAAGCGTAGGGTGGAAAACCCGCACAGCGGTTTTCCACCACCTTCGCTCCCCGCCTCGAGCGGCGGACAATCGCTACGCGAGTTGTTCACCCTTCCGGCTTCCCGCTTTCAGCGAGTCTCTCCATGCATATTCCCACCGCGATCAAGCTGCACAAGGCCTCGAAAACCCTGGAGCTGCGCTACGGCGAGCAACGCTACCTGCTCAGCGCCGAATTCCTGCGCGTGCACTCGCCCTCGGCCGAGGTGCAGGGGCATGGCAATCCGGTGCTGCAGTACGGCAAGCAGCAGGTGGCCCTCACCGGCCTCGAGCCGGCCGGCAACTATGCCCTCAAGCTGGTGTTCGACGACGGCCATGACAGCGGCCTGTACAGCTGGGACTACCTGCACCAGCTGGCCACCCATCAGGACGAACTCTGGCAGGACTACCTGCAGCGACTGAATGCCGCAGGCCGCTCCCGCGACCCCGACGAATCGGCCGTGCGCCTGATGCTCTGACCTCCGCTCAACGCCCCATTCCAGGGCCTGCGCCCGGCCAACGCCCCAGGCCGGCGCAGCCCTGTTCGGCATCTGTGCCGTTTCGCACACCAGACCACCATTCGGCGTAAAAAAACCGCCTGAAACTGGCAAGTGCGCGAATGTCGCCTATACACCTGATGCGGTTCGACCCGGCCCCTGCGCCAGGGCCGCTCACCGCCCACGCTGTACGCCCCATTCCGGGTCGCGCGGCATTCTCGCATCAGGAGATGGAGCTTCATTTCGATGAGCACGGACATGCAACAACCCCTCGCCCTGCACGGCTGCAAACCCCATCCGATTGCCGGACTGCGCGGAAAGGATCTGCTCAATTCTTCCCGCCAGGTTCTCACCCAGACCGTTCGCCAGCCGGTGCACAGCGCCCGGCACCTGCTGCGTTTGGGCAGCGCCCTCAAGGATGTCCTGCTGGACAAGTCCGACCTGCGCCCCGACCCGGACGACCGCCGCTTCAGCGACCCGGCCTGGAAGCTCAACCCCATCTACCGCCGTTATCAGCAGGCCTACCTGGCGTGGCGCAAGGAACTGCATGACTGGCTGGAGACCAGCAACCTGCCCGCCGACGATATCCGCCGCGGTCACTTCATCCTCAACCTGCTCACCGAGGCCATGGCGCCCACCAACAGCCTGGCCAACCCGGCAGCGGTCAAGCGCCTGTTCGAGACTGGAGGCGCCAGTCTGCTCAAAGGGTTGTCGCAGCTGTCCCGCGATATGGTCAGCAACGGCGGGCTGCCGTCCCAGGTCAACAAGGCGGCCTTCGAAGTCGGCCGCAACCTGGGCACCACACCGGGCTCGGTGGTGTTCCGCAACGAGCTGCTGGAACTGATCCAGTACCAGCCGACCACCGAGCAGGTGCACACCCGACCGGTACTGGTGGTGCCGCCGCAGATCAACAAGTTCTATATCTTCGACCTGAGCCCGGACAAGAGCCTGGCCCGCTTCAGCCTGGACAGCGGGCTGCAGACCTTCATCATCAGCTGGCGCAACCCGACCCGGCAGCACAGCCACTGGGACCTGAACCGCTACATCGAGGCGCTCAAGGAAGCCGTGGACGCCGTGCTGGCAATCACCGGGAGCCCGGATCTGAACATGCTCGGCGCCTGCTCCGGCGGGGTTACGGCCGCCGTGTTGCTGGGCCACTACGCCGCGCTGGGGGACAACCGGATCAAGGCGCTGACCCTGATGGTCAGCGTGCTGGACACCGACTTCGACAGTCAGTACGCGCTGTTCGTCGACGACAAGACCCTGGACGCCGCCAAGCGCCGCTCCAGCGAAGCCGGTGTGCTGGAAGGCCGCGATCTGGCCCGGGTGTTCGCCTGGATGCGCCCCAACGACCTGATCTGGAATTACTGGGTGAACAACTACCTGCTCGGCAACCTGCCGCCGGAGTTCGACATCCTCTACTGGAACAACGACACCACCCGCCTGCCGGCCGGCCTGCACCATGACATGATCGAGCTGTTTCGCAACAACCCGTTGCGCACGCCCGGCGCGCTGGAGGTGTGCGGCACGCCCATCGACCTGAAGTCCATCGAGGCCGAGGTGTTCTGCATCGCTGGCACCACCGACCACATCACGCCCTGGCAGGCCAGCTACAGGTCCGCCCGGCTGTTCGGCGAACACTGCGAATTCGTGCTCTCCAACAGCGGTCATATCCAGAGCATTCTCAATCCGCCCGGCAATCCCAAGGCGCGCTTCCTGCACGGCGCAGCCCTGGAGGAGGACCCGGATGCCTGGAAGGCCGGCGCCACTGAACAGCGCGACAGCTGGTGGCTGTACTGGCGCGACTGGCTGCAGGCGCGCTCCGGTGAGCTGAAGAAGGCGCCGCGCCGCACCGGCAACCGTGCCTTCCCGGCGGCCGAACCGGCGCCGGGTACCTACGTCCACGAGTGCTGATGCACCGGGGCGGGCCGTATCGCCCCTTAAGGAGTGCCGCCGCCCCGGCGGCGGCACCGGACGCAGCACGCCCACCGACCGGAGGATTGGCGCATGTCGCAGTCATTCGTTTTCCGCACCATCATCCTCGACACACAGACGCTGCGCACCGCGGTGCGCCCGGGGTCGTCCCATCTGCCACCCCTGCTGATCTGCAACGGCATCGGCGCCAACCTGGAGCTGGTGCTGCCCTTCGTCAACGCGCTACCCGCGGACCTGGAGGTCATTGCCTTCGACGTGCCCGGCGTGGGGGGCTCCTCCACGCCGTTGCTGCCCTATCGTTTCGGCGGCCTGGCGCGCCTGATGGCACGCATGCTCGACTACCTGAACTATGGGCAGGTGAATGTCATCGGCGTTTCCTGGGGGGGCGCACTGGCCCAGCAGTTCGCCCACGACTTTCCCGAGCGCTGCAAGAAACTGGTGCTGGCGGCCACCTCCGCCGGCGCCTTCATGGTGCCCGGCAAACCGAAGGTGCTGCTGCGCATGGCCAGCCCACGGCGCTACCTGCAGCCTTCCTACGGCGCGAAGATCGCCCCGCACATCTATGGCGGCACCTTCCGCCGCGATCCGGAGCTGGCGCTGGAGCACGCCAGCAAGATCCGCTCCGGCGGCAAGCTGGGTTACTACTGGCAACTGTTCGCCGGCCTGGGCTGGACCAGCCTGCCCTGGCTGCATCGCATCCGCCAGCCGACCCTGATCCTCGCCGGCGACGATGACCCGATCATCCCGCTGGTCAACATGCGCCTGCTGGCCTGGCGCATTCCCAATGCCGAACTGCATGTCATCGATGACGGCCACCTGTTCCTGATAACCCGGGCCCGCGCGGTTGCGCCGATCATCATGGCCTTTCTCGAAGAAGAGCCGAAGCGCGCGGTCATGCACCCGCCCGGCGGGCTGGCGCGCGCCAGCTGAGTGATGACAAGGAGTGTTGCCCATGCACGAGCCCAGGCCGGCCAGCGCCGACTTTCCCCCAACGCGTTTCACCGCCCGGCAGGCGATCATCGGCCTGCGCGGGCGCGATCTTCGTTCCAGCCTCGGCCTGCTGCTCGGCCAGGGGCTGCGTCAGCCGCTGCATACCCTGCGCAACGGCCTGGCGCTGACCGGCAAGCTGGCCCGCGTGCTACGGGGCGAAACCCTTCACACGGTGGGCGACGACCCGCGATTCGCCGACCCGACCTGGCATGACAACCCGGTGTACCGGCGCACCCTGCAGGCCTACCTGGCCTGCCAGCATCAATGGCTCAGCTGGCTGGAACAGAGCAACCTGCCCAGCGACGACCGCGACCGTGCATTGTTCCTGGCCACCCAGTTGAGCCATGCGCTGTCGCCTTCCAACAGCCCGCTCAATCCGCTGGTGGTCAAGGAGTGCTTCGACACGGGGGGCGCCAGCTTGCTGCGCGGCTTGCGCCAGCTGGCCCATGACCTGCCGAGGGGCCTGCCCAACCAGGTGCCTGCCGATGTGTTCCAGCTCGGTGTCAACCTGGCCACCACCGCCGGCACGGTGGTGTTGCGCAACGAGGTACTGGAGCTGATCCAGTACCACCCGATGACCGAGCAGCAGCACGCCGTGCCGTTGCTGATCGTGCCGCCGCAGCTCAACAAGTTCTACATCTTCGACCTCAATGCGAAGAAGAGCTTCGTGCAGTACTGCCTGAAACAGGGCATCCAGGTGTTCATGGTCAGCTGGCGCAACCCCGGCCGCGCACAGCGCGAGTGGGGCCTGTCCAGCTACGTGCAGGCCCTGGAGGAGGCCATGGATGCCTGCCGCTCCCTCTGCGCCGCCGAACAGGTCAACCTGCTCGGCGCCTGTGCCGGCGGCCTGACCATCGCCGCCCTGCAAGGCTACCTGCAGGCGGTCGGCCGCCTCGGCCAGGTGGCCAGCGCCACGTACCTGGTCAGCCTGCTTGACAGCCAGCTCGATGCCACGCCCCTGCTGTTCGTCGACGAGGAAGGCCTGGAGGCCGCCAAGCGCCACTCCTACCAGCAGGGCGTGCTGGACGGCCGCGAGATGGCACGCCTGTTCGCCTGGATGCGGCCCAACGAGCTGATCTGGCCGTTCTGGGTGAACAACTACCTGCTCGGCCGGCAGCCGCCACCCAACGACATCCTCTACTGGAACAACGACAACACGCGCCTGCCCGCCGCCCTGCACGGCGAGCTGCTGGATTTCTTCAAATTCAATCCGCTGGCGCGGCCCGGGGGCCTGGAAGTGTGCGGCCAGCCGGTGGACCTGTCGCAGGTGACGGTGGACAGTTTCAGCGTGGCCGGCCGCAACGACCATATCACGCCCTGGCAGGCCGCCTACCGCTCGGCACGCCTGCTCGGCGGCCAGCGCCGCTTCCTGCTGGTCAACAGTGGGCACGTACAGAGCATCGTCAATCCGCCCGGGCACCCGAGGGCCCACTACCAGGAAACCGATCGTCTGGATGCCGAGCCGCAGACCTGGCAGGCGATCAGCCAGACGCATGCAGGCAGTTGGTGGCCGCGCTGGATGGAGTGGCTGCAGGCGCATGCCGGCCCGCTGCAGGCAGCACACGACACGGCGGGCAACGACGACTATCCGGCGCTGGACCCGGCCCCGGGACGCTACGTGCATCAGCGTCTGGAGACCCACGCATGAAAACCCGGGAGCGCATCCTGGAATGTGCACTGCAGTGCTTCAATGCACGCGGCGAGGCCAATGTCTCGGTGCTGGAGATCGCCACCGAGCTGGGCATCAGCCCAGGCAATCTCTATTACCACTTTCGCGGCAAGGAGCCCCTGGTGCTGGCGCTGTTCGAGCGCTTCCGCCAGGAGCTGGCGCCACTGCTGCAGCCGCCGCCGAACGATGCACGGCTGGCCATCGAGGATTACTGGCTGTTCCTGCAGCTGCTGGTGGAGCGCCTGGAAGCCTATCGCTTCCTGTTCCAGGACCTGGCCAACCTGGCCGAGCGCCAACCCACCCTGGCCCGCGGGGTACGGGCCTGGCTGGCACAGCTCAAGCACTGCCTGGCCAGCCTGCTCGCCCAGTTGCAGGGGCAGGCACGCCTGCAGGGCGAGCCTTCTGTGATCAGCGAGCTGGTGGAGCAGATCACCCTGACCCTGCTGTTTGCTCTGGACTACCAGCGCATCCTGGGGCGCCGGGCCGACATCGAACAGGTGGTCTATCAGCTGATGATGCTGGTCTCGCCGCACCTGTCGGACGCGTCGCGCCAGGACACGGCCAGTCTGGCGCGGCGCTATCGAGGGTAACGGCCAGCGGTTGGCACTGGAAGCGAAACGCCCCGCGCAGGCGGGGCGTTCAGGCCTCCTTATTGCGAGGCGGTTTCCGGCGTTTCGGCCTGCGGCGCTTCGACCACAGCCTTGGGCTTGCGCGCACGCGGCTTGCTCTCGCCGCTGCGCGCGGGCCTGCTGGCCCGGGTTGCCTTCTTCGGCGCCTCGTCCGCCGGCCTGGCGGGCTCGTCCTGCACCAGCCGCAACGCGCTCAGCCGGTCCAGCTGACGATTCAGGGCCTCGATCTTGTCGTCCAGGGCCAGGATTTCGTGGCGGCTCGGTACCCCCAGGCGCGTGATCGCGCTGTTCAGGCGCTTGTCGAACGCCTCCTCCAGCGCATTCCACTTGCCCAGCGCCTTGTCCCTGGCCTCGGCAACCCGGCTGCGTGCGCCGTTCTTCACCGCCTCGACCTCGTCGCGGACCATTTGCTCGGTTCTTTCGCCTTCGCGCACCAGCGACTCGAACAGCTTGCTGCCGTCTTCGCCGATTTTCGCGTAGGCGCCCAGACCGGCTAGCCAGATCTGCCGCGAATACTTCTCGACATCCTCGCTCCAGCCGCTCTGCTTGCGTTTGTCAGCCATGATGGCCTCCTTGTTACGGCTTGGCCGTACGCACCAGCATTTCATTCAGACCGTCGAGCTTGTCCGACAGCGCCTCGATATCGGCGCGGCTCGGTACGCCGGCCCGCTTGAGCACACGGCCCACGCGCGCACCGACCCGCTCCTCGACCTTTTCCAGTCGCGAGTCGACCCGGCGACGGACCGACTTGAACCGGTCGGTGGCCTGCTCGAGCTTCTCGCTGACCAGTTGCTTGCCCTGGGTCTCGGCTTCTTCGCCACTGCGTACCAGCTCGCGGAAGTAGCTCAGGCCCTGGCGACCCAGGCTGGCGTAGACACCGATGCCGGCCAGCCACAGCTGGCGAGCGGAATAGCGGACACCCTCCAGCACCGGGCGGGCGGCTTCTTCATTCACTTTCTTCAATGCTGTCTTGACCATGTTGCACCTCTCCACTGGTGGGTAAGAACACGCCCGTTTCGCTGGGCTCGTGGTGCACGCTAGTCGGCAGGATTAGAAATCTCATACTAGAAGCGACAAAAACGGATAGCGGTGAGTCATGCGTCTCCAGTTTCGCGTCCGCTGGACGAAACAGGCGGGTCACCCCCGCCGCAGAGCGAGGGGGAGTAACCCGAGACAGGAGTCCTCATGTCCCTTTTCCATCGCCTGCTGGCGAACCTGCCCATGACCCGCAAGCTCGGCCTCGGCTTCGGCTTCGCGATCCTCTTCACCCTGCTGGGCAACCTGTATGGATTGCGCAGCCTGGACCAGCTGATCGACGGCAGCCTGTTGCAGAACCGTCTGGCTGAGGCGGCTCGCCTGGCGGAAACCATTCCGCCGCTGCAGCTGCGCTTCGACAAGGATGCCCACCCCCGCCACGCCGAGCAGCTTGCCGCACTGGAAGGGGGCATTGCCGAACTGCTGCGCGGCGCGCGTCAGGATGACCCGCGCATCCACCGCGAGATCGACGCCAACCTGCAGCGTCTGGCCGCCATCCGCACCGCGTTCGATGCCCTGATCGAGGCCCGCGCGTCGCGCGAGCAGAGCCGCCAGGTAATGATCGGCAACGGCAACAAGGCCATGGCCGCGCTGACCGCACTGGAGGAACAGATCGACGCCGCGCTGCAGGCCAACCCCACGGACACCGCCCTGCATCGCCAGAACCGCGCGCTGGGCGACCTGGTCAAGCGTGTGCTGGAAACCCGCTACCTGGTCCGCGGCTTCGTGTTCCAGCACACCGACGCCTCCTTCGAGCTGGCCATTCCGGGCTTCCAGCGCGCCCTGGACCAGGCGGCGACCCTGCGCCAGCTGCTGCCTGCGCGGCAGGTCCCCTACCTGGACGAGCTCAGCCAGTACCTCACCCTGTATCGCCAGGGCATCGAATCCTTCAAGGACGGCCTGGCGCAAACCGCCGCCGCCCACGCCGCCCTGCTGGAACACCAGAGCGAGTCGGTGCGCGCCATCGGCGAGCTGAACGCGCAGGTTCGCGAGCGCATGGAGGCGCAACTGTCCCTGGCCTTCCAGGTCACCCTCGGCCTGATGCTGCTGGCCATCCTGCTCGGCACCGTGGCGGCCGTGGTGATCGCCCGCCAGGTGACCGAGCCGCTGCGCAAGACCCTGGAGTTCGCCCAGCGCATCACCAGCGGCGACCTGCGCGCCGACCTGGTCAGCGACCGCCACGACGAGCTCGGCTTGCTGCAGCGGGCCATGCACCAGATGCGCGAAAGCCTGCGTGAACTGATCGGCAGCATCGACGGCAGCGTCACCCGCATCGCCAGCTCCGCCGAGGAACTGTCGGCGATCAGCGCACAGACCAGCAGCGGCGTGCAGCATCAGAAGGCGGAGACCGAGCAGGTCGCCACCGCCATCAACGAGATGGCCGCCACGGTGCAGGAGGTGGCCCGCAACGCGGCCAGCGCCGCCGCCTCCAGCAACCAGGCCGAACAGCAGGCGCACGCCGGTCAGCGTGTGGTGGCCGCCGCGCTCGAGCAGATCGAGCGCATGGCCGCACAAGCCAGCCGCTCGGCCGAAGCCATGCAGCGCCTGCGGCACGACAGCCAGGCCATCGGAAGCGTGCTGGATGTGATCAAGAACGTCGCCGAGCAGACCAACCTGCTGGCGCTCAACGCAGCGATCGAAGCGGCGCGTGCCGGCGAAGCCGGACGCGGTTTCGCAGTGGTCGCCGATGAGGTGCGCGGCCTGGCCCAGCGCACCCAGCAGTCGACCCGGGAGATCGAGCAACTGATCGCCAGCCTGCAGGAGGCTGCCCAGCACGCGGGACAGTCGATGGACGAGAACCGCACCCTGAGCGAGGACACCGTGACCCTCGCCCGTGACGTCGGGCAAGCCTTGCGCGACATCACCGCACAGGTGTCGCAGCTCCAGGACATGAGCCAGCAGATCGCGGCGGCGGCCGAGGAGCAGAGCGCGGTCGCCGAGGAGATCAACCGCAGCGTGACGCAGGTGCAGGACATTTCACAGCAGACTGCCTCGGCCAGCGAGCAGGCCGCCACCTCGACGGTGGAACTGGCGCGCCTGGGCGGCGACCTGCGCCAGCTGACCCAGCGCTTCCGGCTGTAGCCTGGCCGTTGCGGCAGCGCCGGCCTGGCTCTCGCGCAGCGTCAGGCCAGCTCGCGGTCCAGGGCCGACTCGATCTCGCTCTGCAGTGGCCCGCGCATCGCCGACAGCAGCAGCCCGAGGCTCAGTTCAATGCGCACCGCGCGTTCATCGATGGCGATGTGACCCTTCACCCCGCTGCGCTCGACATCCAGCCGGTCGCCGCGCCACTGGCAGCGCAGCTGATACTCGCGCGCCAGGCGCGCGGCCAGCGCCTCGACCTTGTCGCGCACGGCCTCGCGGCCAAGCTGGTGGGATCGTTCGACACGAATGGTGGCCATCGCATACTCCGGGGTCGGGCAAAAAAACGCGCCAATATACTCCAGTTCGCCACGCCGGGTTGCTGATCGCATACATGGTCGGCTCCGGCGCCAGCGGTTAGAATGCCCGCCACTTTTCATCAGGTGACCGACATGAACGATTCCCGCAAGCCCGAGGCCGAACCGACCACCCACTTCGGTTATCAGACCGTGCCCGAGAGCGAGAAGGCGAAGAAGGTCGCCGAGGTGTTCCACTCCGTGGCCGCCAAGTACGACCTGATGAACGACCTGATGTCCGGCGGCGTGCATCGCCTGTGGAAGCGTTTCACCATCGAGCTGTCCGGCGCGCGCCCGGGCAACCGCGTGCTGGATATCGCCGGCGGCACGGGCGACCTGACCCGTCAGTTCTCGCGCATCGTCGGCCCAACCGGCGAAGTCGTGCTGGCCGACATCAACGCCTCGATGCTCATGGTCGGCCGCGACAAGCTGCTGGACAGCGGCGTGGCCGGTAACGTCAGCTTCGTGCAGGCCGATGCCGAGGCGCTGCCCTTCCCGGACAACTACTTCGATGTGGTGACCATCGCCTTCGGCCTGCGCAACGTCACCCACAAGGACGCCGCCATCCGCTCCATGCTGCGGGTGCTCAAGCCGGGCGGCCGCCTGCTGGTGCTGGAGTTCTCCAAGCCCACCAACCCGCTGTTCGGCAAGGTCTACGACCTGTATTCCTTCACCGCCCTGCCGCTGTTCGGCAAGCTGATCACCCAGGATTCCGAGAGCTACCGCTACCTGGCCGAATCGATCCGCATGCACCCCGATCAGGAAACCCTCAAGGGCATGATGCAGGAGGCCGGTTTCGAGCGGGTCACCTACCACAACATGACCGGCGGCATCGTCGCCCTGCACCGCGGCATCAAGCCCTGATGCTGAGCACCGCCCTGCTCGCCGCCGTCGAGCGCGGCCTGAATCCGCTGCTGGCGCTGGATGCCGTGGCGCTGACCCGGCTGGCGCGCCTGGAAGGCAAGGTGCTGGCCATCGACTGCCCGGCGCCGACGCTGCGGATCCACCTGCTGCCCGGTGCCAACGGCCTGCGCCTGGCCAGCCACTGGGAAGCACCCGCCGACTGCACCCTGCGCGCTCCAGCCAGCGAGCTGCTGCGCCTGGCCGTGAGTCGCGACAAGGTCGCCGTGCTGCACGGCCCGCAGGTGGAGCTGGACGGTGACGCCAGCGCACTCACCGAGCTGGCGGACATCCTGCAATCCCTGGAACTGGACTGGGAGTACCAGCTCGGCCGCTGGGTCGGCCCGCTGGGGGCTGCCCTGCTGGGCGGCCGCCTGCGCAGCGCCGCCGGCTGGGCCGGCGACAGCCTGGGCAGCCTGCGCCAGGACCTGGCCGACTACCTGACCGAGGAAGCCCGCAGCCTGGTGGGCAACCGCGAGGCGGAGGCCCGCTTCGCCGAACTCGACCAGATGAAAATGGCCATCGACCGTCTTGAGGCCCGGGTCGAACGCCTGAGCCGAGGAAACCGGACTTCATGAAGCTGTTCGCCGCCCTGCGCCGCCTGCTGCGCATCCTGCTGGTCGTCATCCGCTATCGCCTCGACGACCTGCTGTACGCCCTGCCGCTGCCCTGGTGGCTGGCCGCTACCCGCTACGCCTTGCCCTGGCGCTGGCTGCCGCGCCGGCGCAGCGACTTCTCGCGCGGTGCGCGGCTGCGCCTGGCGCTGCAGGACCTGGGCCCGGTGTTCATAAAGTTCGGGCAGATTCTCTCCACCCGCCGCGACCTGCTGCCCGAGGACATCGCCGACGAACTGGCGCTGCTGCAGGACCAGGTGCCGCCGTTCGAGCCGGCCAGGGCCGTGGCGCTGATCGAGGAACAGTTGGGCGCGCCCATTGCCAAGGTGTTCGCCAGCTTCGAGCAGCAGCCGCTGGCCTCGGCCTCGGTCGCCCAGGTGCACGCCGCGCGCCTGCACAGCGGCGAAGACGTGGTGGTCAAGGTGATCCGCCCGGGGCTGCGGCCGATCATCGCCCAGGACCTGGCCTGGCTGTTCCTGCTCGCACGTATCGCCGAAGGCGTGTCCAGCGAGGCGCGCCGACTGCACCCGGTGGAAGTGGTCAGCGACTACGAGAAGGTCATCTACGACGAGCTCGACCTGCTGCGCGAAGCGGCCAACGCCAGCCAGCTCAAGCGCAACTTCGAAGGCTCGCCGCTGATCTACGTGCCGCAGATCCACTGGGACTACTGCCGGCCCAAGGTGCTGGTCATGGAGCGCATCTACGGCGTGCCGGTGACCGACATCGCCGCCCTGCGCGCGCAGAACACCGACATGAAGCTGCTGGCCGAACGCGGCGTGGAGATTTTCTTCACCCAGGTGTTCCGCGACAGCTTCTTCCACGCCGACATGCACCCGGGCAACATCTTCGTCAGCACCCGTCAGCCGCGCAATCCGCAGTACATCGCCATCGACTGCGGCATCGTCGGCAGCCTGACCCCAGAGGACCAGGACTACCTGGCACGCAACCTGGTGGCCTTCTTCAAGCGCGACTACCGCAAGGTGGCGCAGTTGCACATCGACTCCGGCTGGGTGCCGGCCGACACCAAGGTGAACGAGTTCGAGGCGGCGATCCGCACCGTGTGCGAGCCGATCTTTGAGAAGCCGCTCAAGGACATTTCCTTCGGCCAGCTGCTGCTGCGCCTGTTCCAGACCGCCCGGCGCTTCAACATGGAAATCCAGCCGCAGCTGGTGCTGCTGCAGAAGACCTTGCTGAACATCGAGGGCCTCGGCCGCCAGCTGTACCCTGACCTGGACCTGTGGACCACCGCCAAGCCGTTCCTGGAGCGCTGGATGCGCGAGCGCATGAGCCCGCTGAACCTGGCCATGCAGGCCAAGTCGCAGCTCGAACAGCTGCCGCACCTGGCCAACATGACCCGCGACCTGCTGGAGCGCCTGTCGCGCCCGCACCTGAACGATCCGCCCGAGCCCTGGCGGCGTCGCGACAGCTGGGTGCTGCGCCTGACCGGCGCCGCATTGTTGGTAGGTGGCGCGCTTTTTGCTGTAGCTAACAGCCAGACCCTGGACAACCTGGAGGCCTGGCCGATCTGGCTGATGGCGACCGCCGGCCTTTATCTGATCATCCGCCGATAGCCAGCAGCGCGCTGGCGGTGGCACACTCAACACCCGGTCGGACCACCGGCCTCACCGAAAGCAGTAGCGAACACGCAATGACCGATTGGCTGGAAGAGATCAACTGGAACGACGACGGCCTGGTGCCGGCGATCGCCCAGGACCACACGACGGGCCGCATCCTGATGATGGCCTGGATGAACCGCGAATCCCTGCGCCTGAGCGTCCAGGAAGGTCGTGCCATCTACTGGTCCCGGTCGCGCGGCAAGCTGTGGCGCAAGGGTGAGGAATCGGGTCACGTGCAGAAGCTGCACGAGCTGCGCCTAGACTGCGACGCCGACGTGCTCGTTCTTCAGGTGGAGCAGCTGGGCGGCATCGCCTGCCACACCGGCCGGGAAAGCTGCTTCTACCGCGTCTATCGCGACGGCGCCTGGCACACGGTGGACGCCCAGTTGAAGAACCCCGACGCCATCTATCACAAGGCACACAGCCATGAGTGACACCCTGAACCGTCTGGCCGAGGTGCTGGAGTCGCGCAAGAACGCGGCGCCTGACAGCTCCTATGTGGCCAGCCTGTACCACAAGGGCCTGAACAAGATTCTGGAAAAGGTCGGCGAGGAGTCGGTGGAAACCATCCTGGCCGCCAAGGACGCCGCGCAGAGTGGCGACTGCAGCGATGTGATCTACGAGACCGCCGACCTGTGGTTCCACAGCCTGGTGATGCTTGCCGCCCTCGGCCAGCACCCGCAGGCGGTACTCGACGAACTGGAGCGCCGTTTCGGCCTCTCCGGGCACGCGGAAAAGGCCGCGCGCCCGCAATCCTGACATTCACTTGGGAGATTCCATCATGGGATTCGGCGGCATCAGCATCTGGCAACTGCTCATCATCCTGCTCATCGTCGTCATGCTGTTCGGCACCAAGCGCCTGAAGAGCCTCGGTTCCGACCTGGGTGACGCGATCAAGGGCTTCCGCAAATCGGTGGGCGCTGACGAAGAAAAGGCCAGCGAAGAGCAGAAGCACAACCAGCAGGTTCCGAACCAGCAGGCACAACAGGGCACCGTCATCAATGGCGAAGCCCGCAAGGTCGAAGACCCGGTCAAGAAAGACTAAGCCCCAGCCAAGGTCCGCTCATGTTCGATATCGGCTTCAGCGAACTGCTACTGGTCGGCCTTGTGGCCCTGCTGGTGCTCGGCCCCGAGCGCCTGCCGGGAGCCGCGCGCACTGCCGGGCTGTGGATCGGGCGTATCAAGCGCAGCTTCCTGTCCATCAAGACGGAAGTGGAGCGTGAGATCGGCGCCGACGAGATTCGTCGCCAGCTGCATAACGAGAACATTCTCGATATGGAGCGCAAGATGAAGGAAAACCTGGGCCTGCAACCGGCGGACAAGCCTGCCGACACGCCTGCGGCGCCCGCCGCCGAGGCGACGGCAGCCGCTGGGCCCCAGCCGACCCCGGTGGCGCCCACCGAGCCGGCGCCGACCGGCACCTCCGCCTCCACCACCCCGGACAAACCGCAGCAATCATGAGTACGCGCCAACCCGGCGACCAGGAAATGCCGCTGGTCTCGCACCTCACCGAACTGCGCACGCGCCTGCTGCGCTGCGTGATCGCCGTGCTGGTGATCTTCGTCAGCCTGTTCTACTTCGCCCAGGACATCTACGCGCTGGTGGCCGCGCCGCTGCGCGCCTACCTGCCTGAGGGCGCGACGATGATCGCCACCGGGGTGGCCTCGCCGTTCCTCACGCCGTTCAAGCTGACCCTGGTGGTGTCGCTGTTCCTGGGCATGCCGGTGGTGCTGCAACAGGCCTGGGGCTTCATCGCGCCGGGCCTGTATACCCACGAGAAACGCATCGCCGTGCCGCTGCTGGTGTCCAGCATCCTGCTGTTCTACGCCGGCATGGCCTTCGCCTACTTCGTGGTGTTCCCGATCATGTTCGGCTTCTTCGCCAGCGTGACCCCGGAAGGGGTGGCGATGATGACCGACATCGGCCAGTACCTGGATTTCGTGCTCACGCTGTTCTTCGCCTTCGGCGTGGCCTTCGAGATTCCCATCGCCACCTTCCTGCTCATCTGGGTCGGCATCGTCGACGTGGCGACCCTGCGCAAGAGCCGGCCGCACGTGGTGGTCGGCTGCTTCGCGGTGGGCATGCTGCTCACGCCACCGGACGTGTTCTCGCAGACCCTGCTGGCCGTGCCGATGTGGCTGCTGTTTGAAGTGGGCGTGTTCTTCGGCGCAATGGTCCGTCGCCAGAAGGAGCAGGCCGAAGAGGCCAGCGAAACCTCGACCGAGGTCGAAACGACCGAGCACAACGATCAGCCACCCAGCGCCCAGCCGTGAACCTGCTGCTGCTCGAAGAGGCCGACTTCATTGCCGCCGACCGTGTGATCCTGCGCGATCGGCGGCTGGTCCATCTGCATGAAGTCCACCGCGCCGACGAAGGCGACAGCCTGCGCGTCGGCCGCCTGGCGGGCCTGATGGGCAAAGGTCGCATCCTGCGTCTTGGTCCGCAGGAAGCCGAGCTGCAGGTGACCTTCGACCAGCCGCCGCCACCCAAGCTGCCCATCACCCTGCTGCTCGCCCTGCCCCGCCCGAAGATGCTCAAGCGCACCCTCCAGACCGTGGCCACCCTGGGCGTGGCGCGGCTGGTGTTGCTCAACAGCTACCGGGTGGAGAAAAGCTTCTGGCAGACGCCATTCCTGGAGCCTGCGGCGATCCGCGAACAGCTGATCCTAGGCCTGGAACAGGCCCGCGACACCGTATTGCCCGAAGTCAGCATCGAAAAGCGCTTCAAGCCGTTCGTGGAAGACCGCCTGCCAGCCCTGGCGGACCGCACCCTCGGCCTGGTCGGCCACCCCGGCGACTTCCCCGCCTGCCCGCGCGGCCTGCCCCTGGATCAGCCGGTAACCCTGGCCATCGGCCCGGAAGGCGGCTGGATTCCCTACGAGGTGGACAAGCTGCGCGAGGCCGGCCTGCAGCCGGTGCAGCTGGGCGAACGCATCCTGCGCGTGGAAACCGCCGTCACCGCGCTGCTGGCGCGGCTGTATTAGCGCGGCGCCTGACCGCCAGGGATGTAGGGTGGATCGCGCTTCATCGATCCACCGAGCGGGGCCACGGTGGATGTGAAATACGACATCCACCCTACGCAGCCGCGGTCAGCACCTTTCTGGCCGCCGTTCCGCCCGTGCAGCCCGTCAGGTTTCCAGCAGGAAGGTCACCGGCCCGTCGTTGATCAGGTGCACCTGCATGTCGGCGCCGAAGCGGCCGCTGGCCACCTGGCCGTGGCGGGCGCGAGCCTTGGCCAGCAGGTCATCGAACAGCTGCTCGCCCAGCGCCGGCGGCGCGGCGGTGGAGAAGCTCGGGCGCAGGCCGCTCTTGGTGTCCGCCGCCAGGGTGAACTGCGAGACCAGCAGCAGCCCGCCGTCCACATCCGTCAGCGAACGGTTCATCTTGCCGTCGGCATCGGCGAACACCCGGTAGTTGAGCAGCTTGTGCAGCAGCTTGTCGGCGCTGGCCGGAGTGTCGTGCGGCTCGACGCCGACCAGCGCCAGCAGTCCCTGGTCGATGGCGCCGACCACCTCGCCGGCCACTTCCACCCGCGCGGCGCGCACCCGCTGGATCAGGGCCTTCATGCGTCACCACCGTTGGGCAGGCGCAGCAGGCGGCGGGCCATGGCGTCGGTGGCGCGCACCAGCGCATCGACGATGCCCGGCTCGCCCGCCGAATGGCCGGCGTCGCGGATGATCTGCAGCTCGCTGTTCGGCCAGGCCTGGTGCAGCGCCCAGGCGTTGTCCAGCGGGCAGATCACGTCGTAGCGGCCGTGCACGATGATCCCCGGCAGGTGGGCGATGCGTTCCATGTCGCGCAGCAGCTGGTTGGGCTCCAGGAAGGCATCGTTGACGAAGTAGTGGCATTCGATGCGGGCGATGGACAGCGCGCGCTCGTGGAAACGTTCCACCACCTCGTGGTTGGGACGCAGCGTGGCGGTGCGGCCTTCCCAGCCCGCCCAGGCCTTGGCGGCCTGCATCTGGGCGATCTGGTCCTCGCCGGTCAGGCGCCGGTAGTAGGCCTGCATCAGCTCGCCGCGCTCGGCCGGCGGGATCGGCGCCAGGTAATCCTGCCAGTAGTCCGGGAACAGGCGGCTGGCGCCTTCCTGATAGAACCAGTGAAACTCCTGCGGACGGCACAGGAAGATGCCGCGCAACACCAGCCCCAGCACCCGATCCGGGTGTTTCTGCGCATAGGCCAGCGCCAGGGTCGAACCCCAGGAGCCGCCGAACAGCAGCCACTTGTCGATGCCCAGCTGTTCGCGGATGCGCTCCATGTCCTCCACCAGGTGCCAGGTGCTGTTGTTCTCCAGGCTGGCGAACGGCGTGGAGCGGCCGCAGCCGCGCTGGTCGAAGGTGACGATGCGGTACAGGGTCGGATCGAAGTAGCAGCGCGAACTGGCATCGCAGCCAGCGCCGGGCCCGCCGTGCACGAACAGCGCCGGCAGGCCGTCCGGCGTGCCGCTCTCCTCGACGTGCAGGGTGTGGGTGTCATCGACCGCCAGCGCATGGCAGGCGTAGGGCTTGATGTCCGGGTAGAGGGGTTGCATGGGTTGCTCCCGAGGCGTGGCTGCGGATCACGGGATGATAGCGAGGAAACGTCAGCGCAGTCCCTTGCCGGAGAACAGCAGCACCTGGTCGCCGGCGAACTGCACGCTCACGTAGCGCTCGCTGTCGCCCCAGGTGCAGCTGGACAGGCCCAGCGCGCCGGAACACTGCGTCGGCTTGCCCAGCAGCGCCTCGACCTCGGCCCGCGGCATACCGGCTTCGAGCCGGGCGTAGTTTTCCTGGGTCAGCTTGCTGCAGGCGGCCAGCAGCAGGCACAGCGGCAGGATGGCGAGACGTGACAACATGGCGCAGCTCCTCGATAAAACGATGGACGGCAGCCTAACGGGAAAGCCCGCGAGCGGCGAGCCTGGGGAGGTGGCGCGGCGATGAAGGGTCGCGCTCAGAACGACGAACCGGGCTCGGCGAGAAAGGACCGCTCGGCGCCGCTACTCGGTCGGCCGAGGATGGCGTTGCGGTGCGGAAAGCGCCCAAAGCGGGCAATCACCCGGCGATGCGCCTCGGCGTAGTCGTGGAAGGACTGGAAGGCCGCGCGGTCGGCCTCGGCCTGGCGCGCCAGCAACTCGGCGAAGGCCGCCACGGCGCGCTCCTGGAGGAGCAAGTCTTCGGCATGCTCCAGCACCAGGTAGCAGAACACCCGTTCCAGGTCGGACAGCTGGCGATCCCAGTCCTGGCGCAGCCCGACATCGAGCAGCGCCTGGGCCCGGGCATCACCGGCAAACGCGGCGGGCGTGCCCCGGTGAATCATGCGAGTCAGCTGGTCCAGGCAGATCAGCTCGGCCAGCCAGCCGTGCGGCTCCGTTGCCCAGTGCAGCTCGCCGCGCAGGGCCTGCTCGACCCACCCGCCGAAGCGCTCGCGCGCCTCGGCATCCTGCTCGGGCCGGTAGCCAAACCACAACCCGTTCTGGCGCGCCGCCTGCTCGCCCGGCGCGGCGGGGGCGCCGAACCACCAGTCGAGCAGCGGCTGCCAGGGTTGCATGGCGTCAGGCCTGGTTGTGGTAGGCGGTGATGCGCTCGACCTCTTCCTTCGAGCCGAGGAACACCGCCACGCGCTGGTGCAGGGAGTCGGGCTGGATGTCGAGGATGCGCTGGGTACCGTTGGTGGCGGCACCGCCGGCCTGCTCGATGATCATCGACATCGGGTTGGCTTCGTACATCAGGCGCAGCTTGCCGGGCTTTTCCGGCTCGCGGGCGTCGCGCGGGTACATGAAGATGCCGCCACGGGTGAGGATGCGGTGCACGTCGGCCACCATCGAGGCGATCCAGCGCATGTTGTAGTTCTTGCCCAGCGGGCCTTCCTTGCCGGCCAGCAGTTCGCTGACGTAGCGCTTGACCGGGGCTTCCCAGTGGCGCTGGTTGGACATGTTGATGGCGAACTCGGCGGTCTGTTCCGGCACGCGGATGTTGTCGTGGGTCAGCACCCAGTTGCCCATGTGCGGGTCGAGGGTAAAGCCCTTCACGCCGTTGCCCAGGGTCAGCACCAGCATGGTCTGCGGGCCGTAGATGGCGTAGCCGGCGCACACCTGCTCGGTGCCCTTCTGCAGGAAGGCCTCCTCGGACAGATCACCCTTGCCGTTGTGGCCGTTCGGGCAGCGCAGCACCGAGAAGATGGTACCCACCGAGACGTTCACGTCGATGTTCGAGGAGCCGTCCAGCGGGTCGAACACCAGCAGGTAGGCGCCCTTCGGGTACTTGCCGGGAATCTGGTAGGCCTGCTCCATTTCCTCGGAGGCCATGCCGGCCAGGTGGCCGCCCCACTCGTTGGCTTCCAGGAGGATGTCGTTGGACAGCACGTCCAGCTTCTTCTGCACTTCGCCCTGCACGTTCTCGGTGCCCATGCTGCCCAGCACCCCGCCCAGCGCGCCCAGCGACACCTCGTGGCTGATCTGCCGGCAAGCGCGTGCCACCACTTCGATCAGGAAACGCAGGTCGGCCGGGGTGTTGAAGTTGCGAGTCTGCTCGATCAGGTAGCGACTCAGGGTGATGCTGGACATGAAGGGGCTCCGGGAGGGCGAGAGTTAAAGTGCAGCATTTTAGCCTGTGTTGTCCCCCCAGCGCCCACCGTGCGCACGCCTTTTCTCAGTCCTGCTGTCGCAGGCGGATGCGCTTGCCGGGTCGCACGCTCACCTCAGGCGCCTGCCCAGCGCGCTGCGCACCCATGCGCGCCTGCACCAATAGCGCGGGAATCAGCCGCCCCTCCGGCACCTGCTGCCACAGGCGCTGCGGCAGGTGCTGGCGCAGCGCCTGCGGATTCACCCGTGTGGGGTTGAAGGTGCTGCGGTAGTAGGCCAGCCACAGTGCCTGCCCCTCGGGGTCGGGCGTGCGCGCCAGCGTTTGCCATTCGTCCGGCGCCTCGGCGCGGTAGTCGAAGCGCTCGCCGTCGTACCACACGCCGTCGCGCGACGTGGCGATCAACCAGCTGTGCCGCCCCATGCGTTCGGCGAAATGCCCGCAGGCGACGTCCAGCACCTCGTGCTCCGGCTCGAACCAGGCCACGTAGTCGGGCAGCCCCGCGCCGCCCAGCGGCACGAAACGCAGCAGCGCATGCAGCTGATGAATCTCCCGGCCCACCGCCTTGATGCGCAGGTGCAGCTCGCTGCCGTCCGGGTCGCCCGGCAGCGCGGCGGCCGCATCGCCCTGCGCCACGCGCCAGAGGATGCGATAGAGCAACGCCCAGCGCTCCGCCACCCGAAAGCGCGCGGCCCGTTCGAGCAGTTCCAGCACCTGGCGCGGCACGGTGACCTGCGACCCGGGCGCGTAGCGGGCCAGCGCCTCCTCGGCGAACAGGTCGGCCGGCATCAACTCGTCGCGCCAGCTGACCAACGCTGGCGGCACGCCCTCGTGCAGCAGCGTGCGCGCCTTGTCGCGCCAGTCGGCGAAGCCGCCATCAACCCGTACGCAGCGCATCACCAGAGCGCCATCTGCTGTGCCGGCCGCTCGGCCAGTTGCTGGCGCAGGCGCAGGGACTCGCTGCTGTCCTGCCGCGGGCGGTAGTCGGCGGTGACGATGAACGGGCCGGCCTTGTCCAGCGCGCAGCGCAGCCGGCGCAGGTCCTCGTAGCGGATCTTGCGCTGGCGGCGCAGCTGCTCGATACGCTGCGCGCTGAGCACGCCGATGCCCGGCACACGGGCGATCAGGCTCGGCTCGGCGCGGTTGAGATCGACCGGGAACTGCTCGCGATGCTCCAGCGCCCAGGCCAGCTTGGGGTCGATGTCCAGCGCCAGGTTGCCCGGCTTGCCGAGCAGCTCCTCGGCGCGAAAGCCGTAGCCACGCATCAGGAAGTCCGCCTGGTACAGCCGGTGCTCGCGCAGCAGCGGCGGCGCCGCCTGCGGCACCGTGGCCGGGCTGTGGGGAATCGGGCTGAAGGCCGAGTAGTAGACGCGCTTGAGGCGAAAGCGCCGGTACAGCGATTGCGAGGTGTGCAGGATGCGGTGGTCGTCGCTGTCGTCGGCGCCGACGATCATCTGCGTGCTCTGCCCGGCCGGCGCGAACGCGGGTGCCCGCGCCTCGCCTTCCACCGCCTGCTGGCGATAGCGGATAGTGCCCATGGCGCGCTGGATGCCCGCGACGGTCTTTTCCGGCGCCAGGCGCACCAGGCTGGCGTCGCCGGGCAGTTCGATGTTCACGCTCAAGCGGTCGGCGTACTGGCCGGCCTGCTCGATCAGCGCCGGATCGGCGTCGGGAATGGTCTTTAGGTGGATGTAGCCACGGAATTCGTGCACCTCGCGCAGCAGGCGCGCCACCTCTACGAGTTGCTCCATGGTGTAGTCCGCCGAGCGGATGATCCCCGAGCTGAGAAACAGCCCGCTGACGCAGTTGCGCCGATACAGGTCCAGGGTCAACGCCACCACTTCCTCGGGGCTGAAACGGGCGCGCGGCACGTCGCTGGAGCGGCGGTTGACGCAGTACTGGCAGTCGTACAGGCAGAAGTTGGTAAGCAGGATCTTCAACAGCGACACGCAGCGGCCATCCGGCGTGAAGCTGTGGCAGATGCCCGGGCCGGCGGAACCGATGCCCGACTGCCCCTTCGAACCGCGCCGGGGCGCGCCGCTACTGGCGCAGGACACATCGTACTTGGCGGCATCGGCGAGGATGCTCAGCTTGTCGATGAGTTGCACGATGGGCTCTCCACGAATACTGTATATGCAAACAGTATACGAAGCACCGACCACACCGCCAGCCCCCGCTCAAGGAAACGCCATGCAAGCACCCCACCTCTCCATCGCCGCCGCCCTGATCTACAACGCCCGGCACCAGCTGTTGCTGGTGCGCAAGGCCGGCACCACGGCCTTCATGCAGGCCGGTGGCAAGCTGGAGGCGGATGAGCGCCCGGTCGACACCCTGTGCCGCGAACTGCACGAAGAGCTCGGCCTGCGGATCGATGCGGCGCAGGCCACCTACCTGGGCAACTTCAGCGCCCCGGCGGCCAACGAGCCCGGCCTGGAGGTGGTCGCCGAACTGTTCGCCCTGCCCCTCGACCAGACCATCACCGCCCGCGCCGAAATCGCCGAGGCGCGCTGGGTTGACCTGCACGACGCCGAACAGCTGCCGCTGGCGCCCCTGACCCGCGACCAGGTGCTGCCGCTGGCGCGGCAGCTGTTGGCGGCACGGGCTGTTGGGATGTGACCACTGTGAGCGGGCCTGCCGCGTACGGCCGACGCAGGGTGATGTCCAGCGAGTCCGAGCAGGGTTAAGGTACGAATCAACTGGGAGACCATCATGAGTACACCGCTCCATGACTTGCCTATCGAGCAACGCATACGCCTGGTCGAGGACTTGTGGGACAGCATCGCTGCAGACCAGCGCGCGCTACAGCTCACCGATGAACAGCGGGCCGAACTGGACGCTCGACTGGCTGCCTATGCAACCGATGGCAATGCCGGAAAACCCGCCGATGAAGTGCTGGCCGCGATTCGTAGCCAGCTACATGGGAGCCGCAGTCCCCGGCGCTGGCAGGGACGCTAGTTTTCGTTCTGGTTGCTGCGCAAGCTGAATCTCTTCACTCAGAACCAAACGCCATCCGGTAGGGCCGCGCGATAGCCTCGCGCACCTGCCCCAGAGAGAATACGCGTCCGAACTCGGCGAACTTGCGCCCATCGAACCAGACCTGCACGACAGGCAACGAGAACACCCCCTCCTGCGCACAAAGCGCCGAGGCCTGCCCCTGACAGTCCAGGTAGCAACCCTCGAGCGCAGGAAACTCGTTCGCCAGCATCGCTTCAAGCTGCGGCTTCAGCGCGCGGCAAACACCGCAGCCTTCGCCGCCGAACAGCAGCAGGGCCGCGCCTTGCTTGCGCCGCTCCAGCTCGGCGGGATCGTGGATGGTCTGCATGCGTCCTCTCCTCTTTCGCTGGTTATGCCCCCTGGCGCAATGGGCTGAAAACTCCGATCCCGCGCACAGATTGGTTACGCCGTGCCGGTTGACGGCGCCCGGTTCGATTCCGCCCGGCACTGAGCGACCGCCACCCGGTTGCGCCCGCCGCCCTTGGCAGCGTACAGCTGCTCGTCGGCCAGCTTGAACACGCGGGCGATGCTGTCGCCGCCATGGGGCCAGTGCGCGACGCCGATCGAGAGGGTGATGTGGCCCACCGGCTCGATCGCTGTCTGCTCGACCAGTTGCCGCAACCGCTCGGCGATCCGCACCGCCGCCTGGCTGGAGCCCGGCAGCAGGATCAGAAACTCCTCGCCGCCGCTGCGGCACAGCAGGTCCTCGCTGCGGCAGCACAGGCGCATCAGCTCCGCCAGGCGCCTCAGGACCTCATCGCCCGCATCGTGGCCATAGGTGTCGTTGACCCGCTTGAAATGGTCGATATCCAACGCCAGAACCGAGAACGGCCTTTTCTCCGCCTCCCAGCGATCGACCATCCGCTCCAGCCCACGCCGGTTGCTCAGCCCGGTGAGCGAATCGGTATGCACGTCGTGGGTCAGCCGGCCCAGGTGTTCCTGCAGCAGGTTCACGCCCACCAGCATGGCCCGCTTCAGTTCCTGGGCCTCGAAGTACCACGAGCGCACGCCTTCGATCCGCTTGGCCGTGTCCGACGCGCCGATCTCGCGCGCATTGTCGGCCAGCTTCCAGAGCGGTCGGGAGATGACCCTGGCGAGCCAGAAGATCATCAGGATGGTCACCAGGGCCAGCGGCACCGTCTTCAACGCCACGCTCTTGACCAGCTCGTCGAGCGGCTCCAGCGTGGCCTGCGTCGGCCGCTGGGAAACGATGCCCCAGCCGGTGCTGGGCACGATCGCATAGCCGGCCAGCATGTCCACGCCCTTGGAGTTCACCGTCCGCCGCGCGCCGTCGCCCCGCTCCAGCAGCTCGTCCAGCAGCGCGTTCGCACCGACCTGCGTCCCGATCCGCTTCGCCTCCGGGTGGTACAGCAGGCGGCGTTCCTTGCCCACCACGTACAGGTAGGAGCCGTCCCGGTAGAAATGCTCGCCCAGCAGGTCGTGCAGGATGCTGCCCTTCTTCAGGTAGATCGTCCCGCTGACATAGCCCCGGTATTCTCCCGACACGTCGTGGATCGGATGGGAAAGGGAAATCAGCAGATTGTCGGCCGCCGAAACGTACGCCTCGGACACCATGGGCCGCCGCGCCTCGAGCGCCGCCACCGCGCCCTCGGACTCCAGCTGCACGCCCAGCAACTGCAGCGTTTCCGGCGAAACGCCCAGCACCCTGCCGTCCTGATCGACGACCACGACCGAGTTGAAACTGTTCGTCTGCAGTCGCAGGCGCCTGGCCACCTCGCCGATCTTTTCCACGCTCCCCATCTGCCCGGCCAGCTCGCCCGCCCCGTAGGCCAGCTGCCGCAGGGCATCGGCCAGATGCCGCTCAGTGCTGTCCGCCAGCTTCCTGGCATAGACCTTGTTGGCCTCCAGGGAGGCGTCGATCAGCATCTGCTCCTGCACCCGATAGCTGGCATAGAAGCTGTTCACCAGCATCACCACCGTGCTGGCCAACGCCGTCAGCAGAATCAACCTGCCCAGGTCGATTCGCCAGAACCCTTTCCTACTCACTGCCTACCCCCGAAGACCGCGAAAAACAGAAACGCGCAGCAGAACTAATCCCTGCGGAACTCAACCAATGTCTCGTGCGACCCCTCGCGCGTTTCAGCTCCCCACAGCCTGAGCCACCGGCCAGCCATCACCGCTGTCCGGCCTCACGTCGCCCAGCAAAAAACCCCGCCCGGCCTGCGCCGCGCGGGGTTTTCTTTATCGCGAACTAACAGCCGTGAGGCAGTACGCCTTACAGCCCCGCCGCCGCGCGCAGGGCTTCGACCTTGTCGGTCTGTTCCCAGCTGAAGGTGGTGAAGGTGTCGTTGCCGACGGTCTTCTGTTGCGGGGTGCGGCCGAAGTGGCCGTAGGCCGCGGTGGCCTGGTACATCGGGTGCAGCAGGTCGAGCATGCGGGTGATGGCGTACGGGCGCAGGTCGAACACTTCGCGCACCAGGTTGACGATGGTGGCTTCCGGCACCTTGTTGGTGCCGAAGGTGTTCAGCGAGATGGAGGTGGGCTGGGCCACGCCGATGGCGTAGGACACCTGGATCTCGCAGCGCTCGGCCAGGCCCGCGGCGACGATGTTCTTGGCCACGTAGCGGCCGGCGTAGGCGGCGCTGCGGTCGACCTTGGACGGGTCCTTGCCGGAGAAGGCGCCGCCGCCGTGGCGGGCCATGCCGCCGTAGGAGTCGACGATGATCTTGCGGCCGGTCAGGCCGCAGTCGCCCACCGGGCCGCCGATGACGAACTTGCCGGTCGGGTTGATGTGGTACTGGGTGTCCTTGTGCAGCAGCTCGGCCGGCAGGGTGTGCTTGACGATCAGCTCCATGACCGCTTCCTTCAGGTCGGCCTGGCTGATCTCCGGGTTGTGCTGGGTGGACAGCACCACGGCGTCGATACCGACCACCTTGCCGTTCTCATAGCGGCAGGTGACCTGGCTCTTGGCGTCCGGGCGCAGCCACGGCAGCAGGCCGGACTTGCGCGCTTCGGCCTGGCGCTCGACCAGACGGTGGCTGAACACGATGGGCGCGGGCATCAGCACGTCGGTGTCGTTGCTGGCATAGCCGAACATCAGGCCCTGGTCGCCGGCACCCTGGTCTTCCGGCTTGGCGCGGTCGACGCCCTGGGCGATGTCCACGGACTGCTTGCCGATGATGTTGATCACGCCGCAGGTAGCGCCGTCGAAGCCGACTTCGGAGCTGGTGTAGCCGATGTCGCAGATCACGTCGCGGACGATCTGCTCCAGGTCGACCCAGGCGCTGGTGGTCACTTCGCCTGCGACGATGGCCACACCGGTCTTCACCAGGGTTTCGCAGGCCACGCGGGCATGCTTGTCCTGGGCGATGATGGCGTCCAGCACGGCATCGGAGATCTGGTCGGCGATCTTGTCCGGGTGCCCTTCGGAGACGGATTCGGAGGTGAAAATCGAGTATTCGCTCATCGGTTCATTCCTGTGAGGGGCTTCGTGCATCCGTCCGGGCGAAATGCCGCAGCTGAATCTGAAAGCCGTTTTTCAAGCCTATGTACACGCTTTCGCCGCAGGCCAGGCCGGCGGCGGTGGCCCAACGGGCCAGGTCTTCCTGTTCGAACCCCAGCCAGACATCCCCGCAGGCGTCGCGGGCCCAGCTCTGGTCGTGGCTGCACAACTCGGTGATCAGCAAACTGCCGCCCGGCTTCACCAGGCCGGCCAGCGCTCGCAGCGCCTCGGCCGGTGCGGCAAAGTGGTGTAGCACCATGTTCATCACCACGCAGTCGGCCTGTACCAGGGGCGATGCCAGGGCATCGGCCAGGCGCAGCTCCACATTAGCCAAGCCGTCCCGCAGGCAACGCTCGCGGGCCAGCTCGAGCATTTCCGGGCTGTTTTCCAGCGCGGTGACCCGGGCGAAGCGCCGCGCCAGTTCCGGCAGGAAGGCGCCGTCGCCGGGGCCGACTTCGATGGCACTCGCATCGCCGGCAAAACCCAGCGCGTCGATCAGCGCCAGCAGGCTGTCGCGGTACTGGCCGATGCTGGCGATCAGGTCCTGGCGCGCCTGGAAGCTGCCGGCCATGCGCGCGAAGAAGTCGCGGCTGGCCTCGGCGCGCCGGGCATGCACCTGGGCGATGCGCGCCTGTGCGTCCAGAGGCAGTTCGAGGCGGTCCACTTCCTCCAGCAGCGCGCTCTGCAGCGCGCCGCCCAGTTCGCCCGCCGGCGCCAGCGCGCGGCGGTAGAAGATGGCGTTGCCTTCACGACGGGTAGCCACCAGACCAGCCTGCGCCAGCACCTTGAGGTGGTGGCTCATGCCCGACTGACCGACGGCGAAGATCTGCGCCAGCTCCAGCACGCCGAACGAATCGTTGGCCAGCGCGCGCAGGATGTTCAGCCGCAGGGCATCACCACCGGCCTTGCACAGGGCGGCGAGGGTGTCACTGGCAGGCGTCGCGGACGCGCAAAGCGGCAGGTTCATGAGGGCGGCAGTCTAGTCGGTCACATTTTGCCGGGCAATGACCAATATCAAAATTAATTGATATTGCCTCAGGTACGCCTGCTTCCTCGGGGGCGACGGGAGGCACGACTCGAGCGCAGGGGTGGCCTTTACTTGACTTCCAGGCGCCTTGGGAACTCACCACCATGGACACCCTCCCCACGGAACAACTGGCGAGCTGGATCGCGACGGGCGAGGTGCTTGTTGCCGATGGCCGCGGCCCAAAGGTGGTCCGCTGCAGGGATGGGCTGTTACTGAAAATTCTCAGGCCGCGCCGTCACATAGCATTGGCTCGCCTGTTTCCCGCAGCCGGGCGGTTCACTCGCAACGCCGAATGCCTGTTGCGACTCGGCTTTCCGGCACCGCACGTCAGGGAAGCGTTCTGGCTGGATCGCCCACACGGGCTTAGCGGTTGCCGCTATGAACCGCTGGCCGGCCAATCGCTGGAAGAGCTGCTTGCCGAGCATCCCGAGCGCCTGGCCGCACTGATACCGGCGTTAGCCCGCTTCATACTCCAGCTGCATGCGCGGCATATCTATTTCCGCTCGCTGCACCCAGGCAACATTCTGCTGCTGGAGAGTGGGGGATTCGGACTCATCGACCTGCTCGACCTGCACCTCAAGCCGTTGCCGCTATCCGCCTGGCACATCCGCCGCAATTTCCGGCATCTGGAGCAGGCCCTGCAGCGCCGCCAACTGGCGAATTTTCCGCTGGATGCCCTGCGGTCTGAGTACGAACGGCTGCGGCGCCTATGAAGGTTTGGTTATAAGCAAAGCGCAGTTAGCTCTTTCGCGTCATCAGCGGCTTTGCCGTATCCTGCGCGCCTTTGAAAAGCCCCTCGTTGCCGCCGCCAGGCGGACAGCCTTCGACCCGCGGAATCATAATGCCGACCCGACGTCTTTCTTCGCTTGCCTTTGCCGGCATCTGCCTGCTCCTAACCGGGCCCGCCCTGGCCGAACCCACTGCGCAGGCCAGCCGCCTCGTCGCACCTCGCACCGCCCCTGCGCCGCTGCTCGACGTCAACGATCTTCGCGCAGTGCTGAGCCGGCCAGAGGTGCGTCTTCTGGACATCCGCGCACCGCAGGATTTCGCCGCAGGCCACATTCCCGGCGCGGTGAACACGCCCTACGGCCAGTACCGCGGCCCGGCCGACAATCCCGGCAAGCTGCCCACCGCCGAGCACCTGACCCAGGTGGTGCAACGCGCCGGCATCCGCGCCAACCAGCATGTGATCGTGATTCACGGCGGCAGCAACCACACCGACTTCGGCGCCGCCGCCCGGGTGTACTGGACGCTCAAGGTCGGCGGCCTGACTCGTCTGTCCGTGGTCGACGGCGGCCTTCGCGCCTGGAAGGAAGCCGGCGGCGAGCTGGCCACCGAGGCGCAGCAGGTCGAGCCCAGTGACTTCACCTACGTCTACGACGAGCGCCAGATCGTCACCCGCGAGCAGTTGGCGCAGACCTTAGGCAACGGTGATACGGCGCGCCTGCTGGATGCCCGTCCCGCTCCGTTCTTCAAGGGTGAGGTGAAGCCGGCCACCGCCGCCCGCTATGGCACCCTGCCGGGCGCCGACTCCTTCGACAACGCGCAATTCTTCGCCGCCGACGGCTTTCGCCTGAAGCCCCGCGCCGAGCTGCTAGCGCTGGTGCAACAGACCGGCGCCGACCAGGGCGACACCGTCTCCTTCTGCAACACCGGCCACTGGGCCGCCACCAACTGGTTCGTCATCTCCGAGATCGCCGGCAACAAGGCGGCGCGCATGTACCCGGCGTCCATGGTGGAGTGGAGCCGCAGCGAGCTGCCGATGGAGAACCAGCCGTCGCGCTTCGGCGCGCTGCTGCAGGACCTGTCCAACGCCCTCAACAAGTAATTGCGGAAGCCCTTTCCCATGCTGTCTCTCTCCCGTTTGTTATTCGTTCTCGGCGGCCTGACCGGCGCGCTGGCCGTTGCCTACGCCGCTGGGGTGCGCCAGGGCCTGCTGGTGCTGCTGGGCATCGGCTTCGGTGCCGTGCTGCAGGGCGCGCGCTTCGGCTTCACCACCGGCTGGCGCGATTTCATCGAGTCGCGCAACCCCCAGGGCCTGTGGGCGCAGATGCTGCTGCTCGGCCTCGCCGCCGCGCTGACCCTGCCGCTGATCGCCGGCAGCGGCGGCGAGCTGGTCGGCGCGGTGTCGCCGCTGACCATCAGCCTGGTCCTCGGCGCCTTCCTGTTCGGGCTGGCCATGCAGATCACCGATGGCTGCGGCTCCGGCACCCTGTACAAGGCCGGCGCCGGTGCGCCGCTGTCCTTCGCGGTGCTGCCGACCTTCATGCTTGGCAGCTTCCTGGGCGCCTCGCACCAGCCCGCGTGGATCGCCCTCGGCGGCCTGCCGGCGGTGGATCTGCTGAAGTTCGGCGTGCCGACGGCGGTGCTGGTCACTGTGGCTGGTTGTGCCGCCGTCGCGCTGGTGGCCGGTCTGATGTCCAAGCGCACGGCCGCGCCCGTCTCCGGCACCCTGAACGTGACCTGGTCGGTCGGCGCGGCTTCGGTCAGTACCCCCACGCCGCCCGCGGTCTGGGCGCGCCGCTGGTGGCTGGGCGCCCTGCTGCTCGCCGGCCTGTACGTGCTGCACCTGCTGGTCGCCGGCCAGCCGTGGGGCATCGTCTACGGCATCGGCCTGTGGGGCGCGAAGATCGCCAGCGCCATCGGCTGGAGCCCGGTCGGTGATGCCTTCTGGGGTGTCGATCCGCATGCGCTGCGCCTGGCCGAGCCGCTGCTGGCGGACGTGACCTCGGTGACCAACATCGGTCTGATCTATGGCGCGCTGGCGGCCTCGCGCTGGAACGGCACGCCGAGCATCAGCTCGCCGTCGGCCCGGCGCCTGATCATCGCCTCCATCGCCGGCCTGGTGCTGGGCTACAGCTCGCGCATGGCCTTCGGTTGCAACGTCGGTGCCTACCTGGGCGGCATCGCCTCAGCCAGCCTGCACGGCTGGGTATGGTTCGCCCTGGCCTTCATCGGCTCGATCTACGGCGTGCGCCTGCGCAAGCGCCTGGCCCAGTAAGCGGAGCGACCTGACATGAGCAAGCAAGCCTTTCTGACCTGCACCCTGCTGTTCTGGCTGGTGGCCGTGGGTCTGGTGATCCTCGACACCGTCGCCACCGCCACCGTGCGCGTGGAGCCGCCGCCATTCGCCTTCGGCAGCGGCCAAGCCGCCTCCGGCGGTCACTGCTCGGGGCGCTAGGCCCCCGCCGTAGGGTGGATACGTTTTCGTGTCCACCCTTGCGCCCGTGCCGCGCCATCGACGGCCGGAAAAGCGCCGACCGTCCTACGCAAGTGCCCACCCCGACGCAGGATGGACACCGTTTTCCTTGGCCACCACTGCGTCAACACCGGGACCATCGGCGGCCAGAACAGCGCTGACCGCGCCACGCTTCCGGCTCCAGCTGTCTTCTCTCGTTGCTCCGAAGGCTGCGCTGGGCGAAAATGCCCGCCTTTTTCATGCCCCTTCGTTTCAGCCCCCGCAGGAGATTAGCGATGCCCAGCCGTCGTGAGCGAGCCAATGCCATTCGTGCCCTCAGCATGGATGCCGTGCAGAAAGCCAACAGCGGCCACCCGGGTGCCCCGATGGGCATGGCGGACATCGCCGAAGTCCTGTGGCGCGACTACCTCAAGCACAACCCGAGTAACCCGCTGTGGGCCGATCGCGACCGCTTCGTGCTGTCCAACGGCCATGGCTCGATGCTGATCTACTCGCTGCTGCACCTGACCGGCTACGACCTGTCCATCGACGACCTGAAGAACTTCCGCCAGCTGCACAGCAAGACCCCGGGCCACCCGGAGTTCGGCTACACCGCCGGCGTTGAAACCACCACCGGCCCGCTGGGCCAGGGCATCGCCAACGGTGTCGGCTTCGCGCTGGCCGAGAAGGTGCTGGCCGCGCAGTTCAACCGCCCGGGCCACAGCATCGTCGACCACCACACCTACGTGTTCCTCGGCGACGGATGCATGATGGAAGGCATCAGCCATGAAGTCTGCTCGCTGGCCGGCACCCTGGGGCTGGGCAAGCTGATCGCCTTCTACGACGACAACGGCATTTCCATCGACGGCGAAGTGGAAGGCTGGTTCACCGACGACACTCCGAAGCGTTTCGAAGCCTACGGCTGGCAGGTGATCCGCAACGTCGACGGTCATGACGCCGACGAGATCAAGCAAGCCATCGAGACCGCGCGCAAGAACGCCGAACAGCCGACCCTGATCTGCTGCAAGACCACCATCGGCTTCGGCTCGCCCAACAAGCAGGGCAAGGAAGAGTGCCACGGCGCCCCGCTGGGCAACGACGAAATCGCCCTGACCCGCGCCGCGCTGGGCTGGAATCACGGGCCGTTCGAAATCCCTGCCGACATCTATGCCGAATGGGACGCCAAGGCCACCGGCGCCAGCCGCGAAAACGACTGGAACCAACGTTTCGCCGCCTACGCCGCCGAGTACCCGGAACTGGCCGCCGAGCTCAAGCGCCGCATGGCCGGCAAGCTGCCCGCCGACTTCGCCGCCAAGGCCTCGGCCTACATCCGCGACGTGGCCGCCAAGGGCGAAACCATCGCCAGCCGCAAGGCCAGCCAGAACGCCCTGAACGCCTACGGCCCGCTGCTGCCGGAACTGCTCGGCGGCTCCGCCGACCTGGCCGGCTCCAACCTGACCCTGTGGAAGGGCTGCCAGTCGCTGACCCACACCGACCTGTCCGGCAACTACGTGCACTACGGCGTGCGCGAGTTCGGCATGGCCGCGATCATGAACGGCGTGGCCCTGCACGGCGGCTTCATCCCCTACGGCGCCACCTTCCTGATGTTCATGGAGTACGCCCGCAACGCGGTGCGCATGTCCGCCCTGATGAAGCAGCGCGTGCTGTACGTGTTCACCCATGACTCCATCGGCCTGGGCGAGGACGGTCCGACCCACCAGCCGGTCGAGCAGCTGACCAGCCTGCGCAGCACCCCGAACCTGGACACCTGGCGCCCGGCCGACGCGGTGGAGTCCGCCGTGGCCTGGAAGTACGCCATCGAGCGCCAGGACGGTCCGAGCGCGCTGATCTTCAGCCGCCAGAACCTGCCGCACCAGCTGCGCGACGCGGAAACCGAGGCGGCCATCGCCCGCGGCGGCTACATCCTCAAAGACTGCGCCGGCGAGCCGGAACTGATCCTGATCGCCACCGGTTCGGAAGTCGGCCTGGCCATGCAGGCGGCCGACAAGCTGACCGTCCAGGGCCGCAAGGTGCGCGTGGTGTCCATGCCCTGCACCAGCGTGTTCGACGCCCAGGACGCCGCCTACAAGCAGCGCGTGCTGCCGGTGGAAGTCGGTGCGCGCATCGCCATCGAGGCCGCCCACGCGGACTTCTGGTACAAGTACGTCGGCCTGGAAGGACGCATCATCGGCATGACCACCTACGGCGAATCGGCTCCGGCCGCCCAGCTGCTCGAGGAATTCGGCTTCACCGTCGACAACATCGTCGCCACCGCCGAAGAGCTGCTGGAAGACTGATGTCGCGCGGGGCGGATGGCCACGGCCATCCACCCCGCGGACGGCTAATCCCATGTAGGGTGGAAGCCCGCGCAGCGGTTTTCCACCATCAGGCCCCGAACACCATGCCCAACCGCCCCTACAACATCGCGCTCAACGGTTACGGCCGTATCGGTCGCTGCGTGCTGCGCGCGCTGCACGAGCGCGGTGCCCAGGCGGGACTGCAGGTGGTGCTGATCAACGATCCGGCCGACCTGGCCAGCATCGAATACCTGACCCGCTTCGATTCCACCCACGGCCGCTTTCCCGGCGAGGTGGGCCTGGATGGCGACGCCCTGCTGATCGATGGCCGGCGCCTGCCAGTGTGGCGCGAGAGCACCCCGGAAGCCATCGACTGGGCGGCCCACGGCATCGACCTGGTGCTGGAATGCTCCGGCGTCTATCACACCCGCACCGACGGCCAGCGTTTCCTCGCCGCCGGCGCGCCGCGCGTGCTGTTCTCCCAGCCGATGAACAGCGAGGCGGATATCGACGCCACCCTGGTCTACGGCATCAACCACCAGGCGCTCCGCGGCGATGAGCGCCTGCTGTCCAACGCCTCCTGCACCACCAACTGCGGGGTGCCGCTGCTCAAGCTGCTGCACGAGGCCATCGGCCTGGAGCAGGTGTCGATCACCACCCTGCACTCGGCGATGAACGACCAGCCGGTGATCGACGCCTACCACCACACCGATCTGCGCCGCACCCGCTCGGCGTTCCAGTCGATGATCCCGGTGTCCACCGGCCTGGCGCGCGGCATCGAGCGCCTGCTGCCGGAACTGGCCGGGCGGGTGCAGGCCAAGGCCATTCGCGTGCCGACGGTGAACGTCTCTTGCCTGGACATCACCCTGCAGACCCGCCGCGACACCAGCGCCGCCGAGGTCAACGGCATTCTGCGCGACGCCGCCACAGCGGGGCCGCTGAAGAACCTGCTGGCCTACACTGAACTGCCGCATGCCAGCTGCGATTTCAACCACGATCCCCACTCGGCCATCGTCGATGGCAGCCAGACCCGTGTGTCCGGCCCGCGCCTGGTCAACCTGCTGGCCTGGTTCGACAACGAGTGGGGCTTCGCCAACCGGATGCTCGACGTGGCGGAACATTACCTGCGCGTCGTTCACAGCCAACAGCCCAGCAAGGACTGATATCCATGACCGTTTTGAAGATGACCGACCTCGATCTCGCCGGGAAGCGCGTGCTGATCCGCGAGGACCTCAACGTCCCCGTGAAGGACGGTGTGGTCACCAGCGACGCTCGCATCGTGGCGTCCCTGCCGACCATCAAGCTGGCCCTGGAAAAAGGCGCGGCCGTGATGGTCTGCTCGCACCTGGGCCGCCCCACCGAGGGCGAGTTCAGCGCCGAGAACAGCCTGGCGCCGGTAGCCGCCTACCTGAGCAAGGCGCTCGGTCGCGAGGTGCCGCTGGTCAAGGACTACCTGGATGGCGTGGATGTGCAGCCCGGCCAGATCGTGCTGTTCGAGAACGTGCGCTTCAACAAGGGCGAGAAGAAGAACGCCGATGAGCTGGCGCAGAAGTACGCCGCGCTGTGCGACGTGTTCGTGATGGACGCCTTCGGCACTGCACACCGCGCCGAGGGCTCGACCCACGGCGTGGCCAAGTTCGCCAAGGTCGCCTGCGCCGGCCCGCTGCTGGCCGCCGAGCTGGAGGCCCTGGGCAAGGCGCTGGACAAGCCGGCCCGTCCGATGGTGGCCATCGTCGCCGGTTCCAAGGTGTCCACCAAGCTGGACGTGCTGAACTCGCTGAGCCAGATCTGCGACTCGCTGATCGTCGGCGGCGGCATCGCCAACACCTTCCTGGCCGCGGCCGGCTACAAGGTCGGCAAGTCGCTGTACGAGGCCGACCTGGTCGACACCGCCAAGGCCATCGCTGCCAAGGTCTCCGTACCGCTGCCGGTCGATGTGGTGGTCGCCAAGGAATTTGCGGAAAGCGCCGAAGCCACCGTCAAGGCGGTCGCCGACGTGGCCGACGACGACATGATCCTCGACATCGGCCCGCAGACCGCGCGCCTGTTCGCCGAGATGCTCAAGGCCTCGCAGACCATCCTGTGGAACGGCCCGGTCGGCGTGTTCGAGTTCGATCAGTTCGGCAACGGCACCCAGGTGCTGGCCCAGGCCATCGCCCAGAGCCCGGCGTTCTCCATCGCCGGCGGCGGCGACACCCTGGCGGCCATCGACAAGTACGGCGTGGCCGAGCAGATCGGCTACATCTCCACCGGTGGCGGCGCCTTCCTGGAATTCGTGGAAGGCAAGGTGCTGCCGGCCGTGGAAGTGCTGGAACAGCGCGCGAAATAACGACCGTAGGGTGGACAACGGCGCAGCCTTGTCCACCACGACAGCGACACGGCAGGTGGACAAGCGCTACACGCGTTGTCCACCCTACGCCCCGAATGACCTTTCTCCACTGGAGCTATACCGATGGCCCTTATCAGCATGCGTCAGCTGCTGGACCACGCCGCCGAATTCGGCTACGGCGTGCCGGCATTCAACGTCAACAACCTCGAACAGATGCGCGCCATCATGGAAGCGGCCGACAAGACCGACTCCCCGGTGATCGTCCAGGCCTCGGCCGGTGCCCGCAAGTACGCCGGCGCGCCCTTCCTGCGCCACCTGATCCTCGCCGCGATCGAAGAATTCCCGCACATCCCGGTGTGCATGCACCAGGACCACGGCACCAGCCCGGACGTCTGCCAGCGCTCCATCCAGCTGGGCTTTTCCTCGGTGATGATGGACGGCTCGCTGAAGGAAGACGGCAAGACCCCGGCCGACTACGACTACAACGTGCGCGTCACTAAGCAGACCGTCGCCTTCGCCCACGCCTGCGGCGTGTCCGTGGAAGGCGAGCTGGGCTGCCTGGGCAGCCTGGAAACCGGCACCGCCGGTGAAGAAGATGGCATCGGCGCCGAAGGCGTGCTGGACCACAGCCAGATGCTGACCGACCCGGAAGAAGCCGCCCAGTTCGTGCGCGAAACCCAGGTGGATGCCCTGGCCATCGCCATCGGCACAAGCCACGGCGCCTACAAGTTCACCAAGCCGCCGACCGGGGACATCCTGGCCATCGAGCGCATCAAAGAAATCCACAAGCGCATCCCCAACACCCACCTGGTTATGCACGGATCAAGCAGCGTGCCGCAGGAGTGGCTGAAGGTCATCAACGAGTTCGGCGGTGATATCAAGGAAACCTACGGCGTGCCGGTCGAGGAAATCGTCGAGGGCATCAAGCACGGCGTGCGCAAGGTGAACATCGACACCGACCTGCGCCTGGCCTCCACCGGCGCCATGCGCCGCTTCATGGCCCAGAACCCGAGCGAGTTCGACCCGCGCAAGTTCTTCGCCAAGACCATCGACGCCATGCGCGACATCTGCATCGCCCGCTACGAAGCCTTCGGCACCGCCGGCCACGCCTCGAAGATCAAGCCGATCTCCCTGGAAGGCATGTTCCAGCGCTATGCCAAGGGCGAGCTGAACGCCAAGGTCAACTGAGCCTTGCCGCTGTAACAAAACAGCCCCGCCCTGCGGGGCTGTTTCGTTTTGAGTGAGTTCTCCGTAGGACGGCCAAGGCGCAGCCTAGGCCGCCAGAATCCAACAGCCGGCGGCCGGAAAAGCGCTGACCGCCCCACGGCTCTGCTGTCAGCGCCGCCCCGACAAAAAATACTGTTCCGCGCCCGCCGGCGCCCTTTAAAATCCGCGCCCTCTCCGCCCCGCTGCGGGCCTCTCGCTGTACATCCCCATGAAACCCACCCTGATTGCCGCCGCCGAACTCGACCGCCTGGAAACCTGGGCCAAGTACCACAAGGGCCTGTGCGACAGCTGCCAGGCCGTGTGCTGCACAATGCCAGCCGAGGTGCGCATCGCGGATCTGGTGCGCCTCGGCGTGCTGGACGAGTTCGACGCCGGCGAGCCGCCGCGACAGTTGGCCAAGCGCCTGATGAAGGACGGCGTGATCCAGCACTTCAACCAGAAGCGCGAGCTGTTCACCCTGCAGCAGATGTCCAATGGCGACTGCCTGTACCTGGACCGCAAGACCCGCCGCTGCACGGTGTATGACAAGCGCCCGGACACCTGTCGCAACCATCCGCAGATCGGCCCGCGACCCGGCTACTGCGCCTACCGGCCACGGTAGGCAAAGCGTCCTGCGCCTATACATTCGTCGAGGAATGTTGTTTTCCGCCGCAACCGGGCTAGCGTTTCCGGGGTAAACCACCGTTCCGGTTTCCTTCGGAACGGAACGGCCTTTGTGAAGTCAACTTCACAAACCTCCCCCGCTAGCGAGGCTGCACATGGAACGTTCATCCCCCCGCCACCTGATCGGCCGTTTTCGCCGCAAGCTGGAAAAACTGGGGCCGAGCCAGACGGCTCATCTCATGCTGGTGCGCCTGCTCGACCGCTTCAGCCTGTTCAAGATCCTGCGTGGCGTGTTGCTGGTGAAGGTGGACCCCGCCTTCCTCGACTGCCCGCCGCACCTGACGCCCGGCTTTCTCGACGAATCCCGTCTCTGGCAGCTGGCCCGCGACCCGGAGAATGCCCTGGACGCCAGTTTCCTTAACGAGGCCCTGGCCAAGGGCGACCGCTGCTATGCCATCCTCGACGGTGAGCGCCTGGCGGCCTACGGCTGGTACTCCCGCCAGCCCACGCGCATCGATCCACCTGAGCTGCTGCTCGGCTTCGATGCGGGCTACGTGTACATGTACAAGGGGCTGACCCGCCACGAGTACCGCGGCCAGCGCCTGCACGCCATTGGCATGAACCGAGCGCTGCAGCACTACCTGGAGCAGGGCGCCAAGGGACTGGTTTCCTATGTGGAATCGACCAACGTCGATTCGCTGAAGTCCTGCTTCCGCCTCGGCTATCGGCAGTTCGGCTCCATCTACCTGTGGCGGGTGTTCGGCCATTACCTGCGCCTCTACAGCCCCGCCTGCCGCCGTTACGGCTTCAGCCTCCAGGCGGCCGAACCGCGTAGCGACGGCTGGGGCGCACGCAAGGCCTGAGGGGGCTGCGCAACGTCCTGGCGGGAGACCCTGTGGGGGCGAGTTTATTCGCGAGCAGTTGGCCGCAATCGGCACGAAAAACTCGCGGACAAGTCCGCTCCCACAGAAGCGGCGGCGGCCCCGCCGCAGCCCGCATCAGCCCAGCTCGTAACCCAGCACGCGCGGCAACCACAGGGCGATTTCCGGGAACACCGCGACCATCAGCAGCGCCAGGCCCATGGTGGCCACGAACAGCATTGCCCAGCCGACGGTCTGTTCCAGGCGGATCTTCGCCGCCTCGGTGGTGACCAGCAGGTTGACCGCCACCGGTGGGGTGAACTGGCCGATGGCGATGTTCATCGCCAGCAGGATGCCGAACCACACCGGGTTCCAGCCGAAATGCTGCATCACCGGGATCAGCACCGGCATCAGGATCATGTAGATCGAGATGGCGTCCAGCAGCATGCCGGCCAGCAGTACGGCGATCATCACCAGCAGCAACAGCACGGTGCCGTTGTCGGACAGCGAGATCAGCCACTCGGCCAGATGGCGGAAGGTGCCGAGCAGCGTGCCGGACCAGGCGAATATGCCGGCCAGGGCGATGATCAGCATGACCACGGCGGAAATCACCGCCGCCTCGCCGATCAGTTCCCACAAGTGCTTCCACTGCAGCTCGCGGGTCACCCACAGGCCGACCACGATGCCATAGGCCACAGCCACCACCGCCGCTTCGGTGGGGGTGAACAGACCACTGCGCAGCCCGCCAAGGATCAGCACCGGGGCGAACAGCGCCGGCAGCGCCTGCCGGAAGGCCGGCCACAGCGGCGGGCGGGGCTCGCCGGTCGGCGGTTCCCAGCCGTTGCGGCGTGCCAGCCACCAGGCGGGCAGCAGCAGCACCAGGCCGGCGAGGATGCCGGGGAACAGGCCGGCGGCGAACAGCGCGCGCAGGTCGACGCCCGGCACGATGATCGAGTACAGGATCAGGGCAATTGACGGCGGAATCAGGATCGCCGTCGATGCCGACGCGGCGATCAGCGTCGCCGAGAACGGCTTGGGGTAGCCCGCCTTGGTCATGCTCGGCAGCATCACCATGGCCACCGCCGCGGCATCCGCCGGGCCCGAGCCGCTCATGCCGCCCATGATAAGGCAGACCAGCACCGCCACCGCGGCCAGGCCGCCATGCCGCTGACCGATCAGCGCCTGAGCGAACTGCACCAGTCGCAGCGCCACGCCGGATTTCTCGAAGATCAGCCCAGTGAGGATGAACAGCGGAATGGCGATCAGCGGGTATTTGGCGATGCCGTTGTAGGTGTTGGTGCCCAGGGTGGCCAGCATGTCCGGCGACAGCCCGGTGAGAATGCCCACCGCGCCGGCCAGGCCGAGGGCGAAGGCCACCGGCACGCCGAAGGCCAGGAAGGCGATGAAGCTCAGCAGCATCCAGAGATCAGGGCTCATCCTTCAGCCTCCCGCGCAGGCGGTCCAGGGTCATCTGGGTCAGGCGCCAGGCCACGGCCAGCGCCAGCAACGGCAGCCAGACCACGTACCACCAGTTGGGCAGCCCCAGGCCTGGCGATTCGGATTCCCACTGGTATTCCTGCCAGGCGAACACGCCGCCGTACCAGACCACCAGGCCGAGCACGAGCATGCCGCACAGCCACTGGAGCAGGATCAACGGCACACGCAGACGTGGGAACTTGCGCTCGAGCAGCGCGATGCGGATGTGGCCGTTGCGGCGCATGGCCACGGCGGCGCCGGCGAAGGTCAGCACCACCAGCATGAAGATGGAGATTTCCTCGGTGAAGGCGAACGAGGCGTCGGTGACGTAGCGCACCACCACGTTGGCCAGGCTGATCAGGCTGATCACCATCAGGGCGAGGGTGGCCAGCCAGCGTTCGGGCCTGGCATCCGGTCGATGACTCATAGCTAGAACCTCAAGGGCCGGCACCTGGGGTGCCGGCACGTACAACCGAAGGCGGGCGCCTTCGCTACTCAGTTACCGGCGACGGCGTCGCGGGCGGCCTTGAGCAGGTCGGCGCCGATGCGCTTCTCCCACTTGGCATACAGGGGCGCGGTGGCTTCGACGAACGCCTGACGCTCGGTGGCGCTCAGCTCGATCACCTGTACGCCGCGCTCACGGATGGCGGCCAGACGCTGAGCTTCCTCGGCACGGGACTTCTCGATCTCCCACTTGCCGGCATCGATGGCGGCTTGCTTGAGCAGTGCCTGGTCCTCGGCGGAGAAGCTCTTCCAGACACTCGGGCTGACCGCAAAGATCAGCGGATCGGCCATGTAGCCCCACAGGGTCAGGTACTTCTGGTCAACCTGGTCGATGCGCGCCACGTCAAACACCGACAGCGGGTTCTCCTGACCGTCCACGGCGCCGGTGGTGAGCGCCGGCTTGGCGTCGGCCCAGCTCATCTGCGTCGGGTTGGCGCCCAGGATGCTGAAGGTGTCCTGGAACAGCGGCGAGCCGACCACACGGATCTTCATGCCCTTGAGGTCCTCCGGGCTGCGGATCGGCTTCTTGGAGTTGGAGAGTTCACGGAAACCGTTCTCGCCCCAGGCCAGCGGCACCACGCCGCGCTTCTCGATGGCCTTGAACACGGTCTCGCCTGCCGCACCCTGGGTGATGGCGTCGGTATCGGCGGTGTCGGCCACCAGGAACGGCAGCGAGAACAGGTTCAGCTCCGGCACCTGGGGCGACCAGTTGATGGTCGAGCCTACAGCCATGTCGATCAGGCCGGAGCGCATGGCGGAAAATTCCTTGGTCTGGTCGCCGGCGACCAGTTGGGCGTTGTCATACACGCGCAGGGTGATGCGGCCTTCGGAGCGTTCCTTGACCAGTTCGGCCCACTTGCTGGCCGCCTGGCCCCAGGGGAAGGCATCGGACAATACGGTGGAAACGGAGTATTCGCGAGCGTGCGCACTAAAGGCGGCGGTCAGCGCGGCGGCAGCGGCCAGCGCCGTAAAACAACGGCTGAGCTTCATGGGAGCGTCCTTGGGATCGTGATCTTTGTTGGAATGCGAACAGCCATTGCCTACAGAGGCATGGCAGATCCGATGACAACCGGATAGGTCGTCTGGGCGCGCCGGGTAGACGCTTGGGAAGGTAACGCACAAGGCGTTGGGGCGTCGCTGGGGCTTTTTGAGCTCGCGACAGGGTCAGCGGATGCGCTTAGGCGGCTAACTATCGCAGAAGCCACCGGCAATTTCTACGCTTCGGGAGAGGGACGCACAGTGCGCAAAGCGCTGGGCGAGTCTGCAGATGGCACAAAAAAGAAAACCCCGCATCGCGGGGCTTGCAGATTGAATCCTTACATCCATGTTCGACCCGCCATCCTGGGGGTCCGGAAATTCCTTTTTTGTTCTTGGCGCTTCCTGCGCGCTTTCCGTTGGTGGCAAGACTACGCAGGCGCAGCCGAGGACGACAGCGCCAAATGCCGGCAGACTTTGTAAGCCTTTTCCTACGGCAGCGTCCGTCTTTACCAATGGGCAGCGGCGTTACAGGGGCGCAGAATCGAGACACCCCATAACAACAACAGATCCCCGCCAAGAGGATCAAAGGGTCGACACATGCGCAACCTCGTTCTGTCCCTGCTGGTAATCGCCACAGGCTTGCCTGCCTACGGCCAGGTGGCGGCCATACAGACCCGCTATCACGGCCAGGATGAGGCCGAGCAGGCCTTCTGGGCCGAGCTCTATGCCAGTGGCGGCGAAACCCTGTTCTGCGGCCAGACGTTCGCCCGCAACGAGGGCCTGGCCATCAGCGCGATCTACGGCGTCCGCGAGATCCGCCAGGCGCTGCGCTGCACCACCACCAACCAGTGTGCAGTACAGACGCCACGCTACCTGAACATGGTCGCCGACCTGCACAACCTCTACCCGAACGAGGCGCGGCTGGAGGAGCAGCGGCGCAATGACCGCTTCGGCGAGGTCACCAGCGATGGACCGCCCGGCGAATGCGGGTTGCGCACAGGCTTCAAGCTGCTCGAACCGCCCGCCTCGGCCAAGGGCAATGTGGCGCGCGCACTCTTCCACATGCATGCCGAGTACGATCTGCCTCTGCCGCTGGCGCTGGATGTGCTGCAGCGCTGGCACCGGGAAGATCCGGCCGACCAGACAGAACGCATCCGCAATGACCGCATCGCCATGCTGCAAGGCACCCGCAATCGGTTCATCGACGACCCCGCACAGGCCGAGCGATTGGCCAAGCCCTGAGCCCCACGGTTACCTACGGGGGCAAACAAAAATGCCCGTATCTCACGATACGGGCATTTTCATTCAGCCTTTGCCGCCAGCTCAGAACTGCTCGGCGTCGAGCAGGAAGAGTGGCTCGCTGCCGGCACGTACCGCCGCGCTCAGCGACTGCACGCGCGGCAGCAGGCGTGCGAAGAAGAAGCGCGCGGTGCCCAGCTTGCTGGCGTAGAAGCTCTCTTCGCCTTCCTTGCCCTGCGCGGCCTTGGCCATCAGCGCCCACATGTAGCCGTAGGCGACGTAGCCGAAGGCCTGCAGGTATTCAACCGACGCGGCGCCGATCTCGTTGGGATTGGACTTGGCGCGATCCAGCACCCAGGCGGTCAGTTCATCGAGCTGATTGACGGCGACCTTCAGCGGCGCGGTGAACTCGCCCAGCGAGGCATCGGCCCCAGCGATGAATGCCTTGATCTCGTCTGCGAACAGCGCATAGAAGATGCCGCCGTTGCCCACCACCTTGCGGCCCACCAGATCGAGCGACTGGATGCCGTTGGTGCCTTCGTAGATCTGGGTGATGCGGCAGTCGCGCACCAGCTGCTCCTGGCCCCATTCACGGATGAAACCATGGCCACCGAAGATCTGCTGGCCATGCACGGTGGTTTCCAGGCCCATGTCGGTGAGGAACGCCTTGGCCACCGGTGTCAGCAGCGCGACCAAATCCTCGGCACGCTTGCGAGCCGTAGGGTCTTCGCTGTACTTGGCGATGTCCAGCTGCACAGCCACGTAGCTGGAGAAGGCGCGGCCACCTTCGTTCAATGCCTTCATGGTCAGCAGCATGCGGCGCACGTCCGGATGCACGATGATCGGGTCAGCGGCCTTGTCCTGCGCCGCCGGGCCAGTGGCCGCGCGGCTCTGCAGGCGCTCGCGGGCATACTCCACGGCGCTCTGGTAGGAGCGCTCACCCAGCGCCAGGCCCTGGATACCGACGCCCAGGCGCTCGTAGTTCATCATGGTGAACATCGCCGCCAGGCCCTTGTTGACCTCGCCTACCAGCCAGCCGGTGGCGCCATCGAAGTTCATCACGCAGGTGGCCGAGGCCTTGATGCCCATCTTGTGCTCGATGGAGCCGCAGCTGACGCTGTTGCGCGCACCCAGGCTGCCATCGGCGTTGACCATCACCTTGGGCACCAGGAACAGCGAGATGCCCTTGGAGCCGGCCGGCGCATCCGGCAGCTTGGCCAGCACCAGGTGGATGATGTTCTCGGTCAGGTCGTGTTCGCCGCCGGTGATGAATATCTTGGTGCCGGTGACCTTGTAGCTGCCGTCGGCCTGCGGCTCGGCCTTGGTGCGGATCAGGCCCAGGTCGGTGCCGGCGTGCGGCTCGGTCAGGCACATGGAACCCGCCCATACGCCGGCGTACATGTTCGGCAGGTAGGTCTGCTTCAGCTCTTCGCTGGCGTGGGAATTGAGCGCCAGGCAGGCGCCGGCGGTAAGCATCGGGTACAGGCCGAAGGACAGGTTGGCGGAGTTGACCATTTCCTCGACCTGGGCGCCGATCACCTTCGGCATCCCCATGCCGCCGAACGCCGGATCGCCACCCACGCCGACCCAGCCGCCCTCGGCATAGGTTTTGTAGGCGTCGATGAAGCCGGCGGGCGTCTTCACGGCGCCTTCGTTCCAGGTGCAGCCTTCTTCGTCACCGCTGCGGTTCAGTGGCGCGATGCTGCCCGCGATCACCTTGCCGGCTTCTTCCAGCACGGCGATGGCGGTCTCGCCATCGATCACCTCGGCCAGGCCGGGCAGTTCACTCCACAGGTTGGCAACGTCGAAAACCTCATTGAGGACGAAACGCATGTCACGCAGGGGCGCTTGGTAATCAGCCATGTAAACCTCGATTCAACGATGACCGCAAAGGCCGGGAACGAAGAAAACGCGAGTCTAGCCGAACAACTCTAAAGACATGTAGCGTCAGTTGGTGACCATCAAGTCAATCCCAGTCACTCACGAGCGCGCCGCCGTCTTGCGACCGCGCGTGGCGCGCGCCGGTTTCTGTTCGTAGGAGACCACACAGTTGCGTCCGGCGCCCTTGGCCTTGTAGAGCGCTTCGTCCGCCGCCTTGATCACCTCCTCCGGCTCGCGGCGCTCCGTATCGCGTTCGGCGACGCCGATGCTGATGGTGACCGAGACGAACGGACTCTTGCTTGCCCTGCCCCGTTGCTGGCGGCCCTTTGCCGGATCCTCCGGGCGGTTCTGCTTGTCGCGCAGCGCCATCTGGTAGTTTTCGATGTTGCGACGCAGCACCTCAAGGTGTGGCAGGCAGTGCGCCAGGCTCTTGCCCGGAAAGAGCACGGTGAACTCCTCGCCACCGTACCGGTAGGCGGTACCGCCGCCGGTTACCTTGCGCAGCTGGCTGGCCACCATGCGCAGCACGTCGTCACCCACGTCATGGCCGTAGGTATCGTTGAATTTCTTGAAGTGATCGACGTCGGTCATGGCGATCACGTAATTGCGGCCCAGCCGACCCAGGCGCTCATTCAGCGCCCGTCGGCCCGGCAGCCCGGTGAGCTCGTCCAGGAAGGCCATCTGGTAGGCCTCGTGGGCCACCGCCACCACCAGCGCCAGCAGCACCATGCTGCTCATGGCGGCCAGTGCGTAAGGCCGCACATAGATCTCCGGCACCATCCAGAACAGGCCTAGCACGCCCACCAGCTGGGCCGCATGCAGCACACGCGGTTGACGCAGGTACTGGATGAGCAGACCGACAAAGGCCAGCGCGAAGAGCGGATAGGCCAACTGCACCATTTTCATCCACTGGGCGTGCAGCGCGGGCCAGTGCACCAGGCTCAGCCACTGCAACAGCGGATCGGGGTAGCGCAACGCCATGCCGCCGGCCACGCCGAGCAGCGCCAGCAGCACGGCACTGCGTGCGACCAGGTCCTGAAGCAGCTGCGCGCGTTCGGACCACACGCCATACAGGCCATAGAGCAACGGCAACAGCAGGCTGGTCAGGTGGAAGGACAGCTGGGCCTCGGTGTAGTCGCTGACCGCGCGGTGCTCGCGAAAGTGCTCGACTTCCCCATTCAGCGCCAGATAGGCCAGATAGACCACCACCAGCAGCATGGCCTGGCGCATACGCCCGTAGAACAGGCACAGCGCGCCGCCGAGCACCGCCAGCAACGTGGGCAGGACTTCCAGCAGAACGGTGAGAAAACCCTCCCCCTCCAGCCAGAAGCCCAGCGCCAGGCCAGCCAGAAGGATCAGCACGGATGGCAGGAAATGACTTGCCCGATAGGCAGAGAAGTTCGGCAAAACGGCCTCGCAAAGACCCAGAAAAATAGCTGCCATTATGATGGCTTTTTTTCACTGGTGGCCAGTCTGTCATTTTTTCCGGCGCCAGAAAAAAGCCGCCGGGCACAGGCCCGGCGGCTTCAGTCACAAGGGTCACGCGCTGAGCGATCAGTAGCCCAGTGCGAAGTCCTCGTCAGCCATCTCCATCAGGTTGTTGGCCCCGGACAGCATGGTGGCCACCAGCGCGCGGGTACGCGGCAGGATGCGCTCGAAGTAGAAGCGCGCGGTCTGCAGCTTCGCCTTGTAGAAGCCTTCCTCGTCGGTGCCGGCGGCCAGCTTCTCGGCGGCCACGCGAGCCATGTCGGCCCAGAAGTAAGCCAGGCAGGCGTAGCCGGAGTACATGACGTAGTCCACCGACGCGGCGCCGACTTCCTCGCGATCCTTCATGGCAGCCATGCCGACCTTCATGGTGATCTCGCCCCACTCCTTGTTGATCTGCGCCAGCGGGCCGACCAGGTGCTTGATGGCGTCGTTGCCTTCGTTGGCCTGGCAGAACTTGTGGACGATCTTGGTGAAGCCCTTCAGCGCTTCGCCCTGGGTCATCAGCACCTTGCGACCCAGCAGGTCGAGGGCCTGGACACCGGTGGTGCCTTCGTACAGGCAGGAGATCCGGCTGTCGCGCACGTTCTGCTCCATGCCGTGCTCGGCGATGAAGCCGTGGCCACCGTAGATCTGCACGCCATGGTTGGCTGCTTCGAAACCGGTTTCGGTCATGAACGCCTTGGCGATCGGGGTCAGGAAGGCCAGCAGGGAGTCGGCGGCCTTGCGCTGCTCCTCGTCCTGGCTGCGCTGCACGATGTCGACCTGCTTGGCGGCGAAGTACAGCATCGCACGGTTGCCTTCGGCGAACGCCTTCATGGTCAGCAGCATGCGGCGCACGTCCGGATGCACGATGATCGGGTCGGCGGCCTTCTCCGGCGCCTTCGGACCGGTCAGCGCGCGCATCTGCAGACGCTCGCGGGCATAGGCGATGCCGCCCTGGAAGCCGATCTCGGCGTGGGCGATACCCTGCAGGGCGGTACCCAGGCGCGCAGTGTTCATGAAGGTGAACATGCAGTTCAGGCCCTTGTTCGGCGGGCCGATCAGGAAGCCGGTGGCGCCGTCGAAGTTCATCACGCAGGTGGCGTTGCCGTGGATGCCCATCTTGTGCTCCAGCGAGCCACAGGACACGGCGTTGCGTTCGCCCACCTCGCCTTCGGCGTTAGGCAGGAACTTCGGCACGATGAACAGCGAGATACCCTTGGTGCCCGCGGGGGCATCGGGCAGGCGGGCCAGCACGATGTGGACGATGTTCTCGGCCATGTCGTGGTCGCCTGCGGAGATGAAGATCTTGGTGCCGGTCACCTTGTAGGTGCCGTCGGCCTGGGGCTCGGCCTTGGTGCGCAGGATGCCCAGGTCGGTGCCGCAATGCGGCTCGGTCAGGCACATGGTGCCGGTCCACTGGCCGGACACCAGCTTGGTCAGGTAGGTGTGCTGCTGCTCGGGGGTGCCATGGGCGCTCAGGGTGTTCATGGCGCCATGGGACAGGCCCGGGTACATGCCCCAGGACCAGTTGGCCTCGCCGATCATTTCGCTGACCGCCATGCCAAGGGATTCCGGCAGACCCTGACCGCCGTGCTCGACGTCATGGGCCAGGCTCGGCCAGCCACCTTCGACGAACTGCTGGTAGGCTTCCTTGAAACCGGTGGGCGTGGTCACGCCTTCGGGCGACCACTTGCAGCCTTCCTGGTCACCGACGCGGTTCAGCGGAGCGATGACCTGCTCACAGAACTTGGCGCCTTCCTCGAGAATGGCGTTGACCATATCCGGGGTCGCATCTTCGCAACCGGGCAGGCTCTGGTAGTGGGCTTCGTAGCCGAGCAGCTCGTCGCGAACGAAACGGATATCACGCAAGGGGGCCTTGTAGTCGGGCATTGCGGTAAACCTCTGCAGTAGGTCTTTGGGGTGGCGAGCTGCGACACAACCACGCACGCTCAAACAGTTGTTTGAAACTTACGTTTAGCTCCCTGGCTTGTCAAGCCTGCTCCCACAAGGACCAATGTGCGCTCAGCGCTCCACCAACCCCTCCAATCGCAGGTGTTGCGCCACCTGCGCGGCGTCGGCAGGCGCCAGGTGCGGCACCCATCCAAGGCACGGGGCATCCAGGCGCGCCCGCAGGTCCTGCAGATTTTCGGCCTGACGCGGCATGTGCGGGTCGACCTGATTGGCCACCCAGCCTGCCAGATGCAGACCATCCGCCCGAATGGCCTGGGCCGTCAACAGCGCGTGATTGAGGCATCCCAGGCGCATTCCCACCACCAGAATCACCGGCAGCCGCAGCGCCACAGCGAGATCGGACAAGTAGACCTCGCCGGACAGCGGCACGCGCCAGCCACCGGCGCCTTCCACCAGGGTGAAGTCGGCGCCGTGCGCCAGCACCCGCTGCACGGCGGCGGCCAGCTGCGTAACGTCCAGGTCCACGCCCGCCTCGCGCGCGGCCACATGGGGCGCGATGGCCGGCTCGAAGGCGTAGGGATTGATCAGTGCATAGGGCAGCGGCGGATCGCACTCGGCCTGCAGTGCCAGGGCGTCGGCGTTGCGCAGCCCTTCCGCGCTCGCCTGGCAGCCGGAGGCCAGCGGCTTGGCGGCCGCCGTGCTCAGGCCCTGCCGGCGCGCGACGTGCAGCAGGCCAGCAGCAACCGTGGTCTTGCCGATGTCGGTGTCGGTGCCGGTAACGAAGAAGGCGTGGCCCATCAGCACTTCTCCAGCACGGCATGAATCACCTGGTAGGTGGCCGGCAGTCCCTGCGGCTGACGGAAGCGCTCGTAGGCCTCGGCCAATGCGCGCAGACGCGCCCGCCCCGTGAGCCCCGTCGACCGGCCCTGATTGAGGTTCTGCGCGCCGAGCGCCTTGAGTTCGTGGGTCAGCGCGAACAGATCGGCGAAATGCAGCACCAACGGGCGCTGCTCCAGGTGCACCACACGCAGGCCACTGGCGGCGCACAGCACCTGGTAGTCCGCAAAATGTCGGAAGCGATTGACATGCACCCGCTCATCCACCTGCCGCCAGCTCTCGCGCAGTTCGCCCAGCGTGCCTTCGACGAGACTGGAGAAGGCCAACACACCACCCGGGCGCAGCACACGCCGCGCCTCACCGAGCACCGCCGACAGGTCCGCGCACCACTGCAGCGCCAGGCTGGAGAAGATCAGCTCGCAGCTGGCGTCACGCAGGGGCAGCGCCTCGGCATCGCCGGCCAGGAAATGCCGCGCGCCCCCCAGCGGCCGGGCGTGGCGCAACATGCCCTCGGCAATGTCCAGCGCCAGTCCGTCGGCCTGCGAATAGCGCGCGGCCAACTGACGGGCGAAGTGCCCGGTGCCGCAACCCACGTCGAGCCAGCGCTCCGGCGCCAGGCTGGCTGGCAGCACGTCCAGCAACTGCCGGCCGACCTGGCGCTGCAACCCGGCCACCGCGTCATAGCTGCTGGCCGCGCGGGAGAAGGAGGCCGCGACCAGGCCCTTGTCGGGCAACGTATGCTGCGCGTTCATCGGGAGGCTTCCTTTATAAAGGAGAGGATCGCCGCCGCCGCCTGATCGGCATGGCTGAGCGGCAGAGCATGACTGGCGTCCAGTTGTGCGACGGACAAGTCGGGATACTGCTCGCGCAGCGCCTGCGCCGCCTGCACGGGGACCAGGGCGTCGCGGTCGCCGAACAGATGCAAGCGTGGCCCCCGCCATTCACCCAACGCGGGTCGAAGATCGAGCGAGGCCAGGCAATCCAGTCCGGCCAGCAGGCCGGCCGGCGCCTCGGCGCGAACCGCCAGGCGGCGGACCAGCGCACGGGGCTCGTCGGCATCGCGCACCGCAAGCAGATCGAAGCGTTTGAGCGTAGCGGCCGGCGCAGCAACCACGCCTTCGCGGAAATCGGCGAACTGTGCCGCCGGCATGGCGGCCGGCCAGTCGTCGCGCTGCACGAAGCAGGCATTGCTGGCCAGGGTGATCAGACCACGACAGGCCTTTGCGCGCCGCGCCGTCAGCGCAGTAGCCAGCATGCCGCCCAGCGACCAGCCACCGAGCCAGCAGTCGCCGGGCAGGCGCGCATCCAGCTCGTCCAGCCAACCCTGCGGATCGTCCAGCACAGGCAGTTCGGCCAGCTCCACGCGCAGCGCATCGCCGTGCAGCGCCTGGGCCAACGGCTGCAGCACTGCGGCGGGATAGGACCAACCGGGCAGCAGCACCAGTCGTTCAGTCATCGCCCAGCTCCCGCCAGGCCAGCGCCAGCCCGTCCAGCAGGCGATCCACCTGTGCCTCGTCGTGCGCCGCCGTCAGGGTGATGCGCAGCCGCGCCGTGCCGGCCGGCACCGTCGGCGGACGGATGGCGCCGACCAGCAGCCCCCGCTCCCGCAGCCGCGCCGACAGGCGCATGGCCCGCCCGCTGTCGCCGACCAGCAGCGGCTGGATCGGTGTCGGGCTGTCCATCAGGGTCAATCCCAGTTCCTGCGCTCCACGTCTGAACCGGACGATCAGGTTGCGCAGGTGCTGACGGCGCCAGCCTTCATCCCGCAGCAGCTGCAGGCTTTTCAGGGTCGCGCAAGCCACGGCCGGGGGCTGGCTGGTGGTGTAGATATAGGGCCGGGCGAACTGGATCAGCGTCTCGATCAGTTCCTCGCTGCCGGCCACGAATGCGCCAGCGGTGCCGAAGGCCTTGCCCAGCGTACCGACCAGCACCGGCACCTCCTCCAGGCCCAGCGCGAAGTGCTCCACGCAACCCCCGCCCCCGGCGCCGAGCACGCCGAAGCCATGGGCATCATCGACCATCAGCCAGGCGCCGCGGGCCCGCGCGGCGGCGCTCAGGCCCGGCAGGTCGGCGAGGTCGCCCTCCATGCTGAACACGCCGTCGCTGATCACCAGGGTGTCGCCCTCGGCCTTGTCCAGGCGCGCGGCCAGGCTGGCCGTGTCGTTGTGCAGGTAGCGGGAGAAGCGCGCCCCGCTGAGCAGCCCGGCATCCAGCAGCGAGGCGTGGTTAAGGCGATCCTGCAGCACCGTGTCGCCGCGCCCGATCAGCGCCGTCACCACCGCCAGGTTGGCCATGTAGCCGGTGGAAAACAGCAGCGCGCGCGGCCGGCGGGTGAACGCGGCCAGCGCCTCCTCCAGTTGGTGGTGAGGCGCGCTGTGGCCGATCACCAGGTGCGAAGCGCCGCCACCCACGCCCCAGCGCTCCGCGCCTTCGCGCAGCGCGCGGATCACTTCGGGGTGGCTGGCCAGCCCCAGATAGTCGTTGGAACAGAAGGCCAGCAGGCGCTGACCGTCCACCACCACCTCAGGGCCTTGTGGGCTGTCGAGCAGCGGGCGAAGGCGATACAGATCCTCGGCACGGCGGGAGGCAAGACGCGAAGCGAGATCGAAACTCATGGGCAACCCCGAAAACCGAAGCGTTGGGCCTGTGTATGGTGGTCAACGCCCCGCGTTGGCCACCCCGCACGCCCGGACCACCAATCATCAAACGGCCGCGTTGTAGAACAGCCTGGAATCGCGCTGCTCGACCAGCGCCTGCTCGATGGCTGCCTGGTGCACTTCGTCGGCGTGCTCCTCGCGGGCCTCCGGCTGGATGCCCAGGCGCTGGAACAGCTGCATGTCCTTGTCGGCCTGAGGATTGGCGGTGGTCAGCAGCTTCTCGCCGTAAAAGATCGAGTTGGCGCCGGCCAGGAAGGCCAGGGCCTGCATTTGCTCGTTCATCTGCTCACGACCGGCGGACAGGCGCACGTGGGATCTGGGCATCATGATGCGCGCCACGGCCAGCATGCGGATGAAGTCGAAGGGATCGACGTCCTGCTCTTCGGCCAGCGGCGTGCCCTGGACCTTGACCAGCATGTTGATCGGCACGCTTTCCGGATGCTCCGGCAGATTGGCCAGCTGGATCAGCAGGCCGGCGCGGTCGTCCAGCGACTCGCCCATGCCGAGGATGCCGCCCGAGCAGATCTTCATCCCCGCCTCGCGCACATACGCCAGGGTCTGCAGGCGCTCGGCATAGGTGCGGGTGGTGATGATGTTGCCGTAGAACTCCGGCGAGGTATCCAGGTTGTGGTTGTAGTAGTCCAGGCCGGCGGCGGCCAGCGCCCGGGTCTGCTCCTGATCGAGCCGGCCGAGGGTCATGCAGGTTTCCAGCCCCATGGCCTTCACGCCCTCGACCATCTTCAGCACGTACGGCATGTCCTTGGCCGAAGGGTGCTTCCAGGCGGCACCCATGCAGAAGCGCGTCGAGCCGATGGCCTTGGCCTCGGCCGCCGCCTCCAGCACCTTCTGCACCTCCATCAGCTTTTCCTTGTCCAGACCGGTGTTGTAGTGACCGGACTGCGGGCAGTACTTGCAGTCTTCCGGGCAGGCGCCGGTCTTGATGGACAGCAGGGTCGAGACCTGCACCCGGTTGGCATCGAAGTGCTGGCGATGCACCTGCTGCGCCTGGAACAGCAGGTCATTGAACGGCTGCGCGAACAGCGCGCGCACTTCGTCGAGGGTCCAGTCGTGACGGACGGTGGCACTCATCGGGGCTTCCCTTTTGTGGTTATGGCGCCTGCTAGAGTTGGCGCGACACGGTGCGGCATACGCTAGGGAAGGCGCCATGAGCTGTCAACCGAACTCAAGAAAACTGGTTTACAACTGGCTGACCAGCAAGCAATCCTGCCTGCTGTGCGACGAGCGCGCCGACGGCCCGCAGGCGCTGTGCATCCCCTGCGAACGCGAGCTGCCGTGGCTGTCGGCGGCCTGCCGGATCTGCGCACTGCCCCTGAGCGATGCCAACCTGCTGTGTGGCGAATGCCTGAAGCAGGCGCCGAGCTTCAGCCGGGTCGAGACCCCCTGGCGCTACGCGTTCCCCATCGACAGCCTGATCACCCGCTTCAAGCACCAGGCCCGCTGGCCGCTCGGCCGGCTGTTGGGCGAACTGCTCGCCCGCCACCTGCGCCACGCCTACCTGGAGGGCCTGCCCCGCCCCGAACTCTTGCTGCCAGTGCCGCTGGCCCGCAGGCGCCAGCGGCAGCGCGGGTTCAACCAGGCGGCCCTGCTGGCCCGCTGGCTGGCTACCCCCCTGCGCCTGCCGGTGCAGGAGCACTGGCTGCTGCGCCCCCGCGAAACCGATGCCCAGCAGACGCTGGACGCCCGCGCCCGCCGGCGCAACCTGCGCCACGCCTTCGAGCTTGCGTCCAGGGCCGATGTGCGCGGCCGCCACCTGGCGCTGGTGGACGACGTACTGACCACCGGCGCCACCTGCGAGGCACTGGCCCGCTTGCTGGTCACCGCCGGAGCGGCGCGGGTGGATGTCTATTGCCTGGCGCGGACCCCGAAGCCCGACAGCATCGAGAGCAGCGTCCCGACTGCTGCCGGGCCGGCAAATGCGTATACTCCTTCGCCATTCAGACCAACCGCCATTTAGGGACTGTCCATGAAAGCGTTCGGCAAAATCCTGGGCCTGGTACTGCTCGGACTCTTGCTGCTTGTCATCGGCCTGGGGTTCGCGCTCACGCACTTCTTCGACCCCAACGACTACAAGGAAGAGATTCGCCAGCTGGCCCGCGACAAGGCCAATCTTGAGCTGGCCATCAACGGGGAAATCGGCTGGAGCCTGTTCCCCTGGCTCGGCCTGGAACTGCACCAGACCAGCCTGGCCAGCGCCGCCACGCCCGAGCAGCCGTTTGCCGACCTGCGCATGCTCGGCCTGTCGGTGCGCGTGCTGCCGTTGCTGCGCCGCGAAGTGCAGATGAGCGACATCCGCATCGACGGCCTGGCGCTGATCCTGCGCCGCGACGAACAAGGACGCGGCAACTGGGAAAACATCGGCAAGCCCGCCGGCGCACCGGCGACCGAACCCGCCGCCGAGCCCCGCGGCAACGAGGCGGACAGCACCGGCGCCCGTTCCGGCATGCCCATCAAGCTGGACATCGACAGCCTCACCGTCAATGACGCCCGCATCACCTACCAGGATGCCCAGTCCGGCCAGCAGTTCAGCGCCGAGAGCATCCAGCTGGAAACCGGCGCCATCCGCGAAGGCAGCGCCATTCCGGTGAAGCTCACCGCCTTCTTCGGCAGCAACCAGCCGCTGATGCGCGCGCGCAGCGAGATCCTCGGCGAGCTGCGCTTCGACCTGGGCCAGAAGCGCTACCAGTTCGAGAAATTCCGCCTCAGCGGTGAAGCCTCCGGCGAGCCCCTGGCCGGCAAGACCCTGAACTTCAGCGCCCAGGGCGAGCTGCTCGCCGACCTGGATGCGCAGATCGCCGAATGGACCGGACTGAAATTCTCCGCCAACCAGCTGCGCGGCCTGGGCGACATCAAGGTGCGCGAGCTGGACCGCGAACCGCGCATCAGCGGCGGCCTGTCGGTGGCCAGCTTCAACCTGCGCGACTTCCTCGCCGGCCTGGGCCGCGAGCTGCCGACCACGGCCGACGCCAACGCGCTGTCCCGTGTGGAGATGGCCACCCGCCTGAATGGCTCGCCGACCAGCTTCGCGCTGGAAGAGCTCACGCTGAAGGTGGACGACACCATCCTCACCGGCCGAATCGCCGTGGAGGACTTCGCCCGTCAGGCCCTGCGCCTGCAGCTCAAGGGCGACCGCCTGGATATCAGCCGCTACCTGCCGCCCAAGGCCACCGACGGCGCCAGCGCCGCGCGCCAGAGCGAAGTACAGGAAACCGCCCAGGCCGCCTCGGCCGGCGACTCGCCGCTGCCGGCCGCCCCGACACGGCATGCCTGGAGCGACGCCCCGGTGCTGCCGATGGACGCCCTGCGCCTGCTGGATGTGCAGGCCACGGTCGGCTTCGACGAGCTGCTGTTCGATGACCACCCCTTCACCAACCTGGACCTGAACGCCCAGAGCCGCGAGGGCCTGCTCGCCCTGCAGACCCTGCGCGGCAACGTCTACGACGCGCGCTTCGAGGCCAACGGCAAGGTCGACGTGCGGCAGGCGCTGCCGCAGCTGAGCATCGAAGCGCAGCTCGGCAAGCTGCCGATCGAGAAATTCGTCAAGCTGGAAAAGCAGGAATCCCCGGTGCAGGGCCTGCTCGACCTGACGGCTACGCTGACCACCCGAGGCAACAGCCAGAAGACCTGGGTGGACAACCTGAACGGCAAGGCCAACTTCCTGCTCAGCGACGGCCTGCTGGTCGGCGCCGATCTGGAGCATTACCTGTGCCGCGCGGTGGCCACCCTCAACCGCAAGTCGCTGACCCGCACCTCCACCAAGGACACGCCCTTCGAGGCACTGCGCGGCAGCCTGCAGATCACCAACGGCGTGGCGCGCAATCCGGACTTCAAGGCCAGCGTTCCCGGCCTGACGGTCAACGGCAACGGCACCCTGGACCTGCGCGTGCTCGGCCTGGACTACCTGATCGGCATCATCATCGAAGGCGACAAGCGCGCCATGCCCGACCCGGCCTGCCAGGTCAACGAGCGCTACGTTGGCCTGGAATGGCCGCTGCGCTGCCGTGGCCCGCTGGAGCTGGGCGCCAAGACCTGCCGCATCGACCAGGACGGCCTGGGCAAGATCACCGCCAAGCTGGCCGGCGAGAAGCTCACCGAGAAGCTCGACGAGAAGCTTGGCGACAAGGTCAGCCCGGAACTCAAGGACGCCCTCAAGGGCCTGTTCAAGCGATGACCGATCCGCAGTTCGGTCCGGCCGTGCTGGCGTGGTATGACCAGCACGGCCGCAAGGACCTGCCCTGGCAACAGGGCATCACCCCGTACCGGGTGTGGGTCTCGGAGATCATGCTGCAGCAGACCCAGGTCGCCACCGTGCTCGGCTACTTCGACCGCTTCATGTCGGCCCTGCCGACCGTGCAGGCCCTGGCGGCCGCGCCCGAGGACGAGGTACTGCACCTGTGGACCGGGCTCGGCTACTACAGCCGCGCGCGCAACCTGCACAAGGCGGCGCAGATCGTCGTGGCGCGGCATGGCGGCGAGTTTCCCCGCGACGTGGAGCAGCTCTGCGAGCTGCCCGGCATCGGCCGCTCCACCGCCGGCGCCATCGCCAGCCTGAGCATGGGCCTGCGTGCACCGATCCTCGACGGCAACGTCAAGCGCGTGCTGGCCCGCTACCTGGCGCAGGACGGCTACCCCGGCGACCCTCAGGTGGCCCGCCAGCTGTGGGCCGCCGCCGAACGCCTGATGCCGCACGAGCGCTGCAACCATTACACCCAGGCGATGATGGACCTGGGCGCCACCCTGTGCACGCGCAGCAAGCCCAGTTGCCTGATCTGCCCGTTGCGCAACGGCTGTCGCGCACACCTGCTGGGCCGCGAAACCGCCTACCCCGAACCCAAGCCACGCAAGGCGCTGCCGCAAAAGCGCACGCTGATGCCGCTGCTCACCGACACACAGGGCAACGTGCTGCTCTACCGACGCCCGTCCACCGGGCTGTGGGGCGGTCTGTGGAGCCTGCCGGAAATGGACGCGCTGCCCGACCTGCACGCGCTGGCCGAACGCCACGGCCTGCAGCTGGGCGAACCCCGCGCGCTGCCGGCCTTCACCCACACCTTCAGCCACTTCCAGCTGAGCATCGAGCCCTGGCTGGTGCCGGCCAGCCCCAGGGTGAGCGTCGTGGCCGAGGGCGACTGGCTCTGGTATAACCTGACCGCCCCGCCGCGCCTGGGCCTGGCCGCCCCGGTGAAGAAGCTGCTCAGGCGCGTCGCTGAAGATTCGATTGGAGAACTGCCATGACCCGTACCGTGCACTGCCGCAAGTACAACGAGGACCTGCCCGGCCTGGATCGCCCGCCGTATCCCGGCGCCAAGGGCGAGGACATCTTCAACAACGTGTCCAGGAAAGCCTGGGAAGAATGGCAGAAGCACCAGACCATGCTGATCAACGAGCGCCGGCTGAACATGATGAACGCCGATGACCGCAAGTTCATCCAGGCCGAGATGGACAAATTCCTCGCCGGCGAGGATTACGCCCAGGCCGAAGGTTACGTGCCGCCGAGCCCCTAAGCCGGCAAGTGCTTAAAAAAACTGATTTTTCCGTCGCGTGCGGTTGACTCGCCGGCGGTAAAACCGGTTTAATGCCGCCCGTTGTTGCCCAGGTAGCTCAGTTGGTAGAGCAGGGGATTGAAAATCCCCGTGTCGGCGGTTCGATTCCGTCCCTGGGCACCACTTATTCAGGTGCCTTTCTCTTCACGCCCTGATTCGCCCAGGTAGCTCAGTTGGTAGAGCAGGGGATTGAAAATCCCCGTGTCGGCGGTTCGATTCCGTCCCTGGGCACCATATTCCAGACCCCTGATGTCGCAAGACTTCAGGGGTTTGTCGTTTCTGGCATCGCAACAAGGCGCCGGCACGACATCGCACAACGTGGAACGGCTCGACGACATCCCGTAGAATGCCGCGTTTTCGAGCCCCGTTTCCGGGAGCTGCACGATTCTTCATCCGCACGGCTCGCAGGGCCAGGCGAGCTCCGGCGGTTGGCCGTGTTGGCCGCCTCTCGCCCCTGTGCTAGCTTGCAGGCAACGTCCCCCGTCGCCGTCTGCAGCGGAGTCATACAAGAGGACAACGTATGGTTCAGGCCACGCCTGCACTGGAAATCCGCAACCTGCACAAGCGTTACGGCGACCTGGAGGTGCTCAAGGGCATTTCCCTCACCGCCCGTGACGGTGACGTGATCTCCATCCTCGGCTCGTCTGGCTCGGGCAAGTCCACCTTCCTGCGCTGCATCAACCTTCTGGAAAACCCCAACGAAGGGGAAATCCTCGTCGCCGGCGAACAGCTCAAGCTCAAGCCCGGCAAGGCTGGCGAACTGGTCGCGGCGGACAGCCGGCAGATCAACCGCTTGCGCAGCCAGGTCGGCTTCGTGTTCCAGAACTTCAACCTCTGGCCACACATGAGCGTGCTGGACAACATCATCGAGGCCCCGCGCCGCGTACTGGGGCAGAGCAAGGCCGAGGCGATCGACGTGGCCGAGGCCCTGCTGGCCAAGGTCGGCATCGCCGACAAGCGCCACGCCTATCCGAACCAGCTGTCCGGCGGCCAGCAGCAGCGCGCCGCCATCGCCCGCACCCTGGCGATGCAGCCCAAGGTGATCCTCTTCGACGAGCCCACCTCGGCGCTGGACCCGGAGATGGTACAAGAAGTGCTTAACGTGATCCGTGCGCTCGCCGATGAGGGACGCACCATGCTACTGGTGACCCATGAATTGAACTTCGCCCGCCAGGTGTCCAGTGAAGTGGTCTTCCTGCACCAGGGTCTGGTCGAGGAACAGGGGTCGCCCGAGCAGGTGTTTGACAACCCGCAATCGGCGCGCTGTAAACAATTCATGTCCAGCCATCGCTAACACGGAGCAACACCGCATGCAGACCTACAAGAAGTTCCTGCTGGCCGCCGCCGCCACCCTGGCCATCGGCAGCCAGGCCGTCGCGGCAGAGAAGCTCAAGCTCGGCACCGAAGGCGCCTACCCTCCCTTCAACCTGATCGACGCCAGCGGCCAGGTGGTCGGCTTCGACATCGAAATCGGCCAGGCGCTGTGCGCCAAGATGAAGGTCGAATGCGAAGTCGTCACCTCCGACTGGGACGGCATCATCCCGGCGCTGAACGCCCGCAAGTTCGACTTCCTGATCGCCTCCATGTCCATCACCGAAGAGCGCAAGCGCGCCGTCGACTTCACCGAGCCCTACTACACCAACAAGCTGCAGTTCGTGGCGCCCAAGTCGGTGGACTTCAAGACCGACCAGAACAGCCTCAAGGGCAAGGTGATCGGTGCACAGCGCGCCACCATAGCCGGCACCTGGCTGGAGGACAACCTGGCCAAGGTGGTCGACGTGAAGCTCTACGACACCCAGGAGAACGCCTACCTGGACCTGGCCTCCGGCCGCCTGGACGGCATCCTCGCCGACACCTTCGTGCAGTGGGAATGGCTCAAGAGCGACGCCGGCAAGGACTTCGAGTTCAAGGGCGACCCGGTGTTCGACAACGACAAGATCGGCATTGCCGTGCGCAAGGGCGACCCGCTGCGCGAGCGCCTGAACACCGCGCTGAAGGAAATCGTCGCGGACGGTACTTACGAAAAGATCAACGCCAAGTACTTCCCGTTCAGCATCTATTGATCGACCCCCGGCGCGCCTTAGGGCGCGCCGGCCTCACGCTAGCTTTTCCTCATGATCTTCGACCTCCACGGATTCGGCCCCGCGCTGCTGGCCGGCACGCTGATGACCATCCAGCTCGCCCTGGCCTCCCTGGCGCTGGGCCTGGTCCTCGGCCTGCTCGGTGCGCTGGCCAAGACCTCGCCCCTCAAGCCCCTGCAATGGCTGGGCGGCACCTACTCCACCCTGGTGCGCGGCGTGCCCGAGCTGCTCTGGGTGCTGCTGATCTATTTCGGCACGGTGGGCCTGATGCGCAGTCTGGCCGACCTGCTGGGCATGGAAAGCCTGGAGCTTTCCGCCTTCGCCGCCGGCACCATTGCCCTGGGGCTGTGCTTCGGCGCCTACGCCACCGAGGTCTTCCGGGGCGCCATCCTGGCCATACCCAAGGGTCACCGTGAAGCCGGCCTGGCGCTGGGCCTGTCGGCTCCGCGCATCTTCTGGCGGCTGATCCTGCCGCAGATGTGGCGCATCGCCCTGCCCGGCCTCGGCAACCTGTTCATGATCCTCATGAAGGACACCGCGCTGGTCTCGGTGATCGGTCTGGAAGAGCTGATGCGCCGCTCGCAGATCGCCGTGACCGCCAGCAAGGAGCCGTTCACCTTCTACATGGTGGCGGCGCTGATCTACCTCGGCCTGACCGTCGTCGCGATGATCGGCCTGCATTTCCTTGAGCGGCGCGCCAGCCGCGGCTTCGTGAGGAGCGCGGCATGAACTGGGATGTGATCATTCAATACCTGCCGCGCCTGCTCGACGGCGCGGTGCTGACCCTGCAGCTGGTAGCCATTTCCGTGCTGCTCGGGCTGATCCTGGCCCTGCCGATGGGCATCGCCCGTGCCTCGCAGAACCTCTACCTGCGCGCCCTGCCCTACGCCTACATCTTCTTCTTCCGCGGCACTCCGCTGCTGGTGCAGCTGTTCCTCGTCTATTACGGCATGGCGCAGTTCGATGTGGTGCGCCAGAGCGCGCTGTGGCCGTACCTGCGTGACCCGTACTGGTGCGCCATCATCACCATGACGCTGCACACCGCCGCCTATATCGCCGAAATCATTCGCGGCGCCATCCAGGCGGTGCCGCCCGGCGAAGTGGAGGCGGCGCGGGCCCTGGGCATGTCGCGCACGCAGACCCTGCTACACGTCACCCTGCCGCGCGCCATCCGCATCGGCCTGCCGGCCTACAGCAATGAAGTGATCCTGATGCTCAAGGCCAGCGCCCTGGCCAGCACCATCACCCTGGTGGAACTCACCGGTGCGGCGCGCACCATCATCGCGCGCACCTACCTGCCGGTGGAGTTCTTCTTCGCCGCCGGGGTGATCTACCTGATCATCGCCTTCGTGCTGGTGCAGGGATTCAAGCTGCTGGAACGCTGGCTGCGCGTGGACGCCTGCCAGGGACGCTGACCCTTTCGCACGCCCCTCGCCCGAGGGGCGCGCCTTTCCAAATCCATCATGCTCACCGGTCCCGATCTGCTCGCCCGCTTCCAGGCCCTGGACGATTTCCTGATCGCCCACCAGGCGCTCTGGCGCCCCAAGCCCTTTACCCACCTGCACCTGCCTTGGGAAGCGGAGCATCCCCGTCTGGCCGCCTGGCTGCGCGCACGCACGCTGGAGCAAGCCGACGCCGACCAGTCCCACCCGGAGCGCCTGCCCGCCCCAGCCCCATTTCCGGAGCTGGCCGCCACCGCCTGGGAACTCGGCCGAATCGACGACTTGCCACGCCGCGTCGGCACGGAGCCGCCCGCACGCCTGAGTGTCGATGTGCCAGGTCGCAAATGGCAGCAGATCCGCGCCTTCGCCGACACCCTGCAGTTCGCCGAACGCCCCAGGCACTGGCTGGACTGGTGCTCCGGCAAGGGCCATCTCGGCCGTCTGCTGGCCCAGGACGGCGCCCGCCTCACGTGCCTGGAATACGATCCCTCGCTGGTGGAAGCCGGCGCCGCGCTCAGCCAGCGCCAGCAGCTGCAGGCCCGACATCTCCAACAGGACGTGCTCGCCGCCGACGCCGTCCAGCAGCTAGCGCCCGAACACAGCCCGGTGGCCCTGCATGCCTGCGGCGACCTGCATGTGCGCCTGCTGCAACTGGCCAGCCAGCGCGGCTGCGCGCACCTGGCCGTGGCGCCCTGCTGCTACAACCGCATCGGCACCGGCGAATACCAGCCGCTGTCGGCAGCGGCCCGCGATTCCGAGCTGCGGCTCAGCCGCGATGACCTGGCCCTGCCCCTGTGCGAAACCGCCACCGCCGGCGCCCGGGTACGTCGCCAGCGCGATCAGTCCATGGCGCGCCGACTGGCCTTCGACCTGCTGCAGCGCCAACTGCGCGGCCGCGACGAATACTTGCCCACCCCGTCGCTCCCGAGCCACTGGCTGGACAAGCCCTTCGCCCAGTACTGCCACGACCTCGCCGAGCTCAAGCAACTGCCCAAGCCGGGCAAACAGGACTGGGCCGCACTGGAGAGCGCCGGCTGGCAGCGCCTGGCCGAAGTGCGCAACCTGGAGCTGCTACGCAACCTGTTCCGCCGCCCAATGGAGCTCTGGCTGGTTCTCGACCGGGCCCTGTTTCTGGAGGAACAGGGCTACCAAGTGCGACTGGGCCAGTTCTGCGAACACCGGCTCACGCCCCGCAACCTGCTCCTCCTCGCCGAGCGCAACGATGCCCACAGAATCTGTGGATAACTCTGTGAGCGAGTTTGGGGTAAGCCCCGCAAAAGCCCGCCGCGCGGGCCTTTGCCCGCACTGATCCATTTCTGAACAGTCCGAAAATAACCAGCAAAAACAATAAGTTGCGAAATCGGCCGAACGCTTCACAAATTCCATCTCACAGCGTGTGGATTTCATTCGCTTTGTGCATAAGGCCCGCCGGCCGTGACCCCATCGACAGCACAGCGGTTTACTCCCGCGCCCCGGTCGGTATAATGCCCGACGTTTTCGCCGGTATAGCTCAGCTGGTAGAGCAACTGACTTGTAATCAGTAGGTCCCGGGTTCGATTCCTGGTGCCGGCACCATCAAAATCAAAAAAGGCTCACCTTCGGGTGGGCCTTTTTCGTTTTTGGAATCTGCGCCCCAATGGGCGCGCCACGCGCTTGCGGTAGACCTTATACCTATTGCTGCAGCTCGAACCGCACACTCATCGGCTTACTCCCGCTGTGGCTCTGATAGTTCACCTGCCCGTAATAGCGGAAGGGAGCGGCCTTGCCGTTCTCTAGCCTGTTTTCACGCACAAAGAGGTGCAGAGCAATGCCCAACGCTGCGTGGTTGATGATTTCCTGGCCGCGTTTGTTGCCCGGCGCCGTCTGGTTCTGCGTTTGCCAATGGAAATGTCGCTCGTCAATCCAATGGTCTTGGTAGCGCAGGTCATCGGCCTTGCCTTGTTTATTCAGCGTCACCAACAGCACATGGGCATTGCACTCCGGAATCACCACATGCCCGCTGTTCCAGCTTCCAGCATTGAACTCGGAACCAAACAGCGCCGGGATTTCCTCGCGCATAAAGCATTGGCCAACCTGCATCTCTAACGGGTCGATAACGGCTTTGAGGCGAGCGAAGGTGCGGAACTGCTCTTGCAGTTCATCGCTGACCAGAATGTCGGCGTAGTCGGGATTATGGGCGCGCAGGCGGTATTGGCCGCTGGGGTCCTTGAGGACCTTACGTAGCAGATATTGGTTATCGCCGGTTTCGTCTTGGCGCTCGATGGCCATGACGTCGCCTGTGATCTTGCCGGCGCTTTCGCTACTAATGACTTCCAGCAGCAGGTAATCCCCATCCTTGATCGGTTGCTTGCCGCCGTTCATGGAATTCCCGGCGGCGCGGGCTAGGAAGTGGCGGGAGGGGTCCAGGTTGCCGTAGGCCCTGCCGATCGAGCGGTATTCCTCGTAATCGGCACGGCTAGTACGGAAGTGGCCGCAGGCGATTTGCAGGCTGGGGAAATAGGCCAGCTCCACCTGTTCCGGGCGGCTCGACAATGGATGCACAGTGGCGCTCGGCAGGCTGGCGCGGGCCGCATAGGTAGTCAGGCGATAATCCACCAGTTCTTGTACCAGCTCACTCAGCGGCGCTATCGCCGCCTCCTCGACCGGGACATTGCCGATAAACAGTCCCTCTTCAACGCTGAAATAGCGGCCACCGCTCCAGGCGCTGATTGGATTCTTTTTCCAATAGGCCAACCAATCGCCGGGCGCCCCACTCATGCCTTGATAGTCGTCGGGCAGATCGCCGAGCAACGGGCGACGGCGCTGCAGCACCTGCCAGGAACGTTCGGCCAGCCGCTTCAGGCTGACCGCCTCGCGCCAGCCATCCAGTTCCAGAAATGCCTCCAGCAAGACCATCTTGTAGCTCTTGGTCATGGCGGTGGTTTCCAGCTCGCGCAGGAAGTCACCATGCTTGCCGATGATCGTGCGCTCTGCTTCCGACAGTTCGCTTTCCTCGGCGGCCACCAGGGCGAACCAATGTCCAAACTGGCGGCGCATGTCTTGTAGGCTGGCGCCCGAACGATAGAACTCCGTCAGGCTGGGCCGCCGGCCCAAGGTATCGCGCAGGCTGCGGTAGTCGGTTTGCAGGCTATCGCTGTCCAGCGACTTGAGGAAATCGATAAAGCGCAGGTCGTAGTTCACGAAGCAGCCTTCCGGCAACTCCAGTCGACCCTGTTCCGCCTGACGGGCGAACTCGGCCAATTGGCGGCGGTTCATGCTCTGGTTCATCAACGCCATTGGCTTGTGCAGGAAGCTCTGGTGGTTGGCGACGAAATCCAGCACCACCAGTTTGTCCTTGCCCTCAGCCTTGCGCAGACCGCGCCCGAGTTGTTGCAGAAAGAGGATTTTCGATTCGGTGGGACGCAGCATCATCACCGTATCAATCACCGGCAAGTCGACGCCTTCGTTGAACAGGTCGACGGAGAACAGCACCTGCAACTCCCCAGCGCGTAATTGCTCCAGCGCTTCGCCCCGCGACAAATGCGAGTCCGCGTACACCGCCGCCGCACGGATGCCTTCTTTGCGGAAATGCTCGGCCATGTAATCGGCGTGCCGGGTGGAGACGCAAAACGCCAAGGTGCGCGCTTGCGCATGCAAGCGCCACTGGCTCAGTGCATGCCGGGCGCGGCCGAGGGTGGCCAGTTTGTTGGCCAAAAGCTCGGGATCGAAGCGGCCGTTGCGCCACGGAATGCCCTGGTAATCCACGTCACTGTCGAAGATGCCGTAGTAGTGGAACGGCACCAGCAGCCTCTCGCTCACGCCGCTAAACAGATCGCTTTCGTAGACCAGGTTGTCATCGCACAGCGCAAGAATATTGGCGTTGTCGGTGCGATCTGGCGTCGCGGTCAGGCCAAGCAGGAATGCAGGTACGAAATGCTGCAGCAGGCGGTGATAGGTCGGCGCCGAGGCGTGGTGAAATTCGTCGACCACGATGTAATCGAAGTGTTGAGGCCTGAAGCGCTCCAAGTGCTCGAGCTTGCCGAGCGTTTGCACCGACGCGCACAGGACGTCGACCTGACTGTCGCGCTGCTGGCCGCGATAGAAGCCGACCCGCGCCGAGGGCTGAATGCGCGTGAAGGTCGCCGCCGCCTGATTGAGGATTTCCTCGCGGTGGGCAACGAACAGCACGCGACGCGCGCCCATTTGCTTGACGTCGAAGGCGGCCAGCCAGGTTTTACCTAAGCCCGTAGCCAACACCACCAGCCCACGCATATAGCCTTGCTCACGGGTAGCGCGTAGCGCGTGCAGCGCTTCCTGCTGCACCTTGCTAGGCACCGGCGGGGGTTCATGTTCGGTGCTGCCCGGCTCGATCTGCTGCACAGGCTTGATGCGCCGCCGCTCATAGGCGTCGATCCACGCATCGCTCAGCGTGATGCAACGCGGGTGTTCGAACAGTTCATCGAAACGCCGGCAGGCCTCCAGATAGCCATCGTCACCGGGGTAATTGATTCGATAGTTCCACTCCAGTCCCTGCTGCAGCGCCTGCCGGCTGATATTGCTGGAGCCAATAAACGCGCGCCCCCAGTCCAGCCCGCTGAACAGGTAGGCCTTGAGATGAAAACTGCTGCCAGCGCTCTGGTAGATGCGCACCTGCGCGCCCTGCTCGGCCAGCAGCATTAGTAGGCGCAAGGCCTCCGGGTCGGTGACGTCCAGATAATCGCTAGTCAGGATGCGCACCTGCGCGGAAGGCAGCGCCGCCTCGTTGCGCTGCAGCGATTCCAGCAGGTCGGGCAATAACAGACGCAGGCCGGTGGTCTTGATGAAGGCCACCGCCATGTCGACCCGGTGCGCTTGGTGAATGGCGGCGCACAGGTACGGCAGGAAGGGATTGTCGTCGCCGCCGGTCACCAGTTTGCTGGCGGCCTTATGCAGCAGGACGTTCAGCCACTGTTCATCCCGGCCCGGCCGCTGGTCCGGAGTCAGCCAACAGGTCGTGCGACTCAGGCTGGGAAGCGTCCGGGTCCAGACGCCAATGCGTGTTTCATCCGCATCGGTGAAGTGGCGGCCATGGTGTTGGCGTTCGCCCTGCCCCCATTTGAAGCTGCAATACAGCAATCCGCCAGGCTTGAGCGCCCGCCACAGGCGCGCAAAGGCCTCTGGCAATTGGCGTTCGGGCACGTGCAGCAAGCTGGCGCAGGCCCAGATGCCGTCATAGCGTTCGATCTCCTCAACCTCATCGAAGCGCTTTACCGGAACGGTGAAGCCCAGCAGTTGGCTGGCACGGCTGGCCAATTGTTCGCTGGCATCGAAGGCGCTGACCTGATAGCCCTGCTTCTGAAACGCCCGGGCATCGCGGCCGGAGCCGCAACCAGCATCGAGAATACGGGCATTAACCGGCAACCCGGCAAGGAAGGGCACGTAAAGGCTGCGCATGTCGACGTGCAGCGTGTCGTCGACGAATTGCTGGGCGTGGCGGTTGTAATAGGCCTCGGTACTGCTCACCTAAACACTCCGAAAAAGCTGACTGCCAGGCTTCAGCCCGCAGCTTGGATAGGGAGGCAGAGCATTGGAAGGCTGCAGCGGTAGAAACCATCCCTTGGGTGCCACGATCTGCCATGAGATCGCCACCTTATGCGTGTCTTCATGTACGGGTAAAGGGCGACGTGCGGTTGAGCTGCGATCCCCCCACCAGAGGCATCGCTCTATCGCCCATCGTGCATTTCCGCACACCCCCTATGCGCCAACCCACATTGATGTCGGCAATTCTGCACCCTAGGATCAAGTCAAAGGCTCACACCCATCCCATAACAAAATCTTCAGGACGGACAGCCCATGCCCCAGCCCAGTGTCATTCCAACCGTCAAACTCCTGATCGGCGGCAAGCTGGTCGAGTCGTCCACCAGCCACTGGCGCGATGTCGTCAATCCGGCCACGCAGGAAGTGCTGGCGCGGGTGCCGTTCGCCACCGAGGCGGAGATGAACGCGGCGGTCGCCAGCGCCAAGGAAGCCTTCAAGACCTGGCGCAAGACGCCGATCGGCGCGCGGGCACGGATCTTCCTCAAGTACCAGCAACTGATCCGCGAGCACATGCGGGAGCTGGCGGCGATCCTCACCGCCGAGCAGGGCAAGACCCTGCCGGATGCCGAGGGCGATGTGTTCCGCGGCCTGGAGGTGGTCGAGCATGCTGCCGGCATCGGCAATCTGCAGCTGGGCGAGCTGGCCAACAACGTGGCCGGCGGCGTGGATACCTACACCCTGCAGCAGCCGCTCGGCGTGTGCGCCGGCATCACGCCGTTCAACTTCCCGGCGATGATTCCGCTGTGGATGTTTCCGATGGCCATCGCCACCGGCAACACCTTCGTGCTCAAGCCGTCCGAGCAGGACCCGATGGTCACCATGCGCCTCGCCGAGCTGGCCCTGGAGGCCGGCGTGCCGCCGGGCGTGCTCAACGTCATCCACGGCGGCGCCGACGCGGTGAACCTGATCTGCGATCACCCGGATATCAAGGCCGTCTCGTTCGTCGGCTCGACCAGGGTCGGCACCCACGTCTACAACCGCGCCAGCCAGGCCGGCAAGCGCGTGCAGTGCATGATGGGCGCGAAGAACCACGGCATCGTGCTGCCCGATGCGCACAAGGAGCAGACGCTCAACAACCTGGTCGGCGCGGCCTTCGGCGCGGCCGGCCAGCGCTGCATGGCGCTGTCGGTGGTGATCCTGGTCGGCGAGGCGCAGGGCTGGTTGCCGGAGCTGGTGGCCAAGGCCAGGACCCTGAAGGTGAATGCCGGTGTCGAGGGCGGCACCGACGTCGGCCCGGTGGTGTCCCGCGCGGCGCTGGAGCGCATCGGCGCGCTGATCGAGCGCGGCATCGGCGAAGGCGCCGAACTGGTGCTCGATGGCCGCCAGCCGCAGGTCGCCGGCTACCCGCAGGGCAATTTCATTGCGCCGACGATCTTCTCCGGGGTCACCGCCACGATGGACATCTACCGCGAGGAAATTTTCGGCCCGGTGCTCTGCGTGATGCAGGCCGCCAGCCTCGATGAGGCCATCGCGCTGATCAACGCCAACCCCAACGGCAACGGCACGGCGCTGTTCACCCGCTCCGGCGCGGCGGCGCGGCACTTCCAGGAAGAGATCGACGTCGGCCAGGTCGGCATCAACGTGCCGATCCCGGTGCCGGCGCCGATGTTCTCCTTCAGCGGTTCGCGCGCTTCCAAGCTCGGCGACCTCGGGCCCTACGGCAAGCAGGCGGTGCAGTTCTACACGCAGACCAAGACCGTGACCCAGCGCTGGTTCGACGAGAACGAAGTCGGCGGCGCGGTGAACACCACCATCACGCTGAAATGACCGCCACCGGCGCCCCGCCCTTGCGCGCCGGCGCCGGGCCAACAACAACAAGGAACACGGCCATGCATATCGGTTTTCTCGGACTCGGCAACATGGGCGGGCCGATGGCTCGCAACCTGCTCAAGGCCGGCCACCGGCTCAGCGTCTACGACCCTTCCGCCACCGCGGTCGCCGGGCTGGCGGAAGCCGGCGCGCAGCCGGCCGACTCCCCCGCCGCCGTCGCCCGGGCGGGCGTCGAGGCGATCATCACCATGCTGCCGGCCGCCGCGCAGGTGCGGCAGGTCTACCTCGGCGATGACGGGCTGCTGGCCCATGTACCGGCCGGCGTGCTGCTGATCGACTCCTCCACCATCGACCCGATGAGCGCTCGCGAGGTGGCCGCCGCCGCTGCCCGCAACGGCAATCCGATGGTCGATGCGCCAGTGTCCGGCGGCACCGTCGGCGCCGCGGCCGCCACCCTGACCTTCATGGTCGGCGGCAGCGAGGCGCAGTTCCAGCAGGCCCAGCCGATCCTCTCGGCGATGGGCAGGAACATCGTGCACTGCGGCGCCAGCGGCAACGGCCAGGTGGCCAAGGTCGCCAACAACATGCTGCTGGGCATCTCGATGATCGGCGTCGCCGAGGCCATGTCGCTGGGCGTGGCGCTGGGCATGGACGCCAAGGTGCTGGCCGGGGTGATCAATTCCTCCAGCGGCCGCTGCTGGAGCTCGGAGGTCAACAACCCGTTCCCCGGCGTGCTGGAGAACGGCCCGGCGTCGCGCGGCTACAGCGGCGGCTTCGGCACCGACCTGATGCTCAAGGACCTCGGCCTGGCCAGCGAGGCGGCCAAGCAGGTGCGCCAGCCGGTGATCCTCGGCGCGCTCGCCCAGCAGCTCTACCAGGCCAGCAGCCTGCGCGGCCAGGGGGCGCTGGACTTCTCGGCGATCATCCGCCTGTACCGCCCGGAGGACGCGACATGAGCCAGGACGCTCCGATCCTCGTCGAGCTGCGCAACCGCGTCGGCTATCTGACCCTCAACCGCCCCGCCGGGCTGAACGCGCTGACGCTGCCGATGGTGCGCATCCTGCATCGCCAGCTGCAGGCCTGGGCGGACGATCCGCAGGTGGTCGCCGTGGTGCTGCGCGGCGCGGGGGAGAAGGCCTTCTGCGCCGGGGGCGACATCCGCTCGCTGTACGACAGCTACCGCAATGGCGAACGCCTGCACCGGGATTTCTTCGTCGAGGAGTACGCGCTGGACCAGTACATCCACGCCTACGCCAAGCCGCTGCTGGCGCTGATGCACGGCTTCGTGCTCGGCGGCGGCATGGGGCTGGTGCAGGGCGCGGCGCTGCGGGTGATTGGCGAACGCACGCGCATGGGCATGCCGGAAACAGCCATCGGCTATTTCCCGGACGTGGGCGCCAGCCACTTTCTGTCGCGCCTGCGCGGCAACCTCGGCATCTACCTGGGCGTGACCGGCAACCAGGTCGACTGCGCCGATGCGCTGTATGCCGGACTCGCCGATTACTGCCTGCCCGAGGCGCGCTTCGCCGAACTGGAACGGCGCCTGGACGAGCAGGACTGGCGCACGCCGGCCAGCCTGGTGCTGACCGCCCTGCTCGCCGAGCTGGGCAGCCAGGAGCTGCCGGAACCCTCGTTCAGCACTCTGTTGCCGGCCATCGAGCAACACTTCGCCCACGACAGCATCGCCGCCATCCGTGCGTCCCTGGCGAGCGAAAGCCGTGACGCCTACCGTGACTGGGCGGCGCACACCCTGCAGGTGATCGACAGCCGTTCGCCGCTGGCCGTCAGCGTCACCCTGGAAATGCTCCGGCGCGGTCGCGCGCTGTCGCTGGCCGAGTGCTTTCGCCTGGAGCTGCAGCTGGGCCGCCAGTGGTTCGACCGGGGCGACATCATCGAAGGCATCCGCGCGCTGATCGTCGACAAGGACAAGAACCCGAACTGGAACCCGCCGACACTGGCCGAGGTGACCCCCCAACGCATTGCCGCTTTCTTTGACGGCGCCTGAACGAGGATCAGCCCCATGCATGACATCGAACTGACCGAAGAGCAGCGCATGATCCGCGACCTGGCGCGCGACTTCGCCCGCGCCGAGATCGCGCCGAACGCCCAGGCCTGGGAAAAGGCCGCCTGGATCGACGACGCCACGGTGGCCAAACTGGGCGAGCTGGGCCTGCTCGGCATGATCGTCCCCGAGCGCTGGGGCGGCAGTTATATCGACTACGTCGCCTACGCCCTGGCGGTGGAGGAAATCTCCGCCGGCGACGGCGCCCTGGGCACGCTGATGTCCGTCCACAGCTCGGTGGGCTGCGGCCCCATCCTCAACTACGGCACGCCAGAGCAGCAGGACACCTGGCTGCCGGAGCTGGCCAGCGGTCGCGCCATCGGCTGCTTCGCCCTCACCGAACCGCACGCCGGCTCCGAAGCGCACAACCTGCGCACCCGCGCGGTGCTGGACAACGGCGACTGGGTGCTCAACGGCACCAAGCAGTTCGTCAGCAACGGCAAGCGCGCGAAGATCGCCATCGTGTTTGCCGTCACCGATCCGGAGCTGGGCAAGAAGGGCCTGTCCGCCTTTCTGGTGCCCACCGACACGCCCGGCTTCATCGTCGACCGCACCGAGCACAAGATGGGCATCCGCGCCTCCGACACCTGCGGCGTGACGTTGCGCGACTGCCGGGTGCCGGCCGCCAACCTGCTCGGCCCGCGCGGCAAGGGCCTGGCCATCGCGCTGTCCAACCTGGAGGGCGGGCGCATCGGCATCGCCGCCCAGGCGCTGGGCATCGCTCGGGCCGCCTTCGAAGCGGCGCTGGTCTATGCCCGCGAGCGCATCCAGTTCGACAAGCCGATCATCGAGCACCAGAGCGTCGCCAACCTGCTGGCCGACATGCACACCCGGATCAACGCCGCGCGCTTGCTGATCCTGCACGCCGCGCGGTTGCGCAGCGCCGAGTTGCCGTGCCTGTCGGAAGCCTCGCAGGCCAAGCTGTTCGCCTCGGAAATGGCCGAGTACGTCTGCTCCAAGGCCATGCAGATCCATGGCGGCTACGGCTACCTGGAGGACTATCCGGTGGAACGCTACTACCGCGATGCGCGCATCACGCAAATCTACGAGGGCACCAGCGAGATCCAGCGCCTGCTGATCGCCCGCGAGCTGCGCAACTACGGCGTCTAGGCACGGCCCCGCTGGAGACAGGGAGGAACGACGACTTCGATCTGCACGCGCACGGGCGGCCGGTCCGCTCTGCGTCGGCCCCGGGCATCGGGGCCGCATCCGAGACAACAATAATAAGGACGACGACGATGCTTACTGGAACGATGCAACAGACCCCGCTGATGCTCAGCGCCATCCTCACCCACGCCGCCATGGCCCACGGCGACCGGGAAATCGTCTCGCGGCTGGTCGACGAACCCCTGTGGCGCTATGACTACGCGGGCCTGGCCAGACGCGCCGGCCAGGCCGCCTCGATGCTGCACCGTCTTGGCGTGCGGGCGGGCGACATGGTTTCCTCCCTGGCCTGGAACACCCACCGTCACTTCGAGCTGTTCTTCGCCGTGCCCGGCATCGGCGCCGTGCTGCACACCGCCAATCCGCGGCTGTCCGACGAGCAGATCATCTATACGCTCAACCACGCCGGCAGCGGCGTGCTGCTGTTCGATCGCAACTTCCTGGCCCTGGTCGAACGCCTGCGCCCGAAGCTGGAGCGCATCCATACCTTCATCATGCTGTCCGATGCGCAGCGCACCGAGCCGGGCACGGTCGGCGCGCTGAGCTATGAAACGCTGATCGCCGACGCGCCGCCGCTCACCGACTGGCCGCAGTTCGACGAGAACGCCGGGGCGATTCTCTGCTACACCTCTGGCACCACCGGCCACCCGAAGGGCGTGCTCTACAGCCACCGCTCGATCGTCCTGCACGCCATGGCGGCCGGGCTCAGCGGCGCCTTCGGCTTCTCGGCGTTCGACTGCATCATGCCCTGTTCCTCGCTGTACCACGGCACCGCCTGGGGCGTGCCCTTTACCGCGGCCATCAACGGCTGCAAGTTCGTCCTGCCGTGCGACAAGATGGATGGCGCCAGCCTGCAGGAGCTGATCCAGAACGAGGGCGTGACCTTCTCCGGCGGCGTGCCGACCATCTGGACCATGTACCTGGACTACCTGGAACGCACCGGGGAAGACGCCGGCAAGCTGGAGCGCCTGGTGATCGGCGGTTCGGCGGTGCCCAGGGTCATGGCGCAGAAATTCCAGACCCGCTACGGCGTGAGCGTGCGCCAGCTGTGGGGCATGACCGAGACCAGCCCGCTGGGCGTGGTCGCCACGCCGACGCCGAAGCTCGAGGCGCTGGGCCAGGCCGCCGCCGACGAGGTGATCTGGACGCGCCAGGGGCGCCTGCAGTTCGGCATCGAGCTGAAGATCGTCGACGAGTCGGGCCGCGAGCTGCCCCATGACGGCGTCAGTTCCGGCAACCTGCTGGTGCGCGGCCCCTGGACCGTGGAGCGCTACTTCCGCAGCGAAACCAGCGCGCTGGACGCCGACGGCTGGTTCAACACCGGCGACATCGCCACCCTGGATGCCAACGGCTTCATGCGCATCACCGACCGCAGCAAGGACGTGATCAAGTCCGGCGGCGAATGGATCAGCTCCATCGACATCGAGAACATCGCCGTGGGCTGCCCGGGCGTGCGCATCGCCGCGGTGGTCGGCGTCACCCATCCCAAGTGGGAGGAACGCCCGGTGCTGATCATCGAGCCCCACGACGGCGTGGAGATCTGCGCCACCACGGTGCTCGGCCACCTGGAGCCGCACATCGTCAAATGGTGGATTCCGGACGCGGTGATCATCGACACGGTGCCGCTCACCGCCACCGGCAAGATCGACAAGAAGCGGCTGCGCGACCGCTACCGCTCGTACCTGCTCGATCTGGAGACCGGCGAAACGAGCGCGGCGAGCCTGTAGGGCGAACCGCAGGGCGGATCGTGCGTCATCGATCCGCCCTGCGGGGACGCGGTGGATGTGGAAAAGCGACATCCACCCTACGGATAACGTGACGACCGTCAGGAACACGCCATGTCGGACACCCCTACCCAAGGCCCGTTGCGCGGCCTGCGTGTGCTGGAATTCGCCGGCATTGGTCCCGGCCCGCATTGCGCCATGCTGCTCGCCGACCTGGGCGCCGAGGTGCTGCGCATCGAGCGCGAAGGCGGCAACGGCTGGCCCAATCCGGTGGTCGATCGCGGTCGCAAGCGGCTGACCCTGGACATCCGCAGCGATGCCGGGCGCGAACGCTGCCTGGCGCTGGCCGAGAACGCCGATGTGCTGATCGAGGGCTTCCGCCCCGGGGTGATGGAGCGTCTCGGGCTCGGCCCGCAGCCGATGCACGCGCGCAATCCGCGCCTGGTGTACGGGCGCATGACCGGCTGGGGCCAGGACGGCCCGCTGGCCCACAGCGCCGGGCATGACATCAATTACCTGGCCCTCAGCGGCGCGCTGGCCGCCATCGGCACGCCCGACGGGCCGGCGACTCCGCCGCTCAACCTGGTCGGCGACTTCGGCGGCGGCTCGCTGTACCTGGCGTTCGGCATCCTCGCCGCGCTGTGGGAACGCGAGCGTTCGGGGCAGGGCCAGGTGGTCGACGCGGCCATCGTCGATGGCGTGTCCTCGATGATGAGCTTCTTCGCCGGCCTGCTGCCCGGCGGCCGGATTTCCCTGGAGCGCGAGCGTAACCTGCTGGGCGGCGCCGCCCCGCATTACCGCTGCTACCGCTGCGCCGACGGCCGCGAGATCGCCATCGGCCCGCTGGAGCCGCAGTTCCTCGCCGAGTTGCTGCGGCGCATCGAGGCGCCGGCGGAGCTGCTCGCCGGCTGCGCCGACCCGGACCACTGGCCGGAACAGGGCCGCGAACTTGCAGACTTGTTCGCCCGCAAGACGCAGGCCGAGTGGTGCGCGCTGCTGGAAGGCAGCGACGCCTGTTTCGCCCCGGTGCTGACCCTGGCCGAAGCCGCGCGGCATCCGCACATGCGCCAGCGTGGCGTGTACCGCGACATCGACGGCGTGCTGCATGCCGCCCCGGCGCCGCGCTTCTCGCGCACGCCGGGAGCGATCCGGGGCTCAGTGGCAGCGAACGACTGGGACTGAGCGCCGCCCCGCGAACGCCATCAATCCAGCCGCTCGATGGCCATGGCGGTGGCCTCGCCGCCGCCGATGCAGATCGCCGCGATGCCCTTGCGCAGGCCGCGTTCGCGCAGCGCGGCGAGCAGGGTGACCAGGATCCGCGCGCCCGAGGCGCCGATCGGATGGCCGAGGGCGCAGGCGCCGCCGTTGACGTTGACCCGGGCGTGGTCCAGCCCGAGCTGGCGCATGGTGACCATGCTCACCACCGCGAAGGCCTCGTTGATCTCGAACAGGTCCACCTCGTCGAGGTGCCAGCCGGTGCGAGCCAGCAGGGCCTGGATGGCGCCGATCGGCGCAGTCGGGAACAGGTTCGGCGCATCGGCGAACTCCGCATGGCCGCGAATCACCGCCTGCGCCTTCAGGCCCAGGCGCTCGGCGACCGAATGCCGGGTCAGCACCAGCGCGGCGGCGCCGTCGGAAATCGAGCTGGAGTTGGCAGCCGTCACCGTACCGCCATCGCGAAACGCCGGCTTGAGCGTGGGGATCTTCTCCGGGTTGGCCTTGGGCGGCTGCTCGTCGTCGGCGATGGTCCGCTGCTCGCGGCCGCGGGTGACCGTCAGCGGCACGATCTCGCTGGCGAAGTGGCCGCCGCTGATCGCCTCGCGGGCGCGCAGCAGCGAGGTCAGCGCGTAGGCGTCCTGCTCCGCGCGGCTGAAGCCGTGGCTCTGCGCGCAGTCCTCGGCGAAGGTGCCCATCAGGCGGCCCTTGTCGTAGGCATCCTCCAGGCCGTCGAGGAACATGTGGTCGAGCAGTCTGCCGTGGCCCATGCGGTAACCGCCGCGGGCCTTTTCCAGCAGGTATGGCGCGTTGGACATGCTCTCCATGCCGCCGGCCACCACCAGGTCGACACTGCGGGCGCGCAGCACGTCGTGGGCGAAGATCGCCGCCTGCATGCCGGAGCCGCACATCTTGTTCAGCGTGGTGCAGGCGGTGCCCAGGTCCAGGCCGGCGCCTAGGGCCGCCTGGCGGGCCGGCGCCTGGCCCAGGCCGGCCGGCAGCACGCAGCCCATCAGCACCTGCTGCACGCGCTCGGGCGCCACGCCGCTGCGCTCGACCGCCGCGCGAATGGCGGCGGCGCCCAGTTGCGGGGCGCTGAGGCTGGCGAGGTCGCCCTGGAAGCCGCCCATCGGCGTGCGCGCGCTGCCAAGAATCACTACCGGATCGCTGTGCATGGGGTTCACCTCTCTTTATTTCGCGGTCATGCGCAGGGCGCCGTCCAGACGGATCACTTCGCCGTTGAGCATGTCGTTCTCGACGATCTGCCGCACCAGGGCCGCAAATTCGGCCGGACGGCCCAGGCGCGGGGGAAAGGGCACGCCGGCGGCCAGCGCATCGCGCACCTCCTGCGGCATGCCGGCCATCATCGGCGTCTCGAACACGCCCGGGGCGATGGTCATCACGCGGATGCCGTAACGCGCCAGTTCGCGCGCGGCGGGCAACGTCAGGGCGACGATGCCGCCCTTGGACGCCGCATAGGCCGCCTGCCCGATTTGACCATCGAAGGCGGCGATCGATGCGGTGTTGATGATCACCCCGCGATTGCCCTGCGCGTCCGGCGCCCCCTCGGCGATCGCCTCGGCGGCCAGGCGCAGCATGTTGAAGCTGCCGATCAGGTTGAGGCCGATCACCCGGGCGAAGCTGTCCAGGCCATGCGGCCCCTGGCGACCGAGGATGCGCTCGCCGCTGGCCACCCCCGCGCAGTTGACCAGGCCGTGCAACGCGCCGAAATGCTCCCGCGCCGCGTTCACCGCGGCCTGGGCGGCCGCCGCGTCGCACACATCGGTGACCACGCCGCGCGCATGGGCGCCCAGGGCGCGCACGCGCGCATCCAGCGCCTCGGCGTTGATGTCCGCCAGCAGCACCCGGGCGCCGGCCGCCAGCAGCCCTTCGGCCGCCGCCGCGCCGAGGCCCGAAGCGCCCCCGGTGATCAGGAAAACCTTGTCCTTGATGTCCATGGCACCGCCCTCGCAATCAGGTCCGCGTCATCTTCGGCAGCCCCAATGGCGCGGACAATGGTCGCTCGTCTCAATCTGCCTGACCGTTTTCGCCAATCGGCGCGCCGAGGATCAGTGCGCGGTACTGGCCCGGATTGGTGCCGGTCCACTTGCGAAACGCCCGGTAGAACGAGCTGGCCTCGGCAAAGCCCAGGCGCTCGGCGATCTGCGTGTAGGTGAGCGTCGCATCGGCCAGCCACAGCGTGGCCATCTCCTGGCGCACCAGATCCTTGATCGCCTGGTACGGCAGGCCGGCCTCTGCGAGGCGGCGACGCAGGGTCGAGGGCGACAGGCAGTACTGCCGCGCCAGTTGCTCGCCGCTCGGCCACTGCTCGGCCGGCAGGGCGCGCAACTGGGCCTTGATGCGGCTGGCCAGACTGCCGGTGTCGCGGTAGCGGACCAGGATGTTGGCCGGCGCCTGGGCCAGGAAGGCCTGCAGTTCCGCTTCGCTGCGGCGCACCGGCAGGTCCAGTGCGGCGGCGGCGAAGATGATCCGCGTGCGGCCCTGGGCGAAGCGCAGGTTGTCGGAGAACATCACCCGATAGTCGTCGGTGTAGGCCGGTTCGGCGCAGCGCAATTCGACGGCCAGCAGCGGGATGCGCCGCCCGGTCAGCCAGCAGGCCAGACCGTGCAGGAGCATCCAGAAGGTGAAATAGCCGAACGCGCGCAGCGGCCGCTCGTCAGCCTCCAGCAGGACGACCTCCGCCAGGCTCTGGCTGCGCTGCAGGTCGGCGCGGAAGCGCTCGAAGGCCAGGGCGAAGAACTCCAGGGCCACCCGCAGCGCGCGTTCCAGGGTCGGCTGGCCCATCGCCGCGCGGCAGACGAAGGCGAAGCTGCCCGCGCGCAGCCGCCGCGCATCCATGCCGAAGAACTCGTCGTCGAAGTGCCGCGCCAGTCGGCGCCACAGCCGGCTGTACTGCGCCACCTCGACCCGCGCCTCGGCGTCGCGCAGGTCGATCGACGCCATTCCAAGCTGGCGCAGCAGGTCCTCGGCCGGTCGCTGCGGCGAGGTGAAGGCCAGCAGCGCCTGCTCCACCAGCCGCACGGAAATGCTGCCCCGGCCGTCGCGGCTCATGCGCGGCCCATCATCAGGTCGTGGCTGCTGGCCGCGACTTCGCGCAGGAAATCCCAGCACACGCGCATGCGCGCCAGGTCCTTGTTTTCCACCGGCATGAGCATCCAGAAGGTGCGGGTGAACTCGATCTCGTCGACCAGCACGCCCTTGAGCAGCGGCTCGCGGCGCGCGGCGAACGCCGGCAGGATCGCCAGCCCGGCGCCGGCGGCGACGGCCTCCTGCTGGGCGAGGATGCTGGTGCTGCGCAGCGAGTGCTGGCGCGGCCGGACGATTTCGTCGAGGTAGAACAGCTCCTTGCTGTACAGCAGGTCCTCGATGTAGCTGACGAACACGTGCTCGCCGAGGTCTTCGCGGCTGCGGATCGGCGGGTGGGACGCCAGGTAGGCTTCCGAGGCGTACAGGCGCAGCACGTAGTCGGTGAGTTTGGTGATCACGTAGGGCCCGCGTTCGGGGCGCTCCAGGGTGATGACGATGTCCGCCTCGTTGCGCGCCAGGCGCACCGAGCGCGGCACCGCCAGCAGGTCCACGCCCAGGTGCGGGTAGCTGCGCGTCAGGCTGGCCAGGTGGCCGGCGAGCATCAGCGTGCCGTAACCCTCGGTGGCGCCGATGCGCACCTGCCCGGAGAGGCGGTCGGCGCTCAGGCTCGGTTGCTCGATGGAGGCGACGGCGCTTTCCATCGCCTCGGCCTGGGCGAGCAGTTCGCGTCCGGCCTCGGACAGGCGATAGCCGGCCTTGGCGCGGATGAACAACTGGCGGTCGAGGGCCTTCTCCAGCGCCTGCACGCGCCGCGCCACCGTGGTGTGGTCGACGCCCAGGCGCCGCGCGGCCGCGGTCAGCCGGCCGGCACGCGCCAGTTCGAGGAAGTAACGCAGGTTGTCCCAATCCACAGCCGCCTCCGAATACCATCCGTGCAAAAACGCAGATTACCTCTGCGTCCAGCACCGTGGGTTTACGATATTCCCGCTGCTAGCATCGGGCCTCGACCTCATCACAAGGAACCGCCATGAGCCCAGCCAAGATTCAGCTCGCCATGCACGGGCACACCGCCCTGTTGACCATCGCCAACCCGCCGGCCAACACCTGGGACCGCGAATCGCTGGCCGCCCTGGAGCAGTTGATCGGGCAGCTCAACGACGACCCGAATGTCTACGCGCTGGTCATCACCGGCCAGGGCGACAAGTTCTTCTCCGCCGGGGCCGATCTCAAGCAGTTCGCCGACGGCGACAGGACCGCCGCCCGCGAGGTCGCCGAGCTGTTCGGCCGCGCCTTCACGGCGCTGAGTCAGTTCCGCGGCGTGTCCATCGCCGCGATCAACGGCTACGCCATGGGCGGTGGCCTGGAATGCGCGCTGGCCTGCGACATCCGCATCGCCGAGGAGCAGGCGCAGATGGCGCTGCCGGAAGCCAGCGTCGGCCTGCTGCCGTGCGCTGGCGGCACCCAGAACCTGCCGTGGCTGGTGGGCGAGGGCTGGGCCAAGCGCATGATCCTCTGTGGCGAGCGCGTCAGCGCGCAGAAGGCCGAGCGCATCGGCCTGGTCGAGGAAGTCGTGCCGCGCGGCGAGGCGCTGGCGTTCGCCCTGCAACTGGCCGAACGCGTGCACGCGCAGAGTCCCTCCTCGGTCAGCCGCTGCAAGCGCCTGGTGATGAACGCGCGCAGCGCGCCGCATGCCGAGGGCTGGGCCGCCGAGCGGGATCTGTTCGTCGAGCTGTTCGATACCCGCGACCAGCGCGAAGGCGTGAATGCCTTCCTGGAAAAGCGCAGCGCGCACTGGCAGAACGCCTGAGCCCGGCGCAGCCCCGCCACCGCGGGGCTGCCTGCCCGCCGGCATCAGGGCTGCCGTTCCGCCTTGGGCCGCAGCGCGCTCGACCAGACATGCCGACGGCCCGGCTCCGGCGCGCTCAACGGCTGGCATTCCACCAGGCTCTCGCGGCAGCGCTGGGCGAGCAGCTGATACTCGCGCGTGGCGGCCTGCTTCCAGGCGACTTCCTCGTCGCCGAGCAGGCGCTTCACGCTGGCCGGCGTGCCCATCACCAGCGATTGCGGCTCGCAGACGAAGCCCGCCTTGACGAAGGCCGAGGCCGACACGAACGAGCGCGCGCCGATCGAGGCGCGATCCATCACCACCGCGTTCATGCCGATCAGCGCATCGGCGCCGATCCGGCAGCCGTGGATCACCGCGCCATGGCCGATATGGCCGTGCCGCTCGACCACCGTGTCGCTGTCCGGGAAGCCATGCATGACGCAGGTGTCCTGCAGGTTGGCGCCCTCCTCCAGGACGATGCGCCCGAAGTCGCCGCGCAGGCTGGCCAGCGGGCCGACGTAGCAACCGGGGCCGACGATCACATCGCCGATGAGCACCGCGGTGGGGTGCACGAAGGCGCTGGGATGCACCACCGGCGTCAGGCCATCGAGGCTGTAACAGGGCATGGCGATTCTCCTGTGCCGAGGGGGCGGCTCACTTGAAGTTGCGCTTCACCAGGCGCTCCAGCCAGCCGACGATGCCGGAGCGGAACAGCAGCACGCAGAGCACGAAGATCATCCCGAGGATCACATGCACCCACTCGCCCAGCGGGCCGTTGGACAGCGAGCTCTGCAGCGTGACCACCACGGTGGCGCCGACCAGCGGGCCGAGCAGCGTGCCCACGCCGCCAAGCAGGGTCATCAGGATCACTTCGCCGGACATGTGCCAGTGCGCATCGGTGAGCGAGGCCAGCTGGAACACCACGGTCTTGGTCGCCCCCGCCAGGCCGGCCAGCGCCGACGAGATCACGAAGGCCAGCAGCTTGTGCGCATCGACGTTGTAGCCGAGCGACACCGCGCGCGGTTCGTTCTCGCGGATCGCCTTGAGCACCTGGCCGTAGGGCGAATGAATGGTGCGCTGGATGACCGCGAAGCCGAACACGAACACCGCCAGCACGACGTAGTACAGCGCCAGGTTGTTGCGCATGTCGATCAGGCCGAACAGGTGGCCGCGCGGTACGCCCTGCAGGCCGTTCTCGCCGCCGGTGAACGGCGCCTGGACGAAGACGAAGAACACCATCTGCGCCAGCGCCAGGGTGATCATCGCGAAGTAGATGCCCTGCCTGCGGATCGCCAGCAGGCCGAAGATCAGCCCCAGCAGCGTCGAGGCCAGCGTGCCGGCGAGGATGCCCAGCTCGGTGCTCAGCCCGCTGTACGTGCTCAGCATGTGACCGGTGATGTAGCCGCCACAGGCGAAGAACGCCGCGTGGCCGAAGGACAGCAAGCCCGCGTAGCCGAGCAGCAGGTTGAAGGCGCAGGCGAACAGGGCGAAGCACAGCAGCTTCATCAGGAACACCGGGTAGATGGCCAGCGGCGCCAGCAGCGCCAGGCCCAGCAGCGCCAGGTAGAACAGCTGCCGGCGGCGCGTCGCGGCGCGGCGCCGTTCGCGTTCGACATTGGCCCGTACCGCCAGCGGCACCGCTGCAACGCTTTCTTGACTCGACATGCTCACGCCTCCTTACCGAACAGGCCCGCCGGACGCACCAGCAGCACCAGCACCATGATCACGAAGATCACCGTGTTGGCGGCCTCCGGATAGAACACCTTGGTCAGGCCTTCGATCAGGCCCATGGCCAGACCGGTGATGATCGCGCCCATGATCGAACCCATGCCGCCGATGACCACCACGGCGAACACCACGATCAGCAGGTTGGCGCCCATGCCCGGCGTCACCGCATAGATGGGCGCGGCCAGCACGCCGGCGAACGCGGCCAAGGCCACGCCGTAGCCGTAGGTGAGGGTGACCAGCAGCGGCACGTTGATGCCGAACGCCTGCATCAGCTTGGGGTTCTCGGTGCCGGCGCGCAGGTAGGAGCCCAGCCGGGTGCGCTCGATCATGTACCAGGTGGCGAAGCACACCAGCAGCGCGGCGACGATCACCCAGGCGCGGTAGGTGGGCAGGAACATGAAGCCCAGGTTGTAGCCGCCCTTGAGGGCCTCGGGCATCGGGTAGGACGAGCCGGAGACGCCGAACAGCTTGACGAAGCTGCCCTCGACGATCAGCGCCAGGCCGAAGGTCAGCAGCAGGCCGTAGAGGTGATCCTCACCGGCGATGCGCCGCAGCAGGCCGCGCTCGATGGCCATGCCCAGCAGGCCGATCAGCAGCGGCGAGAGCAGCAGCGCCGCCCAGTAGTTGACGCCCAGGTAGTTCAGGCCGAGGAACGCGGCGAAGGCGCCGAGCATGTACTGCGCGCCATGGGCGAAGTTGATGATGCGCAGCAAGCCGAAGATGATCGCCAGGCCAAGGCTCAACAGCGCGTAGAACGAGCCGTTGATCAGGCCGAGCAGCAGCTGCCCGAGCAGCACGCTCAGGGGGACGCCGAAAACGAGAGTCATGATTCACCACCGTCGTGAAGTTCCGCGGCACCCGCCGGCCTCTGACGGCCGGCGGGTGGGCTGGCTCAGCGCTCGCTCAGTTCTTGGCCACCAGCTTGCACTGGCTCTCGGCGAGCGGCCGGAAGGCTTCGTCGCCCGGGATGGTGCGGACCATCTGGTACAGGTCCCATTCGCCCTTGGACTCGGCCGGGGTCTTGACCTTGACCAGGTACATGTCGTGGACCATGCGGCCGTCCTCGCGGATGCGGCCGTTCTTGGCGAACATGTCGTTCACCGGGGTCTTGGCCATCTGCGCGCGCACGGTCGCGGTGTCGTCGCTGCCGGTCTGCTTCACCGCGTTCAGGTAATGGGTGGTGGCCGAGTAGATGCCGGCGTGCACCATGGTCGGCTTGCTGCCCACGCGCTTCTGGTAGCGCTCGGCCCAGGCGCGGGTTTCCTCGTTCATGTCCCAGTACCAGCCGGTGGTCAGCATCAGGCCCTGGGTCACCTCCAGGCCCATGGCATGGATGTCGTTGAGGAACACCACCATGCCGGCGAGCCGCTGGCCGGATTGCGTCACGCCGAATTCGCTGGCGGTCTTCAGCGAGTTGACGGTGTCGGCGCCGGCGTTGGCCAGGGCGACCACGTCGGCACCGGAACCCTGCGCCTGCAGGATGTACGAGGAGAAGTCGCTGCTCGGGAACGGGTGGCGCACGGCGCCGACCACGCTGCCGCCCTCGGCCTGGACCACCTTCTTGATGTCGGCTTCCATCGAGTGGCCGAAGGCGTAGTCGGCGGTGAGGATGTACCAGCTCTTGCCGCCGTCCTTGAGCACCGCGTTGGCGGTGCCGTTGGCCAGGGCGAAGGTGTCGTAGGTCCAGTGGATATGGTTGGGCGAGCAGTGCTCGTTGGTCAGGCTGGAGGCCGCCGCGCCGGAGATAAGCGCCAGCTTGCCGCCCTGCTCCACCACCTTGCTCGCGGCCAGCACCACGGAACTGGCGACCAGGCCGGTCACCATGTCGACGTTACGTTCGTCGATCCACTGGCGCACGGTGTTGGCACCGACGTCCGGCTTGTTCAGGTCGTCGGCGTTGAACAGCACGATCTTCCTGCCGTCGACCGTGCCCCCGAAGTCTTCCACCGCCATCTTCAGCGCCTCCAGGCCACCAGGGCCGGAGAGGTCGCGGTAGGTGCCGGACATGTCGGCGAGGTAGCCGATGCGGATCTCGTTGTTGCTGATCTGCGCCTGGGCAGTTGCGGCGATCAGGCTGGAAGCCAGGATGGCGCTGGCGCTGTTGCGGACAAAGTTCATGGCTCAAATCCCTCACGATTGTTTTTATTGTTTTACCGGCCGCATCCCGTGCGGCCGCTTGCTGCCTGCCTTGTCGAAAGCAGGGTTCACACCCCCAGACAACGGTTGAGAAAGTCCTTTCTGGCGTCCAGGTCCGCCGCCTTGATCTCCTCGACGATGCGGCCGTGTTCCATCACGTAGTGCCGGTCGGCCAGCGGCGCGGCGAAGCGAAAGTTCTGCTCCACCAGCACGATGGTCAGCCCGCGCTGCTTGAGCTTGATGAGCACCTCGCCGAGCTTCTGCACGATCACCGGCGCCAGGCCCTCGGTGATCTCGTCGAGCAGCAGCAGGTTGGCGCCGGTGCGCAGGATGCGCGCCATGGCGAGCATCTGCTGTTCGCCGCCGGACAGCCGCGTGCCCTGGCTGAAGCGGCGTTCGTAGAGGTTGGGGAACATCTCGTAGAGCTCGTCCAGGCCCATGCCGCCGCTGCGCACGGTGGGTGGCAGCAGGAGGTTTTCCTCGACGCTGAGGCTGGCGAAGATGCCGCGTTCCTCCGGGCAGTAGCCGACCCCCAGGCGCGGAATCTGGTGCGCCGGCATGCCGAGGGTCTCGTTGCCATTGACGAGGATCGAGCCGGTGCGCCGGCCGACCAGGTTCATGATGGCGCGCAGGGTGGTGGTGCGCCCGGCGCCGTTGCGCCCGAGCAGCGTGACCAGCTCGCCGCGCCCGACCACCAGGTCGACGCCATGCAGGATGTGCGATTCGCCGTAGAAGGCGTGCAGGTCGCTGACCTGCAGTTGATGACGCTCGGCGGTCGGTTTCATGGCTGGGCCTCCACGGCGGCGGCTTCGCTGCCCAGGTAGGCCTCGCGCACCTGCGGGTTGGCCGAAACGCTGTCGTAGTCGCCCTCGGCGAGCACCGCGCCGCGCGCCAGCACGGTGATGCGGTCGCACAGACGGCTGACCACGCTGAGGTTGTGCTCGACCATCAGCACCGTGCGGTTGACGGCCGCGCGGCGCACCAGGGCGACCACCATGTCGACGTCTTCGCTGCCCATGCCCTGGGTCGGCTCGTCGAGCAGCAGCACGACGGGGTCCAGCGCCAGGGTGGTGGCCAGCTCCAGCGCACGCTTGCGGCCGTAGGGCAGCTCGATGGCCAGCGTGTCGGCGAAGGATTCCAGGTCCACCTCGGCGAGCAGCTGCATGGCCTGCTCGTCGAGCGCGTGCAGGCTGCGCTCGGATTTCCAGAACTGGTAGGAATTGCCCAGCTTCTGCTGCAAGGCGACGCGCACGTTCTCCAGCACGCTCAGGTGGCCGAACACTGCGGAGATCTGGAACGAGCGCACCAGGCCGAGCCGCGCGATCTCGCTCGCCTTCATCGCGGTGATGTTCTTGCCGCGATAGAGGATCTCGCCACGGGTCGGCGTGAGGAACTTGGTAAGCAGGTTGAACACGGTGGTCTTGCCGGCCCCGTTGGGGCCGATCAAGGCATGGATGTGCCCCTGACGGACTTGCAGATCCACGGCGTCCACTGCGGTGAAGCCGCGAAACTCCTTGGTCAGGCCGCGCGTTTCCAGCACGAACTGCGATTCCATGGGATGCCCTCTAACCTTGATTGTTGTTGTTGGTTATGGCGCAGCCAGATGCCCTTTACGTAAACGATAACAACCGGTTTCCGCGGCCAGCAAGCGGCATTTTCAAACGCTCGACTGATTGGTCAAGACATGACGCATCAGGCCCGAGAACTGCGCCTCGCTCTCAGCGGGCGACCGCCCTGGGCACGCGACCCAGCAGGTAGAACTCGTCGTTGGGCGGCGTGCGCGCCATGGACACCAGGCGGTTGGACAGCCCGAACAGCGCGGCGATGGCGCCGATGTCCCAGATGTCGTCGCGACTGAAGCCCTGCGCCTCCAGGCGCGCCTGCCAGGGGTCGTCGAGCACGCCGCGCCCGGCGGCCAGGTGCAGGGCGAAATCCAGCATGGTGCGCTGGCGTTCGGAAATCGGCGCGGTGCGGTAGTTGACCGCGATCTGGTCGGCCAGCTGCGCGTCCTTGGTCAGGATGCGCAGGATCGCGCCGTGGGCGACCACGCAGTACAGGCAGCCGTGGTCGGCGCTGACCGCCACCACGATCATTTCCTTCTCGGCCTGGGTCAGGCTGTCGGACGCGCGCTCCATCAGCGCGTCGTGGTAGGCGAAGAAGGCGCGGAACTCCGCCGGCCGATGGGCCAGCATGAGGAACACGTTGGGGATGAAGCCGGCCTTTGCCTGCACGGCGAGGATCCGTTCGCGCAGGTCGGCGGGCAGTGCATCGAGGCTGTCGGGCAGCGGGAAACGACTGATCGGCTGAGGCATGGAGCAGCTCTCCGTGGGAGTGGATCGACGTTGAACGTGTCGGCCGGGCGAGCCCGGCCGTTGCCGTCAGTGCGGTTCGCCGAGCCCCAGCTCGACCACGCTGATCTCGCGCATGCGGAACTTCTGCACCTTGCCGCTGATGGTCATCGGGAAGTCGTCGACGAACTTGATGTGGCGTGGCGTCTTGTAGTGGGCGATGCGCCCCTTGCAGAACTCGCGCAGCACCTCGGCCTCGACCTGATGACCCGGGTGCAGCTTGACCCAGGCGACGATCTCCTCGCCGTACTTGCTGTCCGGCACGCCGATCACCTGCACGTCGGCCACCGCCGGGTGGGTGAAGAGGAATTCCTCGATCTCGCGCGGGTACACGTTCTCGCCGCCGCGGATGATCATGTCCTTGTTGCGGCCGACGATCTTCACGTAGCCCTCGTCGTCCATCACCGCCAGGTCGCCGGTGTGCATCCAGCGCGCGCCGTCGATGGCTTCGCGGGTGGCCTCCGGGTTGTTCCAGTAGCCGAGCATCACGCTGTAGCCACGGGTGCAGAGTTCGCCGATCTGCCCGCGCGGCACGATGGCGCCGTGCTCGTCGACGATCTTGCTTTCCAGGTGCGGCTGGGTGCGGCCGACGCTGGTCACGCGGCGCTCCAGGTCGTCGTCGGCGCTGGTCTGGGTGGACACCGGGCTGGTTTCGGTCATGCCGTAGGCGATCTGCATTTCGGCAAGGTGCATGTCGTCGATGACGCGCTTCATCACCTCGATCGGGCAGGTGGAGCCGGCCATGATGCCGGTGCGCAGGCTGCTCAGGTCCAGCGACTGGCGCTCCGGGTGGTCGAGCATGGCGATGAACATGGTCGGCACGCCGTACATGCCGGTGGCCTTTTCTTCCGCCGCGGCCTGCAGCGCGGCCAGCGGCTCGAAGGCCGCGCTCGGGTAGATCATCGTGGTGCCGTGGGTGACGCAGCCAAGATTGCCCATGACCATGCCGAAGCAGTGGTACAGCGGCACCGGGATCACCAGGCGGTCATGTTCGGTCAGGCCGAGGCTCTCGCCGACCATGTAGCCGTTGTTGAGGATGTTGTAGTGACTGAGGGTGGCGCCCTTGGGGAAGCCGGTGGTGCCGGAGGTGTACTGGATGTTGATCGGGTCGTCGAACTGCAGGTGTTCACTGCACTGGCGCAGCTGTTCCGGGCCGACCTGCTCGGCCATTTCCATCAGCGCCGGCCAGGGCAGCATGCCATCCAGCGGCTTGTCGCACAGGCTGATCACGCCGCGCAGCTCCGGCAGCATGTGGCTCTGCAGCGCGCCGACGGCGGCGTTTTCCAGCTCCGGCAGCAGCTCGTGGAGCATGGCGTGGTAGTCGGAGGTCTTGAAGGCATCGGCGCAGATCAGCCAGCGGCAGCCGGACTGCTTGAGCGCGTATTCCAGTTCGCTGAGCCGGTAGGCCGGGTTGATGTTGACCAGCACCACGCCGATCTTCGCCGTGGCGAACTGGGTGATGCACCACTGGGCGTTGTTCGGTGACCAGATCCCGAGCCGCTCGCCAGGTTGCAGCCCCAGGGCCAGCAGGCCGCGCGCGCAACGGTCCACCGCCTGCGCCAGCTCCGCCCAGGTGTACCGCAGGTTCTGATGGCGCACCACCAGGGCCTCGCGCCGGGGAAAGCGCTCCACGGTGCGGTCGAAGGCCGCGCCGATGGTCATGGGCAACAGGGGTTTGTTCTGCGGTCCGCAGGTATAACTCGGAAGACTCATGGCGAATTTCCTCAGTCTTATGTTTGTTATGAGGCGTTGCTTCCCAAGGGCCCGTGGTGTTGACAGTCGTCCAGGGGCAGGATTACGTTAACGTAAAGGTGACTACCCCGACAACCCGCTCCAAAAGTCGAAGGACAGCGGGCCGGGGTGCCGTAAAGAGTGGCGCAATCGCCGCCGCCGCAACCCGAACATAGAACAACTACAAGACAGCAGGTGGCCCCATGAACTATTCCAGCCTCAACTTTGCCCTCGGCGACACCATCGACATGCTGCGCGAACAGGTGCAGGCCTTCGTCGCCGCCGAGCTGGCGCCGCGCGCCGCGACCATCGACCAGGACAACCTGTTCCCGGCGGACATGTGGAAGAAATTCGGCGAGATGGGCCTGCTCGGCGTGACCGTCTCCGAGGAATACGGCGGCGCCGGCCTCGGTTACCTGGCCCACGTGGTGGCGATGGAAGAGATCAGCCGCGGCTCGGCCTCGGTCGCCCTGTCCTACGGCGCCCATTCGAACCTGTGCGTCAACCAGATCAACCGCAACGGCACGCCCGCGCAGAAGGCCAGGTACCTGCCCAAACTGATCAGCGGCGAGCACATCGGCGCGCTGGCGATGAGCGAGCCCAACGCCGGTTCCGACGTGGTGTCCATGAAGCTGCGCGCCGACAAGAAGGGCGACCGCTTCGTGCTCAACGGCAGCAAGACCTGGATCACCAACGGTCCGGACGCCAACACCTACGTGATCTACGCCAAGACCGACCTGGACAGGGGCCCCCACGGCATCACCGCGTTCATCGTCGAGCGCGACTGGAAGGGTTTCTCGCGCGGCAACAAGTTCGACAAGCTGGGCATGCGTGGCTCCAACACCTGCGAGCTGTTCTTCGATGACGTCGAGGTGCCCGAGGAGAACGTGCTGGGCGTGGTGAATGGCGGCGTGAAGGTGCTGATGAGCGGCCTGGACTACGAGCGCGTGGTGCTGGCCGGCGGCCCGACCGGGATCATGCAGGCCTGCCTCGACGTGGTGGTGCCCTACATCCACGACCGCAAGCAGTTCGGCCAGAGCATCGGCGAGTTCCAGTTCATCCAGGGCAAGGTGGCCGACATGTACACCCAGCTCAACGCCAGCCGCGCCTACCTCTATGCCGTCGCCCAGGCCTGCGACCGTGGCGAGACCACCCGCAAGGACGCCGCCGGGGTGATCCTCTACACCGCCGAGAACGCCACGCAGATGGCCCTGCAGGCGATCCAGATCCTCGGCGGCAACGGCTACATCAACGAATTCCCCACCGGCCGCCTGCTGCGCGACGCCAAGCTCTACGAGATCGGCGCCGGCACCAGCGAGATCCGCCGCATGCTGATCGGCCGCGAGCTGTTCAACGAATCCAAGTGAGCCTGCCCACTCGTAGGGTGGAAAACCGCGAAGCGTTTTCCACCGCAGCGCCATCCACGATGGAATGAACCGGAGCCGACCATGGCCATCCTGCACACCCAGATCAACACCCGCTCGCCGGAGTTCGCCGCCAACCGCGCGGCGATGCTCGACCAGGTGAACGACCTGCGCGCCCTGCTCGGCCGCATCAGTGAAAGCGGCGGCGCGAGCGCCCAGCAGCGCCACGTGTCGCGCGGCAAGCTGCTGGTGCGCGCGCGCATCGACACGCTGCTCGATACCGGCTCGGCCTTCCTCGAACTGGCGCCGCTGGCCGCCCACGAGGTGTACGGCGAGGACGTCGCCGCCGCCGGCGTGGTCGCCGGCATCGGCCGCGTCGAAGGCGTCGAGTGCATGATCATCGCCAACGACGCCACGGTGAAGGGCGGCAGCTACTACCCGCTGACCGTGAAGAAGCACCTGCGCGCCCAGACCGTGGCCCGCGAGAACCGCCTGCCATGCATCTACCTGGTGGACTCCGGTGGCGCCAACCTGCCGCGCCAGGACGAGGTGTTCCCCGACCGCGAGCACTTCGGCCGCATCTTCTTCAACCAGGCCAACCTGAGCGCCCTGGGCATCCCGCAGATCGCCGTGGTGATGGGCTCGTGCACCGCCGGCGGCGCCTACGTGCCGGCGATGGCCGACGAGACCATCATGGTGCGCAACCAGGCGACCATCTTCCTGGCCGGCCCGCCGCTGGTGAAGGCCGCCACGGGCGAGGTGGTGACCGCCGAGGAGCTGGGCGGCGCCGACGTGCACTGCAAGACCTCGGGCGTCGCCGACCACTACGCCGAGAACGACGAACACGCGCTGGCCCTTGCCCGCCGCTGCGTGGCCAACCTCAACTGGCGCAAGCTCGGCCAGTTGCAGGGCCGCGAACCGCGCCCGCCGCTGTACGCGGCCGAGGAGCTGTACGGGGTGATCCCGGCACAGGCCAAGCAGCCCTACGACGTGCGCGAGGTGATCGCGCGGCTGGTGGATGGCAGCGAGTTCGATGAATTCAAGGCGCTGTTCGGCACCACGCTGGTCTGCGGCTTCGCCCACCTGCACGGCTACCCGATCGCCATTCTCGCCAACAACGGCATCCTGTTTTCCGAGGCCGCGCAGAAAGGCGCGCACTTCATCGAGCTGGCCTGCCAGCGCGGCGTGCCGCTGCTGTTCCTGCAGAACATCACCGGCTTCATGGTCGGCCAGAAGTACGAGGCCGGCGGCATCGCCAAGCACGGCGCCAAGCTGGTCACCGCGGTGGCCTGCGCCCAGGTGCCGAAGTTCACCGTGCTGATCGGCGGCAGCTTCGGCGCCGGCAACTACGGCATGTGCGGACGCGCCTACGACCCGCGCTTCCTGTGGATGTGGCCCAACGCGCGCATCGCGGTGATGGGCGGCGAACAGGCCGCCGGGGTGCTGGCCCAGGTCAAGCAGGAGCAGAGCGAACGCGCCGGCAAGCGCCTCGGCGACGACGAGGTGGCGGCCATCAAGCAGCCGATCCTCGAGCAGTACGAGCGCCAGGGCCATCCTTATTACTCCAGCGCGCGGCTGTGGGACGACGGCGTGATCGACCCGGCGCAGACCCGCGAGGTGCTGGCGCTGGCGCTGTCCGCCGCGCTGAACGCACCGATCGAGCCGACCCGCTTCGGCGTGTTCCGCATGTAAGTCGCGCCACGCCGGCGCGACACGCGCGGGCGCCTGCAGTCGCATCGAGGATGCCGAGATGACCGCTTTCCAGACCATCGAACTGAACAAGGATGCGCGTGGCGTGGCCACTCTGTGGCTGAACCGCGCGGACAAGCACAACGCCTTCGACGCCCGGGTGATCGCCGAACTGAACGCGGCGCTGGCCGAGGTGGGGGATGACGCGAGCATCCGCTTCCTGGTGCTGCGTGGGCGCGGCAAGCACTTTTCCGCCGGCGCCGACCTGGGCTGGATGCGCGAATCGGCGCGGCTCGATTACCAGGCCAACCTGGACGACGCCCACCAGCTCGGCGAGCTGATGCAGCGCCTCCACCAGCTGCCGCAGCCGACCCTGGCCGTGGTGCAGGGCGCGGCGTTCGGCGGCGCGCTGGGGCTGATCGCCTGCTGCGACATGGCCATCGGCGCCAGCGACGCGCTGTTCTGCCTGTCGGAGGTGCGCATCGGCCTGGCCCCGGCAGTGATCAGCCCGTTCGTGGTCAAGGCCATCGGCGAGCGCGCCGCCCGGCGCTACGCGCTGACCGCCGAGCGCTTCGACGGCACCCGCGCCCGCGAGCTCGGCCTGCTCGCCGAGACCTATCCGGCCGCCGAACTGGACGCCGCCCTCGAGCGCTGGGTCGACAACCTGCTGCTCAACAGCCCGCAGGCGCTCAGGGCCTGCAAGGCGCTGTTGCTGGAGGTCGGCGATGGCGATTACGACGCCGCGCTGCGCCAGACCACCGAACAGGCCATCGCCCGCCTGCGCACCAGCCCGGAAGGCCAGGAGGGCCTGAGCGCCTTCCTGGAGAAACGCACCCCCGCCTGGCAGGAGAACCAGCCATGAACCGTTCCATCGATACCCTGCTGGTGGCCAACCGTGGCGAGATCGCCTGCCGGGTGATGCGTACCGCCAAGGCCCTGGGCCTGACCACCGTCGCCGTTCACAGCGCCATCGACGCCAGCGCCCGTCACGCCCGCGAGGCCGATATCCGCATCGACCTCGGCGGCGCCAAGCCGGCCGACAGCTACCTGCGCATCGACAAGCTGATCGAAGCGGCGAAGGCCAGCGGCGCCCAGGCCATCCACCCGGGCTACGGCTTTCTCTCCGAGAACGCCGCGTTCGCCCGCGCCATCGAACAGGCCGGGCTGATCTTCCTCGGCCCGCCCGCCTCGGCCATCGACGCCATGGGCAGCAAATCGGCGGCCAAGGCGCTGATGGAGCACGCCGGCGTGCCGCTGGTGCCGGGCTACCACGGCGAGGCCCAGGACCTGGAAACCTTCCGCGCCGCCGCCGAGGTGATCGGCTATCCGGTGCTGCTCAAGGCCACCGCCGGCGGCGGCGGCAAGGGCATGAAGGTGGTCGAGCGCGAGGCGGACCTGGCCGAGGCGCTGGCTTCCGCACAGCGCGAGGCGCAATCCTCGTTCGGCGATTCGCGCATGCTGGTGGAGAAGTACGTGCTCAAGCCGCGCCACGTGGAGATCCAGGTATTCGCCGACATGCACGGCAACTGCCTGTACCTGAACGAGCGCGACTGCTCGATCCAGCGTCGTCACCAGAAGGTGGTCGAGGAAGCCCCGGCGCCCGGCATGACCCCGGCGCTGCGCCGCGCCATGGGCGAAGCGGCGGTGAAGGCCGCCCAGGCGATCGGCTATGTCGGCGCCGGCACCGTGGAATTCCTGCTCGATGCCCGTGGCGAGTTCTTCTTCATGGAGATGAACACCCGCCTGCAGGTGGAACACCCGGTCACCGAGGCCATCACCGGCCTCGACCTGGTGGCCTGGCAGATCCGCGTCGCCCGGGGCGAGCCGCTGCCGATCAGCCAGGAACAGGTGCCGCTGCGCGGCCACGCCATCGAGGTGCGCCTGTACGCCGAGGACCCGGACAACGATTTCCTGCCGGCCACCGGCACCCTCGACCTGTACCGCGAAGCCGCCGCCGGCCCGGGCCGCCGCGTCGACAGCGGCGTCGCCGAGGGCGACACGGTGTCGCCGTTCTACGATCCGATGCTCGGCAAGCTGATCGCCTGGGGCGAGAACCGCGAGGAAGCGCGCCAGCGCCTGCTGGCCATGCTCGACGAAACCGCGGTCGGCGGCGTGCGCACCAACCTGGCCTTCCTGCGCCGGGTGGTCGGCCACCGCGCCTTCGCCGAGGCCGAACTGGACACCGGCTTCATCCCGCGCCACGAGCGCGAGCTGCTGCGTCCGGCCGGCGAGCTGTCCGAGGCCTTCTGGCAGCAGGCGGCCGAGTGTTTCGTTCGCAGCGCGGCCGCCCGCGTGCGCGACGACGACGCGCATTCGCCGTGGTCCCGGCGCGACGGGCTGCGCTTCGGCCTGCCGGCGCAGATCAGCCTGCACCTGCAATGCAACGGCGAAAGCCGCCGGTTGACGGTCGATCCGACAGCGCAGCCGTCCGGCATCCGCGCCCCCAGGGCGATCCGCCAGGGCGAGGCGCTGTATCTGCAATGGAACGGCGAGTGGCTGGCGGTCACCGCCTTCGACCCGATCGCCGAAGCCGAGGCCAGCCACCCGCAGCACGGCGGGCTGACCGCGCCGATGAACGGCAGCATCGTGCGCGTGCTGGTCGAGGCCGGGCAGCAGGTCGAGGCCGGCACCGCGCTGATCGTGCTGGAGGCGATGAAGATGGAGCACAGCATCCGCAGCGCCCAGGCCGGCGTGGTCAAGCGCCTGTTCTGCAGCGAGGGCGAGATGGTCAGCGAAGGCGCGGTGCTGCTGGAGATGGAGGAGGCCTGAACCCAGGCGGACAAGGCTGCGCCGTTGTCCACCCTACGCCCGAACGCAACACCGTAGGGTGGAAAACTCGCGCAGCGATTTTCCACCGATACCCACGCAACGGCGTCGCCATTACCCCTGGAGGATTCATATGAGCCTGCCCAAACAGGTCCGTCTGGTCGAAGTCGGCCCGCGTGACGGTCTGCAGAACGAGCGCCAGCCGATTAGCGTGGCCGACAAGGTACGCCTGGTGAACGACCTGAGCGCCGCCGGCCTGTCCCATATCGAGGTCGGCAGCTTCGTGTCGCCCAAGTGGGTGCCGCAGATGGCCGGCTCGGCCGAGGTGTTCGCGCAGATCGAGCGCAAGGCCGGCGTCACCTACGCGGCGTTGACGCCGAACCTGCAGGGTCTGGAAGCGGCCATCGCGGCCGGGGTGCGGGAAGTCGCGGTGTTCGCCGCCGCGTCCGAGGCCTTCTCGCAGAAGAACATCAACTGCTCGATCGCCGAGAGCCTGGCGCGCTTCGCGCCGCTGCTGGAGGCCGCGCGCGCGCGGGACATCCGCGTGCGCGGCTACGTGTCCTGCGTGCTCGGCTGCCCCTACGAGGGCGAGGTGGCGCCGGGCAAGGTCGCCGAGGTGGCCGGCGAGCTGCATGCCATGGGCTGCTACGAGATCTCGCTGGGCGACACCATCGGCACCGGCACGCCGGGCAAGGCCCGCACGCTGTTCGACACCGTGGCCCGCGCCGTGCCTCGCGAGCGGCTGGCCGGACATTTCCACGACACCTACGGCCAGGCGCTGGCGAACATCTATGCCAGCCTGCTGGAAGGCATCGCGGTATTCGACAGCTCGGTCGCCGGGCTCGGCGGGTGTCCCTATGCCAAGGGCGCCAGCGGCAACGTGGCCAGCGAGGACGTGCTGTACCTGCTCGATGGCCTGGGCATTCACACCGGCGTGGAACTGCCGGCGCTGATCGCGGCCGGCCAGCGCATCAGCGAGGTGCTGGGCCGGCCAAATGGCTCGCGGGTGGCGCGGGCGCGTCTGGCGCAATGACACAGATGCCAACAAGGCGGCCGCATGTGCATAAAATAGCCCGCCGGCCGGGGGCTCCCTGCCAGGCACCTCCAACGAGTAGTGGAATCACCATGTCCAAACAGACCTACCGGATTTCCGACCTGGCCAATGAGCTGGATATCACCACGCGGGCCATCCGCTTCTACGAGGAACAGGGCCTGCTGTCGCCGACCCGGCGCGGCCAGGAGCGCATCTACTCGGCCAAGGATCGCGTCGCGCTCAAGCTGATCCTGCGCGGCAAGCGCATCGGCTTCTCGCTGGCCGAATGCAAGACACTGATCGAGCTGTACGACCCCCAGGCCGGCAACCAGAAGCAGCTCAATATCATGCTCGGCATGATTGCCGAGCGCCGACAGCAGCTCGAGCAGCAGTTGCTGGACATCCAGCAGATGCAGCTCGAACTGGACACCGCCGAAGAGCGCTGCCGCTCGGCCCTGCAAGCGCTGCAGGAGAAGCGCTGAGCAACAGCGCTCGCGCCGCCGCTACACCTGCCCCAATACCTCCTGGCTCAACCATTCCTTCACCGTCTGCATGTGCACCTGCTCCTGCTGGAGCGCCTTGCCGAAGGAGTCGGCGATGTCGCCCTGGCCGGAGGCGTTGGCCAGGTCGATGAGCAGTTCCCAGCCGGCGTTGTCGCTGAGCTCGGCGGTGAGCAAGGCGTTGAGGCATTGGGCGAGGCTGGTGCGCGGGTCGGCGATGGTTTCCATCACGCCCATGTTGATGCAGCCGGCCACATCGGCGCAGGGGGTCATGGCGGTGGGGTCGGCGCCCAGTTTCTCCATGGCGGCGGTAACCAGGCCCAGGTGCTCGGCCTCTTCCTGGCGAAAGTGCTGCAGGGTCTGCAGCATCGCTTTGTCCAGCGTGTCGATGGCCTTGGCCTTGGCCAGCAGGGCGTCATAGAGGCGCACGCCGCCGCGCTCGAAGGCCAAGCGCTCGCCGAGCTTGTCGATCAGCACTTCCGGGCTGACGCCGACCAGCTTGTTGACCGCCGTTTTCAGCATGCCCTTGGCCGATCCGGGAACCGGCACCGAGCCGATGGAGTCGGCCTTCGCCGCTTCCCGGGTGCGCACCAGGGCGAGTTTTTCCGGGCCGCCCGGTACGTCTGGCGGTACCTCGCGGGTGGCCTTGAGTTGCGCTTCGCTATCCTTGGGCGACATCTGCGCGCCGGTGACGTTGTGTCCCATCTTGACTGCGGTCTGCATGGTGAGGTCCTCAGGAGGCTTTCTTCAGACTGAGTTCGGTTCCCGGCGTCCATTGGTAGCCGGCGGATACGGTTTCCGAGGCGACGCCATCGGCGTGCAGCTGCTTGCGGTAGTCCTTGCTGGCCTTGCCCTCGTCCTTGCGATCGACGAACTGGTGGCCTTTGGCGCGCAGGTCGATTTCCGCGGCCAGGGTCTTGCGCACGAACTCGCGCTGGCTCTTGAACTCGATGAGCCTGGGCACCGAGCCCTGGAGCACTTCGGCCGGGTCGCGCCCCTCGTGCTTCTTGAACAGCTCGCTGACCAGGTTCAGGTGGCCCAGCTCGTAGTCGACGAAGCGTTCCCAGATCGCCTTGATGCGCGGGTTCTCCTCCTGCTCCATGCAGCTGTGGTAGGCATAGATTTCCATGGCCTCGTGGATCAGCCATTTCTCCAGGAAGCTTTCATCCGGGTCCTGCAGCGAGCCGTACTGGGTGACGTGCTGCTCCTCCACCGAGGCGATCTCGGCGTACAGCTGGCGGGCCAGCGGATCGGAGAAGGTCGGCCCGATGGTCATGTAGTAGTCGTGGGTCTGGTATTCGGCGGCAGTGATCATCGCCGCGTGGATCTTGGTGATCAGCGCGGCGCTGTCGCGCTGGTAGGAGTCCCGCAGGTCGTCTTCCGGGGCGCGATGGTGATCGGTGGTCGGCCGGCTGGGGATGATGTCGGTGTAGCCCTGCAGGATGTTGTTGGCGTCCTTGCCCTCCAGGCGGTCGAGCATCGCCGAGTAGCGATACAGGTGGTCGAAATCCTCCAGCAGGCCGAAGCGGTAAGTCTGCGCCTGGTAAGGATCGGGCTCGGTCTGCGCCACGGCGGCGGTGACCTCGATGGCCACCTGTTCGTAGGCGACCGTGGTTTCTAGCGGGGAGTGGTCGGCCGAGAGCAACCAGTTGACCATGGTCGCCTGGTGCTGCTCGGCGCGTCTTACCTGGGCGAGGGCTTCGCGCAGCGGGCCATGGAACCGCGCGCCGATGTTCTTCAGGCGCAACGCATCCATCTCGATGCCGTTCATGAGGATGATGCGCACCCGGGTGAAGGCATCGTCATCAAGCTTGCTGATGGGCCTGGTCGCCATTTCCCGCCAGGTGAATTTCTGTTTGGCCAGGGGCGTACCCTTGCCGTCGAACAGGCTGGTCAGGGTATCCATTCGTACCTCCGGTTTGTCAGGGAGCCGCCGTGAGGGGCACCTTTCCCTGATTCAGCCGCGGGGAGGGAGTTGCAGCCATTCGATGGGCGGCACTCGCGGCCGGCCAGGCGCTCCATCTGTCCTCTTTCCTGAACACCCCGGGGCGCCACCGGCTCTCAGAAGCTCACCTGCATCGGGAGGCGCGAAGCAATGGCTACCCCACAAGAAAACCTGCTCGACTGGCTGCGCGATGCGCATGCCATGGAACAACAGGCCGAGACAATGCTCACCTCCCAGGTCGAGCGGCTGGAGCATTACCCGGAGCTGCGTGCCCGCATTCAGCAGCACCTGGAAGAAACCCACCACCAGCGGGCCCAGCTGGAAACCTGTCTGCAGCGCCTGGGCAGCAGCCCGTCCACGCTCAAGGACATTTCCGGCAAGGTCATGGCCTTCGGGCAGGGCATGGCCGGCATGATGATGAGTGACGAGGTCATCAAGGGCGCCATGAGCGGCTACGTGTTCGAGAACATGGAAATCGCCTCGTACACCGTGTTGATCGAAGCCGCGAAGGTCGCCCAGGACACCGAGACCCACCGGGTCTGCGAGGCGATCCTGCAGCAGGAAATCGCCATGTCCGACTGGCTGCGCCAGCATCTGCCGGAACTCACCCAGGCCTTCCTGCGCCGTTCCGCAGCACCGGAAACGGAGGCCAAGCGCTAGGCCGGAGGACATCGCCGTCAGTGATGACGACCGAAACCGTCACTGCCTGTTCACGGCGGCATGCTTATACTGGCGGCGCACGGACAAGGAGAAACGGCATGTATCACGGTGAACGCTTCAACGCCTGGAGCCACCTGGCCGGGGCCCTGCTGGCCCTGACCGGCTCGGTGTGGCTGATCGTGCTCAGCAGCCTGGATGGCGATCCCTGGAAGATCGTCGGGGTGTCCATCTACGGCGCCACGCTGCTGCTGCTCTACACCATCTCGACCGTCTACCACAGCGTGCGCGGACGGGCGAAGCGCATCCTGCGCAAGCTGGACCACCTGTCCATCTATCTGCTGATCGCCGGCAGCTACACGCCCTTCTGCCTGGTAACGCTGAATGGCGCCTGGGGCTGGACGCTGTTCGGCATCGTCTGGGGTCTGGCGATCATCGGCATGCTGCAGGAGATCAAGCCACGCTCGGAAGCCCGCGTCCTGTCGCTGGTGATCTACGCAGTGATGGGCTGGATCGTGCTGATTGCCATCGGCCCGCTGCTGCGCAACCTGGGCGGCGAAGGCTTCGCCTGGCTGCTGGCCGGCGGCGTGGTGTATACGGCGGGCATCGTGTTCTTCGTCTACGACACACGCTTTCGCCACTGGCACGGCATCTGGCACCTGTTCGTGGTCGGTGGCAGCTCGCTGCACTTCGTGGCCATTGGCGGATATGTGATCTAGTTCCTTGCATGAAGTGACCCGCATCGCTCCCGCCGCGATGCTCTGGCACGCTATTTCCCGCCGCTTTCCCGTAGAATGCTTCGCGCATGCGCAGCCCCCGGCGCGCATAACCTGACTTCCATTCGCGGAGCATCGATGCCCATGTCCATCCTGTCCCAGCTGCGAAACCTTGCGGCCAGCGCCAGCCTCGCCCTGCTGGCAGCGCCGGCGATTGCCGCCGCCCCGTCCGCCGATCTCAAGCCGGAGAGCGGTACCGTCAAACTCGGCATGCAACCCTGGCTGGGCTATGGCCAGTGGTATGTCGCAGACGAGCAAGGCCACTTTGCCGCCAATGGTCTGCAGGGGGTGGAGCTGATCAACTTCAACGAAGACAAGGACATGAACGCGGCGCTGGCCAGCGGGCGCATCGACGCCGGCAACCTGGCCACCCACACCGCCATGGCCATGGTCTCCGCCGGCCTGCCGGTGAAGATCGTCATGCTGCTGGACCAGAGCACCAGCGCCGATGCGCTGATCGTCGATCCGTCCATCAAGACCCTGGCCGATCTCAAGGGCAAGGCCGTGGCCTACGAGGAAGGCACCACCAGCGACATCCTGCTGCACAGCGCGCTGGCCAAGGCCGGCATGACCCTGGCGGATATCCGCCCGGTACCGATGCCCGCCTCCTCGGCCGGCAGTGCGCTGATCGCCGGCCAGGTGCCGGCCGCCGTCACCTACGAGCCGTACCTGAGCGTGGCCGCCCAGCAGAATCCGAACATCCGAACCCTGTACCAGGGCTCCGATGATCCGGGCCTGATCAGCGACGTGCTGGTGGTGCGCGACGAGATGCTGCAGAAACGTCCCGGCCAGGTACTGGCGCTGCTGCGCAGCTGGGAAGCGGCCTACCGCTTCTACCAGGCCAACCCGCAACAGGGCCAGGCGATCATCGCCCGTGGTGTCGGCGCCAGCGCCGACGAGCTGGACAGCGCGTTCGCCGGGGTGAAGTTCTACTCGCTGGCCGACAACCAGCGCGACCTGCAGGTGCAGGGCGAGTTCATCAACACCAGCATGCGCCACATCACCAAGGCCGCCGGCGATGCCGGCCTGCTGCCGCAACCGGTATCTCCTGCCCAACTGCTCGACACGCGATTCGTCGAAGCCCTGAAGTGAGCCCCCGCACCGCCCCGCCGGACTGCGGGGCGGTGTTCTCGACATGACTCAACGCTCCTCCCTGTTCACCATCGGCCAGCCCCCCGGCCGCCACAGCTACTGGCTGATCGGGCTCGGCGTCTTCGTCCTGCTCGGACTGGCCTGGTACCTGTCCACCGCCTCGGACCTGGTGCCCAGGCTGTTCCTGCCGGCCCCGGCGGACGTCCTGGCCCGCATGCTGTCGCTGGCAGCCGACGGCACCCTGTGGGCCGATCTGCAGGTCAGCCTGTACCGCATCGGCGTGGCCTTCCTGATCTCCTCGGCCATGAGCATCGTCATCGGCACCCTGGCCGGTTGCTACGGCTTCTGGAAGGCGGCCAGCGAGCCGCTGGTGGACTTCATCCGCTACATGCCGGTGGTGGCCTTCGTGCCGCTGACCATCCTCTGGGCCGGCACCAGCGATGTGCAGAAATTCCTGATCATCTGGATCGGCACTTTCTTCCAGCAGGTGCTGATGATCATGGACGCGGTCAAGCGCGTGCCGCCGGACTTCATCGGCCTGGGCCGCACCTTGGGCATGCGCGATCCGGCCATCCTGCTGCGCATCGTGCTGCCCAGCGCCCTGCCCGGCATCTGGGATGCCCTGCGCATCAGCCTCGGCTGGGCCTGGACCTGGCTGGTCCTGGCCGAGCTGGTGGCGGCGACTTCCGGCCTGGGCTACCGCATCACCGTCTCGCAGCGCTTCTTCCAGACCGACACCATCATCGGCTACATCCTGCTGCTGGGCCTGCTGGGGCTGGTCACCGACCAGCTGATGCGCGCCGCAGAGCGCGTGCTGTTCCGCTACAACCGGAGACGTCGCTGATGGCCACCCTGGAAATCCGTGGACTCAACAAGAGCTTCCCCCACGGCCGTGAGCAACGTCAGGTGCTGCGCGACATCGAGCTGACCCTGCACGACAACGAATTCGTCTCGCTGGTCGGCACCTCCGGCTGTGGCAAGAGCACCCTGCTGTCGATCGCAGCCGGCCTGGAAGGCTTCGACAGCGGCCAGGTGCTGGTGGATGGCGAGCCGATTCGCGGCGCCGGCCTGGACCGCGGCGTGGTGTTCCAGTCCTACACCCTGCTGCCCTGGTTGAACGCGCGGGAGAACATCGAGTTCGCCCTCAAGGCCGCTGGTCGCACCCGTGGCGAGTGCCGGCGCATCGCCGACGAGCACCTGCAACTGGTGGGCCTGAACGATTACGCCGAGGCCTACCCGAACGAGCTGTCCGGCGGCATGAAGCAGCGCGTGGCCATCGCCCGGGCGCTATCCTACCGGCCGAAGATCCTGCTGATGGACGAGCCCTTCGGCGCGCTGGACGCCATGACCCGCCATCAGATGCAGGAGCTGCTGACGCGCATCTGGGAGCATCATCGCCTGACGGTGATGTTCGTCACCCACGACATCGAGGAGGCGGTCTACCTGTCCGACCGCATCGTGGTGATGGGCCGTGGCCCGGGGCACATCAAGGCCAGCTTCCCCGTCGAACTGGGCCGCCCGCGCCACGAGGAGATGGCGACCAGCACCGCCTTCATCGCGCTGCAGCGCCAGGTCCTCAAGGCGATTCGCGAGGACGAGCGCCAGCCCTAGCGGAGTCGCCCATGAAGATCGTCATCGCCCCGGACTCGTTCAAGGAAAGCCTCGCCGCCGCACAGGTGGCCGAGGCCATCGCGCGAGGCTGGCGAGCGGTGTTCCCGGACGCCGAGTGCCTGCTGCGACCGATGGCCGACGGCGGCGAAGGCACGGTGGACGCGGTGCTGGCGGCAGTGGGTGGCGAACGGCGCACCTGCACGGTCAGCGGCCCGCTGGGCACGCCCGTCGAGGCCCATTGGGGCTGGCTCGCGGACGACACCGCAGTGATCGAGATGGCGGCCGCCAGTGGTCTGCATCAGGTGCCCCCGGAGCAGCGCGACATCCTGCGTGCCTGCAGCGCGGGGACCGGTGAGCTGATTCGCCAGGCCCTGGACGCCGGCGCGCAGCGCATCATCCTCGGTCTGGGCGGCAGCGCCACCAACGATGGCGGCGCCGGCCTGCTGCGCGCCCTGGGTGTGCGTCTGCTGGACAGCGCCGGGCAGGCGCTGGCGCCTGGTGGCGCGGCGCTGGCCCAACTGGCGGAAATCGATCTGTCCGGGCTGGACCCGCGCCTTGCCCAGGTGGCGGTGCTCGTCGCGGCGGACGTGGACAACCCGCTGTGCGGCCCGCACGGTGCCTCCGCGGTGTTCGGCCCGCAGAAAGGTGCCAGCCCGGAGCAGGTTTGCCTGCTGGATGCGGCGCTCGCCCATTACGCCGCGCGGATGGCTGCCGCGCTGGGCACGGATCATTCGACCGAGCCGGGTGCGGGCACGGCCGGCGGTTTGGGCTTTGCGGCACGCGCCCTGCTGGGTGCCCGCTTCCGACCCGGCATCGAGGTGGTCGCCGAGCTCTGCGGCCTGGCCGACGCCATGCAGGGTGCTGCGCTGGTGATCACCGGCGAGGGTCGCCTGGATGCGCAGACCCTGCACGGCAAGACCCCGCTGGGCGTGGCCCGTATCGCCCGCGCCGCCAGCGTGCCGGTGATCGCCCTGGCCGGCAGCCTGGGCGAGGGCTACCAGCGCCTGTACACCGCCGGCATCACCGCGGCCTTCAGCCTGGTGCCCGGCCCGACCACGCTGGAGCAGGCCTGCACCGATGCGGCCGGTCTGCTGCAGGCCCGCGCCACCGATATTGCCCGACTCTGGCAGGCCGCCCGCCACTGACGCATCCGGGCCACTCCATGACCCGCTGAGGCATTCTGTCACGCACTCGCACTGCTCCGCTCCGAGCCGAGCGGATACCATGTCGCCCGCCGGCAATCCCCATTCCAGACGCCGGCGCACGCTGGATGTCGAGGAGTCGAACATGACACAGAGGGTTTGGGACCTGCCGCTGCGGCTGTTTCACTGGTTGCTGGTGCTGAGCGTGGCGGGTGCGATCGCGACAGGCTTGGCCGGCGGCAACTGGATGAGCTGGCACGCCGATCTGGGCATGCTCGTCGCCGGCCTGCTGGTGTTCCGCCTGCTCTGGGGCCTGCTGGGCTCCACCTATGCCCGCTGGAGCGCCATCGTCAGCGCGCCGCTCGCAATGGGCCGCTACCTGCGCGGCGAATGGCGCGAGCCGGGTCACAACCCGCTGGGCGCGCTGTCCGTGCTGGCCCTGATCGCGGTGCTGATCGCCCAGACGGCAACCGGTCTCCTGGCCTATGACGACATCGCCCTGCGTGGCCCGCTGGCCCGCCTGGTGGACACCGAAACCAGCCTGTGGCTGACCGACATCCACCGCCAGCTGAAGAACCTGCTGATGCTGCTGGTCGGGCTGCATATCCTGGCCATCCTGGCGTATCAGCTGCGGGGCAAGAAACTGGTGCAGGCCATGCTGCATGGCCGTGACACGGAGATGGCACCGGAACAGGCCGCCCGTGGCGGCAGCCTGGTTGCGTTCCTGTTCGCCCTGCTCATCAGCCTGGCGGCGGTCTGGGCGCTGCAGCAGGCGCCACAGTGGCTGGAACCGCCGAAACCGGCCACCCCGCCGCCGGCGTTGAGCTGGTAACGCGGTCGGCGCTTTTTCCGGCCGCCGCAACCTGCACGGGACATCCCAAACAAAAAGGCCGATCGAATGATCGGCCTTTTGCGTAACGCTGCGTTCCGCTTACTTGGCGCGGAAGTTGTCATGGCAGGCCTTGCAGCCGGCACCGACGTCACCGAAGGCCTTGCGGATGCGCGCCTGGTCGCCGCTGGCGGCTTCGCTGGCCAGGGTGTTGGCGGCCTGCACGAACTGGCCGCCGATCTGGCCGGCCTTTTCCAGGTTCTGGAAGAATTCGGGCTTCAGGCGGGTCTTCACCGGGGCCTTGCCCTGCACGCTGTCCGGGCTGTACAGCGCGCCCATGCCGGAGTTGGCCAACGCGGCGATGGCGTTGGCGGAAGCCTGCACCTGGGCGGCGTCGAACGGCACGCTGCCGTCGATGACCTGAGCCTTGATCTTGCCCATGTTCCAGGACATGAACTGGTAACCGGCCTTGCGGTACTGGATCTGGTCCTCAACGCTCAGTTGGGCGTTGGCGGTCAGGCTGGCGGCGGCGAGTACGGCACTCAGGCTGCCGATGACAAGAGCTTTCACGGTGTTCTCCTTTTGGGTAACAGCACGACCCCATGGTCGAAGCGCCAATGGTCGCCTTCCGTCGGGTTGGACACAACCTTCACCTTCGATACCCAGGGGCGTATGGAAACACCCTGCAATAAAAAACCCCGTGGCTTTCGCCACGGGGCTCGCCCGTTTGCACGCAGGCATTTTTTCTTTGTGATCAGCCCTGACGGATCAGGTGATCGAAAGCGCTTAGAGAAGCCTTGGCGCCCTCGCCGACCGCAATCACGATCTGCTTGTACGGCACGGTGGTGACGTCGCCGGCGGCAAACACACCGGGGATGTTGGTCTGGCCCTTGGCGTCGACCACGATCTCGCCGAAGCGGTTCAGCTCGACGGTGCCCTTCAGCCAGTCGCTGTTGGGCAGCAGGCCGATCTGCACGAAGATGCCTTCCAGCTCGACGGTGTGCAGCTGCTCGGTAGTGCGGTCCTTGTAGACCAGGCCGGTCACCTTCTGGCCATCGCCCAGCACCTCGGTGGTCTGCGCCAGGGTGTGGATGGTGACGTTCGGCAGGCTGCGCACCTTGGCCTGCAGCACGGCGTCGGCACGCATGCTTTCACCGAACTCCAGCAGGGTCACGTGGGACACGATGCCGGCCAGGTCGATGGCAGCTTCGACGCCGGAGTTGCCGCCGCCAATCACCGCCACGCGCTTGCCCTTGAACAGCGGGCCGTCGCAGTGCGGGCAGAAGCACACGCCCTTGGCCTTGTACTCGGCCTCGCCCGGCACGTTCATTTCGCGCCAGCGGGCACCGGTGGAGAGGATCACGGTCTTGGCCTGCAGGCGGCCGCCGTTCTCGAATTCCACGGTGTGCAGGCCGTCGGCGCCGGCCGGAATCAGCTTGCTGGCGCGCTGCAGGTTCATGATGTCCACGTCGTACTGCTTGACGTGCTCTTCCAGCGCGCGGGCCAGCTTCGGACCCTCGGTCTCCTTCACGGAGATGAAGTTCTCGATGGACATGGTGTCCAGTACCTGGCCGCCGAAGCGCTCGGCCGCCACACCGGTACGGATGCCCTTGCGCGCCGCATACACGGCGGCGGAAGCACCCGCCGGGCCACCACCGACCACCAGCACGTCGAAGGCGTCCTTGGCGTTCATCTGGTCGGCGGCGCGGGAGGCGGCGCCGGTGTCCAGCTTGGCGAGGATCTGTGCAACGTCCATGCGGCCCTGGCCGAACACTTCGCCGTTCAGGTAGATGCTCGGTACGGACATCACCTGGCGGGCTTCGACTTCATCCTGGAACAGCGCGCCGTCGATGGCGACGTGGCGGATGTTCGGGTTCAGCACGGCCATCAGGTTCAGCGCCTGAACGACATCCGGGCAGTTCTGGCAGGACAGGGAGAAATAGGTCTCGAAGTTGAATTCGCCTTGCAGACCCTTGATCTGTTCGATGACGTCCTGGCTTTCCTTGGACGGATGGCCGCCGACCTGCAGCAGGGCCAGCACCAGGGACGTGAATTCGTGGCCCATCGGCAGACCGGCGAAGGTCAGGCTGATGTTGCCGTTGATGCGGTTCAGGGAGAACGAGGGCTTGCGGGCATCGTTGCCGTCGGTGCGCAGGCTGATCTTGTCGCTCAGGCCGGCGATGTCCTGCAGCAGGCCCAGCATCTCCTGGGATTTCGCGCCATCATCGAGGGACGCGACGATCTCGAACGGCTGGGTGACCTTTTCGAGGTAGGCCTTCAACTGGGTTTTAAGATTGGCGTCCAACATGGTGTGCGGTACCCCGTGTAATAAATTCCGGAAACAAAACGCCCGGGCGGATCGCGCCCGGGCGTCGGGCTAGAGGGGAGCCGGTAAAAACTCCCGTAGCGTAAAACGGATGGCAAAGCAGGTCAGCGAAGCCAAGGCAAGGCGCAATCAGGCGAGGGCGCGGAGTTTACGAGCTGTAAATGAGCAGCCCGAGCCTGATTGCAACGCCGCATCGGCGATGCTGAGCGGCTTTGCCGCCGTTTTTAGATCTTGCCAACCAGATCCAGGGACGGAGCCAGAGTGGCTTCGCCTTCCTTCCACTTGGCCGGGCAGACTTCGCCCGGGTGGGAGGCGACGTACTGGGCGGCCTTGACCTTGCGCAGCAGGTCGGAAGCGTCACGGCCGATGCCTTCGGCGGTGATTTCCACGGCCTGGATGATGCCTTCCGGGTCAACGATGAAGGTACCGCGGTTGGCCAGGCCCTGGTCTTCGCGCAGGACTTCGAAGTTGCGGCTGATCTGCATGGTCGGGTCGCCGATCATGGTGTACTGGATCTTGCCGATGGTTTCGGAGCTGTCGTGCCAGGCCTTGTGGGTGAAATGGGTGTCGGTGGACACGGAGTAGATCTCGACGCCCAGCTTCTGGAACTCGGCGTAGTGGTCAGCCACGTCGCCCAGCTCGGTCGGGCAGACGAAGGTGAAGTCGGCCGGGTAGAAGAAGAAGACGGCCCACTTGCCCTTCAGGTCGGCTTCGGTGACTTCGATGAACTTGCCCTGCTTGAACGCCTGAGCTTTGAACGGCTTGATCTGGGTGTTGATAACGGACATTCACAGACTCCTTGGAGAGGGTGGGTTGAAACATTTGATGGGGGCCATCTTAGCGTATAACCCCCAGATCACTAATTTATTAACCAAATCCTTGCAATAGAATCAGTCAATAACACAACACTCATAAAGGATGGGGATGGCGAGCCACGCATTCAAGCATCCCGTCTGTCGCGCTTGAACCGCGTCGACGTTCCAGCCACCCTATGGCCCTGCCGAATAATGCCATCCCGCATGACCCATCCTTCCATCACATCGAACAGGCCCCGCTGGCGCAGCCTGGGCATTCTCGCCCTGCTGCTGGCCCTGCTGCTCTGGCCCCTGCACGAGCTTGCCGAGCGCTATTACAGCGCCCGACTCGCCGAGCAGAACCGCCAGACGCTGGACCTCTACGTCGCCAACCTGCTGGGCACGCTGCGCAGCTACGAAACCCTGCCGGGCATACTTGGCAACCTGCCGGTGCTGCGTAATGCGCTGCTGAGCCCGAGCAACAGCGCCTCGCTGGAGCTGGCGAACCACCAGTTGATGCGCCTCAAGCATCAGACCGGCGCGGACGTGATCTACCTGATGCGCGCCGACGGACTGACCATCGCCTCTTCCAACTGGGACCAGCCGGACTCGTTCGTCGGCCGCAACTTCGCCTTCCGCCCCTACTTCCTGGAAGCCATGGACGGGCGCCTGGGACGTTTCTTCGGCCTGGGCAACACCTCCGGCAAGCGCGGCTACTACTTCGGCCAGGCCATCGAGCATGGCCGCGAACGCGTCGGCGTGCTGGTGGTGAAGCTGGACCTGGACCGCACCGAAACCCTGTGGGGCAATTCACCGGAGCGCCTGCTGGTGACCGACAGCCAGGGCGTGGCGATTCTCACCTCCTACCCCGGCTGGCGCTTTCGCACCACGCGGCCGCTGCGTGCCGAGGAGCAAGAGGCCATCGCCCTGCATCGGCCCTACCCGACCCTCGACCTGCAGCAGCTCGAGCTGGACCCGGTGCTCTGGCTGCAGCAGAGCCGCCAGCTGGACGAGATCGGCTGGACGGTAAGCATCCTGACCCCCGCCAGCCAGCTGGATCGCCCGGTACAGAGCATCCTGGCCGGGGGCGGCATCGCCCTGCTGGCGATCCTCGCCCTCTACGGCCTGTGGCTGCAGCGCCAGCGTCACTACCTGGATCGCATCGCACTGAGCACCCGCGCACAGCGCGAGCTGGAGGCGCGGGTGCTGGAGCGCACCCGAGACCTGGAGAGCCTCAACAGCCGCCTCAAGCAGGAAGTGCTGGAGCGCGAGCAGGCCCAGCAGGAGTTGGTGCGCGCCCAGGACGAGCTGGTGCAGGCCGGCAAGCTGTCGGCGCTGGGCACCATGAGCGCCAGCATCAGCCATGAACTCAACCAGCCGCTGGCGGCGATCCGCAGCTACGCCGACAACGCCCGCATCCTGCTCGAGCACCAGCGCCACGACGAGGTGAATGCCAACCTGCAGCAGATCAGCGCGCTGACCGCCCGCGCCGCGTCGATCATTGCCCACCTGCGTGCCTTCGCCCGCCGCGATCGGCATGCCCCGGAGAGCATGGCGCTGCAGCCGGCGCTGGACGACGCCCTGGCCCTGCACGCCCAGCGCCGCCGCACCCTGGACGTCGAGCTGATCCGCGACCTGCCGGATGCGCCGCTGTGGGTGCAGGCCGGCGAGACCCGCCTGCGCCAAGTGCTCAGCAACCTGATTGCCAACGCCCTTGACGCCCTCGCCGAGCGGCCGCTGCCCCGCAAGCTGTGGATCGCCGCACGCCATGATGAACAGGGCGTGTCCCTGAGCCTGCGCGACAACGGCCGTGGTTTCAGCCAGGAGGCGCTGAATCATGCGCTGGAGCCGTTCTTCACCACCAAGACCAGCACCCAGGGCCTCGGCCTGGGCCTGGCGATCTGTGACAGTCTGATGCGCGCGCTGGGCGGCGAACTGCAGATCGGCAATCATCCCGAGGGTGGCGCGCAGCTGATCCTGCACCTGCGCCTGGCCGAACCCGGAACCAACCCCTATCCGCCGGAGGATCTGTCCGCATGAGTCCGGAAGCCGCCATCGACAACCAGATCCAGGTCCTGCTGATTGACGACGATCCTCACCTGCGCCTGGCCCTTAGCCAGACCCTGGACCTGGCCGGCCTCAGGGTGCTGGCCCTGGACAACGCGCAGGGCGTCGCCACGCGCCTGGGCCGCGACTGGCCGGGCGTAGTGGTCAGCGACATCCGTATGCCCGGCCTGGATGGCCTGCAGCTGCTGGCGCAGATCCACGAGCGCGACCCGGAGCTGCCGGTGCTGCTGATCACCGGCCACGGCGACGTGCCGCTGGCGGTGCAGGCCATGCGCGCCGGCGCCTACGACTTCCTGGAGAAGCCCTTCGCCAGCGAACAGCTGCTGGAGAGCGTGCGCCGCGCCCTCGACCTGCGCCGCCTGGTGCTGGACAACCGCAGCCTGCGCCTGGCCCTGGCCGACCGCCAGCAGCTGGACGTGCGACTGCTTGGCCGCTCACCGGTGATGCAGCGCCTGCGCGACCAGATCGCCGCGCTGGCCGCCACCTCCGCCGACGTGCTGATCCTCGGCGAAACCGGCGCCGGCAAGGAAGTGGTGGCGCGCGCCCTGCACGACTTGTCCGCCCGCCGCGACGGCCCGTTCGTGGCCATCAACGCCGGCGCGCTGGCCGAGTCGGTGGTGGAAAGCGAGCTGTTCGGCCACGAGGCTGGCGCCTTTACCGGCGCCGCCAAGCGGCGCATCGGCAAGTTCGAGCACGCCAGCGGCGGCACCCTGTTCCTCGATGAGATCGAGAGCATGAGCCTGGACGTACAGGTCAAGCTGCTGCGCCTGCTGCAGGAGCGTGTAGTGGAACGCATGGGCTCCAACCAATTGATTCCCCTGGATATCCGGGTCATCGCCGCCACCAAGGAAGACCTGCGCCAGGCGGCGGACCAGGGGCGCTTCCGCGCCGACCTCTATTACCGCCTGAACGTCGCGCCGCTGAAGATCGCCCCGCTGCGTGAACGTGGCGAGGATGCCCTGCTGCTGTTCGAGCATTACGCCAGCGCCGCCAGCCAGCGCCATGGCCTGCCGGTGGTACCGCTCAGCGCCGCGCAGCGCGCCCAGCTGCTGCGCCACACCTGGCCGGGCAACGTGCGGGAGCTGCAGAACACCGCGGAGCGCTTCGCCCTCGGCCTGGGCCTGGGCCTGGAGGTCGAGACACCGGGGCCAGCGACCGGCACGCCGGGCGGCCTCAGCGAACAGGTGGAAGCCTTCGAGCGCGCGCTGATCGCGGCCGAACTGGCGCGTCCGCACAATTCTCTGCGCAGCCTGGCCGAAGCGCTGGGCATTCCACGCAAGACGCTGCACGATAAGCTTCGCAAGCATGGCCTGGCAGTTCACGACGCTGGCGGGAATCCGCCAGAGGCTCTCGACTGACCGGCGGAAACCCGCCAGAAGTCGCCTGTCATGCGGCCTGCGCCGCCTTCCCTGTAGTCCGCCCGCAGGGGCACTACAGGATTGCGGGTATTTGGCATACCAATTGCTAGTCGCCTTGTCGCCGTTTTCGGTCCAAGCTCTGCCCGTGTTCGCGTCGAGAAGTTCCAACAACCAGACGCGGACATGGCTGACCGAGTTCAGCGTCATCGCCTAGCGATACACACAACAAAGAGGATGTACCCAACCATGTTCAAGCTAACTGCCAAGGCTGTCGCCTGCGCACTGTCCCTGAGCGTCGCCGGGCTGGTCCACGCGGCCGATCCGATCACCATCAAGTTCTCCCACGTCGTGGCGGAAAACACCCCGAAGGGTCAGGGCGCGCTGATGTTCAAGCGTCTGGCCGAAGAGCGCCTGCCGGGCAAGGTGAAGGTCGAGGTCTACCCGAACTCCTCGCTGTACGGTGACGGCAAGGAAATGGAAGCGCTGCTGCTGGGTGACGTGCACATCATCGCCCCGTCGCTGGCCAAGTTCGAGCACTACTCCAAGGCCATCCAGATCTTCGACCTGCCGTTCCTGTTCGACGACATCGAAGCCGTTGACCGCTTCCAGAAGAGCGAAGGCGGCCAGAAGCTGCTGGCTTCCATGCAGGACAAGGGCATCACCGGCCTGGGCTACTGGCACAACGGCCTGAAGCAGCTGTCCGCCAACAAGAAGCTGGTCGAGCCGAAGGACGCCCGCGGCCTGAAGTTCCGCGTACAGGCTTCCGCCGTGCTGGACGAGCAGTTCAAGGCGCTGAAGGCCAACCCGCGCAAGATGAGCTTCGCCGAGGTCTACCAGGGCCTGCAGACCGGCGTGGTCAACGGTGCCGAGAACCCGTACTCGAACATCTACTCGCAGAAGATGCACGAAGTGCAGAAGTACATCACCGAGTCCAACCACGGCCTGCTGGACTACATGGTGATCACCAACACCAAGTTCTGGGAAGGCCTGCCGGCTGACGTGCGCACCGAACTGCGCAGCATCATGGACGAGGTGAGCGTCGAGGTTAACCGCCTGGCCTACGAGCTGAACGAAGGCGACAAGCAGCGCATCCTGGCTGCCGGCACCACCGAAATCATCACCCTGACTCCCGAGCAGCGTGCCAAGTGGCGTGAAGCCATGCAGCCGGTGTGGAAGAAGTTCGAAGGCGAAATCGGCGCCGACCTGATCAAGGCCGCCCAGGCCTCCAACCAGAAGTAAGCCTTCTGGCCCAGCGGGCACGCTTCGGCGTGCCCGCTCCGATGCCGCGGGACCTGCGGTAATAACAAGATTGAAAACTGCCAGGTACGGCTTCTGGTCGCTCTCGCGACGTTTGTTCAACCCATCGGGAGATGTCATCCATGAACGCCCTGCGGCGCATCTGGGATCACTTCGAGGAGATGTTCATCGCATTTCTCCTCGGCACCATGACGTTGGTCACCTTCGTCTATGTTGCACTCAACAACCTGTACACCATGTTCTACTGGTTCGCCGAAAAGATGCCGAGTCTGGAAGACTTCTGGTACGCAATCGGTGACTCGATTCTTGAAGTCGCCCAGGCCATGACCTGGAGCAACGCGCTGACCAAGGCGCTGTTTGCCTGGCTGATCTTCTTCGGCATTGCCTATGGCGTGCGCACCGCCGGCCATATCGGTGTCGATGCCATCGTCAAGCTGTTCAAGCACAAGACCCAGCGCGCCATTGGCATGGTGGCCTGCCTGGTTTGCCTGGGTTATGCCGGCCTGCTGGCCGAGTCCAGCCTGGAGTGGGTCGCCACTCTGATGAAGGCACAGATCGGTGCTGAAGACCTGGGCCATTACGGCATCATGCAGTGGCACATCGCGGCCATCGTGCCGGTAGGCTTCACCCTCTGTTTCATCCGCTTCTTTGAAATCTTCGTGCGCATCCTGCGCGGCCAGCAGACCGGTCTGGGTCTGGCTGACGAGGCCGCCGAAGCGGCACATCTGGCACAGCACGACGACACCGAGGAGCGCAAGTAATGTCCATCCTGTTCCTGTTTGTTGTTCTCTTCGCGCTGATGTTCATCGGTGTGCCGATCGCCGTGTCCCTCGGCCTGGCCGGCTCGCTCACCATCATGATCTTCAGCGAGGACTCGGTCCGTTCGCTGGCCATCAAACTGTTCGAAACGTCCGAGCACTACACCCTGCTGGCCATTCCGTTCTTCCTCCTGGCCGGCGCCTTCATGACCACCGGTGGCGTGGCCCGTCGCCTGATCGACTTCGCCAACGCCTGCGTCGGCCACATCCGTGGCGGCCTGGCCATCGGCGCTGTACTGGCGTGCATGCTGTTCGCCGCGCTGTCCGGTTCCTCGCCGGCTACCGTGGCCGCCGTGGGTTCCATCGCCATCGCCGGCATGGTGCGCTCCGGCTATCCGCAGGCATTCGGCGCCGGCATCGTCACCAACGCCGGCACCCTGGGCATCCTGATTCCGCCGTCGGTGGTGATGGTGGTGTACGCCGCCGCCACCGAACAGTCGGTGGGCAAGCTGTTCGTCGCCGGCGTTATTCCGGGCATTCTGCTCGGCCTGGCGCTGATGGTGGCCATCTACATCGTCGCGGTGAAGAAGAACCTGCCGGCCATGCCGCGCGCTTCGCTGCGCCAGTGGCTGAGCACCGGCCGCAAGGCCCTGTGGGGCCTGCTGCTGATGGTGATCATCCTCGGCGGCATCTACTCCGGCATGTTCACCCCCACTGAAGCCGCCGCCGTGGCCGCCGTCTACTCGGCGTTCATCGCGATCTTCGTGTACAAGGACCTGACCATCAAACAGGTCCCGCAGGTGATCCTGGAGTCCGGCAAGCTGAGCATCATGCTGATGTTCATCATCGCCAACGCCATGCTGTTCGCCCACGTGCTGACCACCGAGCAGATTCCGCAGCAGATCACCGCCTGGGTGGTCGAGCTGGGCCTGCAGCCCTGGCAGTTCCTGCTGGTGGTTAACATCGTGCTGCTGATCGCCGGCGCCTTCATGGAGCCGTCCGCGGTGATCCTGATCCTGGCGCCCATCCTGTTCCCCATCGCCGTGGAGCTGGGCATCGATCCGATCCACCTGGGCATCATCATGGTGGTGAACATGGAGATCGGCCTGATCACGCCACCGGTGGGCCTCAACCTGTTCGTCACCTCGGCGGTGACCGGCATGACCGTACCGCAGGTGATCCGCGCCGCCATGCCCTGGCTGTGCCTGCTGCTGGTCTTCCTGGTGATCATCACCTACGTGCCGGCCGTCTCCCTGGCGCTGCCGAACTGGCTGGGCATGCCGTAAGGCGCTTCACCCTCTCCCCAGCCCCTCTCCCATCAAGGGAGAGGGGAAGCCCAACCGAAAGCCCGGCCCCGCGCCGGGCTTTCGCGTTTCTGCCGCCCGGCGGGGAACTCCGACCAATGGGTGACATCCGTGACTTCATGGTCAGACACTGCGTCAAGCAAGGCAGTCCACAAGAACGTGCCTCGTCGTCTGCAGGCGCGACAAATTCCCGGTCAGCGCGTCCCACCGCGCCGACCCTTTGCGTGAGGAGTATCCCGGGTCATGTCTCGCTTACCTGTCATAGTCGGTTTCGGTGGTTACAACTCGGCCGGACGCAGCTCGTTCCATCACGGCTTCCGGCGCATGGTCATCGAATCCCTGGACAGCGAAACCCGCCAGCAGACCCTGGCAGGCCTGGCGGTGATGATGAGGCAGGTGAGCTACAGCGAAGGCGCCTACCGTGACGCCGACGGACTGATCATCACCCCGGCCGAAATCGAACAGCGCTTCGGCGCATACATCCTCGAGCACACCCTGATCCGCCGCATCGAGAAGCAGCACCTGGATGTCGACGCCGCACACTGGCAGAAGAGCCTGGTGCTGGACAGCGTCGAGGGCCAGCCGCTGAGCTTCGTCACCAGCCGCAAGCAACTGCCCGAGCCGCTGCCGCCGACCTGGACGGTGGAGCCGCTGGATCGCAATCAGGTGCGCGTGTTCCTGCAGGGCAGCTGCGAGGTCAAGGTGGACAGCTACCGCCCGCTGCCGGTGAAATCCGCCGGCCAGCTGCCGACCGGCTTCGAGCCGGGTGAGCTGTACAACTCCCGCTTCCACCCGCGCGGCCTGCAGATGACCATCGTTGGCATGACCGACGCATTGCGCTCGATCGGCATCGACTGGGAACGCATCACCGCCAGCGTGGCGCCGGACGAGATCGCCGTGTACGCCGGCAGCATCATGAGCCAGCTGGACGAGAACGGTTATGGCGGCCTGATGCAGGCGCGCCTGAAGGGCGGCCGGGTCACCTCCAAGCAGCTGCCGCTGGGCCTGAACACCATGCCGGCGGACTTCATCAACGCCTACGTGCTGGGCAGTGTCGGCAGCACCGGCGCCATGTCCGGCGCGTGTGCGACCTTCCTGTACAACCTGCAGAAGGGCATCGATGCCATCCAGAGCGGCCGCGCCCGCGTGGCGGTGGTCGGCAACAGCGAGGCGCCGATCACCGTCGAGTGCATCGACGGCTACGGCGCGATGAGCGCCCTGGCCACCGAGGAAGGCCTGCGCCACATCGAAGGCAGGGACGAGGTGGACTTCCGCCGCGCCAGTCGCCCGTTCGGCGAGAACTGCGGCTTCACCCTGGCCGAGTCCTGCCAGTTCGTGGTGCTGATGGACGATGCCCTGGCGCTGGAGCTGGGTGCCGACATCCACGGCGCCACGCCGGAAGTGTTCGTCAACGCGGACGGTTTCAAGCGCTCCATCTCCGCCCCCGGCCCGGGCAACTACCTGACCCTGGCCAAGGCCGTGGCCAGCGCCATGCAGCTGGTCGGCGAGGACGGCGTGCGCCAGCGCAGCTTCGTGCATGCGCACGGCTCCAGCACCCCGGCCAACCGGGTCACCGAATCCGAGCTGATCGACCGCATCGCCGCAGCCTTCGGCATCCAGGACTGGCCGGTAGCGGCCGTGAAGGCCTATGTCGGCCACTCCCTGGCCCCGGCCAGCGCCGACCAGCTGGTGGCTGCGCTGGGCACCTTCAAGTACGGCATCATCCCCGGCATCAAGACCATCGACCGCGTGGCCGATGATGTGCATCAGCAGCGCCTGCGCATCGCCACCCGCGACCTGCAGCTGGGCGAGCAGGCGATGGACGTCTGCTTCCTCAACTCCAAGGGCTTCGGCGGCAACAACGCCAGCGCCTACGTGCTGGCGCCCCACGTGGTCGAGCGCATGCTGCGCAAGCGCCACGGCGAGGCGGCCTTCGCCGCCTACCAGGAGCGCCGCGAGGCCACCCGCGCCGCCGCCAGCGCCTACGACCAGCAGGCCCTGCGCGGCCAACTCGACGTGCTCTACCGCTTCGGCGAGGAAATGATCGACGAGCACGCCCTGCAGATCGACGACCAGGGCGTGCAGGTCCCCGGTTTCGCCTTGCCGGTGCGCTACTCCGCCGAGAATCCCTACCGGGACATGGTGGAGTAACCTGCCCGTAGGGTGGACAACGCCTTCCTTGTCCACCATGGCCCCGGCACGGGGCCCGACACCAACAAAAACGCCGCCCCGAGGGGCGGCGTTTTGCATTGCACCGAAGCAATCAGCCCTGTGGTTCGTCGGCCAGCCAGCCGCCGCCGAGGGCCTTGTACAGGTCCACCTCGCTGACCAGCTGCGCCAGGCGGTCGCCGATCAGTTGCTGGCGCGCCGCGAACAGCTGGCGCTGGGCGACCAGCAGGTTGAGGTAGCTGTCCACCCCGCCCCGGTAGCGACGATCGGCGAGCTGGTAGTACTCCTCACTGGCTGCCAGCAGGTTGCGCTGCGCGTTTACCTGATCGCTGAATGTGGCACGCGCGGCCAAGCCGTCGGCCACTTCGCGGAAGCCTACCTGGATGGCCTTCTCGTACTGCGCCACCTGGATGTTCTTCGCCACTTCGGCATAGTCGCGGTTGGCGCGCAGGCGGCCGGCGTTGAAGATCGGCACGCTGATGCTCGGTGTGAAGCTCCAGTAGTCCGCATCCGAGCTGAACAGATCGGACAGCTCGCCGCTGGCGAAGCCGGCCGCACCGGTCAGCCCGATGCGCGGGAAGAACGCCGCCCGCGCCGCGCCGATGTTGGCATTGGCGGCGCGCAGCTGGTGTTCGGCCTGCAGGATGTCCGGGCGATTCCGCAACAGGTCCGAGGGCAGGCCGGCCGGCACTTCGGCCAGCAGGTCGCTCTCCAGGGCAGTCGCCTCCAGCAGCTCTTCGGGCACTGGGCCACCGAGCAGTTGGGTCAGGGCGTTGCGGTCCTGGGCCACCAGGCGGCTGTACACCGATACGGCACCACGGGTGCTTTCTACGGCGGTTTTGGCCTGGCTCAGGTCCAATGCCGAGGCGACGCCCACGTCGAAGCTGCGCTGGGTCAGCGCCAGGCTTTCCTCGTAGGTCTTCAGCGTGTCGCGGGCCACCTGCAGCAGGGCTTGGTCGGCCTGCAGCGCGAGCCAGGCGTTGGCCACCGAGGCCACCAGGCTGATCTTCGCGCTGCGCTGCGCCGCCTCGCTGGCGAAGTACTGCTCCAGCGCCTGGTCACGCAGGCTGCGCACCCGGCCGAACAGGTCCAGCTCCCACGACAGCCCCAGGGTGGCGCTGTACTGGGTGCTGGTGCCGGCGGCCAGCGGATTAACCGTTTCGGGCGTATGGCTGCGGCTCATGGCGGCATCAGCGCTGACACCCGGGAACAGGTCGGCGCGCTGGACACGGTACTGGGCGCGGAACGCCTCGACGTTGAGGGTGGCGATGCGCAGGTCGCGGTTGTTCTCCAGGGCAATGCCGATCAGCTGCTGCAGACGGGCATCGCGGAAGAACCCCTGCCAGCCCAGCTCGGCGGCCGGCACGTTGGCTACCTGGCCGGCGTCGGCCTGCAGCGCGGCCGGGGTCCAGCGCTCCGGCAACCCCGATTCGGGTCGCTGGTAGTCGGGAGCCAGGGAGCAGCCTGCAAGCGCTGCCGCCAGCGCCAGTGTCAATGCGGACTTCTTCATCGTGCCTCTCCGTTGCGCTCAGTCTTGCGCGGGGTCTTGAACAGCGCGGTCACCCCGACAAAGAACAGGGGCACCCAGAAAATCACCAGCACGGTGGCGGTGAGCATCCCGCCGACCACGCCGGTCCCGATGGAATGCGCGCTGCCGGCACCCGCACCCGTGGCCAGGGCCAGCGGCACCACGCCCATGGTGAAGGCCAGCGAGGTCATGACGATCGGACGCAGACGCATGCGGCAGGCTTCCACCGCCGCGTCGACCAGGTCCATGCCCTGGTCGTAGAGGTCCTTGGCGAACTCGACGATCAGGATGGCGTTCTTGGCGGTCAGGCCGATGGTGGTCAGCAAGCCCACCTGGAAGAACACGTCGTTGGTCAGGCCGCGTCCCAGGGTGAACAGCACGGCACCGATCAGGCCCAGCGGCACCACCAGCATCACCGCGAACGGGATCGACCAGCTCTCGTACAGGGCGGCCAGGGCCAGGAACACCACCAGCAGCGCCAGGCCGAGCAGGATGGGCAGCTGACTGCCGGACATGCGCTCTTCGAACGACAGGCCGGTCCAGCTGATGCCGATGCCGTTGGGCAACTGGGCGGCGATCTCCTCGATGGCCGCCATGGCGTCACCGGTGCTGTAGCCCGGCGCGGCGCCGCCCTGGATCTGGATGGATTCCACACCGTTGTAGCGCGACAGCTTCGGCGAGCCGTAGGTCCAGGTACCGGTGGCGAAGGCGCTGAACGGCACCATCTCGCCCTTGTTGTTGCGGATGTACCACTTGTCCAGGTCTTCCGGGTTCATGCGCGCATGCGCCTCACCCTGCATGAACACCTTCTTCACCCGACCGCGGTCGATGAAGTCGTTCACATAGGCCGAACCCCAGGCGATGGACAGGGTGTTGTTGATGTCATTCATCGACAGGCCAAGCACCTGCGCCTTCTCGTCGTCGATGAGGATCTGGTACTGCGGTTCGTCGTTAAGGCCGTTGGGCCGCACACCGACCAGGGCCGGGTGCTGCGCGGCCATGCCGAGCAACTGGTTACGGGCGTTCATCAGCGCCTCGTGGCCGAGACCCGCCATGTCCTGCAGATAGACGTCGAAGCCCGAGGCGTTGCCCAGTTCGATCACCGACGGCGGGACGATGGCGAAGGCCATGGCGTCGCGGTATTGGAAGAAGCGAGCCTGGGCGCGCTGCTGCAGCGCGAACACCGCGTCCTTGGCTTCGGGACGCTTGGCCCAGTCCTTCAGGCCGACGAACATAATGGCGGCGTTCTGGCCACGACCGGCGAAGCTGAAGCCTTGCACGCTCATCACGCCTTCCACCGCATCGGCTTCTTCGGTGAGCAGGTAGTCGCGCATCTGGTCGACCATCTTCTCGGTGCGCTCGAAGGACGCACCTACCGGCGCGACCACCTGGACGAACATCACGCCCTGGTCTTCCGGCGGCAGGAACGCGGCCGGCACGCGGAAGAACAGCACGCCCACGGCCACCACGATGGCGACCCAGATACCCAGGAACGACCAGCGGTTGCGCAGCACGCGCCGCACGCCACCCTCGTAGGTGTGCACGCCGTTTTCGAAGGTGCGGTTGAACCAGCCGAAGAAGCCGCGCTTCGCCTCATGATGGCCCTTGGCGATTGGCTTGAGCAGGGTCGCGCAGAGTGCCGGGGTGAAGATCAGCGCCACCAGCACCGACAGCGTCATGGCCGAGGCGATGGTGATGGCGAACTGGCGGTAGATCACGCCCACGGAACCGGCCATGAAAGCCATCGGCACGAACACGGCGGACAGCACGATGCCGATACCCACCAGCGCGCCCTGGATTTGCCCCATGGACTTGCGTGTCGCCTCGCGGGGCGGCAGGCCGTCCTCGACCATCACCCGCTCGACGTTTTCCACTACCACGATGGCGTCGTCCACCAGCAGGCCGATGGCCAGCACCATGGCGAACATGGTCAGGGTGTTGACGCTGTAGCCGAACAGATACAGCACGCCGAAGGTACCCAGCAGGACCACCGGTACCGCCAACGTGGGGATCAGCGTGGCGCGGAAGTTCTGCAGGAACAGGTACATCACCAGGAACACCAGCACGACGGCCTCGAACAGGGTCATCACCACGCTGGAGATGGACGCCGAGATCACCGGGGTGGTGTCGAACGGATACACGACTTCCATGCCTTCAGGCAGGAACGGCTCCAGGCGCGAGATGGTGTCGCGCACCGCTTCGGCGGTGGCCAGGGCGTTGGCGCCGGTGGCCAGGGTAATGGCGATACCCGTGGCCGGCTTGCCGTTGTACTTGGCGGAGATATTCTCACGCATGGCGCCCATTTCGACGCGCGCCACATCGCTCAGTCGCACCTGTGAGCCATCCTGGTTCACCTTGAGCAGGATGTTGCGAAACTCTTCCGGGCTCTGCAGGCGGGTCTTGCCGATGATGGTGGCGGTCAGTTGCTGGCCGGGCACCGCCGGCAGGCCACCGAGCTGGCCGGTGGAGACCTGCACGTTCTGCGCCTTGATGGCGTTGCTGACGTCCATGGGCGTCAGCGCGAAGCTCACCAGCTTGGCCGGATCGAGCCAGATACGCATGGAGTAGGAAGAGCCGAACACGGTGAAGTCACCCACGCCCGGGGTCCGCGACAGCGGATCCTGGATGTTGGAAATCACGTAGTCGGACAGGTCGATGTTGCTGTAGCGGCCATCGCTGGACACCAGCGCCACCACCATCAGGAAGCCACCAGCCGCCTTGGTGACGCGGATACCCTGCTGCTGCACTTCCATCGGCAGCAGCGGGGTGGCCAGCTGCAGCTTGTTCTGCACCTGAACCTGGGCGATGTTCGGGTCGGTGCCCTGCTCGAAGGTAATCTTGATCGAGCCGCTGCCGTCGTTGTTGGCTTCGGCGGACATGTAGCGCATGCCATCCAGGCCGCTCATCTGCTGTTCGATGACCTGAATGACGGTGTCCTGCACGGTCTGCGCCGAGGCGCCCGGGTAGACGAGACTGATGTTCACCGAGGGCGCGGCGATGCTCGGGTACTGACTGACCGGCAACTGCAGCAGCCCTAGACCGCCGGCGAGCATGACCACCAGGGCGATCACCCAGGCGAAGATTGGGCGGTCAATGAAGAAATTAGGCATGACGAATATCCCTGGGCCGACTTACTGTTGGTTGGCAGTGAGGTTACCGGCCTGCTTGGTCTGCACTGAGATACCGGGCTGGATGTACTGCAGGCCTTCAGTGATCAGCCGGTCGCCCGGCTTGAGACCGGCGCTGACCAGCCAGCGGTTGCCTACGGCACGCTCGGCCTCGACGATGCGCGCCTCGACCTTGCCTTCCATGTTCACCACCATGGCCATCGGGCGACCGCGCGGGTCGCGGGCGATGCCCTGCTGGGGGGCCAGGATGGCGTTTTCCAGCACGCCGCTGACCAGTTCAGCCTTCACGAACATGCCCGGCAGCAGCAGCTTGTCCGGGTTGGGGAACAGCGCGCGCAGGGTCACCGAACCGGTGCTGGCGTCCACGCTGACTTCGGAGAACTCCAGCTTGCCGGTGTGGGCGTAGGTGCTGCCGTCTTCCAGCTTGAGGCTGACCTGGGCAGCGTTCTCGCCGGCCTTCTGCAGGCGGCCAGCGGCCAGATCCTTGCGCAGGCGCAGCAGTTCCGAGCTGGGCTGAGTCACGTCGACGTAGATGGGGTCGAGCTGCTGGATAGTGGCCAGCGGCTGGGCCTGGCCGTTGCTGACCAGCGCGCCCTCGCTCACCGAGGAGCGACCGATGCGGCCATCGATCGGCGCCAGCACCTTGGTGTAACGCACATTGATGCGCGCCTGTTCGAGGTTGGCCTGGGCCTGCAGGTAGGCGGCACGCGCCTCGTCATGGGCCTGCTGGCTGACCGCCTTGTCCTTGACCAGCGCGGCATAGCGCTCGGCCAGCGAGCGGGTGGAAGCCAGGGTGGCTTCGGCGCTCTTCAGGGTGGCTTCGTACACGGCGGCGTCGATCTGGTACAGCTGCTGGCCGGCCTTGACCTCGCTGCCTTCCTCGAACAGACGCTTCTGGATGATGCCGTTGACCTGCGGACGCACCTCGGCGCTGCGATAGGCGGCGGTACGGCCCGGCAACTCGGTGGTCAGCGCGTAGGGCTTGGCTTCCAGAGTAACAATGCCGACCAGCGGAGCCGGAGCGGCACCGGCTCCCTGGGCGGGCGCCTGTTCCTTGCAGGCAGCCAGCATTGACGCAATGGCGAATACGGGAATCAGAGCCACATGGGCGGGCTTGATCGACATGGACAACCTCGTGAGGGTGGAAAGCGAAGACGCGGGAAGAGAACGGAGGGTCTCCCGCTCTCTGCGGCACGTTGAAATTGACGGCGCAATATACTTACATCCATGATTGTTTGTAAATAAGACTAGTCCTTTCCAAATATTGCCCCGCACGCCTCTGCGCACGCGGAAGGCAGAGCACTTGCGACCATGGCCCGACGCACCCGAGAAGAAGCCCTAGCCACCCGTCAGCAGATCCTGGATGCCGCGGAAATCTGCCTCTACGAGCGGGGGCTTTCGCGTACCTCGATGGCGGATATCGCGCAGGCGGCGAACATCAGCCGCGGCGCCGTGTATTGGCACTTCGAGAACAAGGATCAGGTCTTCCAGGCACTGCTGGAAAACCGCAGCCTGCTGCTCGCCGACCTGGAGGCCACCACGCGCGACCCCGACACCCAGGATCCCCTGGGCCACATTCACCTGTTGCTGACTCGCCTGTTTCAGCTCTCGGCCCGGGACACCCAGTTCCGGCGCCTCAACGAGATCCTGCTGTTTCGCTGCGAGTACACCGATGCAGACTGCAGCCTGGGGCAGTTCCTGCCCGCCGCTGTGCGGGAATGCCACGGCATCATTGCCCAGGCGTTGGCCAATGCCGTCGACAAGGGTCAGCTACCCACCACCCTCGACCTGCCGACCGCGGCGCGTACGCTGCATGCCTGCGTTTCGGGCCTGATTCGCGAATGGCTGCTGTTGCCCGACGGCTACGACCTGCACCAGGAAGCCGAGCGCCTGGCCAGCAGTTGCCTGGACATGCTGCGCCTGAGCCCGGCGCTGCGGCTGACACCCTGAAATGCAAAACGCCGGCGCAAGGCCGGCGTTCTTTGCATCGGGCAGCGCTTACTTGCGCACGCCTTCCACGGTGAGGATCAGCTCGACGTTCTCGCTCTGCGGGCCGAGGTCCATCTTGATGCCGAAGTCTTTCATCTTGATGCTGGCGGTGCCCTCGAAGCCGGCACGGTAACCGCCCCACGGGTCCTTGCCTTCGCCAAGGAACTTGGCGGCGATCACCACCGGCTTGGTCACGCCGTTCAGGGTCAGGTCGCCGGTGATGTTGGCGGTGCCCTCGCCGGTGGACTCCACGCGGGTGGAGGTAAAGGTCGCGGTCGGGTGCTTGTCGACGTTCAGGAAGTCGCCGCTGCGCAGGTGCTTGTCACGCTCGGCATGGTTGGTGTCCACGCTGGCGGTCTTCAGGGTCACGTTCACCTTGCTGGCTTCCGGACGGGCTGCGTCGAAGCTGAAGCTACCGTCGAAGTCCTTGAAGGTGCCATAGATCCAGCTGTAGCCCAGGTGGCTGATCTTGAAATTGACGAAAGCGTGCTGGCCCTGCTTGTCGATCGCGTAGTCGGCAGCCATGGCCTGGCCGGCGAACAGGGCGGCGCCCAGGGTCAGTGCGGTGAAGGTCTTCTTCAGCATGGGAAATGCTCCTTGATGAAATATCAGTACTTGGCGCGGCCAAACATGCGCCGCAGGGTGTCGTCACGATCGATGAAGTGGTGCTTGAACGCGGCCAGGGCGTGCAACGCGGCGAGAATCACCAGCGCCCAGGCAGCGTAGAAGTGCACGTCGCCCGCCAGGTCTTCCTGGCGCGGGATACCGGTGACCAACGCCGGCACCTCGAACCAGCCAAACACGCTGATCGGCCGGCCATCGGCCGTGGAAATCAGGTAGCCCGAGAGCATCACCACGAACAGGCCGGCATACAGGGTCAGGTGGCCGGCCGTGCTGGCCAGGCGCACCAGCGGAGTGTGGGTAGGCAGGGCCGCCGGCGGCGGGCTGAGCCAGCGCCAGACCAGTCGCAGCACCATCACCGCCAACAGGATCAGGCCGACACTCTTGTGGATGTCCGGCGCCGTGCGGTACCACTGGCTGTAATAGTTCAGCCCGCGCATCCACAGGCCGAGCGCGAACAGCCCCACCACCGTCAGGGCCACGCCCCAGTGCAGCAGGATGCTGGTCAGGCCGTAATTGCGGGATGAATTTCGCCACTGCATGGCGATCCTCCTTGTTTCTGAATGAACGTAAGACTACCGACAAACCTATCGGGGAAAAGCGAATTTTTTCGCTTCAACCCATCGAACCAGCCGATAAGAACACTGCCCCAGACTTCGTGCTAGGCTCGCCAGGTTTTTTCGCAGGGGGAACCGAACCGATGAGCCTGAACGACCACTGGATGCAACGCGACCTGGCGACCCTCTGGCATCCCTGCACGCAGATGAAGGACCACGAACAGTTGCCGCTGATCCCGATCCGTCGGGGCGAGGGCGTCTGGCTGGAAGATTTCGACGGCAAGCGTTACCTGGACGCAGTCAGCTCCTGGTGGGTCAATGTGTTCGGCCACGCCAACCCGCGCATCGGCGAGCGCATCAAGGCGCAGGTCGACACGTTGGAACACGTGATGCTCGCCGGCTTCAGCCATCAGCCGGTGATCGAGCTGTCCGAGCGCCTGGTGCGCCTGGCGCCTCCCGGCCTGGCGCGGGTGTTCTACGCCGACAACGGCTCCTCGGGCATCGAGGTGGCGCTGAAGATGAGCTTCCACTACTGGCGCAACGCCGGGCAGCCGGGCAAGCAGCGCTTCGTCACCCTGACCAACAGCTACCACGGCGAGACCGTGGCGGCCATGTCGGTGGGTGACGTGGCGCTGTTCACCGAAACCTACCGGCCGCTGCTGCTCGACACCCTCAAGGTGCCCAGCCCGGACTGCTGGCATCGCGCCCCCGGGGTGGACTGGGAAACCCACTCGCGGCAGATGTTCAGTCACATGGAACGCACCCTGGCCGAGCATCACCACGAGATCGCCGCCGTGATCGTGGAGCCGCTGATCCAGGGCGCGGGCGGCATGCGCATGTATCACCCGATCTATCTGACCCTGCTGCGCGAGGCCTGTGACCGCCATGGCGTGCACCTGATCGCCGACGAGATCGCCGTCGGCTTCGGCCGCACCGGCACACTGTTCGCCTGCGAGCAGGCCGGCATCACGCCGGATTTCCTGGTGCTGTCCAAGGCGCTCACCGGCGGCTACCTGCCGATGGCCGCCGTGCTGACCACCGATACGGTGTACCAGGCCTTCTACGACGACTACCCGACCCTGCGCGCCTTCCTGCATTCGCACACCTACACCGGCAACCCGCTGGCCTGCGCCGCCGCGCTGGCCACGCTGGACATCTTCGAGCAGGACAACGTGATCGAGGCCAACCGCGCGCTGGCCGCGCACATGGGCCGCGCCTGCGCGCACCTGGCCGAGCATCCGCAGGTGGGTGAAGTGCGCCAGACCGGCATGGCCCTGGCCATCGAGCTGGTCGCGGACAAAGCCTCGAAGACCCCCTATCCGTGGCAGGAGCGACGCGGCCTGGCGGTTTACCGCCACGCCCTGCAACGCGGCGCGCTGCTGCGCCCCCTGGGCAACGTGGTGTACCTGCTGCCGCCCTACGTGATCACGCCCGAGCAGATCGATTTCCTGGCCGAGGTGGCCGGCGAAGGCATCGACCTGGCCACCCGCACCGCCGTCAGCGTGGCCGTGCCGGCCGGCGCGCCGGCGGAGTTTCGCGATCCGGGGTAGCGGGGTGCGGCGATAAAAGCTCGCGGACAAGTCCGCTCCCACGAAAAGCGGTGCGCGGCCCGGACCTGCGGGAGCGAATTCATTCGCGAGCGTTTGGCCGGGCACACACCGCAACGGCAACCAAATACAGAGTTGTCCGCCCGATGGCTGCCCGGGTGCTTTAAGCTTGCCACCTCCCATTGGCTACCCCCGCACCTTCCCATGCGCCTTTCCCGCTTCTTCATTGATGCCCCGCTCTCCCTCGGCCGCCATGAGCTGCCCGAGGCCCAGGCCCACTACATCGGCCGCGTGCTGCGCCTGGCGCCGGGCGCCGCGGTGCAGCTGTTCGACGGCAGTGGCCGGGAGTACCTCGGCGAGCTGGTCGAGGTGGGCAAGAAGAGCGTCAGTGTGGAGCTGCACGAGGCCTTCGACGGACTGGCCGAGCCCGCTCTGCGCATCCACCTGGGCCAGGGCCTTTCCCGGGGAGAGCGCATGGACTGGGCCATCCAGAAGGCCACCGAGCTTGGCGTGGCGGAGATCACCCCGCTGGTCAGCGAGCGCTGCGAGGTGCGCCTGAAGGATGAACGCGCCGACAAGCGCCTGGCCCACTGGCGCCAGATCGCCATCAGCGCCTGCGAGCAGTGCGGCCGTTCCGTGCTGCCGGTGATTCATGCGCCGGTCAGTTTGGACGATTGGCAGCGCCAGGTGCAGGCTGAGCTGAAGCTGGTACTGCACCCGGTAGCCGAGCCGCTGGCCAGCCATGCGCGGCCATCCAGCCTGGCCTTCCTCATCGGCCCGGAGGGTGGGCTGTCGGACGCCGAGGTGGAACAGGCGAAACATCACGGCTTCCACGCCGCCCGCCTGGGGCCGCGCGTGCTGCGCACGGAAACCGCGCCGGTGGTGGCGCTCAGCGTGGCGCAGCAGCTGTGGGGGGATTTCTAACGGATCGGACCAACGATCCAATAGCGGACCTGCGGAGCCGACTGTTTGTGGGAGCGGACTCGTCCGCGAGCTTTTCGGGAGGGCGATACCAGAAGATCGCGAATGAATTCGCTCCCACAGGAGGACCGCGCCGGCGTGGCCGACCGGCTCAGATCAACCCGGCGTCCGCCAGCTTCTGTTCCAGGCCTTCCAGGTCGGGGATCTTCACCAGCTCGTCGCCGATGCGTACCGCCGCCAGCTCCAGCGGCGCCAGCGTGCCGACTGCTGCCGGCAGGTCGGCGTCGACCTTGAGCGAGCGCGGGATACCCTGCAGCAGCAGGGCCAGGAACGGCGTGCCGGGGCGGTCGCCGATGGCGTTCAGCACGGCGATGCGCGCGTTGCGGCCAACCTCGGTGCGCGACCCGCTGGCCACCTCGAACGACAGCAGCGGCAGCGTCAGGTTGCGCCAACCGATGTAGCCCAACAGCCAGTCCGGCATGCCGTCGCGTCGTTCCGGTGTCTGATAGGGCACCAGCTCGGCCATGGCCACGTTGGGCAGCAGCAGCGTGCGATCACGCAGCGGCATCAACAGCGCGGTCAGGCTGCTGGCGGTGTTCTGGAGGGCGGGGGTTTGGCTCATGTGCGAATTCCTTTAGGCGTCCCGGGGGCGCTCGGCCAGATGCTTCACCAGCGCCGACGCCAGTTCGCGCGGGTTGCCGCTGAGTTCGCTGTAGCCCCCTTCGCGCAGGCTGTCGGGCATGCTGGAACAGACGCAGCTGTCGCCGCTCTGCGTCCAGATCGGCGCGCCCTGGCGACGCACATAGGCCGCCGAGGCGCTGCCGTCGCTGCCCATGCCACTGAAGGCGATCACGCCGCAGCGCGCGCCGAACTGACCGGCGAGGCTGAGCATCATCTGGTCGATGGACGGGCTGTAAGGCTCCGGCCAGCCGCGTTCGAGCAGCGTCAGACTGCCGTCGGCGGCGAAGCCCAGTTCATTGGCAATCGGCACCACCTGCACCTCGCCGTTGCACAGGGGCCTGCCGGGTTGCAGCTGGCGCACCGTCCATTGGCTATGACGGCCCACCGCCTGCGGCAGACTGGCCTCGAAACCGGCATCGATGTGCTGGGCATACAGGAAGGCCACCGGCAGGCCGGCCGGCAGCGCGTCGAGAAACGCCTTGACCGCCACCGGCCCACCCAGCGAAGCGGCCAGCAGCCAGACTTCGCGGGCCGGCTCGTCCGGCGCCTGAGCCAGGCTCGCCGGCAGAGTCAGCGGCTCGACGGTCTCGTTTTCGCTCAGCAGGCCTTGCAGGCTCGGTCCCACCGCGGCGGCCGGATCGCCTACCAGGCGCTTGAGCTTGCCGAACAGGCTGCGCTCCCAGCGTGGGTAGTGTTCGGAGCTGCGCTCCGGCGCCTTGCCCTCGCCGAACAGCACCGGGACGTCCCCTTCCAGCAGGTCATCGAGCACGGGCAGGTCTTCGCCCTGCGCCAGGTCGACCAGCCAGAGATCGGCGGCACAGTCCTGCAGCTCGTCCGGCGCCATGCCGGCGGGGTCCTGGTTGAACACCACCTGATAGCCACTGCCGGCCAGCGCACGCTGGAGAATGTGACGCTGCAGGGAAGTGTCGGCGAGAATCGCGATTCGGGCGGTCATGGGTGCTGTACCAGAGCGTGGATACGGTCGAGCAGCTGGGCCTCCTGGTAGGGCTTGCCCAGGTAGTCGTTGACGCCGATGGCCATGGCCCGCTCCCGGTGTTTCTCACCGGTGCGCGAGGTGATCATGATGATCGGCAGGTCCGCCAGTTGCGGGTCGTGACGCACCAGGGTGGCCACTTCGAAGCCGTCCATGCGCGGCATCTCGATGTCCAGCAGCATGATGTCCGGTTTGAATTCCTGCAGCTGGGTGATGGCGTCGACGCCGTCCTTGGCGGTGACCACATTCATGCCCTGGCGTTCGAGCAGGCGCGTGGTGACCTTGCGCACGGTGACCGAGTCGTCCACCACCATCACGGTCAGCGCGCGCGCCTCGGCCTCGGCCTCCGGCGCGGCGGGCTCGACGCTCAGTTGCGGCTGGGCGAAGCGGCGCGGCAGCGCCTGCAGCTGGCGCTTGCGCAGCAGGGTCATGAAGTCGAGGATCACCACCACGCGGCCATCGCCGAGGATGGTGGCACCGGAGATACCAGCCACCCGGGCGAACTGCGGGCCGAGGCTCTTCACCACGATTTCTCGCGAGCCGGCCAGGCTGTCCACCTGCACGGCGATGCTGTGGTCCGCCGAGCGCACCAGGATCACCGGCAGCGGCAGGGTCTGCCCCATCAGCTTGGGCTGCTGGCCATTGTTCAGCAGTTCGCCCAGGTAACGCAGCTCGTAGCGCTGCCCGGCGTACTCGAAGCGCGGCGCGTCCGGGCCGTAATAGGCCTCCAGCTCGTAGGGCGAAACGCGCACGATGCCTTCGATATTGCTCAGCGGCACGGCATAGAGATCTTCGCCGGAATGCACCATCAGCGCCCGGTTGACCGACACGGTGAACGGCAGGCGAATGATGAAGCGCGTGCCCTGCCCTTCGCCCGACTCGATGCTCACCGAGCCGCCGAGCTGCTTGATTTCCGAGCTGACCACGTCCAGGCCCACGCCGCGACCGGAGATCTGGGTGATCTTCTCGGCGGTGGAGAAACCGGCCGCCAGGATGAACTGCAGCACCTCGTGGTCGGTAATGTCACTGTCCGCGGCCATCAGCCCGCGTTCGATGGCCTTGCGGCGTACCGCGTCCAGGCGAATGCCGCCGCCGTCGTCCGCCAGGGTCAGCACGATCTCGCCACCCTCGCGGGCGAGGTTGAGGCTGATGGTGCCCTGGTCCGGCTTGCCGGCGGCACGCCGCACCTCGACCGGCTCGATGCCGTGGTCCACGGCATTGCGCAGCATGTGCTCCATGGGCGCGATGATGCGCTCCAGCACGCTGCGGTCCATTTCCCCCTCGGCGTTGCCGACCACCATCTCGACCTGCTTGCCCAGTTCCGCCGACACCTGGCGCACGATGCGCCGCAGACGCGGCACCAGGCGATCGAAGGGCACCATGCGGGTTCGCATCAGGCCTTCCTGCAGTTCGGTGTTGACCCGCGACTGCTGCAGCAGCAGGGTTTCCGCGTCACGGTTCTTGGCTGCCAGGGTTTCCTTGAGGTCCAGCAGGTCGGAGGCCGACTCGAACAGCGCCCGCGACAACTGCTGCAGCTGGGAATGGCGGTCCATCTCCAGTGGGTCGAAGTCCTCGTAGCCGGCACGCTCGGCCTCGGCCTGGTAGCGACTGAGGATCTGCGCCTGGGTTTCGGTGTCCAGGCGGCGCAATTGATCGCGCACCCGTTCGATGGTGGCTTCCATCTCGCCCAGGGTGTAGCCGACATCGTTGACCTGCTGCTCGACCCGGCCGCGGAAGATGGAGGTCTCGCCCGCCAGGTTGACCAGGTCATCCAGTAGTTCCGCCGGCACCTTGACCAGCTCCTGCGGCGCGCGGCGCGCGGCGGCCGCCTCGCGGGCCTCCTCGGCCTGGCGTACGAAGGGCAGCACACGGGCGGTGGACGCGACCGGCTCGACCGGCGCCAGCGCCTGTTCCTGCGGCGCGGGGACGGCCAGCGGCGCCGGCGGCGTGACAGGCGCCGGGGCGGCGGGGACCAGATCTTCCTCGCTGAGGATGGCGCGCAAGCCGTCCACTGCCGCTTGCAGGACGGCGAACTCGTTCTGCACGAGTTCGAACAGGCCCTCGGATGGCTCGCCCTGCTGCCGCGCCTCGATCAGGCGCTGCTCCAGCTCGTGACTGAGGGTACCGATGTGCGCCTGGCCGGCCAGTCGTGCCCCACCCTTGAGGGTATGCAGGATGCGCAACAAGTCGTCGAAGGGAACCGCCTCGCGCATCGCGTCCCAGTCCTGGATACAGGACTGCAGCGCCTCGATGAGCTCGTCGGCCTCTTCGCGGAAGATTTCCAGAATCTCCTCGTCCACCTCATCGCCGGGCTTCGCCTGCACCACCGGCTCGGCGGCGGCCACGACCGAGGATTCCTCGACCGGCTGCAGGGTAACGCTGAGCGGCTCGCTCAACTGCTCCTCGGGGGCGGCCACGTACTCCTGCAGCGCCGCGATCAGCTCCTCGCCAGCAGGGACCGGAAGACCGTCGCGCACGGCCTCAAGCTGCGTCCTGATTCGTGCGTGACTGCGTTCCAGCAGATCGAACAACGGCTCGCCGCTGCGCAGGCGCCCATCGGCCAACTGGCGATAGAGCATTTCCAGCTCATAGCCAAGATCACCGATCGGTTGCACGTCGGCCATCCGCGCGCAGCCCTTGATGGTGTGCAGGTCGCGTTGCAGGGTCTCGATTTCCAGCGCGTTCTGCGGATCGGCGCGCCAGCGCTGCAATGCCTCGCGGGCATCCTCGATGAGTCCGAAGCTCTCTTCGAGGAACAGCGCCATCAGCTCGGGGTCAGCCTGCACATCCAGCGCATCAACTTCGCCCTCGCCCGCCGCAGGCACCTGCAGCTCGATCTCTTCAAGCTCGCCGAAACCCTCCAGATCCAGTGCTTCGGCCGCCTCCAGGGCCGCCCACAGGTCGCCCTCGGGGCTGGCCGTGGCCGGCTCCGCCGCCTGCGGCTCCAGGCTGACGGCACCGGTTTCCCGATAATCCTGCACGGCGCGGATCAGCGAGCTGGCCACCGTCACCGGCTCGCGGGCCTGCAGTTGTTCGATCTGTTGGGCCAGACGGTCATGGCACTTGTGCAGCAGCCAGGCCAGGGTCGGCTCGGCAGTGAAGCGCTGCTGCATCAGGCCTTCGTAAAGGAATTCCAGTTCATGGGCCAAGTCGCCGATCGCGGTAACACCGGTCATGCGTGCACCGCCCTTGAGGGTGTGCAGATCGCGCTGCAGTCCGCCCAGCGCATCCAGGTCCTGCGTATCGGCCAGCCAGTCCTCCAGGGACTGGGCGGCGCTGTCCAGAATGTCGCCCGCTTCGTCGAGGAAGATCTCGACCATCTCCTCGTCCAGCTCGTCGACCGGCTGCGCGGCTGGGCACCCCGTCTCCGCTGCGTCGGGCGCATCCTCCAGACTGGGGGGCGCCTCCTCCGACGTATCGAACGCCAGTTCGAGCGGTTCCAGTTCGAGCAGGCTGTCGGGCAGCGCATCAATGTCGAACGCCGGCTCATCGAGCAGGGCTGGCGGCATCAACAGCGCGGCCAGCGCGGCGATGCGATCCGGACGCGGGCTGACCTGCAGCGCGGCGGCCACCTGGTCGAGCATACCGATCAGCGCCTCATGGGCCGCCAGGGCTTCCTCGAAGAAGCGCGCATCGGTGGCCAGGCCTTGGTCCGCCACGGCGGCATACACTTGCGACACCGCCTCGCAAAGCTCGGCCAACGGCGCCAGCTTGGCCTGCCGGGCGCCCTGCCAGAGTGCTTCCACAGCGGCCCGCAGATCACCCAGCGGGCTGGGTGCCTGCGGCTGGTCGCGCCAGCCGGCCAGCAGCTCCTCGCTGTCCAGCAGGGTGTCGATGTGGTTGCCCAGATGCCGCCCGAGCAGCTCCGACGCATGGGGTTCGCTGCTGGTGCGCTTGGCCTCGGCCTGGTTCAGGCGTTCCTTCTGCAGGCTCTGCACGGCGACCTGGAACGCCTCGGTGCCCGGCAGCGGCGCGTGCGGCGTGCTGTCAAGCTGCGCCAGGCCCTGCTGCAACAGCTCGCGGGCCTGGGCGAGCAGCCCGGCCAGTTCGCGATCGACCGGAATCTGGTGGTTGTGGAATTCCTTGACCAGCCGCTCCAGCGGCATGGCGACCTCGGCCATCGGCAGGATGCCGGCCATGTGCGCGCTGCCCTTGAGGGTATGCAGCGCCCGCTGCAGACGGTCGTTGACCGGCTGCGGCAGGATCTGCGCACACTCCGCCAGGAACTGGTCGAGCGTCTCCAGGTGGCTCTCCGCCTCGTTGCGGAAGATATCCAGTAACTGCGGGTCCAGGCCGCTGGCATCGGCGGCGTCATCCACCGCCACCGCGCGAGGGAGGGACGGCGCAGGCTGCTGGCCGCGGGACAGCGCATGGGCTGCGGCAGCCAGGCGGTCGACATCATCGCGCTGACGCTGCGCCTTGGCAGCGAACTCGTCGACCAGCTCGGGCAGCAGTCCCACCACCTCGCCGACCAGCTCGTGCACCGCCGGACCAGCCTCGATGCTGCGGTCCAGCAGGCGATTGAAGAGGTTCTCCACCGCCCAGGCCAGTTCGCCGATGATCAGCGCGCGCACCATGCGACCGCTGCCCTTGAGGGTGTGGAAGGCGCGCCGGACTTCGCTCAGCGCTTCACGGTTGTCGTTGTTGGCGCGCCATTGCGGCAGGAACTGGTTGATGGTGTCGAGCACCTCGCCAGCTTCCTCGATGAACACCTCGAGCAGCTCTTCGTCCACCGGCTCCTCGTCGGCAGGCGGCGGCAGGAGGCTGGGCGGAGCATCCTGGGCGGGCGGATTGATGGCCTGCACCGGCGCGGCCAGCACATCGGCCACCGTCAGCACCGGCGCGGGTCCAGGCTCGGGTTTCGCGGCCAGCGGTTCGGCCGGAGGCGTCAGGCCCTCGGCATCCAGCTCCAGCAGTTCGAACATCGACGGCGCGGGCGTGTGCGGCGCGGCCTCTTGCTCAGGGGCGAACAGATCGTCGACGAAATCCGCCAGCGTGGCCGGCGCGGCAACAGGCGGCTGTTCCATCTGCGGCTCGCGCATGTCGTCGGCCAGCCAGTCCAGCACCGGCTCGGCCGGAACAGCAGCCTCCTCGGCCAGCAGCGCGCGGGGCGCATAGCCCAGGCTGCACAGGCTTTCCTCGGCCACGTCGAGAATGACTTCGCCCTGGCTGGCATGGTCCTCGCTGAGGCGTTCCAGGTAGTACTCGACGCCGGTGATGGCGTCGGCCAAGGTATCCAGGTGCTGCCAGTCCGGCACTGCACGGGGCTCCAGCAGACGCTCGCAGATGTAACGCCGGCAGGCTTCAAGCAACTCGGCGGCGCGCTGCAGCGGAATCATGCCCAGTCCGCCGCGCACCTGGGTGAGCAGCTCCGGGACCCGGGCCAGATGTTCGTGGTTCCACTGCGAGGCGATGAACTCGATGATGGCGTCCTTGGCCTGTTCGAGACCGGTACGCGCCTCACGGATCACCAACTGGTGGATCTGCGTCACATCAGTGGTGGGCAGGCGGCTCTGCTCGCTCTGGCTGTCGTTATCCATGCCGGCGATGCCGGACAGGGTCGCCTCGACATACAGCAGCGCGCCGGCGATATCCATCAGCGCGCCATCATCGGCGGTCTTTTCGCCGTCGAGCAGCAGCTGCACGGTGTTCAGCTGGTCGAGGATGGCCTTGCGCGGCTGGGCGAAACCCAGCACCGCCAGGGTGTCGGCGATCTGCTTGAGAGGTGCCTGCAGGCCGCTCAGCTCGGCCAGGTTCTGCCGGTCGCTGCGCACGAACAGGTCCAGGCTGTCCTTGATACGCACCAGCTCTTCGCACAGGGCCGCCACCACCGAGCGGATCGCACCGCGGTCCGGGCCGACCAGCTGGCCGCGCTCGGCACCCGACACCGCTTCTCCCGGAAGCGCCTGGTCGAGGCGGAAACGGGCCTTCAGCTCGGCAATGCGCGGCGTTTCGAAGCTCGCCTTGGCCAGGTGGAACAGCAGGTTCTTGGTCAGCTCCAGCGGCGCGGCATGGTTGAAGCCGGCGGCCCCCTCGCTCACCAGCCGCTTGAGCTCCTTGTCCAGCTGCTGCAACAGCACATGCACGGAGGGGCCGGAGGGCACGCTGCCACTGACCAGCCCTTCGACCACGCCGGCGGCAATTTCCCACAGCGGCTCCAGGGGCGACTCGCGGCCCAGATCAGCGAGCTTCAGGTAGACCTTTTCCAGCTGGGCCAGATTCTTGGCCGACTCCTGCCCGCGCAGCAGGCCCACCATCGCCACCTGCTGCAACTGGCGCAGCTTGCGCAGCAACTGGGGGAATTCGGGGGTATTCAGCAGCGCCAGGGACTCACGCGACAAGGCCGGAATCGGCGCGGACAGGTCCGGCGCGAACAGGCTGGTTTCCGGCAGGGGCTGCTCGCCGCGCGCACTGCGCAGTTCGTTGAGCAGCGGCAACAGCAGCAGCGGCAGATCGGTGCGCGTGCTGTGCACGCGATCCAGGTACACCGGCAGCTGCAGGATGGCCTGCATGAGGATCTGCAGCGCCTCGCTCTGGTCGGCGACACGGTTCTCCAGCAGCGCCTGGGCCAGCCGCTCCATCTCCTCGGCGAGCAGGGCGGCACCATAGAACTCCACCATCTGCAGGGTGCCGTGGACCTGGTGGACATAGGTCAGGCAGAAGCTCAGGCGTGTGCTGTCCTCGCGGTTCTCGACGAACGCTTCCAGGGCCTGGCGCGCCTGGTTGAGCGTCTCGGCGATTTCGCCCTTGACCCATTCCAGGGCGACATAGTCGTGCCGATCCCCCATAGCCACTCCAGTCATTCGCGTATCCGGGTAAAGGCCAGAACCCGCTCATCGGCCACCGGCTGTAGCGCCGGATGCTGCCAGCCGGTCATCTCGCCGACACCGAGCACCAGCAGCCCACCCGGGGCAAGGCGCTCGGCCAGGCCATTGAGGATGTCGCGCCGCCGCCAGCGGCGGAAATAGATCAGCAGGTTCTGACAGAAAATCACGTCCAGGCCGCTCCACGGCGCCTTGTCCAGGTCCAGCACATTGAGCCGGGCGCAGCACACGCGCGCCGCCAGCTCCGGTGTCACGCGCCAGCCATCCGCGTCGTTGCGCAGATAGCGCTCGCGGCGTTCGGTATCCAGCGCTTCCAGCCGTCGCGCGTCATAACGCGCGTCACGGGCCTGGTTCAACGCGCCCTGGCTGATATCCGTGGCGATCACACCGAACTCCGTTCGCCGGGCAGCGCGACGCTGCACTTCGGCTGCGGAGATGGCCAGCGAATAGGCTTCCTCGCCACTGGCGCATCCCACGCTCCACAGCATCCAGGGCCGTCCGTTGTCTTCCTGCAGGCGCCGGCTCAGATACCCCTCCATCACTGCGAAGGAAGGGGCATGACGGTAGAAGCGGGTTTCCTGCACGGTCAGTCGGTCCAGCAGGGTCGCCCATTCCAGGGCGCCTCGCGGCCCCTCGGCAACCCGACGCAGATAGGCCTGGTAATCCTCCAGACCCAGCTCGCGCATGCGCTGGCCAAGCCGGGTCTGCAGGAAGACGCGCCGCCGCTCGCCGAGCACCTGACCGGTGCGTTCCTCGATCAGCGCGCTCCAGGCGCGAAATTCCGCAGTAGTCATGTCGGCCAGGGGTTTCAAGGCCCAGACGCCGCTTGGCTGCATGCCGTGCCCCTCGCTCATGACTCATGATCGGCGTCCCTTGCGAAACGCCGCCCCCTGTCAGGCCTCGTCGCGCGCCGCCGGCAGCTTGAAGCCGGACACCGAGTTGCGCATCTCGTTGGCCAGCTTGGCCAGGTTGCCGATGCTGCGCGCCGTGGCGGTGGTACCGGTGGAGGTCTGCGAGGTGATCTCCTGGATCACGTTCATGGTGCTGGAGATATGGCCGGCGGAAGAGGCCTGCTGGCGCGCCGCGTTGGAGATGTTCTGGATCAGCGCGGCGAGGGTCTTGGATACCTTTTCGATCTCTTCCAGCGACACCCCGGCGTCCTGGGCCAGGCGTGCACCGCGCACCACCTCGGAGGTGGTCTGCTCCATGGAGATCACCGCTTCGTTGGTGTCGGTCTGGATCGCCTTCACCAGCGTTTCGATCTGCTTGGTCGCCGCCGAGGAACGCTCCGCCAAGCGCTGTACTTCGTCGGCTACCACCGCGAAGCCGCGGCCGGCGTCGCCGGCCATGGAGGCCTGGATGGCGGCGTTCAGGGCGAGGATGTTGGTCTGGTCGGCAATGTCGTTGATCAGGCTGACGATGTCGCCGATCTCCTGGGACGATTCACCCAGGCGCTTGATGCGCTTGGCGGTGTCCTGGATCTGCTCGCGGATGCTGTCCATGCCGGTGATGGTGTTGTGCACCACCTCGTTGCCCTTGTTGGCGATGGCCACGGAACGCTCGGCCACCGCGGTGGACTCGGCGGCGTTCGCCGACACCTGGTCAATGGACACGGCCATTTCGTTGATGGCCGCCGATGCGCCGGCGATTTCCTGGGCTTGGTGTTCGGACGCCTCGGCCAGGTGCATGGCGGTCGCCTGGGTTTCCTGGGCGGCGGCGGACACCTGCACGGCGGTCTGGTTGATCGCGCGCACCAGATCACGCATCTGGTCGATGGAGAAGTTGATCGAGTCGGCGATGGCGCCGGTGAAGTCCTCGGTCACGGTGGCGGTCACCGTCAGGTCACCGTCGGCCAGGTCGGCAATTTCGTCGAGCAGTCGCAGAATGGCGGTCTGGTTACGCTCGTTCTTCTCGGCGGTTTCCTGCAGGCGGCGGCGGGTGTCCTGCACCATCACCATGCCGATCAGGATCACGGCCGCCAGCGCCAGGGCGCCCAGCAGGTAGGTGGCCAGGGTGTTCAGATAACGACCGTTGGCGAGTTCGTCGAAGCCGGCGGCCAGGTCGGAGGCCTTGTCCAGCAGGGTCTGCGAGATGCTGAAGATGTTGCCGGCCGATTCCCGCACCTGGAACAGCTCGGGCGAGGTTTCCAGGATCTCGTCCACCGAGCCGGAAACGAACTCGAACAGCTCGGCGATCTCTGCCAGACGCTCACGGGCTTCCGGCTCGGAGACCCGGCTGATCTCCATGGCACGGTTGCCTTCCAGCATGGCGTTGAGCACGCGGCCGAACAGGCTGGCGTCGCGACCGAACATGTCGGCCGCCTGTACCGAGTCCTCGTCGCCGGCCAGCACCTTGTTGACCGCACCGAGGATCCGTTCGGCCAGCAGCGACTGCCGCTGGGCGACCGACACTTGAGCGGCGGGCGCATCGCTCTGCAGCAGGATGTCCACCACTTCCTCGTACTCGACCTGCAGCTGCGGAATGGTTTCCGACAGGGTGGCGGCCACCTGGTGCAAGGACAATACGGTCTGTTCGCTGGCCAGGATCACGTCGGTGTCGCGACGCAGGCGGTTCCAGTCCTTTTCCACCGCATCCATCTGCGGGGCGACTTCGAAGGACACCATTGGCAGGCCGGTGTCCGGGTTGCCCTTGGTCAGGTAGCCCCAGCGGCGATCGAAGTCGTTGCGGGCGTCCTTGAGCAGGGCGAACGCCTCGGCCTTGCCCGCCGCCGCTTCGGTGGCGTTCTTGGCGATACGCTGGGAGAGCACGCGCAGCTCACCCGCGTGGGTGATGTACTCGGTGTCGTAGCCAGACTGCACGTTCAGGTAGGTGAAGTTGGCGAACAGCAGCACGATGGAGACGATCAGGCCGACGAACAGGCCGGCGATCAGCGAGCTGCTGCGCATGCCCGAAAAGAGATTTCCCGCGTTGTTTTTCTTCATGAATGGCCCCCGCCTGGACCCACCGCTATTCCCATTTGAAGCCAACGGACCGGATACCGGCCCACCAATAAATTCGTGTCACACCGCGACGTCGAGGAAGTCCTCGTGCTGCGCCAGTCGCTGCGGACTGAACACCAGCCAGGGCTGCGCGCGATTGAATACGCCATAAATGAAGGGCTGGATGGCCGCTTCCAGGGGCGGCACCTGCTCGGAGAAGGTCTCGACCGGGAAGTGCTGCATGCCGAACACTTCATCCACGACCAGGCCGGAAAACACGTCCTGATGCTCCACCACCAGCACCCGGCGCTGCTTGCGCTGGGCGCTCAGTTCCTCGCCGAAGAAACCGCACAGATCGATCAGCGGCAACAGGCGCCCGCGTACGTTGGCCACTCCCCTGACCCAGGGCTTCACCCCGGGCAACTGGGTGTGGCGCGGCTCGTGCAGGATTTCCCCCACCTCACCCATGGGCGAGACGAACAACCGCTCGCCCATGCGAAAACCGATCCCACTCCAGGTCTGCTGGGTTTCCTGCTGGGCCGGCAAGCCGGCCGCGAGCGTACGGCAGCGCTGATCGATGCCGAGAAGGAGATCGAAGGGAGTCGGTTGTCCGGACATGCCTGCCCTGCCGTGCCGGGAGTCGATGAGTTCGGTGCGGACGGCGTCAGCCGGCCAGCACCGCGTTCAGCGTCTTGAGCAGGGTTGCCTCGTCCACCGGCTTGGTCAGGTAGTCGCGCGCACCCTGGCGCTTGCCCCAGACCTTATCGGTTTCCTGATCCTTGGTGGTGACGATGATCACCGGAATGTGACTGGTTTCCTCGTCCTTGGTCAGTTGACGGGTGGCCTGGAAGCCATTGAGTCCCGGCATGACCACGTCCATCAGCACGGCATCGGGCTTTTCCTGGCGGGCCAGGGCCACGCCATCGGCGCCGTTCTCGGCCTTGAGCACCTGATGCCCATTCTTTTCGAGCATCTCGGTCAGCTTGTACATCTCGGTCGGAGAGTCATCAACAATCAGAATGCGAGCCATGGTGTTCCCCATACGAAATAACTACGGTCCGTCGCAGGACTCAGGATACCTGTTCACTCGGCACGAACTCCGGCACGTGGGCCTTGATCGCACCCAGCAACTCTTCCTTGCTGAACGGTTTGGTGAGGTATTGATCCGAGCCGACGATCCGCCCCTTCGCCTTGTCGAACAGGCCGTCCTTGGACGAGAGCATGATCACCGGCGTGGATTTGAAGGCGCTGTTGTTCTTGATCAGCGCACAGGTCTGATAGCCGTCCAGACGCGGCATCATGATGTCGACAAAGATGATGTTCGGGTGGGTGTCGGCAATCTTGGCCAGGGCATCAAAACCGTCCACAGCGGTGATGACCTCGCAACCGACCTTCTTCAGCAGGGTTTCCGCGGTGCGGCGAATCGTCTTCGAGTCGTCGATCACCATCACTTTCAAACTGCCGGAATGCTGTTCCATTATCGCCCTACCATTGCCTCGGTGAGTCGTTATCGTTGCGCTTCGCCTGCGCCTGAGACCGGTCTACGACAGGGCTTCTACCCTGCCGCCGGCCTTTGTAGCACAGGACCCGGACGGCAATCCACAGAGCAGATCACCCTGCGGATTCAACCTTGACCGAGGGCAACTCCGGCGCCACCCTTGACGCCCTTGCGCCGGTCACCACGTTGGCGACCGGCCGTCACGCTGCAGAGGAACCCTAATGAGCACTCGTCTCGGGATCGTCATGGACCCCATCGCGTCCATCACCTTCAAGAAGGACAGCTCCCTGGCCATGTTGCTGGCTGCCCAGTCGCGCGGCTGGACGCTGTTCTACATGGAGCAGCAGGATCTGTATCAGCGCGGCAGCCAGGCCCGCGCCCGGGTGCGGCCACTGCGCGTGTTCAACGACCCGCAACGCTGGCACGAACTGGATGCCGAGCAGGACATCGCGCTCAACGAGCTCGATGTGATCCTGATGCGCAAAGACCCGCCCTTCAACAGCGAATACGTGTACGCCACCTACCTGCTGGAACTGGCCGAGAAAGCCGGCAGCCTGGTGGTCAACAGCCCGCGCAGCCTGCGCGACTGCAACGAGAAGTTCTTTGCCACCCAGTTCCCGCAATGCACGCCGCCGACCCTGGTGAGCCGGCGCGCGGACATTCTGCGAGAGTTCGCCCGCGAGCACCGTGACGTCATCCTCAAACCGCTGGACGAGATGGGCGGCGCCTCGATCTTCCGGCACCGCGAGGGCGACCCGAACCTGTCGGTGATCCTCGAGGTGCTCACCGAGCATGGCAGCCGGCAGATCATGGCGCAGCGCTACATTCCCGAAATCAAGGATGGCGACAAGCGCATCCTGATGATCGACGGCGAGCCGGTGCCCTATTGCCTGGCGCGCATCCCGGCGCAGGGCGAGACGCGCGGCAATCTGGCCGCCGGCGGCCGAGGCGAACCGCGTCCGCTGACCGAGCGCGACCGCGAGATTGCCGCCCTGGTCGGCCCCGAACTGCGCAAGCGCGGCCTGCTGTTCGTCGGCCTGGACGTGATCGGCGACTACCTCACAGAAATCAACGTGACCAGCCCGACCTGCATCCGCGAGATCGACGCGGCCTACGACACGCGCATCGGCGAGCGCCTGATGGACGCCATCGCCAGCCGTCTGGGTCGCGGCTGAGCGGACAACGGCCACTGACCGGAAGCGCTGCCTGGTTCATGGACTTTTGGACCATCACTGGGCAGACTTCCGGGGTTTCCACGGCGCCGCTTACTCAATGACCGCAGCCATCACCCCCACCCTCGAACCGCCTCGAGTTCGCCCCGCCGACCGACTGGGCTTCACCCTGTTCCTGGCGGTGGCGCTGCACGTCGCGCTGATCTTCGGCCTGGGCTTCACGCTGGCCAAGCCCAGCGAAGTCAGTAAATCGCTGGAAATCACCCTGTCCACCTTCAAGAGCGAGGAGGCCCCGAAACAGGCCGACTTTCTTGCCCAGGACAACCAGCAGGGCAGCGGCACGCTGGAACACAAGGCGGCGCCCAAGACCACCGAGATCGCGCCGTTCCAGGACACCGAGATCAACAAGGTCACTCCGCCGCCCGCCGCGCCGCCGGAAGTGCCGCGCGAGGCGCCCAAGGCCGCCGTGGCTACGCGCGCGCCCCAGCGGGAGAAGACCCCGGTGCAGGCCGAACTGCAGAAGACCGAGCAGCGCCGCCCGGCACCGGAATTCGACAGCTCGCAGCTGTCCGCCGAGATCGCCAGCCTGGAGGCCGATCTGGCGCTGGAACAGCAACGCTACGCCAAGCGGCCGAAAATCCACCGCCTGAACGCCGCCTCGACCATGCGCGACAAGGGCGCCTGGTACAAGGACGAGTGGCGCCGCAAGGTGGAACGCATCGGCAACCTCAACTATCCCGACGAGGCGCGCCGCCAGCAGCTGTACGGCAGCCTGCGCCTGCTGGTGTCGATCCGCCGCGACGGCTCGCTGTACGAGGTACAGGTGCTGGAATCCTCAGGCCAGCCAGTGCTCGACCAGGCCGCCATGCGCATCGTCCACCTGGCCGCCCCGTACGCACCCTTCACTGGCGATCTGGCCGAGTTCGATCGCCTGGAGATCATCCGCACCTGGCGCTTCGAACGCGGCGATCGGCTCTCCAGCCAGTAGCCCGCCCCCAGCAGGGCATTCCGCCACGCCCGCTTTCGCGGGCGGTTCCAGCCGCGATGCCTTTTCGCTTTTCGCCATGCTTGCCGCCCCTGCCGCGAAGGCCGACACTTACGGCCATGAACACCACCGATACCTACCTGAAGAATCAGTTGCTGATCGCCATGCCGCATCTGGCCGACCCGAACTTCGCCCAGACGCTGATCTACCTGGTCGAGCACAACGAGCATGGCGCCATGGGACTGGTCATCAACCGTCCCAGCGGCCTTGAGCTGGCCGATATCATCGAGCAGCTGCGCCCCGAACAACCCCCGGCACCGGACAGTTACGAGCAGCCGGTATTCAGCGGCGGCCCGGTGCAGACCGACCGTGGTTTCGTGCTGCACGACAGCGGCTGGCAGTACCAGGCCACCCTTGATCTGGGCGAACTGGCGCTGTCCACCTCGCTGGATGTGCTCTACGCCATTGCCGATGGCCATGGCCCGCGCCGCAGCCTGATCACCCTTGGCTACGCTGGCTGGGACGCCGGCCAGCTGGAGACCGAGATCACCGAGAACGCCTGGCTGCACTGCCCGTGCGACGCGCGCCTGCTGTTCGAGCTGCCGGCCGAGCAGCGTCTTGCTGCGGCGGCCGCCTCGCTGGGCGTCGACCTCAACCTGCTGAGCAGCCAGGCGGGGCACGCATGAGCGAGAACCTGCGGCTGGTCATGGGCTTCGATTACGGCACCAAGCAGATCGGCGTGGCGGTGGGCCAGGCCATCACCGGCCAGGCCCGCGAACTCTGCGTACTCAAGGCACAGAACGGCGTGCCCGACTGGACGCGCGTCGAGGCGCTGATCAAGGAATGGCAACCCGATGCCATCGTGGTCGGCCTGCCGCTGAACATGGACGGCACGCCCAGCGACATGAGCGAACGCGCCGAGAAGTTCGCCCGCCGCCTGCACGGCCGCTTCAACCTGCCGGTACATACCCACGATGAACGCCTGACCACCTTCGAGGCCAAGGGCCAGCGCCTGCGCGAGGGCCAACGCGGTGGCTACCGGGATCGCCCGGTGGACGCCCTGGCCGCCGCCCTGCTGCTGGAAGGCTGGCTCGAAGCCCGGGGATAACTCTTCTCGGCCTGCGGGCCGCCTTCAAGGAGCGACCATGACCCTTCCGAATCCCGCCGAACTGCTGCCGCGCATGGCCCGCGATCTGCGCACCCACCTCGCCGCACGGCAGATCAGCGAACCCCGCTTCATCGGCATCCAGACCGGCGGCCTGTGGGTCGCCCAGGCGCTGCTCGACGAACTCGGCGAACCCGGCCCGCTGGGCGCGCTGAACGTGTCCTTCTACCGCGACGACTTCAGCCGCACCGGCCTGCATCCCCAGGTGGGCCCCTCCAACCTGCCGTTCGAGATAGAGGGCCAGCACCTGGTGCTGATCGACGACGTGCTGATGAGCGGCCGCACCGTGCGCGCCGCGCTCAACGAGCTGTTCGACTATGGCCGCCCGGCCAGCGTGACCCTGGTCTGCCTGCTCGACCTGGACGCCCGCGAGCTGCCGATCCGTGCGGATGTGCTCGGCGCCACCCTGTCGCTGGCCCCCGATGAGCGCGTAAAATTGCTCGGCCCCGCGCCGCTCGTCCTCGAGCGACAGATGCTTGCATCCCACTGAGACCCCGAACGATGCCGACCGCCGCTATCAAGCGCCCGCTGCAGCTCAATGACCTTGGGCAGCTGCGCCATTTCCTGTCCCTCGACGGCCTGTCCGGCGAGCTGCTCACCGAGATCCTCGACACCGCCGATTCCTTCCTGGAAGTCGGCGCCCGCGCGGTGAAGAAGGTCCCGCTGCTGCGCGGCCGCACCGTGTGCAACGTGTTCTTCGAGAACTCCACGCGCACCCGCACCACCTTCGAACTGGCTGCCCAGCGGCTGTCGGCCGACGTCATCACCCTGAACGTCTCCACCTCCTCGACCAGCAAGGGCGAGACGCTGTTCGACACCCTGCGCAACCTGGAAGCCATGGCCGCCGACATGTTCGTGGTGCGCCATGCCGATTCCGGTGCCGCGCACTTCATCGCCGAACACGTCTGCCCCGAGGTGGCGATCATCAACGGCGGCGATGGCCGCCACGCGCACCCGACCCAGGGCATGCTCGACATGCTGACCATCCGCCGCCACAAGGGCGACTTCGCCAACCTCTCGGTGGCCATCGTCGGCGACATCCTGCACTCGCGGGTGGCGCGCTCCGACATGCTCGCCCTGCGCGCCCTGGGCTGTCAGGACATCCGCGTGATCGGCCCGCGCACTCTGTTGCCCATCGGCCTGGAGGAAAACTACGGCGTACGGGTGTTCACCAGCCTGAGCGAAGGGCTGAAGGATGTCGACGTGGTGATCATGCTGCGCCTGCAGCGCGAGCGCATGCAGGGCGGCCTGCTGCCCAGCGAGGGCGAGTTCTACCGCCTGTACGGCCTGAGCACCCAGCGTCTGGCGCTGGCCAAGCCGGATGCCATCGTCATGCACCCGGGGCCGATCAACCGCGGCGTGGAAATCGAATCCGCCGTGGCCGACGGCGCCCAGTCGGTGATCCTCAACCAGGTCACCTACGGCATCGCCATCCGCATGGCGGTCATGTCCATGGCGATGAGCGGCCAGGCCGCCCAGCGCCAGCTCGAATCCGAAACCGCTTCCGAGGAGCAGAACTGATGTCCTCCACCCGTATCCTCGGTGCTCGCGTCATCGACCCGGCCAGCGGCCTGGACCGGGTCACCGACCTCTATCTGGATGCCACCAAGATCGTCGCCATCGGCGAGGCGCCGGCCGGTTTCACAGCCAGCCAGACCCTGGATGCCAGCGGACTGATCGCCGCGCCGGGCCTGGTCGACCTGTCCGTAGCCCTGCGCGAGCCGGGCTACGGTCGCAAGGGCAACATCGCCAGCGAGACCCTGGCCGCCGCCGCCGGGGGCGTCACCAGCCTGTGCTGCCCGCCGCTGACCCGCCCGGTGATGGATACCGCCGCGGTGGTCGACCTGGTGCTGGAGCGCGCCCAGGAAGCCGGTCACGCCAAGGTGTTCCCCATCGGCGCCCTGACCAAGGGCCTGGGCGGCGAGCAGCTGGCCGAGCTGGTCACCCTGCGCGACGCCGGTTGCGTGGCCTTCGGCGATGGCCTGACCGACATGCCCAACACCCGCAACCTGCGTCGGGCCATGGAATATGCCGCCACCTTCGACCTGACCCTGGTGCTGCACAGCCAGGATGCCGCGCTGGCCGAAGGCGGCCTGGCCCACGAAGGCCCGACCGCCAGCTTCCTCGGCCTGGCCGGCATTCCGGAAAGCGCCGAAACCGTTGCCCTGTCCCGCCAGTTGCTGCTGGTGGAACAGTCCGGCGTGCGCGCGCACTTCACCCAGCTGACCAGTGCCCGGGGCGTGGAAATGATCGCGCAGGCCCAGGCCCGCGGCCTGCCGGTGAGCGCCGACGTGGCGCTGTACCAGCTGATCCTCACCGACGAGGCGCTGGCCGGCTTCTCCAGCCTCTACCATGTGCAGCCGCCGCTGCGCTCGCGCGCCGACCGCGACGCCCTGCGCGAGGCGGTGAAAAGCGGTGTGGTGCAGGCGATTGCCAGTCATCACCAGCCCCACGATCTGGACGCCAAGCTGGCGCCCTTCGCCGCCACCGAGCCGGGCATCAGCAGCGTGGAATTACTGCTGCCGCTGGCCATGACGCTGGTGGAGGACGGCCTGCTGGATCTGCCGACCCTGCTGGATCGCCTGAGCTGGGGCCCGGCGCGGGCGCTGCAGCTGCCCGCCGGCCGCCTGGCTGTGGGCGCCCCGGCCGACCTGCTGCTGTTCGATCCGGCCAGCAGCACGCTGGCCGGTGAAAGCTGGTACTCCAAGGGGCAAAACTGCCCGTTCCTCGGCCACTGCCTGCCCGGCAAGGTGCGCTACACCCTGATGGACGGGCGGATCAGCTACCAGGGTTGAGTCAGGTGCCCCCCCTGTGGGAGCGAATTCATTCGCGAGCTTTCAGGCCACACCTGGAAGCTCGCGGACAAGACCGCTCCCACAGTACGGGCGTTGGGTTTCAGCCCCACAGCCGATTGCGTTCGGAAATCTGCTGGTTCAGTGTCCAGAAGTCGTAGAGCACCCCAATCAGGAAAAAGCCACCGGTCAGCAGATAGAGCAGGCCGGTGATCCACTTGCCCTGGTACATCCGGTGCACGCCGAACACGCCGAGGAAGGTCAGCAGGATCCAGGCGATGTTGTAGTCCAGCCGCCCGGAGTTGAAGCGCAGGTCCGCCTGGCGATCCATCGAAGGGATCAGGAACAGGTCGATGATCCAGCCGACGAACAGCAGGCCAAGGGTGAAGAACCAGATCGTCCCGGTGATCGGCTTGCCGTAATAGAAGCGGTGCGAGCCGAGGAAGCCAAAGATCCAGAGCAGATAACCGATGACCTTGCTGTGGGTGTCGTGATAGCGCATGGGCGTGCCCCCTGACGGAATGGATCGGGCTCAGCCTAACCCATCGGCGCGCACGTTGCGCCCTCAGCGCGCCAACGGCAGCTGGACGACATTGCCGTACTGCGGCGCCGGCGCGCAGCGCTGCAGGGAGCGCAACAGCTCCTCGACCTCCTCCCGCTGCTGCGCCAGTTGCTCGGCATAGCGACCCAGCATCTGCCCGCGCGTGCGGGCCTGACGGCTGGCCTGGGCCAGGGCGCGCATTTCCAGCAGCTGTTGTTCGAGCAGCTGCTTGCGCTCCTGATTGAACTGCAGCAGCGGCAACAGCACCTCGGCTTCCCAGCGCTCGATGGCGCCTCGCAGGCGCCGGTGCAGATCGACCACCGACTGCGCCAGTGTGCCCAGGAAGCGACGGGTCAGACGGTGCTGCTCGGTCAACAGCGTGCTGGGCCGCAGGCGAAAATGGTCGGCCCGCAGCCGCAGTTGCTGCAGCTCACGGGCAAAGGCCTCCAGTTCCAGACGCGGCGCATCCACCGCCATCAGCGGGTACGCCTCGTTATGCCGGCGATAGATGGCCGCCACGGTGCGGTCCGCCATGGCAGCCTCGTTGCGCAGGTGGTCCAGGTCGGACTCCAGCAGGCTGAAGAAGCCCACGATGCCCTGGTTGATGCCCAGTGTCGTCCAGCTGCCCAACAGGCGCTCGCGCACCGCCAGCAGATGCTGCTCCAGCCGCTCGGGACCGATGGCCTGACGCAACAGCTCGGCCTGCCGGCGCAACAGGTTCTGCTGACCGCGCAGGGCAATCAGCCCCTTGTGGTGTTCGGCATGCTCGGCGCGCGCCCGCTCACCCAGCTCGGCGAGCACCGCGTCCTGGTCACGCTCCTGCGCCGCCAGCTGCCGCTGCTGGTCAGCCACCCGTGCAATGCGCTGCGCCAGCAGCGCCTCGCTGGTCACCAGCATCTCGCGCAGCGGCGCCACCACCTGCTCGTCGACCAGCCGCCCCCGGTCGGCAACCAGGCGCTCGCCCAGCAGCGACTCCAGTTCGGCAAAGCGGCTGCGCGCCAGCAAACGGGCATCGTTGCGCACCCGGGCCAACAGTCCCTGGCGGGCGGACAGGGGCACCACCTGCTCGACGCCCAGCCCCAGTTGCTCCGCACTGTCGCGGCGCACCCGCTCCTGATTGGCGGCGATTTCCTCGGGCGCGAGCAGCTCGTCCTCCAGCACGTCGATCTTGTTGAGCAGCGCATACAGACGGCGCGGGCCGATGCGGTCCAGGCCACGCACATGGCCGTCCCAGATGGCCAGGTCGCTGGCCGTCACGCCGCTATCGGCCGCCAGCAGAAAGAACACCACCTGGGCCTCCGGCAACATCGACAAGGTGAGCTCGGGCTCGCTGCCCAGAGCGTTCAGCCCGGGGGTATCGAGGATGCGCAGCCCCTTGCGCAGCAGCGGATGGTCGACGCTGGCCAGCGCGTGCCGCCAGGCCGGGACGCGCACGCGCTCCTCTTCCCCGCTCGGCTCCAGGGTGGCGGGGTCGAAGCCCAGGCGCAGCGCCTGCTCGCGGGAAACCGACTTGACCCGCGCCACCTCGGCGAAGGCGTCGGCCATGGCGGCGGGTTCCTGCGCATCCAGGTTGAAGGTCACCCAGGCCGCCGGCCGCTGGCGCAGCTCGGCCAGCGAGACCTCTTCCAGGCGGGTCTCGATGGGCAGCAGGCGCAGGTACGGACGTGCCGCCCGTGCATCGAAGAACAGCTCGGTGGGACACATGGTGGTGCGCCCGGGCTGCGAGGGCAGGATGCGCCGGCCACAACCGGCAAAGAACAGGGCGTTGATCAGCTCGGTCTTGCCCCGCGAGAACTCGCCGACGAAGGCCAGCGTCAGTTGTTCACTGCGCAGCTGACGCAAGGCGCGCTCCAGGCGCGCCTCCAGCGCCGGCGTGGCCATTCGGTTGGCGGCCAGCCAGCTGCGATAGCGCACCAGTACGGCGGTCAACGCCCGCTTCCATTGCACGGAGGCATCGATCTGCTGGCCGAGGCGGTCCAGGCTCATGGCGGCATGTCCTTATGCGAAGAGGCATGCCGTGCATTATTGGCCAGCCGGGCGGGGCGTCCAGCGACTGGCGCACACCGTGACGGCTGTCGATCAACCCCGGGTGATCTGCAGCCCCTCCGGGAACCGCTGCGGCCTCGCGATGCGCACGCGCTTCTGGCGGTTCAGCTCGCCGCTTTCCAGACTGACCTGGTTCTTCGGCACGCCGAAGGCCTTGGCCAGGAAGGCCATGAGGTGGGCGTTGGCCTTGCCTTCCACCGGCGGGGCGGTGAGGCGGATCTTCAGGCGATCACCATGCAGGCCGGCGAATTCGTCCTTGCTGGCCTTGGGCTGCAGATGGACAGCGAGGACCAGGTCCTCGCCGTCCCAGCGGTACCCGTCCATTACATGAACGGGCTGAGGATCTGCGGCATGTGGGTCATGGCCGCCAGGTTGCGGATCACCAGCATGTCCAGCAGGTTGAGGGCGATGAAGGCGAAGATCGGCGAGATGTCCAGGCCGCCCAGGTTGGGCAGGAAGCGGCGGATGGGCGCCAGCAGCGGTTCGCAGATCTGATGCACCAGCTGCGCGGCCGGGTTGTGGCTGCCCGGGGCGACCCAGGAAAGGATCACGCTGACGATCAGGGCGAAGAAGAAGATCTTCAGGAACAACGAGGTGACGCCGATCAGCGACCAGACCAGCAGTTGCAGCAGGTTGCCGCCGAAGCCGAAGCCCAGCAGGGCCAGGGTGACGATCATCAGCAGCAGCTGCACGAGGATCGCCAGCACCAGCGAGGCCAGGTCGATGCCGCCGAACCCGGGAATCACCCGGCGCAGCGGCATCAAGAGCGGCGAGGTGGCGCGCACGATGAACTGGCTGAGCGGGTTGTAGAAGTCGGCGCGCACCAGCTGCAGCACGAAGCGCAGCAGCACGATCAGCAGGTACAGGCTGCCGAGGGTTTGAATCACATACACGGCGGCGGTGGAAAGACCGTTCATCAACAGCTCCTTATTGACCCAGTTGTTCGGCCAGCTCGGCGGAACGAGCGGCGGCGGCGTTCAATGCCTGTTGCACGAGGGATTCGAAACCACCGGCCTGGAAAGCCTTGATGGCTGCTTCGGTGGTGCCGTTCGGCGAGGTGACCCGGCGACGCAGTTCGGCGGCGTCCACATCGCTTTCAGTGGCCATGCGCGCCGCGCCAAGCGCGGTCTGCAGGGTCAGCTGCGCGGCGGTTTCGCGTGGCAGACCAAGCTGCTCGCCGGCGGCGGTCATCGCCTCGATGAGCAGGAAGAAGTAGGCCGGGCCGCTGCCGGACACGGCGGTGACTGCGTCGATCAGCTTCTCTTCATCCAGCCACAGGGCCACGCCGACCGCCGACAGCAGTTGCTCGGCCTGGGCGCGCTGCGCCGCGCTGACCTGCGCATTGGCGAACAGCCCACTGACGCCCTGGCGCAGCAGCGCCGGCGTGTTGGGCATGCAGCGCACGATCGGTCGATCGCCCAGCCACTGTTCGAGGCTGGCGCAGGGAATGCCCGCGGCGATGGAAACGATCAAAGGACTGCCGGTCAGGCTGGGCGCCAGCGCCTGGCACACGGCTTTCATGACCTGCGGCTTGACCGCCAGCACCACCACGTCAGCGCCAGCCACCGCCTCGGCGTTGTCGGCGCACAGGAAGATACCGTGCTCGGCGCCCAGACGGGCGCGCTGTTCGGCGCTGGGATCGCTGGCGCGGATGCGTTCGGCGGGCACGCCCTGGGCGCGCAGGCCGCCGATCAGGCTGGCGGCCATGTTGCCGGCGCCGATGAAGGCGATTCGAGGTTGGTTCATAACGGATTCCTTCAGGAGGGGCGCGCGGCGGAATAGTCGCGCGCGCCGAACAGCGCCGTGCCGATGCGCACCCAGGTGGCGCCTTCGGCGATGGCGGATTCGAGGTCGTGGCTCATGCCCATGGACAGGGTATCGAGCTCATAAGGTAGCCGGGCCTGCAGTTCGCGCAGGCGGGCGAAGGCGGCGCGCTGCTCGGCGGGATCGTCAGTCGGTTCGGGGATGGTCATCAGTCCACGCAGACGCAGGTTCGGCAAGGCCGCCACGGCGGCGGCCAGCGCCGGCAGCTCCTCCGGCGCGCAGCCCGACTTGCTGTCCTCGCCGCTGACATTGACCTGCAGGCAGATATTCAGCGCCGGCAGCCCGGCCGGACGCTGTTCGGACAGGCGCTGGGCGATCTTCAGGCGATCCACCGAATGCACCCAGGCGAAATGCTCGGCGATGGCCTTGGTCTTGTTCGACTGGATGGGGCCGATGAAATGCCAGCACAGCGGCAGATCGGCCAGCGCCTGCTGCTTGCCCAGGGCTTCCTGCAGGTAGTTCTCGCCGAAATCGCACTGGCCGCAGGCGTATGCGGCGCGGATCGCCTCGGCCGGCTGGGTCTTGCTCACCGCCAGCAGACCGATGCCGGCCGGGTCGCGCCCGACCCCTTGCGCCGCCTCACGGATCCGCGCGCGGACCTTTGCAATCTTCTCTTCTATCGTCGACATTACTGGCGCTCTGAGCCGGGCCCCGGAGGCTTGGCATTCTACCCGCTTGCCTGTGATTGGGGAGTCCCATGGATATTACCGAGCTGCTCGCCTTCAGCGCCAAACAGGGCGCGTCGGACCTGCACCTGTCGTCCGGTTTGCCGCCGATGATCCGCGTGGACGGCGATGTCCGGCGCATCAACCTGCCGGCCATGGACCACAAGCAGGTGCACGCGCTGATCTACGACATCATGAACGACAAGCAGCGCAAGGATTACGAGGAGTTCCTGGAAACCGACTTCTCCTTCGAAGTCCCCGGCGTGGCGCGCTTCCGGGTCAACGCCTTCAACCAGAACCGTGGCCCCGGCGCGGTGTTCCGCACCATTCCGTCCAAGGTGCTGACCATGGAAGACCTGGCCATGGGCGAGATCTTCAAGAAGATCGCCGACGTGCCGCGCGGGCTGGTGCTGGTCACCGGCCCCACCGGTTCGGGTAAGTCGACCACCCTGGCGGCGATGCTCGACTACATCAACAGCAACAAATACCAGCACATCCTCACCGTCGAGGACCCTATCGAATTCGTCCATGAATCCAAGAAGTGCCTGGTCAACCAGCGCGAGGTGCACCGCGACACCCTCGGCTTCAACGAAGCGCTGCGTTCGGCGCTGCGTGAGGACCCGGACATCATCCTGGTCGGCGAAATGCGCGACCTGGAAACCATCCGCCTGGCGCTGACCGCCGCGGAAACCGGTCACCTGGTGTTCGGCACCCTGCACACCACCTCGGCGGCCAAGACCATCGACCGTATCGTCGACGTGTTCCCGGCCGAGGAGAAATCCATGGTCCGCTCGATGCTCTCCGAGTCGCTGCAGGCGGTGGTCTCGCAGACCCTGCTGAAGAAGATCGGCGGCGGCCGGGTGGCGGCCCACGAGATCATGATCGGCACCCCGGCGATCCGTAACCTGATCCGCGAGGACAAGGTGGCGCAGATGTACTCGGCGATCCAGACCGGCGGCGCGCAGGGCATGCAGACCCTCGACGCCTGCCTGAAGAACCTGCTGGCCAAGGGCATGATCAGCCGCGACAGTGCCCGCGAGAAGGCCAAGTCGCCCGAGCATTTCTGAGCCAGCGGCGGCGCGATTCCTTGGGAGCGAATTCATTCGCGAGCTTCTGGCCACGGCCTGCAGCCTGGCCGGCCGCCGAAAAGCCCGCGGACGAGTCCGCTCCCACGGCCCGACGCAGCTCCCGCTCGCGTAATTCTTAACGACAGGGATCATCCCCATGGAAATGGAACAACTGCTGCGCCTGATGGTGGAAAAAGGCGGCTCCGACCTGTTCATCACCGCCGGCGTGCCGCCGTCGATGAAGGTCAACGGGCGCATCCTGCCGGTGACCAAGACCGCACTGTCCCCGGAAATGACCCGCGAGACCGTGCTCGGCACCATGAACGAGCAGCAGCGCCGCGAGTTCGCCGAGAACCACGAGTGCAATTTCGCCATCAGCGCGCGCGGCATCGGCCGTTTCCGGGTCAGCGCCTTCTACCAGCGCAATCTGGTGGGCATGGTGCTGCGCCGTATCGAGACCAACATTCCAACGCTGGACGACCTCAAGCTGCCCGAGGTGCTGAAGAAGCTGTCGCTCTCCAAGCGCGGCCTGATCCTGTTCGTCGGCGCCACCGGCACTGGCAAGTCCACTTCGCTGGCGGCGATGATCGGCCACCGCAACAAGAACTCCAGCGGCCACATCATCACCATCGAAGACCCGATCGAGTACATCCACCAGCACCAGAACTGCATCGTCACCCAGCGCGAGGTCGGCATCGACACCGAGTCCTTCGAGGTGGCACTGAAGAACACCCTGCGCCAGGCGCCGGACGTGATCCTCATCGGCGAGGTGCGCACCCGCGAGACCATGGACTACGCCGTGGCCTTCGCCGAAACCGGCCACCTGTGCCTGGCCACCCTGCACGCCAACAACGCCAACCAGGCGCTGGACCGCATCATCAACTTCTTTCCCGCCGACCGGCAGCAGCAGGTGTGGATGGACCTATCGCTCAACCTGCGCGCCATCGTCGCCCAGCAGTTGGTGCCGACCCCGGACGGCAAAGGCCGCCGCGCGGTGATCGAGGTGCTGATCAACACGCCGCTGGCCGCCGACCTGATTCGCAAGGGTGAAGTGCATGAGCTCAAGTCGCTGATGAAGCGCTCCACCGAGCAGGGCATGCAGACCTTCGACCAGGCGCTCTACCAGCTGTATACCCAGGGCGAGATCACCTACCAGGACGCGCTGGCCCATGCCGACTCGTCGAACGACCTGCGCCTGATGATCAAGCTGGGTTCGGAAACCGACGGCGAGCACCTGAGCGTCACCAGCCAGAAGCTCAGCCTGGCGCCCAGCGACGACGATCTCCGGATGTAGGACAGTCTGTAGGGTGGAAAACTCGCGTAGCGATTTTCCAACAATGGGCGTGCCGCCAGGCTGCTGCGTCAAACGAAAAAACCCACCTCACGGTGGGTTTTTTCATTCACGGAACCGACTCAGATGGGGCGGCTGCCGTACTTGCTGTCCGGCTTCTTGGGCGGATCGGCGACGACGTTGGGCTCGATCTCCTGGACCCGGCCACCGCGCGCGAGGAATTCTTCCATGGCGCGGGCCAGCGCATCACGCTCCTTCTGCTTGGCCTCCACGCTGGGAAGCTCTTCAGGATCGACCGCCTGCTTGACCTTCTTGCTGGTGGGGGCAGGTGCCTCGACGTCATCGTCGCCGTCAATCTCCTCGGCGGCGCTCAGCTCCTCGCCTTCCTCCTCGTCGGTGGTTTCCAGTTCGTCCTGTTCGAGATCTTCGTCGCTCATATTCACCTCATGTCTTGCTCGAAGTCGGGTAGTTATAGCCCAGACAAAAAAAATTTCGACTTCGCCTAAAGCAGCAGTCACGCGTGCTCGCTGACGCACCCTGTGCGTGCCGGCTGGCGATTTTGGCGCGCATTCTAGCGTGGCGACGGAAAAAACAAAGGGCGCCCGAAGGCGCCCTTTGTCAGAGAGTACGACTCAGCGCGTGCTGGTGAACTCCGGGTAGGCCTCCAGGCCACATTCAGCCACGTCCACCCCCTCGTATTCCTCTTCCTCGGTGACGCGCAGGCCCATCACCGCCTTGATGATTGCCCACACGATCAGGCTGGCGAAGAACACCCAGGCGAAGATGCACACCACGCCCAGCAACTGCGCACCGAAAGCGGCGTCGGCGTTGGTGGCCGGCACGATCAGGCAACCCCAGATACCGACCACGCCGTGCACGGAAATGGCGCCGACCGGGTCATCGATCTTCAGGCGGTCCAGGCCGAGGATGCTGAACACCACCAGTACACCCCCCACGGCACCGATCAGCATGGCTTGCTCAGCGCTCGGGGTCAGCGGTTCGGCGGTGATGGCCACCAGGCCGGCCAGCGCCCCGTTGAGGATCATGGTCAGGTCGGACTTGCCAAACAGCAGGCGCGCGGTGATCAACGCGGCCACCAGGCCACCGGCGGCGGCCAGGTTGGTGTTGACGAACACCTGGGCCACGGCATTGGCATCTTCGATGGTGCTCATCTTCAGCTGCGAGCCGCCGTTGAAGCCGAACCAGCCCATCCACAGGATGAAGGTGCCGAGCGTAGCCAGCGGCAGGTTGGCGCCGGGGATGGCGTTGATCTGGCCATTGGGGCCGTACTTGCCCTTGCGGGCGCCCAGCAGCAGCACACCGGCCAGGGCAGCGGAGGCACCGGCCATGTGGACCAGGCCGGAGCCGGCGAAGTCGGAGAAGCCGGCGGCGTCCAGGAAACCGCCGCCCCACTTCCAGAAGCCCTGGATCGGGTAGATGAAGCCGGTCATCACCACCGCGAAGGCGATGAAGGCCCACAGCTTCATGCGCTCGGCCACGGCGCCGGACACCACCGACATCGCGGTGGCGGCGAACACGATCTGGAAGAAGAAGTCGGCGCGGGCAGCATAGTAGGGAGCGTCTTCCCCGCCGGCGGCGACCACGTCAACGGCGTTCTCGTCGCCGATCAGAAAGCCCAGGCTCGGCAGGATGCCGCCTTCCGGGCTGGAGTACATGATGTAGTAGCCGACCAGCAGGTACATGATGGAGGCCACGGAATACAGCACGATGTTCTTGGTGAGGATCTCGGCGGTGTTCTTGGCACGCACCAGACCCGATTCGAGCATGGCGAAACCGGCCGCCATCCACATCACCAGGGCACCGCAGATCAGGAAATAGAAGGTATCGAAGCCGTACTGGACGGGTATCAGGGCACTGCTTTCCATTGTGTTGTTCCTTGCTGTTGCGCGTCAGGCGCGCTTGAGGAAGGCGGCAGGCGGGGCCCACCGGGTGCCCGGCGCAAGGCCGGGCACCGCTCGGCTTACAGGTTGTAGCCGCGCTCGTTGTGCAGGCTGAGGTCGAGGCCGATGGTCTCTTCTTCCTCCGTCACCCGCAGGCCCATGACCAGATCGATCACCTTGAGGATCACGTAGGTCAGGACACCGGTGTACACGACGGTGAACAGCACGCTTTCGGTCTGGATCCACAGCTGGGTGGCGATGCTCTCGATCTCGCCGAAGCCGCCCAGGGACTGGGCGCCGAAGGCACCGACCAGGATCGCGCCGACGATACCGCCGACACAGTGCACGCCGAAGACGTCCAGCGAGTCGTCGTAGCCCAGCTTGCGCTTGAGGCTGGTGGCACAGAAGAAGCAGATCACACCGGAAGCCAGACCGATCACCAGGGCGCCGACCGGGCCGACCGCGCCAGCGGCGGGGGTGATGGCCACCAGGCCCGCGACCACACCGGAGGCGATGCCCAGGGCGCTGGGTTTGCGGTGGGTGATCCACTCGGCGAACATCCAGGCCAGCGCAGCGGCGGCAGTGGCGATCTGGGTGACCAGCATGGCCATGCCGGCGGTTTCGTCAGCGGCGGCGGCGGAACCGGCGTTGAAGCCGAACCAGCCGATCCACAGCATGGCGGCGCCCATCAGGGTGTAGCCCAGGTGATGCGGGGCCATCGGGGTGGTCGGGAAGCCCTTGCGCTTGCCCAGCACCAGGCAGGCCACCAGGCCAGCGATACCGGCGTTGATGTGCACCACGGTGCCGCCGGCGAAGTCGATCACGCCTTCGTCCCACAGCAGGGCGCCGTCGCCACCCCAGACCATGTGGGCCATGGGGGCATAGACGATGGTGAACCACACGGCCATGAACACCAGCATGGCGGAGAACTTCATGCGCTCGGCGAAGGCACCGACGATCAGGGCCGGGGTGATGATCGCGAAGGTCATCTGGAAGGTGACGAATACGCTTTCCGGGAAGGCGCCGACCAGGGCGTCCTTGGTCAGGTTGCTGAGGAAGGCGTTGTCCAGGCTGCCGACGATGGAGTTGATGTTGAACACACCAGCTTCCATGCCTTCCGTGCTGAAGGCCAGGCTATAGCCGTAGGCGAACCACAGGATGCTCATCAGACCAGTGATGGCGAAGCATTGCATCATCACCGAGAGCACGTTCTTGGAGCGCACCATGCCGGCGTAGAACAGCGCCAGGCCGGGGATGGTCATGAACAGCACCAGGGCGGTGGAGGTCAGCATCCAGGCGGTGTCGCCGGCATTCAGGGTGGCGGTTTCCTCCTGGGCCATGGCCAGACTTGAGAAACCTAAAGACAACAGGGCGCCTAGCCCTGCGATTTTTCGCAGAGTCATGGTTGTTACTCCTGGGGCGGGGTGGGGTCGGAGGGGGCGTTAGATCGCGTCGGTGCCGGTTTCGCCGGTACGGATACGAATGGCCTGCTCCAGGTTCACGACGAAGATCTTGCCGTCGCCGATCTTGCCGGTATTGGCCGCCTTGCTGATGGCTTCGATGACGCGGTCGAGCTGGTCATCGTCGATGGCCACTTCGATTTTCACCTTGGGCAGGAAGTCGACGACATATTCGGCGCCACGGTACAGCTCGGTGTGGCCCTTCTGCCGTCCGAAGCCCTTGACCTCGGTGACGGTGATGCCTTGAACACCGATGTCGGACAACGACTCGCGGACGTCGTCCAGTTTGAACGGCTTGATGATGGCAGTGACTAGTTTCATGAAACTTCTCCCGTTAGGTGGACTTGCCCCAGAAGTACTTAACCCCACGGCAAGTCTAAGCTCAGTGTCTGGCCTTTGGAACGCATCGCCGGCGCTGGCGCAGTCGTTTTCTTCTGTCCTGGAGCGCTGCGGTCGAAAGGCGGGCTCAGGTTCTGCATCAGTGCACGTGACACTTGGGATATAGCGAAAAGCTTGCCAGGTGCCTGCAAGCCACGGCCCACGCGGGCCGCAGCGATGGGCGCGGGCTGCCGACCGGCGGCGACGCACCAGGATGGAGCACGGCAGCCCGGCCCGGTGCGTCTTTTACGTGCACGGCCCTAGGCTTTGGTCGGAGCGGTGCCCGGCCCGTGGCCGCGGCTGCAAGATTCCCGGCCAGCCGTTCTGCGCTAAACTGCCCGCCGACTTTCCCTCAGGAGCCGCCCATGCTGCCGCCCAAAGCCTTGTTCGATGCCATCAGCAGCCAGGCTGCCCGCCTGATCGGCGAAACCTCGCTGCCGCCCGCGGAGCTGGAATCTCGCCTCAAGGCCCTGCTGCAGAGCGCCTTCAGCAAGCTGGATCTGGTCAGTCGCGACGAGTTCGACAGCCAGATGGTCGTGCTGGCCCGTACTCGCGCCCGCCTGGAAGCCCTCGAAGCCCGCGTGGCGGAGCTGGAAGCGCAGCGCACCGAGCAGGCCTGAGCACGCAGCGCCCAATCCCCCCTGCAAGGATGCGGGGTGCCGTTAATCAAGGAGTGATGCATGTCTTTGGCCCTGGTCCATAGCCGCGCGCTGGTGGGTGTCGAGGCCCCTGCCGTCAGCGTGGAAGCCCACCTGGCCAACGGCCTGCCCTCGCTGACCCTGGTAGGCCTGCCGGAAACCAGCGTGCGCGAAAGCAAGGATCGCGTGCGCAGCGCCCTGCTCTGCTGCGGCTTCGAGTACCCGCAGCGACGCATCACGCTGTCCCTGGCGCCCGCGGACCTGCCCAAGGATGGCGGCCGCTTCGACCTGGCCATCGCCCTGGGCATTCTCGCCGCCAGCGGCCAGGTGCCCAACGAACCCCTCTGCCACTACGAATGCCTGGGCGAGCTTGCGCTGTCCGGCGAGCTGCGCCCGGTACGCGGCGTGCTGCCGGCCGCGCTGGCCGCGCGCGCAGCGGGGCGCAAGCTGATCGTCGCCGCGCAGAACGCCGAGGAAGCCAGCCTGGCCTCGGGGCTCGAGGTGTATGCGGTCGAGCACCTGCTGCAGCTGGCCGCGCACCTCACCGGCCAGGAACCGCTGGCGCCTTACCAGGCCCAGGGGCTGCTGCGCCAGACGCAACCCTATCCGGACCTCGCCGACGTGCACGGCCAGTTGGCCGCCAAGCGCGCCCTGCTGGTGGCCGCGTCTGGCGCCCACAACCTGCTGCTCAGCGGCCCGCCCGGCACCGGCAAGACGCTGCTGGCCAGCCGCCTGCCCGGGCTGCTGCCGCCGCTGGAGGAGTCCGAAGCCCTGGAGGTGGCCGCCATCCATTCGGTGGCCGCCCATACACCGCTGAGCCACTGGCCGCAGCGTCCGTTTCGCAATCCACACCACAGCGCCTCCGGCCCCGCGCTGGTGGGCGGCGGCAGCCGGCCGCGCCCCGGCGAGATCACCCTCGCCCACCAGGGCGTGCTGTTTCTCGACGAGCTGCCCGAGTTCGATCGCAAGGTGCTGGAAGTGCTGCGCGAGCCGCTGGAAAGCGGCGAGATCGTCATTGCCCGCGCCACGGAGAAGCTGCGTTTTCCGGCGCGCTTCCAATTGGTCGCCGCCATGAATCCCTGTCCGTGCGGTTACCTGGGTGATGCCGGCGGGCGTTGCCGCTGCACGCCGGAACAGGTGCAGCGCTACCGCAACAAGCTGTCGGGGCCGTTGCTGGATCGCATCGACCTGCACGTCACGGTGGCCCGCGAAACCACCCAGCTCGCCCCCACGGAGACCACGCCGCAAAGCACCCCGCAGGCGGCCGACCAGGTGGCCCGCGCGCGGGCGCGCCAGCAGGCCCGCCAGGGTTGCGCGAACGCCTTCCTCGACCTGCCGGGGCTGCGCCGCCATTGCGTGCTGGCGGACGAAGACCGCCTCTGGCTGGAAAAGGCCTGCGAACGCCTGGGACTCTCGCTGCGCTCGGCCCACCGACTGCTCAAGGTGGCGCGCACCCTGGCCGACCTGGAGGAAAGCGAACACGTCGGCCGCCCGCACCTGGCCGAAGCGCTGCAGTATCGGCAGGGGCAGGGCTGAACTATCAGCAAAAAACCCCGGGGCCTTGCGGCACCGGGGTTCTTCGTCACGTCTGGCCGATCAGTTGAACGGCTGCGGACGCGGGGTCTTGGCGGTGGACGGCGGCAGGATCGGCAGCGCGAAGCTCGGCTGCTCGCCGGTCAGGGTCTTCAGGAAGGCGGTGATCTGGGCGATCTGCTTCTGCTCCAGCTTGCGACCCAACTGCAGACGGGCCATCACGTCGACCGCTTCTTCCAGGTTCCAGTAGGCACCGTCGTGGAAGTAGGGGTAGGTCAGCTCGACGTTGCGCAGGGTCGGCACCTTGAACTTCATGCGGTCGGCATCGTTGCCGGTCAGGCCGGCAACACCCTCGGCCGGATTCTGGGTGGCGTAGGGTTCGACCAGACCCATCTTCTGGAAGGAGTTGCCGCCCACGGCGCTACCGTTGTGGCAGGCGGTGCAGCCCACGTCCTTGAACAGCTGGTAGCCGGCCAGTTCGTCCTTGTTCAGGGCCTTCTTGTCGCCCTTGAGCCACTGGTCGAAGCGCGAGTTCGGGGTCACCAGGGTCTCTTCGAAGGCGGCGATGGCGTCGGTCACCTGGTCGATGTCGATGGCGTTCTTGCCGTAGACCTTCTTGAAGGATTCACGGTACTGCGGGATGGATTGCAGCACGTCCACCGCCAGGGTATGGGTGAAGCCCATTTCCATCGGGTTGGCGATCGGGCCACCGGCCTGCTCCTTCAGGTCCGCCGCACGACCGTCCCAGAACTGCGCCAGGTTCAGGCTGGAGTTCAGCACGGTCGGCGAGTTGATCGGGCCCTGCTGCCAGTTGTGACCGATGGAGGACGGCAGGTTGTCGCTGCCGCCCATGGAGAGGTTGTGGCAGGAGTTGCAGGAAATGAAGCCCGACTTGGACAGGCGCGGGTCGAAGAACAGCTGCTTGCCCAGCTCCACCTTGGCCTGGTTGGTCACCTTGGCCGGCTGGATCGGCTGAATCGGTTCGTTGCTGGGCGCAGCAAAGGCGCTGGCGCTCACAGTCAGGCTCAAGGCCAGCATCACGGGTTTGAACATGGTCGGCTCCTACTGCTCATCAGGGTTAGACCAAAGATGCCGGTGGCGGCACACGGCCATATTGATGCATATCAAGGTGCTATCGGAAAGACATCGGTAATGCACCGCATCCCGGGCGCACGGCTTTTTGCGCTCCCACAGTTGGGCGTGCCAGCGGTGCATATCACCATGGGCGAGACACAGGCAAACAAAAACCCCTGCCGCCTAAGGACGACAGGGGTTCGGTTACAGCGAAGCCGTGATTACATCAGCGGGATGCTGTAGTTCACGATGAAGCGGGTTTGGTCGATGTCGGCGGTCTTGCCGTCGCCGTCGTACATGCCGTGCATCAGACGAGCGCCCAGACCCTTGAACTGACCCTCCGGAATGGTGTAGCCCACCACAACGTCAGTTTCGGTGTGATCGCGCTCCAGCACGCCGCCGTCGCCCATCTGGTGCAGGACGCTAGCGCTCAGGCCCTTGACACCCACGGTGCCAAAGTCGAAGCCGTAGCTGACCAGGGTGACTTTCTCATCCTGGTTAGCCATCAGGCCGTTACCGATCATGCGCTCGGAGATCAGGTAGTTGCTGTTGCTCAGCTGTCCGAAGCCGGTATCACCCGACAGTTCCTGGTAGCCAACACCGAAGGTGTGGCCGGCGATGGAGTAGTTGACCAATGCACTCCACAGCTTGTTGTCGTTGCGGGGATTAGCACGACCATCGCCATCACCATCTTCCGAGGTGTTGAAGTAACGCAGGTCAGCGCCCAGCTTGCCGGCGCCCACGGCTGCGGAGTACTTCAAGCCAGCGAAGTGCTGCTTGTAGGTGTTGTGCAGTTGGCCGAAGTAGTACTGGGCGGTCAGGCCGTCCATTACCTTGTAGTCGGCGCCCAGCAGCGAGAACTCGCCACCGAAGCGGTCGTTATTGTCAGTCCACTGATCCTCGTCACGCATGGACACCTTGGTCAGGTGAGCTGCGGTCAGGGTCAGGCCAGCGACATCCTGGTTGGTCAGCATCGCGCCTTCGAACAGCTGCGGCAGCATGCGTGCATCGTTGGAGACCAGGACCGGAGTAACGGGACGCAGGGCACCGAGGTAGCCAGTGGTCTTGCCGACGCGGGCCTTCAGGGTGGCACCACCCTTGTTCAGGCGCTCGGCCGACTCGTCTGCGCTATAGCGCTCGAACAGCATGGCGGCCTGCTGGTCGCCGTGGTCAGCCAGCTTGTACGCAGCGGCACCGAACAGGTCGACACCGACACCAATCGCGCCTTCAGTGAAGCCGGACTTGTAGTTCAGCATGAAGGCCTGGCCCCACTGGCCGCCTTCAACTCCTGCTGCACCGTTGAACTCATCGGTGTCCTGAGCAAAGTAGTAGTTACGCAGGTCCAGGCTCAGCTTGCTGTCCTTGACGAAATCAGCGGCAGCGAACTGGCTCATGCCCAGGGCGCTGACGGCGACGGCTACAGCCACGGCAGTTTTTTTCATTTGTTCTTACTCCAGTTTTGGTTTTTTCGAGCCGGGTTTTTGGCCCGTCTTCGAGCGCATCGGTCGGAACACCTTTCCCCCCAGCGTTCCGACGATATTCGCGACCGACCGTCCCCAACGGTACCGCTCGGCCTTTCACCTGCCTGTTGTGCCTTCCTGTTGGCCAGGCATCGAACCTGTTACAAACCACAACAAAAGTTAGGTGCGGGCCTTTATGACAGAAAAAAATCGGGTTTTGAAGCCTACCGATGGCCAATGTTGCCGCGGAAAAGGCGAGCCGGTTCACCGTTCCGCATGCTGGAAGGTTTCCGACAGACGGTGATTCCCGCATGTTTGCGGCATTCTGGCGCCAGGGACCCGCCGTTTCGTTGCCCGGTATCAATCCGACGGTAACCTTCGGCCAGTCGTCGCGCTGAGTGAACTTCCGTATACTGCCGCGCCTATTCCCGCCGGCGCTTGCAGTTCACGATGAAAGCGTTCCCGAATGCCCTCCTGTTGACGGTGGGCTATGCCCTGGGCTCCACCCTCTGGGTTTTCCTCAGCAACCAGCTGTTGCTGCGCTGGCTTGGTCCCGGCGAGCAGTACTACGCCTGGCAGACCTACAAGGGTCTGATCTTCGTCGCGATCAGCACCCTGCTCCTGTACCTGTTCCTGCGCCTGCAGCGCCGCCTGCTCGACGATGAGCTGCAAGTACGCCGCCAGCATGAAAACCGCCTGCGGCAATCGGCTGCCGTGTTCGACAACACCCTCGAGGGGGTGGTGATCACCAACACCCAGAACCGCATCATCCACGTCAACCGGGCCTTCGAGCGCATTACCGGCTATACCGAGGCCGAGGTGCTGGGCAACACGCCGAGCCTGTTCAAATCGGGCCGCCATGACCGCAGTTTCTACAACATCGTCTGGGGCGAGCTGCAGGCCCATGGCAGCTGGAGCGGCGAGATCTGGAATCGCCGCAAGAACGGCGAGATCTTTCCACAATGGCAGCGTATCCACGCCATTCGCAACGAGTTCGGCGAACTGACCCACTACGTGGCGATCTTCTCCGACATCAGCGCGATGAAGCAGACCCAGCAGGAGCTGGACCACCTGGCTCACCACGACCCGCTGACTGGCCTGCCCAATCGCCTGCTGTTCAACGAGCGCGTGCAGCATGCCCTGGAGCGCAATGCGAAGAGCCAGCAGGGCGGCTGCGTTCTGCTGCTGGACCTGGACCTGTTCAAGGACATCAACGAGAGCCTCAGCCACAGCACCGGCGACGAAGTGCTGCGCAAGGTGGCCGAGCGTTTGTCGGCGGTTGGCAAGGGCCTGACGGTGGCGCGCCTGGGCGGCGACGAATTCGCCCTGCTTTGCGAGGACGGTGGCGACGCGCAGCGGGCGACCGCGCTGGCCGAAGCCGTGCTGCAAAGCCTGCATGCCCCCTTCCAGATCGCCGGCGCCACGCTGTTCCTGACCACCAGCATCGGCATCGCCCTGTTCCCCGAGGACGGCACCCAGCTTGACCAGTTGATCCGCAATGCCGACTCCGCGCTGTTCAAGGCCAAGCAGAGCGGCCGGCAGACCTACGCCTTCTACACCCAGGAGCTGACGCTGCAGGCACGCCAGCGCATGGAGCTGGGCGCCGCACTGCGCCAGGCCATCGAGGCCCAGCACCTGCTGCTCAATTTCCAGCCGATTCTCGACCTGAAAAGTGGCCAGGTGCGCGGGGTGGAAACACTGGTCCGCTGGCGACACCCGTCCCGCGGAATGATTCCTCCCGGCGATTTCATTCCGCTGGCCGAGGAAAACGGCCTGATCGCCGCCATCGACACCTGGGTGCTCGGCGCCGCCTGCCGACAGATGCGCGCCTGGCAGGATGCGGGCATCGACCTCGACTTCATCGCGGTGAACGTTTCCAGCCGCCTCTTCAGCCGGGGCGAGCTGGAAGAGCACGTGCGCCGCGTACTGACGGAGACCGGGCTGCGTTCCGGCTGCCTGGAGCTGGAAGTCACCGAGAGCGCGGTGATGCACGATCCGGACGCGGCCTGCGAGCAGTTGCGACGGCTGAGCAACCTCGGCGTGCGCCTGTCGATCGACGACTTCGGCACCGGCTATTCCTCGCTGCTGCGCCTGAAGAGCCTGCCGGTGGACAAGCTGAAAATCGACCAGGGCTTCATCGCCGGCCTGCCCGACGACGAGGATGACGCCGCCATCACCCGGGCGATCATCGCCCTGGCGCACAGCCTGGGCCTGGCCGTAGTGGCCGAAGGCATCGAATCGCCCGCCCAGGCCGCGCTGCTCGCCCGCTACGGCTGCGGCCTCGGCCAGGGCTACTGGTTCGGCCGCCCGCTGCCGGCCGCCGAGCTGGACTGGCGGCCCCGGCCGCTGCCGCGCGTGCAGGCGGAAACCCTCACCGTCAGGTCATAGTTTCCCCCGCCCCTGACCGGAGACAGCGCGCCAGGTACATCGCGTCCCACCGATGCACCCACGCGCCACAAGCGCGCCGTGCCGGCGCGATGGTGGACAAGAACGACGTTGTCCACCCTACGTCTTGCAGGCGGGAACCCTCTCCATCCTCGATGGGCGACAGTCACGTAGGGTGGATCGCGCTCCATCGATCCACCCTCGCGCGCCAGGTGCGGCCGGCTAGGCGCGGCCCCCCGCCTAAAGTTCCACCCCCAGCCCGCTGACCCGCCGCACGCGGCGCTGCACCGCCGCCTCGAACACCCCGGCACGCGGTTCCACCAGGGTGAACCGTTCGCGGGCGCGGGTGATGGCGGTGTACAGCAGCTCCTTGGTCAGCACCGGGTTCAGCGCGTCCGGCAGCACCAGCGCGGTGTGGGCGAACTCCGAGCCCTGGGACTTGTGCACGGTCATGGCGAACACGGTCTCCACGGCGGTGAGGCGGCTGGGCAGCACGAAGCGCACGCCGCCGGAGCCGTCGTTGCGCGGGAAGGCCACCCGCAACAGCGGCGCACCGTCCTCGCCGGGCAGACGCAGGGCGATGCCGATGTCGCCGTTCATCAGGCCCAGCCCGTAATCGTTGCGGGTCACCAGCACCGGGCGGCCCTCGTACCATTCGTGGGCGGGATCGATCAGCCCCTGGCGCTGCAGCTCATCCTGCACGCGCTGATTCAGGCCCTGCACGCCCCAGTCGCCCTTGCGCAGCGCGCAGAGCAGGCGGAAGCGGTCGAAGGCGCCGAGCACCCTGTTCGCCCAGTCCTGCCAAGCCGGGCCGTTGAGCGGCTCCATGTCCAGCGGGCGCCCGGCCTGCAGCTCGCGCAGGTAATGCGCATAACCCTCCGCGCCCCCGTGGCCCTGGCTGATCAGCCGCGCCAGGCCGGCCGGCACGCCGCGCAGGGCATGCACGTCCGGCGCGCCCTGCGCCAGCAACCGGCGGGCGTCCGCCGCCTCCTGGCGATTGACCAGGCGCGCCAGCTGGCCGATGCCGCTGTCGGCGCCGAAGCGCCGCGAGTGGCGCAGCATCACCGTCTGCTGGGCCAGCGGACGCCGACCGGCTTCGCCCGGCAGCAGTCCCGGTTCGTCCAGCGGTCGGCCGGCCAGCTGTTCCAGCCAGGCGCGGGTGGGCGGATCGTAATGACCGGCCTCGGCGTCGCGGCACAGGTCGCCGAGCACCGCGCCGGCCTCCACCGAGGCCAACTGGTCCTTGTCGCCGAGCAGGATCAGCCGCGCATGGGCCGGCAGGGCGTCGAGCAGGCGCGCCATCATTTCCAGGTCGATCATCGACGCCTCGTCCACCACCAGCACGTCCAGCCCCAGCGGGTTGCCGGCGTGGTGGCGGAACTGGCGGGTGTCCGGGCGGCTGCCGAGCAGGCGGTGCAGGGTCAGCACTTCCTGGGGAATGGCCGCGCGCACCGCCGCGTCCACCGCCAGCGTGCGCACCTGCTGGCCGATGGATTCGGTGAGCCGCGCCGCCGCCTTGCCGGTCGGCGCGGCCAGGCGAATGCGCAGCACCTGACCGCTCGCCACCGCGGGCGCCTGCAGCAGCGCCAGCAGGCGCACCACGGTGGTGGTCTTGCCGGTGCCGGGGCCGCCGGTGATCAGTGTGAAGCGGCCACGCACCGCCAGCGCGCAAGCGAGCTTCTGCCAGTCGACCCGCGCCTCGTCGCTGGCCGGGAACAGCGCGTCCAGCCGCGCGGGCAGGTCGTCGGGCACGGTCAGCGGCTCGGCCAATCGCTGGCGCAGGCTGTGCGCCACGCGCTGCTCGTAGCTCCAGTAGCGGCGCAGGTACAGGCGCCCTTCGCACAGCAGTAGCGGGCGGGCCTGCTGCGCCGGGTCACCGCCCTGCCAGACTTCGACCAGCGCGCTGGCGGCCAGCGCCGCCTGCCACTGCGCCAGGTCCAGGCCGGCGAGCAGTTGCGACGGCAGGCGCGTTTCACCGGCCTGTTCCCCTTCGGGCGGCAGGGACAGGGCGAAATCCGGCTCGTCGAGGGTGACGGCCAGGTCCAGGCACACATGACCCTGACCCAACTGGTGACTGGCCAGCGCGGCGGCCAGCAACAGCAGCGGCGAGGCCTGCGGCTCGCGTTCGCGCAGGAAGCCGACGAAGGCGCGGTCCAGCGGCCGCAACCAGCCCCGGCGCACCCAGAGATCCAGTTGGGCGATCAATTGATCGCGCTCGCTCAGCACCTGGGAAAGCAGGGGATAGGCTTCGTCGCGCAGTTGCCGGGCCAACAGATCGAGATTCATGGGCAGACCTCCGCATGGCCGGCAAACAGGCGATCCAGCGCCTCGATCAGCGCGCGCGGCGGCCGTTCGGCATGCACGCCATGGGCGCCGCCGCGCAGGAACAGGTACAGCGCGCCGCCCATGTGCCGTTCGTAGTCGTAGTCGGGCAGGCGCGCCTTCAGTTGGCGGTGCAGGGCCAGCAGGTAGAGTACGTACTGCAGGTCATAGCGCTTCTCCAGCATGGTCTGGCGCATGGCCTCGGCGTGGTAGGCCAGCGCGTCGCCGCCCAGCCAGTTGGACTTGTAGTCGGCCACGTAGTAGCGCCCCTCGAACTCGAACACCAGGTCGATGAAGCCCTTGAACAGGCCGTTCAGCCGGCTCGGCGCCAGCGCCGGGCGCGGCGCGCCGTCGAGGGTGTGGGCGCACACCAGGGCATCGAGGCGCTGCACGTCCACCTGGCGGCTGGAGAACCAGAACTCCATCTCCACCTGGTAGTGGCCGAGGTCGACCAGGCGCAGCGGCCGCTCGCCGGCGGTCAGCGGCACCTGCAGGTAGTCCCCGAGCCACGCGTCCAGCGGCTCGATCCACTGCTGCCAGCCGCGCAGCTGGCAGCGGCGGGCGAGCATTTCGCGCCGCGCGGCGGGGTTGTCCAGCGCCTCGGCGAAGCCCTCGCGGCCGGCCCATTCCAGCAAGCCGTGCAGGAAGGTGCCGGGCTGCGGACCGCGCGGAAAACGGTGCAGCTCGGCGCCCTCGGCCGCGCCAGCGAATTCGCGGCTTTGCGCATCGTCGTCGTGGATCTTCTGGGCGGCCGGACTGTCCGGGGCTTCGATCGGCTCGACCGCATCGTCGCCGGCCAGCGCCAGGGCGCTGTAGGAGGCGATCCACCAGTGTTCCAGGGCGCGCCGTTTGGGCAGGCGCGCCTGCAGCGCGGCGTTGTCGGCGGCCGGCGGCAAGAAGCGTTGCTCGTTGGGCGACGGCGGCGCGGCCAGCTGGATCTCGGACCCGGCGGCCTGCAGCGCGGCCAGCCGGGGCGCCAGCTCGAAGGGCTCGCCGCCGGCCAGCACGTAGCCGATGGCCGAACGGTGCAGGCAGGACTCCTTGCCCTGGCGGCGCTTAAGCTCGGCCAGCCCCAGCCAGCAGGCGTGCCGGGCGCGGGTCAGCGCCACGTAGAGCAGACGCAGGTCCTCGCCCAGGCGTTCGCGGTCGGCGCGGTCCACGGCGGCGGCGTCCGGGCGCAGGGCGACCTGCAGCTCGCCCTGCCCGTCGTGATAGCGCAGCGGCGGATCGCCCTCCACCGGGCGGTGCGAGCAGATGAACGGCAGGAACACCAGCGGGTATTCCAGGCCCTTGGACTTGTGGATGGTCACCACGCGCACCAGCGCGTCATCGCTTTCCAGGCGCAGGATCTGCTCCTCGGCGCCCTGCCCCTGGCCGTCCAGGTGCTCGGCCAGGTGGCGGATCAGCGCCTGTTCGCCGTCCAGCTCGCCGGCGGCCTGCTGCAGCAGCTCGGCCAGGTGCAGCAGGTTGGTCAGCGCGCGCTCGCCGTCGTCGCCGGCCATCAGCCGCTGCGGCAGCGCGAAGTCCTGCATCAGGTGGCGCAGCATCGGCAGCACGCCCTGCCGGCGCCATTGCTGGCGGTAGCCGCGGAACTGCATGACGCGCGCTTCCCAGGCCAGTTCGTCCTCGGTGAGCGCGTGCAGCTCGGCCAGCGAGCGGCCGAGGGTGACGGTGGCCAGCGCGGCGCGCAGCAGACGCTCGTCGTCGGGCCCGGCGCAGGCGCGCAGCCAGGCCAGCACGTCGGCGGCCTCCTGGCTGTCGAACACCGAGCTCTTGTCCGACAGGTACACGCTGCGCACCCCGCGTCGCGCCAGCTGCTGGCGGATGGCCCGCGCTTCGCGGCCATCGCGCACCAGCACGGCGATGTCCGCCGGGCACAGCGGCTGCAACGTACCGTCGGCGCGCCGGAAACCGGCCTGGCCGGCCAGGCCGAGGTTGAGCAGCCGGGTGATCTGTGTGGCGCTGGCGGCGGCCAGTTCGCGCCGGTAGCGGTCGCCGCTGATCGGCGCCGATTCGGCCAGGTGCCAGAGGGTCATGGCCGGCTGGACCTGACCGTCGATCTCCAGCGTTTCCGCACGGCCGCGCGCGTTCACGCGGTGGAACGGCAGCGGGTTGCCCGCCTCGCTCTTGAACAGGAAGGCGCCCAGCGGCTGCCGCTCGGCGAACTGGAACAGGTCGTTGACTGCCTCGACCAGCGCCGTGCTGGAGCGGAAGTTGGTGTCCAGGCTGTGGTGGCGGCCTTCGGTGGCGGCGCGCGCCTTCAGGTAGGTGAAGATGTCGGCGCCACGGAAGGCGTAGATCGCCTGCTTGGGGTCGCCGATCAGCAGGATGGCGCAATCGTCGCGCGCCTCGCCGATGCCGTAGATGCGCTGGAAGATGCGGTACTGCAGCGGGTCGGTGTCCTGGAACTCGTCGATCAGCGCCATGGGGAACTGCCGGCGGATCACCTCGGCCAGCCGCTGGCCGCTGTCGCCGGCCAGCGCGGCGTCCAGGCGGGTGAGCATGTCGTCGAAACCGATCTGCGCGCGCTGGCGCTTTTCCCGGTCGAAGCGCTGTTCGATCCACTGCACGGCATGGCGCAGCAGCGCGTCGTCCGGGTCGGCCAGCGTGGCGAGCGCCGCCGGCAGCTCGGCGATGGCCTGCAGGCAAGGGTGGTCGAAGGGTGTGCCGACTTTCCAGGCGTCGGCCAGGCCGTCAGGGGTCAGCCGCTCGAAGCCCTTGCCGATATCCAGCTGTGCCGCCTCGGGGTCGGCCGCCCAGGCCAGCAACTTTTCACACCAGCCGGTGTACAGGTTGATCTTCAGCTTGCTGCCATCCAGTGCTTTGCGGGCACGTGCGTCATCCAGCAGGGTGCGCAGCTCCTCGGCCCACAGCAGCCAGGGCTCCTTGAGCGCGGCCAGGCGTTGGCCGCGTTCGGCCAGCGCGGTTTCGATCAGCGCGCGGATATCGGCATGCGCCACGCCGAGGCCCAGCCCGAGCAGCGGCCGCACCCGCTGGCGCAGGGCGGCGGGGCTGCCCCAATGCTGGTGCACCCAGCCCAGCGCGGCGCCGCGCAGCGGGTAGAAGTGTGCGCGCCAGAAGTCGTTCACCACCTCGGCCAGCAGGTCGCTCTGGTCGGCTTCCAGGGTCTGGGTGAACAGGCTGCCGCTGTCGAAGGCGTGCTCGCGCAGCATGCGCTGGCACCAGCTGTGGATGGTGGACACGGCGGCCTCGTCCATCCACTGCGCGGCGGTGTCCAGGCGCAGGGCGCAGCGCGGCCAGTCGGCCGGCGGGTATTCGTTGCGCAGGGCGACCAGCAGCTCGTCCGGGTCGGCCAGTTCACCCCGGAAATGCCGGGCGCTCTGCGCCAGGCGCGTGCGGATGCGGTCGCGCAGCTCCTGGGTGGCCGCCTCGGTGAAGGTCACCACGAGGATTTCCGGCGGCAGCAGTGCACGACCGAAGCCGCGTGCCTCGCCGCCGTGGCCGAGCACCAGGCGCACGTACAGCGCGGAGATGGTGAAGGTCTTGCCGGTGCCGGCGCTGGCCTCGATCAGCCGGCTGCCCGTGAGGGGCAGGTCCAGTGCCAGATTGGGTTTGTCACTCATGCCGGCACCTCCAGTGCCTGCCAGTCGGCCGCCACCAGCGGGCCGTACAGGGCGTTCCACAGATCGCGGGCGCCGTCGACCGCCAGCAGGCTGTCGTAGTCGGCGAAGTAGCGGCGCAGGTCGGCGCTTTCGTCGCGCTCGCCGGGCGTCCGGAAGGCGCCTTCGTAGGCGCTGCGGCCCGCCTCGTCGGCGCCTTCCAGCAGGTAGGCGCAGGCGGTCTTTGGCGCCAGCGGCAGCGGTTGCTGCAGGTTGCGCAGCCAGGCGTCCAGCAGCGCGCGCAGCGCAGTCTCCGCCGTCTGCGCCGGCAGCGGCGCCAGACGCAGGCCGCCGTCGCTGCCGAGCAGGACGGTGTGCAGCGGCACACGGCAGGCGCTGGCCAGCAGGTGGGCGACCCAGGGGCGCATCAGGTGGTGCCATTTGCGCTTCTTCGGCTGCAGACCCAGCGCGCCGGGCTGCACGCGCAGGCTGAGCAGTTCGCCCAGGGCATTGCGGCGCAACCCGGGCAGCCAGCCGCCGACCGACAGCTCGCCGTGCTGGAAGCCCACCGCCTGGGGCGAGGCCACCGCCTCGGGCCACAGCGTCAGCAGATGCCGGCGGGCCTCCAGCAGGTCCGGCAGCGGTTCCAGCAGCGCCGCGCCATGCAGCTCGCCGAACCCGGACAGCGGCAGCAGGCCGCTGCGCTGCAGCAGCGCCGCCTGTTCGTGCAGGCGCTGCCCGGCGGCCTGCGCGTCGGCTTCATCGAGGGCCGCGCGCAGCAGCGCGTCGCGCAGGCTGTGACGCTGCAGGCCGTCCAGCTCGAAGCACTCCGCATCCGGCGGCGGCGGGTCGCCGTCGCGCAGGTGGAGCTTCAGGCGCAGCTGATGGAACTGGCGCAGCGGGTTGCGCAGGAAGTCCTGCAGGGTTTCCAGCTCGAGGGCGCCGTCCACCGGGTACGGCGGCAGGTCGCCTTCCGGCTGCTTGCCCGCTTCACCCTGGTGCAGCGCCAGCCATTCGCCGGCGTAGCTGAACAGCTCGCCATCGGCGCCGAAATAGGCGGCGTTGAACGGCTGCAGCGGGTGTTCGCAGGTCAGCGCCGCGAGCAGCGCTTCGTCATCGTCTTCCCGACCGGCCAGCCGCCAGCCGGCGGCCAGGTGGTCGCGCAGCTGGCCGATCAGCACCGACGGCGGCTTCGCGCTGTTGTCGCGCACGCTGCGGCCGATCCAGCTGACGTACAGCTGCTCGCGCGCCGAGAGCAGAGCTTCGAGCAGCAGGTAGCGGTCGTCCTCGCGACGCGAGCGGTCGCCGGGGCGGTAGTCGCCGCCCATCAGGTCGAAGTCCAGTGGCGCCTGGGTGCGCGGGTAGTCGCCGTCGTTCATGCCCAGCAGGCAGACCGCGCGGAACGGAATGGCGCGCATCGGCATCAGGGTGCAGAAGTTCACCGCGCCGCTGAGGAAGCGCTGGCCGAGGCTGGGCTGGTCCAGCGCGCCGAGCCAGGCCTCGCGCACCACGGTGAGCGGCAGTTCCTCGTGCAGCCCGGCCTCGCGGCACTGCTCCAGCCAGCCCTCCAGGGCCTGGAGCAACTGGCTGAGCAGCAGCTCGTCCTGCTCGTCGCTCGGGCGCAGGAACACCTCCAGCAGCGCACGCAGGCGTTCGCCCCACTGCGGCGCGGTGGCCGGCCGGGAGAGTTCCCGCCAGGCCAGCTGCAGGCGCTCGACCAGGGTGACCAGCGGGCCGAGCAGCGCCGCATCCAGACCGCCGATCTCGGCGTAGGGCTCGATGCCGTCCAGCGGCGCGCCCTCGCCCACCGCGTAGCCGAGCAGCATGCGACGCAGGCCGAACAGCCAGCTGTTCTGCTCCAGATTCGCCGGCACGCCGAAGCGCTGGCGCTGCGCGGCGTCCAGCCCCCAGCGCACGCCGGCGCCCTCGATCCAGCGGTGCAGCTGCGGCAGGTCGCCCTCGGCGATGCCCAAGCGCGCGCGCAGCGCCGGCACGTCCAGCAGGTCGAGGATCTCGCTGACCGCGAAACGGCTGTCCGGCAGGTTGAGCAAATGCTCGACGGCGATCAGCAGCGGCTCGCGGCCGCGCCGGCCCTGGTCGGCCAGGGTGAAGGGGATGAAGCGTGCGTCGTCGCGAGCGAGCCGACCGAACACCGCCTGGATGTGCGGGGTGTAGCGGTCGATGTCCGGCACCATGACGATCACGTCGCGCGGATGCAGGCCGGGGTCGGCGCTGAAGCGTGCCAGCAACTGGTCGTGGAGGATCTCCACCTCGCGCTGCGGGCTGTGGGCGATGTGGAAACGCAGCGAGCGGTCCCGCTGCGGGTCCAGCGCGGGCCAGCGTTCGCGGGTCTCGGCCAGCGGGCGCAGTTCGAGGATGTCGTCCTGCAGCTGGCCGAGCAGCGTGGCCGGCGCGTCCTCGCTGAACAGGTCGATGCGCTGGGCGGGGAACAGCGCGCGGTAATCGTCGGGGCTGTCGTAGCTGTCCAGCAGGTTGATGTAGTCGCGGCCCTGCTTGCCCCAGGCGGCCAGCAGCGGCTGGGCGTGCTGGTGCAGCAGCTCGGCCGGCAGGTCGGCGGGCATGTCGGGACGCCGCTGCTGGCGGCGGTACTGATGGCGCAGCAGGTCCTTGTCGGCGACGATGTCCGCCCAGTGATGGCGGCAGGGGTTGTGCACGCAGAGCAGCACCTGGCTGAAGCGCGCCAACGCGCCGAGCGCTTCCAGCGCCTGGGCCGGCAGCGAGGAAATGCCGAACACGATGACCCGGCGAGGCAGGCCGCGCGGCGCCTCGTGCACTTCGCGCAGCCGGGCGAGGAAGCGCCGGTGCACGCCGGCGCGGCTCTGCGCCAGGCCCTCGGCACCCACGTCGGCGAGCAGCGCGCGCCACAGTTCGGCCTGCCAGCCCTGCTCCTCGGTCAGCGCCACGATCTGGCCGCTGGCCTTGCGCAGCTGGTCGCGGCCGGCGGCCCAGTCCTCCAGCCAGTCGGCGCGGTACACCTGGTACTGATCGAACAGGTCGGCCAGGCGCTCGGCCAACTGGTGGCGCTTGCGCAGGTCGTCGTCCTCGGCGAGGAAGCGGCGCAGCGGAGTGAAGCTGTCGCGCTCCAGCAGCGCCGGCAGCAGGCGCATCAGGCGCCAGGTCAGCGGGCCCTTGTCGAGCAGCGACACGCGGGGAATCGCCTCGCGGCCGAGCACCGTGCGGTAGGCCTGCCAGAGAAAGGCGGCCGGCAGCTGCACGTCGATGGCCGCAGCGATACCGCAGCCGCCGCCGTCCTCGCGCGGGTCCTCGGCCAGCGCCTGCTTGAGCCACTGCGCCACGCCGTTACTGTGCACCAGCACCACTTCGTTCTCCAGCGGGCGCAGCGGATAGCGCCCCATCCAGGCCACTGCCAGCTCGCGCAGCGCGTCCAGGCGGTTGCCGTGGACGATCATGAAGCCGGGCGTCAGGGACTGATCTGCGGTCATGGAGTGTCCTCATCCTCGAAGACCGCCATGGTAGTGGCTAAGCGCGACGGGACACAGGCTGGACGGACGGACAGGTAAAGTTTTCGCGCAGGATTACTCCAGCACCCTGACCTTCGCCGCGCCCAGCGCGTAGGCGGCATCGGCCGCCGCGTTGCTGGCCGCCTCGATGCGCAGGCGGCCGTCGACCTCCAGCGGCGCGTAGATGTCGTCGATGCGGATGCCCTTCGGATAGCGCACCAGCACGATCTGGTTGGGCGGCGGCGGCGGCACGTGGATGCAGGCGCCCGGATAGGGCACCAGGAAGAACTCGACGAAACGCCCCTGTTCGTCGCTTTCCAGCGGCACCGGGTAGCCGGCCAGGCGGATCTCCCGGTTGTCGAGGGCCGCGACGGTGCGGGTGGAGTACATGACTTCAGGCAGGCCGGGCGCCTGCTTCAGATAGCCGCCCCCGTCGCTGAAGCCCTGGGCCTCGGCGCCGATGTGTTCGATTTCCGGCATGGCTTCCAGCGCCGCCAGATCCTCGGGCGGCAGCAGCTCCAGCCAGTCCAGCTCGGCGGGCGCGGCGTGCAGCGACAGGGAAACGGTGAACAGCAGTGGAATGAACAAATTTCGCATGGACGACTCGGCTCATGGACAGGACGGGGCCGCGCGCGACCCCGACAAAGACAGCGGCGTGAGGGTCAGGTTCGCTTGCGCGTCACCATGCCATAGATCACCAGCAGGATGATCGCGCCAATCACCGCGCCGATGAATCCGGCCGGCTCGCCAGCGTCGTAGAAGCCCACCGCCTGGCCGCCGTAGGTGGCCAGCAGGGCGCCGCCGATGCCCAGCAGGATGGTCATGATCCAGCCCATGCTGTCATCGCCCGGTTTGAGGAAGCGCGCGATCAGCCCGACGATCAGGCCGATGATGATGGTTCCGATGATGCCCATGAGTCCTCCGTCCCAACGGGTTGCGTGGCGGTTGCCACTCCGTTGCTTGGGACCGTTGGGCTGCCGGGCAGTTCGCGGCGGTGCACTGCACTGATTATGGGAGCGGACTTGTCCGCTCCCACCAGATCCACTCCCAGAGGAGAGGGGGCAGTTCTCAGCCCCTGGCGATCAGCGCCTGCACTTCGGCGATGCGTGCCTGCAGGGTGGCGGCGTCCTGGCAGCGCAGGGTGGCGTGGCCGACCTTGCGGCCCGCCTTGAACGCCTTGCCGTAGTGGTGCAGGTGGCAGTCGGCGATACGCAGCACTGCATCGGTCGGCGGCACCGAACCCAGGAAGTTGAGCATGGCGCTCTCGCCCACCTTGGCGGTCGAGCCCAGCGGCAGGCCGGCCACGGCGCGCAGGTGGTTCTCGAACTGGCTGCACTCGGCGCCCTCGATGGTCCAGTGCCCGGAGTTGTGCACACGCGGGGCGATTTCGTTGGCCTTCAGGCCGCCGTCCACCTCGAAGAACTCGAAGGCCAGCACGCCGACGTAGTCGAGCCTGGTCAGCACGCGGCTGATGTAGTCCTCGGCCAGCGCCTGCAGCGGGTGGTCGGTGCTGGCGATGGACAGGTTCAGCACGCCGCCCACGTGGGTGTTGTGGGACAGCGGGTAGAAGCGGGTTTCCCCGTCGCGACCGCGCACCGCCACCAGCGACACCTCGCCGGTGAAGGGCACGAAGCCTTCGAGGATGCAGGGCACGCTGCCCAGCTCCGCGAAGGCGCCGCTCACGTCGGCGGGCTGGCGCAGGACCTTCTGGCCCTTGCCGTCGTAGCCCAGGGTCCGGGTCTTGAGCACGGCCGGCAGGCCGATGGCGGCCACGGCGGCGTCCAGGTCGGCCTGGGACTGGATGTCGGCGAACTCGGGAGTCGGAATGCCCAGTTCCTTGAACAGGGACTTCTCGAACCAGCGGTCGCGGGCGATGCGCAACGATTCGGCGACCGGGTAGACCGGCACGTACTGGGACAGGAACGCCACGGTTTCCGCCGGCACGTTCTCGAACTCGAAGGTCACCAGGTCGACGCTCTCGGCCATGCGGCGCAGCGCCTCGGGATCGTCGTAGCCGGCCAGCAGGTGTTCGCCCAGCGCGGCGGCGCAGGCGTCCGGCGCGGGGTCGAGGAAGACGAAGTTCATGTCCAGCGGCGTGCCCGCCAGCGCCAGCATGCGACCCAGCTGGCCGCCACCGATTACACCGATTTTCATGGTCGTGTCCTTTGCGTTACGCCTGACGCGGGTCCGGGTTGTCCAGCACCGTACGGGTCTGCTCCTCGCGGAACTGCTTGAGGGCCGCATGGTACTGAGGGTGCTTGCCGCCGAGGATGCTCGCCGCCAGCAGCGCAGCGTTGATGGCGCCGGCCTTGCCGATGGCCAGGGTGGCGACCGGGATGCCACCGGGCATCTGCACGATGGACAGCAGCGAATCCACACCCGAGAGCATCGACGACTGCACCGGCACGCCGAGCACCGGCAGGTGGGTCTTGGCCGCGCACATGCCCGGCAGGTGGGCCGCGCCGCCGGCGCCGGCGATGATCACTTCGATGCCGCGCTCCTCGGCCTGTTCGGCGTACTGGAACAGCAGATCCGGGGTGCGGTGCGCGGACACCACCTTCACCTCGTGGGGAATACCGAGCTTCTCCAGCATCTCCACCGTATGACTCAGGGTGCTCCAATCGGACTTGGAACCCATGATCACGCCAACCAGTGCGCTCATCCTCGTGCCTCTTTGCGGTGCGCCGGTCGGCGCGCTCAAAAACCAACAAGCCACGCGGCTCGGGCGTGGCTTGTCATGTCGGGGCAAACCAGCGGGCCGGCTGGCTTGAAGGCGCGGCATTATACCGGAAAGGCGCGGCTGTCGCGCCTGTGGCTTGTCGGCAGGTGTATCGCTCGTTGGCCCCTGCTCCGCCATTTGCTGCCACACTCTGCCGAGCCGCCTCGTCACCCGGAGATCCCCATGACACGTCTCGTTTCCTTTTTGTTGCTCAGCCTGAGCCTGTTTTCCATCAGTCCGCTGCAGGCCGCCCGGCTGGAGGCCGCCGCGGTGGCCGCGCCGGATCGTCACTCGGCCGAGGTGGCCGCCCAGGTGCTGCGGCGCGGCGGCAACGCGGTGGACGCCGCCGTGGCCACCGGCTTCGCCCTGGCGGTGACCCACCCGGAGGCCGGCAACATCGGTGGCGGCGGCTTCATGACACTGGTGGTGGACGGTCAGGGCTATTTCCTCGACTACCGCGAGATGGCGCCCCAGGGAGCCCGACGCGACATGTACCTGGACGAGAGCGGCGAGGTGGTGGCGGATCTCAGCACCGTCGGCGCCCGGGCGGCCGGCGTGCCCGGCACGGTGATGGGCCTGTGGGAAGCGCACCGCCGCTTCGGCAGCCTGCCGTGGGCCGAGCTGCTGACCCCGGCCATCGTACTGGCGCGCCAGGGCTTTATCGTCGACGAGCGGCAAGTGGCGGAGCGCGACGGAGCGGCGAAGTTCTTCGCCGGGCGCACCAATTTCGATCGCTACTTCGGCGACATGCAGGCTGGCAAACGCTTCGTCCAGGAAGAGCTGGCCCAGACGCTGGAGCGCATTGCGGACCGGGGGCCGGAGGATTTCTACCGTGGCCGCACCGCCGAACTGCTGGTGGCGCAGATGCAGCGCAGCGACGGGCTGATCAGCGCCACCGACCTGCACGCCTACCGCGCCATCTGGCGCGAGCCGCTGCGCTTCGAGTGGCAGGGCCAGGTGGTGTATACCGCGCCGCCGCCCAGCTCTGGCGGTATCGCGCTGGCGCAGTTGCTCGGCATCAAGGCGCTGCGCGCACAGGACTTCGCCGGCGTGCCTCTCAACTCGGCGCGCTATGTGCACCTGCTGGCGGAAATCGAGAAGCGCGTGTTCGCCGACCGCGCCGACTATCTCGGCGATCCGGACTATTTCGACGTGCCCACCGCGCAACTGACCGCCCCCGAGTACCTGCAACGCCGCGCGGCGGAGATCGATCCGCAGCGCATCTCGCCGACCGAGGCGGTACGCCCGGGGCTGGAATCGCCGCAGACCACGCACTTCTCCATCATCGATGCCGACGGCAACGCAGTGAGCAACACCTACACCCTGAACCTGGATTTCGGTAACGGGCTGGTGGTGGAAGGCGCGGGCTTCCTGCTCAACAACGAGATGGACGACTTCAGCGCCAAGCCCGGCGTGGCCAACGCCTTCGGGGTGATCGGCAGCGACGCCAACGCCATCGACGCCGGCAAGCGCATGCTGTCGTCGATGAGCCCGACCATACTGACCCGCGACAGCCAGGTGACGCTGGCGGTGGGGACGCCCGGCGGCTCGCGCATCTTCACCACCGTGTTCCAGGTATTGAGCAACCTTTACGACCATGGCCTGCCGCTGCCCGAGGCGCTGAAGGCGCAGCGCGTGCATCACCAGTTGCTGCCCAGGGACACGATCTTTCTCGACCCCCATTCGCCGCTCAAGGGCTCGGCCGCCCAGGAACTGCGGGCGATGGGCTATATCCTGACCGAGCAGGGCTGGCCGATGGGCGACGTGCAGGCGGTGCAGGTGCTCGACGGCCGGCCGCTGCCGGCTTCCGACCCGCGTGGCCGCGGGCAGGCGCTGGTGGTTGAGGTCAACCGTGCACCCGAGGCGGAAAGCGCAGCGCCGGCTGCGCTGTAACCGTAGGGTGGATCGCGCTTCACCGATCCACCAACGCGCCGCAGGCGCGCCGTGCCGGCGCGTTGGTGGCCAATGGAAAACGTTGACCACCCTACGGTGGGCTGGGCGCAGGATGGTTCGCGCTTTATCGAACCACCGAGCGCGCCGCCAGGTGCGGCGCGTTGGTGGCCAATGTTGTCCACCCTCCCCGGGCGCGCTTACGCCGGCTCGGCGCCCGCCTCCATCAGCTTGCGCCACAGCAGCCGCACCTGGGCCTTGCGCACCAGGGCGCAGCGGTGCAGGCGGATCTCCAGCGGCACGCGCCAGCTGGCGTCGCCGCATTCCACCAGTTCGCCGCGCGCCAGCTCGGCCTCGACGCTCAGGCGCGGCACCCAGGCGACGCCCAGGCCCTGCATCGCCATGCTCTTCAGGCTGTCCGCCATCGCCGTCTCGTAGACGGTGACGTAGCGCAGGTTGCGCTGGCGCAGCAGCGCGCCCACCGAACGGCCGAGGAAGGCCCCGGCGCTGTAGGCGAGCAGCGGCACGCTGGCGCTGTCGTTCAGGTCGAACAGCGGGCGGCCCCGGGCATCCGGGGCGCACACCGGGATGATCTCGCTGTTGGCCAGGTGCAGCGAAGGGAAGATTTCCGGGTCCATCTGGAGCACGGCATCCGGATCATGGAACGCCAGCATCAGGTCGCAGGTGCCCTCACGCAGCGCATGCACCGCCTCGCCCACGTTGGTGGCCACCAGGCGCGAGGCGAAATGGATGCCGTCGTTGCGCAGCCCAGCCACCCACTGGGGAAAGAAGCCCAGCGCCAGGGAATGCGCGGCGGCCACCTGCAGCACCTCGCCCTGCTGGCCTTCCAGGTGATGCAGATGACGCAGCGCCTCGCCGAGCTGCTCAACCACGTTGCGCGCGGTGACCAGAAACAGCTGGCCCGCCTCGGTGAGTTCCACCGGCGAATGGCTGCGGTTGACCAGCGTCAGACCGACGGTCTCTTCCAGACTGCGAATTCGCCGGCTGAAGGCCGGCTGGGTCACGAAACGTCGCTCGGCAGCCTTGGAAAAGCTGCGCGTGGTGGCCAGCGCGACAAAATCCTCCAGCCACTTGGTCTCCAGATTCATGCCATTCCTCGTTCCGTTCGGCGGGCCTGGAAAAGTCACAGCAAGGTTATGCCGTTTGTGCATGGGACAGCAATTAAAGGCATTGGTCGACGATCGGTCGCAGGCCCTATGATTCGGGCGTTCGCAGACACAACCTGCCTCTCGATTACTTGTCATGGTCATGCAGACAAGGCCGCCCCCTCAGGGCGCCCCAACTCCTGACCACACGCGCCAAAAGCGCCACCTAGGAGTACCTGACATGCGCACCAACGCACGCCCGATGACCACCGCCGTCCAGCCCCCCGCCCGCTACATGCCGTTCCTCGGCCTGGCCTTCACCAGTTCCAAGGCAAACCGCACCGCCAAGGCACTGGCCGCCGCCACCCAGCGCGTTTAAGTTGTTCCCAGGGCCATCATGCCCCTGGGAGGAACATGCACACACTGATTCTCTACACCGGTGGCACCATCGGCATGCACGCCAGTGCGGGCGGTCTGGTGCCCGCCGGTGGCTTCGAAGCCCGCCTGCGGGCCGAAGCGGCCCGCCGTCCGGACGCCTCCCCTGTGGAGTGGCGTTTCCGCGAACTCGCCCCGCCCATCGACAGCGCCAACATGAGTCAGGCCCACTGGCTGGCCATGCGGGACGTCATTGTCGAAGCCGTCGAGCGGGACGCTTTCCAGGCAGTGCTGGTGCTGCACGGCACCGACACGCTGGCCTACAGCGCCGCCGCCCTGAGCTTTCTGTTGCTTGGCCTGCCCGTTCCGGTCGTGCTGACCGGCTCCATGCTGCCCGCCAGCGTGCCCGGGAGCGACGCCTGGGACAATCTGTTCGGCGCCTTGCGGCATCTGGCGGAGGGTGCCGCTCCGGGCGTGCATCTGTTCTTCCATGGCCATCTGCTGCAGGGCACGCGGGTGACCAAGCGCAGCAGTGAGCAGTTCGACGCCTTTGCCGAGACCCTGCGCCCCGTCGCGCATCCTCGATTCCTGTCCCCGCCGGCACCCGATTACCGTATCCCGCGCCGGGAAGTGAACCTGGCTTGCCTTCCCCTGTACCCCGGTCTGCGCGCCGAGCATGTGCAGGCCCTGCTGGACACCGGGCTGCAGGCCTTGCTGCTGGAGTGCTACGGCAGTGGCACGGGCCCGGCAGATAACGCCGCGCTGATCGAGGTCCTGAGCCAGGCCCACACACGCGGTGTGGTCCTCGCTGCCATCAGCCAGTGCCCGGAAGGCCGGGTGGATTTCGCCACCTACGCTGCCGGCAGCCAGTTGGCCGCCTGCGGCGTGATCAGCGGTGGCGGCATGACCCGCGAAGCCGCCCTGGCCAAGCTGTTCGCCCTGCTGGGCGCGGGCCTGGACCCAGCAACGGTCGAAACCCTGTTCGGCGAAGACCTGTGCGGAGAGCTGACCGGGACGGGTGCTTGCCACTAAGCTAGGCGCGTCTGTGCTTGTCGAGGAGATGCGTCATGAGCCGCCGATTACCCGTGGAAATCCGCCCGGTCGGGCCCGACGACCATGACGCCTGGCTGCCCCTGTGGCAGGGCTACCAGCGCTTCTACATGATGAGCCTGGAGCCGGCGGTCAGCGCCGCCACCTGGCAGCGCTTCCTGGATGCCAGCGAAGGACAGCACGCCGCCCTCGCCTGGGCCGATGGCCAGGCAGTGGGCCTGGTGCACTGGCTGTACCACCGCAACACCTGGACGCTGAATCCGGTCTGCTACCTGCAGGACCTGTTCATCGCCCGTGACCTGCGCAGCCAGGGCGTCGGTCGGCAGTTGATCGAGCATGTCGAGCAGCAGGCCCGCCAGGTGCCCTGCGACGAGCTCTACTGGCTGACCCACGAGACCAACACCAATGCGATCCGCCTGTATGCACGGGTGGCCGAGCGCACGGGCTTCGTGCAGTTCCTGAAGACGCTCAAGAGCTGAGATTCCGGCCGACTGAAAGCAAAATGGGGGCAGATCGTCGTACCGGCGTCATGGCCCGGAGCATCACTCGTGCCAGCGCCGCTCACTGTTTTCCAGCAGGCTGGCGGCCTGTTCCGGACCGTTGCTGCCGGCCGGGTAGGGCTTCGGACGCTGGTAGTACTCCTGCCAGCCCTGCAGGATCGGATCGATCCAGCGCCAGGCGGCTTCCACCTCGTCGCGCCGCATGAACAGCGTCGAGTCGCCCTCGATCACGTCCAGCAGCAGCCGCTCGTAGGCATCCCAGCGCCGACGCTGGCGGAAGGCATCAGCCAGGTTGAGGTCCAGCTCCACCGGCTCCAGGCTCATGCCCTTGCCCGGCTGCTTGGCCATCAGTTGCAGGCTGATGCGCTCCTCCGGCTGCAGGCGGATGATCAGCCGGTTGGCCTCGCTGCCATTGAACAGGCGGTGCGGCACTGGCTTGAACTGGATGACGATCTCCGAGGTCTTGCGCGCCATGCGCTTGCCGGTGCGCAGGTAGAACGGCACACCGGCCCAGCGCCAGTTGTCGATCTCCGCCTGCACGGCGACGAAGGTTTCGGTGTCGCTGTCGTTGTCGACGTTCTTCTCGAAGTAGTAGGCCGGCACGTCATGCCCGCCGATGCGCCCGGCCACGTACTGGCCACGCACCGTCTTGTCCTGCACATCCAGGCCGGTGATCGGCTTGAGGGCCTCGAGCACCTTGACCTTCTCGCTGCGCACCGAATCGGCGTCGAAACGCACCGGTGCCTCCATGGCCACCAGGCACAAGAGCTGCAGCAGGTGGTTCTGCAGCATGTCGCGCATCGCGCCAGCGTTGTCGTAGTAGGCGCCGCGGTTTTCCACGCCGAGGGTCTCGCACACGCTGATCTGCACGTGGTCGATGTGCCCGGAACGCCACACCGGCTCGAACAGGGCGTTGGCGAAGCGCAGCGCCATGAGGTTCTGCACCGTTTCCTTGCCCAGGTAGTGGTCGATGCGGAAGATCTGCGGCTCATCGAACGCCTGGCCAATGCCGGCGTTGATCGCCTGGGCCGAGGCCAGCGAGCGGCCGATGGGCTTTTCCAGCACGATGCGGGTGTGCTCGCCGGTCAGCCGGGCCGTGGCCAGCGAGGCGGCGATGTCCTGGAACAGGTCCGGCGCGGTGGCCATGTAATAGATGCGCCCGCGCCGGCAAGCGCCCTGCTCCAGGTAGCGGGCCAGGCGGCCGTAGTCGGCGCTCTGGCTGGCGTCCATGGCCAGGTAGTCCAGGCGCGCGGCGAAACCCTGCCAGGCCTCGTTGTCGAAGGTGGCGCGCGGGATGTGTGCGCGGCAGTGGCGCTCGGCCAGGGCCTGATAGGCGGCCCGCTGCAATGGCGTGCGCGCCAGCGCCAGGATGCGCATGTCCGCCGGCAGGCGGCCATCGCGATGCAGGTGATACAGGGCCGGCAGCAACTTGTGCAACGCCAGGTCGCCTGTGCCGCCGAAAACCAGCATGTCGCAGGGAAGTGTCACCGGTCACGCTCCAGAGTTGGCCTCGTGCTGGCGGTGTCATGTAGTATTACTACAAAACCCACTACAGCCCCGGCCGCCGATCATACCCGAGTCCTGCCCTTGAATCTGTTGCAACACATCGCCCAGTCCCGCCACCTGCTCCGCAAGTCGGAGCTCAAGGTCGCCGACCATCTCCTGCTCGATCCCGCGGCAGTCATCCACAGCTCCATGGCGGATCTGGCGCACAGCGTTGGAGTCAGTGAGCCCACCATCGTGCGCTTCTGCCGCGCCATCGGCTGCACCGGTTTCCAGGATCTCAAGCTCAAGCTGGCGCAGAGCCTGGCCGCAGGCGCTAGCTTCGGCCAGTTCGCCATTCGCGAGGATGATTCGGTCACCGACTTCAGCCTGAAGATCTTCGACACCACCCTGCACACGCTGATGGAGGTGCGCGAGCGGCTGAACGTGCAGTCGCTCGAGAAGGCCATCGCCGCCATCGCCAAGGCGCAGCGCGTGGAGTTCTACGGCTTCGGCGCCTCCGGCGCGGTGGCCACCGACGCGCAGCACAAGTTCTTCCGCCTGCTGCTCACCGCCGCCGCCTATTCCGACCCGCACATGCAGGCCATGTCGGCGGTGACCCTCAAGCCGGGCGACGTGGCCATCTGCATCTCGCAGTCAGGCCGCTCCAAGGACCTGCTGACCACTGCGCACCTGGTACGCGAAACCGGCGCCACGCTGATCACCCTCTGCCCGGGGCAGACGCCACTGGCCGAGCTGTCGGACGTGAACCTGGCCATCGACGTGCAGGAAGACACCGAGATCTACACACCGCTCACCTCGCGCATCGCCCACCTGGTGGTGATCGACGTGCTGGCCATGGGTGTGGCCATGTCCCGCGGCCCGGACCTGGTCGAGCACCTCAAGAGCGTGAAGCGCAGCCTGCGCAGCCTGCGGCTGTCGCCCAAGTCGGTGAAGAACCTGGAAGAGTGAGACGCACGGTTCGTAGGGCGGTCAGCGCTTTCCTGGCCGCCGGCCGGCATCCACACCGGCGGACAAGAACAACGTTGTCCGCCCTACGGATTCGATGCGGCTCCGCAGCCGCCTGTCACCCTTAACCCGCCTGTCAGCGAACCGTCCCGCAACCGTCATGTCCTTTTGCAAGGCTGAAGCTCCCACATACTCGGGAGACTTCGCCATGCGCCGTCACGTCGATACCTACCCCCAGGATGATGCCAAGGCCCGCCGCAAGCAGGAGGAAATCCGCCGCATGCGCTACCGCCGGGCCATCGAGCGCTACTGGGAGGAGCGCCAGCTGCGCGCCACGCTGACGCCCTACTGAACCCGCTGCGCGAAGCGCTCGGCCAGCGCGGTGAGGCTGCCGCGCTCGCGGCGCACGAAGTCGAAGAACGCCTGCGCCACCGGCGACAGCTGCTTGTCGCGCGCATGCACCACGCACCAGCTGCGCCGCAGCGGCAGCTCGGCCACCGGCAACTCGACCAGCTCGCCATCGGCCAGCTCGCGGCGCACCGCGTGGCGCGGCAGCAGCGCCAGGCCCAGTCCGGCGATCACGCCTTCGCGCTGCGCTTCCAGCGAACCGAGCTCCAGCGTCTGCGGGAAATGCGCGCGCTTCTGGTGGCAGTACTCCTCCGTCACCGCGCGCGTGGCCGAGCCCTGCTCGCGCACCAGCAGCAGGTGGCTGGTCAGGTCCTGCAGCTGCAGTCCGGAGCGTTGCGCCAGCGGATGGTCCGAACGCGCCACGGCGATGATCGGGTTGTCCAGGAACGGCAGGAACTCCAGCCCCATGTCGGCCGGGACCATGGTCATGATCAACAGGTCGTCACGGTGCACCGACAGGCGCTTGAGCGCCTGAGCATGGTTGACCACGGCCATCTGCAGGCTCACCTCCGGGTGGCGCGCCCGAAACGCCGCAAACAGGTGCGGCACGAAGTACTGGGCGCTGGTCTCCACCGCCAGGCGCAGCTGGCCCTGCAGTGAGCCGCGCAGGTCGGACAGCTGCATGTCGAGGTTTTCCAGCCGACCGAGGACATCCAGGCAGGCACGCTGCAGCGCCTCGGCGGCTTCGGTCAGGTGCAGCTTGCGCCCCACGTACTCGAACAACGGCTGGCCGACCAGCTCTTCCAGCTGGCGCATCTGCAGGCTGATGGCCGGCTGGGTGAGTGCCATGGCCTCGGCGGCGCGACTGTAGGAACGGTGGTCACAGACGGCCAGAAACACCTGCATCTGGCGCAGCGTCAGGCGGTTCAGCGATTTGCGCATGGGCCTCGTTGCCTTTAGTGGGGTGCGGTTTCCAGACGGATATAAGGAATTACTTATTCACTGGCAAATAAATATTGATTTTTCTTAATCGCGGCACTGGGCGTAGGGTAAACGCCATCGAATCCGCTGCGGCGGATCGCGTTTCTCAGGCGAGGACTACAACAGTGATCAAGAAAATCCTCATCGCCAACCGCGGCGAGATCGCCGTGCGCATCGTGCGTGCCTGTGCCGAGATGGGCATCCGTTCGGTGGCTGTGTACGCCGAGGCCGATCGCCATGCGCTGCACGTCAAGCGCGCCGACGAAGCCTACAACCTCGGCGATGACCCGCTGGCCGGCTACCTGAACCCGCGCAAACTGGTGAACCTGGCGGTGGAAACCGGCTGCGACGCGCTGCATCCCGGCTATGGCTTCCTGTCCGAGAACCCTGAACTGGCGGAGATCTGCGCCGCGCGCGGGATCACCTTCATCGGACCGTCCGCCGAGGTCATTCGCCGCATGGGCGACAAGACCGAGGCGCGCCGCTCGATGATTGCCGCCGGCGTGCCGGTCACTCCGGGCACCGAAGGCAACGTCGCCGACCTGGTCGATGCACTGCGCGAGGCCGAGCGGCTCGGCTACCCGGTGATGCTCAAGGCCACCTCCGGCGGCGGCGGACGCGGCATCCGCCGTTGCAACGACCGCGCCGAACTGGAATACGCCTGGCCGCGCGTGATCTCGGAGGCCACCAAGGCCTTCGGCAACGCCGAGGTGTTCCTGGAGAAATGCATCGTCAACCCGAAGCACATCGAGGCGCAGATCCTCGCCGACCGCTTCGGCAACACCGTGCACCTGTTCGAGCGCGACTGCTCGATCCAGCGCCGCAACCAGAAGCTCATCGAGATCGCCCCCAGCCCGCAGCTGACCCCCGAGCAGCGCGCTTACATCGGCGAACTGGCGGTACGCGCCGCCAAGGCGGTGGGCTACGAGAACGCCGGCACCGTGGAGTTCCTGCTCGCCGAGGGCGAGGTGTACTTCATGGAGATGAATACCCGCGTGCAGGTGGAGCACACCATCACCGAGGAAATCACCGGCATCGACATCGTTCGCGAGCAGATCCGCATCGCCTCGGGCCTGCCGCTGTCCGTGCAGCAGGACGACATCCAGCATCGCGGCTTCGCCCTGCAGTTCCGCATCAACGCCGAGGACCCGCGCAACAACTTCCTGCCCTGCTTCGGCAAGATCACCCGCTACTACGCCCCCGGCGGCCCGGGCGTGCGTACCGACACGGCGATCTACACCGGCTACACCATTCCGCCGTATTACGACTCGATGTGCCTGAAGCTGATCGTCTGGGCGCTGACCTGGGAAGAAGCCGTCGCCCGCGGCTCGCGCGCGCTGGACGACATGCGCCTGCAGGGGGTGAAGACCACCGCCACCTATTACCAGCAGATCCTGGCCAATCCGGATTTTCGCAGCGGCCGCTTCAACACCAGCTTCGTCGACGAGCACCCGGAACTGCTGAACTACTCGATCAAACGCAAGCCGGGCGAACTGGCCCTGGCCATTGCCGCGGCGATCGCCGCCCACGCCGGCCTGTGAGGGACTGAACCATGACCAAGAAGATCACCGTTACCGACACCATCCTGCGTGATGCGCACCAGTCGCTGCTGGCCACCCGCATGCGCACCGAGGACATGCTGCCGATCTGCGACAAGCTGGATCGCGTGGGTTACTGGTCGCTGGAAATCTGGGGCGGCGCCACCTTCGACGCCTGCGTTCGCTTCCTCAAGGAAGACCCGTGGGAACGCCTGCGCCAGCTGCGCGCCGCGCTACCCAACACCCGTCTGCAGATGCTCTTGCGCGGCCAGAACCTGCTCGGCTATCGCCACTACAGCGACGACGTGGTGGAAGCCTTCGTCGCCAAGGCGGCCGAGAACGGCATCGACGTGTTCCGCATCTTCGACGCCATGAACGACGTGCGGAACCTGGAAACCGCCATCCGCGCGGTGAAGAAGGCCGGCAAGCACGCCCAGGGAACCCTCGCCTACACCACCAGCCCGGTGCACACCATCGACGCCTTCGTCGAGCAGGCCCGGCAGATGTCCGCCATGGGCGTGGACTCCATCGCCATCAAGGACATGGCCGGCCTGCTGACGCCCTACGCCACCGGCGCGCTGGTCAAGGCCCTCAAGCAGGCGCTGCCGCAGCTGGAGGTGGTGGTGCACTCCCACGACACCGCCGGCGTGGCCAGCATGTGCCAGCTGAAGGCCATCGAGAACGGCGCCGACCGCATCGATACCGCCATCTCCAGCCTGGCCTGGGGCACCAGCCACCCAGGCACCGAGTCGATGGTCGCCGCCCTGCGTGGCAGCGAGTACGACACCGGCCTCGACCTGGAGCTGCTGCAGGAGATCGGCCTGTATTTCTACGGGGTGCGCAAGAAGTACCACCAGTTCGAAAGCGAATTCACCGGCGTGGACACCCGCGTGCAGGTCAACCAGGTGCCGGGGGGGATGATTTCCAACCTGGCCAACCAGCTCAAGGAGCAGGGCGCCCTGCACCGCATGGACGAGGTACTCGCGGAAATTCCGCGGGTGCGCAAGGACCTTGGCTACCCGCCGCTGGTCACCCCGACTTCGCAGATCGTCGGTACCCAGGCGTTCTTCAACGTGCTGGCCGGCGAGCGCTACAAGACCATCACCAACGAGGTGAAGCTGTACCTGCAGGGCCGCTACGGCAAGGCGCCGGGCGAGGTGAACGAACACCTGCGCTTCCAGGCCATCGGCCATGAGGAGGTGATCGTCTGCCGTCCGGCCGACCTGCTCAAGCCGGAAATGGACCGTCTGCGCGCGGAGATCGGCGGGCTGGCAACGTCCGAGGAGGACGTGCTGACCTTCGCCATGTTCCCGGACATCGGCCGCAAGTTCCTGGAAGAGCGCGCCGCCGGCACCCTGACCCCGGAACCGCTGCTGCCGATGTCCAACGGCACCGGCGCCAGTCCGGCCGACGAGGGCGTGCCCACCGAGTTCATCATCGATGTGCACGGCGAGACTTACCGCGTGGACATCACCGGCGTGGGCGTGAAAGGCGGCGGCAAGCGCCACTTCTTCCTGTCCATCGACGGCATGCCCGAGGAGGTGGTGTTCGAGCCGCTCAACACCTTCGTGGCCGGCGGAGCGGGCAACCGCAAGCAGGCCAGCGCCCCCGGGGATGTCAGCACCCACATGCCGGGCAACATCGTCGATGTGCTGGTCAAGGAAGGCGATGTGGTCAAGGCCGGCCAACCCGTGCTGATCGCCGAGGCGATGAAGATGGAAACCGAGGTACAGGCGCCGATCGCCGGCACGGTAAAGGCCGTGCATGTGGCCAAGGGGGACCGCGTCACGCCGGGCGAAGTGCTGATCGAGATCGCCGGCTGATTCCCAACACAGTTTCCTCATCGGGGAGCAGGATGCTCCCCTTTTTTATGGAGGGCTTTTTGTGGGAGCGGACGCGTCCGCGAGCCTTCCGGCGACCGTCCAGACTGTCGAGCCCAACAGCTCGCGAATGAATTCGCTCCTACAAAAAGGACTGGGCAGCCCTGCTGCGCAGCCTGCCGCCATCCGCCGCGCAGCTTGTTGCGCAATTTCCCGTGACACGCCGCACACCGCGCCTGCAACAGGCTTCCAACCCATTGATGCAAAAGACTTTTATGCTTCAGGCACGCCGCTTGCCATGGGATCGGGGCAACCCTACCCATCTACAAGGAGCGTACCCATGCCAACTCCCGCCTACCTGACCATCGAGGGCAGCAAGCAGGGCCTGATCACCGCCGGCACCTTCACCGAGGATTCGGTCGGCAACATCTTCCAGGAAGGCCATGAGGACCAGATCCTCGTCCAGGCCTTCAGCCATCAGGTGATCATTCCCCGCGACCCGCAGTCCGGCCAGCCGACCGGCCAGCGCGTGCACAAGCCGCTGATGATCAGCAAGGTGTTCGACAAGTCGTCGCCGCTGATCTTCAACGCCCTGACCTCCGGCGAGCGCCTGAACAAGTGCCGCCTGGAATGGTTCCGCACCTCCTCCACCGGCACCCAGGAGCACTACTTCACCATCGAGCTGGAGGACGCGGTGATCGTCGACGTGCAGTCGCGCATGCCCAACTGCCAGGACCCGGACATGACCCACTTCACCCACCTGGAAGACGTCTATTTCACTTACCGCAAGATCATCTGGACCCATGAAGTCGCCGGCACCTCCGGCTCGGACGACTGGCGCGCGCCGAACGTGTAAGCCTGGAAGGGCGCTCCGCAACCGGGGCGCCTCGCCGACAAGGAATGTCTATGTCGAGCCCCCGCTTCAACCTGTCGCTGGCTGACCTGGAGCTGCAGGTGCTGGCCTTCGAGGCCGTGGAAATCATCGGCCAGCCCTACTCCATCGACCTGCACCTGGTCAGCCGGCAGCCGGACCTCGACCTGGCGGCCCTGCTGCGTCAGCCGGCCTGGCTCGATCTCGGCCAGGGCCGCGGCCTGCATGGCCTGGTCTGGCGCATCGAGCAGACCCAGTGCACCGTACATATCAGCCATTACCGCATCGAGCTGCGCCCCGCACTTGCCTGGCTGGAGCAGCGGCGCAACTGCCGCATCTACCAGCACAAGAGCGTGCCGCAGATCCTCCGGCAGCTGCTGGCCGAGCATGGCATCCAGGGCGACGCCTGCCAGTTCCCGGAAACGGAGTATCCCGCCCGCGAGTACTGCGTGCAGTACGCGGAAAGCGACCTGCACTTCCTGCGGCGGCTGTGCGAAGAGGAAGGCCTGCACTACCACTTCCGCCACAGCGCGAAACAGGGTCATGTGCTGGTTTTCGGCGATGATCAGACGGTCTTTCCCCGGCTGTGCGCGCCCCAGCCGTTCCGGCCCGACAGCGGCCAGCCGCAGGAAACTCCGGCCATTCAGCGCTTCACCGTGCGCCTGGAAAGCCGCAGCGACACCGTGACCCTGCGCGATCATGACGAGCGCCAGCCCCGCCTGCAGATGCAGAGCAGTGCCTCGCAGGCCGACACGCCCTCCAGCACCGGTGAGCAATACCACTACCCGGGCCGCTTCACCGATCGCAGCCGCGGCACCCAGCTCGCCCGTCGCGCACTGGAAGGTCTTCAGCATGATGCCCTGCGCGCTGAAGGCAGCAGCAGCCAGCCCTTGCTTGCCAGCGGCCACTTTCTGGAGCTGCAAGGCCATCCCCGCGACGACTTCAACCGGCTATGGCTGCTCACCGAGGTTCACCACCAGGGCTACCAGCCGCAAGTGCTCGAAGCCTTTGCCGGCCACCGCGAATCCGCACCCGCGGACCCGCCCGGCTACCGCAACCGCTTCGTCGCCATCCCCTGGCAAGCGCCCTACCGCCTGCCCTGCCTGAAGGCCAGACCCCGCCTGCTCTCTGCCCAGACGGCGGTGGTCACCGGACCGGACGACGAGGACATCCACTGCGACGAGCTGGGCCGCGTCCAGGTGCGCTTCCACTGGGAGCGCGAAGCCGCTGCCGCTACGCACAGCCGCGCCTGGCTGCGCGTGGCCAGTGGCTGGGCCGGTGACCAGTACGGCGCCCTGCTCATCCCACGTGTCGGCATGGAGGTGCTGATCAGCTTCCTGGATGGCGACCCTGACCGCCCGCTGGTCACCGGTTGCCTCTACCACGCCGAACATGAACCGCCCTGCCCGCTGCCGGACCAGCGCGCCTGCAGTGTGTTCCGGACCCGCAGCTCGCCCGGCGGCCAAGGCTTCCACGAACTGCGCATCGATGACCGCCAGGGCGCCGAACGCATCCACGTACACGCCCAGCGCGACTGGGAACAGCACATCAACCATGACCATCGCCTGTGGATCGGCAACCAACGCCACTGTACCGTCGCGGGCGACAGCCACAGCGCGCTCAAGGGCGAGGAACACCGCATCACCCACGGCAACCGCCTGGCGGAGCTCAGAGCCGACGACCACCTCACCGTGCAGGGCAGCCAGCACCTGAAGCTGGGGGCCGGGCAGTTCATCGAGGCCGGTCAGGAAATCCATCTCGCCAGCGGCGAGAAGATCGTCCTGCAAGCCGGCAGCGAACTGACCCTCAAGGTCGGCGGCAGCTTCGTGAAGCTGGACGCCAGCGGCGTGACACTGGTGGGGGCGCAGGTGAGGCTGAATTCGGGCGGAAGCGCGGGGAAAGGCGCCGGGGCGCAGCCATTGCTGCCGCAGGTGAGTGAAACCGACACGCCACCAGCGGCGAGCGAACGTTCGGCATCCCATCAGGCCGCTGGGCAGCACAGCGATCTCGACGCTGCTGAGCCGGGTGAACGAACCCTGATCGTCGACGTCTGGGGCGATCCCGCGCTCGGCAGCCAACTGCAACTGCTTGATCCCAAGGACCAGGGTCATGAGTGAACTGAAGGACCAGACCATCGAGCAGGGCGTACGCAAGCGCACCGAGTATGACGACGCACGCCAGGCACGTCTGGTGCTGAACATCGCGCGCAGCGACGGCGGCACCCTGACCATCCCGTTGCTGGACGACGCGCGCAGCACGACAGAACAACCGGATCTTCAGAAAAACACCCTGCTCGCCGTCCTGCCGCTGGCCCGCCTGCCGGGGTACGACAGGCAGAACGAAGCGCCCAAGGGGGCACTGCCCCGGCCGGGTCGCATCTATGTCTTCTGGGGGAACCGGCTGTGGCGCGAGCTGGAGGCTGATGGCACGGGACAGCTGTTCGAAGTAGACCTGGCCCATTGGCGCAAGCAGGCCGAACAGGGCCTGGACGCCGACGAACGCCCACCCGTCGGCGCCCGCCAGCACCTGATCCTGCTGCCCATGCTGCTGCAGGGCCGGGCGATCGCCGGCGAACTGCACATGGCCTACAGCGAACTGCCGTGGACCTGGGAGTACATCGCGTGGTTGGAGCAGGAGGTTGGGCGCATCAGGCAACGCTGTAACCCGCTCGGCCCAACCTGGTCGGCGGCTCTGGTGGGACCCGAACGCTGGCGGGCCACCCAGGCCATGCCGGTAATCCCCATCACCCGCATCAGCAAAGGCCTACGTGCCCGCGACCCACACCTGGAAAACTTGCTCGAAGATCCCCTGCTCTTCCATGCAGGAGCCACGGACTTCCCACTCACCTCTCTGGTCAAGCAGCGCGAACAGCGCCAAACGGAACTGGCCGGTTTTCTGAAGGCTCCGCCGCCCGGGCCGCTGCCGGCGTTCCCGGACCATCCGGACTTGTTGAGCGAATACCAGTTGCGCGGCTACCCACAACTGATCGGCGTGATGCTGGAGGATCCCTTGTTCGCCTTGCGACATGCGGTCGTCCAGTCGCGCCTCGCCGCCGAGCTGCTGCAAACGCTCAACGCCCTGGTGCCGCACCAGGAATTTGGTCGGTATGCCGAGCTGCTGTATCAAACAGTCATGCCCGCCCAGAGTCCTCTCAATGAGTTGAGGAGGTATGTCGGTATCGGCGACCTGAAAAAGGCCACTCTGCATGACGAGCGAGAATACGCCCGAGAACAGCTCTACCAACACCAAGAACACATCCTGAGGCTGGTCGAGCGACTGCCTCCCTTCTGGAACGATTTCCAACACAGCCACGATGAGCGGCTGATGGAGCCTTATGCCCAACTGGTCGAGCTGCTGGAGATACTCAATCGTTCCCCGAACGGCTGCGACCCACGCTGCATCGAGCCGGAGGACAGTAAAGTCAGTGCTGGCGTGAACAGGCTCACCCGGCAACTGATCGAGGCTACCCATGCGCTGACCAAGGGCTTGATGGGCGCAGGGGAGGAGTTGCCAGAAACCGCCCGCCGCCTGCGGGCCCTGGCCGACAACCCCATGGACGTAAACGCTGAACGCTTGGGGCTGAGTTCCCTGAGTCTGTTCAATCACACCTATGCGGGTCAGAACCTGACGCTGGCCATTGATGAACTGCTCAATCATGTCGCCAATGCCAGCGCGCTGGCCGTGAAACGCCTAGCCGAGAGTGACAAAACCATTCAAGTGCAGTTGCACCGCAGCTTTACGCCCAGTTTCTCGTTGCTGCAAAAACTGCACAGTCTGGCCAGAAGGCTCAAGCTGCTGCCCCAGGCCGAAGCCCTGGAAAAAAACCTGGTGGTGCTGGGCGCCCATGGCGACGGCTTCAGCTTCGGCTTGACGGCAGCCGAGCGCGCCACCATGACCCGCACCGAGGACTATCGAAAGGCAAGCCTTCAGGGGCGCGGCGGGCATACGCTGGTTACCAGCAGTGGTAAGGAAGCCGAGCGCTTGGGCTTTGCCCAAAAAGAGCTGGGGAAGGTCATGGTGGTGGCGGCGGAAGCCGATGATCCGCTGCTGGCCGAATACAGAAAATGGCGTGTTGGCACTACTCGTCTGGATACCGCCAGAAGCCTGTCCGAGGGCAAAAGCCTGCCTGTTCTGGCAACGGTGTTTGCGGGGTTTAATTTGTATGCGAATACGGTTGGGACTCAGCATTTATCTGCCAACGGAGAAGTAGGAAGGCAGATTTTCGGAGGGATCGGAGCATTGGCTGATTTGGCAATCGCCGGCAATAACGTGGCGCTGAAGCTACTGGCTGATTCCAAAATGACAACTCACCCCTGGTATGTCTTCTGGGAACAGCGTGGCTTTCAAACCACCGGATTTTGGGCGGAAAACCTGGTCAAGCGCACCGGTGGCAGCAGCCTGTTGAGCTATGGCCGTTTTGGTTCGGCATTTGCGATGGGCATAGTTACCGCAGGCCTGTTTCTCTGGGATGCCGGTCGCGCCCTGCGCGACGGCGAGGACGACATCGCCACCGCCCATCTAGTCGCCGCTACTGGCTCGGCCATCTGGGGCTTCTACACCATCGGCCTGCTGGCCAGCCCCTGGCTGCTCGGGCTGGGGGTGGGCCTGCTGGTCACCGGGGTCATCGGTTCGGTGCTACTGGCCGATGGCGCCGTGGAACAGGCGATCAAGCACGGTCCCTTTGGCATCGAGCCGCGTCTCCCTCATATGAACGATCCCTTGCAGGCGTATCAGCAATTGCTCGGAGCGCTGGGTGAGCCGCGTGTACGGTTGGAGCGCCTGCAGCACTGGCAACAGCAATCCAGCGAGGAGGATCGCAAGCAACTCCACGCTGCGTTGCAGGAAGCGCGTATGCACCTGGAACCGAACGACTGGGCTGTGGAACTGAGCACGCCATTACTGGATCAATTCCGCACTGTTCAGGAGTGCAAGCTGATCGCCGTCGAAACGGAGCACAGACGCAGCGATACTTCAGGTTGGACTCAGCATCCTCGACTCAATCCAACCGCAAAGCTCGGGCCGATACGGCTGACCGATAACCGTATGCTCTTCATCTATTCCGCCCTGCACAGAGCAAGCTCCGGGTATGACACACGCCCATATCGTCACCCGCCAACTTACAGCCTGAAAGTCTATATCCAACTTGAACTGGGCAAGTCGGACGAGGACAAGCACGACCTCTTCCCCGGTTACAACCAGATTGTTCTTCCCCAACCACAGCCGCGCCAATGGCAGGCGTTTACCCCGGCACGCACACTGGATGTAACTGCCGACAACATTCCTTACTGGTTGATTGCACAACGAGCCTTTGCGAAATGAACACCCCCATGCCCCCCACGATCTACGCCGGATCGGCCTACCGCAGCACGGACATTCCCGCACAGCCGCCGCACAAGTGGAGACAGGATGCCAATCGCTCCAGTCTGACCCGTATTCCATTGCACTGGGGAAACTACGCCAATTTGGAACCCTGGAAGGATGTGGATGCTCAGTTAAGGCCGGGGCAGACCGGCTTTCTAGATGGGAGAAGCGAGAACGATCTCTACATCAACCATAAGCGCTGGAATTTTGATAACACCGCCAAGTTGCTAATACTGCATCCCTTTTTAAAGTTCAGCTCGATTGTCGGTATCCCGTGGATTTTCTGGGCATTATCCCTAGCGACTCCAAAAAACTCTATGCCAAACCTTACTGCATTTATCGCATTTTCAATGATGGGATTGAGCCTGTGGCTAATAGGAAAGGAAAGACCCAGCATCAAATACTATTTGATCCAAACCGGCATCGGATTTTCCATTGGCTTAACCACCTCGATCTTGGAATATCAGTCCTCCCATGACGCGGATTATTTATGGGCGTGCCTCGGCATGGCCTTCAGCGTCTTTATGGGTCTGATCGGCTGGGATTACCTGCTCGACCTGTACCTGCGGGTCTTCAAGCACGACGGCAGTGGCTTCAATCGCCAGACCGGCATGCTCACCATTGGGCGCCGCTTCCAGAAGCCCTTCACCGCGCCATTCTATGAATTCGACGCCACCGCGCAGTACCGGCCCGGCCCCCATGGCAGCGGCGGCTACGCTATCTGGCTGCACCATCGCTACACCACGATGGAAGTCTGCCTCGGCGCCAAGCTGCACTCCTTGGACTTCAGCCTCAACGAGGCCATGGCCTTCTGGGACACCCTGCAACGCTACATGGATGTCACCCAGCCCTTGCCTGATCTGCCGATCCTCGAGCAGTTCCGCCACCTGGACCCCACCACGGCGACCCATGACCGGGAATACCGGCGCAACCCACGTCACTGGCGCGACATGAATCATGCGGACTGGGAAAGCCACGGCCGTGGGGAAATGATGCAGCGCACCCGCGACCATAAATGGCAAACACGGCCGTGCATCCTGCAAGCGAGGATCGACCCCAACCTCACCATCGAAGCCTATTACCGCTGCCAGGAAGCCAAGGGCATTCAGGCCACACCCCAGGCCGAGGATTTCACCTTCAGCCGATGCTGATCTCGGGACCCAACCCGAGCATCCGCCCACCAGGCCCTGCAGTCTCGGCAGGTGCAGCCGCCTTGGACCGGGCGCGCCGGCGCTAATGCATATATCCCATTATGGAATATAAAAATTCTTAAAAGATATTTTTAAGAATAAGAAAGCCTCTCTATAGTCCGCTCCACCCTCCCCCGGGGAGGGGAATCCGATGGAGCACTTCCCATGAGCACAACGCCCCGCAGCCTCGACGTGCCGGCCGAAGACGCTTCCTTGCTGCGCGAGATTCATGCCGCCCTGCGCAACCTACGCTACGGCTCGGTGGAGATCACCGTGCACGACAGCCGTGTCGTGCAAATCGAGCGCAAGGAAAAGTACCGGCTGAGCGAGCCGCGCAAGTAATCGCCGAAGAACAACGACACGGCCCGACTGGACAACCGGAGGGCGCGCCCAGACGCACCACTGCCGCAATCCGAATCCGTCATTCCAGGAGCTTCACATGTCCATTCGCCGTTTCGCGTTAGCCGCCCTCGCCGGCGCGCTGTTCACCACCCAGGCCCTGGCGGCCGACACGCTGCTCAACGTGTCCTACGACCCGACCCGCGAGCTGTACCAGGAATTCAACTCCGCCTTTGCCCAGCACTGGAAAGCCCAAGGCAAGGGGGACGTCACCATCCAGCAATCCCACGGCGGTTCGGGCAAGCAGGCCCGCTCGGTGATCGACGGCCTGCGCGCCGATGTGGTGACCCTGGCGCTGGCCGGCGACATCGATGAACTGCACCGCCTCGGCAAGCTGATCCCCGCCGACTGGCAGTCGCGCCTGCCGGACGCCAGCACGCCCTACACCTCGACCATCGTGTTCCTGGTGCGCAAGGGCAACCCCAAGGGACTGAAGGACTGGGGCGACCTGGTGAAGCCGGGCGTGGAAGTCATTACCCCGAACCCGAAGACCTCCGGTGGCGCGCGCTGGAACTTCCTGGCCGCCTGGGCGTGGGCCAAGAAGCAGTACGGCAGCGATGAGAAAGCCCAGGAATACGTGACCCAGCTGTACAAGCAGGTGCCCGTGCTGGATACCGGGGCCCGCGGCTCGACCATCACCTTCGTGAACAACCGGATCGGCGACGTGCTGCTGGCCTGGGAGAACGAGGCGTTCCTGGCGCTGAAGGAGGAAGGTGGCGACGCGCTGGAAATCGTCGTGCCGTCTCTGTCGATCCTCGCCGAGCCGCCGGTCACCGTGGTGGACCGCAATGTCGAGCGCAAGGGCACGCGCGAACTGGCCACCGCCTACCTGAACTACCTGTACAGCGAAGAGGGCCAGCGCATCGCCGCGAAGAACTTCTACCGTCCGCGCAATCCGAAGATCGCCGCCGAGTTCAGCCAGCAGTTCCCGCAACTGGAACTGGTGACCATCGAAGGCGCCTTCAATGGCTGGAAGGAGGCTCAACCGAAGTTCTTCAGCGATGGCGGCGTGTTCGACCAGATCTACCAGGCCCACTGACGGTAGGGGTATTCCATGTTGCGCCGCACCTCACCCGTCATCCCCGGCTTCGGACTGACCCTCGGCTACACGCTGTGCTACCTCAGCTTCCTGGTGCTGATTCCGCTGGCCGCGCTGTTCGTGAAGACTGCCGAGCTGACCTGGGAGCAGTTCGTGGCCATCACCACCTCGGCGCGCGTACTGGCCGCGCTGAAGCTCAGTTTCGCCACCGCGTTTGGCGCCGCGTTGCTCAACGGGGTGATCGGTACGCTGCTGGCTTGGGTGCTGGTGCGCTATCGCTTCCCCGGCCGCAAGCTGATCGACGCGCTGATCGACCTGCCGTTCGCCCTGCCGACCGCCGTGGCCGGCATCGCGCTCACCGCGCTGTACGCGCCCAACGGCCTGATCGGCCAGTTCGCCAGCGCCGTGGGCCTGAAAATCGCCTATAGCCCGCTGGGCATCACCCTGGCACTGACCTTCGTCACCCTGCCCTTCGTGGTGCGCACCCTGCAGCCGGTGCTGGCCGACATCCCCCGGGAGGTCGAGGAAGCCGCCAGTTGCCTGGGCGCCAAGCCGCTGCAGGTGTTCCGCCACGTGTTGGTGCCGGCGCTGCTGCCGGCCTGGCTCACCGGTTTCGCCCTGGCCTTCGCGCGGGGCGTGGGCGAATACGGCTCGGTGATTTTCATCGCCGGCAACATGCCAGGCAAGACCGAGATCCTGCCGCTGCTGATCATGGTCAAGCTCGACCAGTACGACTACGCCGGCGCTACCGCCATCGGTGTGCTGATGCTGGTGGTCGCCTTCATCCTGCTGCTGCTGATCAACCTGCTGCAGCGCTACATCCGGAGCCGCTGAGGAGCATGCCCATGAGCAGTCTTTCCGTGGCGGTGCCGCTTCCCGCCGTTGCCCGCCAGGCCCCGCTACAGTGGGGACGCCTGACGCTGATCGGCGCCGCGTGGAGCGTGTTCGCCTTCTTTCTGCTGCTGCCGCTGGTGATCGTGCTGACCGAAGCCCTGCAGGCCGGCGTCGGCACCTTCTTCAGCGCCATTTTCGAGCCCGACGCCCTCGCCGCCCTGCGCCTGACCCTGCTGGCCGTGGCCATTTCCGTACCGCTCAATGTGCTGTTCGGCGTGGCCGCCGCCTGGTACGTAAGCAAGTACGAGTTTCGCGGCAAGAGCATTCTGGTGACCCTGATCGACCTGCCCTTCTCGGTGTCGCCGGTGATTGCCGGCCTGGTCTATGTGCTGCTGTTCGGCGCCCAGGGCCTGTTCGGCGACTGGCTGCAGGAGCACGACATCCAGATCATCTTCGCCGTGCCGGGCATCGTGCTGGCCACCCTGTTCGTCACCGTTCCCTTCGTGGCCCGCGAGCTGATCCCGCTGATGCAGGAACAGGGCACCCAGGAAGAGGAGGCCGCCCGCCTGCTGGGCGCCAGCGGCTGGAGCATGTTCTGGCACGTCACTGTGCCGAATATCCGCTGGGGCCTGATCTATGGCGTGGTACTCTGCACCGCACGCGCCATGGGGGAATTCGGCGCCGTTTCGGTAGTGTCCGGGCACATTCGCGGCCTGACCAACACCCTGCCGCTGCATGTCGAAATTCTCTACAACGAATACAACCACGTCGCCGCGTTCAGCGTCGCCAGCCTGCTGCTGGCACTGGCCCTGGTCATCCTGCTGCTCAAGCAATGGAGCGAATCGCGCATCAACCGCCTACGCCACAGTGGCGCGGAGGAATAAACCTGTGAGTATCGAAGTCCGTAACGTGAACAAGCAGTTCGGCGCCTTCCGCGCGCTGAACGACATCAACCTGGATATCCACAGCGGCGAGCTGGTCGCCCTGCTCGGCCCGTCCGGCTGCGGCAAGACCACCCTGCTGCGCATCATCGCCGGCCTGGAAACCCCGGACAGCGGCTCGATCGTGTTCCACGGCGAGGACGTCTCGACCCGCGACGTGCGCGACCGCAACGTCGGTTTCGTGTTCCAGCACTACGCGCTGTTCCGCCACATGACCATCTTCGACAACGTCGCCTTCGGCCTGCGCATGAAGCCCAAGTCCGAGCGCCCGGACGAAGCCACCATCGCCCGCCGCGTCAAGGAACTGCTGGAGATGGTCCAGCTCGACTGGCTGGGCGACCGCTACCCCGAGCAGTTGTCCGGCGGCCAGCGCCAGCGCATCGCCCTGGCCCGCGCCCTGGCGGTCGAACCCAAGATCCTGCTGCTCGACGAGCCCTTCGGCGCCCTGGACGCCAAGGTGCGCAAGGAGCTGCGCCGCTGGCTGGCGCGCCTGCACGAGGAGATCAACCTCACCTCCGTGTTCGTCACCCATGACCAGGAGGAAGCCATGGAGGTGGCCGACCGCATCGTGGTGATGAACAAGGGCGTGATCGAGCAGATCGGTTCGCCCGCCGAGGTCTACGAGCACCCGGCCAACCCGTTCGTCTACCACTTCCTCGGCGATGCCAACCGCCTGTACATGGGCGAGGAACACCACATCCTGTTCCGTCCCCACGAGATCTCGCTGTCGCGCAACGCCGCGGACGAGCATCGCCCCGCCGAGGTCCGCGACATCCGCCCGCTGGGCGCCATCACCCGGGTGACGCTGAAGGTGGACGGCCAGGAAGAGCCCATCGAGGCCGAAGTGGCCAAGGACGACGCCAGCCTGGTCGACCTGACACGCGGCCAGACGCTCTACTTCAAGCCCAAGGCCGGCGTGCCGGCCCATCTGTCCTGAGGACGAGGCAGCGCTCACAAAACCGGCGTCAGGGATGACGTTGCGCTATCACGGGGGTTAGGCTGTCACCGACTGCCGTCACCTGCTCACTACAACAATTACAGGAGCACCCCCATGCATCGCTTCGCCCCGTTGCGCCGAGGGCTCGGCGCCATCCTGATGCTGCTGGCCACCCTGCCCGCACATACCTTTGCCGCCCCCACCCCCGTCGAGCGCGCACAGATCCAGGCCACGCGCGCCACCAGCAGCCTGATGCTGGTACGCGGCGAAGGCTTCCAGCAGGCGCATCTGCAGCGCCTGGAAGAAGACCTGCAGGCACTCGGCCAGGCCATGCAGGCCCTGGTTCCGGACGAAACCCTGCGCCGCCGCCATCAGGCGCTGGTCGACCAGTTGCGACAAGGCGTCGACTTCGGCCCTGGCGAGGAAAACATGCCCTGGCGCTACCCCGAGGCGCTGAGCCAGGCGCTGCGGGATTTCCTTACCGGCCTGCGCGCGCACCCGGACGCCACGCCCGCCGAACTGGCCGCCAAGATCGAGTATCTGTCGGTGCAGTACCTGAGCCGCGCCTATTTCGGCAACTTCGAGATCGCCCGCGAGCAGCCGAACGCCTACCTGGGTCAGGACGAGCGCACCCTGGTGCCGGCGATCGACAAGGAAGTGGAAACCCTGGCGGGTCAGAACCCAGAACTGGGCGACAAGCTCAAGACCCGCTGGAATTACCTGCGTAACGCCTTCATGGACATGAACAGCCAGAGCACGGCCATGGTCAGCCTGTCCGGCCGCCCCTTCGCGCCACTGGCCGTGGACCGCCACACCCGCAACCTCAGCGAGCAGTGGATGGCGCTGGAGTAGGCGTCGCCCCGGCGGACAAAGACAACGTTGTCCGCCCTACACCGAAACTACCCGTAGGGTGGACAGCGCTTTTCCTGTCCACCAACCGGTGTGCACCGCCCTGGCGGACGAGTATCAGGCCAGCTCATCGAAGCACTCCGCCAGAATCGCCAGGCCACGCTGCAGCTGCTCGTCCGGCACCGTCAGCGGCACCAGGATGCGGATAACGTTACCGTAGCTGCCGCACGACAACAGGATCAAGCCCTTCTCCCGCGCGCGCGCCACGATCTTTCCGGTCAGCTCGGCCGCAGGCTTATGCGGGTCGCCGCCCTCGCACAGCTCCATCGCCACCATGGCGCCCAGCCCGCGCACTTCGGCGATCACCGGATGCTTGCCCTGCAACTGCCGCAGGCGGGCGGTCATCATCTCGCCCAGCGCACGGCTGCGCGCCAGCAGCTGTTCCTCTTCGAACACCTCCAGCACCGCCAGCGCCGCCGCGCAGGCAATCGGGCTGCCGGCGTAGGTGCCGCCCAGCCCGCCGGGGGCGATCACATCCATGACCTCCGCCTTGCCGCACACCCCCGAGAGCGGGAAGCCACCGGCGATGGACTTGGCGAAGGTAGTAAGGTCCGGCACCACGCCCAGCTGCTCCATGGCGAAGAAGCTGCCGGTGCGCCCGGCGCCGGTCTGCACCTCGTCGGCGATCAGCAGGATGCCGTGCTGGTCGCACAGCGCGCGCAGCCGCTGCAGGAAGTCCTTGGGCGCCACATGGAAACCGCCCTCGCCCTGCACCGGCTCGATGACGATGGCGGCGATGTCGCGCGGCTCGGCGTCGTTCTTGAAGATGCGCTCGATGCTGGCGATGGCGTCATCCACGCTCACCCCGTGCAGCGCGCAGGGGTACTGGGCGCGGAACACGCCGCCGGGCATCAGGCCCATGCCGGCGGCATAGGGCACCTTCTTGCCGGTCAGCGCCAGGGTCATCATGGTGCGACCGTGGTAGCCGCTGGTGAAGGCGATCACCCCGGCGCGGCCGGTGGCGGCGCGGGCGATCTTCACGGCGTTTTCCACCGCCTCGGAGCCGGAGGTCACCAGCAGGGTCTTCTTGGCGAAGTCGCCGGGCACGCGGGCGGCGATCCTCTCGCAGAGCTCCACATAGGGCTCGTAGGCCAGCACCTGGAAGCAGGTGTGCGACAGCTTGCCCAGCTGCGCCTGCACGGCGGCCACCACCTTCGGGTGCAGGTGGCCGGTGTTGAGCACGGCGATGCCGCCGGCGAAGTCGATGTACTCGCGGCCTTCCACGTCCCAGACGGTGGCGTTCTCGGCCCGCTCGGCGAAGATCGGATGAATCTGCCCCACCCCGCGCGGCACGGCGGCCATGCGGCGTTGCATCAGCGTTTCGTTGCTCTTGCTCATGATCGTCCTCACAGCCCCAGACACAGGTATTTCAGTTCCAGGTATTCCTCGATGCCGTACTTGCTGCCCTCGCGGCCCAGGCCCGAGGCCTTGACGCCACCGAACGGCGCCACCTCGTTGGAGATGATTCCGGTGTTGATGCCAACCATGCCGTACTCCAGCGCCTCGGCGACACGGAACACCCGCGACAGGTCGCGGGCATAGAAATAGGCGGCCAGGCCGAACTCGGTGTCGTTGGCCATGGCGATGACTTCATCCTCGTCCTTGAAGCGGAACAGCGGCGCCAGCGGGCCGAAGGTTTCCTCGCGGGACACCCGGGCGTTGCGCGGCACGTTGACCAGGATGGTGGGCTCGAAATAGCTGCCGCCCAGCGCGTGGGGCTGGCCGCCCAGCACCACTTCGGCGCCCTTGCCCAGGGCGTCGTCGATATGCTCGCGGACCTTGGCCACTGCCTTGTCGTCGATCAGCGGGCCGGTGGTCACGCCGGCCTCCAGGCCGTTGCCGACCTTCAACTTGCTCACCGCCGCCTTGAGCTTCTCGACGAAGGCGTCGTAGACGCCTTCCTGCACGTACAGGCGGTTGGCGCATACGCAGGTCTGCCCGGCATTGCGGTACTTGGAGGCCATGGCGCCTTCCACCGCCTTGTCCAGGTCGGCGTCGTCGAAGACGATGAAGGGCGCGTTACCGCCCAGTTCCAGGGACAGCTTCTTGATGTCCGGCGCACATTGGGCCATCAGCTGGCGGCCAATCTCGGTGGAGCCGGTGAAGGACAGCTTGCGCACGATGGGGTTGCCGGTCAGCTCATTGCCGATCTCGCTGGCCGAGCCGGTCACCACGCTGAGCACGCCGGCGGGAATGCCGGCGCGCTCGGCCAGCGCGACCAGCGCCAGCGCCGAAAACGGCGTCTGGCTGGCCGGCTTGACCACCATGGTGCAGCCGGCGGCCAGCGCCGGGCCGGCCTTGCGGGTGATCATCGCGGCCGGGAAGTTCCACGGGGTGATCGCGGCGGTCACACCGATCGGCTGCTTGATGACGATCAGGCGCTTGTCGGCCTGGTGGCCGGGAATGGTGTCGCCATAGACGCGCTTGGCCTCTTCAGCGAACCACTCGATGAAGGACGCGGCATAGGCGATCTCGCCCTTGGCCTCGGCCAGCGGCTTGCCCTGCTCCAGGGTCATCAGCCGCGCCAGGTCATCCTGGTTTTCCATCAGCAGCTCGAACCAGCGGCGCAGCTTCTGCGCACGCTCCTTGGCCGTCAGTGCGCGCCAGGCCGGCAGCGCCCGGTTGGCGGCCTCGATGGCGCGGCGGGTTTCTGCAGCGCCCAGCTTCGGCACCGTGCCCAGCACTTCCCCCGTGGCGGGGTTGTTCACGACGATGGTCTGGCCACCGTCGGCGTCGACCCAGGCGCCGTCGATGTAGGCCTGCTGACGGAACAGCGTGGAATCGTTGAGTTGCATGGCAGTCTCCCAGCGCCGCTGCGCTTCAGGAATGTTTGAAATTTCAAACGCAATCCTAGGATTGGCCACTGGGAAGGGCAATAGACGTTTGAAAAATTCTACGGCAACGACCCTCTCGCCGCCGTTTGAACCCCGCCGCACCGGCGCCGTGGACGCCCGCGGGCGAGATGAGTATCATGGCGGCCCTCAACGCATCCGTAGCTCAGCTGGATAGAGTACTGCCCTCCGAAGGCAGGGGTCGTGGGTTCGAATCCCGCCGGATGCGCCAGATACACGAAAAGGCCCCAGGAGAAATCCTGGGGCCTTTTTGGTTTGGGCAAGTTCAGGTCAGACATGACCGTTCCAGGCTGGCACCGCCCGGGTGCTCGGCCAGGCTGTCGCAGGGTGGAAAACTCGCGCAGCGATTGTCCACCGCTCCCCCAGCGCGGTGCCTTGGTCTTGGTGGAAAAGCCTGCGGCGTTTTCCACCCTACGGTGCCGCTCAGCCAATGGTCATCAGGCTTGCGTTGCCCCCCGCCGCCGCCGTGTTCACGCTCAGGGTTCGTTCGATCAGCAAGCGCTCCAGCGGGATGTCCGTGTCGCCGGCCGGCAGGCCGATCACGGCGACCAGCGGACCGTCGCGGCGGGCGAGTTGCTGGCTGATGCCGCGTAGCTGGTCGGCGTCGCCGTGGTGCATCACCGCGTCGAAGGCGACGGCTTCGCCGTTCCAGTCACGAATCAGGCTGATCCGGTCCTGCACGACCCGGGGCAACGCGCCACGCAGCGCGCGGTTGGCTTCGTCGTCGGGCCAGAACAGGTGGTTGCCCACCGCCAGGCCGGCGGCCAGCTGGCAGAGGCGGTCGCCTTCGTCGTTGGCCAGGCTGAGCACGCTTTCCCGGGGCAGCAGCAGGTAGCTGTTGCGTTCCCCGGTGGGTCCGTTGAGCACCCGACTCAGGCCGCTCTGCGAGTCGGCGGCGTAGCGGTCGCACAGTTCCACCAGCGGGCCGCGCTCATGCTGCAGCGCCCAGTCGCGCAGGGCGGCCAGCGGCCGGCCGAGCTGGCTGTCGAGCTGTTCACGCAGGCTGGCATCGGCGGGGCCGGCCTCGTCGTGGCGGGCGAAGGTTCTGCGCAGGGCATCCTCGGGTCGGCTGGACAGCAAACGGTACAGGTACAGCGGCCCGCCGGCCTTGGGCCCGGTGCCGGACAGCCCTTCCCCGCCGAACGGCTGCACGCCGACCACCGCGCCGATCATGTTGCGGTTCACGTACAGGTTGCCGGCCTGCACCTGGTCCACCGCCTGGGCGATGGTTTCGTCGATGCGCGTGTGGATGCCGAAGGTCAGCCCGTAACCGGTGCCGTTGATTTGTTCGATCAGCCGATCCAGGTCTTCGCGCTGATAGCGCACCACGTGCAGGACCGGACCGAACACCTCGCGGCCCAGCTCCTGGATGCTGTCCAGCTCGATCAGCGTGGGCAGCACGAAGGTGCCGTACTGCAGGTTGGCGCCCACGGTGCGCGCCGCCTGGTGGATGCTGTGGCGCCGCTCGCGCATGGCCTGGATATGCCGTTCCAGGCCGGCCTTGGCTTCGGCGTCGATCACCGGGCCGATGTCCACCGCCAGTTGGTCGGGGTTGCCGAGCCGGTATTCGGCCATGGCGCCCTTGAGCATGGTGAGGATTCGGTCGGCCACGTCCTCCTGCAGGCAGAGCACGCGCAGCGCCGAGCAGCGCTGGCCGGCGCTGTCGAAGGCCGAGGCGACCACGTCGGTGACCACCTGCTCGGCCAGCGCCGAGGAGTCGACGATCATGGCGTTCTGCCCGCCGGTTTCGGCGATCAGCGGCACCGGCCGGCCGCGGGCATCCAGACGGCCGGCGAGGTTGGCGGCGATCAGCCGCGCCACTTCGGTGGAGCCGGTGAAGATCACGCCCTTGACCCGCTCGTCGCGCACCAGCGCATCGCCCACGTCCTCGCCCCGCCCGGGCAGCAGTTGCAGCGCGCCACGCGGCACACCGGCCTGGTGCAGCAGGTGCACGGCCTGGGCGGCGATCAGCGGGGTCTGTTCCGCCGGTTTGGCCAGCACCGTGTTGCCGGCGGCCAGCGCGGCGGCCACTTGGCCGGTGAAGATCGCCAGCGGGAAGTTCCACGGGCTGATGCAGACCACCGGGCCGAGCGGCCGGTGGGTGTCGTTGGCGAAGTCGGCGCGCACCTGGGCGGCGTAGTAGCGCAGGAAATCCACCGCCTCGCGCACCTCGCCGATGGCGTTGGCGAAGGTCTTGCCGGCCTCGCGCACGGTGATGCCAATCAGCTTCGGCAGGTCGTTTTCGAACAGGTCGGCGGCACGTTCGAGGATCTGCGCGCGCTGCTCGGGCGGCGTGGCCTGCCAGCCGGCGCCGGCGCGCTCGGCGGCGGCGACGGCATTGCCCACATCCGCCAGGCTGGCCAGTTGCACCTCGCCGACCTGATCGCGCTGATCCGCCGGGTTGCGCACCGGCAGCGTCTGGCTGCCGTCGACCGGGCCATCCAGCAGTGGCTCGGCGCGCCAGTCCACATGGGCGCCAGCCAGTAACGCGCCGGACAGGGAACCCAGCCGGTGTTCGTTGGACAGGTCGAGGCCGAAGGAATTGAGCCGCGCCTCGCCGTACAGCTGGCGCGGCAGCGGGATGCGCGGGTGCGGCAGGCCCAGGGCGCCCTCCCGGGCCGCCAGGCTTTCCACCTTGGCCACCGGGTCTTCGACCAGCTCGCGCAGGTTGACGTCCGGGTCGGCGATCAGGTTGACGAAGGAGGTGTTGGCGCCGTTTTCCAACAGGCGGCGCACCAGGTAGGCCAACAGCGTTTCATGGGTGCCGACCGGCGCGTAGATGCGGCACGGGCGGTTCAGCTTGCCGTCGGCCACCTTGCCGACCACCTGTTCATAGAGCGGCTCGCCCATGCCGTGCAGGCACTGGAACTCGTACTGGCCGAGGTAGTAGTTGTTGCCGGCCAGGTGATAGATCGTCGCCATGGTATGGGCGTTGTGGGTGGCGAACTGCGGGAAGATGGCATCCGGCACGGCCAGCAGCTTGCGCGCACAGGCGATGTAGGACACGTCCGTGTACACCTTGCGGGTGAACACCGGGTAACCCTCCAGGCCGTCCACCTGGGCGCGCTTGATCTCGCTGTCCCAGTAGGCGCCCTTGACCAGGCGGATCATCAGCCGGTGCCCGCTGCGCCGCGCCAGGTCGATCAGGTGGTCGACCACGTGGAAGCAGCGCTTCTGGTAGCCCTGGATGACGAAGCCGATCCCGTTCCAGCCGCGCAGCGACGGCTCGAAGCACAGGCGTTCCAGCAAGTCGAGGGAGATTTCCAGGCGGTCGGCTTCCTCCGCGTCGATGTTCAGGCCGATGTCGTACTGGCGCGCCAATTGGGTCAGGCCGAGCACGCGCGGGTACAGCTCGTTGATCACCCGCTCGAATTGCGCGCGGCTGTAGCGCGGGTGCAGCGCGGAGAGCTTGATGGAGATGCCCGGGCCTTCGTAGATGCCGCGTCCGTGGGAGGCCTTGCCGATGGCGTGGATGGCCTGCTCGTAGGAGGCCAGGTAGCGCAGCGCGTCGTCCTCGGTGAGGGCCGCCTCGCCGAGCATGTCGTAGGAGTAGCGGAAGCCCTTGGCCTCCATCTTGCCGGCGTTGGCCAGCGCCTCACCGATGGTTTCGCCGGTGACGAACTGCTCGCCCATCATGCGCATGGCCATGTCCACGCCCTTGCGGATCACCGGCTCGCCGCCCTTGCCGATCAGGCGGTTCAGGGCACTGGAGAGTCCGGTTTCGGTGTGCGTGGCGACCAGCCGACCGGTGAGCAGCAGTCCCCAGGAGGCGGCATTGACGAACAGGGAGGGGCTCTGGCCGAGGTGCTGCTGCCAGTTGCCGGCGCTGATCTTGTCGCGGATCAGCGCATCGCGGGTGCCCTTGTCGGGGATGCGCAGCAGGGCCTCGGCCAGGCACATCAGCGCCACGCCTTCCTGGGAGGACAGGGAAAATTCCTGCAGCAGTCCCTGCACCAGCCCGGCGCGGCCCATGCCGGCCTTCTGGTTGCGCAGGGTTTCCGCCAGCCGGTAGGCCAGGCTGCTGGCCTTGGTACTCAGTTCGGCGGGCAGGCGCGCCTGTTCGACCAGCACCGGCACCACTTCCGGTTCGGGTCGCCGGTAGGCCGCGGTGATGGCTTCACGCAGTATGGATTGCGGGTGCACGCTTTCGGCGAAGGCCAGGAAGGGCTGGTAACGGACGTCCTCCCGGGTTTCTTCCTCGCGTTCGTCCAGCAGGCTGTCCTCGGGGGTGTCCGGAACGTCGCCGCGCTCGATCTGTTCCATATACAGGTGGATGGCCTGCCGGATCAGCCAGTTCGGTGTGCGGTCGATCCGTTGCGCGGCGGCTTCAAGCCGCGCGCGGGTGGTGTCGTCGAGTTTCACGCCAAACGTGCTGCTCATGCTCTGCCCTCCGAACCCTGTTGTCGGTACCCCGGCGCTGGATGGCCTGGCGGCCCGGCTGCTCAACCCTCAACCAGTGTAGCTTTCGAAAAAGCGCAGGGGCGGAGGGCGCGCAGGCCTTGTGGGAGCTCAACCGGCGCGGCGGAAGGTCAGGTTGATGCGTTGCGCGCCCAGCAGTGGATGCTGGCCGTCCTTGAGTGCCAGCACGCCGTGATAGCGCAGCCGATCCTCGCCACCCCACACCAGCACATCGCCATGCAGCAGCGACACACGCTCCGGTTTGTCGGCGCGGCGCATGCCACCGAACTGGAAGACCGCCGGCAGGCCCAGGGAGACCGAGACGATCGGGGCGGTGAAGTCGCGTTCGTCCTTGTCCTGATGCAGCGACAGGCGGGTGCCGGGCAGGTAGCGGTTGATCAGGCAGGCGTCGGGCAGGAAGCCGGGAAAACCGGCTGTGGCAGCGGCCTGTTCGGCCAGTTGGCGGAACGCCGGCGGCAGGGGCGGCCAGGGTTGGCCGGTGTCGGGATCGGTCGGGCTGTAGCGGTAGCCGTGACGGTCGCTGATCCAGCCGAGCGGACCGCAGTTGGTCTGCGCCACGGACATGCGCAGGCCGCCGGGCGTGTGCATGTGGCGAAAGGGGGCGGCGGCTTCGATCAGGCGCAGCTCGGCCAGCAGGGTATCGATCCAGGGCTGGGCGAAGCCGCGCAGCAGCCAGGTGGCGGGGCCCAGTTGAAGGCGACCGGACTGGATGGGCTCGGCGAACAGATCGGTGGTCGGGAACATCGGCATAGCCAGCCTCCCGGAGCGGGATATGAACCAAGTGTACGCCCGGGACCAAGGCGCAGCGTAGGGCGGACATCGCGGTTTTTGTCCGCCCTAGCGTGCACAACGGGCGGTGGACAGTTAAAAGCGATGCCCACCCTATGCGGTTGCCATAAACCGTAGGGCGGACATCGCCGTTTTGTCCGCCGCAGCATGCACACCGGACGGTGGACAATGAACAACGATGTCCACCCTACGACTCGTGAATCAGCGCGCGTCGGCAGCCTGCTTGGCTTCCGGCAGGAACCAGTTCATGACCAGCGCGCAGATGCCGCCGGTGGCCACGCCGGACTCCAGCACGCTGCGCAGGCCGGCCGGCAGATGGGCGAGGAATTCCGGCACCTGGGAGAAGCCCAGGCCCAGGGCCAGCGACACGGAGATGATCAGCAGCGCGCGGCGGTCCAGCTCGATGCCGGCGAGGATGTTGATGCCCGCCGCCGCCACGGCGCCGAACATCACCAGCGCGGCGCCGCCGAGCACCGGCTCCGGCACCGCCTGCAGCACGCCGGCCACCGCCGGGAACAGGCCGAGGATCACCAGCATGGCGGCCAGCCACATGCCGATGTAGCGGCTGGCGATGCCGGTGAGCTGGATGATGCCGTTGTTCTGGGCAAACACCGAGCTGGGGAAGGTGTTGAAGAAACCGGCCAGCAGCGAATTGGCGCCGTTGACCAGCACGCCGCCCTTGATGCGCTGCATCCACAGCGGGCCTTCCACCGGCTGGCGGGAGATCTTGCTGGTGGCGGTCACATCGCCGATGGCTTCCAGCGAGGTCACCAGGTAGATCACCACCATGGGGATGAACAGGCTCCACGACCAACCCAGGCCGAAGTGCAGCGGCATCGGCACCTGGAACAGGTCGGCCTCGCGCATGCCGGTGAAGTCCAGGCGGCCCAGGTAGCCGGCCAGCGCATAGCCGGCGGCCAGGGCGATGATGATGGCGCAGCTGCGCAGCCAGACCACCGGGATGCGGTTGAGGATGACGATCAGCGCCAGCACCACGCCGGAGAGCAGCAGGTTCTCGCCATTGGCGAAGGTGCCGTTGCCCATGGCCGCGTAACCGCCGCCCATGCTGATCAGGCCGACCTTGATCAGCGTCAGGCCGATCATCAGCACCACGATGCCGGTCACCAGCGGGGTGATCAGCCGCTTCACGAACGGCAGCAAGCGCGACACGCCCATTTCGATGAACGAGCCGGCGATGACCACGCCGAAGATGGCGGCCATCACGGCTTCCACCGGCATGCCGTCCTTGACCATCAGCACACCGCCGGCAATCAGCGGGCCGACGAAGTTGAAACTGGTGCCCTGCACGATCAGCAGGCCCGCACCGAACGGCCCGAAGCGCCGGCACTGCACGAAGGTGGCGATGCCGGAAATCACCAGCGACATGGAGACGATGATGTTGGTGTCGCGCGGCGACACGCCGATGGCCTGGCAGATCAGCAGGCCCGGGGTGACGATGGGCACGATGATCGCCAGCAGGTGCTGCAGCGCGGCGAGGAAGGCAATCCAGGGGCGCGGACGGTCGTTCAGGCCATAGACCAGGTCATGGCGCGGTTCGGTGGAGGTAGGCGAAGTCATGGCAGAAAGCCCGGCTGTAAAAAGCGGCGGATTCTACTCGTGGCGGGCGGCGAGGGACAGAGTGGGCGCGTTCGGACGGCCCATCCGGGAGCCGCTGCCTGGTGGACAAGGAAAACGTTGTCCACCCTACGGCAAGTTTTGTCCCGCCCAATGAAAACGCCGCTTCCGGGGAAGCGGCGTTCGGGCGAAGCCAGGGTCGATCAGCGGGTGGCTTCGATCAGTTCCTGCTGGGCCTTGGCGGCGCGGAATTCCTCGTAGAGGATCTCTTCGTTCTGCGGCGACAGCTTGCGCTTGCTCTGGCGCATGATGCTGTCGAACAGGCCCTTGGTGGCCTCCGGCTGCATGGCGACCATCACGCACAGGTTGCGCTGGCCGTTGATGTTCACGAAATCCACCTTGGCCGGACGCGAGCCGACGATGTACTCGTTGGCGACCTGGCGCGAAACGGATTCGAAGGTGCTGCCGGTTTCGTTCTGGCCGCCGCCGGTGGAGCTGCGCTGGTATTCCTTGTCCATGGCCTGGACCTTGATGCCGATTTCCTTGGTCAGGCTGGCACGGGCACTGGCGGTGGCCTGGGCGCGGTCCAGGCTGAAATTGCCGGTGTCACGCACGCAGCTGGTGGAGGCGATGCCGCCATCGACCATCGGCGCCATGACCCAGTCCGGCAGGCTGGCGCTGGTTTCAGCGGGCTTTGTACCGCAACCGGTCAGCACGGCGGCGGTAAGAGCGGTCAGGCAAAACAGCGAAGAGAAACGCTTCATTCGGGAACTCCCTGGGATTTCAGCGGTAAGTCGACGGCACAACGCCGCCAACCGAGGTTGTTATCGACACAGTTACAGCGACCGATAGCCCGGCAGGCGCGAGGCGACCCGCTGGAGGTAGTTGCGGGTTTCCTCGTAGGGCAGCCGGGCGCGCATGTGCTCGAAGTTGGCCTTGGGCGACAGGCGATTGATCCGCTCGGCAGCCTTGTTGATGTTGGTGGTGCCGGTGTAGCTGCGCGCCACATTGCCGGCGCCGGTGTTGTAGGCGGCGATGGCGCAGTACAGACGGCTTTCCGGATGGGTGATGGCGCGCAGATAGCGCTCCTGCAACAGATGCAGGTAGGCCACGCCCAGTTGGATGTTGCGCTCGGCGTCGTACAGGTACGACGGCGTCACCACACGTGCCTTGCCGTAGACCAGCTCAGTCGCATCCTTGCCCGCCGAGCCGGGCACGATCTGCATCAGGCCGTAGGCCGGAACCGGCGAACGGGCCAGCGGATTGAACGCGCTTTCGGTATGCATCACCGCCAGCACCAGCGCCGGCTCCACGCGCCATTTCTGCGCGAACGGCCGGACCCTCGCCGCATAGTCCTGCGCCTTTTGCGCCGGACGCGAGGCTGGCAGCGGCACGCTGACCGTGACCACACCGTTATCGCTTGTCGTCGTGGCGCTGCCGGCCAGCCGCTCGGCGACTTCCTGGATCTGGCGGCCACTCGACGCCTGCTGGCCAAACAGCTCGCCCAGGACCAGCCGGTGCTCGCCTTCGCCCTCCAGCGCGGAGTGGGGCGCCGCATTGCGTACCGCTTTCTCCACCGCCACGGATACCGGGTCGTTGCTCGCCGCCTGGGCGACCTCGGTGCCCAGCAGAGTGGCCAGTTCGCGGCGGACCAGCCGGGCGTCAGCGCCACCGGCTTCGGGGCGCAGGCGCAGGGTGATGCGGTTGGTCTCGAAGTCGACGGTCCGCTGGATCGCCTTGTCCTCGCTGTATTCCACCCAGCGGGTCTGGCTGCTGAGCTCGGCGTCACGCCAGTAGACGGACAGCTCGCGCTGACGGGCCTGCACCGCATTGGCATAGCTGTCGCGGTAAGCCTGGAAAGCAGTCTGGAGTTCCCGTTGGTAGGTCGAGAATTCGCTGCCTTGCGTGTCATTGAACGCGGCACGCTCCTGTTCCCGGGCTCGGCGGAAGGACTCGAATTCCATTGCCCAGGCAGGCGCAAATGGCAGGCTCGCCGCAGCTGCCAGGAAATGACGTCTGTTCATGTGTCCCCTTCGCGGCAAAGGCTGCGGAGCCGCGCCCGCTGCCTCAGGCTGATCAGATATCAGCCAGGTGCTTCATCTGGTCCATGAAGCTCTTCTTGTACTGCACGCGAACGGGCTGGCCCAGGCGGATTTTGTCGATCACCTCTTCATCGATGACCACCCAGGCATTGTCGGCGCCGATCTTGTCCGACACAAACGCACTGCCCACGACGAAGCTGTCGACGCTGGCTTCGTTGGTCAGCGGATTGACCGAACGGGTAACGCTCAGCAGCTCCAGCTTCATCCCCTGCTTAAGGCCATGCTTGGTGCCCAGGGTGACCCGTAGGGCATGCTGGCCCTCGCCGGAACGCTGTTCGATCACGTAACCGCGCGGGGCGAAAATGTTGAGGAGATCGGTGCGAATGCTGCCGACGCCACGGGTTGCCGCGGCGCGGACCATCTGCTCGGCGCCGGAGCGCGTCAGGCCACAGTTGCTGCTGCGGGCATCCTCGCTGGTACTGGAACTTCCCTTCAGCTCCACGGAAGTTGCCTCGCGCATGGAAGGCATCTGGTAAATGCGAATGCTGCCGCTCACCGAGCCCGAGTAGTTGCATTTGGCGGGCGTGGTTTGCCAGCGGCCCTTGCTGTCCTGCCAGCTGGAGCTTTCGGTGAAGGAAGAACCGGAGGACGCATCAGATATCACACCGACAATCGCAATATCTGCGATTTCCGGACCCTGGTACTCCAGCTTGCCCCTCATCTCGGCCAGGCGCAGTTCATCCTGGAGCTTGCTTGCGAGCTTGCGGTCGACCAGTTCCACGTGGGTGGCACCCAGGTGTTTCTCGATCTCGCGGGCGATCGTCCCACCGACCTGTGAACTCTTGGCCAGATCGCTGGTGCCATGATCCGCATCGAAAACCACCACGCGCGGCGCCTTGCCCGCCAGGGCGGTTTTGCTAGGCATGATGTCGCTGGGTTGCAGGCTCACGGGCTGCATGGCGTCGAGGTTCTTGATGGTGGTTGACGAACACCCGGCCATCGCCAGTGCCATCGTGAGCAGAGCAATCCTCTTCATCGTCCCCTCCCCCGGGGTCATGAGTAATGACATCCCTGAACAGGCAGGGCTTTTACTGAAGGCGTAGGTCGGACAGCACCCTGTCGACCCCGCCGGAAGCCAGGAACTTGCGCAGGGCGTCTTGCAGCGCCCCTTCGTAACTGAGCATGGACAGGCCATTGAGCCGGTAGCTCTGGCGAGCAACCACGCTGTTGCGGTCGTCGACCAGCGCCACCGAAAGATCGACCACGGCGTTCAGGCTGCCAAACATCTCCTGGTTGACCACCGAGCCCTGGATGTCCAGTCGGCCGTCGGCACGGCCCGCGCTGACGGTACGCACCGCCAGCGCCTGACCGATGGCCTCGGCCAGTGGCGTGAACGCCGGTGCGGCTTTCAATTGCAGCGTGAGGTTCTGCAGGCTCTGGTCGCAACCGCGCTGGTAGGCGTCATAGCGCTGCATGGCGGGTACGGCCTCGAAGGCGCTGTCCGCCGTGGACAGCACCCGACTCAGCAGGCGGGCCTGATCAATCAGCGCAGGGGCGGACTGACAGGCCAGGAAGCGGTCAAACGGCCGGGACGTGAGCGTGCCATCCAGCCGCCGGCGCAGGTCCGCCTCAACGGTTTCCAGCTGCAGTTGGGTATCGCGGACGAAATCCTCGCGAGACATTTCCACCAGGACAAAATAGCGGCCACCGACCAGTTCGGCCTGGCGAACGTTGTAGGCGGAGAGCTTGATGTCCTGGATATAGGCTTCGACCGTTTCCTGGTAGCTGCGGGTAACGGTATTGCCGGAGATGCCACCGTGGGAAACGGCGTCGCTGCGGATGCGCGTGCTCAGCTTGCCGGCGATGGAGCGCAACGCCTGTTGCGTGGCCTCGTTCAGGTTCGGGCCTTCGCCGACACCGTAAAAGGCGCTGAGGTTGTCCTGGGGCGGGGCGCTGACCCATGCGGGAAGCGCCGCAGCCTGGGCCACAGGCGACAGGCTTGCCAGCACCAGCATGGCCGAAAGACCCCAGACCAGGCGCTGCAGCCGCGTGGCCAATTCCATGTGCATCTCCCCGCGCCATGATGCCGCATTGATATTGATGGCGGATTATCATCACCGCGGTCTTCGCTGTCCAGAAAAGTGACCTGCGTCACACTTAGACGAAAAGACGGAAGCAGGGCTTGGACATGGCAATGCACCACGCCCAGGCGCGCGTTGCAGTGGACCCCTTGGTTGACAGGGATGGCCCGGGGCGGTTGGCGCAGGAGAAACCATGGCCGGCGCTCCGGCCATGCAAGGGCATCAGGCCAGCAGGCTGACCACGTTGTAGCGGTTCAGGTTGGCCTGGCTGACGATGATCTGCGATTGCGCGATATAACTGTTGGCGCCTGAGCGCAGCACCTTGAGCAGCGAGCCCAGGTAGTTCTGCGCCCACTGCTGCTCGTCACCGTCCAGCTGCTCTCGCAGGAACTGGCGGATATCCGCTTCACGCTCGCGAATCTGCTCGCGCAGGGCGGCGATGCGGTCCAGGGCGGCGATCACGTTGTCGAGGATGCTGCGCATCTCGCTGGTGGACTCCAGCTGCGAGTCGCTGGGCAGGCCCAGCAAGCCGTCTTCGGCGCTTTCCACACGGGCAAAACTGTCCTTGGCGAACAGCTTGCCTTCGCCGCGCACGGCCAACTGGTCGCGCAGCGCCGCCCAATCGCTTTCCCGGGCGGAGAACTTCAGCAGACCTTCGTTATCCAGTTCGGCGCGCAGACCGGCCTGGCCCAGGCTGACGTTGAAGCGGCGCAGTACCTGCTCGTCGCTCAGGCCCTCGTCCAGCACCACCGCCAGTGGCTCCGGCAGTTGACGGCCGGCGGTGAACACCAGGGTCTCCTGGCCGGCCTGATGGATCTGGTCGATGGACTCCAGGCCTTGCAGGCTGAAGCGCACACGCACCGGCTCGGTCAACTTGAGCTGGTAACCCGGGTCGATGACGTTGTCATCCAGACGGATGCGCTGCTGCAAGATGGCATTGACCTTCTGCAGCGCCTCGCGGGCGCCGTCCATCTCCGCCGCGCTGGCGGAGGGCGCGCTCAGCTGGCGGCCGAGCTTGAGCTTCAGCTGGCTGAGCCGGGCCTGCACCTGGTTCAGGTAGCTGCTGGCCGACTGCATGGCCGACAGCTGCTGATTGAGCTGCAGACCGTAGGTGCTGCTTTGGCGCGGCGCCGACTCGTTGCGCGGCGTTTCCCGCTCGGTGGCCTGGGTGGCGCCGCTGGCGCGTTGCAGGGCGACACCCTTGAGGTCGGACGTCTGCCGATCCAGCGCAAACGGCGTGACGGCCGGCAGTTGCTTGTCAACCTTCATGGTGTCCCCTTCCCTTACATCAGGTCGAACAGATTCAGACTATGCAGCTTCAGGTAGGACTTCTGGGTCGCCTGCAGCGCCACCTGGTAGTTGGCCAGGTCCAGCGAGGCCTTGGCGTAGTCCAGGGAGGACAGCTCGCCTTCGATCTTCTGGTTTACCAGCGACACGTCGGCCTGGCTGTCCTTGAGCAGCGACAGGGTGTTCTGCCGGCCGCCGAGCTCGGTAATCTGGCTGCTGAGCGAGCCGAGCACCCGGTCCAGGTTGTCGATCGCGTCGCCAATCTCGGTGGTAATGGTGGCCGGGCTGTTCACCATCTGGTCGACCAGCGCATGCAGATCGTTGAGGAAGCCGGGTGCTCCGCTCAGCACCTCGGCGGCCGTTACGTTGTCCTTGATCAGCACGGCATTGGAAACGGCCACTTCGCGATACTTGTCGTTGCCGGTCAGCGCGTAGGTACCGGCCGTCAGGGTGATGGCGGGCTGATCGGTCATGGTGCCGGAGAAGTAGTAACGGCCTTCCTCGTCACGTACGTTCAGGTAGCTGACAAAGGTCTCTTCGAGGCTGGACAGCTCGCTGGCCATGCTGCCCAGATCCTCGTCCGAGTTGCTGCCGCGGTTGGCTGCCCAGAGCAGCAGGTCACGGATTTCCAGCAGGGTATCGGAGCCGGCCTGCAGGTTGGTTTCGGCCGCCGACAGGCGCCCGGACAGCGCCTTGATGTTGGTCTGGTACTGGTTCAGGCTGGCCTCTTCCCGCGCGATGCGCAGCAGGCGCACGCTGGCGATCGGGTCGTCCGATGGCACGATGATTCGATCGCCGGTGGCCATCTGTTGCATCAGCTTGCCGGTGGCGGCCGCGTTGATGCCCAGCGAGCTGTTCATGATGGCGTTGATCTGGGCGTTGGTGATACGCATGGGGCGGTCTCGCTGGCGGATCAGAACATGCCCAGCACGCTGTCGAACAGCGCACCGGCGGTGGTGATGACCTTCAGGTTGGCCTGGTAGGCCTGCTGGTAGTTCATCAGGTTGACGCCTTCCTCATCGAGGTTCACGGCGCTGATGCTGTCGCGCTGGGCCTGGGCCTGATTCAACACCGAGGTGGCTGTTTCCACGTCGGCCTGACCCTGGCGGCTCTTGCTGGCGACACCGCCAAGCAACGTGGCGTAGGCGTCGTTGAGCGTCGTGGTGGCACCATCCACGACAACGGGTGCGCTCTTGAGTCCGATCAGGGTCAACAGGTTGTCGTTGTTGCCCTTCTCGGTAGCGACACCGGCAAAGGCCAGTTCTTCCGGCTGGAGATCGTTGACGGTCAGCACCTGGGAGATACTGGTGGGGTCATAGGTAAACAGCGGTTGACCCGCAGCGCCGTTGAGATCGAACCCCGCGGCAAGTGCAGTGTTGAACGTGGTGGCCAACTGGCTGGCAATTTCACTGATGGTCTGCTGGCTAGACCGCAGCGAGTTGTATTCGGCTTCGTACAGGCCACCCAGCTGGCCACCCCAGACATCCCGGCTCAACGGGAACTGGGTTCCGGCGAATTCAAGAGAGAAATCCTGATGATTGTTCGCCAGTGTGGTCAACTCCACCGAGGCGGCAGTCGGGCCCGCCACCAGCGGCTGTCCGTTCGCCAGCGACACGCTGAAGCTACCGTCGGCGGCCTCCTGAACGCGGATATCAGCCAGCTCGGCCAGGTCCTGGACCAGCTTGTCGCGCTGATCGCGCAGCGCCTTGGCGTCGCCATTGGACGCCTCGACGTGAGTGATGCGCTTGTTCAGCGCAGCCAGGTTGCTAGTCAGGCCGTTGAGCTCGACGACGATCGCCTCGCGCTGGCCGCGCAGGCCGTTGAGCTGGGTCTCGATGTTGTTGCTCAGGCCGTTGACGCGCTGGGCCAGGTTGCGCGCCTCGTTGAGAATCTGCTGGCGCAGGGCGATGGAGTCCGGCGTGGACGTGGCCTCGCTAAGCGCAGCGTAGAAATTGTCGAGGCCGCCGCTGATGTTGGAGCCCTCGCTGGCCATCAGGGTTTCCAGCGCACTGACGTACTTCTGCTGGCTCTCGGTGAAGCTCTCCTGGGAGGTCGCGCGCCACAGCTGCCGATTGACGAAGTCGTCGGCGATGCGGCGAATGTTGTTGACCTGCACGCCACGACCGCTGCTCAGGGCGGTATGCCCGCTCAGCGAGCCCATTTCCACGCCCAAACGGCTGTAGCCGGGGGTCTTGACGTTGGCGACGTTCTGGCCGGTGGCGGTCAGCGCCACCTGCATGGCGCGAACGCCGCTATAGCCGATCTGGCTCAAGAGACTCACGAGCGATTCTCCTTGGTGTCAGGGCGAATCGGCAGGGCAAAGGCCGCCGATGCGTGCGTGGACGCACCGCTGGGTGGGTCTATCCCGACCGGGTCCGTCATCTGTTGATCCTGAAAGGCGACCGCATCGTCCGCGGACTTAAATGTCCCCGTTTGCGACCAGCTACCGCCAATCGGCGCCTGCATGGCCTGGCTGGGTCGTGACTCGCCTCCCATCTGTTCGACGATCATGCTGGCGATGCCGGTCTGGCGCTGGCCGGCCAGGTGCTCGGCCAGTACTTCGTCATAGAAGTCACGCATGGTGTCCAGCTCGCGACTGCGCATCAGGCTGTCCTCGGACAGCACATCGCCGGCCTTGCGCATCTGCTTGAGGATCTGCTGCAGGAACATCGCCTCGAACTGCTCGGCGGCCGCCTGCAACTGGTCATTGCGCGAGATGCCAGTCACCTCGGGATTGTTGCGCCAGCTCTGCAGGCTGCCCGGAAGGGAAAGAATGCTCATGGTCAGATCACGATCAGTTCGGCGTTGAGCGCCCCGGCGCGTTCCAGCGCCTGGAGGATGCTCATCACATCATCCGGGGTGGCGCCCAGGCTGTTCACGGTGTTGATGATGCTGTCCAGGCTGGCCCCGTCAGGCCACTTGAACATGGCGTTGCGATCCTGGGCGACTTCCACCTGCGAGCGCGGCACCACGGCCGTCTGGCCCTCGCTGAAGGGAGCCGGCTGGCTGACCTGCGGGGTTTCGCTGATGGTGACGGTGAGGTTGCCATGGGCAACGGCGGCAGCCTTGACGCGCACACCCTCGCCCATGACCACCGTGCCGGTGCGGCTGTTGAATACCACCTTGGGACGTTCGCGGCCTTCGTCGACATCGATCATTTCCAGCAGCGCCATGAAGCTCATGCGCTGGGTACTGGTGACTGGGGCACGCACCGAAACCTTGGTAGCGTTCAGGGCGCTGGCCACGTTGCCGCCGATCTGGTCGTTGATCGCCCGCACGATGTTGGTGACCGTCTGGAAACCGGGATTGCGCAGGTTGAGCATGACCTCCGGGCGGTCGGCGAAGTCGCTGTCGATGCTCCGCTCGATGGTGGCGCCGTTGGGCACCCGGCCGGTGGTGGCGCTGTTGATCGCCACGCTGGAGCCGCTGTTGCCTTCGGCCTTCAGGCCGCCGACCACCAGGTTGCCCTGGGCCAGCGCGTAGACCTCGCCATCAACGCCGCGCAGCGGAGTGAGCAGCAACTGGCCGCCACGCAGGCTCTTCGCATCGCCCAGCGAAGAAACCGTCACATCAATGGTCTGCCCCGGGCCGTAGGACGGCGGCACGCTGGCGGTGACCGTGACCGCGGCGACGTTCTTCAGCTTGGGGTCGACGTTGGGCGGCAGGTTGACGCCGAACTGCTGGATCAGGTTGGTCACCGACTGGCTGGTGAACTTCACCTGGTTCTTGTCACCGGTGCCGTCCAGACCGACCACCAGGCCGTAACCGATGAGCTGGTTCTCGCGAATGCCTTCGACATCCACCAGATCCATCAGCGGCACCGCCCGCACGGCGGCGGGCAGCATCAGCAGGAACAGGAGGGGAAACAGCTTGCGCATGGCATACACCGTCAGAAGGGGAACCAGGGGCTGGTGAAGAAGCGCGTCAGCCAGCCGGCAGAGTTGCTGTCGTTGAGCACGCCCTTGCCGGCGTAGGAAATGCGCGCATCGGCGATGCTCTGGGAGGACACCTGGTTATAGCGGTTGATGTCCTCGGGTCGCACCAGGCCGCTGAGGCGGATGAACTCGTCACCCTGGTTCAGGCGCAGGCTCTTCTCGCCACGCACCAGCAGCACACCGTTGGGCAGCACTTGATGCACGGTCACCGCAATGGCGCCAGCCAGGCTGTTCTGTTGCGAACTGCGCGCCGAGCCGGTGAAGTCACGCTCGCCGCTGGCCGAACTTTCCAGACGCTCGTAGGTGTTTCCGAACAAGGTGGGGATACCAATGCCGACCGAGGCCTCCTTGCCGAAGCTGGTGCCGGCGCTCTTGCTCGACTGGGTCTGCTCGTTGAGCACCACGGTCAGGATGTCGCCCACCTGGAAGGCGCGCTTGTCGTACATCAGCGCGCTGCCGTTGCCGCGATAGAGGCCGCCGGCAACCGGCTTGGGCTGCTGGTAGTCCAGGGCCGGCGGCTGGTAGAGGCTGGCGTCCTCAGTGTCTTCGCGCAGCTCGTGAAAGCTGGCGCAACCGCCGAGCAGCAGCGCAAGGGTGAGCGTCAGGGTGCGTTTCATGGCCATCACACGGACTGGTTGAGGTACTGCATCATGCCCGAGCTGGCATCCAGCACCTTGGCGTTGGCCTCGTAGGCGCGCTGGATGGCGATCATCTGCACCATGGCTTCCACCACCTGGACGTTGGAGCCTTCCAGGGCGTACTGCTTGAGCTGGCCCAGGCCGTCGGTGCCGGCCACGCCTTCCACCGCCTCGCCGCTGGCGGCGGTTTCGCGGTAGAGGTTGCCGCCCAGGGCTTCCAGGCCGGCCGGATTGACGAAATTGACCAACAGGATCTGGCCCAGCTCTTCCTGCTGTCCCTGGGCATTGGTGATGGTCACGGTGCCGTCACTGCCCACGTTGAAATTGGTGCTGCCTTCGGGCACCACGATCTGATCGACCAGCGGCAGGCCCTGGGAATTGACCAGCAGACCCTCGGCATTCAGATGCAGTTGACCATTTTCGGTGTAGTAGGTCTCGCCATCAGCGCCTTCGACGCGGAAGAAGCCTCGACCGATGATGGCCAGGTCCATCGGCTGGCCAGTGGTCTGGATGTTGCCTTCGGTGAAGATCTTCTGGGTACCGACCACGCGTACGCCGTTGCCCAGCTGCAGGCCGGACGGCACGGTGTTGATCTGGTCCGCCTGGGCACCCGGCTGGACCTCGATGGAATAGAACAGGTCCTCGAAGACCGCACGGTCGCTCTTGAATCCCGTGGTGTTCACGTTGGCCAGGTTGTTGGCCACGGTGGTCATCGCCGTGTCCTGGGCGATCAGGCCGGTCTTGCTGACCCAAAGTGCTGAACTCATCTGTCGATCCTCTCTTCAAAGCCGCCCCGGCGTTACCGAAGCGGGGAAATCCGCTGCTCGTCCCCCTCTCCCATCAAGGGGAGAGAGGGGTTGCCGCTTAGCCGCGTAGCAACCGGTTGCCGGCCTCGGCCAGCGTGGTGGCGGCCTTCATCATCTTCACCTGGGTCTCGAACAGGCGGCTCAGGCTCATGGTGGAGACCAGTTCGTTGATCGCCGAGACGTTGCTGGACTCCAGGTAGCCGCTGGCCAGGGCCACGGTTTCACTGGCTTCCAGAGGCTCGTTGTCACGCGCCATCAGCAGGCCCTCGGGGGTCTTCACCAGGTCGACGCCCTGGCTGTCGACGCGCTTGAGGCGTCCGACCTCGACCATCAGGAAGTCGCCGCGCGGCAGCACGGAAACGGTGCCATCGCTGCCGATGTGCAGCTGGTCGTATTCGGGCAGCACCAACGGGCCACCCTCACCGAGCAGCACGCGGCCGCCAACGGTGAGCTGCATGTCGGCATCCACCTGCAGACTGCCCTGGCGGGTGTAGGCCTCGCCGGCACCGTGCTGCACCGCCAGCAGGCCCTGGCCCTGGATGGCCACGTCCAGTGCCCGGCCGGTGAAGTTCAGCGGGCCGGGGCTCAGGTCGACGCCGTTGTTCTCGACCCTGGCCATATGGCGGCTGTCGTAACCGTAGCCTTCCACCTGCACGGCGGCGGCGCGCTCCATGTCGGCGCGAAAGCCGGCGGTGTTGACGTTGGCCAGGTTGTTGGCGTGGATCTGCAGCGCCTGCATGCTGCGGTTGGCCGCAGTCATCGCCGTGTATCCGAGACGATCCATGGGTCAGCCGCCTTACATCGCGCTGAACAGGATCTGGTCGAGATCCTTCTGGGTGGAAATGACCTTGGTGTTGGCCTGGTAGTTGCGCTGGCCCTGCATCAGGCTCACCAGCTCCTCGGTCAGGTCGACGTTGGAGTTTTCCAGGGTGCCGGCGTTGACCGTACCGAACTGGGCCACGCCGGGCGCGCCGGTCAGGGCGCTACCGGACTCGGTGGTGGCGGTCCAGGCGGTGCCACTGACGTTCTTCAGCCCTTCCGGGTTGATGAAGCTGGCCAGCACCACCTGGCCCTGCAGCTGGCTCTGGCCGTTGCTGTAGTTGACGAACACATTGCCCTTGCTGTCGATGCCGATGCCGGTCTGCTCGCCGGAGGTGTAGCCATTGGCCAGGTTGGTGGACACGCCGAAGTTGGTGCCGTACTGGGTGGTGCCGGTGTAGTCGATGGCGATGGTCTGAGCACTCGCGCCCGGCAGCACCGCCCCCGGAACGACGACGCTGGCGCCGGTCGCGCCGTTCAACATGCCATTCGTATCGAACGACAGGGCTTGCGTGCCTGCAGCCGCGCCGTCGACGTAGTAGTAGGCATCCCAGCCATTCGCACCATCGGTGACGAAGTACTGGGTCAGGGTGTGCTCCTTGCCCAGCGAGTCGTAGACCTTGGTGGTGTAAGTGGAGTTGTAGCTGTTGACGTTCGTCGGATCGAAGGGGATGGGCACACCAGCACCATCCACCGGCTGTTTCATGTTGGCATCCAGGTTCGCCACGAACTCCAGGCCAGTGGTTGCGCTGGCTGGCAAGGTTGCGGCCTTGATACGCAGGTCGCCCAGGCTACCGGTCATCAGGTTGCCGTCGGCGTCAGTCGGATAGCCCTGCAGCTTCTGGCCGGCCTTGTTGACGATATAGTTGGCCGAGTCGGTGCCGAACACCCCGGCGCGGGTGTACTGGGTCTCGCCGTTGGTGCCCTTGACGATAAAGAAGCCGCCGCCGGAGATGGCCAGGTCCAGGGTGCGGCTGGTGGAGATCAGCGCGCCGCCCAGGCTGATGCTCTGGGTGTTGCCCAGCACTTCCACACCCATGGCCTGGGTGTCGGCGTACACGCTGCCGAACTCGGTGCGCGAGGACTTGAAGCCGGTGGTGCTGGAGTTGGCGATGTTGTTGCTGACGGTGTTCAGCTGTTCGGAGACGGCGTTCAGGCCGGTCAGGGCGATGTTGAAGCTCATGGTCTTCCCTCGATGATCAACAGGCTCAGCCGCGCTGGCCGAACTGGACGATTTGGTAGAACGGCACGCTGCCTATGCCGGCAATGTTCAGCACCGGGCCGCTGTCGCTGACGCGCACGTCGCTGACCTTGCCGGCCACCTGCAGGCGGGGCTCCTCACCGGTGGCGGTCTCGATGCGCACCTTGTAGGTGCCGGGCTTGAGGCCCAGGGCGGCGGGATCCAGCGCCACGTCGACGCGACCGGCATCCTGGCGACCCAGAGCTACCGAGGTCTCCACGCCGTTGGCGTCGGTCAGCCAGAGCACGGTATTGGTGGACGTGTGCTGCAGGTCGAACTGGGCGTCGACCTTGCCATCCAGCTCCAGGCTGTCGGTGTGCACGGTAACGTTCTGGCCGACCAGGCTGGCGGCGGTGAGCATCTGCAGGTTGTCGGCCAGCACCAGGCTACTCTGCTGCAGCTTGGTCATGTTCTCCAGGCTCTGCACCTGGGAGATGGTCGCGTACTGCTCGACGAACTGGGTGCTGTCCATCGGGTTGGTGGGATCCTGGTTCTGGATCTGCGCCACCATCAGCGTGATGAACTGATTGCTCAGTTGGCCGGCCTCGCTGACGCTGATGGTGTCATCCGGCAGCGCATACGGGTTCGAGTTATTGGTTACGCCACTGACACTCATCAGATTTCTCCCAGGCGCAGCAGGCTCTGCTGCATGCTTTTCAGGCGATTCAACACTTCGACGTTGGTTTCGAAGCTGCGGGTGGCCGACATCATGTCGGTCATTTCCTCGATCTGGTTGAGCGCCGGATAGAACACGTAACCATCGGCACCCGCCAGCGGATTGCCCGGTTCGTAGCGCTTGATGGGCTCGCGGCCGGTGGTCACCACGTCCAGCACCTGCACATGGGCGCCGCCCATGCCGACGCCGCGGGTCAGCTGATCGTTGTTGTAGATCGCGGCGAATACCGGACGCCGGGCGGCATAGACATCCTCGGGCGAGGCTGCAGCGGAGTCGATGTTGGCCAGGTTGCTGGCCACGGTATTCAGGCGCACGGTCTGTGCGTTCATGGCCGAACCGGCGATGCGGTAGATGGATTCAAATGCCATGATCAACGTCCCTCGATGGCTTGCTTGAGGCCGCTGAACTTCTGCGTCAGGAAGGTCAGGCTGGTCTGGAAGTCCATGGAGTTGCGCGAGAATTCGGCCTGCTCGACGCTCAGCTCCACCGTGTTGCCGTCCAGGGAGGCCTGGTAGGGCACGCGATACTTGAGGGGCGAATCGATTGTCAGGGCGCTGAATTCTTCACCGGCGTCCAGGCGGCGCATGGCACTGGCGAAATCGATATCGCGAGCCTGGAAACCAGGCGTATCCACGTTGGCCAGGTTGGCGGCGAGAATCTCGCTGCGCTGCATGCGCACCTGCAAGGCATGGGCATGCACACCGACCACGTCATCAATCCGTATACTCATGGGCAACCCCAAAAAACTGTCACTCCGCACGGAGTAGCAGCTTTTATGCCACTTAGCCATTACTGCATAGGTCTTTGATTTTGAAGGGTTTTTACGAAGTCAACGGAACAGCGAGAGGCGAATCGGCAGATGCCGCGACAGTAAAACGCCAGAGGGGAGGAAAGGCTTTTTCCGCCTGTGCCGGACTGCTGATGGCGCTCCAGGCGGGTACCGCGCAGGCCGCCACGGCCAGTTCACAAATCGATCAGGCCCTGCGCCAGCACCTGCAACCCCTGATGGAGCGCGAGGCCCGGCAACTTGGCTGGCAGCAACCTCGCCTGAGCCTGGACATGAGCCTGCCGGCCCCGGTCGAGCGACTGCCGGCCTGCTCGCGGGAGCTGCAGGTGCAGAACCTATCCGGGCGCCAGGAGCTGCTCGCCCGGCAGCGCTTCCGCCTGAGCTGCCCACAGCCGCAATGGAGCCAGGATGTCACCGCACAGGCCAACGTCAGCGTGCTGCTGCTGGTGGCAAGGCACATCCTGGACCGCGACCAGGCATTCTCCGCCGAGGATGTGAAGATCGAGCGCCAGCAGGTGGCCCGCCATGACCGCGGCTTCTTCAGCAAGGTCGAGCAGGTGACGGGAAAGACCGCCAAGCGTCGCATTCGCGCCGGCCAGATGCTCACCGCCGACCTGCTGGACGCGCCCCTGTGGGTGCGCCGCGGCCAGTCGGTGACCATCGTCGCTCGCCACGACGGCATTGAGGCCAGCACCCTGGGCGAAGCGCTGGCCAACGGCCGCGAAGGCGAGATCGTCCGGGTACGCAACCGCAGCAGCGAGAAGATCATCGACGCCCAAGTGATCGGTGATGGGGTGGTGACCAGCACCTGGCGGTGAGGGCGCAACCCCGTGTCCGCCACCCATCAAGCGGCTAGCCTTTGCGCACCTGCTCCAGCAGCGCCTCACGCCAGCTCGCCTCGGCCGGCAGCGCCAGGAAATGCGGATTGAGGAACGCTTCGCGTGCCGGATAACGCAGCGGCTCGCCGCGCACATCCAGCACCGCGCCGCCGGCGCCTTCCAGCACGCCCTGGGCAGCGGCGGTGTCCCACTGCGAGGTGGGCGCCAGGCGCGGGTAGCAGTCGGCAGCACCCTCGGCGAGCAGGCAGAACTTCAGCGAACTGCCGACACTCGCCAATTCCAGCGTGCCGAAGTGCTGGCCGAGGGTGCCGAGCAAACGCTCCTGCTCCGGACTGGAATGCCGCCGGCTGGCCACCACGGTGAACCCCTCGACCGGCGCATGTCGCACCCGAATCGCCTCGACCTGGCCGTTGCGCTGACGCCAGGCACCCAGGCCGGCGCCGCCGTAATAGCAGCGACCGTCCGCCGGCACGCCAACCACGCCGAACAGCACCTGCCCCCGCTCCACCAGCGCCACGTTGACGGTGAACTCGGTGCTGCCGGCAATGAATTCCTTGGTGCCATCCAGCGGGTCCACCAGCCACCAGCGATCCCAGCCGGCGCGCTCGGCCAGCGGAATCGCGCAGCTCTCTTCAGACAGGACCGGGATCTCGGCAGACAGCGCGGACAGCCCCTCGATCAGCACCCGGTTGGCAGCCAGGTCAGCGGCGGTCACCGGCGAATCGTCGGCCTTCTGCTCCACGGCCAGCTCCTGGCGCCAGAACGGCAGGATGGCCGCGCCGGCGCGCTCGACCAGCGCGATAACCGCTGGCAACAGGGCATGAATATTCAATTCGCTCACAGCACCAGCTCTCCGCGCTGGACCAGCAGATCGCGGGTCAGGTAGAGCGCCGCCAGGGCACGACCCTCGCTGAACTGCGGGTGCGCCACCAGGCTCGACAATTCACGCAGATTGACCCGGCTCACCGCCATCGGCTCGGGCTCGTCGCCGGGCAGGCGTTCCTCGTAAAGGTCGCGGGCCAACACCACGCGAATGCGCTGGTTCATGTAACCGGGTGACAGCGACAGGTCGGTGAGGTACTCCAGGCGCTCGGCACCGAAGCCAGCTTCTTCCTTGAGCTCGCGATTGGCGGCGTCGAGCACTTCCTCGCCGGGTTCGATCAGCCCCTTGGGCAGCGACAGCTGGTAGTCGTCGGTGCCGGCGCAGTATTCCTCCACCAGCAGCGCATGCTCGGCGTCGGCCATCGCTACCACCATGACTGCGCCATAGCCGGCCTTGCCCACCAGACGCTCGTACGTACGCTCCACCCCGTTGCTGAAGCGCAGCTGCAATTCCTCGACGGCAAACAACCGGCTGCGAGCGACAATCTCGCGGGCCAGCACGGCGGGTTTCTCTCGCATGGCATTCTCCGGAACGGGCATGCAGGTATCATAACCGCCTTTTTCCGCCGTACCGCGCCACAGATCGTGGCTGCCCGGAGTCTGCAATGTCCCTCCTGCCCTGGAACACCATCGATACCGTGCTGCTGGACATGGACGGCACCCTGCTGGACTTGCATTTCGACAATCATTTCTGGCTGGAACACCTGCCGCAGCGCTATGCCGAACGCCACGGCATCAGCCGCGCCATGGCGGACATGGAGCTGCAGCCGCTGTTCGCCCGCCACGCCGGCCAGCTGACGTGGTACTGCCTGGATTTCTGGAGTCGCGAGCTGGACCTGCCGATCGTCGAACTCAAGCGCGAGGTGGCGCACCTGATCAGCCTGCGCACCGACGCCGATACCTTCCTCGCCGCCCTGCGCCGTGCCAGCAAACGCGTGGCACTGATCACCAATGCGCACCGCGATTCGCTGTCGCTGAAACTGGAGCGCGTGGCGCTGGTACCCTACTTCGACCGGCTGATCAGCTCCCATGACTACGGCTTCCCCAAGGAAGACGCGCAGTTCTGGTACGCCCTGCAGGCGGATTTCGGCTTCGACCCGGCGCGCAGCCTGTTCATCGACGACAGCCTGGCGATCCTGCGCAGTGCCCGCGCCTACGGCATCGCCCACCTGCTGGCGGTGCGCCAGCCGGACAGCCGTCAGGGGGAACGGGACACCGCGGAGTTCGCCGCGCAGGAGGATTACCGGGCGCTGCTGGAAGGATTGACCATGTAGGGTGGTCAACGCTGCACGTTGGCCACCACGGCGGCCGGAAAGAACGCCGACCGCCCTCCGGCTCTGAACAGCCCGCGGACACCTCCGCCCCCACCGAGCGGCAGCGCGCACCCTGTGGAGCGAATTCATTCGCGGGCTATTGGGGCGCCCGGCTAGGGGCGCCCGGCGAGGGGCGCCCAATATGCCACCTGAAAAACAAAGCCCCTGCGAGGCAGGGGCTTTTGTTCGAACTCAGCGGTTGCGGGTCAGCAACGCCGGCTTTTCACCGCGCGGCCGGCTGTCGGGCAACTCGTCCAGCTGTTCCAGGCTCGGCAGGCGCTCGCGGTGTTTGTGGATGATCACCGGTTGGCGCTCGGAACGGCGCGGCGTGGCCGACAACGGCGAGTCACTGCTGCCGCTGCTGCCATTGGGCGTCAACACGCGGCCGCTGCCCTGGGACTTGCCGCGTCCGCCGGCGCCGCCTTTCTTGCGATTCTGGCCGCCGGCCGGCTTGCCGCCTGCGTTCGCACCCGCACCGCCGCGCGCCGGACGGGGGTTCCCCCCCGCATTGGCCTGACCGCCACGCCGGCCACGGCCGTTCTGCGCCTGGCTGGCCGGGGGCACGTAGTCAACGCGGTTGCCGAAGTTGTCGATCTCGTCGTCGAGGAACTCCTCCGGATCACGTTCCGGCGGCAATGCCGGGCGAATGGCCGCGCCGGCCGCCTGCTGGGGCTTGCCGCGGCCCTGACCGCCACGGGTACGACGGCCCTTGCCTGCGCCTTCGGTGGACGACCGCTGTTCGCCGCCGCGCCCTTCCGCAGGCTTCTTGTCGCCAGCCGCGCGGGCCGGTTTCTTCTCGCCACGACCGCCGGATTTCTGCTCGTCGTTGCGGCGGCCACGGCCCTGTGGCTGGCGGGGTTCGCGCACTTCCGGCGCTTCCGCTTCCAGGCTGGCCAGGTCGAAGCCCATCAGATCGCCGTCGGGGATGCGCTGCTTGGTCATGCGCTCGATGCTCTTGAGCAGCTTTTCCTCGTCCGGCGCCACCAGCGAAATGGCTTCACCGCTGCGCCCGGCCCGGCCGGTGCGGCCGATGCGGTGCACATAGTCTTCCTCGACGTTGGGCAGCTCGTAGTTGACCACGTGGGGCAACTGATCGATGTCCAGGCCGCGGGCGGCGATGTCGGTGGCCACCATCACGCGAATGGTGTTGGCCTTGAAGTCGGCCAGCGCCTTGGTGCGCGCGTTCTGGCTCTTGTTGCCGTGGATCGCGGCGGCGGAAAGGCCGTGCTTTTCCAGGTACTCGGCCAGGCGGTTGGCGCCGTGCTTGGTGCGGGTGAACACCAGCACCTGCTCCCAGGCGCCCAGGGTGATCAGGTGCGCCAGCAGTGCGCGCTTGTGGGTCGCTGGCACGCGGTAGACACGCTGCTCGATGCGCTCAACGGTGGTGTTCGGCGGGGTGACCTCGATGCGCTCGGGATCGTGCAGCAGCTTGCCAGCCAGGTTGATGATGTCCTGGGAGAAGGTCGCCGAGAACAGCAGGTTCTGGCGCTTGGCCGGCAGGCGGGCGAGGACCTTCTTCACGTCATGGATGAAGCCCATGTCGAGCATGCGGTCGGCCTCGTCGAGGACGAGGATTTCCACATGGGAGAGGTCGACGGCGCCCTGGCCGACCAGGTCGAGCAGACGACCGGGGCAGGCCACCAGGACGTCCAGCCCCTTGGCCAGTGCCTGGACCTGGGGATTCATGCCCACCCCGCCGAACACGCAGGCGCTCTTGAGGGGCAGGTCACGGGCATACAGCTTGAAGCTGTCATGCACCTGGGCGGCCAGCTCGCGGGTCGGCGCCAGCACCAGCACGCGCGGCTGCTTGGCGGCGTGGCGGTGGGCCTTGTCCGGGTGGCCACCCGGGAACAGCAATTCGAGTACGGGCAGCGCGAAACCGCCGGTTTTGCCGGTGCCCGTCTGGGCGGCAACCATCAGGTCGCGGCCTTGCAACACGGCGGGAATGGCCCGCTGTTGCACCGGAGTGGGCTGGGCGTAGCCAGCGGCCTCGACGGCGCCGGCCAGTGCCTCGGAGAGACCGAGGGAAGCAAAGGACATGGGTGATCCTGTCTGTATGTGGGGCTAAGCCCGATGAAAAGGACGCCTGGCATGAATCGTCATGGGAGGGAGACGATCCCGACCGGTACTGCCGACGTGAAGAGAGTCGGGGTCCGGGCGCGAGCCGGGGCGGACCGGGGGAGTGTATACCAGCGTGGAAGGTTGTGGTGCCGTTTTTTCTGACCGGGTCCACAGGGTGCGGGTTCCGTGGGCGGTCGCGCGGTATTCAGCCGAAGGGCTGGATTGAGGGCCGCTATCGCGGCCGAAGCCTCTCCTACAGGTCCACGGGCCGGTGCAGGAGCGGCTTCAGCCGCGAAAACCACGCAGGGGTCAGGGTCAGCGCGGCAGCTTGAGGTTGTTCCAGATCGCCAGGCTCGGCTCGGCCTGGTTCAGAGCATAGAAGTGCAGGCCCGGCGCGCCGCCGGCCAGCAGTTTCTCGCACATTTCGGTCACCACCTGCTCGCCGAACGCCTGGATGCTGGCCACGTCATCGCCGTAGGCTTCCAGCTGCTTGCGCACCCAGCGCGGGATTTCCGCACCGCAGGCATCCGAGAAGCGCGCCAGGCTGGTGTAGTTGGTGATCGGCATGATGCCCGGCACGATCGGCAGATCAACACCCTGCTTCTGCGCGCGCTCGACGAAATGGAAGTAGCTGTCGGCGTTGAAGAAGTACTGGGTGATGGCACTGTCGGCACCGGCCTGGGCCTTGCGCACGAAGTTCTTCAGGTCGTCCTCGAAATTGCGCGCCTGCGGATGCATTTCCGGATAGGCGGCGATTTCGATATGGAAGTGGTCACCGGTCTCGGCGCGGATGAACTCCACCAGCTCGTTGGCGTAGCGCAGCTCGCCGCTGGCCAGGCCCATGCCGGACGGCAGGTCGCCGCGCAGGGCGACGATGCGGCGGATGCCGGCGTCCTTGTAGGTGTTGAGCAACGCACGCAGCTCGGCCTTGCTGTCGCCGACGCAGGACAGGTGGGGCGCGGTCGGCACGCCCACCTGGCGATCGAGGGTCAGCACGGTGTTCAGCGTGCCTTCGCGGGTCGAACCACCGGCGCCGTAGGTGCAGGAGAAGAAGTCCGGTCGGCACTCGGCCAGACGGCGGGCAGTTACCAGCAGTTTTTCATGCCCGACTTCGGTCTTCGGCGGGAAGAACTCGAAGCTGTAGCGGCGTTCCTGGGACATGGAAAGAATCCTTGAATGCGCAGGGTGGAAAACGCGCGCAGCGCTTTCCACCGCCTGGGAACGGCAGGTGGAAAAGGCCGTTGGCCGTTTTCCACCCTACGGGATCAGTAGCGGTAGGTATCCGGCTTGAACGGACCTTCCACGGTTACGCCGATGTACTCGGCCTGCTTCGGGGTCAGACGGGTGATGACGCCGCCGAAACCCTTCACCATCTCCAGCGCCACTTCCTCATCCAGCTTCTTGGGCAGCACTTCGACGGTCAGGCGCTGGGCCTTCTGGTCGGCCGGCAGGTTGGCGAACTTCTGCTCGTACAGGTGGATCTGGGCCAGCACCTGGTTGGCGAACGAACCGTCCATGATGCGGCTCGGGTGGCCGGTGGCGTTGCCCAGGTTCACCAGACGGCCTTCGGCCAGCAGGATCAGGTAGTCGTCGTTGGTCGGGTCGATGGCCTTGCCGGTGCGGTGGATCTTGTGCACCTGCGGCTTGACCTCTTCCCAGCCCCAGTTGGCGCGCATGAAGGCGGTGTCGATCTCGTTGTCGAAGTGACCGATGTTGCACACAACGGCGCGCTTCTTCAGGGCCTTGAGCATGCCGGCGTCGCAGACGTTGGTGTTGCCGGTGGTGGTGACGATCAGGTCGATCTTGCCCAGCAGCGCGGTGTCGATGCAGGCGTCGGTGCCGTCATTGATGCCGTTCTTGTAGGGGGAAACGAGCTCGAAGCCGTCCATGCAGGCCTGCATCGCGCAGATCGGGTCGACTTCCGAGACCTTGACGATCATGCCTTCCTGGCGCAGCGACTGGGCCGAGCCCTTGCCCACGTCGCCGTAGCCGATCACCAGCGCCTGCTTGCCCGACAGCAGGTGGTCGGTGCCGCGCTTGATGGCGTCGTTCAGGCTGTGGCGGCAACCGTACTTGTTGTCGTTCTTGCTCTTGGTCACCGAGTCGTTGACGTTGATCGCCGGGACTTTCAGGGTGCCGTTCTTGAGCATGTCCAGCAGACGGTGCACGCCGGTGGTGGTTTCCTCGGTGATGCCGTGGATCTTCTCCAGCATCTGCGGGTATTTCTTGTGCAGGATCTCGGTCAGGTCACCGCCGTCGTCCAGCACCATGTTGGCGTCCCACGGCTTGCCGTCCTTGAGGATGGTCTGCTCGATGCACCACTCGTACTCCTCCTCGGTCTCGCCCTTCCAGGCGAACACCGGGATGCCGGCGGCGGCGATGGCGGCGGCGGCCTGGTCCTGGGTGGAGAAGATGTTGCAGGACGACCAGCGCACTTCGGCGCCCAGGGCGATCAGCGTCTCGATCAGCACGCCGGTCTGGATGGTCATGTGGATGCAGCCGAGAATCTTGGCGCCCTTCAGCGGCTGGGAGGCGGCGTACTTGCGACGCAGGCCCATCAGGGCCGGCATCTCGGACTCGGCGATGATCAGTTCCTTGCGTCCCCAGTCGGCCAGGGAGATGTCGGCAACCTTGTAGTCGGTAAAGGTGGCAGGCGTCATGACAGCGCTCATTGAAGAGTTCTCCATTCGTAGTGTGCGAATGGGCGCCGTTGATGCGTTCGGATAAACGCCCCGGTCGAGCCTGACGGGCTGCTCCATGCAAGAGCAGCCCGCTGCAGCGCCCCTCGACCGGGTGGCGGGCACGACCGGAGCGGAGCCGGCCGTGAAAAAGTTGCCGGCGATTATAGCGGCAGCACGGCCTCGACCCAACCCCGGCTGGCCGCGCCGGCGAACTCGCCCCCGCGCGAAGGCTCGAAACAACGACCCCACCCTTCTGGAGGACGCCGCCATGCCCCGTCTGGCCCGGCTCGGCCTGTTGCTCGCCCCGCTCTATTGCGCGCCTGCCCTGGGCGCCGCCTGCTATGTAACGGAGGAAACCTCGGGGACCCTGCCGGATCCGGTGGTGCCTGCCAAGTGCTTCTATTTCGAAGGCATGGATGAAACCGATGCCATGCAGTGGACTTGCCGCGACAAGGACGACGTCAGCCAGACCCACCGCGAACTGCGCCAGCAGTGCCCGCCGCAACCCCAGGCGCGCTGCACGGCCCGCATGACGCCGGAAACCCTGGCCAACGAACAATCGTTCGGCCAGCGCGCCCCGGGAGAGGCCCTGCCCAGCACCCTGCCGGACGGCGCGCGGATCGTCACGCTCTACTACGAGGTCACCGACCAGGAGCAGGCGCGCATCGACTGCCAAACCCTCGGTGGCGACTGGGAACCGGCCCGGCAAAAGCCTGACATCATCCAGGGCTTTTCTTGCCCGGTGGGAGGGGGATAATCGCGGGCTGATTTTCCCAACCCCAAGGTTTCCCGATCATGACGTTGAAAGTTGTAGGCGTGGCGCTGCTCGCCGCCCTGGTGCTGTCCGGTTGCGAACGCATCGATCCGAATTCCCCGCTCGGCCAGCGCAAGGCCATCTTCAAGGACATGATGAAGACCAGCGAGGACCTCGGCGGCATGCTGCGCGGCCGGCTGGTATTCAACGAGGAAAAATTCGTCGCCGGCGCCGCCCACCTGGACACCATCAGCCGCCAGCCCTGGCAGCACTTCCCGCAGATCAAGGACAGCGACAAGACCTCGGCCCGCGACGATGTCTGGCAGCGCCAGGAACGCTTCGACGAACTGGCCCGCGCCCAGGAGGCCGCCACCGCCGCGCTGGTGGCCGCCACCGTAGCACGCCCGCTGGAGCCCAAGGCGCTGGCCGCGCCGATGCAGCGCGTGGAGGATGCCTGCGAGAGCTGCCATCAGGAATTCCGGGCGTACTGATCCGGTATCTTCGATGGCCCGGGCCGGCTGCGGCCGGCCAGGTGCACGCCGAACCCAGAAGCTCGCGAATGAATTCGCTCCCACCGGGCGATGCGGGACAGCCTTTAGTCCGGCGCCTGTACCCTCGGCGGTAGGTGGCCGCTGCTGCCGTCGCGCTTGCCCAGCTGCAGGAAGATCGCCGCGGCGAGCATCGACAGTCCGCCCAGGCACAGGAAGGTCAGCTGGAAGGCGCCGAGCACATCGCGCTGCGGCGTGCTGAAACCGCCCAGCAATGCCGCCGCCGAGGCCACGCCCAGCCCCATCGCCAGTTGCACCACCACCGCCAGCAGGCTGTTGCCGCTGCTGGTCTGCTGGTCCTGCAGGTCGATCAGCGCGATGGTGTTCATGGCGCTGAACTGCAGCGAGTTGCAGGCGCCGATCAGCGCCAGTTGTGCCAGCAGCAACGCCAGCGGCGTGTCCTCGCCGGTGACGCCCAGGCTGGCGATCAGTGCACCGAGCAGCAGGGTGTTACCCACCAGCAGGCAACGGTAGCCGAAACGATCTATCAGCCCCTTGGCCAACGGCTTGATGGCCATAGCGGCCAGCGCCAGCGGAATCATGCTCATGCCCGCTTCGGCCGGCGAGTACCCGAGCGCCACCTGCAGCAGCAGCGGCACCAGAAACGGCAGCGCGCCACTGCCCAGCCGGCCGAACAGATTGCCGAGAATGCCCACGGCGAAGCTGCGCGTGTTAAACAACGTCGGCGAGAACAGCGGTCGCTCGATGCGCCCGGCGCGCAGCCAGTAGGCGGCCAGGCAGGCCGCGCCACCGAACAGCAACAGCAGCACCCGCGCGGTGGGCATGCCCAGGTCGCCCAGGCCTTCCAGAGCGATGGTGATCTGCAGCATCGCCGCGCCGAACAGCAGGAAACCCAGGGTATCGAACTGGCTGCGCTGGGCGCCGCGCAGGTCGGGCATGAAACGCAGCGCAAACCAGGCGCCCAGCGCGCCCACCGGCAGGTTGATCAGGAAGATCCAGTGCCAGCTGGCGTACTCCACCAGCCAGCCGCCGAGGGTCGGCCCCAGCAACGGGCCGATCAGGCCGGGAATGGTCACCAGGCTCATCACCCGCACCAGCTCGCTGCGCGGGTAGGCGCGCAGCACCACCAGCCGCCCCACCGGCATCATCAAGGCGCCGCCCAGGGCCTGCACGATACGCGCACCGATCAACTGCGGCAGGCTCAACGACAGGGCGCACAGCAACGACCCGACGGAAAACAGCAGGATCGCGCTGAAGAAAATCCGCCGCGTGCCGAAACGATCGGCGATCCAGCCGGACGCCGGAATCAGCAGCGCCACGGTGAGCATGTAGGCGATCACCACGCCCTGCATGCGCAGCGGGTCCTCCGCCAGATCGGCGGCCATGGCCGGCAGCGCGGTGTTGAGGATGGTGCCGTCCAGGGTCTGCATGAAGAACGCCACCGCGACCAGCCAGGGCAGGATCCGGGCGGTGCGTTCGTCCAGCGGATGCGAAGTCATGGCGAGTTCCGGAAACGGGGGCGCCAGTTTAACGGATGCGCCCTGGCGATTGGCCGCCACTATTGACCGTCTAGTCACTCTCTACTGGCAATCAGCCAACAGTGCTGGCAGATTGCCGCGCACCGGCGCCCTGTGCGCCTCGAACACCCGCGTGAGGCCTCCAATGTTGTCCCGTCTCTCCATCCAGCGCACCCTCGCCCTCTCCTTCGGCGCCATTCTCGCCGCGCTGTTCGCCTTCAGCCTCTACCTGCAGGTCGGCATCAGCCGGGTAGGTGACCGGCTGGAAAGCCTGGTCGATCGCAACATCAGCCTGCTCGCCACCATTTCCCACCTGCGCTACAGCACCGTCACCTACCGGCGCTTCGCTCTGGACTACGGGCTGACCGTCAATCCTGCCGAGCACCGGGTCATCCTCGAGAAGGTCGAGGCCAACAACCGCGCCGTGGATCGCTACCTGCGTCAGATGGAAGCCCTGGCCAGCACCCCCGCCCTGAATCGCTTCATCCGTGACTTCAGCGCCGGCATGCAGGACTACCATCGCATGCAGGACAACTACATCGGCCTGATCGGCCAGGGGCGCATCGACGAGGCCCGCCGCACCATCCTCGGTCCGATGCTGGCGCCGTTCGACCGCCTGGTCGGCCTGCTGGCCGACCTGCAGACCGAGATCGTCAGCGAAGCCGAGCAGTTGAAGACCGAACAGCTGGCCGCGCTCCAGCGCCAGCAGCTGCTGCAGGCGGTGTTCGGTGTGCTGCTGCTGTTGTTCACCCTGACCATGGGCTGGCTGATCACCGGCAAGATCAAGCGTCCGCTGCAACTGCTCAGCGGCCAGATGCACCGCGTCGGCCAGGGCGATCTGAGCGAAGCGCTGCGCCTGCGCGAGTTCGACGAGGACGAGCTGGGTGCGCTGGCCCGCGATTTCCACGGCATGCAGCAGGGCATCGCCACGCTGGTCAGCGAAGTGCAGGTGCGTCTGAAGGAACTGGACCTGGCGACCGATCAGGTACTTGGCCTGTCGCGTGACGGCTCGCGGATCCTCGATGCCCAGCAGCACGACATCGGCCAGATCGCCTCGGCGATGAACCAGATGGAAGCCACCTTCCAGGAGATGGCGCGCACCACCACCCACGCCGCCGAGGTCGCCAGCCGGGCCAGCGGCCAGGCCCACAGCAGCGACCAGGTGGTCAGCGGGGCCATCGGCCAGCTGACCCAGGCCGCCGCCGAGATCGAGGAAGCCGGCCGCCTGGCCAGCGTCCTGCAGCAGGACAGCACGGCCATCGGCGCGATCTCCGACGTGATCAGCCAGATCGCCGATCAGACCAACCTGCTGGCGCTCAACGCGGCCATCGAGGCCGCCCGCGCCGGCGAGCAGGGCCGTGGCTTCGCGGTGGTGGCCGACGAGGTGCGCAACCTGGCCCGGCGCACCCAGGACTCCATCGGCGAAATCAACGGCATCATCACCCAGTTGCAGAACCGCAGTGCGCAGATCGGCGACAGCATGCAGCGCGGCCAGACCAGCATGCAGCAGAGCGTCGAGCAGGCCGGCGCGGCCGGGGGCTCGATGCGCGAGATCAGCCGATCGGTGGTGGAAATCTCCGATCTGAACATCCAGATCGCTACTGCCGTGGAACAGCAGAACCAGGTCACCCAGGAGTTGAACCGCAACCTGGAGAGCATCAACGGCAACTCCGAGAAAGTGGCGGCCAGCGCCCGCCGGGCCGGCGAAGCCGGCCAGCACCTGGAAGCGCTGACCGAGCGGCTGCGCGAGCTGGTCGGCCGCTTCCGCCTGAGCTGACCTTCGGCCCGCGAGCCCCCAAGGGTTATCCACAGCCCTTGCGGGCAGGCGGGTGCAGCGCAACGGAACTCTGCCGCCGCCCGGGCCTCACAGCTGCATCGGGTTTCTTTCGTACAGGAGTTTTTCGATGCGTATTCCGTCCCTGGCCCTGCTGTCCCTTTCCCTGCTCGCCAGCACCCCGCTGCTCGCGGCCAACTGGCCTGACGCCGCGCGGAAACAGTTCGTCGACGAGTGCGTGCGCAGCGCCGATGCCAACACGCCCCCGGCCAAGGCCCGCGCCTACTGCGAATGCTCGGCCGAGCGGGTCAGCAGCGAATTCAGCGACGCGGAGATCCGCCAGCTGCAAGGCCAGGCCAATCTGGACGACCGCACCCGCGAACGCCTCGGCCAGGCCGCCAGCCAGTGCCTGCATCATCTGAACCCCTGACGTGATCGGGCCCGACCCTGGTTGCCAGGCCGATGCTCCACCGGCCGGCGCAAAGCCGGCCCTACAGGATTCTGCACGCTCCGGGCTGTAGGAGCGAACTCAATCCCGAGCTTCTGGCGCGGCCGGCCAGGCGCCAGCGGGCATGGAAAGCTCGCGCACAAGTCCGCCCCCACAGGCCACTACCCGCACATCCTGCAACATCCCTACGACTGCGCCAGCACCTCTTCCGCCCGATGACAGGCCAACCCGTGCGCTTCGGCAACGCCGGGGTGCGTGACACAGCCGCGCGCCAGGTTCAGCCCATCGCGCAGCCGCGGATTTTCCTGCAGGGCGCGCTTGCAGCCCTTCTCGGCCAGCTCGATGACGAACGGCAGGGTGGCGTTGTTCAGCGCCAGGGTGGCGGTGCGCGCCACCGCGCCGGGCATGTTGCTGACGCAGTAGTGCACCACCTCGTCGACCACGTAGGTGGGCGCGTCATGGGTAGTGGGTCGCGAGGTTTGCGCGCAGCCGCCCTGGTCAATGGCCACGTCGACCAGCACCGAGCCCGGCAACATGCGGCGCACCAGGTCGGCATCGATCAGCTTGGGCGCTGCGGCGCCGGGTATCAGCACCGCGCCGATCACCAGATCGGCGCCCAGCACGCGTTTTTCCACCGCGTCGCGACTGGCGTACAGGGTGTGAATGCGATTGCCGTACTGGGCGTCCAGCCGGCGCAGCGCCTCGATACGGGTGTCCAACACACTGACATCGGCACCCAGGCCGACCGCCATCGCCAGCGCCTGGCTACCCACCACGCCGGCGCCGAGAATGGTCACCCGCCCCGCCGGCACGCCGGGCACGCCGCCGAGCAGTACGCCGCGCCCGCCCTGCGGCGTTTCCAGGCAATGGGCGCCGGCCTGGATGGCCATGCGCCCGGCCACCTCGGACATCGGCGCTAGCAGCGGCAGGCCGCCCTGCGCATCGCTGACCGTTTCGTAGGCGATGCACAGCGCGCCGCTGTTGAGCAGGTCCTCGGTCTGCTGGCGATCCGCGGCCAGGTGCAGGTAGGTGAACAGGCAGTGCTCGGGGGTCAGCCAGGCGCGCTCCTGGGCCTGTGGCTCCTTGACCTTGACGATCAGCTCGCAGGCACCGAACAGCGTGTCGGCATCGGCGACGATCAGCGCGCCGGCCGCCTGGTAGTCCGCATCACGAAAGCCGATGGCGCTGCCGGCCTGGCTCTGCACCAGCACCTTGTGGCCGCGGCCGACCAGCTCGGCCACGGCGGCCGGGGTCAGACCGACGCGGCTTTCCTGCGGCTTGATTTCCTTGGGTACGCCGATTTCCATGGACGGTCACTCCCGTCGAAACCCGCCGAGCAGATCGATCGGCAGGGGAAAAATGATCGTGGAGTTTTTGTCCACGGCGATCGAGCTCAGGGTCTGCATGTAGCGCAGCTGCATGGCGCCGGGCTGGCGGGCCAGCACCTCGGCGGCCTGCATGAGTTTTTCCGAGGCCTGCAATTCGCCCTCGGCGTGGATGACCTTGGCGCGCCGCTCCCGTTCGGCCTCGGCCTGTCGGGCGATGGCGCGCACCATGGATTCGTCCAGGTCGACGTGCTTGATCTCCACATTGGAGACCTTGATGCCCCAGGCGTCGGTCTGCGCATCGAGCACCTGCTGGATATCAGTGTTGAGCTGCTCGCGCTCGGCCAGCATGTCGTCCAGCTCGTGCTTGCCGAGTACCGAGCGCAGGGTGGTCTGTGCCAGCTGGCTGGTGGCGGCGTGGTAGTCCTCGACCTGGATGATCGCCTTCTGCGCATCCAGCACCCGGTAGTAGATGACGGCGTTGACCTTCACCGAGACGTTGTCGCGGGAGATCACGTCCTGGGTCGGCACATCCAGCACCAGGGTACGCAGGTCGACGCGCACCATCTGCTGCAGGCCGGGAATCACCAGGATCAGCCCCGGCCCCTTGACCTTCCAGAAGCGGCCTAGCTGGAACACCACGCCACGCTCGTACTCGCGCAGGATACGGAACGCCGACAACACCAACGCGACCAGCAGCATCAGCAACACGCCGAAGCTGAATGAATAACCCATCATGGTTCCACCTCCCGGTCGGGACTTACCCGCAACGTCAGACCGTCGCGCGCCAGCACCTGCACCCGTTGCCCGACCTGTAGCGGTTCGCCGCTGCGCACCTGCCAGCGCTCACCCTGCAGGCTCACCCAGCCTTGGCGAGGGTCGTTCTCCAGCGCGTCGACGCGCGCCAGACTGCCCACCAGCCCCGCGTCGCCGGCCACCTGGCGCTGCCGGCGGGCGCGCAGCGCCATGCCGAGGATCGCCAGCATTAACGCGGCACTGGCGGCCGCGGTGACCAGGATCACCGACAACGGGATACCAAAGCCGGGCACCTCGGTGTCGATGAGGATCAGCGCGCCGAACACGAACGCCGCGATGCCGCCGAAACCGAGCACGCCGAAGCTGGGCAGGAACGCCTCGGCGGCCATGCACACCAGCCCGAGCAGGATCAGCGCCACGCCGGCATAGTTCACCGGCAACAGCTGCAGGGCATAGAGGCCGAGGATCAGGCAGATGCCGCCCATCACTCCGCCGATGCCGGTGCCCGGGCTGGAGAACTCGAAGATCAGCCCGTAGATGCCGATCATCATCAGCACCAGCGCCACGCTGGGATTGGTGATCACGGAGAGGATGCGCGTCCGCCAGTCTGGCTGGTGCGCTTCCAGGGGCGCGCCCGCGGTAGCCAGGCTGCGCGGCCCGGCGGCGGCCTGCAGGGTCTTGCCGTCCAGCTGGGCCAGCAGACCCGGCAGATCGGTGGCCAGATAGTCGATCACCTTCAGCTTCAGGGCCTCCTCCGCGGCCAGGCTGACCGCCTCGCGCACCGCCTGCTCGGCCCATTCGGCGTTGCGCCCGCGCAACTGCGCCAGCCCACGGATGTAGGCGGCGGCGTCGTTGACCTGCTTGCGGGTCATGGCGTCGTCCGGCTTCTGTGCCTGCTCGCCTTCGGGAGACGGCTGTTGCGGCGGCCCGCCCGGCGCACCGCCCACCGCCACCGGGGTGGCCGCGCCCAGGTTGGTGCCCGGCGCCATGGCGGCCACATGACTGGCGTAGATGATGTAGGTGCCGGCGCTGGCGGCCCGCGCGCCGCTGGGCGCGACGTAGCTGGCCACCGGCACCGGGCTGGCGAGGATCGCCTTGATGATGTCGCGCATGGAGCTGTCCAGTCCGCCAGGCGTGTCGATGCGCAGCACCACCAGTTGCGCGCCCCGCTCGGCAGCGCGGGCCAGGCCACGTACCAGGTAGTCGGCGCTGGCCGGACCGATCACCCCCTCGACGCTCAGCACCCACACGGGTGCCGGGACGGCCTGGGCCAGCCCGGCGGACAGCACCAGCAACATGCCGAGCAGCATGCGTCGCACGGCAGTACCTCCTGGCAGGGATCGGTCTGCTCAGGATAGACGAGGGCCGCCAGGGGGCTGGCTCGCTGCCGCGAGGAAGGCGATCCTGCGGCGTGCCGCCTGGCTCCCCTCTCCCTGGATGGGAGAGGGGGCCAGCCCGTGGGGATCCACGCCCCAGCGCCCACCCATCAGCGGTGTCACGTCAGCGGCCAATTCGCTACTCTGGCCGCGTTCCCGTCGTAGCGGAGCCTTCGATGCCCTCGCCGTCCCTTCGTCATTCCCTGCAGCGCCTGTGGAGTACCGACACCCTCGCCTACAGCCTGCGCGTGTTCATCGCGCTGGCCGGCGCCATGCTGGTCGGCCTGCTGGAAGGCCGCCTGGATCTGGTGATCCCGCTGTTCCTCGGGGTGATCGCCAGCGCGCTGGCGGAAACCGACGACAACTGGCTGGGCCGCCTGCAGGCGGTGGCGGTGACGCTGCTGTGCTTCGCCGTGGCGGCCTTCTCGGTGCAGCTGCTGTTCCTGCATCCCTGGCTGTTCGTCAGCGGGCTGGCGGTCGCCACCTTCGCACTGACCATGCTCGGCGCGGTCGGCCCGCGCTACGCGACCCTCGGCTGGGCGACGCTGATCCTGGCCATCTACACCATGATCGGCGTGGAACAGCGCGGCGGAGTGCCCGGCAGCTTCTGGCACGAACCGCTGCTGCTGTTGGCCGGCGCGGCCTGGTACGGCGCGCTGTCGGTGCTGTGGGCGGCGCTGTTCGTGCACCAGCCGGTTCAGCAGGGCCTGGCGCGGCTGTTCGAGGAGCTGGGCCTGTACCTGAAGATCAAGAGCAGCCTGCTCGAGCCGCTGCGCCAGCTGGATGTCGAGGAGCGTCGCCTGGAACTGGCGCGGCAGAACGGGCGGGTGGTCAACGCGCTGAACCAGGCCAAGGAGATCCTGCTGCACCGCTTCGCCAACGGTCGGCCCTCGGCGCGCCTGAGCCGCTACCTGCGCCTGTACTTCACCGCCCAGGACATCCATGAACGGGCCAGCTCCTCGCACTACCCGTACAACGAGCTGGCCGAGGCGTTCTTTCACAGCGACGTCATGTTCCGCTGCCAGCGCCTGCTCAACCAACAGGGCAATGCCTGCCGCACCCTGGGTCGGGCCATCCGCCTGCGCGAACCCTTCGACCACGGCGAAAGCCGCGCCGCGCTGGACGACCTGCAGGCCTCGCTGGCGCATCTGCGCGAACAGAACCGGCCGGAGTGGCGCAAGCTGCTGCGTTCGGTGAACGCACTGGCCAACAACCTGGAAACCCTGGAGCGCAAGCTGGCCGGCGCCAGCAACCCGGATGCCCTGGCCGACGAGCAGGATCCCAGCCTGTTCGACCGCTCGCCGCGCAGCCTGCGCGAAGCGCTGCAGCGTATCCGCCTGCAGCTGACGCCCACCTCGCTGGTGTTCCGCCATGCCCTGCGGCTGTCCATCGCGCTGTGCGCCGGCTACGGCATCCTGCACTGGATCGATCCGACCCAGGGCTACTGGATCCTGCTCACCACCCTGTTCGTCTGCCAGCCGAACTACGGCGCAACCCGCACGCGGCTGGTGCAGCGCATCCTCGGCACGCTGATCGGCCTGGTGTGTGGCTGGGCGTTGATCAGCCTGTTCCCCCAGGCGCTGCTACAGGCGTTCCTGGCGGTGATTGCCGGCGTGCTGTTCTTCGCCACCCGCGCCAGCCGCTACACCGTCGCCACGGCCGCCATCACCCTGCTGGTGCTGCTCAGCTTCAACCAGATCGGCGATGGCTACGGGCTGATCTGGCCGCGGCTGTTCGACACCCTGCTCGGCAGCCTGATCGCCATTGTCGCGGTGTTCCTGATCCTGCCGGACTGGCAGGGCCGACGCCTCGACCGCCTGCTGGCCAGCACGCTGACCAGCCATGCCGAATACCTGCGCGAAATCCTCGCCCAGTACGTGAGCGGCAAGCGCGACGACCTGGCCTACCGGGTGGCGCGACGCAACGCACACAACGCCGACGCGGCGCTGTCCACCACGCTGTCCAACATGCTCATGGAACCGGGGCACTTTCGCCGGGACACCGAGCAGGGTTTCCGCTTCCTGGTGGTCACCCACACCCTGCTGGGCTATCTGTCGGCGCTGGGCGCCCACCGCGCGCCGCTGGGCACGGATCAGGACGCGACCCTGCTGGAGGAGGCCGGCGCGCGCATCGTCGCGGCGCTGGAGGAGATTGCGGGGGGGCTGACCGGCAATTCGGTGCTGGCCGTGCACAACGAGGAAGAGCAGGCCCTGGCCGAACAACTGGAGCAGTTGCCGGACAGCCTGGATGACAATCACCGCCTGGTGCAGACCCAGCTGGCGCTGATCTGCCGGCAACTGGCCCGCCTGCGCACGCTGGGCAGCCACCTGCTCAAACGCGAACAGGCGGCCAGCGTGCGCCAGGGCGGGTGAGGCTCAGTCCTGGGCGGGGTTGGTGTTCATGTCGCTTTCCTCCGGCACACCGCTGGGCGTGGTGGGCGGCGGAGTGGGCGTGGTGGGCGGCGCCGGCTCGGCCGGCGGCGGAACCGGCTGGACCGGCTCGTTGGTCTGCGGGGCCGGGGTGGTATCGATGCGATCCTCTTCATCGGGACCACAGCCCACCAGCACGACACCGAGCAGCGCCGGCAGAATGAGATGCGCAAGACGCATGGGTTTACCTCCATGAACCTGGGGCCGGACTAGACCAGCCGGATTTTTTGCGGAAACGGCCCCGTTCACTACCGGGCCACGCTTGTCTGACTGCGAACGGCCGCGAGAGTGCCCGAGCCGCTGTCTACAGGAGCCGCTTCGGCCGCAACCCACCACCGTGCCGATCCGGTCGCGGCTCAAACCCCTCCCACGGCGATCTGCCAACCGCTTGGCTATGCTCCCGGGCCGATCCCTCGCGCAAGGACGCACCCATGCCCTTCCTTCGCCCGCTGCTCGCGGCGCTCAGCCTGTGCATGCCGCTCGCCCAGGCCTGCCCCGACTGGTCCGTCGAACGCGCCAACGCCGAACTGCATCAGCTCGCCGACCAATTGGCGCAGTGGGACAGCGCCTATCACCGCGACGGTCGTTCACCCATTGCCGACGAGCTCTACGACCAGGCCAGCCAGCGCTTCGCCCGTTGGCGCGACTGCTTTCCGGAACAGGCGCCGCCCGCACCGCAGCCCCTGGCCGGGCTGGCTGGCCCCGTCGCCCACCCCGTGCCGCAGACCGGGTTAAGCAAGCTGGCGGACGATGAGATCGAGGGTTGGCTGGCCCGCCGCGAGGCAGTGTGGATTCAGCCCAAGGTGGATGGCGTGGCGGTCACCCTGGTGTACCGCGCCGGCCAGCTGGCACAGGCCATCAGCCGGGGCGACGGTCGGCATGGCCAGGACTGGACCCAGCGGGTACGCAAGCTGCCGGCCGTGCCGCAGCGCCTGCCGCAAGCGCTCGACGCCGTGCTGCACGGCGAGCTGTACTGGCGTGTGCCCGGTCATGTGCAGGCCGAACGCGGCGGCCAGGGCGCTCGGGCGCGGGTCGCCGGCCTGCTGGCCCGGCAGACGCTTGGCGCCGAGGAGGCTGCCGGCATCGGCCTTTTCGTCTGGGACTGGCCGGACGGCCCCGCCGATCCCGCGCAGCGACTGACCGGGCTGGAAAGCCTGGGATTCGCCGACAGCCCGGCCTTCAGCCATCGCGTCGCCGATACCGGCGAGGCGCGGCGCTGGCGGGAACACTGGTTCCGAAGCGACCTGCCCTTCGCCACCGATGGCGTGGTGTTGCGCCAGGCCGCACGCCCGCATGGCCAGCACTGGCAGGCGCAGCCGCCGAGCTGGGCGGCGGCCTGGAAATATCCAGCGCGCCAGGCGCTGGGCGAGGTGCGCGAGATCGAGTTCCGGATCGGGCGCAGTGGGCGCATCACGCCGCTGCTCCATCTGCAACCGACACGGCTGGATGACCGCAGCGTGCGCAAGGTCTCGGCCGGCTCGCTGTCGCGCTGGCGCTCGCTGGACATCCGACCCGGCGACCAGGTCGCCATCGGCCTGGCCGGCGGCAGCATCCCCCGGCTGGACAGCGTGGTCTGGCGCTCGCCGCTGCGGGAGGCGGTGGACGCGCCGGACATCACCGCCTACCACCCGCTGAGCTGCTGGCACCCGACGCCGGGCTGCGCAGGGCAGTTCCTGGCGCGCCTGGAATGGCTGTCGAGCCGGCAGGGGCTGGATCTGTCCGGGCTCGGCCCGGGCAGCTGGCGCGCGTTGCTGGAGGCCGGGCTCCTGGACCACGGACTGCTGGCCTGGATGCGCCTCGCACCCGGCGATCTTGCGCAGGTACCGGGCATACGGGCCAGGCCGTTACTGGAGGGCGCCGAACGGGCGCGCCGGCGCCCGCTCGAACGCTGGCTGATCGCACTCGGCATGCCGTCCGGCATTCAGCTGGCAGCGGAAGATGACTGGCGACGCCTGTCCAGCCGCTCGGAAGACGAGTGGCGGCGGCAAGCGGGACTGAGCGCGCAACGCGCCCGTCAGGCCCAGCGCTTTTTCCACCATCCCGCCGTGCAGGCGCTGGCGGCGCAGTTGGCGGAAGCCGGTGTCAGCGGGTTCGCCGCGAGATCACAGCCGCCCCGGTGAGCAAGGTGACCCGCGCTAACAGCTCGCGAATGAATTCGCTCCCACGGAATTGCGCCGGTGGGAGCGGACTTGCCCGCGAGCTGTTGGTGCATCCACAGGTACTCAGTCGCGCTTGACCACCTTGGCCAGCACTACCTTGGGTCCCTTCATCTTCTTGACGATGATGCGCAGGCCGGAGGTTTCCAGGGCTTCCTCCTCCTCGGGCATGCGGTTGAGGGTTTCGTAGATCAGCCCGGCCAGGGTGTCCGCCTCGATGTGGTCCAGGTCGACGCCCAGCAGGCGCTCGATCTTGAACAGCGGGGTATCGCCGCGCACCAGCAGCTTGCCCGGCTGGTAGGCCAGCACGCCACGCTCGGCCTTGCGGTGTTCGTCCTGGATGTCGCCGACCAGGGCTTCCAGCACGTCCTCCATGGTCAGGTAGCCGATCACCTTGCCGTCGGCTTCCTCCACCAGGGCGAAGTGCACGCCGCCCTTGCGGAACTCCTCCAGCAGGGTGGTCAGCGGCATGTGCCGGGAGATGCGCTCCACCGGGCGGATCACCTCGTCCAGGTCCAGCTGCTGCGGCAGCTCGCCGAGGCGGGCCAGTTCCAGCAGCAGGTCCTTGATGTGCACCAGGCCGATGAACTCGCCGCTGGCCTCGTCGTACACCGGGTAGCGGCTGTACTTGTGGCGACGCAGGGTGCCGAACAGCTCCTCAAGCGGCGCGTTGCGCTTGATGTACACCAGGTCCTCGCGGGAGTTGGCCCAGTCGGCCACCTCCAGCTCGCCCATCTCCACCGCCGAAGCCAGCACGCGGATGTCCTGGTCGCTGGGGTCGTGAGCGCGACTGGAATGCAGGATCAGCTTCAGCTCGTCGCGGCTGTAGTGATGTTCGTGGTGCGGCCCCGGCTCGCCCTGGCCGGCGAAGCGCAGGATGGCGTTGGCGCTGGCGTTGAGCAGAAAGATCGCCGGGTACATGGCCCAGTAGAACAGGTACAGCGGCACCGCCGTCCACAGCGACAGCAGCTCCGGCTTGCGGATGGCCCAGGACTTGGGCGCCAGCTCGCCGACCACGATGTGCAGGTAGGAAATGATGAAGAAGGCGACCGCGAAGGCGGCGCCATGGATGACCACCGGGTTGGTCACGCCGAGGGCGGCGAACAGCGGTTCGAGCAGGTGCGCGAAGGCCGGCTCGCCGACCCAGCCCAGGCCCAGCGAGGCCAGGGTGATGCCCAGCTGGCAGGCCGACAGGTAGGCGTCGAGCTGGCGGTGCACGGTGCGCAGGATGTGTCCGCGCCAGCCATGCTGGCTGGCGATGGCCTCCACCTTGGTCGAGCGCAGCTTGACCATGGCGAATTCGGCGGCCACGAAGAAACCGTTGAGCAGAACGAGGAAGAAGGCGAACAGGACAAGGCCGAAATCGGCGAAGTAGGTGGAAATGCTGAGACTAGGGGAAGGGTCCATGGTGGTTCGGGTTGGCCAATGACTCGCGCAAGATGGCTATTCAGACGGGCTTTTTCAAGCCCGACGGTCAATCGGAGGCGCTTTGCGCCGTGTCGCGCACCCGCTGGGTCAGCGGAAAATGGCAGGTGAAGGTGCTGCCCTTGCCGGGCTGGCTGACGATTTCCAGTCGCCCGCGATGGCGCAGTAGCACATGCTTGACGATGGCCAGGCCGAGCCCGGTACCGCCGGTGTCGGCGGCACGGCTGGCGTCCACCCGGTAGAAGCGCTCGGTGAGGCGCGGGAGGTGCTTGGCTTCGATGCCAATGCCACTGTCGCGCACCTCCAGGTGCGCGCCCTGCTCGTCGCTCCACCACCGAACATGGATCTCACCGCCAGCCGGCGTGTACTTCACCGCGTTGAACACCAGGTTGGAGAAGGCGCTGCGCAGTTCGCTGTCGCAGCCCTTGAGCAGCAGGCCGGCCTCGGCCTCCAGGGAGATGCGGTGACCGCGCGTGCCGGACAGCGCCACGGCATCGGTGCGGATCGTCTGCAACAGGCGCTCGACCGCCACCGGCTGGTTCTCGGCCGGGTAATCGGTGGCCTCCAGACGCGCCAGCAGCAGCAGGTCGTCCAGCAGGTGCGACATGCGCGTGGCCTGCTGCTGCATCTGCTGCATGGGGCGCAGCCAGCGCGGCGCCAGGGTGTCGGCATGATCGAGCAGGGTTTCCAGGTAGCCGCTGATCACCGTCAGCGGCGTGCGCAGTTCGTGGGAGACGTTGGCCACGAAGTCCTTGCGCATCTGCTCCAGCTGCTGCATGCGCGTCACGTCGCGCACCACCATCAGGTGCTCGCGCTGGCCATACAGGGTGATGAAGATCTGCAGGTGCAGATTCGGGTCCACCGGCGAACGCAGACTCAGCGGCTCGGCGAACTCCTTGCGTTCAAAGTACTCCTTGAAGCGCGGGTGGCGCACCAGGTTGATCACCGGCTGGCCACTGTCCTGCGGACTCTTGAGGCCAAGCAGGCGGCTGCCGGCCGGGTTCCACCATTCCAGGTTGCCATCGCTGTCGAGCATCACCACCGCATCCTGCAGGGCGGTGGTGGACTGCTGGGCACGATCGATCACCGCCTGCAGCCGCTCGCGGGCCTCGCGGTTGCGGCGTTGCAGCAGGTAGATGCGGTCGTAGAGCGCTTCCCACAGGCCGCGCGCCTCGGGCACCTCGTCGCGGGGATTGGCGTTTTCCAGCCAGCGCTGCAGACGCAGCAGGTCACGCAGCACCCAGGCCAGATAGGCGGCCAGGCACAGCGCCAGGCTCCAACCCCAGGCGCCGCTGATCAGGCCGAGCAACAGGGTCGCCGCCAGCAGCAGCAGGCCGTGGCGCAACAGCACAGCGGCAGGATTGGCTTTCACATTCAGGCTCGGGTGGAGAAACGGTAGCCGGTGCCGCGCACCGTCTGGACCAGCGACTCGTAGTCGCTGCCCAGCGCCTTGCGCAGCCGGCGGATATGCACGTCGACGGTACGCTCTTCCACATACACATTGCCACCCCAGACCTGGTCCAGCAGTTGGCCACGGGTATAGGCGCGCTCCTGGTGGGTCATGAAGAACTGCAGCAGGCGGTACTCGGTGGGTCCCATCTCGGCCGCGCGACCATCGATGGTCACCCGGTGGCTGACCGGGTCCAGGCGCAGGCCGCCCACCTCGATAGGCGTCTCGTCGTCATCCGCGCCGGTGCGACGCAGCACGGCCTTCAGGCGCGCCACCAGCTCGCGGGGCGAGAACGGCTTGGTGATGTAGTCGTCGGCGCCGACCTCCAGGCCCTGCACCTTGTTGTCCTCTTCGCCCTTGGCGGTGAGCATGATGATCGGCGTGGCGGCGGTCAGCTCGTCGCGCTTCAGGCGCCGCGCCAGTTCGATGCCCGAGGTCCCGGGCAGCATCCAGTCGAGCAGGATCAGGTCCGGCTTGCGATCGACGATCAGGCTGTGCGCCTGCTGGCTGTCGGCCGCTTCCAGACACTGGTAGCCGGCCATCTCCAGCGCCACCGCGATCATCTCGCGGATCGGCGCCTCGTCATCGACGATCAGAATGGTCTTGCCTGCCATGGTTTCCCTATGCGATTCCGGTCAATGCCGGGCATTAGATAACGGAATTGTTGCAGCGGTGTGACAGTTGAGTGGCGCGCCGTGCGTCGGACGCTCCCGGCAAACAGCCGTCGCAGGCACTCCAACCGGATGAATATCGCGAGGGGTACCTGCCATGAAAATGCCGATCCCGTTATTCAGCGCTGTCGTCGCACTGACGCTGCTTTCCGGCCTGGCCCACGCCCAGGCGCCTGCCTCGGTCCAGGATGATCGCCTGGTCGACCCGCAGGGCATGACGCTCTACACCTACGGAAAGGACAGCGAGGGGCAGTCCAACTGCACCGAGCAATGCGCGGACATCTGGCCACCGCTGATCGCCGCGGAAGGCGCACAGCCGAGCGGCAAATGGAGCCTGGTCACCCGCCAGGATGGCACGATGCAATGGGCCTACGACGGCAAGCCGCTGTACACCTACGCCAAGGACAAGCAGCCCGGCGACACCACCGGCGACACGCTGATGGGCGTCTGGCATGTGGCCAAGCCGTAGGCCGTCGTGAAACGCCTGTGGGAGCGGAGCGGACTTGTCCCCCAGCTGCGGTGGCGCCGGCGCAAAAGCATCGCCTGAAGCCCCTCCCGCAGGCTCCCGGGCCATGGGAGGCGCTAGCGCAGCAGGTAATCCACCACCACGCCGAGGAAGATCGCCAGCCCGGCCCAGTGGTTGTGCAGGAAGGCCTGGAAACACACCAGCGGCTCACGGTTGCGGGTGCGCCAGAACTCCCAGAGGAAGCAGGCCAGCGCCACGCCCAGGCCGAGGTGGAAATACAGGCCGAGCCCGAAACGCGCGCCGGCCAGCAGCAGGAACACTAGCGACAGGCACTGCAGGGTGAAGATGATCAGCCGGTCAGCCTCGCCGAACAGGATGGCGGTCGAGCGCACGCCGATCTTCAGGTCGTCCTCGCGGTCGGCCATGGCGTAGTAGGTGTCGTAGCCGACGGTCCACACCACGTTGGCGATGAACAGCACCCAGGCCTCCGGCGGCAGCACGCCGCGCTCGGCGGTGAAGCACATGAGGATGCCCCAGGAGTACGCGGCGCCGAGCACCACCTGCGGGTAGTAGGTGTAGCGCTTCATGAACGGGTACAGCGCGGCCACCGCCAGGGCGCCGAACGACAGCCACACGGTGACGGCGTTGGTCAACAGCACCAGGCCGAAACTCAGCGCCACCAGCACGGCGAACAGCAGCCAGGCTTCCTTTACCCGCACCTTGCCGGTGGCCAGCGGCCGGGTACGGGTGCGTGCCACATGGCCGTCGAAGTTGCGGTCGGCGAAGTCGTTGATCACGCAGCCGGCCGAGCGCATGAGGATCACGCCCAAGGTGAAGATGGCCACGTGGGCGACACTCGGCGCACCCTCGCCGGCGATCCACAGCGCCGCCAGGGTCGGCCAGAGCAGCAGGTAGATGCCGATCGGCTTGTCCAGGCGCATCAGCTGGACGAAGTCCCAGGCGCGGGGATGCAGGCGATTGAACGATTGCAGCAGCTGCGTGTACATGGGTTCTCCGGTGACTAGGGGTTGCCGTCGGCGGCGCGTACCGCCCGCCAGTGCGGCGGCAGGAAGATCTCGGCGACCAGCACGCCGACCGAACCGCGCTGGAAGCAGGAGCGCCGCGCCCAGAGTCCGGCCTGAGCCGCCTCGGCGGGCAGCCAGGCGGGCGGGTAGTGGCAGATCTCGAAGGGGCTGCGCCCGAAGGCCTTGTCGCTGAACAGCAGATGGCCCAGCGGGCGCTTGCCCAGGTGCTGCAGGTCCAGCTCCAGCGCCTGCAGTGCCTCGCGGCTGGCCACGCTGCGGGCGAACACCCAGGGCTCGCCGTGCCCGCAAAGATAGACCTCGCGCAGCCACCCGGTGCTGCCGGGCGCCAGGCCCAGCACGGCGCATTCGTCGTCGCGCAACCCGTGCCAGCCTTCCAGCAGCGGGCGCACGGAAAAATCACCCCCGGCGAGGGTGGTCAAGCGCAGGGTCAGGGAGCCCGGCTCGAACAGCCAGTCCCGCACGCTGGCATCGAGCGGGGCGGCCAGGTGATCGGCGGTCAGCCAGGGAGAAAGGTCGGACACGATGGAATCGGCAGTTGGGGTACGAAGGCCGGCAGTCTACCGCACCCTACCAAGGAAAGGGTCCGCCACCCTTGGCGCATCGCGGTGCTTGGGATAGCGTGCCGGTTCGTGGCAACCCAGCGAGACAATGCAGATGAAGACCTGGCAATGCGCGGTATGCGGACTGATCTATGACGAAGCCAAGGGCTGGCCCGAAGACGGCATCGCCCCCGGCACCCCCTGGGCACAGGTGCCCGAGGATTGGGTCTGCCCCGACTGCGGGGTCAGCAAGAGCGACTTCGTGATGATGGAAGTGGCCTGATGGCGCAACCCAAACCCGTGGTGATCGTCGGCACCGGGCTGGCCGGCTACGGCCTGGCCCGGGAGTTTCGCAAGCTCGATGTGCAGACCCCGCTGCTGCTGATCAGCGCCGACGACGGCCGTTCCTATTCCAAGCCGATGCTCTCCACCGCCTTCGCCAAGGGCCAGGATGCCGAGGCGCTGGTGATGGCCGAACCGGGCGCGCTGGCCGAGCAGTTGCATGCCGAGATCCGCACCCACACCCGAGTGACCGCCATCGACCCGCAGGCCCGCCGCCTGTGGCTGGATGCCGAGCCCGTCGACTACCGCGACCTGGTGCTGGCGCTGGGTGCCGAGTGCGTGCGGGTACCGGTGGATGGCGATGCCACCGGGCGCATTCTCACCGTCAACGACCTGGAGGACTACGCACGCTTTCGCGCCGCGCTGGAGGGCAAGCGCAAGGTGCTGATCCTCGGCGCCGGACTGATCGGCTGCGAGTTCGCCAACGACCTGCGCCTGGGTGGTTACCAGGTGGGCCTGGTCGGTCTGTCCGAGCAACCGATGCCGGAACTGCTGCAACCGGCGCTGGGCGACGCCCTGAGCGATGCGCTGCGGCAGCTCGGCGTGGGCCTGTATCTGGGCCGCACGCTGGCCAGCCTGAACCAGGCCGGCGACGGCCTGCAGGCGCTGCTGTCCGACGGGACGCGCCTGGACTGCGACCTGGTGCTTTCGGCGATAGGCCTGCGCCCGCGCACCGCGCTGGCTCAGGCGGCAGGCCTGGCCACTGGGCGCGGCATCCGTGTCGACCGGCAGCTGCGCAGCTCCGCACCGCACATCTATGCGCTGGGCGATTGCGCCGAGGTCGAAGGCCTCAACCTGCTTTACGTGATGCCGCTGATGGCCGGCGCTCGCGCCCTGGCCCGCACGCTGGCGGGCGAGCCGAGCGAGGTGCGCTACGGCCCCATGCCGGTGACGGTCAAGACCCCGGCTTGTCCGCTGGTGGTGGCGCCGCCGCCCCCGGGCCGCACCGGCGAGTGGCAACTGGAGGGCGAGGGCCTCGACTGGCGCGCGCTGTGTCGCGATGCCGACGGCACCCTGCTGGGTTACGGCCTGAGTGGAGAGGCCGTGCAGGGGCGTCTGGCACTCAACCGGGAACTGCCGTCGCTGCTCGATTGAGGCGCGCCGCACGACGTTCCGTCGGTTCTGGGCAGCGGTTGGCACCTCAGGCGACGTTCGAGGACTGGCGTGGCCCGTGGGCACATGCCATCCTCGAAGTGACTGCCGCGGGCTAGAGCCCCCGCAGCACGGGGCGCTGTTCACCCGAACAGCACGGACACAACAACAAGAACAACAATGACACCGTCGAAGAGGCATCACTTTATGCGCAAACCGGAACTCGCCGCCGCCATCGCGGACAAGGCCGATCTCACCCGCGAGCAGGCCAATCGTGTGCTCAACGCCGTCCTGGAAGAAATCACCGATGCGCTGAACCGCAAGGAAAGCGTCACCCTGGTCGGCTTTGGCACCTTTGTGCAACGCCACCGGGGCGCCCGCACCGGCAAGAATCCGCAAACCGGTGAACCCGTGAAGATCAAGGCAAGCAACACCGTGGCGTTCAAACCCGGAAAGTCGCTACGCGACGCCATCAACTGATCGCTACACGGCCCGCCTGCCTGGCGGGCCGTTGTTTGCATTTTTCTACACAAGTTCGGCTGCTGGGGCGTTATTTGGCCGCTAGAATCGCGCGCTTAACAACAATTACCCCCTTTCGAGGCCGCGATGAAATTTCGTTTTCTACTCTGGATGCTGGGCCGCCTGATGAACAAGGCCAGCCACACCAACCCCGAGTTCCAGCAGCAGCTGGCCGAGAAGGACCTGGTGTTCCAGTTGCACACCCTGGATGGCCGGGTGGCCCGCCATTTCATCGTCAAGGATCAGCGGATCACCAGCAAACGCGGACCCGCCACTCAGCCGGCCTTCGCCCTGGGCTTTCGTGACGCGGCCTACGGCTTTGCCACCCTCACCGCCAAGAACAAGCAGCTGGCCTTCATGAAGGGCATCCAGGACAAGGACATCCAGATCCAGGGCAATCCGATGCTGGTGATGTGGTTCCAGGGGCTGACCAAGTACCTGAAGCCGAAGAAGAAGGCCTGATCCCGACACTGGCCGGCTACTGAACCGCGGTCTAACGCGGACACACCTTCCTTTCCACTCTCCCGGCGCGCCGCGGCGGCCAGAACAGCGCTGACTGCCCTACGGGGCAGCCCTACTCCTGCGGCTCGTCGTCTCGCGACTGCTGGAACTGGCTGGCCATTTCGCGCAGCGCCGCTTCGGCGCGCAGCACCTTCTGCAAGGCATCCTCGGCCTGCTCGGCCGTGATGCCCAGGCGCTGATAGAGCGCCTCGGGGATCGGCTGCTCCAGGCCATGGCCGATCTTCTGGCCGCGCAGCAGGTTGACCGCCAGGTACACCAGATTGGCGTAGGCGCAGTGCGGCCCGGCGTAATCCGGGTCGTTCTGGAAGCGCAGCGCGGTGAAGATCTCTTCCTGCATCTCCCAGTTACGCATCATCCAGCTGCCGATCTGCTCGCGGGTAATGCCCAGCAGATGCTGCTCGATGTGGCCGTGCCAGAGGTGCGGGTTGGTTTCCAGGTGCTGGCAGATCAGGTTGAAGTGCGGCGGGAAGATATGCGCCAGCAGCAGGTAGCCGAAGTTGTGCAGTAGCCCGCCGAGATAGGCCAGGCCGGTTTCCGGACGCTGGCCGGCAGGAATCATCCGGGTCAGCCCCTCGATCAGCGCGGCGGTATAGATCGCCTGCTGCCAGTAGGGCGTGTTCTGCTGGTTGGGATCACTGAGCTGGCTCAGGTGGCGCCCCAGGGCCAGGCCGAGCGCCAGGTTGATCACCAGGTCGAAGCCGAGCACACGGATGATCGCTTCTTCCACCGAACGCACCTTGCCGGGCGCGGCATACAGCGGCGAGCTCGCCCAGCGCATCACCTGCGCGGCCAGCGCCGGATCGGTTTCCACCACCGAGGTGATGTCTTCGATGGTGGCATTCGGGTTGGCGCGCAGCTTGATGATGCGCTGCGCGGTGCGGGTCAGCGGCGGAATCTCCATGGTCTCGCCGAGACGCTGCTGGATGCGGCGGGCGGTAAAGGTCTTCACCGCCTGATCGATTTCGCTGCTGTCGTCGCCCGGTCGGTCGAGGTTCGGGCGGATGTTGCCCAGGGGTTCACCGAAGCGGCCGGGACGCGCCTTGGCCAGCAGCATCTGGAAATGCTCGCGGCCGATCTCCAGCAGCAACCCCGGGGCGCCCGACTCGATCAGCAGCACCGGTTGCTCCAGCAGACGCTCGTCGTACAGACAGGGAGAGCTGGTAATCGCCGGCAGCGCCGGCAGGCAGCCCAGGCCATGACGGCTGAGCATGCGCTTGAGGCGCTCCGGGCGCACCGGGCCCAGTTGCCGCTCGCTGAAGGCGGCCAGGCGCTTGAGATCGAGCAGCTGGTTACGCGGATACAGCACCAGGGCGGCGCCCAGGTTGTCTTCCAGCAGCACGGCCTGGATACGCTGTGCCGGCGGAATACCCGGCTCCTCGGGTCGGGTGCGCAAGGGTACGGCCAGGCGGCGCAGCAGCTGCTGGATCAATAAGGGAGCGGTCGAAGGCTGTTCGGCCGGGACGATGGTGCACTCGTTCATGGGTACATCCGGGTCTGAAACGGGTGTTTGCAAGGCATATCGGCGCTGCCTCGGATTTCCCAAGGGTGGCCAATCACAAAATTGTCACACCTGGCCGTACTGCTGGCCGTGCCGCAGCCAGCGCGACAGCAGGGGGCCCACATGCTGCGGCCAGCGCGCCAGCAGCTGTTGCGCAGCCTCACGCACCGCCGGCAACAGGTCGGCGTCACGCATCAGGTCGGCAACCTTGAACTGCAGCAGGCCGGTCTGCCGGGTGCCGAGCATCTCGCCGGGACCGCGCAGCTCCAGATCCTTCTCGGCGATCAGGAAGCCGTCGGTGGTCTCGCGCATGATCGCCAGTCGCTCACGGCCCAGCTGCGATAGCGGCGCATGATAGAGCAGGACGCAGTGGCTGACTGCACTGCCCCGACCGACGCGACCGCGCAGCTGGTGCAACTGGGCGAGTCCCAGACGCTCGGGGTTCTCGATGATCATCAGGCTGGCGTTGGGCACATCCACGCCCACTTCGATCACCGTGGTGGCTACCAGCAACTGGAGGTCACCCGCCTTGAACGCCTCCATCACCGCCGCCTTCTCGGCCGGCTTCATGCGCCCGTGGATCAGGCCGACACGCAGCTCGCCCAGCGCGGCGGACAGTTCTTCGTAGCTGGTCTGCGCCGCCTGGCAGGTCAGTTCCTCGGATTCCTCGATCAGCGTGCACACCCAGTAGGCCTGGCGTCCTTCGTGGCAGGCCGCGCGCACCCGCTCGATGACTTCCGGGCGGCGGCTGTCGGCGATGGCCAAGGTGTTCACCGGCGTGCGGCCGGGCGGTAGCTCGTCGAGGATCGAGGTGTCCAGGTCGGCGTAGGCGCTCATCGCCAGGGTGCGCGGGATCGGCGTGGCGGTCATGATCAGCTGGTGCGGACACAGCCGGCCATCCACGCCCTTCTGGCGCAGCGCCAGGCGCTGCTGCACACCGAAGCGGTGCTGCTCGTCGATGATCACCAGCGCCAGCTTGGCGAAGCGTACCTCGTCTTGGAACAGCGCATGGGTGCCAACCACCATCGGGCAGCCGCCGGCGATCCGCTCCAGCGCGGCGGCGCGCGCCTTGCCCTTGAGCTTGCCGGCCAGCCAGGCGACGTCGATGCCCAGTGGCTCGAACCAGCGGCTGAAGTTGAGAAAGTGCTGCTCGGCGAGAATTTCGGTGGGCGCCATCAGGGCCACCTGGTAGCCGGCTTCCAGCGCCTGCAGGGCCGCCAGCGCGGCGACCACCGTCTTGCCGGCGCCGACGTCACCCTGCACCAGGCGCAGCATGGGTTCAGGTTGCGCCAGGTCGTAGGCGATCTCCGCGCCGACGCGGCGTTGCGCACCGGTGGGCGCGAAACCCAGACCCTGCAGATACAACTCCGGCAGGCGCGTGGCCGGCGGCAGCGCCGGGGCCTGTTGGGCGCGAATGCTCTCGCGCAGGCGCTGCAGGGATAGCTGGTGGGTGAGCAGCTCCTCGAAGGCCAGGCGCTGCTGTGCCCAGTGCTGGCCCTCGGCCAGTTCATGCAGGTCGGCATCCGGCGGCGGGCGGTGCAGGTAGCGGATCGCCTCGGCCAGCGGGCCGAGCCGGTATTCCTCGGCCAGCTCCGCCGGCAGCCAGTCGGGCAGGCTGTTGGGGCCGAGCCGCGCCAACGCCTGCTCGCTCAGGGTACGCAGGCGCTGCTGGGTCAGGCCTTCGGTGGTTGGATAGATGGGGGTAAGCGTCTGCTCGACCGGCGCCGGCTCGGCGCCGCTCATGGCGCGGTATTCCGGATGGTAGATTTCCAGGCCGGTGGCCCCGGGGCGCACCTCGCCATAACAGCGCAGTGGAGTGCCGCGTTTGAGGCCGTCCTTCTGCGCCTGGCTGAAATGGAAGAAGCGCAGGCTCAGCGTGCCGCTGCCATCCTGCAGGCGCACCAGCAGGCTGCGCCGCCGGCCCATGACCACATCCGCGCCGGCCACCACGCCCTCGACCACCGCATCCTGGCCGGGACGCAGGGCGCCGATCGGTGTTACACGGGTGCGGTCCTGGTAGCGCAACGGCAGGTGGAACAGCACGTCCTGGAGATTTTCCAGGCCGACCTTGGCCAGCTTCTCCGCCAGCGCCGCACCCACCCCCTTGAGGGCCGTGACCGGGACCTGCGCCAGTTCGCTCATGCGGGTTCGGCGGTGCCCAGGGCTTGTGGCCGGGCCACCGAACACAGGCGGATGGAATCGGCCAGCACCTCGATGGCCTTCGGCCGCGGGAAGCTGGCGCGCCAGGCGATGGCCACGGTGCGGAAGGGCACCGGCGGTGTCAGCGGCCGGGTCTCCAGTACGCCCGGCGCGTAGTGGTGGCTCTCCACCGCCGAGAACGGCAGCACCGAGACACCCAGCCCTGAGGCCACCATGTGGCGGATGGTCTCCAGCGAGCTGGATTCCACCGTGGTGTGTTGCGCAGCATCGCCCTTGCGGCTGGTCGGGCAGGCTTCCAGCACCTGGTCGCGGAAGCAGTGCCCCTCGCCCAGCAGCAGCAGACTCTTGTCGTTGAGCTGCTCAGCGTCGATGGTGGCGCGCGCGGTCCAGGGATGCGCGGCCGGCATCAGCACGTAGAAAGGCTCGTCGTACAGCGGCTTGGTCAGCACATCGGCTTCCTGGAACGGCAGCGCGATGATGATCGCGTCCAGCTCTCCAGTGCGCAGCTTGTCGCGCAGCACGTGGGTGAAGTTTTCCTCGATGTACAGCGGCATGTCCGGGGCGACCCGGTGTAGTTGCGGAATCAGGTGCGGGAACAGGTAGGGGCCGACGGTATAGATGGCACCGACCTTGAGCGGCGCGGCCAACTGGTTCTTGCCGGCCTGGGCCAGTTCGCGGATGCCCTGGGCCTGCTCGAGCACCTTCTGGGCCTGGGCGACGATGCCCTCGCCCACCGGCGTGAGCCGCACCGCGCTCTTGCTGCGTTCGAAGATCAGTACGCCCAGCTCGTCCTCGAGCTTCTTGACGCCCACCGAAAGCGTCGGCTGGCTGACGTGGCAGCGTTCGGCGGCGCGCCCGAAGTGCTGCTCCTGGGCGAGGGTGACGATGTAGCGCAGTTCAGTGAGCGTCATAGCGGAATTCCATTGGGCTGGCCGCAAGCATAGCGGCTGCCTTGCATGGAACCAAGAGACGCCCGCCAATGGACTGCGACCCTTAGCCGCGCTCCAGCGAGTAGACGAACGGCGCGATCACTTCCAGGCTGCCATTCTTCAGCAACTCCGCGGGCGGCGCGGGCAGCGGCTGGGCACGCCGGATCATCTGCAGCGTGGCGCGATCCAGCGAACGGCTGCCGGAACCGGCAAGCACCTGGTGGTCGAGCACCCGGCCGCGACCGTCGATGACCATGCGCACCTTCACCGTGCCTTCCTGACCGCGCTGGCGCGCATCGTGCGGGTAGCGCTTGTGACGGTTCAGGTGCCCGAGCAGCAGGCTTTCCCAGGTGGGCTGACCCTGCGCGACCTGACTACTGGCCGACTGGGCGGCTGAGGCTTCCGGCGCGCGCGCCTGCTGGCTGGGCTGGGCGGGGGGCACGTCCTCGGCCGGCTTCGGTTCAGGCGTGGGCTCCGGTTTGGGTTCCGGCTTCGGCTCGGGCTTCTTCGGCTTGGGCGGCTTCGGCCTGGGCTTGGGTTTCGGCGGCGGCGGTGGCGGCAGCTCGATTTCCGGCTCCGGCGCCTCGACGCGCTTGGGCTGCTCGATTTCAGGTTCGGGCTCGGGTTCCGGCTGGGGTTCCGGTTGCGGCGGGCTCGGCGTGGGCGCCTCGGGCAACGGCGCCAGCTCCAGCATCATGGCCGGCGCCGGCATGGCGGCCAGCGGCGCCGCCTGGGGTTGCCAGAGCAGCGCGAAGGCAAGGCCGAAGTGCACCAGCAGCACGATCAGCAGGCTGAGAACCCAGCGGTCGAAGCTGTGCGACTCGCTCATTGCGCGCCAACCGTCTCCAGGCCGACCAGACCGATCTTCAGATAGCCGGCACTGCGCAGGCCATCGATGATCTCCATGAGGTTGCCGTACTCCAGCGCGGTGTCGCCGCGTACGAAGATGGTGGTGCCCTTGTCACCCTCGGTGGCCAGGTCCAGCACCGATCCCAGGCGCTCCAGAGTCACCTGCTCGTTGCCCACGTACAGGCTGTTGTCTTCCTTGATGCTCAGGTAGATCGGCTTGTCCGGGCGCTTGGCCGGTTTGGCGCTGGAGGCCGGCAGGTCCAGCTTCACGTCCACGGTGGCCAGGGGCGCCGCCACCATGAAGATGATCAGCAGCACAAGCATGACGTCGATGAACGGGGTGACGTTGATCTCGCTGTTCTCCGCCAGATCGTCGCCGCCACCTTCCTTCAGCTGCATGCCCATGGCTCAGCCTACCTTCACCACGTGGGGCACCTGGCGCTCGCCGGCGGCCTGGTGATCCAGGTCACGACTGACCAGCAGCAATACTTCGGCAGCGGCATCGCCCAGCTGTGCCCGGAAACCGGAAATGGCACGGGCGAAGATGTTGTAGAGCACCACAGCCGGAATCGCTGCGACCAGGCCGATGGCGGTGGCCAGCAGCGCCTCGGCGATACCGGGCGCCACCACGGCGAGGTTGGTGGTCTGGCTCTTGGCGATGCCGATGAAGCTGTTCATGATCCCCCAGACGGTGCCGAACAGGCCGACAAAGGGCGACACCGAGCCGACCGAGGCCAGCACACCGGTACCCTGCGACATCTGTCGGCCGCTGGCGGCCACCAGACGGTCGAGGCGAAAGCCCACACGTTCCTTGATGCCTTCCTTGTCGGCCTTGCCGGACAGTTCCAGTTCATGGCGCGCCTCCTCGACCAATTGGTCGGTGAGACTGAGCGGGCCGCGCGGCTGCTCTGCAGCCTGCTTCAGGTTGCGCGCGGTCTTGAGCGTGCTCAGCTCCACGCGCAGACGCCGCTTGGCACGGCCAAGCTCCAGCCCCTTGGCCAGCGCGATGGTCCAGGTCATCACCGAGGCCAGCACCAGGCCGATCATCACCGCCTTGACCACCCAGTCGGCGGCCTGATACATGCCCCAGGGTGACAGGTCATGGCTGAGGCCATGCTCGACCTCGACCGGCTGGGGCGGCGTCGCCTCGCCTGCGGCAGGGCTCGCGGGAGTCGTGTTGTCTTGCGGCCCGCCGGCGCTGGCGGGCCCTTCGCTGGCGACCGCTTGCTCGGCCGGGGGAGTGGGCGCCGGCGTCTGTGCCTGCACGGTTGGCACCAGCAGGCAGCCGACCAGCAAGGCAGCGAAAAGGGACTGAGCGCGAGTGGCGGTTCTGTTCATGAGGCCTGACCTGAACTGAAAGCGAAACCCTGCCATGAGGCAGCAGCAAAAACGGCCGAGATTATTGCAATTAATTCTCGTTAATTCAAAGTGGATTGTCGTTCACCTGACAATCGCATCGCCTTGATGGGACTCATCCAATGCCCGAATTTCCCCGCCTTCTGATCGCCGGTTGCGGCGACCTGGGCTGCCGTACCGGCTCCACGCTCGCCGCCCAGGGCTGGTCTGTACAGGGACTGCGACGACAGGTCGCAGGACTGCCGCCGTCCATCCACCCGCTCGCGGGGGATCTGGCCCAGGCGCAGTGTCCGGCCGGCTGGCCCGCACAGGCACCGAACTACCTGCTGTATGCCGCGGCGGCCGACCGCTCCGATGAGCCGGCCTACCGCGCCGCCTATGTCGACGGCTTGCGCCATGTGCTGGGCTGGCTGACGGAGCATGGCCAGCGACCGCGACGCCTGCTGTTCGTCTCCAGCACGGCGGTGTACGGGCAGCACAGCGGCGAATGGGTGGACGAGGCATCCCCCTGCGAGCCACAGGGCTTCACCGGACGCGTCCTGCTGGAGGCCGAGCGGCTGGCGCTGAGCAGCGGCATTCCGGCCAGCGTGGTGCGCCTGGCCGGCCTGTATGAGGGCACCAGCCGCTGGCTGGTCGATCAGTTGCGCGCCGGCCTGACGCCTACGGCAGAGCCACCGTTGTACAGCAACCGCATTCACCGCGACGATGCCGCCGCGCTGCTGGCCTACCTGCTGCAGGCTGATGCGCACGGGGAACGGCTGGAGACGATCTACCTCGGCGTGGATGACGAACCGGCGCCGCTGCATGAGGTGGCGGAGTGGCTGCGCGCGCGGTTCGACATCAAGACGCCGCCCGGCGCGCCGATGCAGCGCCGCGCCGGCAGCAAGCGCTGCAGCAATGCGCGCGCGCGCAGCCTGGGCTGGGCGCCGCGCTATCCGAGCTATCGGGAGGGGTATGGGGAATCGTAGGCTGGACAACGTTCTGCTTGTCCACCGAGCCGCCGTTTCGGCGGCCGCAACAGCGCCGATCAGCCAATCACCATCACGCCGTCCATTTCCACCAGCGAGCCGCGCGGCAGGCTGTTGATGCCGATGGCGGCGCGGGCCGGATAAGGCTGCTGGAAGTAGCGGCTCATCACCTCGTTGACGGTGGCGAAGTTGCCCAGATCGGTCAGGTAGATGTTCAGCTTGACGATATCGTTCAGCGAACCGCCGGCCGCTTCGGCCACCGCCTTGAGGTTTTCGAACACGCGCACGGCCTGGGCCTCGAAGCCGTCGACCAGCTGCATGCTGGCCGGATCAAGCGGGATCTGCCCGGACAGGTACACGGTGTTGCCGGCCTTGATGGCCTGGGAATAGGTGCCGATGGCGGCGGGCGCCTTATCGGTGCTGATCACGGTCTTGCTCATGGAGGGCTCCCTGAAGAAAACGGCCACCGAGGATCAGCGGCCACGAAGACAAAGTTGAGGCGTCAGGCGCGCACGCGGGTGATGCGCGACACGCCCATCAGCACACGCAGCTTCTTGATGACCCGCGCCAGATGCACGCGGTCGCGGACGCTGACCACCATCTGCACCACGCTGAGCCGGCCGTCGCGCTCGTCCATGCTGATCTTCTCGATGTTGGCGTCGGCGGCGGTGACGCTACCGGCCAGCAGAGCGATCAGGCCGCGCTGGTGTTCCAGCTCGACGCGCAGCTCGACATTGAATTCGCCGCTCACCTCCCGCGACCAGGTCAGGGGCACACACTTCTCGGGATTGGTGCGGATTTCGGCGATGTTCCGGCAACCATCCAGGTGCACCACCATGCCCTTGCCGGCCGACAGATGGCCAACGATCGGGTCGCCCGGGATCGGCGTGCAGCACTTGGCGTAACTCAGCACCAGGCCTTCGGTACCGCGGATCGCCAGAGGACCCTCGCTGTCCGGCGCCTGCGCGGCCAGCTCCATTTCCTCGCTGCCTTCCATCAGCTGGCGCGCCACCACCAGCGCCATGCGATTGCCGAGGCCGACATCTTCCAGCAGGTCCTCGAACTCGCTGAGCTTGTACTCCACCAGCACCGCCTGGATACGCTGCGCGGGGATATGCTCCAGATCGGTTTCGAAGCTGGCCAGCGCCTTGTTCAGCAGCCGCTCGCCGAGGCTGACCGACTCCGAATGGCGACGCTGCTTGAGGGCGTGACGGATGTGGGTGCGCGCCTTGCCACTGACCACGAAGTTCAGCCAGGCCGGATTCGGCCGGGCGCTGGGCGCGGTGACAATCTCCACCGTTTCGCCGCTTTCCAGCGGCTGCGAGAGCGGCGCCAGGCGCCGGTTGATGCGGCAGGCAATGCAGGTGTTGCCCACGTCGGTGTGCACCGCGTAGGCGAAGTCAACCGCCGTGGCGCCGCGCGGCAGCTCCATGATGCGACCCTTGGGCGTGAACACGTAGACCTCGTCCGGGAACAGGTCGATTTTCACGCTCTCGATGAATTCCAGCGAATTGCCGGCGCGCTGCTGCAGTTCGAGGATGCCCTTGACCCATTGGCGCGCGCGGGCATGGCTGCTGCGCGGCGAGTCGTCGCCACTGGACTTGTACAGCCAGTGCGCGGCGATGCCGTTGTTGGCCATGTCCTCCATTTCCTGGGTGCGGATCTGGATCTCGATGGGCACGCCGTGCATGCCGAACAGCGTGGTGTGCAGCGACTGGTAGCCGTTGGCCTTGGGAATCGCGATGTAGTCCTTGAAGCGCCCGGGCAGCGGCTTGTACAGGCTGTGCACGGCGCCCAGCACCCGGTAGCAGGTGTCGACCTTGTCGACCACGATGCGGAACGCGTACACGTCCATGATGTCGGCGAACGCCTTGCGCTTGCCGCGCATCTTCTTGTAGATGCTGAACAGGTGTTTCTCGCGGCCGCTGACCTGGCCGGGCAGCCCCTCGCGCTCCAGGCAGTGCTGGAGCGACTCCTCGATCTTGGCGACGATTTCCTTGCGGTTGCCGCGCGCACCGCGCACCGCCGCGCGAATGCGCTCGCAGCGCATCGGATGCATCGCCCGGAACCCCAGGTCCTCGAATTCCACGCGCATGTTGTGCATGCCCAGCCGGTTGGCGATGGGCGCGTAGATTTCCAGGGTTTCACGGGCGATGCGCCGGCTCTTCTCCGGCGGCATGGCATCCAGGGTACGCATGTTGTGCAGGCGGTCGGCCAACTTGACCAGGATGACGCGGATGTCGCGGGCCATGGCCAGGGCCATCTTCTGGAAGTTCTCGGCCTGGGCTTCGGCCTTGTTCTCGAACTTCATCTGGGTCAGCTTGCTGACCCCGTCCACCAGCTCGGCGACGGTTTCGCCGAACTGCGAGCTGATGGCTTCCTTGGCGATGCCGGTATCCTCGATCACGTCGTGCAGCATGGCGGCCATCAGGCTCTGATGGTCCATGTGCATTTCGGCCAGGATGTTGGCCACCGCCAGCGGGTGGGTGACGTAGGCTTCGCCACTGCGCCGGCGCTGGCCGTCGTGGGCCTGCTCGGCGTAATAGTAGGCTCGCCGGACCAGATTGACCTGGTCCGCCGCCAGATAGGACGAGATGCGATCAGCGAGGGCGTCGAGATTACCAGCCATGGCGGCACCTCCTGCCGACAGCATACTCCATCGGCAGCAGCGGCTGCGAACGACCTCGCGCACGCATCTTACAGGGCCTCGTCTTTGGCCTCTTCCTCGAACGCGGCGAAGATCGGTTCTTCCTCGATCAGCTCTTCCTGGGCGATGACGTCGTAGTCCACCAGGCCGCTGGCGATTTCGCGCAGGGCAACCACGGTGGGCTTGTCGTTTTCCCAGGCGACCTTCGGTTCCTTGCCGCCGGTAGCCAGCTGACGGGAGCGCTTGGTTGCCAGCATGACCAGTTCGAAGCGGTTATCGACGTTTTCCAGGCAGTCTTCAACGGTAACGCGGGCCATGGTGTTCCTCTGAGTAGCGTGGGGGCCGTGCCCGGGCTGGGCGAGCGGACCCGGTAGTCTAAAGAAGGCGCGGGGCCAGCGGCAAGCGCCGGCCCGACGGACGCCCGTCAGCCCAGCAGCGCGTCGAGCAGCGCCAGGTGGCGTTGCTGCTGGCGCTGCTGGCGCAGCTGGTTGGCACGGAAGACGGCCTTCAGGTCATCCAGCGCGTGGGCAAAATCGTCGTTGATCACCAGGTAGTCGTATTCGACGTAGTGGCTCATCTCGCTGACCGCCTCACGCATGCGCCGCTCGATCACCTCGTCGCTGTCCTGGCCCCGATTGGTCAGGCGCTGGCGCAGGGCCTGCTGGGTCGGCGGCAGAATGAAGATGGAACGGGCGTCGGGCATCAGGCGGCGAACCTGCTGGGCGCCCTGCCAGTCGATTTCCAGGATCAGATCGAAGCCCTCGGCCAGGGTGTGTTCGACCCAGCGCTGCGAGGTGCCATACAGGTTGCCGAACACCTCGGCATGCTCGAGGAACTCATCCTGCTCCAGCATGCCCAGGAAGCGTTCGCGCTCGACGAAGTGGTAGTTCACCCCGTCCACTTCGCCCGGGCGCATGGCGCGGGTGGTGTGCGAAACCGACACGCGCACCTGCGGCATGCTGTCGATCAGGGCCTTGACCAGGCTGGTCTTGCCGGCCCCGGAGGGCGCGGAAACGATGTAGAGGGTACCGCTGCTGGCGCTCATGTCGTTCTCGTTACTCGATGTTCTGCACTTGTTCGCGCATCTGTTCAATCAGCACTTTGAGATTCACTGCCGCCTGGGTGCTGCGCGGGTCGTAGGCCTTGGAGCCCAGGGTGTTGGCCTCGCGGTTGAGCTCCTGCATCAGGAAGTCCAGACGCCGGCCGGCGGCGCCGCCGGACCTGAGCACGCGGCGCACCTCGCCGACATGGGTGTTCAGCCGGTCCAGCTCCTCGGCCACGTCACTCTTCTGCGCCAGCATCACCAGCTCCTGCTCCAGGCGCTGGCCGTCCGCCTCCAGCTTCAGCTCGGCGAAGCGGTCGAGGATCTTCTGGCGCTGCAGACCGAGCATTTGCGGCACCTGCTCGCGCAGCGTGGCGACTTCGGCGCGGATGGCATCCAGACGCTCCTCCAGCAGGCGCGCCAGCTCGGCGCCTTCCCGCGCGCGGCCTTCGCGCAGCTGGGCCAGTGCCTCGCCGAACAGCTCCAGCGCGGCGGCATTCAGCGCCTGCGGATCGGTGGCGTCACCCACCAGCACGCCCGGCCAGCCCAGCACTTCCAACGGATTGATCGAGGCGGGCTGGCGAATCAGCGCGGCCACCTCCTCGGCGGCGGTGATCAGCTGCGCGGCGCGCTCGCGGTCGACCTGCAGCGACTGGCCGCTGCCGGCTTCGGTGAAGCGCAGGGTGCATTCCACCTTGCCACGCGACAGGCCCTGGCGCAGCGCCTCGCGCACCGGGCCTTCCAGGTCGCGGAAGGCATCCGGCAGGCGCAGATGCGGTTCCAGATAGCGGTGGTTGACCGAACGCAGCTCCCAGCTCAGGGTGCCATAGGCCCCCGCGCGCTCGCTGCGGGCGAAGGCGGTCATGCTGTGCACCATGGGCTTACCTCTCGGGGGTCGGGTTGCGAAAGGGGCGGAATTGTAGCGCAGTGCGACCACATCGCCCACGGCGAGACTGTCTTCGCTGCGTCAGACACCTATAATGCCGGCTGATTTCATTCCCAGCAGGACGTACCCATGAAGCGACCCAGCGGCCGCGCCGCCACCGAGCTGCGCGCGATTCGCCTCACCCGCCACTACACCAAGCACGCCGAGGGCTCGGTGCTGGTGGAGTTCGGCGACACCAAGGTCATCTGTACGGTGAGCGTCGAAAGCGGCGTGCCGCGCTTCCTCAAGGGCCAGGGCCAGGGCTGGCTGACCGCCGAGTACGGCATGCTGCCGCGTGCGACCGGTGAGCGCACCCAGCGCGAAGCCAGCCGTGGCAAGCAGGGCGGTCGCACCCTGGAGATCCAGCGCCTGATCGGTCGCTCGCTGCGCGCGGCGCTGGACATGGGCAAGCTGGGCGAGAACACCCTGTACGTCGACTGCGACGTGATCCAGGCCGACGGCGGCACCCGCACCGCCTCGATCACCGGCGCCATGGTGGCGCTGGTCGACGCCCTGGCCGCCATGAAGAAGCGCGGCCAGCTCAAGCAGGACCCGCTCAAGCAGATGGTCGCCGCCGTCTCCGTGGGTATCTACCAGGGCGAGCCGGTGCTCGACCTGGACTACCTGGAGGATTCCGCCGCCGAGACCGACCTCAACGTGGTGATGACCAGCGCCGGCGGCTTCATCGAAGTGCAGGGCACCGCCGAGGGCGAGCCGTTCCAGCCCGAGGAACTGAACGCCATGCTGGCACTGGCCCGCGACGGCCTGCACGAACTGTTCGCCCTGCAGCGCGTCGCCCTGGAAACCGAGTAAGCCATCATGCATGACGACCAGTCCCTGATTCCGCCACCCGGCCCGGACGCCCGCCGCTGGGCGATGCTCTGCCATTACGCGGCGTTCGCCTGGTTCCTGGCGCCGATGATCGGCAACGTGATCGGGCCGCTGATCGTCTGGCAACTGAAGAAGGACCTCGACCCCTTCGTCGACCAGCAGGGCAAGGAAGCGCTGAATTTCCAGATCACGGTCAGCGTGGCCTTCATGATCTGCGGGCTGCTGGCCTGGATTCTGATCGGCTTTCCGCTGATGGTGCTGGTCGGCGTGTTTGCGCTGGTCGTCACCATCATCGCCGGTATCAAGGCCAACGACGGGGTGGCCTACCGTTATCCACTCTGTTGGCGATTGGTGAAGTGAACCGAAGGCCCCGTCAATGCGGGGCCTTCTACTTTCCGCTTGCCAGATACCAGAGCGCTGCACGCCGTCGCGCTGCGACCAAATGCCCCGCCCGCCCCCAACACATACCCCCAGGAGTACAATCCGCTCCGTATACCGTTTCGCCTGTGCACCTGCTTCGATGCGATGCATGGACGAGCCAACGCCTGCAACCGGAACCCCGGATCTGACTCGCCGAGCCAGGGTTCGCCGTACCCCGGTGGCAAGCCGTTTCAGGAGCTCCGTCATGTCGCAACCCTCTCCGCAATCCCCCTGGCAAACCCGGCTGGTTCGCGAGATCGGCATCATCCTGCTGATCAAGCTGGCCATCCTGCTCACCCTCAAGGCGGTCTGGTTCACTGAACCCACCGTGCCGGTCAATGGCAGCGAGCGCGTCAGCGAACGTCTGTTCGGCCCCGCAACGCAGCCGTAATTCCTTTCCGTCCCACCCGAGGAGGCGCCGAGATGATCTCGGAAACCGTCGTCGACCTGTCGCGTCTGCAATTTGCCATGACCGCGATGTACCACTTTCTGTTCGTGCCCCTGACCCTGGGGCTGGCCTTCCTGCTGGCCATCATGGAGTCGGTCTATGTGATGACCGGCAAGCAGGTCTACAAGGACATGGTGAAGTTCTGGGGCAAGCTGTTCGGCATCAACTTCGCCCTGGGCGTCACCACCGGCCTGACCATGGAATTCCAGTTCGGCACCAACTGGGCCTACTACAGCCACTACGTGGGTGACATCTTCGGCGCGCCACTGGCCATCGAGGGGCTGATGGCGTTCTTCCTCGAATCGACCTTCATCGGCTTGTTCTTCTTCGGCTGGGACCGCCTCTCCAAGGTGCAGCACCTGGCTGTCACCTGGCTGGTGGCGCTGGGTTCCAACCTGTCGGCGCTGTGGATCCTGATCGCCAACGGCTGGATGCAGAACCCGGTCGGCTCGGAGTTCAACTTCGAGACCATGCGCATGGAGCTGGTGGATTTCGGCGCGCTGCTGTTCAACCCGGTGGCGCAGGTCAAGTTCGTGCACACCGTGTCGGCCGGCTACGTCACCGGCGCGATCTTCGTGCTGGCGATCTCCAGCTGGTACCTGCTGAAGAAGCGCGACCTCGGCTTCGCCCGCCGTTCGTTCGCCATCGCCGCGGTTTTCGGCCTGGCTGCGTCGCTGTCGGTGATCATTCTTGGCGATGAATCCGGCTACGAAATCGGCGACGTGCAGAAGACCAAGCTGGCCGCCATCGAGGCCGAATGGGACACCCACCCGGCGCCAGCCAGCTTCACCCTGTTCGGCCTGCCCAACCAGGAGGAGATGCGCACCGACTACGCGGTGAAGATCCCCTACGCGCTGGGGCTGATCGCCACCCGCTCGCTGGACGAGGAGGTCAAGGGCATCAAGGACCTGATCGCCGAGCACGAGGGGCGCATTCGCAACGGCATGACCGCCTATGCGCGGCTCGAGGCGCTGCGCGCCGGTGACAAGTCGCCGGAAGCCATCGCCGCCTTCAACGAGGTCAAGCAGGACCTGGGCTACGGCCTGCTGCTGAAGAAGTACACCGCCAACGTGGTGGACGCGAGCGAGGAGCAGATCAAGCTGGCCGCGCTGGACACCATCCCGCATGTGCCCAGCCTGTTCTGGACCTTCCGGATCATGGTCGCCTCCGGCTTCCTGATGCTGCTGCTGTTCGTGGTGGCCAGCTGGGCGTCGGTCAAGCGCAACGCCGAGGACAAGCCGTGGCTGCTGCGCTTCGCCCTGCTGGCCCTGCCGCTGCCGTGGATCGCCGCGCAGACCGGCTGGTACGTGGCCGAACACGGCCGCCAGCCCTGGTCGATCGGCGAGGTGCTGCCCACCCACCTGTCGGCCTCCAGCCTGTCCAGCGGCGACGTCTGGGGTTCGCTGGTCGCGCTGATTGCCTTCTACAGCCTGCTGCTGGTGATCGAGATGTACCTGATGATCAAGTTCGCCCGTCTCGGCCCGTCCAGCCTGCACACCGGCCGCTACCACTTCGAGCGTCTGGCCGCCGCCCAAGCGGCCAAGGCCTGAGGAGATTGCCATGTTCGATTACGAAACCCTGAAACTGCTCTGGTGGGTGCTGATCGGCGTGCTGCTGATCGGCTTCGCCCTCACCGACGGCTTCGACATGGGCGCCATGGCGCTGATGCCCTTCGTTGGCAAGACCGACAACGAGCGGCGCGCGGCGATCAACACCATCGCCCCGCACTGGGATGGCAACCAGGTGTGGTTCATCACTGCCGGCGGCGCGCTGTTCGCTGCCTGGCCGATGGTCTACGCGGTGGCCTTCTCCGGGCTGTACTGGGCGATGCTGCTGGTGCTGTTCGCGCTGTTCTGCCGGCCGGTCGGCTTCGACTACCGCAGCAAGCTGGAGAATCAGAAGTGGCGCAACGCCTGGGACTGGGCGCTGTTCACCGGCGGCGCGGTACCGGCGCTGCTGTTCGGCGTGGCCTTCGGCAACCTGTTCCTCGGCCTGCCCTTCCGCCTCGACGAGTTGATGCGCTCCAGCTATGAAGGCTCGTTCTTCGGCCTGCTGCACCCGTTCGCCCTGCTCGCCGGCCTGGTCAGCCTGAGCATGCTCTGCGCCCACGGCGGCGCCTGGCTGATGCTGCGCACCGACGCCGGGCTGCACCAGCGTTCGCGCCTGGCCACCCGCCTCTGCGCCCTGCTGTTCCTGCTGACCTTCGGCGGCGCCGGCCTGTGGCTGATCCTCGGCGGCCTGCCGGGCATGCGCCTGGCCGGCGGCTTCGCCGACCTGGGCCTGGCGCTCAATCCGCTGCACAAACAGGTGGTCATGGATAACAGCGGCTGGCTGGCCAACTACGCCCAGTACCCGCTGACCCGCGTCGCCCCGCTGCTCGGCCTGGCCGGCGGCCTGCTGGCGCTGCTCGGCGCGCAGTTCAACCGTGGCGGCGTGGCCTTCCTGGGCAGCAGCCTGGCGATCGTCGGCACCCTCTGCACCGCCGGCTTCGCGCTGTTCCCCTTCGTGTTCCCGTCGAGCATCGATCCGGCCTCGAGCCTCACGCTCTGGGACGCGGTTTCCAGCCAGAAGACCCTGGGCATCATGCTGGTGGTGGCCGCCCTCTTCGTGCCGCTGATCCTGCTCTACACCCTGTGGTGCTACATCCGCATGTGGGGCCGCGTGACCAGCCAGACCATCGACGCCAACCCGCACGGCCTGTACTGAAACCCCGGCGGCCGGAGCCGTGCGCACCGGCCGCCAGACGCGCCCGCTCAGGGCCAAGGAGAACGAACATGTGGTATTTCGCCTGGATTCTCGGCGTACTGCTGGCGTGCAGCTTCGGCATCATCAATGCCCTGTGGCTGGAAACCACCCAGAACCTCGACGAGGAAACCGTCGGTGGCGAGTGACACCCGCCCCTGGTTGCGACGCGGCGCCAGCCGCGCCGCCTCCCTGCTGCTGGCCACGCCGCTGGCGCTGCTGCTGCTGATCCACCCGGCGGCCATGCTGGATGCCGAAGGCGGCTACAGCCACAGCCTGCTGATGCTGGTGATGTGGGGCATCTCCAACGGCTTCATCCACGGCGTCGGCTTCGATCCGCATAGCCGCCTGTGGCGCACGCTGTTCCATCCGCTGGGCGGCTGGCTGCTGATGGGGCTGGGTTACCTGATCCTCTGGCAGGCGCAGGGCTGAGAACAGCGCTGCGCCACCGGAAGGCCGACTACTTGTTGGGCTGCGGCGTCAGACGCAGGTACGGACGCACCGCGCGATAGCCCTTGGGGAAGCGCTCGCGGAGCTCGGTCTCGTCCTTCAGGGACGGCACGATCACCACCTCGTCACCGTCCTGCCAGTTGGCCGGGGTGGCCACCTTGTAGTTGTCGGTGAGCTGCAGCGAATCCACCACGCGCAGAATCTCGTGAAAGTTGCGACCGGTGCTGGCCGGGTAGGTGATGGTCAGGCGCACCTTCTTGTTCGGGTCGATGACGAACAGCGAGCGCACCGTCAGGGTGTCGCTGGCGTTCGGGTGGATCAGGTCGTACAGCTCGGATACAGCGCGGTCGGCGTCGGCCAGGATCGGGAAGTTCACCCGGGTGTTCTGGGTCTCGTTGATGTCATCGATCCACCGGATGTGGGAATCCACCGGGTCCACCGACAGGGCGATGGCCTTGACGTTGCGCTTGGCGAATTCGTCCTGCAGCTTGGCGGTGAAGCCCAGTTCGGTGGTGCACACCGGAGTGAAGTCGGCCGGGTGGGAGAACAGGATGCCCCAGCTGTCGCCCAGCCACTCGTGAAAGCGGATGCGGCCGATGCTGGATTCCTGTTCGAAGTCGGGGGCGATGTCGCCGAGGCGGATGCTCATGGTTGCAACTCCTGGGGGTCGTGAGGAAGTGCGATCCAATCTGCCGCCGCGTGACGAAAAAGAAAAAGAATAAATAAAAATTTATTTATTCAAATAAGGAATAAGCGGACATTCCGTCCAAAAAAAACAGACCGGCTGAAGTCCGGGCCGCTTTTGGCGCGACGGGGAATCAGCGAGAATGCGCGGCTTTCTCGCGAAGCCGGAGTCCCTCCGTGGAACTGTTGAAACAAAAGATCCGCACCGCCGGTGTGGTGTTGTCCGATCAGGTACTGAAGGTCGATACCTTCCTGAATCATCAGATCGACCCGCTGCTGATGCATCAGATCGGCCAGGAATTCGCCCGGCGTTTCCGCGACGCCGGCGTCACCCGGATCCTGACCCTGGAAAGCTCCGGCATCGCGCCCGCGGTGATGGCTGGCCTGGAGCTGGGCGTGCCGGTGGTCTTCGCCCGCAAGCACCGCTCCCTGATCCTCAAGGACGATCTGCTGACCGCCCAGGTGTATTCGTTCACCAAGCAGGTGGAGAGCACCATCGCCGTCGCCGCGCGCTACCTGAGCCCGAGCGACCGCGTGCTGGTGATCGACGACTTCCTCGCCAACGGCCAGGCGGCCAAGGGGCTGGTGTCGATCATCCAGCAGGCCGGGGCCAGCGTCGCCGGCCTGGGCATCGTCATCGAAAAGTCCTTCCAGCCCGGTCGCGCCGAACTTGAAGGCATGGGCCTGCGCATCGAGTCTCTGGCGCGTATCCAGTCGCTGGAAGGTGGCCAGGTGACGTTCATCGATTAAGCGACCCCGAACGGCGGCCGGAACGACGCCGACCGCCATAGGACTGCGTCGCTCACACGCAGGGTGGACAGCGCTTTCCCTGTCCACCATGCCGCCGCCACAGCGGCCTGCGTCCCGCAAACGAAAAAGCCGCCCTCGGGCGGCTTTTTCATGCAGGAAGCTCGGCTTACAGGCCGGACATTTCCTGAATGGCAGCGCGCATCTCGTCATCGGAGCAGTCGCTGCAGGTGCCCTTCGGCGGCATGGCATTCAGGCCGGCGATGGCGCTCTTCACCAGACCGTCCAGACCACCCTTGGCATCGGCACGGGCCTTCCAGGCGGCGGTGTCATGGTTCTTCGGCGAGTTCAGCAGGCCGGTGCCATGGCACGCGTTGCAGAATTTGGCGACCACGTCGGCGCCACTGCGTGCGGCACCACCAGCGGCGGCGGCAACGGCACCCACGCCCTTGCACTCCTGACCCTGGATGCAGACTTCGCCCACCGGCTTCAGACGCTCGGCGATCGCTTCATTGGTCGTAGCCTGAGCGCTCACCGCCCACAGGGCCAATACGGCAGCGTTGGCCACCAGAATCTTCTTAGTCCAGTTCACCTTACACCCTCATCGTGGCTAGAAACGCTCGCGGCCACGGTTCGCGAGCGGGCGACAGTATAACGGCAAGGCCGACCCGCCGAAACAACCCCGCGGCCAATGCAGGGTTGCGGCATTGCGTCGCACAGCCCGCGGCGTCGCGGGCCTTGCGGGCTTCAGAAGTTCGCCGGCGTGGTGGCGCTGATCAGCCGGGCGGGTACTTCATAGGGATTGCGGAAACGGTGCGGCTGGTTGCTCTGGAAGTAGTAGCTGTCGCCACATTCCAGCACGTACACCTCGTCGCCCACCGTGAGTTCCAGGCGACCGGCGACCAGCACGCCGGCTTCCTCGCCTTCGTGGTAGAGCATTTCCTCGCCGGTGTCGCTGTTCGGCGGGTAGGTCTCGTCGAGCATGGACAGGGCGCGGTTGGGGAAGGCCTTGCCGATCAGGCGCATGGCGACCGAGCCGCCGCCGATGTCCATCAGCTCGTCGGCCTTGTAGACCACCTGGGTGCGGTTTTCTTCCTGCAGGTCCAGCGAGAAGAATTCCACCAGCGACATCGGAATGCCCGACAGCACCTTTTTCAGCGAACTGATGGAGGGGCTGACACTGTTCTTCTCGATCATCGAGATGGTGCTGTTGGTCACCCCGGCGCGCTTGGCCAGCTCACGCTGGGAAAGACCCTTCATCTTGCGAATGGATTGCAGTCGAACACCGACGTCCAATGACAGGTTCCTCCTCCGGAACGGGACGGGCAAAAAGTGCGCGGTATCATGGCAACAGTGTTCAGTATTTACAACAGCCGTTGCGTGCGCCCGTCGCCGTGAAGTCCGGACGACGCTAGCCCGCCTGCGCAGCGACGATCTGGATCTCCACCCGCACCTCCGGGGCATACAGGCGGGCCTGCACCGTGGCGCGCGCCGGCGCGGCGCCCGGAGCGACCCAGGCGTCCCATTCGGCGTTCATGCCGGCGTAGTCGGCGTCGATATCGCGCAGATAGAGGGTGGCGGACAGGATGCGGGTCTTGTCGCTGCCGGCCTCGGTCAGCAGGCGGTCAATGGCGGCGAGGGTCTCGCGGGTCTGCTGGCGGATGTCGCCGGACAGGTCATCGGCCAGTTGGCCGGACAGGTACACCACGCCGTTATGGATAACCGCCTCGCTGTAACGCGAGGCGACGTGCAGACGCTCAATGGACATGACCGGGCTCCGGTGCGGGGAAGTCGGCGCAGTCTAGCGGAACCGTTCAGTGCGCCGACAGCGGCTCGCCAGTGCCGGAGGCCCGTGAGCCACCACCGGTGTAGCGGAATAGATCCAGCCCGTCGGTACGGATCTGCGGCCGCTTGCGGGCCAGCAGGTCAGCCAGCAGCCGCCCGGAGCCGCAGGCCATGGTCCAGCCGAGGGTGCCATGTCCGGTGTTGAGAAACAGATTGCCCAGCGGCGTGGCGCCGACCAGGGGCGTGCCGTCCGGGGTGGCCGGACGCAGGCCGGTCCAGAACTCGGCCCGCGCCAGCTCGCCGGCGTGCGGGTAGAGATCGTGGGTGACCATCTCCAGGGTTTGCCGCCGGCGCGGGTTCAGCCGCAGGTCATAGCCGGCGATCTCGGCCATGCCGCCGACCCGCATGCGCTGGTCGAAGCGCGTGATGGCGATCTTGTAGGTCTCGTCGAGGATGGTCGAGGCAGGGGCTGCGTCCGGATTGCTGATCGGCACCGTCAGTGAGTAGCCCTTGAGCGGGTAGACCGGCAGGCGGATGCCCAGCGGCGCGAGCAGTTGCGGACTGTAGCTGCCCAGCGCCAGCACATAGCGGTCGGCGGTCTCCAGGCGGCCATCGATCCAGGCGCCGGTGATGCGCCCGCCTTGCTGCTCGAAGCGCTGCAGCGAGCACCCGAAACGGAACTCCACCCCCAGGCCGCGCGCCAGCTCGGCCAGCCGCGAGGTGAACAGCTGGCAGTCGCCGGTCTGATCGTTGGGCAGGCGCAGGGCGCCGGCCAGCCGATCAGTCACCGTCGCCAGCGCCGGTTCGACGCGGGCGATGCCGGTGCGGTCGAGCAGTTCGTAGGGCACGCCGCTGCGTTCCAGCACGGCGATGTCCTTGGCCGCCGCGTCCAGCTGCGCCTGGCTGCGAAACAGCTGGGTAGTGCCCAGCTGGCGCCCTTCGTAGGCGATGCCGGTTTCGGCGCGCAGCTCGTCCAGGCAATCGCGGCTGTACTCGGCCAGGCGCACCATGCGCTCCTTGTTGACCGCGTAACGCGCAGCCGTGCAGTTGCGCAGCATGCGCGCCATCCACAGGTACTGGGCCGGGTCGGCGGTGAAGCGGATCGCCAGCGGCGCGTGGCGCTGGAACAGCCACTTGATGGCCTTGAGCGGCACGCCGGGCGCGGCCCAGGGCGCGGCATAGCCGGGTGACACCTGGCCGGCGTTGGCGTAGCTGGTTTCCAGCGCGGGCCCGGGCTGGCGGTCGACCACCACCACCTCGAAGCCCTCACGGGCCAGATAGTAGGCACTCGCCGTGCCGATGACACCGCCACCCAGTACCAGTACGCGCATCGCGACCTCCCCGCTGTTGGAGCCCACTTGTGATGAGCCGAGTCTACGAATTGCTGGCTGGTGTTATTCACCATTTAGCGAACTATATTGGCGATAAACCTTCAGCCAATCCGCTTCACACAGGAAGATTCACTATGCGCAGCGAACACCAGGTGCGTCGTGAACTGGACAAGATCGACCGTCACATCCTGCGCATCCTGCAGGAGGAGGGGCGGATTTCCTTCACCGAGCTGGGCGAGCGGGTCGGTCTGTCCACCACGCCCTGCACCGAGCGGGTGCGGCGCATGGAGCGCGAAGGGGTGATCCTCGGCTACAGCGCGCGGCTCAATCCCCACACGCTCAAGGCCGGTCTGCTGGTATTCGTGGAAATCAACCTGGCCTACAAGTCCGGGGACATCTTCGAGGAATTCCGCCGCGCCGTGCTCAAGCTGCCGCAGGTGCTGGAGTGCCACCTGGTGTCCGGCGACTTCGACTACCTGATCAAGGCGCGCATCTCGGAAATGGCCTCCTACCGCAAGCTGCTCGGCGACATCCTGCTCAAGCTGCCCCATGTGCGCGAATCCAAGAGCTACATCGTCATGGAGGAGCTGAAAGAAACCCTGCAACTGCCGGTTCCGGGATAACAGCTTGTCGGCGAGCCGGCGTGGCGACTACCCTGCGTAAAAATTCCCGCACAGCCGCCACGGAATTCCGCACATGAGCGCCGCGCCGCCACACTTGCACGCCCCGTCCTACTACGCCGCCAGCCGCAACCGCTCGCTGGAATTCCCCACCCTGCAAGGCGGCCAGCGCGCCGATGTGTGCATCGTCGGCGGCGGCTTCAGCGGTCTGAACACCGCGCTGGAACTGGCCGAGCGCGGCCTGTCGGTGATCCTCCTGGAAGCCCGGCAGATCGGCTGGGGCGCCAGCGGCCGCAATGGCGGCCAGCTCATTCGCGGCCTGGGCCACGACCTGCAACGCTTCGCCCCCCAACTCGGCGCCGACGGCGTGCGCGAACTCAAGCGCATGGGGCTGGAGGCGGTGCAGCTGGTGCGCCGGCGCATCGAACGCCACGCCATCGACTGCGACCTGACCTGGGGTTATTGCGACCTGGCCAACACGCCCGCGCATCTGGAGGACTTCGCCGCCGAACGCGAGGATCTGCTCGCCCTCGGCTACCCGCACGAGCTGCGCCTGCTCGACGCGGCGGAGCTGCCGCAAGTGATCGACTCCCAACGCTACGTGGGCGGCATGATCGACCGGGGCTCGGGCCATCTGCATCCCCTCAACCTGGCGCTCGGCGAGGCGGCGGCCGCCGCGCAGCTCGGCGTGCGCCTGTTCGAGCAGTCGCCGGTCACCCGCCTGGACTACGGCGCCCGGGTGCGTGTGCACACGCCGCAGGGCCAGGTGGAAGCCGACAGCCTGGTGCTGGCCGGCAACGCCTACCTGGGCGACCTGGAGCCGACCCTGGGCGGCAAGGTGCTGCCCGCCGGCAGCTACATCATCGCCACCGAGCCGCTGGGCGAAGCGCGCGCCCGCCAGCTGATCCCGCAGAACATGGCGCTGTGCGACCAGCGCGTGGCGCTGGATTATTTTCGTCTGTCCGCCGATCACCGCCTGCTGTTCGGCGGTGCCTGCCACTATTCCGGCCGCGACCCGCGAGACATCGCCGCCTACATGCGGCCCAAGATGCTCAAGGTGTTCCCGCAGCTGGCCGACGTGCGCATCGACTTCCAGTGGGGCGGCATGATCGGCATCGGCGCCAACCGCCTGCCGCAGATCGGCCGCCTGCCGGGGCGGGACAACGTCTACTTCGCCCAGGCCTACTCCGGCCACGGCCTGAACGCCACCCACCTGGCCGGCAAGCTGCTGGCCGAAGCCATCGCCGGCCAGCAGGGCGGCGGCTTCGACCTGTTCGCCCGGGTGCCGCACCTGACGTTCCCCGGCGGCCGTCACCTGCGCTCGCCCCTGCTGGCGCTGGGCATGCTCTGGTATCGCCTGAAGGAACTGCTGTAGCGGCTACGCCGCGCGCGCCGGGGCCAGGCGCAGCGCCAGCCGGCGGGTCTGCAGGCTGTCCGGGCGCAGCTGCAGCCGCTCGTTGACCAGCGCCCGCGCCAGGGCCTCCTGTCCGCTGCGGCGCGCCGCCTCCAGCAAGGTCAGATCGAGCAGGTCGCGCTGCGCGTGGCTGCCGTCGAAGCGCGGGGCGATCAGGCGCAACGGGCGCAGCAGACGCACACACTCGGCATACTCGCCGCTGGCGAAAGCCTGGATGGCCTGGCACAGCGGCTGGCCCACCTCGGCGGTGAACTGCCGGTTGTCGCCGTCGCCGGCCAGGGCGCGCCGCTGGGCGGCGAACAACCGCTCGATGGCCGGGTCGCGACCGGCACCAAGAAATGCCATCAGCGCGTGGGCATCGTTGAAGGCATAGTTGCCGGCATCGGCATGCGCCTCCCACAGGTCGGCCAGCGGCTGCCAGCGCGCGCCCAACTCCACGCCCAGCAGCTGCAGGCGCCAGAGCAGCGCCGAGGCATCCACCAGGTCGAGCGCCAGCGGGGAGCGGCCGCCGAAGATCGGCCCGTCGAACAGCGCCAGCACCTCGTTGATCTCTTCCCGATCCAGGTGGTAGAGCGCCAGGTGCCACCAGTTGTGCACCTGGAAGAAGCTGTCGCCGGCCCAGTACGTCACCCGCTCGCGCATCCAGGCGATGCCCTCGTCGGTGCGGTTCTGCATCTCCAGCACATGGGCCACCGCGTGCTGGCCCCAGCCGTCGCGCGGCTGCAGCTCCACGGCGCGCCGCCCGGCGCGCTCGGCGCCGGTGTAGTCGGCGTTTTCCTCCAGGCCGAAGGCGTGCATGCCGAGCAGCGCGTGATAGCCCGGCATCTCCGCCTGCCACTCCGGCAGCGCCCGGGCGATGCGGTCGCGCAGCAGGCGCTGCTGCCCGGTGTAGAAGTCGATCAGATGGCCGGCCTGCAGGGCCAGGATGTCCTGCGGCCAGGCGATGGTCAGGTCCTCGAGCACCCGGCCGGCAGCGTGCCAGCGGCCGGCCAGCAGTTCGCCGAGCGCCACCAGGTGAGCGCGCTCGCGGGCATTGCCCGGCAGGGCGCTGGCCGCGCGGTGCGCCTCGGCGGCCACCGCCAGGCCCTGGGCTTCGGTGCCCAGCAGGTTCAGCCAGGCCTTCAGCACGTGGGCCATGAGCAGCTCCGGGCGCTGCGCCAAGGCATCGTCAAGCTCGGCCAGCGGGTCGCCGACGTAACACTGGAAGTGGGCCAGGGCGCTCTGGTAGCAGGCCAGGCTGTTGGTGTCGGCGCCGGACATCGCCAGCCCCAGTTGATCACGCATGGTCATGATGAAATCCTCATGCTAGCCGTCGTCGCGTCCGGCGCCGTCGTGCCGGGCGCGTGGGTGCTACGTTAGAAAGGAGGCCGGTGGCCGCCTATAGCCTGGCCGCCGGCATTCTTGATCCAGCCGCCGGCTGACGATGAACGTGAGGCCCCTGTGGATGCGCTGTCCCAGCTGCTCGAAGCCGTGCGCCTGTGCGCGGGGGCCTTCCTGCAGGCCGAGTTCACCGAACCCTGGAGCATCCGCGCCCAGGTCGGCCCCGAGGACTGCCCGCTGCCCGGGCAGATACCCGCCTGCCTGATGGCCTACCACTACGTGCTCGACGGTCGCCTGTGGCTCGGCCTGGACGGCCAGCCGCCGCTGGCGGTGGGCGCCGGCGAGATCATCCTACTGCCGCGCAACCCGCCCCATGTGCTGAGCAGCGACCCACGGCTGCCCGCGCAACGTATCGAGCCGCTGGTGCAACCCGCGCTGGGAGGCGGACTGGCGCGCCTGCGCCACGGCGGCGGCGGGGCGCGCACGCGGCTGATCTGCGGCTTCATCGGCTGCGAGGTGCCGGACAACCCGCTGCTGCGCCTGCTGCCGGCCAGCCTTGGCCTGCGCGTGGCGCCGGGCACCTGGATCGACCTGTCGTTTCGCCGCGCCGTCGCGGAAGTGGCCGGCCAGCACCCCGGCTCGGCCGACGTGCTCGCCCGCCTGGCCGAACTGCTGTTCATCGAGGCGGTGCGCAGCTACCTGGAGACCCTGCCCGAGACGCACAGCGGCTGGCTGGCCGGGCTGCGCGACCCGCAGATCGGCCGCGCCCTGGCCCTGCTGCACGGCGAACCGGGCCGACCCTGGACCACCGAGGCGCTGGCGCGCGCGGTGGGCCTGTCGCGCTCGGCGTTCGCCGCGCGTTTCACGCACCTGCTCGAACAACCGCCGATGCGCTACCTGTGCGCCTGGCGTCTGCAGCTGGCGGCCCGCCAGTTGCGTGAAGGCCGTGGGCTGGCGCGCATCGCCACCGACGTCGGCTACGGCTCGGAAGCGGCGCTCAATCGCGCCTTCCGTCACCACTTCGGTGTGCCCCCGGCCACTTGGCGTCGCCAGCACAGCGCCAATCCGCCGCTACGCTGAGAGGACCGCCCCGCCGACAAGGAAACCCGGTGCGCCTACTCCTGCTGCTCGGCCTGCTGAGCCTGGCCGGCTGTACCAGCCTCGCCGAACCGCCCCGCACCAGCCAGGCGCTGCAGCCAGGCGACTCGCCGCTGTCCGAGCGGCTGGCCCGGGAGGCGACCAGCCAGCCACGCGGGCATTCCGGCTTCTACCTGCTGGCCGCCAGCGACGACGCCTTTCGCGCCCGCGCCGAGCTGATCCGCGCTGCGCGCAGCAGCCTGGACCTGCAGTACTACATCTTCCACGACGGCCTGAGCACCGGCCTGCTGGTGCAGGAACTGCTGGCCGCGGCCGACCGCGGCGTGCGGGTGCGCATCCTGCTCGATGACCTGACCAGCGACGGCCGCGACTACGAGATCGCCGTGCTGGCTGCGCATCCGAACATCGAGGTGCGCGTGTTCAATCCGTTGCACGTGGGGCGCACCACCGGCCCCACGCGCCTGCTCGGCCGGCTGTTCAACCTCAACCGCCAGCACCGGCGCATGCACAACAAGCTGTGGCTGACTGACAGCAGCCTGGCCATCGTGGGCGGGCGCAACCTGGGCGACGAGTATTTCGATGCCGAGCCCTACCTGAACTTCACCGACATCGACCTGCTGGCCGGCGGCCCGGTGGCCGCGCAGCTGGCGGTGAGCTTTGACCAGTACTGGAACCACCGGCTGAGCGTGCCGCTCAAGCACTTCCTGCGCCGCGAGCCGGAGGCGCCGCAACTCGTCAAGGCGCGGAAGCGGCTGGCCAACGACATCGCCCGGGCCCGCCAGCAGGACCCGCAGCGCTACGCACGCCTGGTGGACTACCGCCACGCGCCGCAGCTGGGAAACTGGCTGAAGGCCCTCACCTGGGCCCACGGCCTGGCGTTGTGGGATGCGCCGAACAAGCTGCTGGCCCAGGCCGAGCCGGATCCCGAATGGCTGCTGATCACCCAGCTGGAGCCCCACCTGCAGGACATGCGTGAGGAGCTGCTGCTGGTGTCCTCCTATTTCATTCCGGCGCGGCAGGGGCTGCTCAACCTGAGTCAGACGGCCCGGGCCGGCGTGGATGTGCGCCTGCTGACCAATTCGCTGGAAGCCACCGATGTGCCCATCGTCCACGGCGCCTATGCGCCCTACCGGCGCAGTCTGCTCAAGGCTGGCATCCAGCTATGGGAGCTGCGGCGCCAGCCCGACGAGGAAAGCAGCTACAGCTTCGGCGGCTCGTCGGAGTCCAGCCTGCACAGCAAGGCGCTGGTCATCGACCGGCGCAAGGTGTTCATCGGCTCGTTCAACTTCGATCCGCGCTCGGTGCTGTGGAACACCGAGGTCGGGGTGCTGGTCGACAGCCCGGCGCTGGCCGAACAGGTGCGCGAGCTGTTGCTGGAGGGTATGAGCCACGGTGTGAGCTACCAGGTGGCCTTCGACGGCGACCGACTGGTCTGGCTGGCCACCGACGAGGATGGCGAGCTGAAAACATTGCGCCGCGAGCCCGGCAGCCTGTGGCGCCACCTGCACGCCTGGCTGGCGCGCCGGCTGGGGCTGGAGAAGATGCTGTAGCTGTGATTGGCGGATCGTGGGCCGGTCAGCGCCGTGCCGCCCGCCATGCCGCGCCGCGTGGCGCGCTTGGTGGATCGGTGGAGCGCGATCCACCCTACGGTGCGACAGGCGTAGGGTGGACAACGCCGTTCTTGTCCACCATCGCGCCGGCACGGCGCGGCGGGGCGCGGGCTGCTACAGCTTGATCCAGGTCGCCTTCAACTCGGTGTACTTGTCGAAAGCGTGCAGCGACTTGTCTCGGCCATTGCCGGACTGCTTGAAGCCGCCGAACGGCGCGGTCATGTCGCCGCCGTCGTACTGGTTCACCCACACGCTGCCGGCGCGCAGCGCCTTGGCCACCCGATGGGCGCGCGACAGGTTGCTGGTCCATACACCCGCCGCCAGGCCATAGGGCGTGTCGTTGGCGATCCGCACCGCCTCCTCGTCGCTGTCGAAGCCGAGTACCGAGAGCACCGGGCCGAAGATCTCCTCGCGGGCGATCTTCATGGCGTTGTCCACGCCGTCGAACAGGGTCGGCGCCACGTAGGTGCCACCGCTGTCTTCCAGCAGCCGCTGGCCGCCGCATAGCAGCTTCGCGCCGTCCCGATGCCCGGCCTCGATGTAGCCGAGCACGGTTTCCATCTGCTGCTTGTCCACCAGGGCGCCGACCTTGGTGGCCGGGTCCAGCGGGCACCCCACCTCCCAGGTCTTGAGGGCCTCCACCACCCGGGCGACAAAGTCGTCCTTGATGCTGTTTTCCACCAGCAGGCGCGAGCCGGCGGTACACACCTCGCCCTGGTTGTAGGCGATGGCGCTGGCGGCCGCCTCGGCCGCGGCCTGCAGGTCCGGCGCATCGGCAAAGACGATGTTCGGGCTCTTGCCGCCGGCCTCCAACCAGACGCGTTTCATGTTGGACTCGCCGGCGTAGATCATCAGTTGCTTGGCGATGCGCGTGGAGCCGGTGAACACCAGGCAATCCACCTCCATGTGCAGGGCCAGCGCCTTGCCGACGGTGTGGCCATAGCCGGGCAGCACGTTGAACACCCCGGCGGGAATGCCGGCCTCGACCGCCAGCTGCGCGACGCGGATCGCAGTGAGCGGCGACTTCTCCGACGGCTTGAGCACCAACGAGTTGCCGGCGGCCAGCGCCGGACCGAGCTTCCAGCAGGCCATCAGCAGCGGGAAGTTCCAGGGCACGATGGCCGCCACCACGCCGATCGGCTCGCGGGTGACCAGCCCCAGCTCGTCGTGGGGGGTGGCCGCCACCTCGTCGTAGAGCTTGTCGATCGCCTCGCCGCTCCAGCGGATCGCCCGTGCGGCGGCAGGAATGTCCACCTTCAGCGCGTCCGTGATCGGCTTGCCCATGTCCAGGGTTTCCAGCAGCGCCAGCTCCTCACGATGCGCCTCGAGCTGTTCGGCGAAGCGGATCATCACCTGCTTGCGCTTGACCGGCGCCAGCCGCGACCAGACGCCGGACTCGAAGCGCTCGCGCGCCACCTGCACAGCCAGTTCGGCATCCGCCACCCCGCAGCTGGCCACCTGGCCGAGGCTGCGCCCGTCGATTGGGCTCTGGCAGTCGAAGGTGTCGCCCTCCACCGCCGCGCGGTAGTGGCCGTCGATGAAGGCACGCGTCTCGATGCGCAGCTCGCGGGCGCGACGCTCCCAGTCCTGGCGGGTCTGGCTCATGGCAGGTTCCTCTGAAGGGATTACGGCCTCGAACCCTACGCAGAGGGCGCGGCCTTTTCAATATTTTTGACGCAACCGTCTATGCGTGTGTTTTATCAAACGATTCAGCCTAGCCGCCCGCTTTGGCAGTAACGCCTCTGCCGACCAGCGGCACGCTCGGGTAACCTGTCGGCCGTCCGCCTTGCCGTATCAGGATCATTCATGCGCCGCTACCGCTCCGACACCCGTTTCGATCAGGCCCAGAGCATCGCCGAACTGGAACACATGGCCCGCCGCCGGCTGCCGAACTTCGCCTGGGAGTACCTGGCCGGCGGCGCCGAGGAAGAAATCACCCTGCGCCGCAACCGCCAGGCGTTTGCCGACATCGGCTTGCTCCCCTCGACGCTGATTTCCTGCGCCGAGCTGGACACCTCCCGCCCGCTGTTCGGCACCACCCGGCCGCTGCCGCTGGCCATCGGCCCGACCGGCTTCAACGGCATGCTGCACAAGGACGCCGACATCGCCCTGGCCCGCGCCGCCCGTGACAAGGGTATGCCATTCAGCCTGAGCACCGTGTCCAGCAACTCGCTGGAGGAAGTGGCCGCCGCCGTGCCGGATGGCGAGCTGTGGTTCCAGCTCTACTGGCTCAATGACGCCGACGTACAGGAAGACCTGCTGCGCCGCGCCGAGGCCGCCGGGGTGCGCACCCTGCTGCTGACCAGCGACGCGGTGCTGATCGGCAACCGCGAGTGGGATCGGCGCAACTTCGCCCGCCCGCTGCAGCTCACCTGGCGCAACAAGTTCGACGTGCTGCGCCACCCGGGCTGGATTCGCCAGGCGCTGTGGCCGCAGGGCATGCCGAAGATGGGCAACCTGCTGCCCTATCTGCCGGCGGATGCCAGCAACACCGCCGGCGCCGCGCACTTCATGGCCCACAAGATGGAGACGGGCCTCTGCTGGGACAGCCTGGCGCAACTGCGCACGCGCTGGCCGCACCGGCTGATCCTCAAGGGCGTGCAGACCGCCGCCGACGCCCGCCGCTGCGTGGCCATGGGCCTGGACGGCATCGTGGTGACCAACCATGGCGGCCGCCAACTGGATGGCGCGCCTGCCACTCTCGACTGCCTGCCGGCGATTGCCGAGGCCGTGCGCGGCCAGTTGGCCATCCTGCTGGACAGCGGCATCCGCCGCGGTAGCGACATCGCCAAGGCCTGCGCGCTGGGCGCCGACGCCGTGCTGCTCGGTCGCGCCACCCTGTTCGGCGTGGCGGTCGGCGGCCAGGCCGGCGCGGCCCACGCGCTGAACCTGCTGGAGCAGGAACTGCGCCGCGTGCTGGGGCTGGTGGGTACGCCCAGGCTGGCGGAGCTGGATCGCAGCAAGTTGCTGGCGTTGCGGTCGGTATTGGTGGGCTGAACGGCCCGTTGCGGCGGATTGGTGGCCAATGCGAGGCATTGACCACCCTACAATTGCCCATGCCGACCGTTGGCCACCGGTCGGCCGCAACGGCGGGGAGGAGTTCAACGCAGTTGGCCGCCGAAAAGGGCGCCCCTGATGCAAAAATCCCAGGCATGAAAAAGCCCGCCGAAGCGGGCTCTTTCAGCGAAAGCCGATCAATTACTTGATCTTGGCTTCCTTGTACATCACGTGCTTGCGCACAACCGGATCGAACTTCTTGATTTCGATCTTGTCGGGAGTGGTGCGCTTGTTCTTGTCGGTGGTGTAGAAGTGGCCGGTACCGGCGCTGGACACCAAACGGATCAGTTCACGCATGACAGTCTCCTTATACCTTCTCGCCGCGAGCGCGCAGTTCAGCCAGAACTGCGTCGATGCCGCGCTTGTCGATGATGCGCATGCCCTTGGCGGAAACACGCAGACGCACGAAACGCTTCTCGGACTCGACCCAGAAACGGTGGTGCTGCAGGTTCGGCAGGAAACGACGACGGGTTTTGTTGTTAGCGTGGGAAATGTTGTTCCCGGTTACCGGACCCTTACCGGTAACTTGACAGACTCTCGACATGCCTCAGCCCTCTATAAACCACATGCCCAACCCGGCATGGGTTGGCCGCTTGATCTCTGCTTCTTTTGACGCGCTGGGCGCCAGATTCGCCGGGGTCGTTCGGCGGCCACTGCGCGAGCAGGAACCGGGCCCCCAGAAAAGAGCGCTGCTTTATACCAGAAGGTCTAGTGGCTCGCAAGAATTGCCATGGCGTGCCACACACGGCGAACCCTCACATCCAGCCCCGCTCGGCCATCGACAGCGGCTCGCCGTCACCCACGATGAAGTGGTCCAGCACCCGCACATCCACCAGCGCCAGCGACTCCTTGAGACGCTCTGTCAGCACCCGGTCCGCCTGGCTCGGCTCGGCTACGCCGGACGGATGGTTGTGGGTGAGGATCAGCGCGGCGGCATTATGCACCAGCGCACGCTTGACCACCTGTCGGGGATAGACGCTGGCGCCGTCGATGGTGCCGCGAAACAGCGCCTCGTAGGCGAGCACCCGATGTTTCGCATCCAGGAACAGGCAACCGAACACCTCGTGCTGCTCGTGGCGCAGCTGCGCCTTGAGGTAGTCGCGCACCGCCTGCGGGCTCTCCAGCGCCGAGTCGCGGCGCAAACGCTCCGCCAGATGCCGGCGCGCCATCTCCAGCACGGCCTGCAGCTGCGCGTACTTGGCCGGCCCAAGGCCCAGATGGGCGCTGAAGCTGGGCAGATCCGCCTCCAGCAGGGCCCGTAAACTGCCGAACTCGCTGAGCAGGTGCCGCGCCAGATCGACGGCGCTGCGCCCGGCCACGCCAGTGCGCAGGAAAATGGCCAGCAGTTCGGCATCCGACAGCGCCGCCGGTCCCTGTTCCAACAGTTTTTCCCGTGGCCGCTCGGCCGCCGGCCAGTTGCGAATGCTCATGACGTCTCCTTGTCGTCGTGGGGGGGGGAAATCCGTATTCCCGGCTGGAAAAAACGCGCCGCTAACCGCTCCGAAGCCCCCCGAGGGCTGTGCTATCGTAGCCCACCGCATGCGCGGCAGCGTGCCGCGTCCCCCTCTCCTTATCCCTCTATAAAAGGCAGGCTATGCAGCGGTTGTATCGGAAACGCATCGTCCTGGGTGTGGGCGGCGGCATTGCCGCCTATAAAAGTGCCGAACTGGTACGCAGGCTCCGCGACCAGGGCGCCGAAGTGCGCGTGGTGATGACCCAGGGCGGCCGGGAGTTCATCACCCCGCTGACCCTGCAGGCGCTGTCCGGGCACCCGGTGCATCTGGACCTGCTGGACGCCGCCGCCGAAGCGGCGATGGGCCACATCGAACTGGCGCGCTGGGCCGACCTGGTGCTGATCGCCCCGGCCACCGCCGACCTGATGGCGCGCCTGGCCCAGGGCATCGCCAACGACCTGCTGACCACCCTGGTGCTGGCCACCGACGCCCAGGTGGCGCTGGCGCCGGCCATGAACCAGGCCATGTGGCGCGACCCGGCCACCCAGGCCAACGCCGAACTGCTCCAGCAGCGCGGCATTCGCCTGTTCGGCCCCGGCGCCGGCAGCCAGGCCTGCGGCGACATCGGCATGGGCCGCATGCTGGAAGCCGACGATCTGGCGCAACGGGCCGCCGACTGCTTCCAGCGCAACGTGCTGGATGGCGTGCGCCTGCTGATCACCGCCGGGCCGACCCAGGAAAACATCGACCCGGTGCGCTACATCACCAACCACAGCTCCGGAAAGATGGGCTTCGCCCTGGCCGAAGCGGCGGTGGAAGCCGGCGCCCAGGTGACGCTGGTCAGCGGTCCGGTGTTCCTGCCCACCCCGGACCGCGTGCAGCGCATCGACGTGGTCAGCGCCCGTGACATGCTGGCCGCCTGCGAAGCCAGCATGCCGGCCGATATCCTGATCGCCGCCGCCGCCGTGGCCGATTACCGCCCGGAAGTGGTGGCCGCGCACAAGCTCAAGAAAGACCCCAACAGTGGCGATGGCCTGTACCTGCAGATGGTGCGCAACCCGGACATCCTGGCCACCCTGGCCGGCCGGCCGGATCGCCCGTTCAGCGTCGGCTTTGCCGCCGAGACCGAGAACCTGCTCGAATACGCCTCGGGTAAGCTCAAGGCCAAGAACCTCGACCTGATCGTCGCCAACGACGTCGCCAACCCCAGCATCGGCTTCAACAGCGAAGAGAACGCCATTACCGTCATCGACCGCCAGCTGCGGCAGACCGCCTTCGCCCAGACCAGCAAGGGCAAGATCGCCCGCCAGCTGATCACCTTCATCGCCGACCGCTACCAAGCCCGCTGAGACCCTTCATGCACGCCCTGCAAGCCAAGATCCTCGATCCCCGGCTGGGCAGCGACTTCCCGCTGCCCAGCTACGCCACGCCCGGCTCTGCCGGCCTCGACCTGCGCGCCATGCTCCAGGACGACCTCACCCTGGAGCCCGGCCAGACCGTGCTGATTCCCACCGGCCTCGCCATCCACATCGCCGATCCCGGCCTGGCCGCATTGATCCTGCCGCGCTCGGGCCTGGGCCATAAGCACGGCATCGTGCTGGGGAACCTGGTCGGGCTGATCGACTCGGACTACCAGGGCGAGCTGATGGTTTCCTGCTGGAACCGCGGCAACGACAGTTTCACCCTCAAGGTCGGCGAGCGCCTGGCCCAGCTGGTGCTGGTGCCGGTGGTCCAGGCCCATTTCGAGCTGGTCAACGAATTCAACAACAGTGAACGCGGCGCGGGTGGTTTCGGCCATTCCGGCAGCCATTGAAAGGAACTCGACATGCAAGCACCCAACCTTCCGGCCAGCATCTTCCGCGCCTATGACGTGCGCGGCATCGTCGGCCAGACCCTGAACGCCGAAACCGCCTACTGGCTGGGCCGCGCCGTCGGTTCGGAAAGCCTGGCCAAGGGCGAGCCGCGCGTGGCCGTGGCCCGCGACGGTCGCCTGTCCGGCCCCGAGCTGCTCGACGCGCTGATCCGCGGCCTGGTGGATTGCGGCTGCCAGGTCAGCAACCTGGGCATGGTGCCGACTCCGGTGCTGTATTTCGCGACCAACACCCTGCCCGGCCGCACCGGCATCATGATCACCGGCAGCCACAACCCGCCGGACTACAACGGTTTCAAGATCGTGGTGGCCGGCGACACCCTGGCCAACGAGCAGATCACCGCCCTCAAGACCCGTATCGACAGCGGTGACCTGGCCAGCGGCCAGGGCCGCGTGGAAGAGGTCGACATCCTGCCGGCCTATGTGGACTACATCCGCAACGATGTGAAGCTGGCGCGCCCGATGAAGGTGGTGATCGACTGCGGCAATGGCGTCGGCGGCGTGGTGGCGCAGGAATTGTTCGAAGCCATCGGCTGCACCGTCATCCCGCTGTTCTGCGAGGTGGACGGCACCTTCCCCAACCACCACCCGGACCCGAGCCATCGGGAAAACGTGGAAGACCTGATCGAGCGCGTACGCGCCGAACAGGCCGACCTGGGCCTGGCATTCGACGGCGACGCCGACCGCGTGGGGGTCATCACCGAGCGGGGCAACATGATCTTCGCCGACCGCCTGCTGATGCTGTTCGCCCGTGACGTGCTGTCGCGCAACCCTGGCGCGGAAGTCATCTACGACGTGAAGTGCACCCGCCATGTGGCCGCGCAGGTGCGCAGCCACGGCGGCCAGCCGCGCATGTGGAAGACCGGCCACTCGCTGATCAAGAAGAAGATGCGCGAAACCGGCGCCCTGCTGGGCGGCGAGATGAGCGGCCACATGTTCCTCAAGGAACGCTGGTTCGGCTTCGACGACGGCCTGTACAACGGTGCCCGTCTGGTGGAGATCCTCAGCCATCAGGCGCAGGGCGCCGACGAACTGTTCGCCGGCTTCCCGGGCGATCTGGCCACGCCGGAGATCAACGTGAAGGTCACCGACGAGAGCAAGTTCGGCATCATTTCCGCCCTGCAGGTCGAGTCCGACTGGGGCGCCGACGCCGATGTGGCCACCCTGGACGGCGTGCGCGTGGATTACCCGCGCGGCTGGGGCCTGGTGCGCGCCTCGAACACCACGCCGGTGCTGGTGCTGCGCTTCGAGGCGGAGAACGCCGAGGAACTGGCGCGCATCCAGGCGGTGTTCCGCGAACGCCTGCAACGCGTCGCCCCCGACCTGACGCTGCCTTTCTGAGGCGGCGTCGCTGACTTTTCCCGACACCCTGGCGTCTAATTGCCGTTATTCGCCCCCTACCCTGATTGGTTCCATCGGAGTTCCGCATGCTCAGCCGTGATGATGCCGCCCAAGTCGCCAAGGTCCTGTCCGAGGCGCTGCCCTACATTCGCCGCTTCGTCGGCAAGACGCTGGTGATCAAGTACGGCGGCAACGCCATGGAAAGCGACGAGCTGAAGACCGGCTTCGCCCGCGACATCGTGCTGATGAAGGCGGTGGGCATCAATCCGGTGGTGGTGCACGGCGGCGGCCCGCAGATCGGCGACCTGCTCAAGCGCCTGTCCATCGAGAGCCACTTCATCGACGGCATGCGCGTCACCGACAGCGCCACCATGGACGTGGTGGAAATGGTGCTCGGCGGCCAGGTGAACAAGGACATCGTCAACCTGATCAACCGCCACGGCGGCCAGGCCCTCGGCCTGACCGGCAAGGACGCGAACCTGATTCGCGCCCGCAAGCTGAAGGTGACCCGCCAGACCCCGGAAATGACCCAGCCGGAAATCATCGACATCGGCCAGGTCGGCGAGGTGGAAAGCATCAACGCCGAACTGATCAACCGCCTGGTGAACGGCAACTTCATCCCGGTGATCGCGCCGATCGGCGTGGGCAAGGACGGCGAGTCCTACAACATCAACGCCGACCTGGTGGCCGGCAAGGTGGCCGAGGCGCTGAAGGCCGAGAAGCTGATGCTGCTGACCAACATCGCCGGTCTGATGGACAAGTCGGGCAAGGTGCTGACCGGCCTGTCCACCGAGCAGGTGGATGCCCTGATCGCCGACGGCACCATCTACGGCGGCATGCTGCCGAAGATCCGCTGCGCCCTGGAAGCCGTGCAGGGTGGCGTGCACAGCGCGCACATCGTGGATGGCCGCGTGCCCAACGCGGTGCTGCTGGAGATCTTCACCGACTCCGGCGTCGGCACGCTGATCACCAACAACCGTCCCGCCTGAGGCGGTCGGAATGCAAAAAGGGGAGCCCGAGGGCTCCCCTTTTTCATGTGGACCGTGGGAGCGAATTCATTCGCGAGCCTTTGGCTTCGGCCTGCACCGAAACGCCTAGTAGGGTGGACAACGTTTCTCATTGTCCACCAACGCGCCGGCACGGCGCCGACCGCCCTAGGCGCCCAGGCTACGGAACGATTCCACCAGTGCCGGCACGCCCGGGAACATGCCGATGGCGGCCATTACGCCGCAGAGTACGGCAAACATCACCAGCGGGATGATCCAGCGCTGCAGATGGCCCAGGCCCTTGCCGCGCTCCTTGTCGCCGATCAGCCCGAGGTTGTCGAGCAGCACGGTCAGCGACCAGCCGAACACCGGGTTCACCAGCGCCGAGGAGAAGATCACGATGGCCGCCGATTGCGAGGTCTTGCCCTCGCGGGTCATCTGCATGCCGGCTTCCAGCAGCGGCAGGAACACGCCGACCATCAGCGCCACGCTGAGCACCGGCGGCCAGATCGCCAGGTCCATCGGGTAGCCCCACAGCGCCGCCACCACGCACAGCAGGCCGGTGAGGATCGCCCCGGCCGGGATGGGCCGCTTGGCGATGGCCGCCGGCACCATGTAGGTGCCCCAGGACGAGGCCAGGTTGCCGCCGCCCAGCGCGGTGCCGACCGCCTGGCGCGCGGCGGCGACGCACATGGTGTCGTCGATGTTCATCAGCACCTTCTGCGCCTTGTGGGGGTAGTTGAGCTGCTGGAAGATGCGATGGCCGAGGAAGTCCGGCGACCACATGGCCACCGCCAGCACGGCGAACGGCGCCACGGCGACGAAATGCTCCAGCTGCGGCAGGCCGAGCTGCCAGCCGCTGTTCTCGCCCCACCAGTACATGGGGTTGAGGTTGGGAATGCCCGGTTCGGTATGGAATTCGAACGGCGCGCCCAGGGCGAAGGCGATCAGCGCCGCCATCGCGCAACCCAGCGGAATCGCCAGCCAGCGCGCGCGCAGGTGTTCCAGGTAGGCGTACAGCACGATGGTGGCCAGCACCACCACGAAGGCCAGGTAGCCCATGTCGAAGCCGTTGGCCCAGGCGAACAGCGACTTGATCTGCGAGGTCATGCCGATGAAGCCCAGGTAGAGCAGCAGACCGCCACACACCCCGTCGCTGGTCAGCCTCGCCAGCAGGCTGCCGCCGCGCAGCACACCGAGCAGAAAGCCCAGCACGCCGACCATGATGCCCAGCGCCATGGGGTGGCCGCCGGAGGCGACGATCAGCGGAATCAGGGGAATCAGCGGCCCGTGGGTGCCGGCCAGGTTGGCGGTGGGAATCAGGAAGCCGGAGAACAGCACCACGAACAGCAGCGCGGCGATCAGCATCTCGTAGCGCACGTTCTCGATGACGAAGTCGTTGGACAGGCCCAGCGGTCCGGCGAAGGCGGCGACCACCGCGGCGACCATGACGATCTTGCCGATGGTGGCGGCCATCGCCGGCACCCAGTCTTCGTACTCGAAGCGGTAGTCGCGGAAGGGCAGGTTGGGCCGCCAGCGCCGCGGCGCCATGATGGTCAGCTCGTGCTCCAGGTAGTCCGCCCGCCGGGCGAACGCCTTGCTGGGTTTGTGGAGCGCCTGATAGCTCTGGGTCTTGTCGTTCATATCGGAGTCCGCGCGCATACAAAAAGCGCGCGCAAGGTACAGGTCGTGGCGGCAATCCTCGCCCCGACCATTACCCTATTGTGAGCGGACGGCGTTTTTTGCTAGCGCCGCCACCCTAACCGCGTTGCGCGCCCCTGTAGCGGGGAGTGAGGGCTCTTGCGCTTGGAAGCGCACGGCGCCGGGACGCGCGCCCCGGCTCCGGCATTTCGGACGAGCGGGCGCGTGTCCGGATGACAGGCGGCCTGCTCAGACGCCGTATTGCGCGCGGTAGGCTTCCACCGCCGGCAGGTACTGTTTGAGCTGGGCGTCGCCGGCCAGGTATTCGAGCACCTGCTCCAGCGAAACGATGCTGACCACCGGCATGCCGAAGTCGCGTTCGACTTCCTGGATCGCCGACAGCTCGCCCTGGCCGCGCTCCTGGCGGTTGAGGGCGATCAGCACGCCGGCCGGCGTAGCGCCCTGGGCCTTGATGATCTGCATGACCTCGCGAATGGCGGTGCCGGCGGTGATCACGTCGTCGATGATCAGTACGCGGCCCTGCAGCGGCGCACCCACCAGGGTGCCGCCTTCGCCATGGTCCTTGGCTTCCTTGCGGTTGAAGCACCAGGGCAGGTCACGGTCGTGTTGCTCGGCCAGCGCCACAGCGGTGGCCGCCGCCAGGGGGATGCCCTTGTAGGCCGGCCCGAACAGCACGTCGAAGGCCAGGCCGCTGTCGACCACGGCCTCGGCGTAGAACCGCCCCAGCTGGGCCAGCGCGGCGCCGCTGTTGAACAGCCCGGCATTGAAGAAGTAGGGGCTGGTGCGCCCGGACTTGAGGGTGAACTCGCCGAAACGCAGAACACCGCGCTCGATGGCAAAACGAATGAAGTCGCGCTGATACGCCTGCATGAGGAAATCCGAAGTTGGCCGGTTGCAAACGCGCGGCATGATACACCCGCGCCGCGCCCGCCGCATTTGCAGGCGCCGGCTGCGCTCCGGCGTCAGGCAGTGATAAGATTCGCGCCATCTTGCCGACCGGCTCACGAAGCCGGTTTTCTGTGAACACCTGAACCGCTTATCCAGCGGTTCCCCGGGGCCGGAATCCGTTTCCGCTCGCCCCCGCCCTACCTATTGGGATACCTATGCGGATCATCAACCTGAACGTGAATGGCATTCAGGCAGCCGCCGAACGTGGCCTGCTCAGCTGGCTGCAGGCCCAGAATGCAGACGTGATCTGCCTGCAGGACACGCGCGCCTCCGCCTACGAGCTCGAAGACCCGGCCTTCCAGCTGGATGGCTACTACCTGTACGCCGCCGAAGCGGAAGTGCCCAGCCAGGGTGGCGTGGCGATCTATTCGCGCCTGCAGCCCAAGGCGGTGATCAGCGGCCTGGGCTTCGAGCTGTGCGACCGCTACGGACGCTACCTGCAGGCGGACTTCGACAAGCTGAGCATCGCCAGCCTGCTGCTGCCCAGCGGGCATGGCGGCGACGAGCAGCTGAACCAGAAGTTCAAGTTCATGGAAGACTTCGCCCATTACCTCGACAAGCAGCGCCGCAAGCGCCGCGAGTACCTGTATTGCGGCTCGCTGTTCCTGGCGCACCAGAAGCTGGACGTGAAGAACTGGCGCGACTGCCAGCAGCTGCCCGGTTTCCTGCCGCCCGAGCGCGCCTGGATGGACCAGGTGCTGGGCACCATGGGCTATGTGGACGCACTGCGCGAGGTCAGCCGCGAGGGCGATCTGTACAGCTGGTGGCCGGACAGCGAGCAGGCCGAGACGCTCAACCTTGGTTGGCGCCTGGACTACCAGCTGCTGACTCCCGGCATGCGCCGCTTCGTGCGCGCGGCCAAGCTGCCTCGCCAGCCGCGCTTTTCCCAGCACGCACCGCTGACCGTCGATTACGACTGGCTGCTGAGCGTCTGAGCCTCAGCCCACCTGAAACGCCGCCTGTTCATGCGGCGTTTTTTCTGGATTTCATCTATTCCGAAACTGCGTTTCGCCTGGCGGACTCCATTCAAGCTGAACATTGCTCGGCCGATATCGCCCACAAATGCGGCGAAAAGCTGGCGCCAAGAATAATTCTCCAGCTCTGCCCTTCCGCCGATACCCCGGAACTCTGGAGATTCGAATGTTGAACTGGTTTGGAAACCTGAGCGTGAGTCGCAAGCTGGGACTGGGCTTTGGCCTCGTGCTGATATTCACCCTGGCCCTGGCGCTGATCGGCTGGAACAGCCTGAGCAATATGATCCACCGCAGCGACGTGCAGGCCGAAATTGCTCGCCTGGATGCGGCCACCAGTCAGCTGCAGATCAGCCGCCTCGCCTACATGCTGACGGACGGCGACGAAGAGGCTGCTCGTCGATCGGATAACGACCTCGCCGCCTTGCAAGCCCAGCAGCAGAAAGCGCTGGGCTTGCGCGTCACTGATGCTAGCCGGCAACGCCTGAATGCCATGACGGGCCCCATCAGCGCCTACCAAGACGCACTGCAGCGCATGCGCAACGCCGTCGCCCAGACACAGGTGGCTCGCCGTACGATGATCAGCGAAGGTAATACCGTCCTGAAGCTGATTAATGACCTGCGCGACCGGATCGGCGCCTTGGACACCGGCAATCCACAGCGCAGTTCCCTGCAAGCAGGCTTCACCGCCTTCAACGACGAAATGCTGATGACGCGTTACGAAGTGCGCGGCTTCATGATGACCAGGTCAGCGGACCGTGAGCGCATCCTGACCAACCAGATGAACAAGACGATGGCCGCGCTGGAAGCCACCGAACGGCTGCTCAATCTGCACTTCCCTGCCCAGCTCCGTGACCTGAAGACCGCCTTGCAGCGCTACTTCTCGCCCCTGGATGATTACAAGAAACACATCCTTGAGGTCTCCGTCATTGGCAATGAGATGACCCAGCAGGCCGACGCGCTGCTGAAACTCACCGGAGAGCTGCAGAACATCCAGTTCAGCCTGCGTGACGAGGACAGCACCCAGGCCATTTCCTTCCAGCTCCTCGGTGCCCTTGCGGCCCTCGTGCTGAGCGTCATCGCCGCCACGCTGATTGCTCGCCAGATCACCCAACCCCTGCAGGAGACCCTGGAGATCGCCCGCCGCATCGCCGACGGCGATCTGACCAGCGATGCCCGCATTACCCGCCGTGACGAGCTGGGTGTCCTGCAGCAGGGTATCCAGGACATGGCCGGCACGCTGCGCGAGCTGATCGGTCGTATTCGCGACAGCGCCACGCAGATTGCCAGCTCCGCCGAGGAATTGTCGGTGGTAACCGAGCAGACCAGCACCGGCGTCGGCAAACAGAAGACCGAGACCGATCAGGTGGCCACCGCGATGCACGAGATGTCCGCCACCGTGCAGGACGTGGCGCGCAACGCCGAACTGGCGGCCAGGGCAGCCAACGAAGCGGACAGCCAGGCCCGCGAAGGCGACCGGGTGGTCAACGAGGTCGTCGCGCAGATCGAGCGCCTGGCCGGCGAGGTCAATCGTTCGACCGAGGCCATGGCCCAGCTGGAGCATGAAAGCAACAAGATCGGCAGCGTCATGGACGTGATCAAGGCGGTCGCCGAGCAGACCAACCTGCTGGCACTCAACGCCGCCATCGAGGCCGCGCGGGCTGGCGAAGCCGGACGCGGCTTCGCCGTGGTCGCCGACGAGGTGCGCACCCTGGCGCAGCGCACCCAGCAGTCCACCGAGGAGATCGAGGAGCTGGTCGCCGGCCTGCAGAACGGTACGCAGCGGGTCGCCAGCAGCCTGCACAGCAGCCACAGCCTGGCCGGCAGCAGCGTGGAGCTGACCCGCAAGGCCGGTGCCGCGCTGGGCAGCATCAACAAGGGTGTCTCCAATATCCAGTCGATGAACCAGCAGATTGCCGCCGCCGCGGAGCAGCAGAGCGTGGTGGCCGAGCAGATCAGCCGCAGCGTGATCAGCGTGCGCGACGTGACCGAGCAGACCACCGTCGCCTCGCAGGAAATCGCCAAGTCGAGTACCGAGCTGGCGCGCCTGGGCAACCAGCTGACCGCGATGGTCAGCCGCTTCCGCATCTGATCGCACGCCGACACTCTGGAAAAACGCCGCGCCCCTCGGAGCGCGGCGTTTTTCATTCACAGCCTGCTCACAGGTCCTCGGTCAGCAGGGCCTCGGGCGCATAGCGGCGGACCGATTCGCAGCCCTGTTCGGCGCTGGCCAGGCTGGCGTACATCTGGCTCTGGCCGACCACCTGGCCGTTGCTGGCCTTGAGCACGAAGTAGTGCTTGCCGTTGCTGCTCTCCTTCACTTCGAACGCGCCGTCGCGCTTGGCGTTGCGGCGCACCGAATCGATGCCGTTGAGCGCCGAGTCGCGTGCCTTGTACTGTTCGCTGGAGAGGATGACCTGGCCGTTGCTGGCCAGCAGATTGAAGTGGAACTGGCCATTGCTGACCTTCTTCAGATGGAACTTGCCGGGCGGCATGGCGACACCTCCTGTGCTGTGTGCCTGCCAACAAGCGTAGGCCGCTTCGCGCACGGCTGCGTTTCGTCGGTAGCAGCCGGCCACGGTGGCCCTAACGTTGTGCGGTGGGGGCGCAGCACCGTAGGGTGGACAACGTTTTCCTTGCCCGCCATCGCGCCGGCACGGCGCGCCTGGCCGGCCGCGCCTCGCAGCGCGCTGGTGGATCGATGAAGCGCGATCCACCCTACGGCAGGCCCGGCGTTCAGGCCCGGGTCAGGGTCTGCACGCCGGTCGGAGTGCCAAGCAGCAGCAGGTCGGCCGGGCGCGCGGCGAACAGGCCGTTGGTGACCACGCCGACGATGGCATTGATGTCGGCTTCCAGCTTCACCGCATCAATAATGTGCAGGTTGTGCACATCGAGAATCACGTTGCCGTTGTCGGTCAATACACCCTCGCGGTACACCGGGTCGCCGCCCAGCTTGACCAGCTGACGCGCCACATGGCTGCGCGCCATGGGAATCACCTCCACCGGCAGCGGGAAGTTGCCCAGCACCGGCACCCGCTTGCTGGCGTCGGCGATGCAGATGAAGGTGCGCGCCACGGCGGCGACGATCTTCTCGCGGGTCAGCGCCGCGCCGCCGCCCTTGATCAGCTCCAGGCGGTCGTTGGCCTCGTCGGCGCCATCGACGTAGAACTCCAGCTCGGCCACCGAATTGAGGTCGTACACCGGAATGCCATGATTCTTCAGGCGCTGGGCGGTGGCTTCCGAGCTGGCCACCGCGCCGTCGAAGTCCATCTTGTGGCGCGCCAGGGCGTCGATGAAGAAGTTGGCGGTGGAGCCGGTGCCCACGCCGATTACGCTGTTGCGTTCGAGGCGGGGAAGAATGTGATCGACAGCGGCCTGGGCCACGGCCTGCTTGAGCTGATCCTGGGTCATCGCGAGGTGCCTGGGGGAGAGACGGGAGGGCGCGGATTATACCCCCAAGTCCACGGCGGGCGAGGAGCCGGCCGGCGCGGACGGTGCGCCCGACGAAGCGGAGGAGTAGACTTCCCGGCTCCCGCAACCGCCGCTCAAGACCGCCACGATGCTCGAACAGTACGTCAAGAAGATCCTCACCTCGCGCGTCTACGACGTCGCCGAGGAAACCCCTCTGCAACCCGCTCGCCAGCTGTCGGAACGCCTGGGCAACCAGATTCTGCTCAAGCGCGAAGACCTGCAGCCGGTGTACTCGTTCAAGATTCGTGGCGCCTACAACCGCATTGCGCAGCTCACCGAGGAAGAACGGGCGCGCGGCGTGGTCACCGCCTCGGCCGGCAACCATGCCCAGGGCGTGGCGCTGGCGGCGCGCCACCTGGGCATCAAGGCGACCATCGTCATGCCGCGCACCACGCCGGAGCTCAAGGTGCAGGGCGTGCGTGCGCGGGGCGGCAAGGTGGTGCTGCACGGCGACGCCTTCCCCGAGGCGCTGGCCCACTCGCTCAAGCTGGTGGAGGAAAAGGGCCTGGTCTACATCCACCCCTACGACGATCCGGAGGTGATCGCCGGCCAGGGCACCGTGGCCATGGAGATCCTCCGTCAGCAGCAGAACCAGCTGGACGCCATCTTCGTGCCGGTGGGCGGCGGAGGGCTGATCGCCGGCATCGCGGCCTATGTGAAGTACCTGCGCCCCGAGACCAAGGTGATCGGCGTCGAGCCGGAGGACTCCAACTGCCTGCAACAGGCCATGGCGGCCGGCGAACGGGTGGTGCTGCCGCAGGTGGGCCTGTTCGCCGACGGCGTGGCGGTGTCGCAGATCGGCGACTACTGCTTCGCGGTGTGCCGGCACTTCGTCGACGAGGTGATCACCGTCAGCACCGACGAGCTGTGCGCGGCGATCAAGGACATCTACGACGACACCCGTTCGATCACCGAACCGGCCGGCGCCCTGGGCGTTGCGGGCATCAAGAAGTACGTGGCCCGCGAAGGCGTGGCCGGGCAGGTGCTGGTGGCGGTCGATTCGGGCGCCAACATCAACTTCGACCGCCTGCGCCATGTGGCCGAACGGGCCGAGCTGGGCGAGAAGCGCGAGGCGATCATCGCGGTGACCATTCCCGAGCAGCCCGGCAGCTTCAAGCAGTTCTGCCAGGCGATCGGCAAGCGGCAGATCACCGAGTTCAACTACCGCTACAACAGTTCCAGCGAGGCGCACATCTTCGTCGGCGTGCAGACCCACCCCGAGCACGACCCGCGCGAGGCGCTGGTGGACGGCCTGCGCGAGAAAGGTTTCCCGGTGCTGGACCTGACCGACGACGAACTGGCCAAGCTGCACGTGCGGCACATGGTCGGCGGGCGCGCCAACGGCGTGCGCGGCGAGCGGGTGCTGCGCTTCGAGTTCCCCGAGCGGCCGGGCGCGCTGTTCAACTTCCTCAACAAGCTGGGCGGGCGCTGGAACATCAGCATGTTCCACTACCGCAACCACGGCGCCGCCGACGGCCGCGTGCTGGCCGGGCTGCAGGTGCCGGAAGAGGAGCTGCACCTGTTGCCGGCGGCACTGGAGGCCATCGGCTACCCCTTCTGGGACGAAAGCGACAACCCGGCCTACCAGCTGTTCCTCGGCTGAGGCCGCCGGCATGGCCGGCTGCGTGCCGGCCTGCACTGCCCTTGCCGCGCCAAGGGTGAATTGCGGCGCGCCACACAGTAGACTGTGCCGCTTCCCTTCCTGCACACGAGCCGGGTCGATGTCGTCTGTCTTTCCCGAAGATTCCGTGGGTCTGGTCGAGCCCCGTATTGCACATTTCGCCGAGCCGCTGGCCCTGGCCTGTGGACGCGAACTGGCCGACTACCAGCTGATCTACGAAACCTATGGCACGCTCAACGCCGCACACAGCAATGCGGTGCTGATCTGCCACGCCCTGTCCGGCCATCACCATGCCGCCGGCTACCACAGCCCCGAAGACCGCAAGCCGGGCTGGTGGGACAGCTGCATCGGGCCGGGCAAGCCCATCGACACCAACCGCTTCTTCGTGGTGGCGCTCAACAACCTGGGCGGCTGCAACGGCTCCACCGGCCCGGCCAGCCTCAATCCGGCTACCGGCAAGCCCTACGGCGCCGATTTCCCGGTGGTCACCGTAGAGGACTGGGTGAACAGCCAGGCACGCCTGGCCGATCGGCTCGGCATCGAACAGTGGGCGGCGGTGGTCGGCGGCAGCCTCGGCGGCATGCAGGCGCTGCAATGGACCATGAGCTATCCCGAGCGCGTGCGCCACTGCCTGTGCATCGCTTCGGCGCCGCGCCTGTCGGCCGAGAACATCGCCTTCAACGAGGTGGCGCGTCAGTCGATCCTCACCGACCCGGATTTCCACGGCGGCCACTTCTACGAGCACGACGTGCTGCCCCGCCGCGGCCTGCGCCTGGCGCGCATGGTCGGCCACATCACCTACCTGTCCGATGACGCGATGGGTGCCAAGTTCGGCCGCGAGCTGAAGACCGATCGCCTCAACTACGACTTCCACAGTGTGGAATTCCAGGTGGAAAGCTACCTGCGCTATCAGGGCGACGAGTTCTCCACCCGCTTCGACGCCAACACCTACCTGCTGATGACCAAGGCGCTGGACTACTTCGACCCGGCGGCCGCGCATGGCGGCGACCTGGCCAGGGCGCTGGCGGTGGCCAAGGCGGACTTCTGCCTGATGTCCTTCACCACCGACTGGCGCTTCTCCCCGGCCCGTTCGCGGGAGCTGGTGGACGCCCTGCTGGCGGCGCGCAAGAACGTCAGCTACGTGGAGATCGACGCGCCCCAGGGCCACGACTCCTTCCTGTTGCCGGTGCCGCGCTATCAGCAGGTGTTCAGCAGCTACATGAACCGCATTGCCATCTGAGGAAGTCCCCATGCGCGCCGATCTGGACATCATCCAGGAGTGGATTCCCGCCGGCAGCCGGGTGCTCGACCTCGGCTGCGGCACCGGAGAACTGCTGGCCTGGCTGCGTGACCACAAGCAGGTCACCGGCTACGGCCTGGAGATCGACCCGGACAACATCGCCCGCTGCGTCGAGCGTGGCGTCAATGTCATCGAACAGGACCTGGACAAGGGCCTGGGCAACTTCGCCACCGGCAGCTTCGACGTGGTGGTGATGACCCAGGCGTTGCAGGCCGTGCACTACCCGGACCGCATCCTCGACGAGATGCTGCGGGTGGGGAAGACCTGCATCGTCACCTTCCCCAACTTCGGCCACTGGCGCTGCCGCTGGTACCTCACCACCAAGGGCCGCATGCCGGTGTCCGAGTTCCTGCCGTACACCTGGTACAACACACCGAATATCCACTTCTGCACCTTCGAGGATTTCGAGCAGCTGTGCCGCGAGCGCCAGGCGCGGGTGCTCGAGCGCCTGGCTGTGGATCGCCAGCACCGCCACGATTGGGGCAGCCGCCTGTGGCCTAATCTGTTGGGTGAGATCGGCATCTACCGGCTCAGCAGCCCCGGCCTGCAGGATCACCCGGTCGCCCCCTGACCCCACGTTTCCGAGGAGACCTCACCATGCGCCGTCTATTCCTGTTGTTCTTCAGCCTCTGCCTGGCGCTGCCGGCCCTGGCCGAACGCAAGTACAGCTTCGATGACCTGGACGTACATTACAGCGCGTTCAACTCCAGCTTCCTGCAGCCGGAAATCGCCGCCGCCGCCGGGCTGACCCGTGCCGGCAACCAGGGCGTGCTGAACATCGCCGTACTCAAGGCCGGCAAGCCGATCACCGCCACCGTCAGCGGTCAGGTGCGCAACCTGATGGGCCAGATCACCAACCTCAGTTTCCGTCAGGTGCGCGAGGGCGAGGCGGTCTACTACCTGGCGCAATTCCCCATCGGCGAGGAAACCCTCAGCTTCACGGTCAACGTGCAGAGCGCCGGCGGGCCGCGCAACAGTTTCTCCTTCAACCAGGAATTCTTCCCCGATCGATGAGCCTCTTCAGCGAACTGGTGCTGGCCAGCCACAACGCCGGCAAACTCAAGGAACTGCAAGCCATGCTGGGCGCGCAGGTGCGGGTACGCTCGATCGGTGAGTTCTCCACGGTCGAGCCGGAGGAAACCGGCCTGTCGTTCGTCGAGAACGCCATCCTCAAGGCGCGCCATGCGGCGCGCATCAGCGGCCTGCCGGCGCTGGCCGACGACTCCGGCCTGGCGGTGGACGCCCTGGGCGGCGCGCCCGGCATCTACTCGGCGCGCTACGCCGGCGGCGCGGGCGACGCGGCCAACAACGCCAAGCTGCTCGAGGTCCTGCGCGACGTGCCAGACGAGCAGCGCACCGCCCAGTTCGTCTGTGCCCTGGCGCTGGTGCGGCATGCCGACGATCCGTTGCCGATCCTCTGCGAAGGTCTGTGGCACGGCAGCATCCTGCACGCGGCCCGTGGCGAGCACGGCTTCGGCTACGACCCGCTGTTCTGGGTGCCGGAGCGCGAATGCTCCAGCGCCGAGCTGCCGCCCGCGGAAAAGAACCAGCTCAGCCACCGGGCCCGCGCCATGGCGCAGCTGCGCGCGCGCCTGGGCCTATGAGCGGCACTGCGGACCACGCCAGCGGTTTCCGGCTGCCGCCGCTGGCGGCCTATGTGCACATCCCCTGGTGCGTGCGCAAATGCCCCTACTGCGACTTCAACTCCCACGCCGCCGGCCCGCAACTGCCGGAGCGTGAGTACGTGGACGCCGTGCTGGCCGAGCTTGGCCAGCGCCTGGACCAGGTCCATGGCCGCAAGCTGGTCTCGGTGTTCTTCGGCGGCGGCACGCCCAGCCTGTTCTCGCCCCAGGCGCTGGAACGCATCATCGCCGGCCTGGAACGACGCGTGGGCTTCGCGCCGGACATCGAGATCACCCTGGAGGCCAACCCGGGTACCTTCGAGCAGGCCAAGTTCCGCGACTACCGCAGCCTGGGCATCAACCGGTTGTCCATCGGCGTGCAGAGTTTCCAGGCCGACAAGCTCAAGGCGCTGGGGCGCATCCACGATGGCGAGGAAGCCATCCGCGCCGCCGACATGGCGCGGGCGGCCGGCTTCGACAACTTCAACCTCGACCTCATGCACGGCCTGCCGGAGCAGAGCCTGGATGACGCGTTGCAAGACCTGCGCACCGCCATCGCCCAGCAGCCGACGCACCTTTCCTGGTACCAGCTGACCCTGGAGCCGAACACGGTGTTCTGGAGCCAGCCGCCACAGCTGCCCGAGGACGACACCCTCTGGGACATCCAGGAGGCCGGCCAGGCACTGCTCGCCGAACATGGCTATGCCCAGTACGAGACCTCCGCCTACGCGCAGCCCGGCCGTCAGGCACGCCACAACCTCAACTACTGGACCTTCGGCGACTTCCTCGGCCTGGGCGCCGGTGCCCACGGCAAGCTCAGCGGGACCGACGGGGTCATCCACCGCACCTGGAACACCCGCCTGCCCAAGGACTATCTGGACCCGGACAAGGCCTTCGAGGCCGGTCGCCGCGTCCTGGCGCCGGACGAACTGCCGTTCGAGTTCCTGATGAACGCCCTGCGCCTGACCCAGGGCGTGCCAGCGACGCTGTTCACCGAACGCACCGGCCTCGACCTCCGGGAGCTGAACGAAGCCCGCCGCGAAGCCGAGCGCCGCGGCCTGCTCAGCCCCGACGCCCAGCGCCTGGTGGCCACGACACAGGGCCAGCTGTTCCTCAACGACCTGCTTCAGCTGTTCCTGCCGTAGCAGCCGCTTCGCTAGCGCACCAAACCTGTAGGAGCGACATCAGTCGCGAGCTTTGGGATGCGCGCGCGAAAAAGCATCGCGGCTGAAGCCGCGCCTAGAAAAGCGGGGCTCGAGACCGCTTGGCTTTCGGAGTGCGTTCCAGAGCGGTTATAAAGGCGCCTTCGTCATTCACGGAGCGGTAACCGATGGACATGTTTCTGGACCTGATCATCAGCCTGTCGCGCTGGTGTCGCGGCCACTTGAGCGAGATCGCCCTGGCCCTGCTGGCCACGTTGCTGGTGCTGTTCGGCCCGCACCTCAACGCCTGGCTGCAGCGCACCATCGGCGGGCTCAACTTCGTATTGCGCACACTGCTGTTCGTGGTGTTCTGCGCCTTGGTCTACGGTTTCGGCCTGGTCTTCACCAGCCCCTGGCTGGCCCAGGGCCTGGCCTACTTCAACAACTACACGCTGGCGCCGGTGGTGCTGGTGGCCTTCCTGCTGCTGGGCGTGGCGGCGGACCGGCGCTGAAACGAAAACGGCGCACCGAAGTGCGCCGTTCCTTTTGCCCGCCGGGGGTCAGTTACCCAGGCGCAGGGCCTGAGCCGAGAAGTCGCGCGGCGTCAGGCGCACGCCGAAATCGTAGGGCGGCTCGTTGTTGTCCAGCCCGTCGACGAAGTAGCGGCCACCCTTGAAGTCGTACACGGTCTCCAGTGTGCTCAGGAACACCGGGACTTCGTAATAGTTGATCGGATGGGCTTCCTGCAGGCCGATCAGCTCGCCGGACTCGTCGTACAGGTCCACCGCCAGGATCTGCCAGCTGTCCTCGTCGATGTAGAAGCGCCGCTTGGCATAGGGGTGCTTGAAGCCGATACGCAGGTCGGCCTCGACCACCCAGACACGGTGCAGCTCATAGCGCAGCAGCGCGGAGTTGACCGTCTTGGCGCCGAGGATCTCATCGTAGGGAATGCGCTGCTGGTGCACCTTGTAGCTGTTGTACGGCACGATCATCTCGCGCTTGCCCAGCAGCTTCCACTCGTAGCGGTCCGGCGCGCCGTTGTAGGCGTCCACCATGTCGGCGGTGGCCATGCCGTTGGTGTCCGGCTGCAGCGAGTCGTAGGCCAGCGACGGCAGGCGGCGCACGCGGCGCTCGCCGCGGTTGAAGCGCCAGGCCTTGCGGAGCGCCAGCACCTGGTCGAGGGTTTCCTGCACCACCAGCGCCGAGCCGGCCAGCTTGGCCGGCGCGGTGATCTTGTACTTGTAGTGGAACAGGGTGTTGTCCAGCTCGCCGGGGGTCATGCCTTCGCGGTTGTAGACGAAGTAGATTTCCCGGTCGAGCTTGAGCAGGTTGTAGCTGCCGTTGCTCAACACCGCCGCCTGGTTGGTCAGCATGCGCAGCTGCTCGCCCCGGTAGCGGGTGATGTGGTTCCAGATGGCCTCAAGGCCATTCTGCGGCAGCGGGAAGGGCACGCCGGCGGCGGCGCCCTGGATGCCGTTACCGCCGGAGATCAGCTGCGCCTGGGTGGCGTTCTGGCGGGTGGCGGTATACAGGCGCTCCGGCAGCGCGGCGCTGCGGCGGGTCGGGTAGACGCGCACGGCGTAGTCCGGGTAGAGGGTCAGCAAACGCTGCATCCCTTCTGGCAACCGGTCGCGGTGGTTGTTGAGGGTGTGCTTGTCGATGATCAGCAGCGGCTGGTCGCCCGCGTAGGGATCCGGATGGTGGCTGCCCGGCTGGTAGCCCGCCGGCGGCTGGGTGATGCCGCCAGTCCAGGCCGGAATGGTGCCTTCGGGGTTGCCGGCGCGTTCGGCACCCAGCGGTGTCAACTCCCGACCCAGACGCTCGGCCTGGGCCGGCGACACGGCGGCTTGCGCCTGCAGCACGCAGCCGGCCAATAACAGCATGGCAATAGGTTTCAACACAGTTCGCTCCCTGGCACATGGCGTGCCGTCCTGCGGGACGGCCAGGCGTGCCGTCGTCCATTGTTTGTCTGTGAGGAAAAATCAGCGCGCCGGTGCTTCCGGCGTTGTTGTTGTTTTCCGTCCTGCTGGAGGCCGTCTCAGGCGGTTCGCTGGAACTTCAGGTCCCAGACGCCATGGCCGAGGCGTTCGCCGCGCCGTTCGAACTTGGTCACCGGGCGCTCCTCCGGGCGTGGCACATAGCCAGCGTCGCCGGCGAGGTTGGCATATCCGGGGGCGGCGCTCAAGATTTCGAGCATGTGTTCCGCATAGGGTTGCCAATCAGTCGCCATATGCAGCACACCGCCGACCTTGAGCTTCTGGCGAACCAGTTCGGCGAAGGCCGGCTGCACGATGCGCCGCTTGTTGTGTCGCGCCTTGTGCCAGGGATCGGGGAAGAACAGCAGCACGCGGTCCAGGCTGGCGTCGGGAATGCAGGTGCGCAGCACTTCCAGCGCATCGCAGCTGTACACGCGCACGTTGGTGAGGTTCTGCAGCAGCAGGCCGTTGAGCAGCGCGCCGACGCCGGGCCTGTGCACCTCGACGCCGATGAAGTCCTGCTCGGGGGCGGCGGCGGCCATCTCCAGCGTGGCCTGGCCCATGCCGAAACCGATCTCGAAGGTACGCGGCGCCTGGCGGCCGAACAACTGGTCGAGATCGAGCAGGCCGCCCTCGAGTTCCAGGCCGAATTTCGGCCAGCCCAGTTCCAGGCCGCGCTGCTGGCCGGTGGTCATGCGTCCGGCGCGCATCACGAAGCTCTTAATGGTGCGGCGGTGCTCGGGCGGGAGATCGGCGGTGTCAGTCATGGTGTTTCCGGCAGAGAAAAAAAGCGGGCCCGGGGCTCATCCCCGGGCGGGACGGATCAGCGAACCAGGCCTTCCAGGGGTGAGGAGGCGCTGGCGTAGAGTTTCTTCGGCATACGCCCGGCCAGGTAGGCGAGACGGCCGGCTTCCACGGCGTGCTTCATGGCCTGGGCCATCAGCACCGGGTGCTGGGCGTGGGCGATGGCGCTGTTGAGCAGCACGGCGGCGCAACCGAGTTCCATGGCGATGGTGGCGTCCGAGGCGGTGCCGACACCGGCGTCCACCAGCACGGGAACCGGCGACTCCTCCAGGATGATGCGCAGGTTGTATGGGTTGCAGATACCCAGGCCACTGCCGATCAGGCCGGCCAGCGGCATCACCGCGATGCAGCCGATCTCGGCCAGCCGACGGGCGACGATGGGGTCGTCGCTGGTGTAGACCATCACGTCGAAGCCTTCCTTGACCAGCGTTTCGGCGGCGGCCAGGGTTTCAACCACGTTGGGGAACAGGGTCTTCTGGTCGGCCAGCACTTCCAGCTTCACCAGGTTGTGGCCATCCAGCAGCTCGCGGGCCAGGCGGCAGGTGCGTACTGCTTCCTCGGCGGTGTAGCAGCCGGCAGTGTTGGGCAGGATGGTGTAGCGCTCGGGGCTGATCACATCCAGCAGGTTGGGTTCGCCGGGGTTCTGGCCGATGTTGGTGCGGCGCACCGCGACGGTGACTATCTCCGTGCCGGAGGCCTCGATGGCCTGGCGGGTTTCTTCCAGATCCTTGTACTTGCCGGTGCCCACCAGCAGGCGCGACTGGTAGGTGCGCCCGGCAAGGGTGAAGGGTTGGTCATGCGCGGCGAGGGTCATCGCGGGTTCCTCCAGGGGACAGACGCCCGCGTCGTGCGCGGACGGTGATGGGACGAGCGGCCTGGCGACGCGATCGCTAGCCGCCGCCAATGGCGTGGACGATTTCCAGGCGGTCGCCCTCCCGCAGGCGGGTGTCGGCGTGCAGGCTGCGCGGGACGATGTCGAGGTTGAGTTCGACGGCCACGCGGCGCTCGGTCAGGCCGAGCTCGGCCAGCAGGTCGGCGATGCTCAGGCCGTCGCGCGTATCGCGGGCTTCACCATTGAGATGGATGCGCATGGTCGTGTGCTGTCAGCGGGCAAGGGCCGGGCATTCTAGCCCGATCCCCGGCAGCGACCAAGCCGCCATCAGGCAGTGCGTCGCCAGGCGAGCAGACCCAGGCAAGCCCAGCCGATCAGGAATAGCACGCCGCCCAGCGGGGTGACCAGGCCCAGTTTCAGCCCGGCCAGGGTCATCAGGTACAGGCTGCCGGAAAAGAGCACAATACCCAGACTGAAGCACAGGCCGGTGGCGGCCAGCAGACGGCTGGTGCCGCGCGCGGCCAGCAACACCACGGCCAGCAACGCCAGGGCGTGGATCTGCTGGTAATGCACACCGGTCTGGAACACCTCCAGGTGGGCGGCGGTCAGACGCCCGCGCAGACCATGAGCGGCAAAGGCGCCCAGCGCCACGCCGGTGAAGCCGAAGAACGCCGCCAGGAACAGGTAGACGCGACCCATGAGCCAAACTCCTTGCCAGTCAGAGAATCAAAGGCGCCTATGATGCCTCGCCGACCCTCCAATTTCCCGCGTCTCGGGCGCGCTGGCGCAGTGCGGCGCTGGCTGCGGCGCCTGTTCCTGCTGGCGCTCGGCCTGCTGGGGCTGAGCGTGGCGCTGGTGCTGGTGTTTCGCTGGGTGCCGCCGCCGGGCACGGCACTGATGGTGGAACGCAAGATCGAGGCCTGGCGCGCGGGCGACACGCTGGACCTGCAACGCCAGTGGCAACCCTGGGAGCGCCTGCCGAACAACCTGAAGATGGCGGTGATCGCCGCCGAGGACCAGCGCTTCGCCGAGCACTGGGGTTTCGACCTGCCGGCGATTCGCGACGCCCTGCAACACAACCGGCGCGGCGGCAGCCTGCGTGGCGCCAGCACCCTCAGCCAGCAGGTGGCCAAGAACCTGTTCCTGTGGTCGGGGCGCAGCTGGGTGCGCAAGGGCCTGGAGGTGTGGTTCACCCTGCTGGTGGAAACGCTCTGGCCCAAGCAGCGCATCCTCGAGGTGTACCTGAACAGCGTGGAATGGGGGAACGGTGTGTTCGGCGCCGAGGCGGCTGCCCGGCACCATTTCCGGGTGTCGGCCGCCCGGCTCAGCGATCGCCAGGCCAGCCTGCTGGCAGCCACCCTGCCCAACCCGCGGCGCTGGAGCGCCGGCCGACCCAGCGCCTACATAGACCGGCGGGCCTTCTGGATTCGCCAGCAGATGCGCCAGCTGGGCGGTGCGGATTACCTGCTGCGCCTGTGAGCGGCGCGCAGGGTATTACTGACAAACGGCGCGGTACAGCGCGTCGTCGCGCTCCAGCTGCCGCAGCGCGCCCGCGCCCTGGCCGGTGATCGGCACCAGTTCGGCGGTATCGCAGTTGAGCAGGTGGGGCTGGTGGTCCAGACGGTCCACATATTCCTTCTCGAAGCGGTAGAGGATGAACTGCCGGATGCGCTGTCCGTCCTGCTCGAGCTGCTGGATGTTGGTGGTGTCGACCACGGTCAGCCCGACAGTCAGTGGCACCAGGTAGGTCCAGGGGCGCAGGATCTGCTGTTCTTCCTCCTGCGCGACCACCACTGAGCCTGCGGGTAACTGGCTCTCCTTGTGCGCGGCCCAGTCGTATTCGTAGTTGATCTGGTAGGCCAGCATCCCAAAACCGGCCAGGGCCGGGACAAACCAGGCGGGCAGTCTGTTACGGCTCAGCCTGCGCAACAGGTAGGCGATGCCACCCGCGCCAAGGCCAGCCACTCCCAATGCAACCAAATGCCAAATCATAGGAATCCCCGAAATGAAGGCGGGCTTCCTTGTTGAAGGGAAGCCCGCCTGGATCAAACCGAACCGGGAACATGTCCCGGTTCGTCACGCCGTGTCAATCAGTGAGCAACAGCAGCGCCAGCACCCTTCGGGAAGCGAACGCTTTCCACCAGGTCCTGAACTTCCTTCGGCGGCGGAGCGGTCATGTACGCCACGGCGAAGGCCACGACGAAGTTGATGACCGCACCCACGCTACCGATGGACAGCGGGGAGATACCGAACAGCCAGTTGTCCGGAGTGTTCGGCAGGCTGTTGGTACCCGGGATGAAGAACCAGCCCAGGAACATGAAGATGTAGATCACGGTGAAGGCCAGACCGGCAACCATGCCCGAGATCGCGCCAACGCTGTTAATGCGACGGGAGAAGATACCCATCATCAGCATCGGGAAGATCGAGGACGCGGCGATACCGAAGGCCAGCGCCACCACCTGCGCGGCGAAGCCGGGAGGGTTGAGACCCAGGTAGGTCGCCACCAGGATCGCCACGGCCATCGAGATCCGCGCGGCGAGCATTTCACCCTTCTCGCTGATGTTCGGATTGATGATCGTCTTGATCAGGTCATGACTGATTGCCGAGGAGATGGCCAGCAGCAGACCGGCTGCGGTGGACAGTGCGGCAGCAATGGCGCCTGCGGCGATCAGGCCGATCACCCAGCCCGGCAGGTTGGCGATTTCCGGGTTGGCCAGTACGAGGATGTCGGAGTTCACGGTCAGCTCGTTGCCAGCCCAGCCGCGGTCGCTGAAGTCAGCGGTCGGGTTGTAGTACTGGATGCGGCCGTCGTTGTTCTTGTCCTCGAATTTGATCAGACCGGTTTCTTCCCAGGTCTTCACCCACTGCGGACGCTCGGAGTATTCCAGTGCCGGCTGTTCAACACCCTGCGGGTACACGGTGGTGAGCAGGTTCAGGCGAGCCATGGAAGCCACGGCCGGAGCGGTGGTGTACAGCAGGGCGATGAACACCAGGGCCCAACCAGCGGAGGAACGGGCGTCAGCAACCTTCGGTACGGTGAAGAAGCGGATGATCACGTGCGGCAGACCGGCGGTACCGATCATCAGCGACAGGGTGAACAGCACCATGTTCAGCTTGTTGGACACGTCGGCGGTGTAGTCCTGGAAGCCCAGGTCACGTACCACTTCGTTCAGCTTCTGCAGCAGCGGCATACCGGACTCGGTGTGCTCGCCGAACATGCCGATCTGCGGGATCGGATTGCCGGTCAGCTGCAGGGAGATGAAGATGGCCGGGATGGTGTAGGCCAGGATCAGCACCACGTACTGGGCCACCTGGGTGTAGGTGATGCCCTTCATGCCGCCGATCACGGCGTAGACGAACACTACCGCCGAGGCGAGCCAGATACCGGTGCTGCTGCTCACTTCCAGGAAGCGGGCGAAGGCCACGCCGGCGCCGCTCATCTGACCGATCACGTAGGTGATGGAGGTCAGCAGCAGGGCGATGACCGCTACGAGGCGGGCACCCTTGCTGTAGAAGCGGTCACCCACGAAGTCCGGCACGGTGAACTTGCCGAACTTGCGCAGGTAAGGCGCCAGCAGCATGGCCAGCAGCACGTAGCCGCCGGTCCAGCCCATCAGGAACGAGGAGTTGACGTAGCCGACGGAGATCAGGCCGGCCATGGAGATGAAGGAGGCTGCGGACATCCAGTCCGCCGCGGTGGCCATGCCGTTGGGGATCGGCCCGACACCGCCGCCGGCGACGTAGAACTCCTTGGTGGAGCCCGCACGCGCCCAGAGCGCAATACCAATGTAGAGGACGAACGACGCCCCCACGAACAGCATGTTGATTGCAAATTGGCTCATTCCGGCTTACTCCTCGAGACCGAATTCTTTATCGAGTTTGTTCATCTTCCAGCGATAGAAGAAGATCAACGCAATAAAGACGTAGATCGAGCCTTGCTGAGCGAAGAAGAAGCCAAGATCGGCACCACCGATCATGATGCCCGACAGCATGGGACGCAGGATGATGCCGAATCCGTAAGAACACAGGGCCCAGATAACCAGGCTTCCCAGGATGAGGCGGAGGTTAGCCGACCAATAGGCTTCGGCGTTTGACTTGTGATCTGCCATTTAATGTTCCTCACATTGTTGTTATTGGGGGGCAGGCAGCTACATCGTACAGAAGTCGGTTTTCGCGACGTCTACTACCTTAGTCTTGCCGTAAGCGCGCTACCACGCGGCTTTGCCGGCTCCGACCAAGGGTCGGACGCGTCGTTCGACACCCTGACCGAAGGCAAAGGCGACCGCCTCCGGAGTCAAATTCAGGCAGTCCATCGGCTTTACGACCAACGGGAGCATTCCTTCGCTTTACTGGTCGCAGAAGCCCGTCGCGGAGTAACTGCCATGCCCTTCGATTCCGAGCACTTCGAGCGCTTGCTGCAACAGGCCCGCCAACAGGCCGACCAGGCCGCCGCGCAGGGCGACGCCCAGCTGCAGCACGCCGCCTTCCTCACTCTGCTGGAGGCCGTACGCCAGCTCGGCGCGGCCTCGGGCGACTGGCGACGCATGGTGGCGCGCGCCACCGAGGATTTTCAGCACGACGAGGGGATCTAGAAGGGCTTGGCGAAGGCTGGGACAGGCGCCGGTATGAAGCCGGCCCAATAGGGGCTCGCTCAGGCTTGTACGGCAGCGGCGGGATTGATCACCCGGCCCAGGCCCAGGTTGCGCAACGCCAGATTGAGGGTGCTGTTGATGACGTGCGGGTTGTCGATGCGCATCACCTCGTCCAGCAGCTCGCGGGCCTTGCTGGCGGTGATCTGGCGCAGTAACCACTTCACCTTGGGCAGGTTGGTGGCGTTCATCGACAGGCTATCGAAGCCCATGGCCAGCAGCAGCACCGCCGCCAGCGGGTTGCCGGCCATTTCGCCGCAGATGCTCACCGACTTGCCCTCCGCATGGGTGCCGTCGACCACCTGGCGCAGCGCCTGCAGCACCGCCGGGTGCAGGAAGTCGTAGAGGTCGGCCACACGCGGGTTGTTGCGGTCCACCGCCAGCAGATACTGGGTCAGGTCGTTGGAACCGACCGAGATGAAATCGACCTGGCTGGCCAGCTCGCGGATCTGGTACACCGCCGCCGGAATCTCGATCATCACGCCCAGCGGCGGCATGGGCACGTTGACGCCCTCGTCGCGCACCTCGCTCCAGGCGCGATGGATCAGGTGCAGCGATTCCTCCAGTTCCAGCACGCCGGAAATCATCGGCAGCAGAATGCGCAGGTTCTCCAGGCCCTCGCTGGCCTTGAGCATGGCGCGCACCTGCACCAGGAAGATTTCCGGATGGTCGAGGGTGACGCGGATGCCGCGCCAGCCGAGGAAGGGGTTCTGTTCCTTGATCGGGAAATAGGACAGCGACTTGTCGCCGCCGATGTCCAGGGTGCGCATGGTCACCGGCTGCGGGTGGAAGGCAGCCAGCTGCTCTCGGTAGATGGCTGCCTGCTCCTTCTCGCTGGGGAAGCGCTCGTTGCTCATGAACGGCACTTCGGTGCGGTACAGGCCGACGCCCTCGGCGCCGCGCTGCTGGGCGCGCGCCACGTCGGCGAACAGGCCGGTGTTGACCCACAGCGGCATGCGCTGGCCGTCCAGGGTCACGCAGGGCAGGCTGCGCAGCGACTCCAGGCCCTGGGTCAGCTGGCGCTCCTCCTCCACCACTTCGCCGTACTGCTTGCGCAGCACCGCGCCGGGGTTGGTGAACACTTCGCCGTGGTAGCCGTCGACGATCATCTCGATGCCGTCGACCTTGGCATACGGCAGGTCGACTGCGCCGACCACGGTGGGAATGCCCATGGCACGCGCCAGGATCGCCACATGGGAGTTGCCCGAGCCCTGCACGGACACCAGGCCGACCAGCTTGCCCTCCGGCACTTCGCCGAGCATCGCCGGGGTCAGCTCCTCGCTGACGAGGATGGTGTTGTCGTGATAGACGAGGGTCTGCTGACGTTCCTGCTGCAGGTGGGCCAGCAGCCGGCGCCCCAGATCACGCACGTCCGAGGCGCGCTCGCTCAGGTAGGGGTCGCCCATCTGCTCGAAGCGATCGACGTGCGCGCGAATGACCTGACTCAGCGCGCCCTGTGCCCACTGACCACCCTTGATCAGCTGCACCACGTCCTTACTGAGCGCGGCGTCGTCGAGCATCATCAGGTAGACATCGAACAGTGCCCGCTCGTCGGGGCGCAGTTGGTTGGCCAGCTTCGCCGAAAGGGTCTGCAATTCCTCACGCACCGCGGCCAGGGCGGTCTGGTAGCGCTTGAGTTCGGCCTCGACGTCCTCGGCCGGACGGTCCGGCACCACGTCCAGGTCCGCCGGCGGCAGCACCACCACCGCAGTGCCGATGGCCGCGCCAGGCGCACCGGCAATGCCGACGAAGCGTGCTTCCTGGATGCCCTTGCCCTGGCGGCCCAGGCCGCGAATCGAGCCGGTGGCCTCGGCATGGGCGATCACCCCGGCCAGTTGTGCGCTCATGGTCACCAGAAACGCTTCCTCGCCCTCATCGAACTGACGGCGTTCCTTCTGCTGTACCACCAGCACGCCCATCACCCGTCGGTGGTGGATGATCGGCGCGCCGAGGAAGGAGGCGTAGCGCTCCTCGCCGGTTTCGGCGAAGTAGCGGTAGCGCGGGTGTTCGGAGGCATGCTCGAGGTTCAGCGGCTCCTCGCGGCTGCCCACCAGACCGACCAGGCCCTCGTTGGGCGACATGCTGACCTTGCCGATGGCGCGCTTGTTGAGGCCTTCGGTGGCCATCAGCACGTAGCGGTTGGTCTCGGGATCGAGCAGGTAGACCGAGCAGACCTGGCTGCCCATGGCCTCCTTCACACGCTGCACGATGATGCCCAAGGCCGCCTTGAGGTCTTTGGCGGCATTCACTTCCTGGACGATCTTGCGCAGCGTATTCAGCATGCTGGTGGGCTCTCCGTGTCAGTCCCGCGCGGGCAGGCGCGGGGCCAGCTCTTTCAAGGCGCGACGGTAGACCTCGCGCTTGAAGGTGACCACCTGTCCCAGTGGGTACCAGTAACTGACCCAGCGCCAGCCGTCGAACTCCGGCTTGCCTGTCAGATCCATGCGTACCCGCGTTTCGTCACTGAGCAGGCGCAGCAGGAACCACTTCTGCTTCTGGCCGATGCACAGCGGCTGGCTGTGGGTGCGCACCAGGCGTTGCGGCAGCCGGTAGCGCAGCCAACCCCGGGTGCAGGCCAGGATGCGGACATCCTCCGGCTCCAGGCCGACCTCTTCGTTGAGTTCCCGGTACAGCGCCTGTTCCGGGGTTTCCTGGTGATTGATGCCACCCTGGGGAAACTGCCAGGCGTCCTGGTTGATGCGGCGCGCCCATAGCACCTGACCGACATCATTGGTCAGAATGATGCCGACATTCGGGCGGAAACCATCGGAGTCGATCACCTGGGATCACCTCGCCAATCAAGTGGCGGCATTGTTCCATAAAACCGAAGAGCCCTGAAAGCAAAGCCTTGGCTCTGTCACCGTTTCGTTGGCGCCGCGTTCGACGCCGCTCGGCGCACGGGTTGCGGGGTGGCCGTGCATCCCTTCAGTGTGGCGAGCGGACCCGCTATGCTCTGCAGCCTTTTTGCTCCCGTACCGAGGTGATTCGTGGCCCTGGCTCTTTTCGATCTGGACAACACGCTGCTGGCCGGCGACAGCGACCATGCCTGGGGCGAGTTCCTCTGCCGGCGCGGCCTGGTGGAAGTCGACAGCTACCGTGCCCGGAACGATGCCTTCTATCAGGATTACCTGGATGGCTGCCTCGACGTGCAAGCCTATCAGGACTTCTGCCAGGAACTCCTCGGCCGCAGCGAGATGGCCCAGCTCGCATCCTGGCATCGCGAGTTCATGGCCGAGTTCATCGAGCCGATCGTCCTGGCCAAGGGTGAGGCGCTGCTGCGTCGCCACCAGGAAGCGGGCGACCGGGTGGTAATCATCACCGCCACCAACCGTTTCATCACCGGGCCAATTGCCGCCCGGCTGGGCGTGGAGACCCTGCTGGCCACCGAGTGCGGCATGGAGGATGGCCGCTACATCGGCCGCAGCGTCGACGTTCCCTGCTTCCAGGAAGGCAAGGTGGTGCGCCTGGAGCGGTGGCTGGCGGAGAACGGGCTGGATCTGCAGGGCAGCTGGTTCTACAGCGACTCGCGCAACGACCTGCCGCTGCTGCTCCGGGTGAGCAACCCGGTGGCGGTGGACCCGGACGCCGTGCTGCGCTCCGAGGCCGAGGCCCGCGGCTGGCCGGTGATCTCGCTGCGCTGAGACCCCAAGCCTGTGGGGCGGTCAGCGTCGCCCTGGTCGCCGTGCTTGCGACGGAAGTCAGCCTGGAACAGGGCTTCTGCCTACGGCCGTACCGCCATCAGTCCCAAGATCACCACCTGCAGCACCAGCGCCGCCACAGCCGAACCGAAGGCGACCGGCAGAGCGTGCGCCGCCTGCGCGGCGCCATTGCCCAGCGCCCACAAGCGTGTCGCCAACAGCAGCCAGGCGATGCCGGCCAGCAGATACAAACAGGCGCCGGCCAGCACCCAGGTTTCGCCGAACGGCACCGCCTGCAGGTGCAACAGCCACCAGGCCACCACGGGCGCCGCCAGCACGAGGAACAGCAAAGCCGGTGGCGCCAGGCGCAACCGCCGGGCCCGCCCGGCCCAGCGAGGCCAGGTGTCGGCGCGCCAGCGCTGCCAGAGCAACGCAGCGAGCGCGCCGGTCAGCGCCAGCAACGAGAGCGCCAGCAGGCCCAGCAGTATCTGCAAGCTCAGCACGGTGTCCATGGTCTTCCCCCTGTCGACGGCAGGAGTCTAGACCGAGAGTCGCCGGTGGCTCAGTCGGCCTTGCCCTGCACCTCTTGCTGCATGCGCTTGAGACCCATGTGGCGCACATCGGTGCCGCGCACCAGATAGATCACCAGCTCGGCGATGTTGCGCGCGTGGTCGCCGATGCGCTCCAGCGAGCGCAGCGCCCAGATGATGCTGAGCACCCGGGAAATGGAGCGCGGGTCTTCCATCATGTAGGTGGCCAGCTCGCGCAGCGCGGTCTTGTACTCACGGTCCACGGTCTTGTCGTACTGCGCCACCGACAGCGCCAACTCGGCGTCGAAGCGCGCAAAGGCGTCCAGCGCGTCGCGCACCATGCGCCGTACCTGATCGCCGATGTGGCGCACCTCGACATAGCCGCGCGGCGCGGAGCCTTCCTCGCAGAGCTCGATGGCGCGGCGGGCGATCTTCGAGGCCTCGTCGCCGATGCGCTCCAGGTCGATCACCGACTTGGAGATGCTGATCACCAGACGCAGGTCCGAGGCCGCCGGCTGGCGACGGGCGAGGATGCGCAGGCACGCCTCGTCGATGTCGCGCTCCATCTGGTTAGTCTGGTCGTCCACGTCGCGCACCTGCTGGGCCAAGCCGGAATCGGCCTCGATCAGCGCGATGACCGCATCGTTGACCTGCTTCTCCACCAGGCCGCCCATGGCCAGCAGGTGGCTGCGCACTTCCTCCAGCTCGGCGTTGAACTGCTGGGAAATGTGCTGGGTGTGGCTGTCTTTGTTGATCATGTTCTAACCCTTGCGAACTGTTTTCTCTCGCCGGACAGGCCGGCCCTTGGCAAATCGTGTTGCGCCAGGAGGCGGCGCGCAGACAGTACAAACGAGTACGGCAAGCGCCGCCGACAACGCGCAGCGCGATTTGCCATGGCCGGCTAGCCGTAGCGGCCGGTGATGTAGTCCTCCGTCTGCTTCTGCGCCGGGTTGGTGAACAGGGTATCGGTGTCGCCGTATTCGATCAGCTTGCCCATGTACATGAACGCGGTGTAGTCGGAAACCCGCGCCGCCTGCTGCATGTTGTGGGTGACGATGACGATGGTGTACTTGGATTTCAGCTCGTAGATCAGCTCTTCCACCTTGAGGGTGGAGATCGGGTCCAAGGCCGAGCAGGGTTCGTCGAGCAGCAGGACTTCCGGCGACACGGCGATGGTGCGGGCGATCACCAGACGCTGCTGCTGACCGCCGGACAGGCCCAGCGCGGACTCATGCAGGCGGTCCTTGACCTCGTCCCACAGCGCGGCGCCCTTGAGCGCCCATTCCACGGCTTCGTCCAGCGTGCGCTTCTTGTTGATGCCCTGGATGCGCAGGCCGTAGACCACGTTCTCGTAGATGCTCTTGGGGAACGGGTTGGGCTTCTGGAACACCATGCCGACGCGGCGGCGCAGCTCGGCCACGTCCTCGCCCTTGCGGTAGATGTTCTGGCCGTCGAGACGGATCTCGCCGTCCACGCGGCAACCGTCCACCAGGTCGTTCATGCGGTTGAAGCAGCGCAGCAGGGTCGACTTGCCGCAGCCGGACGGGCCGATGAAGGCGGTCACGCGCTGCTTGGGGATGTTCATGCTGACGTTGTGCAGCGCCTGCTTCTGGCCGTAGAACAGGTTCAGGCCGGGCACTTCCAGGGCCACGGTCTCGTCGGCCAGCGACAGGCTCTGCTTGTTGCGGCCCAGGGCGGCGAGATCGATGCCGTGGGTATGGGATTCGGATTGCATAGGCTCACTCCGTTCGAAACTGCTCGGCGGCAGGCCGACGTCGGCCTGCCCTCCGGAATTAGTGTTCCAGCGCCTTGTACTTCTCGCGCAGGTGGTTGCGGATGTAGACCGCGCTCATGTTCAGGGTGGCAATCACCACCACCAGCAGCAGCGCGGTGGCGTAGACCAGCGGCCGCGCCGCTTCCACGTTCGGGCTCTGGAAGCCGACGTCGTAGATGTGGAAGCCCAGGTGCATGATCTTCTGGTCCAGGTGCAGGTACGGGTAGTTGCCATCCAGCGGCAGCGACGGCGCCAGCTTGACCACGCCGACCAGCATCAGCGGCGCCACTTCGCCAGCGGCGCGCGCCACGGCGAGGATCAGGCCGGTCATCATCGCCGGGCTGGCCATGGGCAGGACGATCTTCCACAGCGTTTCGGCTTTGGTGGCGCCCAGGGCCAGCGAACCTTCGCGCACCGCGCGCGGAATGCGCGCCAGGCCTTCCTCGGTGGCCACGATGACCACCGGCAGGGTGAGGATCGCCAGGGTCAGCGAGGCCCACAGCAGGCCCGGGGTGCCGAAGGTCGGCGCCGGGGCGGATTCCGGGAAGAACAGCCGGTCCAGCGAGCCGCCCAGCACGTAGACGAAGAAGCCCAGGCCGAACACGCCGTAGACGATCGAGGGCACGCCGGCCAGGTTGTTCACCGCGATGCGGATCACCCGGGTCAGCACGCCCTGCCTGGCGTATTCGCGCAGGTACACCGCCGCCAGCACGCCGAACGGGGTGACGATCACCGCCATGATCAGGGTCATCAGCACGGTGCCGAAGATGGCCGGGAAGATGCCGCCTTCGGTGTTCGCCTCGCGCGGTTCGTCGCTGACGAACTCCCAGAGCTTGGCGAAGTAGTGGCCGATCTTCTCCAGCTGGCTCATGCCGTTGGGCTGGTAGGCGCGCACCACCTTGCCGAGGCTGATGTCCAGTTCCTGGCCATCGGCGGTGCGCACGCGGATGCTGTCACGGTTGAACGCCTGGTAGAGCTCGCCCAGGCGCGCTTCCAGCACCTGGTACTCGGCATCCCACTGAGCCTTCTCGGCGGCCAGATCGGCCTGTGCGGCGGCGTCCAGGCGACCTTCCAGTTCCAGCTTGCGGGTCTTCAGGCGCAGGCGTTCCAGACCATGGTTGATGCGGCCGATCTGGTGCTTCTCGACATCCTTGATTTCGCCGTGCAGCGCATCGACCCGCTGCAGGCGTCGCTGCAGCTCAGGCCAGGCGGCGTCGCCTTCGGCGACCAGACGTCCCTCTTCCTTCACGTTGACCAGGAAGCCGTAGAAGTTGCCCCATTCGCGGCGCTCGATGGCCACCAGCTCGGCGGGCGTGCGGATGTTGCTCAGCCATTCACCGACCACCCAACTGAAGTCGGCGCCGTAGACCTCGCGGTTGCCCACCTTGAGCAGTTCGCGGGTCATGAACTCGCCGCCCTCGGCGTTCACCGGCAGGCCGCTGGCCGCCAGGCGGGCGCGCGGCACCTCTTCCATTTCCACCACTTCGCCGGCAAGCAGGCGCGTCGCCTGGCCGGGCACCTGGTAGTCGGCGACGATCACATCGGCCGGCCAGAAGTGCGCCAGGCCGCGGCTGGCGATCACCGCCAGCAGGCCGAGGGTCATGATGACGGCGATGGACACCGCACCGGCGTTCAGCCACACCCAGGGGGTGCCGCTCTTGAACCAGGTTTTCAGGTTTTGCTGTTTCACGGTATCGGAACCTTTCATGGCGCCCCCTTACAGCGACGCATACTTGCCGCGCAGGCGCTGGCGGATCAGTTCGGCCAGGGTGTTCATCACGAAGGTGAACAGCAGCAGCACCATGGCGGCGAGGAACAGCACGCGGTAGTGGGTACTGCCCACCTCGGACTCGGGCATTTCCACTGCCACGTTGGCGGCCAGGGTGCGCAGGCCCTCGAAGATGTTCATTTCCATGATCGGCGTGTTGCCGGTGGCCATCAGCACGATCATGGTCTCGCCCACCGCGCGGCCCATGCCGATCATCAGCGCCGAGAAGATGCCCGGGCTGGCGGTGAGGATCACCACGCGGGTCAGCGTCTGCCAGGGCGTGGCGCCCAGGGCCAGCGAGCCGTAGGTGAGGCTCTTGGGCACGCTGAACACGGCGTCCTCGGCGATCGAGTAGATGTTGGGGATCACCGCGAAGCCCATGGCCAGGCCGACCACCAGCGCGTTGCGCTGATCGAACGGGATGCCCAGCTCGTTGGACAGCCACAGACGCATGTCGCCGCCGAAGAACCAGTTCTCCAGGTTGCCGCTGATGCCCAGCGAGAAGGCGCCGACGCCGATCACCACCGGCACCAGCAGCGCCGCTTCCCAGCCGTCCGGCACGCGCAGGCGGATGCTTTCCGGCAGGCGGCTCCACAGCCAGGCCGCGCCGATGATGCCCACCGGCATCAGCAGCAGCAGGCTGAAGATGCCCGGCAGGTGGCCTTCCACGTACGGCGCCAGGAACAGGCCGGCGAAGAAGCCGAGGATCACCGTGGGCAGCGCCTCCATCAGCTCGATCACCGGCTTGACCTTGCGGCGCAGGGTCGGGGCCATGAAGTAGGCGGTGTAGATGGCGGCGCAGATGGCCAGCGGCGCGGCCAGCAGCATGGCGTAGAAGGCCGCCTTGAGGGTGCCGAAGGCCAGCGGCGCCAGGCTCAGCTTGGGCTCGAAGTCGGTGTTGGCCGAGGTGGACTGCCAGACGTGCTTCGGCTCGTCGTAGCTTTCGTACCAGACCTTGCCCCACAGCGCGCTCCAGGAGATTTCCGGGTGCGGGTTGTCGACTGCCACGCTGCGCAGCAGACCGTCACGTTCGACCAGCAGGCGGTCGGCGCGCGGTGACAGCGCGCCCACGGCCGCACCGTCGCTCACCGCTTCGACCAGCAGGGTGCGGTGCGCGGTGCTGTGGAAGATGCCCAGGCGACCGGCATCGTCCAGGGCCAGGAAGCCCTTGCGGCGCTCTTCCGGGAGGATCTGGCGGATCGGCGCATCGCCCAGGCGGAAGTTGCGCACATTCTTCAGCTCGTGGCGGCCATCGGCATCGCGCACCATGAACCACTGGCCGATGCCGCCGCTGGAGTCACCGACCATCAGCGAGATGCCGCCAAGCAACGGGCTCACGGCGGTGATGCGGGCGTTGCCGCCGGCCAGCTTGTAGCGGCCGTTGAGCACCTGGCGACGCAGGTCGAAGACCTGCACCTCGGCGCGCTCGCCGAAGGCATACAACCACTGCTGGCGGGGCTCCAGCTGCAGGGCCACGATCGGTTCGCCCAGCGCCGGCAGCTTGTAGCGCTGCTCGCTGAGGCTCACCTCGCCGGTGAACAGGTTCTCTTCGCGCTCCAGGCGCAGGGTGCTCAGCTCGCCACCGGCGACCGCCGCCAGCTGCAGGCTGGCGCCGTTGACGCTGATGGCCAGCTTTTCCAGGGCGCGGCCCTGGGTGTCCAGTGCAATGGGCTCGGTGCCGAACGGGTAGATCAGCTCCGGGCTGATGGTCTTCACGCCGCCGGGGTAGCTGAGCCGGTATTCGTGCTGCGCGACCAGGGCGCTGCCATCGTCCAGGCCGACCACGAAGCGGCGGCTGCCGGGAGTGTCTTCACCCAGCGCGACGATGCGCCGGCCTTCCGGCAGCGCCAGGCGCGTTTCGCTGAGCAGCGTACCCGCGTGCACATCCGCGAATTGCACCTGGCCACTGGCGTCCAGACGCATGGCGACCTGGTTCTGTTCCTCGATGGCCAGCAGCAGGGGCGGCTGGCGCTCGGCCAGCCAGCCCGGGCGCTGTTCCTGCGTGGCGCCCAGTTCGGCGCCCTGGAAGATCGGCAGCACCACGTGGGCCAGGTAGAAGAAGATCAGGGTGATCGCACCCAGCACCGCCAGGCCACCGATGGAGACGTACCAGCGGGCCAGGCGATCCTTGAGGGCGCGCACGCGCCGCTTGCGCTTGAGGGCCGGCGTATCGAAGTCCAGCCCCGGCGCCCGGGAAGAAGCGCTCATGTCGTGTTCAGCCATATCGTTCATGAATTACATCCGGGGCCGGCTCGGAGGGGCCCGAGCGCACTTTAAAACCGCCGTGTGACAGAAAGATTACAGCCGCGTGACGCGCGGACACGTGGCTGAAACGCAACGACCCGCGCCGGGGCGCGGGTCGCTGGACGAGGGGAGGATCGAGGCTTACAGGCCCAGGTCCTTCAGCGCCTTGTCGACCACCTTCTTGGGCAGCGGGATGTAGCCGTCCTTGACCACCACGTCCTGACCCTGCTTGCTCAGCACCAGCTTGAGGAATTCGGCCTCCAGCGGCGACAGCGCCTTGTTCGGGTCCTTGTTGATGTAGACGTAGAAGAAGCGCGCCAGCGGGAACTTGCCGGCCAGGGCGTTGGCTTCCGAGGCTTCGAAGGCTTCGCCACCCTTCTTGGACAGCGGCACGGCGCGCACGCTGGAGGTCTTGTAGCCGATGCCCGAGTAGCCGATGGCGTTCAGGGTGCTGGAGATCGACTGCACCACCGAGGCGGAGCCCGGCTGCTCGTTGACGTTCGGCTTGAAGTCACCCTTGCACAGCGCCACTTCCTTGAAGTAGCCGTAGGTGCCGGACACCGAGTTGCGACCGAACAGCTGGATCGGCTTGTTGGCCCACTCGCCGGTCAGGCCCAGCTGGCCCCAGGTCTTGATGTCCTGCTCACCACCGCACAGGCGGGTACTGGAGAAGATGGCGTCGACCTGGGCGATGTCCAGGCTCTTGATCGGGTTGTCCTTGTGGACGAATACGGCCAGGGCGTCGATGGCGACCGGGATCTCGACCGGCTTGTAGCCGTACTTCTGCTCGAAGGCCTGCTTTTCGCTGTCCTTCATCGGGCGGCTCATCGGGCCGATGTTGGCGGTGCCCTCGGTCAGCGCCGGCGGTGCGGTGGAGGAACCGGCGGCCTGGATCTGGATGTTGACGTTCGGGTAGTTGCGCTTGAACTCTTCCGCCCAGAGGGTCATCAGGTTGGCCAGCGAGTCGGAACCGACGCTGGACAGGTTGCCGGACACGCCGGAGGTCTTGGTATAGCTCGGCAGTGCCGGATCGACAGCCGCCAGTGCGCCGGTCGAGGCGACGCTCACTGCGGCCAGGCCCATGGCCGCCATCAAACGCTTCACTTTCATTCCTTGCTCCTGGACTGAGGGTGTGATGTGCAACGGTGGCCAGTATTGGCAGGCCCCATGACAAGTCTATGAAGCGCATGTGACAGTTGGATGACCATGACGCATGCCGCTTCGCCGCGCTACTCCGGCCGGTATACTGCGCGGCACGCCCATCCCGCGCCTGAGCCCGCCATGACGAACGAAGAATTCGACCCCACCCCCCAGGGCGACCTGGCCATGCAGATCACCGCCCTGCCCCGCGACACCAACGGCTTCGGTGACATCTACGGCGGCTGGCTGGTCGCACAGATGGACCTGGCCGGCACGGCAATGGCCAGCCGCCTGGCCTGCGGGCGCGTAGCCACGGTGTCCATCGACCGCATGGCGTTCATGACCCCCGTGGTGGTCGGCGCGCAATTGTCCTTCTATACGCAGACGCAGCACATCGGCCGCAGCTCGGTACGCATACTGGTCGAGGTGTGGAGCGACGATCCGCAGTCCGAGGAGTGGCGCAAGGTGACCGAGGCGGTGTTCGTGTTCGTGGCCATCGATGACAGCCGCCGTACCCGGGCGATTCCGGCGAGCCGCTGACGCCTTTCGTGCGGGTCCACCCAGAAACTCGCGACTGAAGTCGCTCCTACAGGTTTCTGTGCGGCACATACCAAAACGCCAGCCCGAGGGCTGGCGTTTCGTTACCGGCGCCGGCGTCAGCCACGCATGTTGTAGACCTTCTTCTCGTTCAGCTCGGCGTAGGCGTACAGGCGTTCCATGTAAGCCTTCTGCTGCGCCCAGACCTTCGCCGCGGCGGGGTCGGCAGCGGCGGAATCTTCCACCGCCTGGGCAGCAACTTCCTTCAGGCGCGCCAGCACCGCTTCGGGCAGCTCGCGCACTTCCACACCCTGCTCGCGCAGTTGCTCCAGCGCTTCCATGTTCTTGGCGTTGTAGTCATCCAGCATGTCGCCGTTCACATCGCGGGCGGCTGCGCGGACGATGGCCTGCAGATCGGCCGGCAGGGTTTCCCAGGCCTTGAGGTTGATGTCCAGCTCGAAGGTGACGTTGGGTTCCTGCCAGCCGGGGGTGTAGTAGTACTTGGCCGCCTTGTGCAGGCCCAGGGCCAGGTCGTTGTACGGGCCGATCCACTCGGTGGCGTCGATGGCGCCGGTCTGCAGGGCGGTGAAGATCTCGCCGGCCGGCAGGTTGACCACGGTGCCGCCCATGCGCGTCAGCACTTCGCCGCCCAGGCCGGGGGTACGCATCTTCAGGCCCTTGAAGTCGTCGACGCTGTTGATTTCCTTGTTGAACCAGCCGGCGGTCTGCACCCCGGTGGCGCCACAGGCCAGCGGCAGGATGCCGAACGGCTTGTAGACTTCTTCCCAAAGCTGCATGCCGCCGCCACGGTGCAGCCAGGCGTTCATTTCCTGGGCATTCGGACCGAACGGCAGGGCGCAGAAGAACTGGGCGGCCGGGACCTTGCCCTTCCAGTAATAGGGCGCGCCATGGCCCATTTCGGCGGTGCCGCGGGAGACCGCGTCGAACACTTCCATGGCCGGCACCAGCTCGCCGGCGGCGTAGACCTTGATGGTCAGCCGGCCATTGCTCATCTCGTTGACCAGTTGGGCGAAGCGCTCCGCCCCCACCCCCACACCGGGGAAGTTCTTCGGCCAGGAGGTGACCATCTTCCAGTTGAAACGCTGCTGTTGGGTGGTTTCGCCGGTGCTGGCGGGCGCGGTTTCCTGCTTGCATCCGGCCAGGGCGGTGGCCGCCAGACCAACACCGGCGGCGGCAAGAATGTCACGACGTTTCATGGAGTAACTCCTTGTTGTTGTTATGTCTATCGCGAGGGGCGAGTCGTCGAGGCGCTTTATGACCCGACTAGCATAGGCTGCCGCCTTGTTTCCAGCTTCGTCACTGCGACCAAAGTCGCGCCGCCGTTGCCCCTGGCCGACCACGAGGCCTAGAATCGCGCCCCGCCTGCTTTTCATTCCTATAAAGGACTCGCCATGTCCGCAAAAACACCCCCGCTCGTGGCCTTCGCGTGCCTTATCGATTCGATAAACGCCTGGCTGGGTCGCATCTGTGCCTGGTTACCGGTTTTCCTGGTGGTTGGTACCGCCGTTGTCGTGATTCTGCGTTACGGCTTCGGCATCGGCGCCACTGGCCTGCAGGAAGCGGTGATGTATGGCCATGCCCTGGTCTTCATGGGTGCCGCCGCCTGGGCGCTGCAACAGGGCGCGCATGTGCGGGTAGACATCCTCTACCAGCGCTTTTCGACGCGCACCAAGGAAGTGGTCAATATGTTCGGCACCCTGGTGCTGCTGCTGCCCACCTGCGGTTTCCTGCTCTGGCTGAGCTGGAGCTACGTCGGCGCCGCCTGGGCAAGCCTCGAGGGCTCGCCGGAAGCCGGTGGCCTGCCGTTCGTTTACCTGCAGAAGAGCATCATCCTGGTGCTGGTCATCAGCCTGCTGCTGCAGGCGATCTCCAACCTGATCAAGGGCGCCTACCGTCTGGCCGGCCGCCTCCCCTTCGAAGACCAAGCCGAGGTGCAGCATGGCTGAGACGATGGCCCTTCTGCTGTTCCTGGGCATCTGTGTTTTCCTGATGACCGGCTTCCCGGTCGCCTTCGTGCTGGGCGGCGTCTCGCTGCTGTTCGCCGGTATCGGCGTAATGATCGGCGCGTTCGATGGCAGCTACCTGTCGGCGCTGCCAAACCGCATCTTCGGCATCATGAACAACCAGACCATGCTGGCCGTGCCGCTGTTCGTGTTCATGGGCGTGATGCTGGAGAAGTCGCGCATCGCCGATGACCTGCTGGAGTCCATGACCCGCCTGTTCGGCGCCAAGCCGGGCGGTCTGGCGATCTCCGTTTGCCTGGTTGGCGCGCTGCTGGCGGCCTCCACCGGCATCGTCGGCGCCACCGTGGTCACCCTCGGCCTGCTGGCCCTGCCGACCATGCTGCGCCGTGGCTACGATCCGGCGATCTCCACCGGAACCCTGGCGGCCACCGGCACCCTCGGCCAGATCGTGCCGCCCTCCATCGTGCTGGTACTGTTGGGCGACGTGATGTCCAGCGCCTATCAGCAGGCGCAGCTGAAGATGGGCATCTTCTCGCCGAAGACCGTGTCGGTGGGCGACCTGTTCATGGGCGCGCTGGTCCCTGGCCTGGTGCTGATCGGCCTGTACGTCCTGTACCTGGTCGTCATGGCGATCATCAAGCCGGCCAAGCTGCCGCCCATGCCCCAGGAAGAGCTGGGCACGGTGAACTGGGGCAAGCTGCTCGGCGCCTTGCTGCCGCCGCTGCTGCTGATCGGCCTGGTGCTGGGTTCCATCCTGATGGGCTTCGCCACGCCCACCGAGGCTGCCGCCGTGGGCGCTGTGGGCGCCACCCTGCTGGCGCTGAGCAAGCGCAAGCTGAACCTGCAGCAGCTCAAGGACGTCACCTTCAGCACCACCTCGATCTCCGCGATGGTGTTCCTGATCCTCATCGGCGCCTCGCTGTTCTCCCTGGTGTTCCGCGGCTTCGGCGGCGAGGCGGTGATCGAGGAGGTCCTCCATAACCTGCCGGGCGGCGTGATGGGCGCCTTCTTCCTGGTGATGCTGGTGATCTTCATCCTCGGCTTCATCCTCGATTACATCGAGATCTGCTTCGTGGTGGTGCCGATTGTCGGCCCGATCCTGCTGGCCATGGGGCTGGACCCGGTCTGGTTGGGCGTGATGATCGCCATCAACCTGCAGACCTCGTTCCTCACCCCGCCGTTCGGCTTCTCGCTGTTCTACCTGCGCAGCGTGACTCCCGCCTCGGTGACCACCATGACCATGTACCGGGGCGTGATCCCCTTCATCTTCATACAGCTGGCGATGCTGGTGATCGCCTACATATGGCCGCAGCTGATCACCTGGCTGCCGGAAACCGTGTACGGCCCGTAAAAAGGCGCCTGCCACACAAAACGCCCGTCCTCGACGGGCGTTTTGCTTTGTGGAACCATCCTGTTCCACCCCCGCCCCCAGAGGATTTGCCATGGCCGCACAGATCGAACATCAGGAGATTGGCGAGCTGGCCTGCTGGCGCATCCGCCACCGGGGCGCACAGTTGCTGATCGCCGAGCAGGGTGCGCAGCTGCTCAGTTACCAACGCGATGACGCGCCGCCGCTGATCTGGCTCAGCGAGCAGGCGGAATACCGGCGCGGCCAGGGCCTGCGCGGCGGCGTGCCGGTGTGCTGGCCCTGGTTCGGCGCGCTGGAGCGCAACCCCGAAGAGATCCAGGCGCAATATCGCGGCCGCTCCGCGCCAGCCCACGGTCTGGTGCGCACCCTCGACTGGCGCCTGGAGGACATCCGCCAGGACGACGACACGGTCAGCATCGAGTTCGTCTTCGACAGCCGCGAGCAGCCACTGCCTGACTGGCCGCACGCCGTGGAACTGCGCCTGATGATCCGCCTCGATCAGCGCCTGCACCTGCAGCTCACCAGCCGCAATCACGGCACTCATCCCCTGTTCATCAGCCAGGCCCTGCACAGCTACTTCGCGGTCAGCGATATCCACCAGGTTCAGGTGGAAGGCCTGCATGGCTGCCGCTACATCGAAACCCTGGAAGACTGGCAGGCACGTCTGCAGCAGGGCCCGGTGACCTTCAACGGGGAGACCGACCGCATCTACCTGGGGGTCCCCTCGCAGCTCAGCATTCGCGATCCCCGGTGGCAGCGTCGCATTCACCTGCTGAGCAGCGGATCACACTCGGCGGTGGTGTGGAACCCGTGGATAGGAAAAAGCCGATATTTATCGCAGTTCGCCGAGGATGCCTGGACCGGCATGCTGTGCATCGAGACGGCCAACGTGCTGGAGGATCGCATCGAGCTGCCCCCCCAAGGCGCACATACGCTCGGCTTGAGTCTATGGGAAAGTCCGCTCGACTAACTTGAATAATTACTCTAATAAAGCCCGATAATTATCGGGCTTTATTTTTTATTCGAGACAACAACTTCAAGACCCCTCTTATCCATAGAAGGTGCACTGGCCAATCAATTGATAAAAACGATACCGGGTTCTCTCCGTCAAACTTGCCCGGTGCGACATCTCTTCCTAGGATGCCCGCCAACTTCGCGGGCGCCATGGCACCCGCCTGTTATGCGCAAGAAATTGCACAACTAAGCCAAGTTTGTTTTGGACAATTAAAGGCAAGTCAAGGAATGACTCCCCTGCCCATTGGCGCGGATGCTTATTTGCATCTCGCTCGCATACCCATCATGGCTGAAAATCCCTTCGGGACGGATATCCGTTATTCCCCGGAATATGAGCGGCTGGAACGCGAACTGGGCAAGAGCAGCGCCCTGTACGCCGCTGGTGAAGTCGACTGGGAGCAGGTGCGCAGCGGCTGCGAGACGCTGCTGCGCGAACACTCCAAGGATTTGCGCGTGGCCGCCTGGCTGACCTGGGCGCTGTACCGGCTACATGCGCTTGACGGCCTGAACGCGGGCCTTGGCCTGGTGCTGGAACTCTGCAGCCAGCAATGGGATGGCTTGTTTCCCGGCAAGCCGCGCACCCGTCTGGCGGCCCTGGGCTGGCTGCTGCCACGCCTGGAACAGGCCCTTGGCGAGCCGCACGCGGCCGTCGATCCCGCCCTGCCGGAGCAACTGGACGGCCTGCTGCGGCAGCTCGACGATTGCCTGGCCGAACGGCTGGGCGATCAGGCGCCCACGCTGCTGCCGCTGCGTCGTCAGCTTCAGGAACTGCGCCGGCAGGCCCCACCCGCGAGCCCGGCGCCCACACCTGTCACGCCAGCCGCCCCCACAGCCAGCCCCGGCAGGGCACCGCAGAACGACAAGGACGCCCAGAAAACCCTGCGCACCCTGCAGGAACAGGCCCGCGTGCTGTGCGACTGGTGGCTGAGCCGGAACCCGACCGACTCACGCGCCCTACGCTTGTCCCGCTGTCTGCTCTGGCTGCCCATCGAGGCCCTGCCACCCTGCAACCAAGACAAGGTCACCACGCTACGCGGTCTGCCAGGGGAGCGGCTTAATCACTTCCAGGACCTTATCAACCAGGGCCGCCATGCCGAGCTGCTGATCCAGCTGGAAATCAGCCTGGCACGTGCACCCTTCTGGCTGGATGGCCAGTACCTCGCCTGGCAGTGCTTGCAGTCACTCAACGCCAAGGCGGCCATGCAGGCGCTGGAAAGCGAACTCGCAGCCCTCCTGCGCCGCCTGCCGGGCCTGGAGGCGCTGCGCTTCCACGACGGCACGCCGTTCGCCGGCCCCGCGGCCCTGGCCTGGATGGGCGGGCATGTGCTGTCGAGCGCGCCCGCAGCCAGCGAGCCGCCCGTCACCGCCACTGATGCGCCCTGGGAAGCCGGCCTTCGGCAGGCGCAGACCCTGCTGCACGACCAGGGACTCAGGGCTGCCGTGCAGTGGCTGCGGACTGGTCAGCAGACGGCACGCGGCCTGCGCGAGCAGGCCTACTGGGAACTGGCCCAGGCGCGCCTGTGCCGTCAGGCCGGCCGCCACGAACTGGCCAGGGCACTGCTCGAAGCCCTGGATCAGGATCTGCGCACCCATGGCCTGGAGCACTGGGAGCCCGAGCTGGCCCTGGCGATCACCCGCCAGCTGCATGGCTGCTACGAGCAGCAGGGCCTGCGCGAACGCAAGGAAGAGCTGTATCGCCGGTTATGCCGCCTCGACCTAGACGCGGCACTGAATTGAAAACAAGGAGAAACGCATGGCCAAGGAAGGCTCGGTAGCCCCCAAGGAACGCATCAACGTCACCTTCAAGCCCGCCACCGGCGGCGCCCAGGAGGAGCAGGAACTGCCCCTCAAGCTGCTGGTGCTGGGCGATTTCACCCAGCGCGCGGACGACCGCAAGCTCGAGGACCGCAAGCCGATCAGCATCGACAAGCAGAGCTTCGACGATGTGCTGGCCAAGCAGGAGCTGAGCTTGACCTTCAGCGTACCCAACCGCCTGCAGGAAGGCGCGGAGGACGATCTGGCCGTGCAGCTGCGCATCGACTCCATGAAGGACTTCAACCCGGCCAGCCTGGTCGAGCAGGTGCCGGAGCTGAAGAAGCTGATGGCCCTGCGCGAGGCGCTGGTCGCCCTGAAGGGCCCGCTGGGCAACGCGCCGGCCTTTCGCAAGGCCATCGAAAGCGTGCTGGCCGATCCGGACGCCCGCGACCGCGTACTGAACGAGCTGAGCCTGGACGCCTGATCACCGACAAGGAAGCCACACGATGACCACTCCCGCAGCCGCCGTCCGCGACGGCGCCACGTCCGCCGATGGCGGCATTCTCGACCGCATCATCGCGCAGACTCGTCTGAGCCCCGATGACGAGGCCTACGACATCGCCAAGCGCGGCGTGTCCGCCTTCATCGCCGAACTGCTCAAGCCGCAGAACGAAAACGAGCCGGTGAAGAAGGCACTGGTCGATCGCATGATCGCCGAGATCGACGCCACCCTCAGCCAGCAGGTCGACGAGATCCTCCACCACCCGCAGTTCCAGGCGCTGGAATCGGCCTGGCGCGGCCTGCAGCTGCTGGTCGAGCGCACCAACTTCCGCGAGAACATCAAGCTGGAGATCCTCAACGCCTCCAAGCAGGACCTGCTGGAGGATTTCGAGGACAGCCCCGAGGTGGTGCAGTCCGGCCTGTACAAGCACGTCTACACCGCCGAGTACGGCCAGTTCGGCGGCCAGCCGGTCGGCGCGCTGATCGCCAACTATTCCTTCGATCCCAGCGCCCCGGACATCAAGACCCTGCAATACGTGGCCAGTGTCGCCAGCATGGCCCACGCGCCGTTCATCGCGGCGGCCGGTCCGGGCTTCTTCGGCCTGGAGCGCTTCACCGGCCTGCCCGACGTGAAGGACCTGCAGGACCACTTCGAAGGCCCGCAATTCGCCAAGTGGCAGGGCTTCCGCGAGCAGGAAGACGCTCGCTACGTGGGCCTGACGCTGCCGCGCTTCCTGCTGCGCACGCCCTACGATCCCCAGGAAAACCCGGTGAAGAGCTTCGTCTACAAGGAGAACGTCGCCGGCAGCCACGAGCACTACCTGTGGGGCAACACCGCCTACGCCATGGCCACCCGCCTGACGGAGAGCTTCGCCAAGTACCGCTGGTGCCCGAACATCATCGGCCCGCAGAACGGCGGCGCGGTGGATGACCTGCCGCTGCACCATTTCGAGAGCATGGGCGAGATCGAGACCAAGATTCCCACCGAGGTGCTGGTTTCCGACCGTCGCGAGTACGAACTGGCCGAACAGGGCTTCATCGCCCTGACCATGCGCAAGGGCAGCGACAACGCCGCGTTCTTCTCGGCCAACTCGGTGCAAAAACCCAAGTTCTTCGGCACCAGCGAGGAAGGCCGGCTGGCCGAACTCAACTACAAGCTCGGCACCCAGTTGCCCTACCTGTTCATCGTCAATCGGCTGGCCCACTACCTGAAGGTGCTGCAGCGCGAGCAGATCGGCGCCTGGAAGGAGCGCTCCGACCTGGAGCGCGAGCTGAACACCTGGATTCGCCAGTACATCGCCGACCAGGAGAACCCCAATCCGGAAGTACGCAGCCGCCGTCCGCTGCGCGCCGCCCAGGTGGTGGTCAACGAGGTGGCCGGCGAGCCGGGCTGGTACCGGGTGACGCTCAATGTGCGGCCGCACTTCAAGTACATGGGCGCCGATTTCACCCTGTCGCTGGTCGGCAAGCTGGACAAGGACTAAGCGATGTCGGGATACGGCAGCCTGTTCGAGCGCCTGGACGGCGAAAGCGCCCGGCGTCGCAACGGCTGGAGCCAGGAACAAGCCGTCATGGATTCCGTGGCGGCCCATCTGGCGCGGATGCTCAGCACCCGCGCCGGTGGCGTGCAGACGCTGCCCGACTACGGCCTGCCGGATCTCAATGATCAACGCCTGTCGCTGCACGACACGCTGCAGCAGGCGCGCATCGCCATCCAACGCTTCATCGCCGCCTACGAGCCGCGCCTCAGCCAGGTGCGGGTAGCCGCCCTGCCCCGGCACGGCGATCCGCAGCGCCTGGCCTTCGCCATCGAAGCGCGCCTGGACGTGGCCGGGGTGCAGCGCGAAGTGCGCTTCGCCGCCAGCCTGGAAGGCAGCGGCCAGATGCAGGTCGAGTAAGGGAGTACACGAACATGTCAGGCAAACCCGCCGCCCGCCTGGGCGACTCCACCGTCTGCCCGCTGCCGGGCCACGACAGCACGCCGATCAACGCCGGCTCGCCGGATGTGCTGCTCGACGGCCAGCCGGCCGCGCGCCTGGGCGATCCCACGGGTTGCGGCGCCACGCTGGCGGCCGGCTGCTCGGCGACCGTACTGATCAATGGGCAGCCGGCGGCCGTGCAGGGCGCCATCGGCAGCCATGGCAATACGGTGACGGCGGGCTCGCCCACCGTACTCATCGGCTGAGCGGACCACGCCCATGTCCTTCAACCACTACTACCAGAGCGAACTCACCGCCCTGCGCCAGCTCGGTAAGCGCTTTGCCGAGCGCAATCCGGCGCTGGCGCCGTTCCTCGGGCAGAGTGGCCGCGACCCGGATGTCGAGCGGCTGCTGGAGGGCTTTGCCTTCCTCGGCGGACGGCTGCGCCAGAAGCTCGACGACGAGTTGCCGGAGCTGACCCATTCGCTGATGCAGCTGCTCTGGCCGAATTACCTGCGTCCGCTGCCGGCCTTCAGCATGCTGCAGTTCGATCCGCTGCGCCGTGCCGCCAGCCAGCCGGTGGCGGCTGGCACGGCGGTCGAGTCCAGGCCGCTGCACGGCGTGAGCTGTCGCTTTCGCACCACTGCGGCTATCGAGGTGCTGCCGCTGGCCCTGAGCCGGCTCGACTATGCCATCCAGGGTCAGGGGGCGCGGCTCAACCTGCGTCTGGACCTCACCGCCGGCCAGCTGGGCGAATGGCCGCTGCAACGCCTGCGCCTGCACCTGAGCGGGGAACGCTATATCAGCCAGTTGCTGTACCTGAGCCTGCTGCGCCACTTGGGCGGCCTCGACGTTGTGCTGCTGGATGAACAGGGGCAGCCGCTGCAGGACGCGCAAGGCGAGCCGCTGCCGCCTGTGCGTCTGGACACCGACGCCGTGCAGCCGGCCGGTTTCGGCGAGGACGAGGCGCTGGTGCCCTACCCGCTCAACAGCTTCCGCGGCTACCGCCACCTGCAGGAGTTCTTCGCCTTTGCGGACAAGTTCCTGTTCGTCGACGTGGGCGGGCTCGAGCGCCTGGCCCAGTTGCCCGAGGAGACCCGCCAGCGCACGCGCGGCCTGCTGCTCGGCTTCGATATCCAGAAGACCGGCGTGCAGCGCATCCGGCCGAGCCTGGACAACGTGCGCCTGTACTGCACACCGGTGGTCAACCTGTTCGCCCACGACGCCATGCCGATCCGCCTGGACGGCCGCCAGGACCGCTACCTGCTGCGCCCCGCCGAGTTCGCCGCCAAGCACTGCGGGGTGTTCGCCGTGGAGCGGGTCACCGGCTGGAAACCCGGCGGCCTGGGTTACGAGGACTACGTGCCGTTCGAGTCCTTCGAGCACGACGCCAGCTTCGACAGCCCGACGGCGCGGCCCTGGTACAGCGTGCGCCAGCACCCCTCGCCGGTGGGCGACGGCCTGGAAACCTGGCTGGCCTTCAGCCCGCGCCGGCTGGACCGCCACGAGACGCTGTCCGTCGAGCTGACCTGCACCAACCAGGACCTGCCGCGCGAGCTGGCGCCGGGCGACATCTGCCTGCCCAGCGAAGGCACGCCGCAGTTTCTCACCTTCCGCAACATCGGCGCGGTGACGCCCTGCTACGCACCGCCACTGCAGGGCGACTACCTGTGGAAGCTGATTTCCAACCTGTCGCTCAACTACCTGTCGCTGGCCGACGTGCAGGCGCTGCGGGTGATCCTGGACACCTACGACCTGCCGCGCCATTACGACCAGCACGCCGCGCGGGTCAGCCAGCGCCGCCTGGAAGGACTCAAGCAGATCCGCCACCAGCACGTCGACCGCCTGCTGCGCGGCCTGCCGGTGCGCGGCGTGCGCACCGAGCTGACGCTCGATGCGGACGGCTTTCTCGGCGAGGGGGAGCTGTTCCTCTTCGCCTCCGTGCTCAACGAATTCTTTGCCCTGTACACCAGCCTCAACTCGTACCACGAGCTGCGCGTGCAGAGCACACAGGGAGAGGTGTATCAATGGACGCCGCGCATGGGTCAGCAGCCATTGCTGTGACCGCGCTCAGCCGTGGCATCCGCGAGTACAGCCTCTACCAGGCTGTGCGCCTGGTGCTGGAACGGCTGCGTGAACAGCATCCGCAGCTGGACGAGGACGGTCTGTACCAGCGCCTTGAATTCCAGGCCAATCCCAGCCTGGGCTTTCCGGGCGCCGACATCGAACAGGTGCAGTTCTTCGAGGAACACGGCGAGCTGCGCGCGCGCCTGCAGGTGAACCTGCCGGGGCTGTTCGGCAGCGGCTCGCCGCTGCCGGCCTTCTACGCGGAACAGGCGCTGGGCGAGGACAACCCGACCCGCGACTTCCTCGACCTGTTCAACGAGCGCCTGTACCGGCTGCTGCTGCCGATCTGGGAGAAGTACCGCTACCACGCGCGCTTTCGCCCCGGCGCCACGGACCCCTTCTCCGCCCGGCTGTTCGCGCTGATCGGCCTGGGCGGCGAGCCGATCCGCGCCAGCGCCGCGCTGAACTGGAAACGCCTGCTGCCCTACCTGGGCCTGCTCAGCCTGCGCGCCCATTCGGCGGCGCTGATCGAGTCGGTACTGCGTTACTACTTCAAGCATCCGGCGGTGCACATCGAGCAGTGTCTGGAGCGCCGGGTGAGCATTCTCGCCGAGCAGCAGAGCCGCCTGGGCCAGGCCAACAGCCGGCTGGGCAGCGACCTGGTGCTGGGCGACTCGGTGCGCGACCGCAGCGGCAAGTTCCGCATTCATGTGCGTCAGCTGTCCTGGGAACGCTTCCACGAATTCCTGCCCAACGGCCCGCACTACGCGCCGTTGCTGGCGCTGGTGCGCTTCACCCTGCGCGACCCGCTGGATTACGACATCCGCCTGGAACTGCAGACGGACCACCGTCCGGCACTCGGCCTGGGCGCTCACAACCCCTGCCGCCTGGGCTGGACCAGCTGGCTCGGCCAGCCCCGCTCCGCCGCTGAAGTGACCCTAAGCCCTTCTCAAGGATAGAGAGATGATGACCGTCGACCTGCAACAACTCATCCGCGCGCTGGACGCCGACAGCCAGCGCGACCTGGAACAGGCCGCCGAACGCTGCGTGGCCCGCGCCGGCGGCAAGGTGCTGGTGGAGGACCTGCTGCTGGCCCTGCTGGAGCGCGGCGACAGCCTGCTGCTGCGCGCTCTGCAGGATGCCGGGGTGGAACCCGGCGAGCTGGCCGCCACCCTGCAACCGCGCGGCGAGCGCGAGGAAACCCGCAACCCGGTGTTCTGCGCCAGCCTGGTGCAATGGCTGCAGGACGCGCTGATGCTCGCCACCCTGGAGCTGGGCCGGCCGCACATCGACCAGGCGGCCCTGCTGCTGGCCCTGCTGCGCAACCCGCTGCGCCACGCCGGCACCCGTTACCAGCCGCTGCTGGCGCGCCTGAACGTCGAGCGCCTGCTGGAGTTCACCCGGGCCCAGGCCAGCAGCCCAAGCCACGCGGCCGATACGGCGTTGCAGCGTTTCACCCACAACCTCACCGCCCAGGCCCGCGCCGGCCGGCTCGATCCGGTGCTGTGTCGGGACGCCGCGCTGCGCCAGATGATCGACATCCTCACCCGGCGACGGAAGAACAACCCGATCCTGGTCGGCGAGGCCGGGGTGGGCAAGACCGCGCTGGTCGAGGGCCTGGCCCTGCGCATCGTGCAGGGTGAGGTGCCGCCCGCGCTGCACGGCGTCGAGCTGCTGACCCTGGATCTCGGCCTGCTGCAGGCCGGCGCCAGCCTCAAGGGCGAGTTCGAGCGCCGCCTGCAGGCGGTGATCGACGAGGTATCCGCCGCGCCCACGCCAGTCATCCTGTTCATCGACGAGGCCCATACGCTGATTGGCGCCGGCGCCCAGTCCGGCGGTAGCGACGCCGCCAACCTGCTCAAGCCAGCCCTGGCGCGGGGCGAGCTGCGCACCATCGCGGCGACCACCTGGCGCGAGTACAAGCAGTATTTCGAGAAGGACCCGGCGCTGGCCCGGCGCTTCCAGCCGGTGCAGGTCCACGAGCCCACCGTCGCCGAGGCAGTCACCATCCTGCGCGGCCTGGCGCCGGTGTATGCCGGCAGCCACGGCGTCTACCTGCGCGACGATGCGGTGCAGGCCGCGGCCGAGCTGTCGGCCCGCTATCTGACCGGGCGCCAGTTGCCGGACAAGGCCGTGGATGTGCTGGACACTGCCTGCGCTCGGGTGCGCATCAGCCTGGCCACGCCGCCCGAGGCGCTGGAGCGGCTGCGCGCCGAGCAGGCGGCCGGGCAGCGCCAGTTGGAGGCGCAGCAGCGCGACCAGGCGGCGGGCCTGGTTGCCGATTCGGACGTTCTGGAGCGTCTGCGGCAACAGCTGCAGAGCCTGGCCGAGGAGGAACGCCAGCTGGCCGACCGCTGGGAACAGCAACGCCAGCTGGCCAGTCGCCTGCTGGACCTGCGCCAGCAGTGCGCTGAAGCGCCGGATGAAGAGACCCGCGCGGCGCTGGCTGCCACGCAGGCCGAGCTGGCCGTCGCCCAGGCACAGCAGTTGCTGGTCAGCCACGAAGTCAGCCCGCGCCTGGTGGCCGAGGTGATCAGCCACTGGACCGGCATTCCCGCCACGCAGCTGGCCCAGGAACACAACACCCGCATCGCCAGCTTCGCCGACGACCTGCGCCAGCGCATCCGTGGCCAAGAACAGGCGGTACAGGCGCTGGACCGCGCCATGCGCGCCAGCGCCACCGGGCTGAGCAACCCGGAGGCGCCAACCGGGGTTTTCCTGCTGGTCGGTCCCAGCGGCGTGGGAAAGACCGAAACCGCCCTGGCGCTGGCCGACCTGCTGTACGGCGGCGAGCGTTTCCTCACCACCCTCAACCTGTCCGAGTTCCAGGAGCGCCATACGGTGTCCCAGTTGATCGGCGCGCCGCCCGGCTATGTCGGCTACGGCGAGGGCGGCCGGCTGACCGAGGCGGTTCGCCAGAAGCCCTACTCGGTGATCCTGCTCGACGAGGTGGAGAAGGCCCACCCGGACGTGCTGAACCTCTTCTACCAGATCTTCGACAAGGGTATGGCCAACGACGGCGAGGGGCGGGAGATCAGCTTCCGCAACTGCGTGTTCCTGTTGACCTCGAACCTGGCCAGCGAGCAGATCGCCGAGCGGTGCGCGGACGACACACAGCGACCGGATGCCGACAGCCTGGAACAGGCCATTCGCCCGGCGCTATCCCGGCACTTCAAGCCAGCGCTGCTGGCGCGCATGCAGGTGGTGCCCTACTACCCACTGTCCGACGCGCTGCTGCACGAGCTGATCGAACTCAAGCTGGCGCGCTTTGGCGCACGCCTGGCCGCGCGCCAGGTGCGTTTCAGCCACAGCCCCGCGCTGGTGACGCAGCTGGCCGAGCGCTGCAAGCAGGGCGACAGCGGTGCCCGGCTGATCGATCAGTTGCTCGACCGGCACCTGCAGCCGCTGGTGGTCAACCAGCTGCTGGAGGCCTTGGCCACCGGTGCGTCATTGCAACAATTGCATGTCGGCCTGGACCACGACGGAGGGCTGAACTGTGAGTGCCTTTGAAGCCTGGACGCAGCCGGATATGCCGCTGCTCTCGCTGATCCGCCTGGCCCGCAGCGCCAGCCGGGAAGCGCTGCTGGAGACGCTGGTCGACACCAGCTCACGGCTGGCCGGCAGCGAGCTGAGCCAGTTGTACCTGCTCGACGACAGCCACACGCGCCTGACGCTCAGCGCCGAATCCCTCGATGGCCAAGTGTCCGTTCACTCGGCCACCAGCCTGCCCAGCGACTACCGCGGCGAGCAGTTACTGCAGTACTGCCTGTGCCAGAACCGCACCCTGGCCCTCGACGAACTGGACGCCAGCCTGCACGCCACAGGGTTCCTGCCCGCCAGCCTGCGGCCCTGGCGCAGCCTGCTGTGCCTGCCGCTGCCGGATGCCCAGGGGCAGGTGGCGGGCCTGTTGGTCAGCGCCAGCCGCCAGCGCCGCGATCTGACCGCCGCTGCGCTGCTGGCCGAGCTGGGCGGCTTCGTCATCAACCAGCTGCGCCTGCTGCAACGGGCCGAGCCGGTCCGCACGGAGGCGGCCAGCGCGGCCGCCGCCAGCGGCCCGACCGTTACCGGCAACGCCTACGGCCTGATCGGCGACAGTGCCGGCATGCGCCGCGTCTACCAGCTGCTCGGCAAGGTGCTGCACGTGCCGATCACCGTGCTGGTGCGCGGGGAAACCGGCACCGGCAAGGAACTGGTGGCCCGCGCCATCCACGACCACGGTTCGCGACGCAGCCAGCCGTTCCTGGTGCAGAACTGTGCGGCCATGCCGGAGAACCTGCTGGAAAGCGAGCTGTTCGGCTACCGCAAAGGCGCCTTCAGCGGCGCCGACCGCGACCACCGGGGCCTGTTCGATGCCGCCGATGGCGGCACCTTGTTCCTCGACGAGATCGGCGACATGCCGCTCAGCCTGCAAGCCAAGCTGCTGCGCGTGTTGCAGGAGGGCGAGGTGCGCCCGCTGGGCAGCACGCGGACGCACCGGGTGGATGTGCGCATCATCGCCGCCAGCCACCGGAACCTGCCGGGCGAAGTGGCCGCGGGACGCTTCCGGGAAGACCTGTTCTATCGCCTGGCGAGCTTTCCCATCGACCTGCCGCCGCTGCGCGAGCGCGGCGACGACCTGCTCAAGCTGGCCCGGCACTTCACCGACAAGGCCTGCGCCTTCCTGCAGCGCAATGCCTCCCGCTGGAGCGAGGATGCCCTGGCCACACTGAGCGGGCATGACTTTCCGGGCAATGTGCGCGAGCTCAAGGCCTTGGTCGAACGGGCCGTGCTGCTCTGCGAGGGCAACGAGCTGCGGCCGGAGCATCTCAACCTGGCCCCGGCGAGTCCGCGCACCGCCCAGACCCTGCGCGAGCGCCTGGAGCAGGTGGAGCGCAGCCTGGTCCTCGACTGCCTGCGCCGCACCGGCGGCAACCAGAGCCAGGCGGCTCGGGAGCTGGGATTGCCGCGCCGCACGCTGCTGTATCGCATGGAACGCCTAGGCATCGGCCCGGCGCGGCTGTGAGTCACGGAGGAGTCATGGCCCACCCCGATTTCACCCTGCACCTTGCCAATGGTGCCGACGACCTGCAGGTACTCGCCTTCGTCGGACACGAAGGCGTCAGCCAGCCCTACCGCTTCAGCCTGGAGTTGGTCAGCCCCAACCCTGATGTGGATTTCGCGGCGCTGCTGCAGCAGCCAGCCTTTCTGTGCCTGGATACGGCGCAGGGCAGGGGCATTCACGGCCTGGTGCAACGCATCGAGCAGACGGCGTGCAGCCCGGCGCTGAGTCACTATCGACTCGACCTGGGACCCCACCTGCTGCGGCTCGCCCTGCGCCGCAACTGCCGCATCTTCCAGGAGCGCACGGTCCCGCAGATCCTGGAAACGCTGCTCGACGAGCATGGTATTCCGGCTGATCGCCGGGGCTTCCAGTTGGGCAGCCACTACCCGGCGCGCCAGTACTGCGTGCAGTACGCCGAGACGGACCTCGATTTCCTGCAGCGCCTGTGTGCCGAGGAAGGCCTGCACTATCACTTCGAACACAGCACGGATGGCCACCGGCTGGTGTTTGGCGATGATCAGACTGCCTTTCCCTGCCTCGGCCAGCCGGCCCCCTATGTCCCGGGTTCGGGCCAGGCATGCGGGAAGCCCACCATCCAGGCGTTCTCGGTGCGCCTGGAGTCGCGCACCGAGACGGTGGCCCTGCGCGATCACGATTTCCTGCAGCCCCGCCTGCACCTGGAAAGCACCGCGCAACGCGGGCAGCGCGAGGACTATCGCTATCCGGGAGGATTCCGCGACCGGGATCGCGGGCGCCAACTGGCTCAACGTGCTCTGGAAGCACACCTCCATGATGTCGTGCTGGCCCAGGGCGAAAGCGATCAGCCGCAGCTGGCCAGCGGTTATTTTCTCGACCTGCAGGAACATCCCCGCCGGGACTGGAACCAGCTGTGGCTGCTCACCGAAATACAACACGAAGGGCGTCAGCCACAGGTACTGGAAGCCTATGGCGATGCGGTGCGCGACGGGGCCATTCCGGGCTACCGCAACCGCTTCAAGGCGACACCCTGGGATACCCCGTTCCGCCCCCAGGCACTTTCCAGGCCGCGACTGCCAGGAGTCCAGAGCGCCGTGGTATGCGGGCCGGTAGGCGAGGAGATTCATTGCGACGCGCTGGGCCGGATCAAGGTGCAGTTCCACTGGGACCGTGACGGCCAGAACGACGCACACAGCTCCTGCTGGCTGCGGGTCGCATCCGGTTGGGCGGGTGACCGCTACGGCGCCCTGGCTGTGCCGCGGGTGGGCATGTCGGTACTGGTCAGTTTTCTCGAAGGTGATCTCGACCAGCCACTGGTCACCGGTTGCCTCTACCACGCGGAGCTTCCGGCTCCTTATCCCCTCCCGGAGCACAAGACCCGCAGCGTGTTCAGAAGCCAGAGCACACCCGGTGGCGAAGGCTTCAACGAGGTACGCATCGATGACCGCAAGGACGCGGAGCAGATCTACCTGCACGCGCAACGCGATTGGGAGCAGCACATCGGCCATGACCATCATCTCTACGTGGGCCATGAGCAGCATGAGCATATCGGTGCCAATTGTCTTCTGGAGGTGCAGGGCGAGGAGCACCGCCTGGTCCATCAGGCTCGCATGACCGAGCTGAAGGCCGATGATCACCTGACCGTGGGCGCCAGCCAGCATGTGAAGGTCGGCGAAGGCCGGTTCGTCGACGCGGGGCGAGAAATCCATCTGTTCGCGGGCAAGAAGCTGGTTATCGATGCCGACCAGGAAATGAGCCTCGCCGCCGGGGGCAGCTGGCTGAAACTCGACCCCTCCGGCGTGAGCCTGAGCGGCGTGCAGATTCGCCTCAACTCGGGCGGCAATGCGGGCCACGGCTCCGGCGCGCAGGTTCTGATGCCGGTGCTGGCGAGCATTCCAGGGACGGCGCAGCCCAGCAAATCACTGCAGGCCCCCGCTCAACCTCCCGCCTCGCAGCCTGAGATCGAAGCGCAGGAAGCGCGCTGGGAAGAAGAGGAAGCCGAGTCACTGGAAGAAGAAACCGAAGCGCAGGAAGAGGAGCGGGTGCAACCGGAAGAAACCGCCGAGCAGCGCATCACGTTGCGCATTGGCGTGTTTTTCGATGGCACTGGAAACAACACAGCAAATTCCGGGTTGACCGAACAATGCCGTCGGGATGACCAGACGCTGCTCGATCCAGACACGCTGCAGGGCGCCATCGACTATTGCCGCAGGTTCGGTTTTGACGACCCGGATGAAAACGGCGTGTTTCGTCGCACGCCGGATAACAGCTACGGCAATGCCCACAGCAATGTGGCTGAACTGTTTCGCTTGTATCAGGACGATGCCAACCGCGCCTTGAGTGCGGGCGAGACCTCGGCGTGCATCAAGGCGTATCTGGAAGGTATCGGTACAACCAGCGGTGATGCGGACTCACTGATTGGCCAGGGCACCGGGGGCGGGACAACCGGCGTGCTGGCCAGGGTGCAAGACAGCCCCACGCACATCAGCCGCCAGTTGCGGGACTTGTTGAGAAAAAATCCCGCGCTCCTGGTCGACGCAGTTGAGTTCGACATCTTCGGCTTCAGCCGCGGCGGCGCCGCCGCCCGGCATTTCGCCAACGAAGTGCTCAAGGCTGAAAAAGGCGTGCTCGCCGGGCTGCTTAGCCCCCAGACTGCCGGCTTTGCTCCCGACTTCAGCTGGAACCGGGTACGCCTCAACTTCATCGGCCTGTTCGATACCGTGGCCGCCCTGGTGGCCCCCTTGGAGGGCGATTTCAGCCCGGCCAACGATGACAATCCGGGACTCAATCTGTATCTGCCCCCCGATTGCGCGCGCAAGGTGGTGCACCTGACCGCCCGTGACGAGAAGCGCTGGAATTTTGCACTCAACAGCGTTGCGCCAGGTCATCAGGAGATCGAGTTGCCGGGCGCCCATTCGGATATCGGCGGTGGCTATCCGCCGCTGATGACCGAAAGGCTGCTGATCGGCAAACCCAGACCCGTATTGCTTTATTGGGGCCGCTCGCCCGAGCAGAGCAAAGCCTGGCAGGAAGCCCTCGCCGAGGCCGAGCAACTGGAACTGCAAGGATTGCCGGCCGGCTCCCTGCGCATCGGCACCCGACCGCTGTCGCCCTCGCGCCAGCGCTCGACGGCCAGTTCCGAGCGGCATCTGGTGCTGTTGGAAGTGAACCGCCAGGTCAGGGGTGAGCTGGCGCGAGTGTATTTGCAGGCCATGCACCAGATCGCCACCGCAAATGACGTCCCACTGGAGCCACTGGACCCAGCCGATACCCGCCTTGCGATTTCGGCCGATCTGGGTGCCATTGCTCAAAAACTTCTGGCTGCGGCACAAGGCTCCGCCCTCAACCTGTCGTTTGAGGAGGAGCGCCACTTGTACGCTCGCTACATCCACCTATCCGCGCATTGGACACCCCTCAAGGGCCTGCTAATCAACAAGCCCGCTCCGAAAGGCCGCCTGGTTTACGGCAACCAACCTCAGAAGGACCACCCAGCATGAAACCCCTCTGGCTACTCCTAGCCTGCGTGCTCGCGGGCTGCTCAAACCTGCCCAGCCGCCCCGATCTTCCCTACGACGCCTGGTTTGTCGGAACTATGGCCCCCGATTACATGGACACCTGGGTGGAGCACATTGATGTGGTCGACCGCCACGGCTGGGTATACGAGGACGTGTCCGGGGGGGTGAGTTCCATGCGCCGCCCGCCCTTGCTGAACGGCAAGCCCGCTGGGTGGCCCAAACAGGTCGGCCTCGGCTCCGGCCGCCATATGACCGGCATCGACCTGCCCGAATTGATCTTCGTAACCTGGCAGTCGCTGGTTGAACCCCAGACCTACAACGCCCGCATCCGCATTCCCGAGTGGGTGCATGAGGAAATGCTCAAGCCGCACCGGGCCTATTGCCAATTCGATGGCCAGGAGGTCGATGGGCTGTACCGCGACAGCATCACTCTCGGCCTGGCGCCCGGCGGCATCGTCAAGGCGTGGCTGACCGGCCCCTGCCTGAGCGATATCGAAATCACCCGCTACCAGGCCTCGGTCAGCAAGGTCGGACCTTACGGCGGCAAGTCCGGCGGAAAACACCGCCCGCTCAACGAAATTTCCAAAGCCTATATCGAGCGGCACGGAGTGCCCTATGGCTCCTGGTAGCCGCTCATCCATTCAAGGAGGAATCCCATGTCGATACGCGCACGTTCAATCGTCTGGCTGTTAGCCGTGCTGACCCTCGCCGGCTGCGCCAACCCGCGCTGGAGCGACAGCGACTACCGCCCGCTGGGCGAACCCCAGGCGGCTCAACGCAAGTAAGGGAGTGCAAACCATGGAACTGGTTTTCGAAAGGGTCGGGGCCGGGCCGGCCTCCAGCGCCCGCTTCACCGCGCGCGGCGGCGTGATCGGGCGGGCGGCGGACTGCGACTGGGTGATTGCCGACAGCAAGCGGGTCATCTCGGGGCGACATGCCCGGGTGACTCACCGGGACGGTGATTATTTCCTCACCGACACCAGCAGCAACGGCATCCGCCTCAAGGACAACGGCGCCAGCCTGATCAAGGGTGTGCCGCAGAAGATCGAACATGGCGCCATCTTCTGCCTGGGCGATGTGGAGATTCGTGCCCGCCTGGTGCCCGGGATGGAGGAGGACGCGCTGCTGACGAGCGCCAGCATCATTCCGGACGATGCCTTTCTGGAGCTTGACCCGCTGGCCGGGCTGGACGCCACGGCAGCGGAAACGGCGGCCCATGACCTCGATCTGTCGCTGTCCCTCGCCGCCAGCGAGGCGCCGCAGCGGGACTACGCCGCCGTGGAGGCGGAAAGCCTGCTGGTGCCGCGGCTGGTGCCGGCGACCGCCGCCACGCCAGCCGCTACGCCGGCGCCGGTCCGTGCGAGCCGGGATGATTTCTGGCAGCAGCTGGGCGAAGCGCTGGGCATGCCGCTGGAGACGTTCGACGAACCGGCCCGTCAGGCCGTGGCACTGCAGGCCGCCCGCCTGCTGCGCCAGTGTGTCGGTCAGTTGCAGCAGAGCCTGCGCACCCGCAGCGAGCTCAAGGGCGAACTGCGCCTGCAACAGACCACCGTGCAGAGCGCCGGCAACAACCCGCTCAAGCACGCGGTCAACAGCGAGGAAGCAATGCAGGCCCTGCTGCGCGCCCCCAAATCCGGCCAGTTGAAGGGCGAGCAGGCGGTGGCCAACGCCTTCCGTGACCTGCAGGCCCATCAGGTGGCAATGCTGGCCGCCAGCCGCGCCGCGGTGCAGGCCATGTTCGAGCACTTCGCACCGCAGCGGATCGCCGCGCGCAGCGACCATGAACGCAAGCCCTGGCCGGTCACGGCCGGCAGCCGCTGGCGCGCGTACTGCCACGAGCATCGCCAACTGGACCAGAACGGCGACTGGGGCCAGCGCCTGTTCGCCCGTGACTTCGCTCAAGCCTATGAAGAACAGGTCCGTCTGATCGCCACCCTGAACACCGACTCGCAAGGATGATGTCCATGTTTCGCCTCGCTCCCCTGGTCCTGCTCGGCGCCCTGCTGTGCCTGGGCGGCTGCTCCTCGTCGCTGACCAAGCTGGATATGTTCGCCACCGCGAGCAACAGCCTGAACCCCGATCTCGGCGGCCGGCCGTCGCCGATCGTGGTGCGGCTGATCGAGCTGCGCCATCCGGCGGCCTTCGAGAACGCGGATTTCTTCGCCCTCTACCAGAACCCGCGCCAGGCGCTGGCGCCGGATTTCGTCACCCAGGAAGAGTTCGAGCTGCGCCCGGGCAGCTGGCGTGCGCTGAAGGTGCACGTGCAGCCCGGCAGCCGCTACGTCGGCGTGTTGGCCGCCTATCGCGACCTGCAGGAAACCCGCTGGCGCCAGGTCATTCCGCTCGAGGAGCAGGCGCTGCACAAGGTGCGCCTGCATCTCGACGACCAGGGCGTGCGGCGCCTGGATACCCCCGAGCCGGAGGACGACTGACATGGCCCTGGACAAGGTGATCTGGCAGGAAGGCATGCTGCTCAAGCCGCAGCACTTCCAGCAGAACGACCGCTATCACGACCACCAGCTGAAGAGCCGCACCCAGCGCCTGGGGCACTATCCGTGGGGTTTCTTCGGCCTGGAGATCGACCGGCAGTTCCTCAACATGGGCAAGCTGGTGCTGAGCCGGGCCAGCGGTCTGCTGCCCGACGGCACGCTGTTCGACATCGGCCCCGAGCAGCCGCCGCTGGTGCTGGACATCGCGCCGAACACCACCGGCACGCCGGTCTATGTGGCCCTGCCGCTGGCCACCGGCAATCACATCGAAAGCCGCCGGGCCGAGCAGAAGGACGTGCTGGCGCGTTTCGTCACCCTGGAACGCGACCTGGCCGACTCGAACGCCGGCGACAATGGCCTCGGCCAGGTCGGCTGCGGCCAGCCGGATTTCCGCCTGCAGCTGGGCGATCAGCACAACGACGCGCTGTTCGTGAAGCTCAAGGTGTGCCAGGTACTGGATACCACGCCCGACGGCGTGATCAGCCTGGATGCGGCGTTCATCCCCAGCTTCCTGCACTTCCATGCCAGCGATTACCTGCTGTCCTGCCTCAAGGAAGTGATCACCATGCTGGCGCACCGGGGCGACACCCTGGCCGAGCGCATCCGCGTCACCGGCAAGGTGGGCGGCGCGGAGGTGGGGGATTTCATGATGCTGCAGCTGATCAACCGCTACGAGCCGCTGCTGCGCCATTACCTGGGCGTCGATCAGGTGCATCCTGTGCAGATCTACCGGGAACTGCTGTGCCTCTTCGGCGAGCTGGCGACCTTCTCAGCCGAGAGCAAACGCCCGCGCCTGGAGGGCCGCTACCAGCATGGCGACCAGGGCGCCAGCTTCCATCAGTTGCTGGACGCGTTGCGCCAGGTGCTGTCGATGGTGCTCGAGCAGCACGCCATCGAGCTGCCGCTGCAGCAGCGGCAGTACGGCATTCAGGTGACGCCGCTGCACGATGCCAGCCTGCTGGACAGCGCGGTGTTCGTGCTGGCCGCCAGCGCCGAGTGCGATTCGGAGTCGCTGCGCACGCGCCTGCCGGCGCATCTGAAGATCGGCCCGGTCGAGCACATCCGCCAACTGGTCAACCTGCACCTGCCGGGCATCCGCCTGCGTCCGCTGCCGGTGGCGCCACGGCAGATCCCCTTCCATGCCGGCAAGACCTACTTCGCGCTGGAGCTGACCCCCGACGAGCAGGAGCAGATGAAGCGTTCGGGCGGCTTCGCGCTGCATGCGTCCGGTGAATTCACCGGGCTGGAACTGAAATTCTGGGCGATCAGGGATTGAGAGAGATGGATTACACAGCGAGCGACAGGACGGTCGTGCTCAGCCACAACGGCCAGCCGCCGGCGGCGGACAGCCTGCTGAGCGACGCCGGGGCCACCCCCAGGTACGACGAGCTGGAGGCGCGCATGGTCTTCGCCGCGCGCGTGCGGCCGGCCGAGTCCTTCAGCGTCAGCCTCAACCCGCTGGTGGCGGCGGCCGCGCCGCTGCTGTCCGAGGCAGTACGTATCAGAAGCAATCCGCACGGCGAAGACCTGCACGCGCTGCAGGCGCAACTGGGCGCCGCCATCCGCCAGTTCGAGTACCGCGCCCTGCAGGACGGCGTGGAAAGCGCGCAGGTGATGGCGGCCCGCTACGTACTGTGCAGCGTACTGGACGAAGCCGTGGTGACCACGCCCTGGGGCGTGGCCGGCGAGTGGTCGCAGTTGAGCCTGCTGAGCGGCTTTCACAACGAGACCTTCGGCGGTGAGAAGGTCTTCCAGCTGCTCGAACGCCTGGCGCGCAACCCGGTCAAGCACCTGGCCATGCTCGAACTGCTGTACCTGTGCCTGGCGCTGGGCTTCGAGGGCCGCTATCGCGTGCTGCCGCGCGGCATGCTCGAGCTGGAGGCGGTACGCGACGGGCTGTACCGGCAGATTCGCCAGCTGCACGGCGATGTGCCGCGCGAGCTTTCGCCGCACTGGGAGGGACTGACGGGCGGCCAGCGGCGGCCGCTGTTCAACGTGCCGGCCTGGAAGGTGGCGCTGGCCGCCGTGGCCTGCCTGGGCGTGCTGTATGTGAGCTTCGCCTGGGCGCTGGGGGCGCAGCGCGACCACGCGCTGCAGCCCTACCTGGGCACGGACGCGGCAATTGAGTTTTCCACGCAGTCAGGGATGAAGTGACATGGACATCAAGCAATACGCGGCCCGGATCGGCCGTTTCCTGGCGCGGACCTGGGTCTGGAGCCTGCTGCTGGTGCTGCTGGCGAGCCTGCTGATCTGGTTCGTCGGCCCGCTGCTGGCGATTGCCGAGCAGCGCTTCTGGGCCTCGCCGCTCAGCCGTCTGGCCAGCATCGGCCTGCTGGTGCTGCTGTGGGGGCTGGCCCTGGCGTTCGCCGACTGGCGCGGCAAACAGCGCCAGCGCCGCGCGCAGAGCGCCGAGCAAGCCCAGGAGTCGCTACGTCAGCAAAGCCTCATCGGCGAGGAGCAGGCCGAATTGCGCCATCGCTATCGCGAGGCCCTGCGCACGCTCAAGGGGCACGGCGGAAAATGGCGCGAGGAGCTGCCCTGGTACCTGCTGATCGGCCCGCAGGGCAGCGGCAAGACCAGCCTGCTGGATTTCTCCGGACTGGAGTTCCCGCTCAATCAGGGCGCGGAGCAGCGTCTGACTCGGGAAGTCGCCGGCACCCTGTACGCGGACTGGTACTTCGCCGAACAGGCGGTGCTGATCGACACGGCCGGCCGCTATCTGAGCCAACCCGACCCGGCGGTGGACAGCCTGGGCTGGCAGACGCTGTTGCACCTGCTGCGCCGGCGTCGCACCCGGCCGCTCAATGGCGTGCTGGTGAACCTGCCGGTGGATGTGCTGCAGAGCGGCGACGAACTGGCGCTTGAATACCTAGCGCGCCAGACCCGCCAGCGCCTGCAGGAGATTCATCAGCAACTGGGCGTCGACGTGCCGGTGTACCTGGTGCTCGGCAAGGCGGACAAGGTGCCGGGCTTCGCCGAGTCCTTCGATCAGCTGTCACGCGAGGAGGCCGACCAGGTACTGGGCATGACCTTCCGTCCGGGGCAGTCCGCCACCGAGCAGGCGACCCTACGCGCGGAACTCGAAACACTGCTGCGACGGCTGAATCACCAGGTGATTCCACGCATGCATCAAGAGCGGGATACGGTGCGGCGCGGGCGCATCCTCGACTTTCCCCATCAGCTTGGCCAGCTGGGCGAGCAGCTGTGCCTGTTCGTCGAGCTGGCCTTCGCCGGCAATCGCTACCAGCGGGCCAGCCAGCTGCGTGGCCTCTATTTCATAAGTGCACCGCAGTTGGCGGGCGGGCTCGATCCGGTGACCCTCGGCATTGGCCAGCAGCTCGGTCTGGCCGGCAGCCTGCTGCCCAGCCTGCACACCGGCAAGCCCCGCTTCATCCATGATCTGTTTGCCAAGGTGATCTTCCCCGAGGCGCCGCTGGCCAGCCTCGACGGCCAGACCGCGCGGCGCATGGCCTGGGGGCAACGAGGGCTTTATGCCGCGGCGCTGGGCAGTGTGCTGGCAATGGCCGTCCTCTGGGCCAACGCCTTCTCGGACAACCAGGCTCGCCTCGAGCGTCTGCGGCAGACTGCCGACAGCCTGCTGCCCGCCCGCGAGCAACTGGACGCCCATGACGACATCCATCGCCTGCTGGAAGTACTGGACATCAGTCATGCCGCTACCCAGGTTTTCCCCGACAGCAGCGAGGTGCCCCTGGTGCAGCGCGGCGGCCTGTACCAGCGCAGCCAGGCGGAGCCGGTGGTGACCGACAACTATCGACGTGACCTGGAACGCCTGCTGCTGCCTCGGGTGCGCCAGCTTCTGGAAACACAGCTGGTGCAGCGGACAGACCGCGATGCCCTGCTGGCCAGCCTGCGCGCCTACCTGATGCTCAATCTGCCCGAGCGGCGGGACGCCGGCTTCCTCGCCGACCGGCTGGCGGCGGAGTGGTCACGGCGCCACCCGGGGGAGGCGACCGTACAGGCAGCCCTGAACGGTCACTTTCAACGTTTGCTGGCCGAGCCGTTTGCCGCACAACCGATCGACGCGGCCTTGGTGGCCCAGGCTCGCCAGACGCTGCGCAGCGAGTCGCTGGCCGAAGTGGTGTACCGCGCACTGCGCGAACAGGCCCAGCAATTGCCAGAGTACCGCTTCCACCAGCATCTCGGCCCGCAGGCCACCCTGCTCAATGGCAGCGACCATGCCATACCCGGCCTCTACACCCAACGCGGCTATCGACACTACCTGCTCGCCCAAGGGCCACGCCGAATGGAGGAGATCCTGCGCGACAACTGGGTGCTGGGTGAGAGCGCGGGCCTGAGTCCGCATGATCTGGGCCGCCTGCTGGCCGACGTGGAGCAGCTGTACTTCCGCGACTACGCCTACCACTGGTCGCAGGCGCTGGAGCAAATGGAGCCAGAGCCCGTGGGCAATGCCGCGCAGGGGGCACGTCTGGTCGCCGGGTTGGGCTCGCCCAGCTCGCCGCTGCTGCAGCTGCTGGTTCAGCTACGGGAAAACACGCTATTCAGTGGGCTGGCGGCAAGCACGGCAACCGCCGGCGAGCTGTTGTCCGCCGCCACAGCATTGGGTACACCGCTCGCCAGCGCCGTACCGGACAGTGCTCGCAAGGCCATGGAACGCCACTTCGCGCCCCTGCATCGGCTGCTGGACGGCGACGGCGCAGCCGGTCCCGAACTCGCCAACAGCTTGCAGGCCCTGGATGATCTGCACACCCTGCTCAGCACACTGGCTCAGGCCAGCCAGCCGGAACAGACCGCATTCGAACTGGCTCGCCAGCGCATGAACGGCCGTAGCGACGCCCTCAGTCAGCTGCGCAGCAATGCGGCGCGGATGCCCAAGCCGATCGGGCGCTGGCTGGAACTGCTGGCCGATGACAGCTGGATGCTGATCCTCAGCGAAGCCCAGCACCACCTGAACCAGCGCTACCAGGCCGAGCTGTACGCCTTCTACCAGGGCGCCCTGAGGCAGCGTTACCCGTTCGAGGCCCGTAGCCAGAGCGAAGTCTCCCTGGCCGACTTCCGCGAGTTTTTCAAGAGCAAGGGGGTGGCTGACCGCTTCTTCGAGGGCTATGTGCGCCCCTTCGTGACCGGCAGCGGCAACCAACTGAAATTGCGACTGGTCGATGGTCGTGGCCTGCCCATTTCCCCGCATTTCCTAGCTCAGCTGGGCAAGGCGGAGGACATCCGCCGCAGCTTCTTCGCCGATAATCCCGAGGAGCCCAGCCTGCAGTTCAAGCTGGAATCTTATTTGCTCGATTCGAACATGCGCCGCGCGGAGTTCCGCTTGGGCAATCAGCAGCACGAGTACCGCCATGGTCCGATCGCGCAAACCTCGTTCCGCTGGCCAGACCATACCCTGGACGGCAGGGCCAGTGTGCTGATCGAGGAGATCGGGGGCCGCCGCCTCGCCGTGGAGAAGAACAGTGGTCACTGGTCGCTGTTCCGCCTGATCGATCAGTTGCAGGTGGAGCACCACAGCGGGAGGGATGTGCTTCTGCTCAAGGCGCATCTGGAAGAACGCCGCGCTCAGTATCTGCTGCACAGCCAGCGCTCGCCTAATCCCTTCGATCCGTCGCTGTTGCGCAGCTTCAAGCTGCCGGCGGTCCTGTAATGAGCGGATGGCAGAGCGCGGCGCGCAGCGAAACCGGCAAGGTACGCCAGCGCAACGAGGATGCGCTGCTGGCGGCCGCTGATCAGGGTCTGTGGGCCATTGCCGACGGCATGGGTGGGCATGCCAATGGGGCACTGGCCAGCCGCAGCATCATCGAGGGACTGTCGGCACTGCAGTTGAACGGCACGCTTGAACAGCGCATTGCCCAGGTGCGTACCGAGCTGGTCGGACTGAATCAGCGGCTGAGCCAGGATCTGACCCTGGCGGCCGATCAGCAGGATTCGATCATGGGCAGTACCGTGGTCGTGCTGCTGGTCGAAGGAGTACGCGGGGCCTGCCTTTGGGCAGGCGACAGCCGATGCTACCTCTGGCGGGACCAGCGGCTCTTTCAGCTGACGCGAGATCACTCGCTGGCCCAGCAACTGATCGACAGACACCGATACAGCGCCGAACAGGCCGCCCAGCATCCAGCCTCCCAAGCACTGACCCGCGCCGTGGGCGCAACGAACGATCTGGAACTGGACACAGTGGAGTTCGACGTCCGCCCGGGCGATTGCTTCCTACTGTGCAGTGATGGCATCCATCAGGCATCGCCGGCTGCGGTACTCGGTGCGGCGTTGAAGGCGCCGACACCGAAGCGGGCGGCAGATCTTCTGATCGACTTCGTTATGCAGGGCCCGGCGCGCGACAATCTGAGTGCCGTGGTGGTCCGCAAGATGCCATCGGGAGTCCGCCAATGACGAGCATCATTGAGCCGGAAATGACCTATTTCGCCTTTGCGCAGTCGACCGCGAAAAAGACGGAGCCGCGATCGACATGCCTGCCGCCAGTACCCGACCTGTTATGCAATCGCTATCGGGTGGAACGACTGCTCGGTGTAGGTGGCATGGGCGCCGTCTTCAGAGCGCGAGACCTGCTACGTGAACAGCTGGGAGATCCCTGCCCGCTGATCGCGATCAAGACCCTGAACAATGAGTGCGCCGAATACCCCGACGCGCCGACCCTCCTGCACAGCGAGTTCGCTCGCACGGTGCGCCTGAAGCATCCCAATGTAATCAGGGTGCTGCATTTCGATATCGACCCGGCAAGCGAGCACCCCTTCATCGTCATGGAACTACTCGAGGGCATCACGCTGGATCAATTGCTCCTTCGCCAACCACAGGGCCTGGCATGGAGCGATATCCACAGCATCGGCGGCAGCGTGCTGGCTGCGGTCGCCCATTGTCATGAGCGGGGCACCGTTCACGGGGACATCAAACTCAGCAATATTCTGGCGGGCAAGGAGGGTGTTCGTCTGTTCGATTTCGGCCTCGGACACTGTTCTCAGGACCAGCTTCCACAACTTGACCGAGAGCACTTCAAAGCCTGGACCCCCGGATACGCCGCTCCGGAAATCTTGCAAGGTGAGCCCGCCAGCAGCGCGGCGGATGTTTACTCGCTGGGCTGTGTGCTACTGGAGCTAAGCGGTGCGCGCCTGAAGAACGAACCACTCCGCCAGCCTGCGCAAATGCCGACAAGCCTCTGGAAAGTGCTGAACCGTGCGATCTCCAGCCTGCCGAACCAGCGCTGTTCCGCTCGTCAGTTGCATGAAGCCTGGGGGAAGACTACTCAGCACTCTCTGCTCTCCAAGCTGATCGCCAGGCTTCAGTGAGCTGAAAAATACAAAACCCCAACCCGCGGTTGCGGATTGGGGTTTTGGTTTTAGGTGCTTGACGATGACCTACTCTCACATGGGGAGACCCCACACTACCATCGGCGATGCGTCCTTTCCCTGCCGCGCCTGGGCCGGGAACCGGTGCCTCAACAGCCGTATGGCC